>NZ_CAKMMF010000009.1 GCF_927798095.1 Paenibacillus plantiphilus | reverse complement strand
TTTGACGCTTGAACTCTTCATCAAAATGCTGACGGATATCGCCCATGACACACCTCGACCTTTTCATTTGTTTTTATTGTAACAGGTCGCTGATACAGCGTGTCTACTTTCTAGTCTACAAGCATTCTGCGATGCTTTGTCATCTGTAAGAGGGTTTTTCAGCTTTACAGAGCGCCTCGCGCCATTTTTCCGTGCTGTAAAGCGGTATTTCCGCCTTATGGAGATAGTCGAAGGGCTTTCTGCGATGCTTTGCTCGTCTGTAAGCGGGTTTTTCAGCTTTACAGAGCGCCTCACGCCGTTTTTCCTGCTGTAAAGCGGTATTTCCGCCTTATGGAGATGTCGAAGGGCTTTCTGCGATGCTTTGTCGTCTGTAAGCGGGTTTTTGAGACTGTCGATTAACTGTTTACAATTCAAAACTTTCACTGAAATCGATTGAAATTCGCCTTTCAAAAGCGTTTATATCGACTTTTTGGGGTGAAAAGTGGTTTTTTTCTCATCGGAAATCGATTTTTGAAGCTCAACTAATTTTGTAAACGAATTAATCGACAGTCTCTTTTTCAGCTTTACAGAGCGCCTCGCGCCATTTTTCCGTGCTGTAAAGCGGTATTTCCGCCTTATAGAGATAGTCGAAGGGCTTTCTGCGAATAGATGGACTGTCTTTCTCTACAACCTGACTATATTAGAAAATAGAAAGTAACTCCCAACTCCTATTTTCAATCTGGGGGTGACGTTTTAGATGTCAGGAGAGCTTATGCAGTATCGTAGATGCAAGAACCGCACCACGCGCAGTTGCCAGCGCGGCGCGGTGTGAAGAGATGCGGTGCTGCATGACGGCGCACGACCACACGACACAATGAGGAACACTTTCTGCGACGATTACTTATATCCTCGCTGCTGTTTTAATGCATCCAGATCGATAATAACGATGCGGTTCCGATCGACCTCAAGAATTTCCTCTTTGCCCAATTGATTCAGCAAGCGATTGATTGTCTCCCTCGTCGTGCCTACGGAATTGGCAATCTCCTGATTGGTCATCGGCAGATTAATCATCATTTTGTTATCGACCATTTCGCCATGCTGATCGGCAAGCTTCAACAGGAAGGAGAGGGCTCTATGCTTGACATCCTGACCGGACAGCACCTGCAAATCCTCCTGCAGCTCACGAATTTTATCCCCCATTACACGCATCATCTTGACCGCAATCGCAGGCATACTCATCATCAGATGCTCGAACAGCCTTACCGGAATGGCTAGCAGCTGTGTTTCAACAATCGCCTCTGCTGTTGCCGGATACGGATTCTGGTTGAAGAAGCCGGTATGGGGGAACATGTCGCCTGACTTCAGGAACGAGACAATTTGCTCGTGGCCGTTCTCGTCGGTTTTGAAGGTTTTGACCAACCCGTCCTGTATGAAGAAAACCGCTTCCTTCTCGCTTCCTTCTGTAAAGATGGTGGATTTCTTGGCCAGGTTGCGGGATATTGTAATTTCCTCAACACGCGCAATTTCCTCCACATTCAAATCGTGGAACAGGGGTACACGTTGAAGAAAGACAGCTGTTCTTTCCTTATTCATGTTTTTCCTCCTCTCCACATTTATAGTAATCCCATTATATCTCAATACTCACTCCTAAATAAGCACTCCTCCACAGATGTCACAAAACGTATTCAAGATTCGAATTCAATAAAGCATTCGTTCATCCATAGAACTCAACAACGCATTCGTTCATCGAACTCAACAGCGCATTCATCCATCGATCTCGCCATCGCATTCAATTTCATGATTCGATGGTGACGCTGATGTCAGCATGGGGGAGATGCGCCAGCCGTTTTCTTGCGTTCCAGTCGAAGCGACGAGCCTTGCTCCAGAAATTGTACTCGCCGTTATAGCAGCCCTCGTGATCTACCTGCAGCTTCTTGCGTGCGATCATTTTCACATAGCCGATAACACGACTGAAGGTAGCGATATCATCGCTGCTGCACACCGGGCAATTCGGGATGTTCTTCCCGTCCTCGGCAACAATCTGCTGTCCGCATGCCAAACAGCTCGTCAGTGTCGGCGTCAACGTAATATATTGAATCGGCTTGTCAAAAATACTTCTCAAATAATCAGCGAGCCTCTCCGGCGCAAGCTTGCTTTCGAGAAAATGATGCAGAATGCTTCCAGAGGTCGCATAGGCTTGGAATTCGGCGCTGTTCTCTATTTGCCGCAGGAAATCGTCCTCACTGAAGGGCAGCATGCAGCCAGAGGTCAAATATACATTCTCCCCGGTTCCCTGCACGAAAATCGTACGATGATTACGCTTCGCCCACTGCACATCATGTCGCGCCAGCTTAATAGCAGCGTTCTCTCCAGGCGCATACTCTATCCCGCAGGCAACCCCGTCTCTAACGATATACTCGTTAATGGTTTCGGTCATAAATTGCATAATGCGATGCGCCAAGCTTGCTCCCGCCTTGTTGTTCATCCCGCCCTCATAGCCGATATTAATCAAGCCCTCATGCATGCCGGTAACAGCGAAAACGTTGAAGTAGCTGGATAAGTCCCGGTTGAAGGCAAAAAAGGTCGGATACAGCTCCTTATTCCGTTCGATCCAATTCCGCTTGGCCATATGTCCTTCCTGCATGATGTTCAAATATTGCCCCATCATGGAGAAGAGCAAGCGCTCATCATGACCATATTCCAGCAGCAGACGATTCAGATTGAGATTCAATACCTGCACGGCCCCGGTAGAGCCTGTCGAGCTGCCGAATATTCCACTTCCCAGCCGGGAGAGGACGTTCAGATCAATCTTCAGTCTGCAGCACAGACTGCGGCTGACCTCAGGATCGCGAGGCTTCAAGTACGGATTGAGACTGCGATAATGTTCATCCATGAACGGCTCTGAACGGAAATTTTCGAAATATACGCCACCCCAGCGATACATGCCCTCAAGCATATAGAGGAATAGCTGATTGCTGTAATCGAATGCATCATCGATCGGTACGGTAAGCAGCGGGAAGGTGAACGGCAGTCCAGTGCCAGTGCCTTGCTTCATCACTTCGATGACTGCTTTGTTGATCCGGTCAAAATAATGGGGTGGAATGTCCGCGTAACGGATATCCAGCGCTTCCCCGCCGATGATTACAAAGTCGTCCTTGATCTCATCGGAGGGCTTGCCGAACTCCAGCGTAATATTGGTGAAGGCGGATTGGGAGCCGCCGCGCAGCGGCATATTCATCTCCCAGATCAAGCTCTGGAATAACTGCTCCAGCTCATCCTCCGTGTAATGGCGTTCCCGGATGATTTCCTCGTAATAGAGATAGGATGCGGAAATAGTCGTCATCTGTGACAGCATGACAGCACCGGATACTTGCTGGGACATGAGGACGACTATATTGCTGAAATGCCGCAGCAATGTCTCCAGCTTGCTGGTCGGCTTGGAGGACATCATATTTTTCGCTAGCGTAGGAATTCCAGAGGCGGCAATGTCCTTGCAAGCGACACTCAGGCAATAGGGGCTCAGCTGTTTGTCATGAATGTAGATGACGCCATCACGGTACAGCTCTGTGAGACGGGCGGGCAGAATATGCTCCAGCAAGTATTCCTCTTCCGAATGATTCATCAGATTATGCCGAAGCAGGGGCAGTGAGTATACGTAGTTGCTGTTCTCTCTCTTCAAATAATCGGCTTGCTTCGTTTCAGATTGCGAGGTAAAGGTTTCAATAATATCCATCGTATGACGAAACATAATAAGTCCTCCAATTCAATAGTTAATATTGGGAAAGCGCTTGCTCTGGCTGAAAGTAAGGGTTTAAAAAATAGGGAACGGTGCTGTTGTATTTGTGATTCAACTGGTTCACATACTGCTTGATTTCTTCGAAATATTGCTCGCAAAGCTGCGGATATCGCACTGTTCTTATTTGGCTGAAGGGGCTGTTGTGATGGATCACAACAGCTAGAGAATCGACGATATCCCGGCATAGACGCTTGGAAGGAGCAATCCCGATAATGGCTTCAATGACCTCGCGGTCCTCCTCTGGATCAAGACAATGGAACGGCAGCTTCATATCCATATGTACACCGTCAATCAGACGAGCATGCAGCAAGCGACGCAATTTCTGCGGATAGGCGCCATTTGTGAAGACGATAATGTTCCCCCGAAAGACAGACCGCAGCCCACTAAGAAATTGTTCCATGGCCGCCATCTCATTGATAAGAAATTCTCCGCCGCTCAGAAGCACAGCATCGAACAATGTGCCGCAGCCACGAATACGTTCCAGCACAGCATCTGCGGTCAGGAAGCCGACAGGCTTGCTGGCAATCAGCTCCTCATGATTGTGACAGCCGTAGCAGCGCATATTGCATCCATTCCAGGAATGGATGAGCAGTGAAACATGCCCGGGCCAATCCTCGAATGTTCGTATCATGCGCGGGTAAAAAGTGAGCATACCATTCTCCTTTCCCGATACAACTGTGCAACAACCACTATATTTAGTGAACAACTCGAATATTAATACAAGATATAGGTTTCGTGAAGTGATGTGCATCACAGTTGACAGGTTTTTTATACAGACTGCACGATGTGTTTTCCCAGCTGTGATGTAGATCATAGGGATTCTGTCGGCAGCTGTGATATGATACTGCCGCATTATTCAATTGCGAGGTCAGGAGATGAGGCAATTGCATGGGTGAGGAATGGGTTCCTTCACGCTTCAACCTGGATGTTAAGGCGAGCAAGGAAACGAGACTGCTCTATAACTCGTATTCTGGCGCGATTGCCGCTGCCGAGGGTACAGAGGCGGCGCAGGCGAGATATCTGCTGCGGCGAGGAGCTGCCTCTTCTGAGGCAGTGGGGTTGGATGCAACGATGTATAGCTGTCCAGAAGAGGCAGCGGGATTGAATGCAACGATGTATAGCTGTCCAGAAGAGGCAGCGGGATTGAATGCAATGACGTATAGCCGTCCAGAAGAGGCAGCGGAAACGGCGGCAATGGAATTGGCCGCCCAAATGCGTGAATCCGGTTTTCTTGTGAGCAAGGATTTGGATGAGCTTCTCATGGCACAGCAGCTGCATAAGAATCGGAAAGCAGCGAAATTTGCGCATTTGGTTATTCTGCCGACGGAAGCCTGCAACCTGCGATGTACGTATTGCTATCAATCTTTTTCGAGGGGGGAGATGGGAAGGGGAACGATTGAAGGTCTGAAAGCTTATGTGGATAGGAAAGTCGGTGAAATCGAGCAGCTTGCGGTCAGCTGGTTTGGCGGGGAGCCGCTGCTCGCTGCAGACGTACTAACCGAACTGTCGCAGTCGTTCAAGATGAGCTGCGCGTCTGCTAGTATAGGGTATTCTGCAGACATGTCCACGAATGGATATGAGCTGACGAAGGAACGGTTGATACAGCTGCTGGATCTTCATGTGCAGCGTTATATGGTTACACTGGACGGCGTAGGAGCTGTCCATGACAGAAGACGAATGCTGCGGGAGCATAGTGGCGGGACCTTTGAGCGCATTATCGGCAACTTGCTGGGGTTGAGGGAGGTTGATCGTTCTTTTACGATCGATATTCGCGTTAATTTCGATGAGGATAATGTGGCAGAGATACCGCAGCTGCTCGACAGGCTCGCAGAAGCGTTCAGTGGCGATCCCAGATTCCAACTGCTCGTTCGTCCAGTCGGCCGCTGGGGAGGACCTCACAGTGAGCGTATTCCGGTATGCGGAAGAACAGCGGCGGATGCGCATTTGTGGGAATTGACTCGTTATGGGCTGGAGCGCGGACTTGTCCTTAGCGAGTCGATATCGGATTCTCTGCAGCCGTCGGGTTCGGTTTGTTATGCTGCAATGCCTCAATCTCTTGTAGTCGGATCAGACGGACGCCTCTACAAATGCACGCTTGCGCTGGACGAGGAGACGAATCGGGTAGGGAGATTGCATGATGATGGCAATATTGAGCTTGATTCTGACAAGCTGGCGCTGTGGACAGACTCCGGTGAGGAAGGGGATGCGGTATGCCGGGGCTGCTTTTATCGACCGTCCTGTCAAGGCAATCATTGTCCGCTGTATCGGATGAGAACAGGAAGACGCCCTTGCCCGCACGAGAAACGGAAGCTGGGTCAAGTTTTAGATTTGTTACGGAGAAATGGAATGAGAGGTGAATAAGATGAAAATCATCGTTCCGGCTGTAAAGCCAGCCGCATTGTCGGTCGTTCAGGCGAATACCGGGAAGATATTGAAAGCGATGCCCGGCAATTTGAAGTAAAGTGACAAGCTGAAATAAAGAGACAAGCGGTAATCCTTCTTTAGCTCGGATTACCGCTTTTTCATGGGAATTGCAGTATATTCGCTCAGTCCTGCAGTAACGGCAATAGGTCTGGGAGTGTATCTTCGATGTGTGAGGTCTCACTGCCTGTATAGGGAAGCGGCAAGCGGCGAGCGATGAGCAACACTGCACGGATACTATCCCTGTCCGCAATCGGATAAGCGACAGCACAGCGGAGCTGCTCTGCTACCATCATCGGGATGACAGGGCTTTTGTCTGTGGAAGAGGAGCTGCGGTCTTCCCAAGCAGCCGGCCTGCCGGTACGGAGCGCGACTCCTGCCGGTCCTAATCCAGGCTTGAGCGTCATCTGCTTGTAACGGTCTGTACGGTTGCCATAGGCATATCGCCAACGTACGTGTTTTCCATCTGGATCCATAATGGCTAATGCGGAAAAATCACTGGAGGTCATGTGGCACAAGCTCTCCAAGCGCTGCGATATGATGGATTGCAATAACGGCATTCGAGACTCACCTCCCTCCAAATTTATAGCTGCTACTATATAATTTAGAGCATTTGAAGCCGCTTGCATGTGATCTTTCTCACAGAATCGGCCATGCAACGCCACATAATTGTCACCAATTGCGGACAACAGCGCAAAGCGGCATAAGAATAGGAGATTGCTGGCGATTTCACCTATCTTATTTGATTGGCGGATGGTCAAATCGGGTGATTAGTGTGATCGAAATCACTGCCGCGCTCCGTAACATATGTTTCAATTGAGGACAGAAGAAATAAGAGAGAGGGAGTAAACAGTATATGGATCGAGCCTTCGCATCGAAATTCGCCAAGATGATGTTCCTTACAATTAGTGGTCTGTTCATCCTTATGTTCATCGGTTCCCGCTTCTTCACCCATATCGATATGGCGCTGTACGGGTACATGGTCGGCACGTTCGTATTCATTGCCGGTTTTTTCTACCGGTTTATCGCCTGGGCAGAGCGGCCGCCAGCCAAGCTGATACTGACTAAAGGGTTGAAGCTGCTGCTGCGCAGATCAACACCCCAAACGACGGCAGAGCATCTGGTTACTTATCAGTTTATATGGCATCGGGGCTGGTATCGCTGGACACAGCACGTATTGCTCGGGTGGGGCTGCATACTTTCGGCGCTTGTAACTTTTCCGCTCGTATTTGGCTGGATGTATTTTACGATGGACGAGAATGGCTATTATACGGTCGTTGGCTTCGGACTCGATCTGATGAAGATCCAGGCAGACGGCATCCTCGCCTTCCTCTTCTTCAATGCGCTTAATATTACAGCCTTCATGGTTATTGGAGGCGTCTGCATGGCGCTCTATCGTCGGCTCAAGGATATGCAGGCGCGTGCGGAGCAATCGTTCGTGTATGATTTTCTGCCGCTGTATCTGTTGTTGTTCATCAGTCTTACGGGGCTGCTGCTAACCTTCAACAATATTTTCCTGCATGGCTTCGGACATCCGGTAGTTACGGTCATCCACCAATGGTCTGTCATTATTACGCTCATTTATTTGCCCTTCGGCAAGCTGGCGCATATCCCGTTCCGCCCGATGAGTGTGCTCGCACGCAATTATCGCGAGCATTACGGCGAGCAGGCAATGAAAGCGTGCAAGGTGTGCGGAACCGGCTTCGTGTCCGAGGAGCAGTCGAAGGACGTCATTGCTGTATTGAAGCAGAACGATATTGAATTTCAAATGAAGGAGGGCTTTCATCTCGCAGAGCTCTGCCTTCCATGTCGGCGCAAATATCGCATGTCGAGGTTCGCAGGTGTGGCTACGCATCAGGTGAAGGTCAAGGAGGCCAATCAGAATGCTAAAGGATGAATTCTTCCGGACAATTGCGAACAAGCAGCATCCAAACGAAGCATTAGTGCCGACACATTGCTCGTACTGCGGCATGCAATGCGGCATGAATCTTCGCGTTGACAAATCGACGAACAAAATTATCGGTGTGGAGCCGCGCTATGACTGGCCGGTAACACTGGGCAAGATGTGCCCGAAAGGCGTAACCGCCTACCAACAGACCAACCACGACGACAGGCTGCTGCGTCCGCTAATCCGGGATAATCCGCAGCTCAAGGGCACGAAGGATGGATTCCGCGAGGCGAGCTGGGAGGAAGCCTATGAGCTGATCGTTCGCAAGTTTCAGGGTCTGCAATCCCAGTACGGCAAGGACTCGCTATCTGTGTTCAGCGGAGTGTCCATGACGAATGAGAAATGTTATTTGACCGGGAAATTCGCCCGTGTCGCATTGCAGACGAGATATATCGACTACAACGGCCGATTCTGTATGTCAAGCGCGGCCGCAGGGTTCATGCGAACGTTCGGCGTTGATCGCGGCTCCACTTTGCCGTGGACCGATCTGCATCAGACGGACTGTCTGTTTATCGCAGGCAGCAATACGGCGGAATGCCATCCGACCTCCATGTTCCGCGTCTGGGAGGTGCAGAATCGCGGCGGCTATCTGATCGTCGCCGATCCGCGCGAGACACCGCTGGCCAGAAGGGCGGATATTCATCTTGATTTGCGTCCCGGCACTGATCTGGCGCTAGCGAATTGCATGGTCAATCTGCTGATACAGAACGGATACGCGGACAAAGAGTTTGTCAGTGCGCATACGAACGGCTTCGACGAGATGGCGGAGGTTGTGAAAGCCTTTACACCGGAATATACGAGTGAAATAACGGGTGTAGCTGTGGAGAAGCTGATCCGCGCCGCCGAAATTTATGGCAAGGCTCCTGAAGCGATTGTTATGTTCGCAAGAGGCATCGAGCAGCAGCAGAAGGGGACTGACAATGTGTCCGGCTATACGAATATGTGTCTTGTAACGGGCAAGATTGGCCGGCCCAAATCAGGCGTTGCGACATTCACCGGACAAGGCAACGGTCAAGGAGGACGGGAGCATGGGCAGAAGGCGGATGCGCTGCCCGGTTACCGCAAGATCACGAATCCGAAGCATGTCGAGGAAGTATGCAAGGTGTGGGGCATCAAGCCGGAGGAGATGCCGCAGCCTGGCGTCTCAGCCTATGAGATGTTCGAGCTGATGTTGAATAAGACGATTCGCGGCATGTATCTGCTCTGCTCCAACCCGGCGGTATCAGCCCCGAATCAGCATACGGTTCGGGCCGCGCTGAAGGAGCTGGATTTCATGGTCTGCTCCGATCTTTACCTGTCGGAATCTTGCGAATTTGCGGATGTTGTGCTGCCGACTACTTCATGGTCGGAGGATGAGGGCACGGTCACTAATCTGGAGGGCCGGATCATCAAGATCAACAAGGCGCAGGAGCCGCTTGGCGAATCAAAGCCTGACTGGCAGATTCATGTTGAGCTGGCCGAACGGCTGGGGCGTGGACAATATTTCAGCCATTTGAAGACTGCCCGCGAGGTTGCAGACGAATTCCGGCTCGCTTCCAAGGGAGGATATGCAGATTACTATGGCGCAACTTGGGATAAGATCGACAAGCAGGACGGTGTGTTCTGGCCGTGCAAGAGCGAGGAGGACCCGGGAACGCCTTACATGTTCCTCGACAAGAAGTTTTATCATGGGGATGGCAAAGCGCTGCTGTGCGCACTTCCATATCGGCCGCCTGCAGAGGAGCCATGCGGCGAATACCCGCTTCGACTGACGACAGGGCGCGTCGTATACCATTATCTATCCGGCAATCAGACGCGGAGAATTCCGTTTCTGAATGATATGTGCCCGGAGCCCTATGTGGAGGTCCATCCAGAAACAGCGGAGCAGTACGGCATTGAGCATGAAGAGGTTGTGAGACTGTACACCCGCCGCGGCGAGGTATTCTACAAGGTGAAGCTTACTCAGGCGATTCGTCCGGATACTGTGTTCGTACCCTATCACTTCGGTCATGACTTGTCGATCAATCTGCTCACGATCGCGGCGCTCGACCCGATATCCCGTATGCCGGAGTTCAAAGTCTGTGCTGCGCAAATCGATAAGGCAACTGAGAAATCAAGCAGGAGGAGCCAATGAAACAATACTTGTATATCGAGATGGACAACTGTATCGGCTGCCGCAGCTGTCTTGCTGCTTGTACACAATGCGGAGGCCATGATCAGCGCAACAGGAACTATGTCTATGACGTGAATCCGCTCGTCGATCGCCAGACGATTCCGCTCATGTGTCTGCACTGCGTCAATCCGGCCTGTGCGCGGAGTTGTCCGGCCCAAGCGATCCAGATCACTGCAGAGGGCGCTGTTCTCTCGGCGCTGGTGGAGAAGTGCATCGGCTGCCAGAACTGTACGATTGCCTGTCCGTATGGAATACCAAAGTTTGATGAAGCGCAAAATCTGATGTACAAATGCGATCTGTGTTATGACCGGACCAAGGAAGGCATTCCGCCGATGTGCGCATCGGTTTGTCCGACCAATACATTGCAGTGGGTCACGGAAGATGAGCTCAGCATGAAGAAGGAGCAGCACCGGCTGGGGAAATGGATGTCCAGCCGCGAGCCGTTCGATCCTCTGGAAGGCGAGACGAACGTCAAGATCAGCTTGCCGGGTATTCTGCAGGGCAAGCAAAAGCTTTTCTAGCAGAATCGTCGAACAATTATAGACAGGGGTGATTCTCAGTGGATCAAGGACAGAAGGGCAACATACCTTTTGACGAGGATAATTATACGCATAATATACACAAGGACAACGAGCGGAGTCTTGACCGTCGCAGCTTTATGAAGCTGATGGTTGGGGCTGCGGGGGTGTTCGCCGTCTCGACGCTGCCATGGGGAGCGATAGCGGCCAAGGAGCTTGCGGGCTTCAGCAATAAGAAATATACCGCGGCGAAAATAACCGATGTCAGCGATTTGAAGGTTGGAGAGGCGATGGAGTTCGCGTATCCCGGCAAGCATGACTCGGCTTTGCTGATCCGTCTTGGCGAAGATGAGTTCAAGGCTTATCAGAATGCATGCACGCATTTGAAATGCCCGGTGTTCTGGAGCAAGGAGCAGGGCGAGATGGTATGCCCATGCCATCACGGGGTATTCGACCCCAAGACGGGCGCTCCTACCGCTGGTCCGCCTAGAAGGCCGCTTCCCGAAATCATTCTGGAGCGGGAGCAGGGCGTTATCCTCGCAACGGGAGTGAAACGATATGAAACGTAGCTATCGAGGCGTCCTGCTGCTCAGCTTCGTGCTGTTTCTGAACATTGTCTGCACACAGCAAACTGTGAATGCTTACTATTATGAGAAATACGAGACGGTTCTCCTGTTCTGCGTGTTGAATCTGATCTTGTTTCCACTGGCTTTCTGGATTTACAAGCGGGAGCGTGATGTCAAATGATGGTGCGAAAAATACAGCTGCCGCTGCAAACCGTCAGCCTGGTGCTCGGCTTCATGGTATGGGTCATTTTGTCTTCGCTTATGCCCTTTATTAAAGATGATATTGCACTTAGCTCATCCCAACTGGCTTGGGCGACTGCGATCCCGATTCTCGTCGGCTCCATCGCACGGATTCCTGTCGGCTACTGGACGAATCGGTACGGTGCCCGCAAGCTGTTCATGATCAGCTTTGTGCTGCTGCTCGCTCCTGTGTACTGGATTAGCCAGGCGGATTCGTTCGCGGATCTGATAATTGGCGGCGCTTTTCTCGGGATCGGCGGCGCAGTCTTCTCGGTAGGTGTTACCTCGTTGCCAAAGTATTATCCGAAGGAGCGTCACGGCTTCGTAAACGGCATCTATGGCATTGGCAATCTGGGAACGGCCATTTCGGCATTCGGCGCTCCAGTCGTTGCTAGTGCTTGGGGATGGTCCAATACGGTGCTGCTTTACAGCGTCATACTGATCGCTCTTGCTGCATTGAATTTCTTGCTTGGGGATCGTGAAGAAGTGTCCGTCAGAACACCGCTGCTGGAACAGATTAAAGCGGTATCACGATCGGAGAAGCTGTGGTTTATTTGTCTGTTCTATTTTCTTACCTTCGGCTCATTCGTTGCATTCACCGTATATTTGCCTAATTTTCTCGTCAGTCACTTTCATCTGGAAAAGGTGGATGCTGGCATGCGTACAGCGGGCTTCATCGTACTCGCTACTGCGATGAGGCCAATCGGAGGCTGGCTGGGCGACAAGTTCAATCCTTTCAAAATATTAATGTTCGTATTCGGAGGTTTGACGGTATCGGCTATCCTGCTTTCGTTCGCGCCAAGCCTGCAATTGTACACCGTCGGCTGTCTGACAGTAGCCTTGTGCGCCGGCACAGGGAATGGAACGATCTTCAAGCTTGTTCCGATGTACTTCAGCAAACAAGCTGGTATCGCCAATGGGATGATCTCCGCGATGGGCGGTCTCGGCGGCTTCTTCCCGCCGCTGATTCTGACGATGCTGTTCAGCATGACGGGTCATTATGCAATCGGCTTTATGGCGTTGTCGCAGATTGCGCTGGCGAGTCTCATTATCGTCATATGGATGTTCTATCAGGAGAGACTGGCGCTGGCTGCCAATATTGTGGAGAACACGGTCGAAGGGATTATGATCACGGACAAGAACGGTATCATTCATTCCGTGAATGCGTCCTTCACACGGCTGACGGGCTATACTTCCGGTGAAGCGATTGGCAAGACGCCAAGCATACTGAAGTCGGGCAAGCAGGACAAAGCGTTCTATGATGCGATGTGGGAGAGTCTGCACAGTCAGGGCTTCTGGCAGGGAGCAATATGGAACCGTAAAAAAACCGGCGAAATTTATTTGGAATGGCTGACAATTAGCGCTGTTAAGAGCGATTCCGGCGATGTTGTGTACTATTCAGGGATGTTCAGTGATATTACAACACAGCAGCAATTTCATCATCCGAAGAGGGAGAAGGAAGCCTATGCTTAATGAGTTTATTGTCGATTTATGCTTTATTCGGCCGCAGACGGAGCAATCGCCACCTTTTCCAACAATAGAGTCAGAGCTGGATCTGCTGTTCTCAACCTCCGCCGCATCCGCTGTTCCTTGTTACGTGGATCGGAAGAGGGAGGAGGGACTGGATATCGCCGTTGCTCAGATCAGCGGATTATCCACATGGAGCTCAGAGCAGGATGTTATCACGTATATGGAAGCAGGCATGGAGAGGAATAGTCTGGAATGGCTGAGCGGTTATCGCATTCAGGTGGTTCCCAAGGAAAATGCAGGCAGCTGCTGTATGAAGAAGGGGGGATGAAGGATGAATTGGGAGAGTCGTCTGGCAGCCTATTGCGGCAAAATGATGGAGGTCATCATTGAGGATTATGCAGGCAGCGATCCTCTGGCTCCGACATCGAGCCGTCAGCTGCATCATGTCAGATTGGTGGATGAGCGCACCCACCTGCAGTTCTATTTCACCGAGGTGCAGTTTCTGGCCATTCCCGTGTTCGAAGATGACAGGACGCGGTTGGAGGAGTCGGAAGCGGGTGCGGTCTTCATCTCGAATGATGACAACGCCAAGCTTATTTATAAGATGCGCTTCTCATCCAGAGAATGAACGAGCGACGAGGCTGTCCCCGACCTGGCAATTGCCGGCGGGGCGGCCTCGTCGTTGATTAAGACAAGCGTAGCCGAACTGCTCGTCGTGCACAAGCTGCTTATAGAATGCTTTTTTATATAAAAATAGTAAGGAAATCCCTAACTAATGTTATATTGGTTAGGGTTATTTATTTTATGATATAAGGCAGGGAATGATCATGCTCAATATTTTACGTGTGAATGGATTTTATGATCAGGGAATTTTCTTTCTAGGCGGCTATGAGGAGAAGAACATCTATCGTTTAGATATTGACAACATCGAGAATTTAGAAGCAGGGAAAGGGATTGTTATAAAGCTGCTCATTCACAACACCATATCTAATACGATTGAAACGTATGAGATTCCCTACCTGGCAGAGAATTTCTGTGGTCTGCTTTGGAAGGGCAGGTTTTATTATGCTCGGTTCTCGCATGAGAAGACGCTTCTGCATATTCATAGCCTGGGATTCAGTCATGCTCGCTCATCACAAATTACGGTTCCACTAGCCGATGTTGTTGGAAATGCAACCGTATATCGAACAGAAATGAGAGGTATCGATGATCGTTATTGCCTATTTGGCTGCTCGACTTCGAAAACGTATAAGACAACGCATTTGCTGCTTATTGATTTTGAAGAAAAGACATATTGCAGCATTGCACCTGATTTTGGAATCGACTCCTTTTGTGGAATCGAAACTATTATGACGATAGGAGATGCGCAGCCCGCTCCAAACAGAGAAGAAATCGTTCTCATAACAGGCGGATGTATCTGGACAAAAAAATACGAGATTTGGGAAAACAGGAGGAATGGGCGTAACCTAGAGGTGGATTTAATGGAACATGTTGTCATCTTCGAGAGGGACAGCTTTTTCCGCAGATTGAAATCAGGACTGCCCCTTGAAGTGACGGACAAGCAAATGATGGAGAGATGTTCGTTGCATAAGTCTATTATTTCGTATGGCGGCAATGAAACGAAAATAAACTACACGATGGTGGACTTTGAAGAAAACAGAACGACAAGCATAGAATATGACATCCATTCGGGTAAGCAAACGCGATTCGAATATGAATCTATATTAAGAAGTCCTGTATACATGGATGGAAAACTCTATTCCATCGAAACACTTGATCATGAAAGATATGCTCTGTTGGATTTGCAAACGAATCAATTTGTGGTGATTTTGTCTTCAGACGAGAAAATACTTGTGGTCGATAAACATATCATGCTCTCTTATAAATGGTTGGCAACAAATCAGCAGTTGGTATATATATATGATTTGGGCGAGGAACCGGTAGAGCAAAAGTTTCTGGGCATTGGCTACTCTCATTATGATGGCAAGCAAGTAACGATATTTAGTTGATACGTTAGCTTGTATCAATCAATGACCCATAGCAGCTTCTCCGTTGTCCAGCCCGTCCGCTGTTACGCGCAGAATCGCGACAGCACCCTTGGAGGCATGATCGAACTGATGGGTGACGATCGGATAGTCGCCTTCTTCGGTTACGGTGAACTCTACGATCGCGCCACCGCTGGCCGGCAGCAGAACGGTTTGCATGCCATACAACACATTGCGCGGATTGCCGTCGATATAGACGCGATCCATAATCGTACCAACGATATGGAAGGACGAGACTTCATTGGGACCTACATTATTGACGTACAAACGCACGGTATCGCCAACCTTGGCCAGTAGAGGCTGCTCGCTTAAAGTGAAATCATTTCCGTTGAATACGACATATTCCGGCTCTCCATTCATAAAGTCCTCGAAGTCCTTCTCCTTGTACCATTCACTCTGCACGATGGTGTACTCGCGGTCGATCTCCTTATCCGATGGATAGCCGTCCTTCGGCTCAACGATGATCACCCCATACATGCCATTCGCAATATGAGCAAGCACAGGCTTTGTCCCGCAATGATACATGAATACGCCAGGTGTGTTCGCGGGATAGCTGAATGTGCCTTGCTCGCCTGGCATAATATCGATGAACTTCTTGCTCGGCGCTGCATGTACGGCATGGAAATCCATGGAATGCGGAACTTCAGGGTCCATATTTCGCAATGTAAAATGGATCGTATCACCCTCCTTTACCCGAAGTATGGGGCCGGGGACGGTTCCGTTGAAGGTCCAAGCGTTGTAGAATACACCCTTCGATATTTCCACATCTGTTACTTGTGCGGTCATCTCGATATGTACAGCTTGGCCTTCTCTTGTGATGATGGGCTGAACGGGGGGCTGGTTGATTCGCTGCTCGGAATTGACTTTCTCGGTCTGTACCTGCTCAGTGACATTGCCTTCACAGGATGCCAGGAACAGGATAGAGACTGCTGCCAGTGTAATTGCGTATCTCGATAGCTTAAGCATGTTGATCACCCTTCTATTATGTGATTTATTTCACAAGAATGTGAGCGCTATTGGTGATTGCTTCGCGTTCTGTTATCAATGTACCGCAACGGTGGAATGAGAACTGTGACAGGCAGCACACTTTCCGAAGATTTGTAAAACTTTTGCTCTATTTTTTAGAGTATGCCAATGAGATGTGATCGTCCTCACAGTGCGCTGCTATGTTCTTCTTTAGGATGAGTGAGAGAAAATGCTGCTACTTACAGGAGGGACGCTATGCATTCGGCGATCAAGGATAGAGACTATGGGGTGAATCCATTTATTGTGATCTGGGAGGTGACGCGCGCTTGTGCTTTGAAATGCTTGCATTGCCGTGCTGAAGCGCAATACAAGCCAGATCCGCGGCAGCTCTCGTTCGAGGAGGGGAAGCGGCTGATTGACGATATCGCGATGATGGATAATCCGCTGTTTGTTTTTACGGGCGGTGATCCGTTGATGCGGCCTGATCTGTTTGAGCTTGCCCGCTATGCCATCGATGTGAAGAAGCTGTCCGTGTCGATGACGCCTAGCGCAACACCTAAGGTAACGCGCAAAGCGATTCAGCAGGCCAAGGACGTTGGCCTATCCCGCTGGGCTTTCAGTCTCGATGGATCGAGTGCGGAGATTCATGATCATTTTCGCGGGACGAAGGGGTCGTATGCGCTCACGATGAATGGCATTCAATATTTGCAGGAGCTGCAAATTCCGATCCAGGTTAATACGACCGTATCCAATTATAATCTTCACGATCTGGTGAAGATCTCGGAGAAGGTGAAGGAGATGGGGGCCGTGCTGTGGAGTGTCTTCTTTCTTGTCCCTACTGGCAGAGGGATGGAGAAGGATATGATTACTCCCCAGCAGCATGAGGATGTGATGAAGTGGTTATGTCAGGTGCAGCAGCGAATGCCCTATGGGGTCAAAGCAACAGAAGCGCCTCATTATCGGAGGGTGTTCGTACAGGAGAAGCTGCGGCAGGGCGAGCAGGGGACGGCCGAGGCAGGGATCAAACGAGCCGATCTGCTGGGAAGAGCGCATAAGGGCGTGAACGATGGAGACGGTTTTGTGTTCATCAGCCATACTGGCGATGTGTATCCGAGCGGATTTCTACCCGTTCGCTGCGGGAATGTGAGGGAGCAGCCGCTCACAGACATTTATCGTCATTCTCCAATTATGAAGGAGCTCCGCGACCGTTCTCTATTGAAGGGCAAATGCGGTGTTTGTGAATTCAAGGCGCTGTGCGGCGGCTCGCGTGCGCGTGCGTATGCTGTTACGCATGATTATCTGGAGAGCGATCCTTATTGCTCCTATGTACCGAAGAGGCTGTCCTCGATTTAGATCAAATAATCTCATTCAGGTGGTGACGTAAAGATGCTTTATAAGAAGCTATGGATTGTATTGACGCTCGTATTTGTTGGTTCGTTTGCTGTTCTGCTGTATTACGGTGGTGAAATTTATCAGGAGAAGCCTCCGATACCTGAGCGCATTGTCACACAATCCGGCGAGGTTATATACACACGAGAGGATATTGAGGATGGTCAAAATATTTGGCAGCGCATGGGGGGACAGGAGGTCGGCAGCATATGGGGACACGGCTCCTATGTAGCGCCTGACTGGACGGCTGATTGGCTGCATCGCGAGCTTGTCTGGATTCTGAATTCATGGTCGAACACGAAGTACAGCATGGATTATGATCGTCTTTCTGTAGAGAAGCAGGCGGAATTGAAGGCACTTCTTAAAGTGGAAATACGGAGCAATACGTACGATAAGCAGACGGAGGAAATTGTAGTCTCTGAAACGAGAGCGGAAGCTATACAGGCGCTTAGCGATTATTACAGTAAAGTGTTCGGTGATGATCCCGCTATGGCCGTGTATCGCGAGCAGATTGCTCTGCCTGCGAATACGATTGCAAGCATGGCGGATCGGGAGAAGCTGTCGGCATTTTTCTTCTGGGCATCATGGTCAACGTCAACTAATCGCGAGGGGGCATCGATTACTTATACGAACAACTGGCCCGGGGAGCCGCTTATTGATAATGTGCCGACCAGCTCATCGCTTATATGGTCGATTGTCAGTGTCATTCTGCTAATAGGTGGTGTAGGTGCTCTGGCGTGGTATTTTGCTGCCCAAAAAGGCAAGGAGGGACAGGAGGATGAGCACGCGGCCCCACTCCAAGATCCGCTGCTGGCGATAAAAGCGACCCCGTCGATGCGAGCGACGATGAAGTTTTTCTGGATCGTGACCGCGCTTATCGTCGTGCAGGTAGGACTGGGCGCTCTGACCGCGCATTATGCGGTAGAAGGCAACAGCTTCTATGGCATTCCGCTGGCGGAGTGGTTTCCATACGCTGTTACACGGACATGGCATCAGCAGCTGGCTATTTTTTGGATAGCGACAGCCTGGCTTGCAACCGGATTATATATTGGGCCCGCTGTCTCTGGCCATGAACCTAAGCATCAGCGCTTGGGCGTCAATGTCCTGTTCACCTGTCTGCTGATCATTGTCGTTGGTTCCATGGTCGGGGAATGGGCGGCTGTCAAAGGCTACATCGGCAATTTGTCTCATAATTTTTACTTTGGCCATCAAGGCTTCGAATATGTGGATTTGGGCAGGGTATGGCAAATCTTCCTGACTGTCGGGCTATTCCTCTGGTTCTTCCTCATGGCAAGAGCGATCTGGCCAGCTCTGAAGAAGAAGGGCGAGAACAGACATCTCCTGACGCTATTCCTGATCGCATCGGTAGCGATTCCGGTCTTCTATATGCCAGGCTTAATGTGGGGACAGAATACGCATCTATCCATATCGACCTATTGGCGCTGGTGGGTTGTGCATCTCTGGGTGGAGGGCTTCTTCGAGGTTTTTGCAGCTGTCGTCATTGCGTTCCTATTCTCAAGAATGGGGTTGATTCGGGTAGCTACGGCGACCTCTTCCGTCCTGTTCTCCACGATTATCTTCTTATTCGGGGGGATTATCGGAACGTTTCATCATCTTTATTTTGCCGGAACGCCTGAAGGGGTATTGGCTTTTGGTGCTGTGTTCAGCGCGCTGGAGGTTGTTCCTTTGCTGCTGATCGGATTCGAGGCTTATGAGAATTTGAAGCATAAGAGAGCCAAGGCATGGGTCGAGCGTTATAAGTGGCCGATCTATTTCTTCGTCGCTGTTTCGTTCTGGAATCTGCTGGGTGCTGGTGTCTTCGGTTTCCTGATCAATCCGCCTATTGCGCTGTACTATATGCAGGGTCTCAATACGACGCCGCTTCATGCGCATACAGCTCTGTTCGGTGTATACGGGATGCTCGGAATCGGTCTGATGCTGTTCTGCCTGCGCGGGCTAACAGGTCAACGGACCTGGAAAACAAGGCTGCTGCGCTTCTCCTTCTGGTCCATGAACATTGGTCTGCTGCTGATGGGGGTAACGAGCCTGCTCCCAGTCGGTATTCTCCAAACCATCGCCAGCATGGAGCATGGGATGTGGTATGCGCGCTCGGCAGAATTTCTTCATGAGAATGTGATGCAGAATCTCGTCTGGTTCCGCGCTGTTGGCGATACGGTATTCGCCTTGGGGATTGTGGGGCTGGCATGGTTTATTGTCGGGCTGAAGACGGGCAAATCGTATTTGACTCAGGAAAAAAGGTGATGTCCGTTCGCGGCTGTCTGATGCAGCAGCGGGAATTGGCGGCGAAGTGTTCATTGCAGAAGGAGGCGCATCATGCGAACGATCTGGATTAGGCTTTCCTTGTTCTGTTTGTTGATTACTGCGGCGACGGGCGTTCTGATGCGGAGTTTTGCTTTTATTTCGCTGCCACAGCTTGATTATGGGCATCTGCTGCATGCCCATTCGCATACAGCTTTATTGGGATGGGGATATTCGGCGCTGTTTCTGCTGATCGCTGCGCTGTTCTTCCATAATGACGTTCGCGAAAGCTTGCAGTTGAGAATATTGTTCTGGTCCACACAGGCTGCAATTGCAGGCATGTTCATTTCTTTCACGGTGCAGGGCTATGGCCTCTTTTCCATTGCATGCTCGACCATTCATATTTTGCTGTCCTATTGGTTTGGCATATTTGTTTGGCGGCAGCTGAAGCGGGACGGTAACAGTAATGCAGGAGCCTCACTCTCCAGCAAATTTTTGAAGGGCAGCTTGCTATGCTTGTTCCTGTCTTCTCTAGGGCCGTGGATGCTGGCTATTCTTAGCGCTAACCAGCTTAAAGGGAGTGCTTGGTACGATGTGGCGATATATTTCTATCTGCACTTTCAATATAATGGCTGGTTTATGCTGGGGCTCATCGCCGTTCTCTTCCGGCTGCTGGAGCAGAAGGGCATTCGTTTCCCGATCAAGCTGGCCAATGTGCAATTTGCACTCTATGCAGCGTCCTTGCTGCCTTCTTTCTTATTATCTGTCCTATGGTTGGAGCTGAATCCCTTCTGGCATGCAGCTGCTGCAAGCGGCGCAGTGCTGCAATGGGTGGCCGTCATGATACTCATCCTAATCGTCATTCGGACAAGAGCTTCAATGGCAACGCTATTCAGAGGATGGTCGGGAATATTTGCTGTTCTCGCCTTCTTAGCGCTATTCATGAAAGCAACGATGGAAATCGGGTCAGCTATACCCGGGTTGTCTGAGCTTATCTATGCATCACGAAGTATTGTTATTGGTTATTTGCACCTGACCTTGCTTGGATTTGTAAGCTTTCTATGCTTGGCGCTGTTTCTTCAGCAAGGGTGGCTGGAGGATCGCAGCAGGGGTGCGCGGATCGGCTATATGTGTTTCCTGACCGGTTTTTGTGTGAATGAGCTGGTTTTGTTCGTCAATGGCTTGCTGGAATGGACCAGCAGCGGGAGGTTCAGTTATGGGGACCAGCTGCTGTTGATTGCAAGCGGCGCTATGACTGTAGGTATTCTTCTGTTCACAGTCAGGATTCGGGGAAAGGCTGGGAATCATCCGGGGGAGATGCAGAGCAATAAATGAACAATTGAAGCGTGTCGAATGAGGGAAGAGTTTGGCAGAAGTGAATCGGACAAGAAGGGATGGCGCCTGGGCATATGGACAAATCCATCAAGAAAATCGTTATCATCGGAGGCGGCATTACCGGCCTCAGCGCTGCGTATTACACCATGAAACAGTTCGAAGAGCGCCGAATACCCGTTGAAATTACGCTGGTCGAGAAGGAAGGGCAGTTGGGAGGACGTATCAACACCCTGCATCATGATGGCTATACAATCGAGAAAGGACCTGATTCCTTTCTCGCGAGAAAGCTGCCGATAATTAACCTGACTAAAGAGCTCGGTCTGGAGGAAGAGCTGACAGCAACGAATCCACAGGCAAGATCAAATTTTATACTGCATAAGGGCAAGCTCCATCCGATGCCGCTGGGTCTTGTCCTTGGCATTCCGACGAAGTTGACCCCTTTCATGAAGACAGGGCTGATCTCGCCCCTCGGCAAGCTTCGCGCGGCGATGGATCTGCTGCTGCCCGCAAGGAAAGGAATGGATGATGAAGCATTAGGAAGCTTCATTAAGCGGAGGCTGGGACGAGAGGTGCTGGAAAATATAACCGAGCCGCTGCTCGCAGGGATCTATGCTGGTGAAACGCAAAATTTGAGTCTGCAAGCGACATTTCCTCAATTCAAGCAGATGGAAGAGACACATCGCAGTTTAATAGTAGGCATGCTGGCCGGCAGAAAGCTGCCGCAGCAATTGAGCGGGCTGCCTGAAATCGCGCGGCAAAGCATGTTCCTTACTTATAAGGGCGGCCTCATCACATTAGTGAATCGACTGAAGGATGCGATGAGTTCGATTCGAATCCTTGCTGGGCAGGGTGTTGTGGAAATGAAGAAATACGATGAGGGCGGGTATGAGCTTGTTTTGGACAAAGGACTGCCTCTGCAAGCGGACGGAGTCATTATGGCGCTGCCTAGCTACGAGGCTGCCAAGCTGCTGCCGGGACTTCCCGCATCATCGTGGCTGGAGCAAGTGCCTTATATCTCTGTTGCCAATATTGCGCTGGCTTACAAGCGAGAGGACGTTCATTTTCCTTTGAATGGCTCTGGATTCGTTGTCCCGCGTCAAGAAGGGAGGATGATTACTGCTTGCACATGGTCATCCTCCAAGTGGCTTCATGCCGCGCCATCCGATGGCATCCTGCTGCGAACTTATGTAGGGCGTTCGGGTGCACAGTATTGGCTGCAGCTAAGCGATAGTGAGCTGATTGCCGGTGTTCGCAAGGATCTTAGGGACATGATGGGGATTACGTCCGATCCGCATTTCTACGAAGTTACTCGTTGTGTAAGGTCGATGCCGCAGTACGGTATCAGCCATCTGGTACGGATACGGGAAGCCAGAGAGCAATTGAAATACACGAGCCCCGGTGTGTTCCTATGTGGAGCTGGATATGAAGGTGTGGGCTTGCCCGATTGCATTCAGCAAGGGAGGGGAGCAGCGGAAGAGGTTGTGGCTTTTTTAAGCGATTGAAGCTAATGCATAATGTCGTAAAGTGGTTGAATTCGGCTTACAGTATGGGGGCGCTGTTCAACCGCGTTCAGTATCGACTGGTGACAGCAAACACCTCTAATTTCCCCGTCCTTTGGCAAGCTGGTTCACAATCTGGTCACGAAGATCATCGCGATGATCCCGCATGATCGGATAAACACGGACCCTGTCGTGCAGAAGCTGAGAGCGAAGTTACTTCAACCCAATCTCCCCTATCCGGATCGAATTATTGCGGAGGCCAAGCTGGAGGTGATACTCAATGCCCGGGAAGCGATCGCGAGAGCGCAGACCACGTATGGCGCATATAAGGAAATTGGAAATGAGGCGCTCATGGAAGAGGTGCATATCCAAGCCGAGAAAGCAGGCAATGGCTGCGGGATTTAGGGGTCGAACTTGATGGCACAATAAAATCAGTAGCAGTAGTGATGAGTGATGAAGAGTGGTATGAACTAGGTGTACAATATTTACATATAAGAATAATGTTTATTGATAAATATAAAGACGGGGGCGTCATAAAAGAAACATATGAACCCGGTGTTAAAAGTGGACTGTTTATTCAACAAATATCAGAAGTTGCGAAACAAGGACCGGGAGTTTATGACATAGAATTACCGAGTAATGTTGGAGGGACATCATTCCTGAAAACAGGAGAAAAGGTTCAGTAGATAGAGCAATTATTGTTGTTAGAGAGGACAACAGTTTAACAAGTGCATATTCATACAATAGTAGCCATCCTACAAAGCCAGAAAGGTGATAATATGAACAAATATCCGATAGGAGTTACACCAGAGGCAAGAATTAATCTTATCGAAAAATTTGATTTATCAGATGCACATTACATTGATTGGGAAATTATAGTTGCGGATCCTTCTAGACTTCAAGAATTTATTCATGGTTATAGATCGAATAATTGGAGTGTAGATGAAAAGTACGCTCTTATGGTTATTATTGTGGCTTCATATGAAGAAGCACTTAAAAAAAATAGGGAAGAAGAAACTATTTGGAATGAGATTCGAAGTATCCTAATAACCGATATGGAAATTCATGTAGAGACTATAATTACTTGGTCATTAAAAGGAGAGGAGTATACTCAGGAAGAGATTGAGAATGGTGATGGCTTTCTCATAAAAAAGCGTATGATAGAAGTTTACGGTTTTTGTAACATTCAAGCTCTTGTAGATAAAGATCGCTGGAACTCATTTGATACCTAGTCATGAAATAAATCTTGGTAGTTATCTAGTGCAGAATGAACCTACCACAATGCGAGCTTCACCGCAGTGTTGTGGTTTCTTTATTTTCGCCGCATTAAACTAAACAATACAAACATGCAAGAGGCGGTTATTCAAAAATACCCCACCCAGTGCCGAATGAACTCATCATTCAATCAATAGCATAGTTAACCCAAGTAATGCGTCATGAGAAGACTCGTGAACATCATCTATAGCATGATGAAGCACAAGACAGAATATCGGGCGGCAACTCTAACAGAACGTTTAGCAAGCTGATATAATGGTGGTAATTGGTAAAACAGTTGCCACCTTTCCTTTTAAAGAATTTAAGATTACAACTTAGGGGACGGGTGAAGTTCCTCCAAGAGTTCCATACTCTAAAGAGGTTGAAATTGCTGAAAGCGCTGAAGGATTTTAGGTTATTAACCCCAAAAAAGGTAAACCATACCAAACGGCCGAGAAATGGGCCAACAAACAAATTTATGAAAATACAAAGGAAAGAATACTAAACCTTCAAAAGGTCGATCATACTAGACCGACAAAAAACGGGAGTGTCGAGATACCTACACTTGATGAAATTGTATGCAGATACACCAGAGTGAAGAGAAGCTGTACAGAAAGTTATTAAAAAACTTAAAGAAGAATTCCCGGATTACACTTTTACTGCTGAGTTTGGAAAAGGAGGAAGTTGACTGTGGCTGTTTCAGCAATAATTCTCGAACCACAAAACGAATTTGAACAACATTTTAGTATTCCAGTTGCTACACAAAATTTCTTTGAAAGATTCTGGATACCTGCAATTGAGTCAATAAATACAGAGTGGATTGCGGGTATTAGGTATGGAATAGATGTCACAAAAGAAGATGCTGTTTTTTTGATACATGAACTTAGTTTACTTAAAGACTGGGTACGAATAAACTTACAGGGTGATGTGCAGGAAAAAATACTATCAAGAATTGATCTTTTTGAAACTACGCTTCCTACTGCTTTTCAACGAGGAGATGCTGTGGTTTTTATTGGGTGAATAGAGTAATCAATTGATTTCATGGCTATCAGCAATTGATGAAGCAGGAGTGTCAAATAGAATAGTATGGTACCCATAAGGAGGGAAATCGAAAGATGATACAAAATATTATTATCAAGTTAGAATTGCATAAAAAATGGGTTGAGACAAGTGGTAAAGAAGGTGAAAAATTAAGGGTGCAAGAAGTGGATTTTAGAAATTTTGATCTGTCTGATAGATTTTTAGAACAAGCAAATATAATAAATTGTGTTTTTGATAATCTTAATATTAAGAATATGGATTTACATGCATCGGTTTTATGTTCATCAACTTTTGAAAATGCTAATGTAGATACCTGTGACTTCTATAAATCAGATTTATCATATACTAATTTTTCTAAAGCAACTTTAAATAGCGTTAGGTTTGCTAGAAGTGACTGTTGGGAAACGATGTTTAAAAGTGCCGACTTGATAGATTGTAATTTGTCTGCTATTAGTTTCACATTAACTGACTTTAGCAATGCAAGATTAAATAATGTAGATATAAGTGAATCCAGGTTTGAGAATGTATCGTTTAATGGAGTAATACTAAAAAATATTAAAGGAATTGATGAAGCGAACTTTCAAAGCATTAATATTGGGACTCCAGAAAGTCCCGAAATTCTAGTAGGTAAAGAAGCTGCAAGGTGGTTACAAGATAACAGTTTGAATAATGAGTAGAAATTAAGGAATATACATAGATAAGCAAACTCTTACATCATTAGGGTATAGATCGGACCATACATGTTGAATGCCATAATGCGAGTGTTTTTGCGCATTGTGGCATTTTTTGCTTATGATGAAATCGAGGGTGGGGCTGTTTGGAGCTCACGTTGTATCAGCTGGCGGAGGTCTTGAGCAAGGCGATTCAGGGAGCTGTGCGGGCACAGCTGGAAGCCCAGCAGGGAATTCGGCTAACAGTATGGGGGCGCTGTTTAACCGCGTTCAGTATCAACAGGTGACAGCAAACACCTCTATTCCTTGTTCCGGTAGTGGAAGATAGCAAGTAAATGTTCATCGTTGTACCTTGACTGGTTTCGTGCCGTACACAACTAACCCATGGTCAGAGCACCATGATTGATTTTCCCAACTCCAAAAACTATTTTCAAACTTATTACGGATATACTTATAGAGCAGCAATAATCACAGGTTGAGCAAGGGTGAGACATGGATAAAGAAAAGCAGTGGATCAGGAAAATAAAGAAAAACGCAAATAAAAGTGCAGCAAACGAGCTCGTTTCAAAATATTACAATGAAATGTATGTCTTTGTATTCAAACAAACGCTTGACGAACAGCTGTCGCTTGATTTAACGCAGGAAATTTTCATCACTGTTCTAAAGTCAATCGCGAATTATGACGAAGGAAAGGCATCCTTCCGAACCTGGCTTTATAAGTTGGCGACCAATCGGCTCGTTGATTATTACAGATCGAGGAGTTACAAGGATGCGCGAAGGGTTGAATCCATCGAAGAGTACGAGTTTGAAGATCATCACGATTTGACTGTGTCGCTTGAGTACAAAGAGGAGTTCGAGAAAGTGACTTCGCTTGTGAATCAACTAGATGCAGTCTCCCAGCATATCATGCGACTGAAACTGTTCGGAGAGTATACATTTCAAGAAATTGCAATGATCGAAACGATTCCGGAGTCGACGGTAAAGACGAAATATTATGCAGCTTTGAAACGGATACGAGAAGAAGTAAGGGAGGATTCCTATGAATAAAGAAATATTCCGTATTCCCATGCCGGATAAACAGACGATACATATACAAACACAGCAAATTGTTGTTGCTGCTTCGAAACAGAAGGTTTCCTTCATCTCTTATTTGAAATCCATGCATCAACAAATCGGGATCAAACATTTATTCTCAGACCGGTCGGAGCTTATTTTCGCATGGATCACGGCGATCATCTTGTCAGGTTTATTCCTTGTCAAACCGGAACCATCGCAAGCAAATGTGCATGATATGTACGGCTTTATTTTTCTGATTTCGCCAGTTTTGTTTCTCACTCTTTCGCTATACACGTATTCTAACAAAATCATAAGCGGCACTTTCGAAGTGGAGATGACCTGCAAATATAATGTGTATCAAATCATTGCCTTTCGCATGCTTATATTCAGTGTCATAGCCATTATGTTCAATACGATGACATTAGTGTTTATGTCCATGATCTATGAAGACGTTCACTTTGCGAGAGCGTTTATGATTTCCAGTACAGGTCTGTTTGCCTTTTCCATCCTCATTTTATTCGCCGTGATGAAACGACGCTCGACCGTTGCGGCAGCTGCAACCATCATCGGGTGGACGCTTGGCAATCTGCTTCTTATATACATGGACAACCCTATATATCGCGATATTCTCGTCAATTTGCCACTATTCGTGTACGCACTAGTATTCGTCGGAACCTTATATGGCTACTTGAAATCTTTAAATCGATTTATTCATTTTCAATACGCGGAGGGAGATTACTGATTTGATCGTCGTGAAAAATGTGAGCAAGTATTATGGAAACTTTTGTGCTTTAAACAATATTACTTTGGAGCTTCATAACGGGGTCTATGGATTGCTCGCTCCCAACGGGGCAGGCAAAACAACGTTGATCAAGATGCTGGCGACCTTAATAACGCCCAGTCAGGGGGAGATTGTTTATGACGGTAAAAACATCATCCACATGGATGATGAATTCCGGGCATTGCTTGGCTACTTGCCACAGCAGTTTGGTTATTACAACAACTATTCACCCAAACAATATTTGCTGTACTTGGCTGCGTTAAAAGGAATGGGCCGAAAAGATTCCATTCGTATCATTAAGGAATTATTGGAAAAGGTAGCATTAAGCGAAGTGGGAAATAAAAAAATGAAGAAGTTTTCCGGGGGAATGATTCAACGTGTCGGGATCGCCCAAGCTCTGTTAAATAACCCGAAAGTACTTATTCTGGATGAACCTACAGCAGGATTGGATCCCAAGGAGCGTGCAAGATTCAGGAACTTGCTTTCCGAACTGGCCAGAGATAGACTGGTCATCGTTTCCACACATATCGTATCAGACGTTGAATCCATCGCAAACGAAGTCATAATGATTAAACATCAGGAAGTTTTATACAAAGACTCGGTCGAAAATATTTGCAATACGTTGGCAGGGCATGTTTATGAGACGACCATCGATTACGGACATTTAGATGCGTTTCGAAACCGATATACCGTCCTTTTGGAAAAACAGGAATCGGGCGAAATGAATATCCGTTTTATTCATAAGGGGGCAGCGGCGGAAGGGTGGTTATCTGTAACTCCTAGCTTGGAGGATGTATTTCTTTATGAATATCGCGATGAAATCCGAATGGAAGTGTGAACCCTAGTGGATATTATTTATTACGAATGTAAAAAGGCATTCACATCGCCGATTCTAATTGCACTCCTTCTATTGTTTGCGTCCTATAATATACTCTTGATAGTCAGTACCTCTGATCGTAGAGAGGAATTGAAAGTCGCGAACCAGTTGGCTGGAAAGTATGGCGTTGGGATTACCGATGATTCCATGAATCAGTTCAGAGAAGATTTACAACATGATCTTGTCAAATTGAACGAAATTACGCGAACGGATTACAGTGAAGCGGAATTGGATTTTTTCACTGAATTGCAGCTCAAAGAAAAGTACTACGAAATGGCGAATGACATTGACAACCGCTATGATCAAATCGATTGGGAACAGATTGGTGAATCACAAATCAATATGTATCGATTTAGCGGTAGTGCAGCAGATACAATGAAAAATGAATATATAAAATTATCGCTGCGGTTTGAAGAAATGAAAGATAATGACGAACATAAAATGTGGTTTTTCGCAGGAGATCCATACAAGATGCATAGCTTTTTATTTAGAACCATCTTTGGACATGTGATTTTTGAAAGTTTAATCATTATTGCTTTAGCGGCAGCGTTGATTACGAATTATGAGTTTGAGAACAGGACGCATCTTGTTGCCTATACGACGACAAGAGGCCGTCGATTGATGAGAGACAAGCTAGCTGCTTCATTACTCACTGCAACGACAGTTAGCGTATTTATTCTCATCCTTACACTCGGCACTTATTTCGCAGTTTTCGATTATTCCCATTTATGGGGAAGCTCGATCAGCAGCGCGTTGAATTGGGAATATAAATTGCCGTATGTGTCTTGGTGGAATATATCATTCTCGGCTTTCTTGATATGGAGTATTTTGCTCGTTTACGCCAGTATGATGCTCTTTACAGCGATCATTTTCAGCATTTCTATTTTCGTGAAAAACAATTATTTTACCTTCTTTATTTTTGCGGTATTTTTCGCTGTTGCTTTGCTGTTGCCAGGTTTTATACCTGCTTCTACGAATTTGATTTTCATTGCCGGATATAATTTATCTCAGCTTGTGATGAACCCGCATATGTTTTTGATGGGGAACAGCAGCGGTGCGATGATGTTTAAAAATTATGAATGGATCACGATATGTGCCTGGACGATTATTGTCGTTGCACTTAGTTATATATCTTTGAGGAGATTTAGAAAACAAGATATTCATTAAAGGAGAACAAGAGGAGAGCATTGATGCGAATTTTATTTCATGAGATAAAGAAAATTTTTACTTGGAGAATCCTGCTTCTGCTTGTAATTGCAAATGCTGTTCTATTCTTTCTGCGTATTGAGTTCCATATTTCCCATTTCCCCAATGGCAGGCCGAGCCTGGATTCGTATCGCATTGGTATCGAAATGATTAGCAAGTACGGAAATGATATGGATGAAGAAGATAGGAGGGACTTTAAAAAAACGTATGAAGTACAAGTGCAGGAAGCGAATCAATATTTGCAGTCCAATAAAGAATTTGCAGAAGCAGGGGTGGGGACATATGAGGATTTTCTAAATATAGATTGGGAAAATAAGGAGCAGGCCGCTCTTCGTGACAAGATCATGTTTGAAGAACAAGTGGATATATTCTGGGAACTTCCAGAGAGAAGACGATTAATGGATTTTCATGAAACTAAAGAAGCGAGAGTAGGGACCTATAAAAACGGTGCAAATCCGCGCCAAGAGGCTCGTTTTGACGAAATGATCTCTGCCGGTCATTATCAGGTTTATCCGGAAGTTGTTATGGAAAATTTTAAAGAATTTATTTTCAATGTGGCGATCGCTATCTTAGTGAGTGTCGTGCTGATTATATCGCCAGTGTTTATGAAAGACCGTTCAAGACAGCTGCTTGATTTGCAGTATACAACTAGGAAAGGCCGAGAGCTGTATAAGACGAAATTAGCCGCAGGTCTAATTAGCACGCTAGGTGTTATCACCGCTTTGCTTATCGTTTATTTTGGAATGTATGCCTTAAACAACACAGAGATGTACTTCAACGTACCGATACATATGTTTATAGACTCATTTTCTTGGTACGATCCGACATTGTTGCAGTACATGGCACTGACGGTTGCGGCCATCTACATGCTGGGATTAGTTTACGCACTGCTTGCGATGTCTTTCTCTAGTATGATGCCGAATTATATTGCCTTAATTGGTATTCAAGTACCGTTTGTTATTGCAATGATCACATACGGATTAACTTATTTGGTAACACGTATCATAAATATTGAGGTGCCCCAATGGGTTGTTCCGACATCATATAGTGGCATGGTTGCGGTTAGCGTGCTCTTTATCATTTTCATGTGGAAGCGAGAAAAGCACCGGGATATTGTTGTATAAAACTCTAAAATTCTCATCAAAGAGAAACCCAATCTCATGCGCTGTCATGTGATTGGGTCACTTAGGTCCGTTATATTCGGTCTCTACTTTAGTTGGTATGATTTCTAATCCATTTTGAATTGCATACTCTTTAAGTTCCTCCGGGTCTGTAATGACAATGCTTGCCGCTTTTTTGTTTTTATCCTCACTCTGATATTGCGTATTTGCAGCAGTAGGGCCCCCATACTGTGCAAAACCAATAACCGCGGGGATAAGAAACACAACAAAAAGTGTTAGGGATAATACAACTTTATTTCGCATATTCCACACCTCCTTATTTATTATTATACTCCATTTTTGCAAAAAGATGAAAAGACAGGCGCTCTTTGGGAGCAAGCCATGGGCTTATAATCAAAGAATTGGAGGGAGCTGCTTCAGAAACTTCAGAAGGTACAGGAGCTGGATGTATAACGACATGATTTCGTAAAGTTACCACCTCTGAACAGCGGTGTCCAAGGAGAGTTTGGTCAACAGGTATTCTCCTATTCCGATAAAACGAACTACAAAATACGGGAACAATTATTGGGAAGTTATCGGGAATAAGGTCAATAGAAATGTCAGATTATTCAGTGACTCAGAGTGTGAAAATTGGATTTTAATTGAAAGTAATCCGTTTACGTGTTTTATGACGAAGGTGTTGTTTCGTCAAACGGAAGGAAAGAATCAGTAGATACGGTGATCTACGCGACAGGATTCCGGCCTCATCTTCCTTACCTTTATTTTTAAGGGCAGCGATCCTTTGCTTCTGTAACCTTGAGGGGGTGGGCCAGATGCAGCAAGATGGCTGCCGTTTCTCAACTAAGGGGAAGTGAATGTTCCCTACAGCCCCGTGGCTGTAGTTTTTTTGATTTTCACATAGGAAACTGATTGTTATGATGTGGTACAATTATGTTGTACGTATGACTTAAGTCTCAGGTAGTAATAAATTGTTAGAAGAACTTAAAAGAGTGTCTTTAGAAAGGATTCTAGTGATATGAGCGATATTTTTTTATCTGATTACAAAAAAGAGACTTAATGAATTGCTTTTTTTTGATGCCTTTATATGCAAAAGTAAAAATAGAAACCGAAATTAAAGTAAAAGAATGAGAGATTAGTAACGAGTAAGCTATTTATAATTGTTCTAAGGAGATTTTGCTGATGGAGAATCATGTAAAAAGATGTGCTGCTAATACCCAATCTGGAACTAGATGTAATTTTAAAGCATATGATTCTGGATATTGCAAAACACATAACACCAAGAATATAAGAGCAGTAAAAGAAAAAAGGTATAGTGAAGTGTTATTAACAATACATAAAGTATGTACGGCTAAAGGGTGGAATTATAGATTAGTATCGAATGATAAAATAAATTGGGAGTATGCAACTGTAAAAGTGGAAAGAGGCTATAGTCATGATGAGGTTACAGGTTTGTTTGAAGTATCTATTTTAGATAGCATTATTAAAATGCCCATTACAAAAACTTCATTCTATGCATATGGATTAGCAGAATTGCGTGATGCCGTTTGGAATGAGATTAATAAAATTGAATGGTTTAACAAGCGAAATGAAGATAAAGTCCAAAACACATCAGAAAACAAATTAAGTTTATTACTAGGTATCCTGACAAGATTTGATATTGTGGCTAGACAATTCCGACAAAGACACAATAACAGATGCACAATCCATGTCAGAGATGAATATGACGTACAGGATTTATTGCATGGACTGCTTAGAGCGTACTTTGTAAATGTTGTTGAAGAGGACTACACGCCAAGGAATGCTGGATCGTCATCGAGAGTAGATTTTCTACTCAAAAATGAGCAAATCATAGTAGAGGTAAAGATGGCATCAAAGAACCTGACCGATAAGAAACTTGGAGAACAATTAATTATAGATATAAAAAGGTATCAAGCTCATCCGGCTTGTAAGACACTGGTATGCTTTGTGTATGATCCTGAGCATCATGTTAAAAATCCAGAAGGAATTGAACAAGATTTAAGTGGCAAGAATGGAAAAATAGATGTGAGAGTAAAAATTGTTCCTCATTGAATACTGTAGGCGAAAGGAACCATCATGATAACAATGTCAATGTTGGAAAACGCATATGTTGTTTCTATCGAGCACGGGCTAGAAAATGTCAAGCAGCACAAATAAAAATACATTTACACAAAACCCGTATTTTATACATATGTATGTAAATTGGCGAAAACGGCAGCCAGATATGGGCTGCCGTTTCTATGCAACTAATGTGCTCGTTAGCGTAATGCTTCCGCCTTTTTGCTGCGTTCAAACTCTTTATATAACAACAATCCATGGCCTCTATTGCAGTTGCGCCATTTACGCAGCGATTAATGAGATAATATTCTTATCACCCGATAATTTCAAAGCTGAATAATGGCTGATTAAATTTATGTTGTATTTTTTTTTTCCTTTCTTCGAGTTCCGCTCTTTTCGGTAGTTCATAAATTTTTTGCAATTCATACAATCTACGATGATCTGGAAGTTCATCAATAAGCTGTAACCGCAATTCATCAAAGATTGACATGTCATAACTCCCCAAAATATCAAGACCTTCACCATAGCAATACAAATCTTCGATTAGGATTCTTTTCCTTTCTTCAGATAAGTTGTTATAAATACTTGGCTTAATCCACCATTCATCAGTCATCACCATAAATCTTTCTATTAGATTCAGTATATATACGTCATCATTTACGATAGCAGCAAGATATTCAGTTTCTTTAGCATGAAACTCCTTGTCTGTTATTATAATAAAATCTGTCGTATTCTCAGCTGGCATACAAATTAAAATGACATAATGCGAAAAACCATCACCAAAAGTAAAACTGATTTTTCCATTAACAGCAACAGGAACTTGAAAACCTAACCTCTTATACACTACATATACAGGAATTTCAGGACCAGTAAAATCTGTTAACGGATAAGTATAATGTGTATCGACCATAATGTCTAAAAATCTTTTTACTTCAAGCCTTTGCTTATCAAGGATTTCTATCCTTTTATTTATTTGCTCAGCAGCATTTGAACAACCGAAATCAATGAGTTTTGCGATCTGTGAATCCCATTCACCATGAAGCTTTTCATCTTCCAGCTTCTCTTTTTCAATTTTCTCCATAAATTTGGGACGGATGACATCAATGACCTTTTCCCTAAATACGTGATAACTCAAAGATCTAAACACTTGACGAAATAGATCTTTCTCCGATTTGATTCCTGATTGGTCTAGTCGAGCAAACATTTCATCATGAAGCTTACAGAATCCTTTAAATGTTGACGCGTGGGGAATACCACAATCTTCAATTAGCATAGACTTGTTTGGATATGCCATCCGTGATTTAGGTGCTAGTAAATTGCGGTCTTCTCCTTGTTCATTAAGCGTTTCAAGCGAACTCATTTCGGATATTGAATGGGAATTTATCGCTTCCATTTCACAACCAGGATACATACAGGTTGACTTTTTCTCTCTCATATATCTGTGTACTGCATTATTAACGGCTGTATCGAATTTAACTTTTTCGGTTTGATTCATCGTTATCCCCTATTTCAAATCAAATGTACTTTTAACTTCCTTTCAATATTTCGGTATCAAGTCATTTAAGAACTTAGGCGTCTCTGCTACTCTTCTTTCTTTATTTCCCTTATCCGCTATTGTTATTATTCCTTCGTGTTAATCGCGCTAGACTGATAGCAAATCCTAAATATGTCTTCCGCCGGCGGCGTCTGGATTCGGTAAATCAACGACCGCAGTCGGATCTGCAGCCTCTACTCGCTGGAGACGTCCAGAGATCAGAAGAGTGCCGTCGTTATCGCTTTCCTTGTACGAATTTGAAATGAATCCCTCATTCGCAGGCTACTCCGTCTCCATCGCGATCTAACTTTCTGCTGTAGCCCGGATCACCGGCATATAGTGGAGCCTTTCCATCATCGCGAACGGCAGTACAGTTTTTGTAATAGACACTAGACGAGGAATTGGTGTTCGAACTCGACGAAGTTGCTGCAGATGATTGCTTTGTTTCGATCGTAACATCAAAAAAATATTCGTATGTCGAATTATCAACCGTAATGCTTACCTTATTCTCGCCTTCAACTGCGGTGAAAGTAATCCAAGTGATATTGGGATTAGTTGCAGTTGGTAGGCCATCAATCTTTAGGTCATTAAGCTTTATTAAAGGATCCGATTCAAAAGGGACGTCGAAATCAATATTGATCTTTTCGCCACTAAATGCTTCCACCCGGTCGCCAGGCGCTATCGTGAATTCCCCGTTGCCGCCACTATTTGGAAGGAAATAACTGGCGCCAATCGCGTCGGATTCTTTATATGTGAGGACCGGTCGATCATTCTGAAACATGATGGATTGTTGTTTAGGGGGTTCACCCTCTTGGGTTTTGTCAGTTTGCCTTACTGGTGCTGCAGAGACTGCTTGAGTAACCACTGATTGTTCATTAGTCGCGGTATCCACCGCCGCAATAGAAGATTCGCCTGTATCCGACACAAACACTACTATGAATACCACCATACATGCGAGTAAAAAAACGGAGTATGCGATGCGAAGTGGCGTAAATTTGATATTGATTTCTTTATTCCTTTTTTGTGCTGGATGAGTGGAATGACTTTGTGCGGAAGTCGATGCAGTATCTTCAGTATTTGCTTCTGAGTTCTTTGTTGTCTTATTTCCGCCCATGTTCGTTGTGTGGGCAGTATCCTTTTTCGGTTTCGAATAAGAAGCATTTTGCCTGTTTTCATTTTGCTTTTCTGTATGTTGAGATGAGGTGTTAGAATGGGATGTATTTGAGGAGCTGTTTTGTTCCGTTCCTTGATTGGATTGTTTCTTAAGCATGGAATCATATATTGCACGGCTCTCTTCATTAAAGAGCACATTATAGGCAGCTTTAATTTGTTTGATCTTTGCCGTTGCAACTTTAACATTGTCTATATTTCTATCTGGGTGCCAATGCATGGCCAATCTCCGATACGCTTCTCTAATCCCCTCTGGTGAAGCCGTTTGATGGATTTCGAGCACCTCGTATAATGTGCCGCCTTTTAATCGTTTTTTGCAAACAGCGCATTTCGCGAATTCCATTTTTTCAGACAATACCCTGTTTTCATTTCCGCAATTGGTACATGTTACAATATCGAATTTCCCCACCAAAACACGCCCTCACCATGAATGATGAAATTACTATTATCCATATATTAACACGTTAGAGATTTGAACCGTATATTTAATTAGTTAGCTGCAATGATGTATTTTGTTGGTCAATAGCAACCTTGTATTCCTCAAATGAGGATAGTAATCGCACTTTTCTGCCCGTTAGTTGATTAATTAAGGGATCCATATCTCCCACACGTTTCCATCAGGGTCTGCAAACGTTACATTTGGACCGCAAGTTATCCGCTCGCCTATAATGTTAACTCCGTTTTCTTTAAAACGTTCGAAAAGTTCTTGAGGCATGTATGTGTGCAAAGCTGGTCATTTGGCGATTCGAAAAGCACGTCAGGGCAAGAAAGGCGTTGGAACAAACCAAACGGACACGTATTATTTTGACGTAGAAAAGTGTAAGCGATGTCCGCTCAAAGAAGGTTGCTACAAGGAAGGCGCGAAGAGCAAATCTTACTCCGTCAGCATAAAGTCTGACGTACACATTCCAAATTTTCAAATGCTTCAAATACATTGATGTATCCCCCTATTGTTTTTAAGTTCAATTATAAAATTATCATTTTCCTTTAATCCTACCTAATCCTCCGAGTTAGTTTCATTTAGCATGCTCCGGATCAGCTACTAAAAACACTGAATCTAAATAGCAAGTCCCACTTGGAAATTCTACCATATTTCTACTCCATATTATAGTTCAAGAACGACGAAAAAGGACAGCGTTACCACTATCCCAAACTTTACATTTGATATATTGTGTCACAATCCATATAAACCCGTACCAACTAGCAATTCTTGTCGAATTAGTAGATGTATATTACATAGTATTTTATACATATGTCTATAAATCAGCTATGTGTCCGATCAGCATTCTTTCTCCCATCATTCTAACTTAATGAGCTGCGTTCCGTGCGCGGCTCATAAAAAATAAGTTTGAAAAAGCCGCCATTGGCAGCTTTGATTTTAAAATTATCAATTTGAAGGAAATGTTGCATCTAGCTCATTCTTCAATGTACTAATGTAGTACTATCCACGGTTTGCTGACAATGTAAGCTATTCAGAAAGGATACAAGAACACCTCTCAATCGGGAACAGACACCATTTATTTTAAGTTCACCATTATGTTTGCGGCATACAAAACAATCAATTGAAGACATCATTTTAATATCCACTCCCTTATCCTCAATCTAAAATCAAAATAAAAAAACCTACTGCCTACAAAGTCTCCCTGCTCGGCATCTTCGTCTTTTTGAGCCTCTCCAATGGTGGCAAAGAGCGTACGGACCTTCTCCTGTAACCTCGCCTTGTGCTTCACGACCGCTTTGCCCCGGTCCAGCCCCTAACAATCCCAAGCCCCTCCTGCTTTGGGGATTTTAAAATCGATTTTATAAAATAATTGCAATTTGCAAATATAAATGCTATAACTTTCTCTAGGAGGTCATGCAAATGGAAAATGTGAGGAATATGTTTCAAATCATGTCCCGAAATTTTGGGTTATTAAGTGAACAATGCTGTGATTCCTGTTGCGGCCAAGAAGTATCACTTGTACAAAGTCATATTCTCTATGAAATTAATCGTCAACATAATCCCTCCATGCAGGATATTGCAGTAGCTCTTGGTATGGACATCACCACTTTCAGCAGACAGGTAAAAACTTTGGCTGATAAGGGATTTATTAAGAAATCCCCCCATCCTTCTGATCAACGGATCACTATATTATCACTAACACCTGAGGGATTAACCGTTGAAAATGCAATTAACCTTACCGTTAATACTCAACTCAATGGCGTCCTGTCAACAATGAGTGAATTTGAACGTGAAACGGTACTGCGCTCTATTCAATTGTTTAATGATGCTATGCAAAGATCAGCAACATGTTGTGTGCCTCCAAAATAATGGAGGCTTACATTTCACTATACTATATACTTGCAAAATGCAAATAATTTTAAGGGGGATATAAGCAATGAAAACACAATTACCAACAGCAATTATCGGTGGCGGACCAGTAGCATTGGCTGCTGCTGCACAACTTGTAAAGAGAAACATGCCCTTTGTTTTATTTGAAAGAGGCTCTCATATCGCATCCTCTGTACTTAGCTGGAAACATGTAAGGATGTTCTCCCCTTGGGAATTTAACATAGATACAGCTGCTAAGGAGCTTCTTTTGGAGTCTGGGTGGCAAGCTCCAGCAAAAGATCACATACCTGCGGGGCTAGAATTAGTTAATGAGTATCTTTTACCGCTATCTCAGCTAAAACAATTACAACCCTTTATTCATCTTCAATCGTTGGTTAAAGCTGTGTATCGAAAAGGTTTCGATAAAATGAAAACAGCCGGCCGGGATCTTGCCGCCTTTATTATTGAATATGAGCAAAACGGTATGTTATTGCGCAAAGAGGCTTCAGCTGTCATTGATGCAACTGGAACATGGCTCACACCCAACCCGATGAGTACAAGTGGGCATCCTGCTGAAGGCGAGCCCCATAATAAAAATCACATTCAGTATGTGGTATTCCAGATATTTTGGGTTCAGCTAAAGAACGGTATGCGGGGAAAAACATTGTTGTTGTAGGCAGTGGCCACTCGGCAATTCAATCACTCACTTTGTTAAATGAGTTGAAATTGGAGATCCCAGAAACAACAATCCATTGGGTGCTTAGAAAGCAAAAAGTTTCGGATGCTTTTGGAGGCGGAGAAAATGATGGGTTACCGGCACGAGGAGCACTTGGTACCCGAGCTAACCAATATGTACAACAAGGCAATGTACTGGTTCACACCCCATTTCTTATTGATCAACTTAAGAAAGAATCAGACATCCTTTCTCTACATGGTACTAAATTAGATAAGCCATACTCTATTGATAAAATCGATGAGGTTATTGTGGCAACAGGGGCAAGACCTGATTTCTCGTTCCTTTCAGAATTGCGATATGCAGCAGATACAGCTGTGGAATCCGTTCCACAACTTGCTGACTTGATTGATCCCAATATTCACAGCTGCGGGACCGTACGCCCTCATGGTGAAGCGGAACTGCGTCAGCCGGAAAAGGACTTTTATATCGTGGGATCAAAAAGTTACGGTCGAGCTCCGACGTTCCTGCTGGCTACGGGCTATGAACAAGTACGTAGTGTTGTTGCTGGCTTAGCAGGTGATTTTAAAGCAGCTCGTGAAGTGCAGCTTCATCTACCGGAGACTGGCGCTTGCTCAGTGTCCAGGCCAACAGAAATAAGTGATAACAGCAACAGTTGCTGCACGTCTGCCCTGAAGAAGATGCATATTAGGCCAATTTCTGTAACAAATATTAATAGTGGCTGCTGCAGTTCAAATCAAAGAGGCAAGCAATCATTATTTCATGATCTACTTGCCTCATTTTATTCAGTTCTCCCCTGTCTTGTACCTAAAACTCCTTATAAGCTATTTCTCGCGGCATAGTTGTCGAGCTTTTGCAGAAATGGACCGAGCCTCCTTTCAGATGACAGCGCCCATTGCAGCCTTTTCTTCGTTAAGGGGATTCTTTTAAAGGGAGACAGCACCAGGTAAGTGCTACGCGGGAACCGCAACCATATACGGATTAACTTATAATCGGTTTTACTCAGTTTTGCGACTTGACGGTAACCGTTTAGAATCGCCCTGGCGATCCTGAAATCCCATTGATGGTCTTTGCATGAATTGTAAATGACCCGGTACAAATCATAGGCGCGCAAATCCACATGCATCGTTTCGAAGTCAAGGAGATGGGTTCCTTTGGCGTTCATAATAAAATTACTCGGCCCTCCATCGCCGTGACACAACACACCGTGCGTCCGCGGACGATTGCGGTACGAGAAATATCCGCTGCTTCGGAGCAGCGCTCTCGCCTTGGTTGAATATTGTAAAATTTCCTTGCCATGGAGCTGGATGAAACGGTTAATCGCCGTACTGCCGAAGCCGTTCCTGTTCGCTTTTGCTATTTTGTTTTGCAAATACCGCTGCTGTGCTTGAAGCGTTTGGGGCCATGTGCGAATCTGACTATAGGCGAAATACCCCTTAAGTCCGTTGCGACCGGCCGTATGAAGCCGGCCCAATGCGATGCCGCATGCCCGCATGTCGCCTAAAGAACGGGGGGAAGGCTTTCTCCCGGCAATCCAGGGATTCAACACGTAAAGCTCATTTTTAGAGGATGTGGCGTAAAGTTTTCTCCCTATCGGCGTTCGCGGATTACGCCAGACAAGTCGAAGCCCCCTACCCTTATTATTGCAACGCAGAAGCATACGATCGATCCACTTCAGTCGCGCAAGCGGCCTTGGCATTCGTTTCAGGCTGTAGGTTCGCCCATTTTGGGCAATAATCCGGAATATCCCTTTACGGATTTGTTTATGCCCCACTACCTTAATCCCAAACTGTTTTGCGATACTGGAAACCGATTTTTTACTCATGGCGTCCTCGCTTTCTTCAAGCCTAAAAACAACGACTTGTAGCGCTGTGCGATTTTTGGCCATCTATAGCGGGCAGCGGTAGCTTTTGCATGAAGCCGCCTCTTCTTTGTGTTTTTCTTGTTTACCCACATAGCGGCAATGGCCCGGGCGATGGATGCTCCATTTACGGAACGAATAATTTGCGCATTCCGGTTATTTACAAATTCCTTTAGCCCGCCTGACAAGGTCGATACTAGCGGCACCCCGTTCGCCATCGCCTCCAGCGCCACAAGACAAAACGATTCTTTTTTGCTCGGCACAATGACGGCGCCATAGGATGCATACATGCGTTGAATCGCATTGTGCGGGCGGTTGCCCATCCAGCGGATGCGTCCTGATACGCCAAGCTGCTTTGCAAAGGCACGCAAATGGTTCCTATAGCTTTTACTACCGCTACCCACGACGGTTAGACGAACATTTTTGTGGGAACTGGATAATAAAGCGACGGCTTTGATTAAAGGTTTTATGCCTTTTGACGGAATAAGTCTGCCAACGAAGAGTAAATGCTTAGGGTTGCCGCTCGTGAGTCTTGAAACGGCATTCACTCCGTGCGGAATGACGACAAACCGGCCTTTCACGCCGCCATATGACCGTCTAGTCGCCCCCGCTTGCCATCTGCTTGGAACGACGATCCTCCTAGCTAAACGAATTAATTTGGCTTGATTTTTTCCGGGCATTGAACGAATACCTTCTGAAGCGTTTGAATGGCAAGTATATACGATGGGGATGCGAAATTTGTTCTTGGCCGCAGCTGCTGCATCGGCAAATTCTGTACTGTGGACATGGATCAGATCCGGCTTTCCCGAACCTGAGGCTCCCGCTGCCCGTAAAACGGCATTGGCTTTGAAAGCGCGTGCGGATTGCCTGAAATAATGCTTATTTTTAGGCAGCCTTACGATACGCATATTGACTCCTGGTTTCGATACAACAAGTTTCCCAGATTTGCTGGTGCATAGGACCTTGACCTTTACCCCAGCGCTGCTCAGCACTCTGCTCAGTTGGGTTGCGACAATTCCTAATCCTCCGACAATATTCGGTTGAAATTCGTTCGTCATGACCCATACTTTAAGGCTGCTGTTGCTTGCCATGAGCATCCTCCTTATTTCGCTTCCGAATATATTTATGTATCGGCGTAACGAAAGGTACGATAAATATGAAGAAAATGTAAACGTCATGGTCCCAAAAGGATCGACGGTCATAATGTATAATGTCGGAGTTGTATTACGAGTTTGCGGGAGGTCGCCGGACTTGAAAAGTGTTCTAATCATGGTTAAAAATTTGAGGTCAGGAGGGGGGACGGAAACTTACGTATTGACATTGGCGCAAACCTTAAAAAAACAAGGATATCGAGTAGGGATCTATACGTCAGGCGGAACGTGGCTGGGTTTTTTTCGCAAAAAAGGGATGCGAATTCACATTGCGCCTTCATACAAGAATTCTCAAAAATTGTTGGAAAAGATGCTGAAATTATACCAAGTCGTTCATGCCAATGATCAATTCAGCGTATCTCTGCTGGCAACATTGCGTCCTCTTCCAAGCCAGGTCGTCGTAACTATGCATGGGAAATATTTTAAACCAGCCGCGATCAGAAAATCGAGTGCGATAGCAAAAGCGATCATTGCGGTTTCGCCTCCCATATATAACTATGCCGTGCGCTGCGGTGCAAAGACAGCGAAGTTGCACCTCATACCCAATGGGATTGCCATTGAAACCTTTCGGCCGCAAGGGACGAAATCTCTACGCAAAAAATATAAATTCCCTGCGGGTGCTATCGTCATCGGGTATGTCGGCCGATTTACATCAGAGAAATTGCCGCTCGGCCAGCGGATCTCCCGTATTTTACGATCGTTTAAGGCTGGAAGACCGAATACCCGCGTGATGATTGCAGGAAGGTTATCCAAAAAATATGTTAAAAAAACTGGCGGATACATTGTAGCCGGGCTTATTTCGAATATGAGTGATTTTTATCGATCATGTGATGTTGTGGTCGGAACCGGTCGTGTCGCATTGGAAGCAATAGCTTGCGGAAAACCAGTCCTCGCGGTCGGATGCAGCGGGTTTGTTGGACGGGTGACCGTGAAAAATTTCAACTATGCTTGGAGAAGAAATTTCGGGGATCATCAAAACAGACGAGTGAAATGGACAGACAGGCAGCTTATAAACGACCTGAACAAAATTATGCAATTGAAAAAAAACGGCAAGACACAAACGCATCAAGTCCGGAATCTTATGATCCGTCAGTTTTCAAGCCGCAGCATGACCAAGAAGATCGCCCGCCTGTATCAAAAAAAGCAGTTTAACTCAGGCATTAACAATATTCTTTGTTACGTGTAGGCAAAAGCCGCGTAGTCTGAGGTGGAGCATATGGCCGAAAGCTATCCTTATGGATTCGCCTCAAGCATCTTTCCAAGCATATGGGAACCCTGACACCTTTTGGGGCTTAAGAGCTTCTATCTTTCCTGCATTTCAAGTCTTTTATGCCGTATGGTCTACCTACAGGGGGTAAAGGATAGTCTCACCTAACCTTACATCACACTCGGACCTCATTATTCGATCTATTTCGATGAAATTAGCGCATTGTAACTCCTTAAAAATTGTAAAAGTAAATTGGTTCCAATGCCTCATTACATAAATATGTAAATAGAGGTAATTTAAGATAAGGGACTGGCCAGTCTACTTATAGGAATGCTTAGGAGGATTACAATAATGTTTATTAACAGATTAAAGAAAAGTTCTATCGCTTTATTAAGTGCAGCTCTTATTATTGGATCACTGTTGATTTCTTCAAATGTTAATGCATCCGCGTCCGTGAGTACACCGACTGGAACAGTTAGTACTTCGTCCTATACTCAAATTGATTCTGGTTATAGCTCTTACCGTACGTTGGCTCCCGGTGCAACAGAATCATTCAAAATTTTTAATTTCAGTCCGTATGCTAGGGCATATCAATTAATTGTTTCCAGCTCAGCATCAGCCAACTATTATCCATCCAGCATTAACATTAGTGGCCAGGGTAGGATACACTATTTGGCGCAGCAGCCTGGGCTCTATGTCTATGATATAATATTGCAGCCGGGAGCAGTTGCTAACATCGATGTGAGCAGTGCATCATTTCCCTTTACTCCTAATAATTATGTGATTAGTGTTTATTAAAATAAGTTGATCATGGACGCCATAATCCCGCAATCGATTTCTTTGATTGCGGGATTATGGTGTAGCTTACCCAAGAGTCTGGTCGGTCAAGCAAAATAAAAACAGCGGCAAGCGCTGTTTTTATTTTTTCTTCCACCATGTAACATTTTCATATACCAGAGATTCGAATGAAGGAATTCTTAAAGTCTCCCCAATTGACGGTGTAACGATGTTCACTTGTGCTTCCCTGGCTGCTTTCGTCACACGTTCGATTGGCTCATTCCAGTCATGCAGGGCCAACGTGAATCCTGCCCAATGGATGGGAAGCAACAATTTCCCCTTCACATCCAGATGAGCCTGGACTGTTTCTTCAGGCATCATATGAATATTAGACCAACGCTTGTCGTATTGACCGCATTCCATGAGTGTCAAATCAAATGGACCGTATTTTTCGCCAATTTCCTGAAAATGTGGACCAAACCCACTATCACCGCTGAAGTACACGCGGCTCCTATTACTTATAATGACCCATGAGGACCATAAGGTCGAATCCCGGTCAAACAGACTGCGCCCTGAAAAATGTCTCGCCGGCGTACATATTAATTGAATTCCATCTAATGTGGACGTATCCCACCAATTATGTTCGGTAATGCTCGATTGGCCGATTCCCCAGCGCATTAAATGACTACCGAGGCCAAGCGGTACATAAAAATGCTTAACTCTTCCCTTCAGCTTTTGAATGGAACTGTAATCCAGATGATCATAATGATCATGAGAAAAAATAACTGCATCGATAACCGGAAGCTTGTCGAGGTCGATAGGAACATCTTTGCTAAAACGCTTATTGCCGAATATGGGAATCGGCGTTGGAGAAGTTCCTAACATCGGGTCGAACAGCAGTGTTTTCCCTTCCAATTCCAGCATAAGTGCTGAATGCCCGAACCATGTCACACGCGTTAGGTTTTCTTGTTGTATACTAGCGGGATCTACGCGCTTAACCGGCAGCGGAGTAATCGGTTTCCGATTTGGATTCCCCTTCACATAGTCCCGTAATATAGATAGCAAGTCTGCCATTCTCATGCTCATGGAGGTAGGGATTTGATTCACAAATTTTTTGCGGCCGTAATTCGGAAGATGTCGGTAGCTATTGCGTTTCTCCGCAGACTCTTTTTGTCCGAATGGTGGATAGTAGTTTAGGAAAAATGCAGTTGATAGTATAATAATAGCTGCGCATATCAGAACAGGGATCATCAGGTTATACCTCGATTGTCAAACGGCGGTTTTGTCATTTTATGATCTCCTTTTCATTTATCAAGCACTTATTAGTGAACGTTCATTTATTTTGTTGTAAAAAATATTCGGCATCGCATTCTCTGTTTTGATTATGCTTTTATGGCATCCCAGCTCATAACGATAGCCGCATTTATTTGTTCATCTTCGAATTGAGTTCCGTTTTTCAAATGTATCTTTGCCAGTTCGGCTACCGGCAAGACCGCGTATACGATTAACGTACGAACATCCTCTTGTTTAAATAAGCCTTGCACTTTACCGGTATCAAACATCTCGAAAATCGGTTGAAAAAGACCTGCCGTATCTTCTAGACACCATTTCTGAGGCAGTGGCGAATTCATGATTTGCTCCATGAACAAAAAATACTGCTTGTGGTTTTGTATAAACTGAACGTAGTTGCGAATGATCGAGTCAAACCGTTCTTCTACCGTTTTAGAAGCATCAAAGCCTTGAAACATTTTCTCACTCATTTTACCTTTTACTTTCAGGTAAGTTTTAAGAAGCAGGTCCTCCTTGTTTTCATGATAAATGTAAATCGTAGCAGCCGAAACGTTTGCTTTTTTAGCAATTTTAGAAATCGACGTTTCGGCAAATCCGATCTCATTGACGAGCTGTATTGTTGCATCAAAGATTGCTTCTACTTTGTTATCGTCTCTATGTCTCATAAAGGAATAATAAATGATCATTCATTTAATGTCAATCAAAGGACTTGCTGTTGGGGTTACTGAATGAATTCTGAGGGTGCGCTCCAAATTCATGACCAGAAATTTTTGATGGGGAATTACAATTCCCCATCAAAAATCAGATCGATGTACTTGTCAGACGACTTTCTAAACGCTTTCCAGGTCACTTTATTCAACGATGCGAGTGCAGCTATCGGCTTCTATCAGTGGAGGCTAACCATTAGTCACAATCTTTTTGGATATCGTGTAGGTTACGAGCGCTGAGGATTACGGTCATGGTTACGACTTCTCATACCAGCTAAACCGATTAAACCTAAAAGGCCTAACCAGCCCCAATCGAAATCATTATCATTGTTGGTTGCATTAGCTCGATAGTTCCCTCCACTATTTGAGTTCATATTGTTGCTATTCATCGAACGGTTGTCGGAAGACTGGTTGCTTTGGGCAGTGAGTGAAGTCATATTATTTATCTGATTTGATCCAGCGGCGCTTATGATTCCGGCGCCCAGCATTAATGTAAAGCAGCTTAGCAGTGAAAACGTCAACAGGACCTTTATTTTCCTCAAGTAAGTCAACTCCTCAGCTGATTTAGTGAATCACCTTTGGTTTTCCCGCAAAGGAATTGAACTATGCGTTAGAACCTATAAATCAACTTACCTCGTCCCCTCTTCCCCAAATGCATACCATACAAATTCGTCTTTTTGAGCATCTAACCTTGTCGACTTCATAAGCTAAAAAAATCAAATCCGTACCATGTGGCCCAATGGTACGGTTGTTGTCAGGGGGTTACGGATGCAGATTCTTTTACCCCTCGAAAAATTTTACCCATTTGTATATTTGTTATTCATTCTGAATCGAAAATGAATTCGTTCCGAATATCTTGAAATATGGCATCATCGTTCTCATCTCGCCAAACTGTCCGCCGAGGGTTTATTGCAACACTTTTGCTGCTGCAGGATCAGGTGTTTACCTGCACAATAACCTGCTATTCAGCGATAGCAAGACAGATTGTTCCATTGATGATATGGATAATCCCGACTATTGCGAGAAACATTATAGTCATTCTTGACAGGGCTAAACTTGGCATCGACTCATTGTATGCTCATACGAAGAGAAGGCCCATGATTTTCACGATTATTATCCAGGTGTGAAATTAGTCGGATGTGTGAAGGAGCGTCAATAATGAAAGAAAAAAAGAAATTGGATTTGGCCGCGTTGTCGTCCATACCATTGATTATGACGCTTGCGAATTCAATGCTCATCCCGATTCTTCCTTTGATGCAGCGGGAATTAAACATATCTGATTTACAGACGAGCTTAATCATAACGGTCTATGCTGCCGTGTCCATCGTATGTATCCCTATTGCGGGGTATTTATCGGACCGTTTCGGTCGTAAACGGATTATCGTCATCAGCTTAATTATTGTGGCGGTTGGCGGATTGATTTCGGGACTGGCGGCATGGCTTATGAAGGAACATGGCAGCTACTATGTCATTTTGCTGGGGCGGTTCATCCAAGGCATAGGAGCCGCCGGAGCTTTTCCGATTGTGCTCCCTTTGGTCGGCGATATGTTTGACAGTAAAGAAGAAGTAAGCAAGGGTCTTGGCATGGTCGAAACTTCCAATACGTTCGGCAAAGTACTCAGTCCCGTATTAGGCTCCTCCCTTGCGTTGGTCTTTTGGTTTCTGCCGCTCGCCGTAATTCCGTTTATCTCGATCCTTTCTATTCTGGCTGTGTTGTTCTTCGTGAAAACTCCCGGATCGAGTGATTCCACTGCTGAGGAGGAATCGAACACGGAAAATCGCTTTCGATCGTTTATACATAATACAGCGTTATTACTGGCCGAGAAAGGACACTGGCTTTATGCGATTTTCTCCATCGGCTGCCTAGCAATGTTCATCATGTTCGGATTTCTTTATTATCTGTCATCCGTCCTTGAACATCATTACCACATCGACGGGATCAAAAAAGGACTTCTATTGGCGATTCCGTTAAGCGCCATCTGTATTTCCTCGTATATCACGGGCAAAATCGTGGGTGAGAATAAGCTCCGCATGAAGGTATTCAGCGTGATCGGGCTTTTCGTTCTGACTGCTGCGATGCTGACTTGCGGCATAGCCAACACGAAGAGTATGTGGTTTCTGATCTCACTCATGTTCGTTAGCGGCGGAGGAATCGGTCTCGTCCTCCCGAGCCTTGATGCGTTGATTACGGAAGGCATCGAGAAAAAGCAGCGCGGGACGATCACATCCTTGTATAGCAGTGCCCGATTCATCGGCGTTGCGTTAGGTCCATTGATTGCCTCGGTCATGTTAAAGAACGAGGCGTGGCTATTCTACTTATTCGCTGGCAGCGCATTGCTTTGCTCCATTCTTGCTCTGTTCACAATCAAGCCGACTTCTTCGAGTAAAGTCCCATCGCGCAAGACATCACAAAAAAAAGGAGCAGTTGAATGATGTGCCGGTTGCCTTCAAGACCTTCGGGGACAATATTAGCAATACTGGTCACATAGCTGCGATAAAAAGCCGGTATCCTTATGAGACGTAAAACACCGGCTTCATGATTTTTTAATAACAATCGACAATTTGTAGTTTGCGTACTTGTTCAATCCTTCCAGAAATTTATCTGCGTGTTCATTGGATGGAAATCTGCACTCAAGAATGTAACAGCCATCTCCACTAATTTTGTAGTTATTTAATACGTATTGCTCTTGGTCCTGGATAAAGGTAAGCAAAGGCTGATGATTATGAGTATTAGGGGTATTCGTATAGATCGTAATAAAGGCATGAATATAATAACCACATTTAAATTGATTCACTTTAATCGAATATTCCTCTATAACACCAGTATCCTCCAGCTTCGCAACACGACTTGCGGTTGCTTGTCCGGTCAAATGCACCTTCCCCCCTAATTCCTTCATTGTAATACGACTATTTCTAGATAATTCAGCCAAAATAAGCATATCGGTGTGATCCATTGTAATCCCCCTGTAGAAAATAAAACGTAGAGTTTGAATAAGGCTTAGTTTAGATTAGTTTCAAAACTCAAGTCAAACCGCCAAATGACTTGATTAAAACGATGTAAACCAAATTGCCCCTCCGATACAATAAGAGCATAACAAACAAAAGGGGCTGTAAATATGAAAGTTACAGGGATTAGAAATGCAACCTTGGTTGTTGAATATGCTGGCATGAAATTTTTGATTGACCCGTTTCTGGCGGACAAAGGTGCTTACCCGCCTTTTCCGAACTCGTTAAGAGGGGATCAATTTAATCCGTTGGTGAGCTTACCCACTTCTCTTGACAATATTATAAATGTTGATGCTGTTATTGTAACCCATCTGCATTTGGATCATTTTGACGATACAGCCAAAGAGGTGCTTCCAAAAGATATCCCGATGTTTGTACAGAACGAAGACGATGCAATTGAAGTTCGCAATGCCGGCTTTCGGCGAGTCGAAGTTCTTGATGAGGATTCATATTTTGAAGATATCCAACTGATCAAGACAAAAGGAGAACACGGTCGAGGGGAAATCGTAAAGCTTGCCGGTGAGGTTTGTGGCGTAGTTTTTAAGCACGAGGATGAGAAAACGTTATATGTAGCTGGAGATACAGTTTGGTATGAAGCTGTTCAAGAAATAATCGAAGTCCACAAACCAGAGATCATTGTCGTAAATGGCGGGGATAACCAATTTCTACAAGGCGGTTCTTTAGTAATGGGTAAAGAGGATATTTATCACGTGTGTCAAGCAGCTCCAAACTCCAAAATCATTTCAGTCCATATGGAAGCCGTCAATCACTGGACATTATCCAGAGAAGAACTAAGAAGCTTCCTTGCTGAAAAAGGAAGCTCCTCTAATGTTTTAATACCGGATGACGGTGAATCCTATACCTTTTAAATGTAGGCTTCGGCATGGTCAACTCCATCGCCTTCCATGGACTTGACCGATATTCCTTCTTCAAAGGGGAACTTCAATAACAATAATATTTTAGTTAATAACAACATTAATTTATTGTATAACGATAAGTCATGTGATAAAATCATTTTGTTATTATATAAGTGTGAGGTGATTTCAATGCATGTTAAACGAGGTTCAACCACTTTCTTAAAGGTAATTATTGTTCTGGCTGGAATTGCAGTGCTTGCTTTATGTATCTGTTTGCCTGGGATAGCCGTTAGAGATGCAAGGGTACATCCAGATACGGCGTACTTCCTAATCCCCTTCTTAATATGTGCATACGGATTCTGTATTGCGTTTTCAGTTTCGTTGTATCAGGCATTTAAATTATTAACCTACATCGAGAAGAACAATGCTTTCTCTGAATTATCTCTTAAATCCTTGCAGACTATAAAGAGATGTGCTTTTACATTCATTATTCTCATTGTGATAGCAATAGTAAGTTTAAGGGTGCTTGCTACAGTTACAAATAGTGATGATGCAGCGGGACCTACATCATTATGTCTAATGGGTATTCTAGCAACAAGTATCATCGCAGCCATTGTGGACGCACTTCAAAAGCCATTAAAAAAGTATGGTCGATAGATGCAAAAATGGCTGATGCTGGATCATGAGCACCCTCTCCTCCGCACGGGCGAATCCTCTGACAATGCCGTCGGAATGCTTGCAAGCACATTCGCCTCATCCGCTGCGACAATACGTTACGCTGATCGACTCACCCCTTCCTCTCTCCACCAGCTTCACCTAACCAAGTGGAGCCCAGCAGCAAGGCAGCGCCGATCAGTTGCTGCAAAGTCATCCTCTCTCCTACAAGCAGAGCTGATATCAATAATGAGGTTAGGGGGTCGATATAACTCAATACGGCGATGCTTTGGCCTTGCAGTTCTTTCATTCCAGCAAAGAATAGATAAAATCCAACCCCGCCATGAAGGATACCGAGCACGAGTATCATTACAACCGCATCACCGGTGATTGAAAAGATGTCGAAACCGCTTGTGAATAGCACGAATGGGAGCAACATCGCCACCGATAAACCAAGCTGCAGAAGCGTATTGGTCAGCCCGTCGAGGTCCCGAATAAACTTGTTGATCAGCGTCAAAACAGCATAGAAACCCGCCGCGATAAGTCCGTAGGCGATGCCTAGCAGATGATGCCCGGTTGCATCCATCCTGCCATTTTGCAAAATGAAGAACAAGCCGAGCAAAGCAATACCGACACATGCTGCCTTTTTGAGCGACAGCTTTTCTTTCAGAACGAAGGGTGAGAGCATAATAACAATAACAGGCGCAAAATAATAGCTCAACGCTGCATTAGCAATCGTTGTTTCCTTGTATGCTTGAAACAGAAAGATCCAGTTGCCGCTCAGTGCTGCGCTCGCAATGAAGAGAACAGCGGCATTCTTCTTCACTTGCTGCCACGACATTCTTTGCCTAGTCCACATGAAAACCACCATCAGCAGCAGACCGCCGATCAAGCTCAAGAGCAAGGCAATTTCTCCGGAGGACAAGTTGATATATTTGGCGAACACGCCAACTGCACCGAAGATGATCATCGACATAATAAAATAAATTTTTTCCTTCATATGTTATTCCCGCTTTCTACTAATATGATGGTGAACCAATGAGATCATCCGCCCTTGCATACATCCCATATTGAGTTCTATTGCGATATAGTGTATCATCCTTTTTAACATTACTAAAACGAATGTTCATCATGTTATAGATGACAAAAACAGATGCTAGGGGTGGGAATAGGATGGATATGAATATCCAAAAATACTTGGCATTAGTCAAAACAGTAGAATACGGGAGCTTTACAAAAGCTGCTGAAGCATTGAACTACTCACAGTCGGGCATCAGCCGCATGATTAACGATTTGGAAACGGAATGGAAGGTTTCACTCCTTGAGCGTGGACGATCTGGCGTTAGTCTGACCTCTGAAGGTCTTTTACTGCTTCCTTTCGCACAAAATGTATGTCATGAATATCAGAAATTGCAAACACAAATTGACGAATTACACGGTCTCCAATCAGGGTTTATACGGATTGGGACATTTTCAAGTGTAGCCACCCATTGGCTTCCAAATATAATCAAAGCATTTCAAAAAGTATTTCCGAACGTTGACTATGAGCTTTTGCTTGGTGACTATACAGAAATCGAAGGCTGGATTTTGGAAGGGCGCGTCGATTGCGGTTTTCTCAGACTTCCGACACATCCCAAGCTGGAGACGATCTTTTTGGAGCAGGACAAGCTGCTTGTGATTTTGCCGGAAGACCACTCCTTGGCCGGTTGTGATCGTTTTCCTGTCGGGGCATTAGGCGAAGACCCATTCATGCTCTTGGAAAAAGGCGCAAAGGCTGAAATATCGGAAATATTTGAGCGATATAATATTACACCAAAGGTGCAGTTTACGACGTGGGATGATTATGCCATCATGTCGATGGTAGAAAGTGGTCTGGGGATCAGCATTTTGCCTGAGCTTATTTTGAAGCGTATCCCCTACCGGATTGTGGTTAAAGAACTCGAAGTACCAGCCTATCGCAAGATCGGCTTTGCAATGAAAGATAAGGATTCCGCACCACTCGCGGTCAAGCGATTTATAGATTATCTGCAATACAGGAGCAATCCAGTAAACCCTTGTTTTAATTGTTGATCGCAAACGCCAAATAACTCTACCATTTGGTAGAGTTATTTGATTTGTCTGTAATCGTAAAGATTGATCAGAGTTTAGTGCTTACAACAAGTATTTCCCTGTGATCGACTGCTCCGCATGGATGATCTGTGGAGGCGTGCCCTCGAACACGACTTGACCGCCTCTGCTCCCTCCGTCCGGCCCCATATCGATGATCCAATCCGCTTGGCTGATCACTTCGAGGTTGTGCTCGATGACAATCACCGTATTGCCGGCATCCACGAGCCGGTTCATAATCTCCATAAGGTGACCGATATCTGACATATGCAGGCCGGTCGTCGGCTCGTCCATCACGTAGATGCTGCCCTTCTTATGCAGCTCGCTTGCCAGCTTAATGCGCTGGCATTCCCCGCCCGAGAGCGTGCTGAGCGGCTGGCCGAGTGTAATATAGTTCAGCCCCACATCACTCATTGCCTGGAGCTTGCGCACAACCTCTTTCAGCTGAAAGAAATCCAATGCCTGCTCCACTGTCATCTCAAGCACTTCTGCAATAGATTTGCCGTTCAGCGTGTACGCGAGCACCTCTTCCTTGAACCGTTTGCCTCCGCATGCTTCGCATGGGAGTTTCACGCTGTCGAGGAATGCAAGGTCTGTATACACAACACCGAGCCCTTGGCAGTTCTCGCAAGCCCCCTTGGAGTTGAAGCTGAACAAGCCTTGGTTCACCTTATTCGCGGTAGCAAACGCCTTGCGCACATCATCCATAATGCCCGTGTAGGTCGCGGGATTCGAGCGTGTTGACACGCCTACCGCCGATTGGTCGATGACAATCGCATCCGAATGCTCGCCCAGGAATACGTCGTTGATCAGCGTACTCTTGCCCGAGCCGGCGACACCTGTAACGACTGTCAGCACCCCGGTTGGAATATCTACACTCACATTCCGCACGTTGTGCAAAGTGGCCTCCTTGATAGACAGCTTGCCGGAAGGCTGCCTGCAATCCTGCTTCAGTTGGAGCGGCCGCTTCATATGATTGCCTGTCAGTGTGCCGGCCTCCAGCAGTCCATGGAAGCTTCCTTCATACGTGATCGTACCGCCGCGGCTGCCTGCATGAGGACCAACGTCAACAATATGATCCGCCACCTTGATCACATCAGGATCATGCTCGACGACAATAACGGTATTGCCCTTGTCGCGCAGCTTCTGAAGCAATTCATTTAACCGGTGTACATCACGGGGATGCAAGCCTACGCTTGGCTCATCGAAAATGTAAGTGACATCCACCAGGCTGCCGCTAAGATGCTTCACCATCTTGACGCGCTGCGACTCGCCGCCGGACAACGTATCCGTCTCACGATCCAGCGTCAAGTAGTCAAGTCCGACATCCACCAGATGCTGCAGCCGCTCTGTTAACGACTTGGCGATTGGCGCGGCGATCGCATCGTCAATCTCCTGAATGACGCGGATGAGCTGGCCGACCTCCATGGAGGACATCTCTGCAATGTTAAGTCCATTGATTCTGCAGCTGAGCGCGGCTTGACTGAGCCTCGCGCCGCGGCAGCTGGAGCATGGCCCCTCGGAGATGTACGGCGCGACCGTTTTTTGCGTACGCTCGGACTTCGTCTTCACATCCTGCTTGATATATTTGTTGGTGAACTTCTCAATGATGCCTTCCACTGTAATATTCATAGCCTTACCGGCGAAATCCATCTTCACTTTTCTCGCCTTGCCATGCAGCAGCTGCTCCAGCTCCTCATCCGAATAATCGCTCAGCTTCTTGTCGAGATCGAAGGAACCCGACTGCACAACCATCGACCATTCCCAGCTGCTTACCCCATAATCCGGCAGCATGATTGCCCCTTCATTCAACGACTTTGACATATCCACCGCCTTGCTCATGTCTACGCCTAGCTTTCGGCCGATCCCATTGCACTCGGGACACATGCCATGCGGATCGTTAAACGAGAACATATGCGCTTGTCCAACATTGGGCTGACCCACTCGGGAAAAGAGAAGACGGAGAATCGGAGAAATATCGGTAATCGTGCCCATCGTGGAATGGGAACCGCCGCCCAGCCGCTTCTGATCCACAATAACGGCCATGCTCAGGTTCTCGATTGCGTCCGCATCCGGCTGTGGATAACGAGGCAGAAAATTGCGAACGAACATGCTGAAGTTCTCATTCAGCAGGCGCGTGGATTCTGCGGCAATCGTATCGAAGACGATTGATGACTTGCCGGATCCGGATACCCCGGTGAAGATCGTGATCTTCCGCTTAGGAATGCGCAAGGATACGTTCTTGAGATTGTTCTCCCTCGCACCCGAGATTACGATATATTCCTGATTTGATTCACTCATGCTTAATTTCCCTCCAATAGTGTTCATTTGTGCATCTGTTCGCATAGTACCATTCTCGTGCAAATGGAGTCAGGCAGTCCTTGGCTTGATCCGAAGCAACAATAACTTGTGGGATCAACATAAACCGGCTGCAGCAAACGACATGCAGCCGGTTTATGTTAATTCGGATCATTCTTCTTCATCCTCTAATAGTTGGTTTAAGCGCAACATATTCGCACTCCAGAACTTGTTGTAGAAAGCCAACCAATCTTGAACTTCTCTGAGTGGAGAGGCGTTCAGCCTAAATCTCGTTTCTCTGCCGACTTTTCGGTCCAGTGCCAGTCCAGCCTCTTTAAGAATTGTCAGATGCTTGGATACCGCTGTGCGGCCCATTGTAAACTGTGCCGTTAATTCATGGAGCGGTATCTCCTCTTCCTCTGCTAACAGATGAATCAGTCTGCGTCTGGTTGGATCTGCAATCGCGTCGAACACATCCCGCAGCTGGCTGCTCTCGCTCATAGCACCCCCTCCAAAATATTATTTTATGTAGTAAATTAGACTTTATTTCGTGAGACTTTTATTGTATGACACCATTTGGTGTCGTGTCAATCGCATATACAGGTTGAGGAATTCGATTTAGGAAGTATGACATACTGTTGTCATACTTCTTTATTTATAATAACAAATAGAGGCATAAACAATACAGCTCATTCCTATCATCGCACATGTCCTCAGATCACTATCGCTGCAGGATTATGCCTGGTAATAAAAGTGTAGAAGGGTGATGGTTTAAAATGGAAATAGACAATCTGATTGCAGTAAAATCGAGGGAAGAATTAAGGATGTGGCTGCAGGAGAATTGTAAGACTGAAAAGTCTTGTTGGGTCGTCATTAGTATGACGCCTAAGCCGGATATGTTGCTATATTTGGACGCGGTTGAAGAATGCTTATGTGTGGGATGGATTGATGGAGTCAAAAAGAAAATATCTGAAACGAAGGTGGCTCAGAGACTGTCGCCTAGAAGCAAAAAAAGCTCCTGGACGGAATTGAATAAAGAACGTGTCCGCCGCCTCGAAAAGCTGGGGTTAATGCGTGATGAAGGAAGAAAGGTGCTTCCTGCTATGGACCCCGATTCTTTTACAATAGATCGGATAATTGAGCACAGGCTCAAGGAAGACAGGCAAGTATATGATCATTTTTTAGCATTTCCAGCTCTTTATAATCGAGTTCGGATCGACACGATCCAAAGCATTCAAAATCAGCCGGAATTATTTAAGAGCAGATTAGACAAATTTATTGCAAACACGAAGGACAATAAAATGTACGGTCAATGGCATGACAACGGCCGTCTTCTCGATTATTAAGCTGCGTTTGATCGAAGCTGCACGCGGAGCATTCTTGTCACTCGACACAAAATTATAACCAGCGGAGTCCCTGTCCAGGACGGCCGCTGGCATATTCCATGAACGTCCCTCTGATCGTTCAATACGGTCGAAGGTTCATTGCATCATTGAGCGTCTTCATCCATCTTATATTCTAAAATATCCCCAGGCTGACATTCCAAAGCTTTGCAAATCGCCTCTAAAGTTGATAATCGAATCGCTTTAGCCTTGCCATTCTTCAATATGGAAAGATTGGCCATCGTTATGCCTACCCTCTCCGAAAGCTCGGTAACACTCATTTTCCTTTTTGCCAGCATCACGTCAACGTTTATTATTATCGCCATGTCTTCACCTCAGACCGTCAGATCGTTTTCTGATTTAATAGCAATAGCCTCTTTTAGAAGCCTTTGGAGAACAGCGGCAAACACAGCAATTACCAAGGATGCAAAAACCATGACCATTCCGATTAAGATAATGCCTGGGGCATCGTCTTTCTCTGCTAAGAGATAGAAGAGCGGCATGCCTAACACATACAAACCGCTGATTGTAAGTGCGCAATTTTTGATATTTTTCAAAACCTGTACAGACAGGTCCGAGAAAGCCTTGTTCTTGTCGATATAGCCTAAGAGCTTAAAAGCTTGATACAGAGCAATGTAAAATGGGATTGCCGCTGCATACAAATCGATGAAAACGAGATATTTCAAATACGTATGCTCTGGATACAATTCTGCCGCAAAATTGGCGATCTCCGGCACCAAAAATATGCACAAAGCAAGAACCGGGATTCCAATTACAATTACAGCCACCTTCAAAAAGAGTGTAGTTCCTCGTTCCATAACATGCACCTCACCTCGAATTTTCAGTTGCCTCAGACCGTTAGGTCATTTTCTGATTTTATAGCGATGGCATTTGTTAAAAGTCTTTGAAGCACCGTAGCAAAGGTTGCAATTACGGCGGAAGCAAATGTGCACATTAACCCCATCCCGATAATCCCTGCTACATCATCATCAATAAATAGGATGACGAATAGGATTCCTGCTGCAATGATGCTGCTGAGTGTCAACCCGCTGTACTTGATGTACTTCAAAGCTCTGACCGATAGCTCCGAGAAAGCTTTGTTCCGATCTATGTAGGTCAAAAGCTTAAAGGCTTGATACAAGGCAACAAAGAATGGAACAGACAATAAATACGCGCCTGCTAAAAAAGGATATTGCAAGTAAGAAGTCTCTGGATGCGCTTCTGCATCTCTTCTGGCCATCTCAGGCAACCAAAATATACATACTGCAAGTGCGGCCAATCCAATAAGGACAACAACTCCCTTCAGGAAAAATGTTGACCCTCGTTTCATTTCAAACACCTCACTTCATTTTTGTAACTTTGATTCTAACAGAATATTTATCGTTTTACAATAAATATTTATCTATATCAATTTGATTATTATCGTTATACGGATACGAACATACCTGCTTCCCTATCTGATCCTCAATCAATCGGATACGGCAAAAAAAGCCTGAGTGGAGTCTTGCCTCCATTCAGGCTTTCGCTTGCTGCCTTTTCAGTCGCCTACCCCTCTTCTCTGCTGTACATGTTCTGGCTTTGCAATCGAACCAGCACTTTGCCGAATCGTCCTCCCTGCTGAATCGTCACTTGATCCGCCGGATAATTCTTCTCCAGATGCTCGGAGACGATGCTGCGAATTCGCTCATCCGCAGGCAAGCCGAACAGCTTCAGCATGCTGATTGCCTCCTCGAACGCTGTTGCTCTGGTTACCACCTTCGTTTTCATTTCTCGGGTGATCAGCGACTGATAGGCATATCCCTTGAGCAGGAGCAAGTGGAGCAGGTATCCCATCTCCCAGTGCCCGGTCTTGCGGGGGCGATCCGTAATGAGAGGCCACACCTCATCGACCAGACTGTGCTCGCCAGGGCCTACGGACATGCTCATATAGCAGAATTCCCGCGCGCAGCTCAGCACCTTCTCCACACTTTCCCAATCGATCAGGACGGGACACATGGAGACAAAAACGAGATCAAACGCTTGTTCCCATCCCTTTGCCCCAATATCAATGTCCTCAAACGGCACGGGTACAATCTCGACCGTTCCGCTTGTGAGACCCGAGATATTTTCATTCATCAGCTCGACAAGAGGAAGAGAGGATTCTACGGCTGTCACATTGGCTCCTCTCTGCGCAAAGGGTACGGAAAAGCCGCCCGACGCCGCGCCAATGTCCAAGATCGATTTCTCCTTAAAGGCAACTCCCTGATCCTCCAGCCAGCTCATAATTCGTTTGGCTCTTCGTCTGCCTTCCTCGCTAAATACTTCCTCGTTGAACGTGTTCGCCTTCTGATCAAACGAGTGCGCCGGGTCGATTCCGGCGCTCTTCATCTTCTTTACTGTTATATGAGCATCTTCCTTCCAGGCCTTTTCCCAAATCGCTGCATGAAAAAGTTCATTCGTCATCGTTTGCATCTCCTTAATTAGAGTTATTAAAGACTCTTTATATCTTTAATTAGGTCGAAAAAATCGCTTTACAGCGAAATCTTCGAAAGCTTGACGGTTCGGGCTAGATCAGACATCTTTTTATTTTTCAAGTAGGTCTCCATTTCGTCCTCCGCCTCCACCATTACCAGTTGAATCAAACAATCCGGGCCATGATTGAAATCGCAATCGAACAACGAAGCCGTACCTTCAATCGCGTGGATAATATCCAGGAATGAAATATCCTCCCAGCTCCGTTTTAACCGATATCCCCCATTCGCTCCCGAAGCAGATTCGATCATTCCTGCCTTGACCAGTTTGGTCAATATTTTGGATAGATACGTAGGTGAAACCGATTGCCGCTCTGCCAGCTGCTGAACACCGATATGTTTATCTGGAGCTGCTGCGACAAGAAAGAGCATGGTGTGAAGAGCATAGTTCGTCGCTTTAGAGAACTTCATTGCGGTTGTAATCACCTCCATTAGGGATACTATATATCTATAATAGCTATTATTCTAAGAAAGGTCAAGACTTGAAGGAGAACCAAAAATAATGTCGAAATTTACGATATAAGTATTAAATTAAATGTGGAGGTTTTTTATGGTTCGTTCAGCAGAAAACTATGAGATGGTTTGTAACCATGTTGAAAGGTATATTGGCCCTGTCGCAGGCGTGTTTCAGGAGATTGTATCGGATAACCTATCGATTGATATTATAGTATCAGCACCGACCACGAAACGAAATTTTTATACACTGGTAACGTATGGTATGAGTGAATTGCCTATGACAGTTCCAGAAGGGGCAGAAGAATACCGTTATTCCGAGCTTATGATCTGCCTGCCGCCTACTTGGAAGATTTCGGACGAAGCCTTTAAAGATGAGCGGAATTACTGGCCATTTCGCGCGCTAAAGACATTGGCGAGATTTCCGCATGAGCATCGTACCTGGCTTCATTTAGGGCATACACTTGCGAATGAAGAACCGGTGAAGGCGTATAGCGAAGACGTGAAATTTCAGGGCATGCTGCTCTCACTTCCAGATATTGAAGACAAACAAGGTTTTTTTAATTTAATGATATCAAGTGACAAAGTTGTACACTTTTTCAACTTGATCCCGATCTATCAGGAGGAAATGGACTATAAGCTGAAACATGGTATGGAAGCATTGTTCGCGAAGCTCAATAAAGTTGGTACAGATGATGTCGTTAATCTGAAACGCAAAAATTCATGTAAAAAGGTTTTGGGACTCTTCTAGAACATAATTACGCTAGCTGCTGCATACTTAGCATAATGAGGTCGCTTTAATGAATGAATCTGCCAGACAATGCGGATTGTCTGGCATAGAGCTTAGTTGGGGAACAAATAACGTCCCGACAAAAAAAATTATGCCCAGCCAATTCAACTATTCTTGGCCTTCCTTCAGCATCGGTTCCTACAATATGCAGCCCTGCTTCATGTATTTGTGCTTCAAGGTGTTACGATTGATTTCAGCTCAATCAAGTCATCGATAACGTAATCAGCCTGAGCAAGCTCATCGTCTCGCGCAAAATCAAAATTGCATCCGATCGCAATTAATCCATTGTCTTTAGCTGCCTTAATATCCGATAGACGGTCTCCCACTACTGCCGCATCGGTAATACCATATTTTACAACAATAGCCCGAACTAAATCCGATTTATTCAACGATTGAATTTGTTGGATACTAAACGTTTCAGTAACCCAGTCATCCAAATGATAATAGCTCACAATTGCCTTCAAATATTGTGTCAACCCATTGCTTGCTATATATATGGAACAATTAATCTCTTTCAAATAATCAAAAACTTCCTTCACATTCGGATATAAATCGCCTTGACCACTTTTAATATGCTCAATTAATCTTTCTAGAAAAAAAGCATCCGTGAGCTCCCTTACTTCATTGGAATGAAGCGGCAACAAAGTCTCCCAAACTTGTGGCAAAGGGACGCCCATAATTTCGCGATATTGAGCAAGAGGCGTTTCCCCCTCCCAGTTGTTTAATGACCTTAAGTAGTTGAAAGCATCATGAAGTGACCGTTCCAAAATTTTATCTGTTTGAAATAGTGTTCCATCCATATCAAAAATGATCGATTGCACCATCGTATCCTCTCCTTTGGGTCATTTACGTCATGCTCACAGACAAAACGGCTCCATAATTCTATTTCCCCGTGTTCGTTGACGGAGCGACGGTCACATTGACGCTCCGGCTCACATTATCCCATGCAACAGGCAGTCCAAATGCGGCGGTCACAGCGCGAATAGGCACATAGGCGCTTCCAGAGCGGATGATCGGCTGCAGCTCCGATGCCGCCTTTTTGCCATCGATCCACAGACCCGCCCCTTCCTTAAGATCTCCTTCCACCGCCGATGGCTTCGTGCGAATCAGAACACTGCGAGTGTTCGCGTCCCATGCAACTGCTTCGCCCGTGATCGATGCGATAGCGCGCAACGGCACATAAGTCTTGCCGCTTATAGTTACCGGCTCAAACGAAGGATCGGCTGCCGGAACACCGTTGACTGACAGAAATATTTTACTTGCAGGCAGCAGCTCGAAATTGGACGAATCATCTACACTAATGATGCCTTTTCCCAACTGGAGGGGTTTCATCGTTCCGTCAGATGCTTTGCCGTAAGCGGGCATCTTAAATTTGAAATCAAACCGGCCGAACTTCGCCGTCCCTGTATAAATGAGCAGCGCTTTCTCATTGTGCTTTGTGGAGTTATTGATCATAGGCGGCTTCCAAAATACAGATACCGTACTCTCAGCATCCTTGTAATTTCCGTTAGTGCCCGTCATATGGACCGTCTCCCCGAAGCGAGCCGGATTGGGTCCGATAGACAATGGGGGCTGTTGAACCTTCAGCTGTTCATAATCACGGATAGCCTGGATATCGTCCAGAACGAGACGTTTCCCTGTTCCAACGCCGATGGCCAGCCCTTGCGGCACGCGATACATTTCTAAATAGTCGCCTTCAGTGAAAATAATGCTCATGCCGTGAAAAAAAGTCTCTCTGATTACTTCTGGCGCTGTCTCTTGTACGCCCTTGGCTGCGAATTTCTTCAAAATGCCGCAGAAGGTGTTGATGGATTTCCGATCCTCCTCATTGGCGCCGACGAGCGGAATGTAGAGGAGATCTCCCTCTTGCATGTACACTAAATCTACGTTCTCCGGCTTGCATGTGGAGGCCAATTCACTAATGCTTCGCGTTTTGGGCAATGCATCCCGCTCATCCGCATAGGACGCCCGGTCATACGACAATCGAACCGTGCTGTCATTATTATCAAGTGGACTATTGTAACTGAAATTCAGTGTGCCATGCCCCATATCTCCGGCGAAATATAACTCGTCTCCATGATACGGGATATCGTTGCTGCGGGCATACTCCAAGTCTTTGCCAGTAAGAAGCTTATCGGCAAGAACCACTACGGAATTGTCTTTAAGGTCAATCAAAGTGAGAAGGCCGGTCCGATTCGGCCGAACGACCAAATAATCCTCGCCGACCGCATGTATGGAATAAACATCATCCTTGCCAGCAAGCGCGGGCAGATCATATTCCTTGACCGCTTTCCCCTGCTCATTGAACACGGTCGCTGTTTTGCCATCCGTCAGCATCAAATATTGGAGCCATCCGTTCGGGTGATAGACCTGAAAGTAACTCGCATTGTGCTCATACCGCTGAAAGTAGCTTGCTTTCTTCTGGCTGACGATCTTATTGTTGTGGATGAGAACTCCGTACGCGTCATACTGGACGCGAGGCTCTCCATAATTGTCCATAATGGTAATAACCGAGGCGCCTCCGCCTATTCCGATTTCATTAAAAGAAACGCTGCCTTGTATAGCGGCATTCAGCTTGCCGAGATGAACGGCTGGGGATTGCTCATCCCTGGATTTATACAGCTCGCCAGTCTTCCGATCTAACCAAATGTGGCCCCAAGCGTTCTCTTTAACGAAATCATCCGCTCGCGTAATGTTCACTGTCTGCAGAGCTTCCTTCCATTCCACATCTGCCCCGGTCGCTTCTGAGAAGAAACGCAGTGGAACAAAAACCCGACCTTCAACGATTCGAAGCGGCGCCGTCAATGCGATCGTTTTGCCATTGACGGTTGCATTAGTCGAGCCGTAACTCAGCTTAACCGTGAGTTTAGGGTAGTTCATCGTCACGGATTTGGCCGATGCATTCCATGACACCAAAGTTCCGAGCAATTCCCCCATATCCCTAACAGGAAGGTACATGGCTCCATTTTTGACGAAGGGAAGTGACTTAGGTATAAATTCGTTGCCGTTCAAGGTAACCTTAATACCCTCTGTTGCAGCATTGTTGGCTGCGGCATTTACTGCAGACGGAGTTGAAGCGGAAATTGAACAGTAAAGCGTGACAGCTAGTGCGGCGGTAGTTGCAAAGGTAAACAAGCGTGATCTATGAAACATGAATACGGCCTCCATTTCGTTACGACAACGTTATATTTTTGTATAGGATGTCAATGAATAATTAGACGATTGAAAATGATAAATGTTGCGACATAAATGAATCTGGCATGCTGAGCATTACATGATGAAACAGGATGTCTGCACATGAAACGGCAAAAAAGCCTCGCCCTAAAACGGCTGTGAGGCTTCCTTTTGTAAGCTGAGCGCTGTTAACTCATCATTTGTTCCATCCCTAATAGTCCCCTGACCCAATCCGTGAACATGTACCACAATAATCGAAGCAAATTGAATATAACGCCAAACGCACCCATTCTCCATAAAATGAATCCCAAAATTACAAGCACAATAAAACTGCCACAACCTGGACTTATTTTGAAGATAACCCATAAAATAATAATACCCAACAATGCTCCTATGACTAAATGCACCGATATGCCCCCTTAATTCGACACAATTCTACCATAGTGTTCTAATAATTACTATCGTAGAAATGGAAGAGCCGCCCCAGCACCGCTAGGAACCGGACCCAATCCCCGCCCGACTGTCCTTCCTCCCACCTTAGCAAACCTGGCACTCAAATCATTTACTCCTCTTTGACAGCAGGCTTATTATCTACCAGCGCATAGTTTTCCCACGCACGGCTTTTCCAGCGGAAATACATAACGACTGCACGCAGCCATTCATCAGCAGCAACAGCCAACCATATCCCTGCTAAGCCCAGCTCCAGCTTAAAGGTCAGGAAATAGCCAAGCGGCAGGCTCATGCACACCATTGACAATAGCCCGGCATAGACGGTGAATTTGGCATCGCCTGCTGCACGCAGTGAATTGACGAAGACCAGATTACAGGTCCTCCCTGTTTCAAGAATGAGACTGAGCAGCAGCACCTCTGCCCCCATTCGAATAATATTCTGATTGTCCGTGAAGATGCCGAACAGAGGAACTCGGAATACAATCACAATTAAATCAATGATGACCGTAGCAATAAACGCTCTTTTTACACTTGCAAGAACGCGGCTGTACGCGGTGTCCTTCAGTTGTGCTCCTACGAGATGGCCAACAATGATGGCGGTCCCCATGCCGATCGCAGCGCTGAACAAATAGATGAAATGAGAGATCTGCACAGCATACTGGCGAGTAGCCAAAGCCTCTGCACCCAGGTAGGTCACATAGAAGGTAAAGACAAGCTGGCAGCTCTGATAGACCAGAGACTCCATTGCAGACGGAATGCCGATCCGCAATATTTTGATCACATAAGTTTTAGACAATTTGTAATAATAGCGTAATTTTATTCGGGCATCCATTACTTTGTATAGAAGTGAAAAGAAGATCAGGAGAGCGATAAAGCGGCTGAACACCGTGGAGATGGCTACCCCTTCGACTCCCATAGCCGGCAGGCCAAAATGCCCAAAAATCAATAAATAGTTGGCAATTACGTGTATGACATTCATAAACAGGGATACAAACATCGTTTGCTTCGTATATCCATGCGTCCGGATCGTAGCGGCTAGTGCATTAATCAATGCCTGCAAGAAGATGGCTCCGCCAACAATAGCGATATAGGATTTGGCATATTCGAGAACCTTGCCCTGCAAGTTCATCCATTGGAGCATCGTTTCACCAAAGATCAGAAACACAATACTAAGTACAATCCCTACGATCAGGTTAAGAGTGATCGCATTCCCTGTAACCTGGGATGCTTCTTTGATCCTTTTGGAACCGAGATATTGGGCAACCACAATGGCCGATCCGTACCCGATTACCTCCAATATCAGGATTGCTATACTAATAATCTGATTGGCTGCGCCAACACCTGAAACGGCATCATCAGATACGATACTGATCATAAAAGTATCCACGGTTCCCATTAACATAAACAGAAATAACTCAAGAAATATCGGCCACGTTAGTTGAAATAAATTCCATTGTTTTTCTTCGCGCGGCTTTAGATCCGCTGCACCAGTTCCTGCTGCCATTCATACACCTTCTTTATGTGAGTAAAAACTTGAGCTGTAAGTGTCCTGACTTCCCAGCAGCTTGATACTTTCAACACCCATTTCATCAACAAGCTCACCTCACCGCTTGATTGGTTTGAGCTCCTGCAAGGTTAACCATTTCATGCCATCTTCAAAGTCCTTATAAAAGGAATCAGAAACACTAATTTCAGGCAAGGAGGGAAACTTATATGCTGACATGTAGGATTCCCAAGCACGCAGCAAGGTGCTCTCTTCTAAATTTTCTCGATAAATAACGATTTGATCCGGGGCAAGAACAGCATTGAGCGTATGTATAAACTTGCATATTATACCTACAAATTCTGCTGTAGCAAATCGTTTTTTCCAGTCTATCTCGATAGGAAGGAACTTAATTTCTCCAGCCATGCCATTCTTTCCTTTTACAATTCTCCCATCTAGAAAAATGCCCATCCCCGGTTGATATTTTTCTGGAAAATAAACACCCAGTACAATCTGGTTCTCGCCCAACTGTTCTTTATTGCAATATCCACTAATGGCAGCATTCACATCATTCTCCAGCATTACGGGCAGCCCAAATTTGTTCTGCACTTCTTCTATTAAGCTGACGCCCTGCAGCTCTTCATGACTGGTAACTGCAACTATGCCGTTTACAGTCTGTCCAGGAATCCCAATTCCAATGGCTTTAATGGAAGGATAAATGGAAAGAATGCGATCAATCATTCCAAAGAAACGATTCAGATCGAATACTTGTATGGCATGCTCTTCTCTCATGAGAACTTCCTCTTGCAAATTAACGACGGAAGCAAACACGACATCCAAGCCTAGCTTTTCATTCACATGCAGGACCAGCGCAAGGCTGAAATCATAATTGAAACGATAGGTGACAGCAGGCCTGCCTCCGTTCGAAGGAACCGTTTTATCTTCCAATAATTCGCCACAATCAAGCAGCTCTTTAACAAGCGAGTTGATGGTTACCACGCTAAGTCCCGTCATTGCAGCAAGCTGGGGTTTTGTTGCTACGCCAACTTGGCTCATCACACGACGCAGATTATTCAAATTTATTTCTTTCATTAAATTTGCATTGGCTTTCTCCATATTATCTCCTTCCTCTTCAACCTCAACACTTAATAATGCTTCTTAATAAAGCATCTTTATTTATAGTTCAATTTTGGTTCGATGTCAAGATGGGTAATTTAACAATAAAAAAACAGATCAATTATGGTGATAACTGACCATAACCGAACTGTTCGATGTAACGGATTTGCTTTATTTAAGGTTTACTAGTACCTTGACCACTTCTGAATAAAGGTTTGGCACCGACAAGCAGGCCCGCGTGACCCATTGTATATGAATAATCACATACATTTGGCCTTCAAGAAGCTAAATTCGCGATTGTATACGATAAATCACATACAATTCGCAATATAGCAAACGTGGAACCCGTTCTGTTCGAAAAATCACATAGAATGAACACGGGCGAGCTTGTTCATGGTCGCTCATGATTGAAGGTCTAACTTTGCGCACCGCGCGCAGTTCCAGCGCGCGCGGTGGCGTTGCATGACGGCGGCATTCAATTCGTAAGCGCAACCGATAACCTATTCTGTAGACATGAATTCATACGCGCATTGCGCTTCAACCGTTGGGCTCCTTGTGCTCGTTCAAGCAAATTTCCTGCATTTTCGCAAGTTTATGCCGCTATGACAGTGCCTTTTCGCACGGTGCAGAGTGTACGCTGTATACTCAGCTCATCTGTTGTGATGTTGCTCAGCTGTGCTTCATTAACGTGAGCGGGCAAGGCGAAATCCAAGGTCATCGATGCGAAAGGTTGGGTGGCTGCGTCTCCGGCATGTCGCACCGCAGCCTCTGGCCACTTCAGCCCAGCTTCCACCGCGAAAAATCCGGTAAGAGCCGTAAACTTCCTTATCATATAAATCCCAGCACCACTCCCAGACATTGCCCAGCATGTCGTACAGCCCCCATGCATTAGGTTCCTTGCCCCCTACTACATGGCTGCTGCCGCCAGAATTTTCGTTATACCAGGCAATCTGATCAAGCTCTCCGTATCGATAGCCTGAAGTCCCCGCCTTACATGCAAACTGCCATTCCGCTTCTGAAGGAAGGCGATAGCCGTCCGCTTCCCAATTACAGCTGACCGCATCACTAACATCACTTATGGAATAACACGACTGCAGCCCTGCATTCTCAGAGAGCAGATTGCAAACGGCAATGGCCTCATTCCAGGAAATATTTACAACCGGCTTTAGCGCTCCGTCAATAGACACAGGCGATTTGTTAGTGATCGCACAATACTGCTCCATCGTTACAGGATACGGGGCGAGAAGGAACGGTTTAATGTCGGCCTTCCACGTATGTTTTATCCGATCGTCTCTTAATTCTATTTCACCACCTGGAATCCTCACCATCGGATACTCAATATGGCGTTCTATTGCATGGCTCACTCTACTCTACCTTCCTCCTCAATCAATTGATACTCATTTCCCATGCTAAGCCATGCTCATTTTATCAACCGCTTGCTTTTCAGTGGCAGGCCATAAGCAGCGCTTTTTGAATCCTCCACCTTCATATGCCCCAGCATGCTGCCATAGTCAAAAATCTTCACGATGCCGTGGATGTCATGCATGCAACCCGCAGCATGTTCGGTTCCATTCCTACTTTAGGCATCCTCTCGCCTCCCCGGTTCATGAAAAGACTATAGATGCGATTTAATTATACTGTCCAGTCGGAATAAATGAAATATAACGAGTATTGAAGCATGGTATCAATGGCGATGCAAGCAAGAAAAAGACAAAAAAGGACGATATTCCGAATAGTCATATGACATTGGGAATCGTCCTTTTACATGTTTCACACTGACTAGTTGAGTACGATTGAAGCATCACCCAAAGCTGCATTCCACTGCACGGCTGCCCCGAGCGACTGTGAGAGAAAGCGCAGCGGCACGTACGTCCTGCCATTCACATAAATCGGCGGGGTACTCATCTGTGCTTTTGTGCCATCGACGATCACTGTTTTACTATAGACTGTCAACTCAATAACACGTCCGTCCCGAGTGGCCGTAATTCGGCCATTGTCGTATTCGACCTTTGCGCCGAAAGCTTCGAACAGTTCCCGCATCGGGATAAGCACTGCGTTGTCACGTAGAACCGGCGCGGCTGTGAGAGGCAACGTGGTACCGTTCCAAGTTACGGTCAGCTCACGCTGCACGGGAAGCACTTTAGGTGCAGTATTCAAAGGGATAACCTTCCCACTGAAATCAATATCAGCTCCACCCCAGTACCAGACCCGTCCTTGCGCATCCAATGCCAATCCGCTGTTGAACGGTCGCGCTGCAATTTCATGGATGCCGGTAAGTCCCTTCAACTTGGACGATACAACCGTATTCGCTTCAACAATTCCCCACACTTGTCCATTCGAATCAAGTGCCAAGGAATGATGTGGATGATCCACGCCTGCATCTATCGATTTGAATGCGCTTTTGCCGGCAATCGCCTCCAAGCCTCCGTCATAGCCCCTCCAAAGACTACCGTCCGTAGCGAGAACGATCAGAGCTCCTCGATTCGTAAACATCGCACCTTCGGAAATCGCCATCGCTTTGTGCGGGCCAGGCAGTCGGTAAACGTGAACTCCATAGTGTACGTTGTCGCCATAATATAACTGCTCGATTAAGCCATCCGTATAAACGATGGCAAGATCCGAATGAATATCCGCATCTACAACCCCGTCTATAACAAAAGAAGGCTGATCCAGCAGCGGATCTCTGACCCTATAATCCATACAAATATCTTGCTTCAGCTTGGATTTCACCGCAAAGGCCACCTGGCAGCTCTGTCCCCATGCCCAAAGCTTGCCGCTGCCATCGAGCGCAATGCTGCCAGCCCGGCTGGAGGCAATCTTCTTAATCTTTATAAGCCCCGGTACTTGAATGATGTCTGCCGTGCCTTCCTTCCACTCCCATACCGTCCCATCTTCCTTCAGCAGCAGCCGAGAAGTCACATTAATGGCCCCCGGAGCGCTTGGACCGCGCTTGGCAGGTTCATTGCCGTCCCAGTACCAGACAGTGCCGTTTTTATCGAGAGCAATGCCACTGCCATTCCCGTCGTACGCATAATCAAGGTCTACGATTCCATTCAGCTGCCGCCCTTCGCCTACGGACGAAGCCGCGGCAGCGACAGAGCCGGTAAGACCGCAAATCAGCAATGTGAAAATGAATAGAAATGCACTAGCCTTATTCAAATGATATGCCTCCCATAAGTTTTCAAAGAATTGGTTCAGCTCGGCAGCCGACCATTACTGCACAGAATAATAAATATTACCACTAAGACGAATGGAATTGAGAAAAGTTGCGGCAATATACTATAAATTAGAAAACAAATCTGAGGAGCGAGGATGGGACATTCCTGCTTGAATGGCCTCCAACAATAGAAATCCCTATTCTTCTATTGTTTTTATTACCTTTGCAGGGTTTCCCCCTACTACAACGTTATCAGGCACATCTTTAGCTCGCCATTTAACATTTTCTCTTTTTCTGTTTTCATTCTGAGCAGCTCCTATCTACTTATGAATAGTTTTCCTTCAAGCCATTCTTCTTCAAAAAGACATTTAACTTCTCCGAAAACAAGAGCATAGCAGCAGCCGGGATAACGAGATACAACGGGAAAATTCCGATTGTTGAGTAAGCGGCAAGGAATCCGAGAATCGGAGGCATAAACGTACTGCCGGTATAGGCCACCGCCATTTGATAGCCCATAATGGTCTGGGCGTGCTTCTTCCCGAAGCGCACCGGCGTTTCATGCAGCATGCACGGATAAATCGGCGCCAACCCTAAGCCAATGATCATAAAACCGGCAAACGAGAAGCCTGACGGCAGCGGCAGGAGCAGAAGTGCCGCACCCGCTAAAGCCGTGATTTGCCCTCCCCGAATGAGAATCCGATTGCTTACCTTGAACGTTATAAATCCGGTGACGAATCTGCCGATTGTAATGCCTGCATAATAGATGGCCACCAATTGTGAGGCTGCAGCTGCGGATATCCCTTTCACATTTACAAGAAAGCTGCTGCCCCACAGGCCAACCGTTGCTTCGATCCCGCAATAGAGCAAGAAGGATACCAGGGCTAGCTTAACGCCCTTTATTTGCAAAGGTTTGACAGAGCTGTCCGCTTCAACTGCCATCAAGTGTTCTGCGTTCCCCTGATCTTCATTTGCAGCACCCTTGCTGCTTCTCGCGACACGATCCCATAGAGGCAAAGTCAAGAAAAGGATGACAACCAAGGCAAATTGAATACCGCCTACAACAAGGTATCCATCTCGCCAAGAGGTTTGCCCCGTGATGAATTGACCCATAATAAGGGGTCCAAGGGTAGCCCCGACTCCCCAGAAACAATGCAGCCAGCTCATGTGATGGGCTTTGTAATGCGCGGCAACATAATTATTTAAACCGGCATCAACTGAACCTCCGCCAAGTCCAAGCGGAATGGCACAAATGATCAGCCAAACAAGTGATGGTGACAAAGAGAAGCCGAGCAAAGCACCTGCAGTCATGATGCAGCTGACAAGAGTGACTTTCCCCGTTCCGAATCGTTTCAGTATCGCTCCACTCGCCAGACTGGATACAATCGTGCCAGCCGCTATAATCATAAACAGCAAGCCTGCCGTCTCAAGCGGCGCTTCATAGTCCGATTGCATAACAGGCCATGCCGCTCCCAGTAAGGAATCAGGCAGCCCCAAGCTGATGAAAGCCAAATAAATAATGATCAAAAAGTAAGTAGCCATGATGTTATTCTCCTGATGTGTGAGTTATTTTATCGGTAGCTGCAGAGATCATCAGGACAAGCCCGAGATTCTGCAATCCATTCAAGTAGTCTTGTTTCCAATTGCTCATTGTGAGTTCTGGCAGATGCTCCGCAGGGATGTAGACAGCGCTTCTTGCTGCGATTTGGTTCAACATGTCATGATTTACTTCATCATGGCAAAAAATAATCGTATGCGGATTAATAATAGCTGTACATGAGGCGACCAGCCGGCTAATGACATCCATTCTATCCACATGAAGATTTAATGAAATTGATCCATTTTCTTTATGCAAAGCTTGTTGAAAATTCCGGCTATCATACAGAGGCACGAATGAAACCTCGCCCGAGAAAAACGTACTTCCCCGTACGACCTCTCCATTGATCAAAATACCAGCGCCCGGACCATTTTGACCGAAATACAAGTAGAACAGGGATGGATTGTCTATATTGCTCTTGTTGTTGTAGTATCCCAGAACGGCAGCATTCATATCATTTTCTACGACGACAGGAATCGACAATCGCTCTTCAAAGTATCCTTTCAGATCAAAATCATGAAACTGCTCGTAGTCGGGGATATGAATGATCCGGCCATTATTGACCGATCCAGGCACACCAATCGCCATAGCGCTGATTTTCGGATATTGAATGATAATCTCTTCGATCTGGTTCGATAGGCTTTGAACATCATCGATAGGAACAGGGGATGCTTTGCCTTGTTCCTTCACTTCCCCCAAACAATTAAAAATCGTGTAATTCGTTTCGGATTTCTCCAAAAATATCGCTAAACCCAGCATATATTCTGGATTATAAGCGTATCTCCTAGCCCTTCTTCCGCCGCTGGAGTTATCAATGCCTGTAAAAACAAGCTCCCCCTCCTGCTCCATTTGGGTCAGGAACTTGCTAATCGTCGGAAAGCTGATTCCTAATTTTTTGCTCAATTCAGCTTTCGTCGCACTTCCGAGCGCCAGAAGAGCCCCACGTATGCCGCCAATAATGGCTTTCTTCCTATCTTTTGGAGCTGAGAGCAAGTCATTCATTAGGTTCACCCCCTCATGCTGTGACTTATTAAATAACTTTAATAAGTTATAGTGATGATAGCAGAAATTTTAAGGAATGAACAGCGCTTTCTCGGGCTTGCCGTCTTAGACTACAGCATATTCAATTAAAAGAAACATTTGGGTAGGAAACTGCGTCTAATCTAAATCATACTATTAGGGGGCTATAATTTGATAAAAGCGGTCATTTTTGATTTTGACGGATTAATTATTGATACTGAAACAGCTTGGTATCAAGCCTTTGAGGATGTCTTTAGGGATAACGATGTAGAATTCCCTTTGGAGGTATTTGTGAAATGCATTGGAACCGATGATACGCTGCTGAATCAATTTATTGCAGAAAATATCGGAATAGAAAATATGGAAATCATTAAAAGCTTAGCCAATGAAAATCATAAAACCAAAATGGAAACGATTGTTATCAGAGATGGGGTAAAAGATTATTTAACTCTTGCGAAAGCATTGGGGTTGAAGATTGGGTTAGCATCAAGTTCTTCAAGACAATGGGTGGAAGGTTATTTGAAAGAGCTGCAGATTATCGACTATTTTCAAGTTATTAAGACCCGTGATGATGTGGCAAACATAAAGCCAGACCCTGCGTTATACCTAACGGCATTGCAAGCTTTAAATGTAAGCGCAAATGAAGCTATTGCATTTGAAGATTCGGCAAACGGTGCAACAGCAGCAGCATTGGCAGGGATAAAATGTGTAATCGTACCGAATGAAGTAACTCGAAATATAGAGTTTGGTCATTACGATTTAAGAATAGAATCTATGAGTGACATGAGCTTGCAGCAAGTCATAAGTTATTTAGAGAGAGCTCCTTTATTGAACTAACGGGAGGAAGGCCGCATGAGTGCGGCCTTCCTTCGTAGTTTGATAAATCGAAATGTTAAGTTGCACGAATGCAAACTTTTACTGCCACTTTAAAATCTTGGCTTTGTAATACCACTTTTCATTACGATCCATATAACCGCCTTTTACCGCGCTTTGAATCGTATACTCTTAGTGCGATGCATCCCACACTACGTTTGCTTGATTCTTTGCCCCCTGATCCGCTTGGGTTGCTTGAATCTGAGCTGCCGGAGCTCTCGTCACTTCCACCATTATGATAGTGGTAACCGGTGCAAAAACCCTTGGTGCTATTGAGCATATTTAATAGTGTAAGCTGTTTTAATGACTCCATTCGCATACTCTTTCATACCGACAAGATCCAAATGGAGACGCGGTTTAACGCTGCCGAATAGAGGTATCCCTGCACCGATCATAACGGGGTTCACTTTCAATACCAGTTGATCAATCAGTTTTTGCTCCAGCAGAGACCCGGCCAGTTGACAGCCACCGCAGAGCCATAGCTTGCCTTCTTCTCTTCTTTTGAGGTCGCCGATAAAATTTACCGCGTTGCTTCTAACAAGCTCGACTTCAGCGGTGGACTCAAACTGCAGGGTGCTTGAAAACACGTAATGCTTTAATCCCTTATAGCCCGGCTCACCTGGTTTAAGACCGAATTGATACCCATACTCATATGTTTTTCCGCCCATTAGAACCGCATCGTATTGCTGAATTTCGGTCATAAAGTCGGCAACGTGAGCGCCCTCGTACAAAAAAATGGAATCATCAGCCTTTCCGTCCATGTCAGCAATAAAACCATCCAGTGTCATTGCAATATGATAGATCAGTTCCGCCATTCAATAATCCCTCCATGAGTATGAAATACTCCGCCATACATGGACGAGAATTCATCACTGATTGTAAGTTGTACCCGAATCCCATATAAGTCAGTCACCAAAAATCGGCATACGAATCCCGTTTCCATGCAAAACAGAGGTGTAAAACCTGCTTGTTTTTGAATTGAAAAGAATTAGTATACCATCGGTTCGGATCGCCTCCTTATGAGAATAAGAAAATTATACCAGAGGATGCTATCGAATGTCGTCATACATATAAAATTTATCCATATACATGTTTTTGTAGGTCATCACAAAAATGAAGGGATGTAATTGTATGTCATCAAAAATACTTATTTCCAGCGTTACTTCTTCACCAACCCCTCAAGCTGGCCAGTCAAGCCGTTCCAGCGGTAACTTTTCTACGGACACTCTTCCTGCCAACACAATCAATTTTCAATGGGAAATAACGTCTTTTGGAAGTGATGATCCCAATTCGATTAGTTTCATTGTAGCGCGGGATGTAAGCGGCGGCAGCGATCCAACTATTTTTTCTGGCGTCGTTAACGGCAAGTATACAGATGTTTATGAAAGCAGATCTCTTTATATTGCAAATCCACATGGCGCAACAGCCAACTTTGTAGTAAGCGTATATGCGATAACAAGGTAAGCGTACATTATAAAGCAACACAAAACAAAAAATCCCCGCCCAGTCACACGACCAAGCGGGGATCGTTGTTGTATCCCTAAAAACGACTAATGGCTTCGCCCCACATTCAAGCACGCAGCTTCGCCCGAATTTCCTCCACCTTTGCCAGCGCTTCGGCATCCTGCACAATATCTCCTGGCTTATTGCCTTGACCAAGAATATGGCCGGCAAACGTTGTCCTCGTAAATTCAAAAATATGCTGGAATTGCTGAACGAGCGGAATTCCTTTCACCTGAGGCTCGTCATCGCCAATGCCAATGACCCATGCTGTTTTCGTTGCGAACTTGGCCAGGAAATTGTCCCGATCCTCCCGTAATGACTGGGACCAGCGATCAATGAACGTTTTTGTTAGCCCGGAAGCTCCATACCAGTAGATCGGTGTCGCAAACAGGAGAACATCCTGAGCCAGCACGCGTTCAATCACATGATAATAGTCATCATCAGGATAAGGTCCCTTCTCTGTATGGCGGTAGTCCCTTATAGGCTCAATCGTATAATCCGACAAATGGATTTTATCAGCTTCGAACCCTTCAACGACTAAATCAGCCAATTGTTCAGAATTCCCTTTCCTGCGCGAGCTTCCATAGATTACTGCGATTCCCATGTGGTATCAGCCTCTTTTCATCATGTTGAGTCCCTACAAACCTGAGCGTTGCTTAATTAAGCAATCTCCGCTTCATGCTGCTGATAGATTACTTTCAGGCTGTCGACTAGAGCTATTGCCAGAGCTTTCGCTTCCTCAGGAGTTTCACCCTTGGTAATGATATATCCTAACCGGTCATCCGAGCTTCTTGGTATTGAGACAGGATCACCGGGAGAGACAGTGACGTGTGAACGGACGACATTATCGTGAAGACTTAACGCTTCAAGGCCTTCTATACTTTCGAATATCCCATCCCGATCTGCGGTCACATAAGCAATCGATGCCGCCCGATGCTGCCGCTTGTCAATTGCTATCGGATTATCCAAGTAGTAGTTAACCGTTGCCTCAAAAATTTCCACCCCGAACGCTTGCACCAACAAATCCGAAGAAATGTTGTCCCCTCCCGGCCTGCCGTTCACCTCAATAATACGCGGTCCCGTGCTGGAGAGCTTCACCTCCACATGACTCGGACCATTCTTAATCCCAATCGCCGCCAGCGCATCAACAGCCGTACGAACAATATCCTCCTCCTGCTCCGTATAGGAAGGTGTCGGCAGCGTGTGAACAATCTCCACAAAATAAGGCAGTGGCGATGTGATTTTTTCAGTAACAGCCGAAAAAATCGGCTCCCCCTCTCTCAAGAACAGCTCCACGCTAAACTCCGGTCCATCCAAATACTCCTCAATCAAATATTCTTCACGGACCTTAAAATCCATATAAGTCACTTTGAATGCAATGATGATTTCCATCGCTTCCCGCAGCTCGTTAACGTTGTTAATAAAGTACACATTCTGGCTGCTCGCGCAATTCGTTGGCTTTAGCACAATCGGATAACCGATCTCTTCCGCTGCTGCTGCCGCTTCTTCATAGGTTCTCACTTTCTTGAATCTCGCGCTAGGTACACCATGTTCCGCATAAGCTTCCCGAGCCAAATCCTTATTCCTGGCCTTCAGTGCCGCTTCATAGGGCAGTCCTCTGAGTCCAAGCCGTTCGGCTGCCTTCGCCGTCACGTGGGAGGCGTAATCTGTAGCAGGAATGAGCGCATCCAGTTGATTCGCATAGGGAGATTGAATGATCGCTTGATAGAGCGATTCTTCATCCCGGATATCAGCCACAATCAGATCATGATAGATGCCTTCATATCCATATTTCTGCGGATTGTCCTTGGAAGAAACAATCGCAATGACCCGATGTCCTTGCTCAAAAGCGACTCTGGCGAAACTAACGCCATAGAAACTCGGTTCAACAAAAGCGACCGTTTTGACCGTCGTCATATTTTCCCCTCCTAAAAGTTTGTGGAACAAACTTACTTCGTAAGCCTCTACGCTTCCAGCGTTTTCTGTTGCGGTTCCCTGCTGTTCAACACGTAATACACAACAAGTCCGATGAGCATCAAGCCGCTCATACAGACAAACCCCCAGCCTGGAGAGTAGCGATCGATTACTACGCCGAGCCCTGTGGCCGAGACGGTCTGCAGGAGCAGGGAAATCGCCATCCACACTGAAGTTGCCCGCCCCATGTATGTCTTCGAGACTGATTTCATCAGCGTTGTTGTTATTAGAATGCGTAGTGAGGAGTTCGTCAGACCGATCAATACGCTGCCTGCATATAAAATGAGAATCATGGTGTTGAACGCAACCGCCGCCAGAGTCAACACGGAAATCAGGAACACCAAGAGGATCGTTCCGTTCTGCGACAGCTTCTTCGCCAAGGGTGCTGCAATAAACCCGGATAACAGCGCTCCAATGCCATAGAACATATCCGATAATCCGAATACGACCGAATCCCCCTTCACAGCGGTGCTCACATAGCCTGGAAGAACGACGTTGTAAACCATAGTAGAAACTAGCGGAATAATCGATACGATGCCTAGCAGAAAAATATACGGCCTTTCTGCCAAATAGCGAATACCATTCTTAAACGTTTCGAAGAAGGGCTCTCCCTCATTGTCAACCGGAATAGGCGTGTGACGAATCCGACTGAGAAAGAGGCTGCTTATGATAAAAGCGAGCGCATTAAGAAGGAGAATCACCTCGAACCCAACGTATTTGAATAATAGGCCTGAGAGTGCTCCCGCCACGAACATACCCACCTGCAGGCTGATCTCAATTAATGAGTTGCCATGAATGAGATCCTTCTCCGGCAGAATCTCTTGGACCAAGCTTCGCGAGGCTGACATATACACCGTCCAGCCCATCCCGTTAATGACCGCGAAGGCATAAAGGTATTCGATTCGGAATCCCGTCCATAGAAAAGCGCCTGCGATCAGCAGCAGCGTTATGGCCCGAATGCCATTCGCCCAAAGAATGATCGTCCTTCGATTCCACTTGTCAATCAGCGGACCGGCAAATGCGGAGATGAGAAACCCTGCAATAACATTCAATGAAAGCATGAATCCTACGGAGGCAATTGAACCGGTCTGCTCCATCAGATACCAGTTCGCGCCAATCGTACTCATGCCAACGCCGAACCCGGAGACGATATCCGCGATAAAGTAAAAGCGGAATTTATGCGGTTTGAGCACGCTAAAAACCATCCGCAGCACCTCCCAGAATATGCTGGATTTGCTGTTGCAGCGGCTCGTATCCAAAGCCCAGATAGCTCAGTACCTCAGTATGCGTACCCCCATAGATCGGCCATTGTTCACCGCAATGATGCGAATAGATCTCATGCCTTGGCAATAATAGCGCCAGATAGGATGCGGTGCTTCCTGTTGCGCGATGCTCCTCCACAACAAGAAACCGTTCGGATAAGGCGGTTAACTGCCCGATATATGACTTCAGGCTTCCAATATCAACATAGCAGAGATGGGCATGCACAATGGAATCATCCTCTTGAACGATCCGCTTGCATAGCTCTGTCGCCTGCTCGCCCACCGAAATCACGCATAACCGGGAAGGACCGGTACGCTCCCCGCCTTCCACAATCATATCTCGGCAGCTCCCGTCTTCCTCCCGGTAAAGGCTGTTGAACGCATCATTCCTCGAAAGCCGAATATAATAAGGCTCCTCCGACACGGCGGCCTCTTGAATGACCCTTCTCGTCTCCGCTTCGCCATGGGGACAGGCGATTCGTATGTTTTGGAACGATTGGATGACAGCAATGTCCTCCAACGCATGATGCGTCGTCCCGAACCATCCGCCTGATACGCCGCCGTAAGCGGCGATGACCTTCACGTTCTTCTCCATATAACCCATCGTCAGCTTGATGCTTTCGGAGGCGCGCAATGCCGCAAAGGAGGCAAAGGTTGAGAAGAACGGCACGTAGCCCGCTTCGGCAAGACCCGCTGCGATATCAATGCCAGCCAGCTCTGCAATGCCGAGATTAAAGAAACGATGCGGATGCTGCTCTTCAAAAGGATGATTTTTGCCGCCCAAATCGGCTTCAATGCATACAATCTGAGCATTGTGAGCCGCGAGCTTGGTGAGCTCGTCTCTGTACGAATCTCTTCCTGATTTCGTCATGACAGGCTCACCTTCCATTTATGAGCCAGCTTCTCCGGTATCTTCGCATAATGCGCTTCCGCTTTTCCTTCAATCGCAGCAACGCCCTTTCCTTTGATCGTAGTTGCCAGAATGGCGACCGGCCCTTCAGAATGGGGCTCGATTGCAGCAACGATATCTTCCATACGATGCCCATTGATTTCTCTGACCACGAAGCCGAATGCTTGGAATCGCTGCCGCAGGTTGCGAATCGGGGATATGTCCTGGACATACCCGTCATTTTGCCCTCCGTTGCAATCGATAATATACACAAAATTTGTGAGCGATTGTGCTTGAACGATCTGGGCGGTTTCCCAGCACAGCCCTTCCTGCAGCTCCCCATCCCCGCCGATGGCAATGCCTAATCCGTTTGTTCCCTTCAGCTTCTGCGCCAGTGCCCAGCCGGCTGCGTAAGGAATGCCATGTCCCAAGCTCCCTGTCGCGAAGGGAATGCCCGGAAGCTTGTGGTTCGGATGCCCCGTGAACAGGGAGCCTGCCGCCCCATAACTCTCCGCGGGATTATCCGCAATGATTCCATACACATGCAGCGCAGCATACAAAGCTGCAGCCGCATGCCCTTTGCTAAGTATGATGGCTGTATGCGGATCGTGATGATGCTTCGCATACGCGCCGATCAATAGATCAATGACGGAGAGGCTTCCGCCTATATGGCAGCCTGTAGGCGATGCCGCCATATCGATGATCAGCTTCCTCGCTTCTTTGGCTCTTCCGATAAGCAAGGGAATGTCTTCCCTCTGGACAGATAATGTTTGCTCCATCTATTCCTCCGTTCGCAGCCGAAACCATTCCGCTACCGCTTCCTTCAGAATGGTCCGCGACGATTCCACCTCTTTATTGTGCAGATACTCATCATTCGTATGATCCAGACTGGAATCCCCTGGACCGTAGGCCACCATAGGGACGTTGTTCCAAGTGGTTGCCAGCGTGTTCATGTCGCTCGTTCCACGCTTCTTGATATAATGGATGGTCTTCCCTTGCTTGGCAAAGCTGCGAACAAAAGCTTTTACCAAGCTATCCGAGCGCGGATTAGCAAAGCCTGGCGTATCACGTAATATCTCCACCGTCACGCCGTCGCCGAAAGCAAGATCAATCTTGCTCCTGTAATCATGGCCTGCTGCTGGCGAGACTCGAAAATTCAACGTGCCTGTCACTGTTAAGTAACCTCCCTCATTGCGATGCGCAATATCGATGAGAGCGGATAACGATTGCGGATCGACGACCCGTACCCGGAGACGTATGTCCTCCACAACACGGTACAGCTCGTCAATGACGCTTATGCTGTCCTTGGCGGCTGTATGCTCCTGCGCGCGGTGAATCGTAATTTGCAGCTTAAACAGTCCGTAATAGCCAAGGGTCAAGCTCTCTTCCCCGCTTGGCTCCCCGATAATAACCGCATCTGCAGCATAATGGTCCCGAACGTAATAAGCTCCTTTCGAGGACGATATTTCTTCTTCGACAGCTCCAATGACGAGCAGCGATCCCTGCTCGGGCACATCAACCTCCTCCAGCATATGGATAAAGTTAACGAAGCAGCCTTTGGCATCGACAACTCCCCTGCCTGTGACACCGTCTGGATCGGTGCGGACAGGCCACACATGCGGGACTGTATCGATATGGCCTAGCAGCAGGAGCGTATGGGGACCGTTCCCTTTTCGGAAAACGATGTTGCCCGCTTCGTCTATCTTCCCGGAAACCGAGGGGGATCTAACGGAGTCTAATAAAAATTGCGCAAGCTCATGCTCATCCTGCGAAACCGAAGGAATGCGCGCCACCTTGTTCAGCAGGTCGAGGGCGCCTAGCTCCCGCTCAACATGCCAGAACCACGTCTTGCCTCCTTCCTCCAGCGTATGCGGACCGGATATATTGACATCGCAGACACCCTGCTGAACCGCCAATCGGGCTGCCCGCACCTTCTGTTTCATCCGGCCTTGAACAGAGCTCAGCTCATCACCCGTGTAGACATCCCGAATCGTGGAATGTGGGTCCTGTATGTCCTCCAGCAGTCCTGCAGTTCCAGTTACAAAGCGCAAGTGATGCGCCTCCAATTCGACGGCTAAATGTGCAGCCAGCACATCCGCATCGATGTTGATATACGCATCCAGCTCGGGCTCCCAGATTGGCGGCGTCAGACATACGACATCGAAGGTTGCGAGAGCGGATTTCAGAAACGCCGCGTGACTGCCCGTGAACTGGCCAAATAAGGAATCCCGGACGATGACTGTTTTCCCGTCTCTGACCGCCTTAATCGGCTTCGCCTTCTGTCCGTAGACAAGCCCTTGATCCCCGCCGAGCTGGGCATAAACAGAAAGGCCGTAACCCTTCAAATACTCATGAACCCTCGATAGGATGTTCTCATGATACGCCGCACGGATGTAGGGCATCTCCTCTGGTGAACAGTACCGCACCTCATCGCCTGACGGCAGTGTCAGAAAGGGCAACGGACGCGCAATGGATTCATATTTCTGCTTGATCGCCTCCGCCCCGCCTGCCACGAGCAGCACCCTGCTCCCTCGCTTCACAATGCGATTGATCTCTTCGAAAATCCGGGGATGATTCACGATCGTGCTGCTGCCAAGCTTGATGACATATAGACTGCCGCTGCTGCTGCTCATCAAGGCCACGCTCCTTCGCCTTCAAATTGCAGCCCTGCATCCTCAGGGTAGCCGAAATAAAGGTTGGCTGCCTGAATGGCTTGCCCTGCAGCCCCCTTGATCAAATTATCGATTGTTGCCAGAGAAACGCAGTTTCGCCCTTCCACGTATGCGCCAATCTCGGCGTAATTCGTTCCCACAACGGTCTTAATCATCGGGGAGCCGCTGCCTGAGTTGAAATAATGAAGAAAAGGCTTAGATGCGTATGTGCTGTAAAATGCTTTTTTCACATCTACGGCTGTCACCTGCTCCTTTAGCTGCGAATAGGAAGTAGCCATGATTCCCCTTGGAAGATCCAGACTGTAGACCGAGAATTGCAGGCTCACCGAACGGTCCAGATGATAGGTCAGCGCATGCTCGACCTCCGGCTTATGCCGATGCCCATGAACCTTGTAGGCTCTGAAGTTATGGGCTCGTTCTGCATGATGCTCGGTCGTCGATTTGCCGCCGCCGCTGGAGCCTGTCTTGGCATCTGTGACCACTCGATCCTCAATTAAATCATGCGCGACGAGCGGATAGAGCGTGTACAGTGTCGCCACCGCCATGCAGCCGGGCAAATTGACGACCTTCACCGAAGGATCGATCTTGCTGAACTCCGGAATAAAGTAATGCCATCCGCCCTCGAAGGGATGCTCCAATGTCTCAGGATAGTGCTGATTTAAGATATCGGGGTCGGATATGCGATAATCCCCGCTCACATTGAAGATATAGTCCGCATGCTCCGCTACTTGCCCGATAATCCTGGGCAGGGCCCCCGTCGGCAAGCAGGAAAAGATGGCATCGTAATGTCCCTCCAGCTCGGCTGCCCTACCAAACTTCAACGAGCCCGGCTTCTTCTTATGGATCGACCCGATAAAGAACTTATCCACGGGATAGCCCGCCTTTGATTCGGAGGATACAAAATCAACTTCAAAATAGGGATGCTTGCGAAGCAGCCTGTACAGCTCTGCGCCAGTGAACCCGCTGCCGCCAAGAATGGCTACTCGTCTCCGATTGTCCATTATGCTCATCCTAGTCTGGCATCTCTGGCATAAGGAATTGTCGGGTCGCTGCTCTGCTCTACGAGCTCACGAATGATATGCGGGTTCGCATCGATTTTCTTGAATGCCAATGCATACGCTTGAATTCGCTCATATTCAATAGGCGTCCTCAGCTCTCTGCATATCGTTAAGCTGTTCCGCAGCATCTTCAGCGTCTCGGGGAACTGGCTCAGATCGTAGCCAAAGTCCTGCCGATCCGATAGCGTAAACGGATAACCATTCCCGAAGCCCTGCCGATTCTTGAAGGGAAGATGACCTGGAATCGGCACATTTTGCCACTCTCTGGCGTAAACTCCTTCATGATTAATGAGCTGCTGAACAGCATCCTTCACGCGGTAATCCTCCAAATCATCAAGTCCAAGCCGTTCAGGAGACAGCTTAATGCGATACATATTATAGCTGTGCTTATAGCCCTCCGGCACGAATGGTCCGCTGAACAGCCTCGTCTCTGACAGAGCGTTAGTCAAATAAGCGGCATTCCGTGCCCGGATCGCATCATAATACGGCAGGCGGTCGAGCTGGCTGAGGCCAAAGGCGGCTGCGATCCATGACATGCGGTAATCAATGCCCGATGATTCCAGGAATCTTAGCGCGCGCTCGTAATCATCCTGTTCCTTGAAGAAAGCGATGCCGCCTTCTCCGCCTACCGCGAAATTCTTGTCCGCCATCAAGCTTTGACCTGCACTATCCCCAATCGAGCCTGCCAATTGGCCATGAATCGAAGCCGAATGCGCATGAGAGGCATCCTCCACAAGACGCAGCGAGTGGCTGTCCGCCAGACTTCTTAATGCAGGCAAATCAGCTGGCAAGCCATGCACATGCACCGGCATAATCGCTTTCGTCCTGCTGGTGATCGCCCGTTCCGTCTTTACCGGATCAAGGCAATACGTGATGGGATCGATATCGACGAAAATCGGAATCGCTTTGGCAGCCACGACCGCTTGCGCGGTAGCGATGAAGGTAAAGGCGGGCACGATAACCTCATCCCCCGGCTGTACGCCCACACCTGCCAAAGCGAGGTGCAAGCTTGCCGTACCGCTTGCCGTCGCAATCGCGTAGTTGGCTCCTACATATTGGCGATACGCTTCCTTGAACTCATTCACGACGTCCTCTCCATCCTGCTGAACCGAGACAAGCATCTGGAAGACGTCTTCTTTCGTGATAATGGGAAAATTGGTCTTCCGCACATCCTCCGGGATGACTGACGGTCCGCCAAGAAAGGCTAAAGGATCACGAATCCAATCCTCGGAAGGCAGCGAGAGCGGCTTGCGGATAAAGTCTGTCTTCATGATGATGAATTCCTCCTCAGCAGTGATATTTTCACACATGCAGCCACCAGCGGGCTCAGCCTGTAGTTGAACTGAGCCGCCGGCTGCAGGTCCGGCTCGCTTTCCTCCTGGGTCCACATCGTTTGGAGATCGAAGGCGCCGAAAATTTTCAATCGTTCCGCCTTTTTCCATACTTTCTCGTCATTTACGGCAATCGCCGCCGCAGGACCGAAGCCTAGTCCCGTAAAGTCCAGAATGAGTACAGGAGCGCGTCCTCCAGCCTCGGAAACAAGCTGATCCAGTTGATGAAGGTTGTCGCCGTTCACAGCGATAGACACATAAGCCTGCTTCACCTGAGGCTGAGATACGAGCGTAATGCCCAGCCAGTTCAGGAACTTCTTCTCTTGCTCACTGGGATGCTCCAGCCGCGCTGATGCTTGATGTCCAATATCCTGGCCCCACAGCGCGCCATGAATCGCTCCTGTATAGCTGTTAAATAATGAAACGTATGTTGTTTTGGTGAGCTTGGTTATACTTTTCTCCAGTCCTTTTAATTCATGATCATTTTTTTCAATACTCATAATGACGCCTGAATTCAGAACTCGTGATAAGACAAACGAAAGTGAGAAATAGTGTTCCTTCGCAATAACGGCTGCTGGCTTCGTTAACGTTTCTCCCATTCCTATATAGTACCTCCCTGTTTACTAGGATTTAACCAAAAGCTTGGTCTTGTTTTTCTGCTTGACCTTGTTTTTCTGAGTGAGCACATCCTTCACATAGTGGGCGATATGCCAGGCCACATCAACGCCATGGATCTTCCACGATTTCGCAAATTCTGGGTTCTGATTCACTTCACAAACGACGTAACGGAGCTGCTTATAGTCAAAGAACAAGTCCGCGCCGTATATTCCTTCTCCCAGCACCTCAACCAATTGCTCGCTGATAGCAGCAATTTCTTCATTAATAGCAAGCGGCTCAACCTCTGCGCCCAGATGCGTGTTCGTCTTCCAATTCTCTGCTGAAACCCGGCGAAAGGCTGCAATAGGTGTACGGCCGACGATGACCACGCGAATATCATAATCCCCCTTCTCCACATATTCCTGCACCAATACGGGGAACGATTGATGTGCCGGATCTACAGATTCCCGCGCAGCAATCCATCCCTCCAAACATTCCTTGCCTGTAATTCTGGCGATTCCTCTTCCCCACGACGATGTAGCCGGCTTAATAACGCATAGCTCCCCGAATTCCTGCAGCGCATCAAACAGCTTCCGTGGTGTAAAAGCTATTCTAAATTGGGGCTGGGGAACCCCATGCTTCTCAAACACGATGGCTTGATGGATTTTATTCGTACAGATCGTAATCGCCTTGTTGGAATTCAACGTATCCAGTCCGGCCAATTCGAGCAGTTGGGATCGATTGAGCGCGTTTTTCTGAGAAAGACAACGAATGAGGGCCAGGCCCAAGGGCTGCGCATCAGCGAGCCCTAATGGCAAATCCATGGAATCCAGATTCACTTGAACCTGAATTCCCAGATCGGCGAGATGATCAACAATCCGCTGCTCTTCCTCCCGCAGCTTCGTCACACATAACAGAATAGCGTTATTCTGATCCATATTCGTCCCCCTACTCTCCCCAAGTTTCTTCAATCTCTGGAGCTAGAGCTATCGTGACAAGCTGAGCCTCGACTTGAACTTCATGTTCTTGACCGCAAGATTCGCATTCCACGATTTCACCTGTGGTAACACGCTCTTCCACCTCAATTTCCGACTTGCATACGAGACAACTTAAATCTGCCATGTTTCTTGCACCTCCTATAAGTTGGGTCGAACGATTTATTATAATGGAATAAATCCCTTATAACCTATTTTGTTGCCAAGTCCCACTGGTTCACATTGTTGAACGTACCGAGATTGAGCGGCTTGCCCACGAGTATGTTTTTCGATACGACCTGCAAACGTTTTTCCGAATAGACGGCTAATGTCGGCACCTCATCATGCAGCACCTCTTGCAGCTCGTTATAAATCTCGTGGCGCTTGGCCTCATCGATTTCTTGCTCTCCTTTTTGGATCAGCTCATCGACCAACGGATTATTGTATCGAATGACGCTTTCGGGATCATTGCTCTTGTAGGTTGTGAAATAGAGGCTTGGTTCGATATAGTAATCTCTTGTGAAAATCGTAATGTCATGCTCGCCCTTCTCGACTTTATCGATTAACGTAGGGAAATCGAATTTCTGAACATCAATTCCAATCCCTACAGCTTCCAGATTTTGCACCAGAATATCGGCGGCCTGTTCGCGCACCTTATTCCCTACCGGTATGAGAAAGGTAAGCTTGCGGTCTGAATCCCAGCCGGCCTCTTGCAGAAGCTGCTTCGCCTTTTCCGGATCATATTCATAAGGTTGAATGTCCTTGTTGAAATAAGGATGCGAGCTTGGAACGCCGCCGTCAATAATTTCGGCCTGCCCTTTAAGGAGCTGATCTACGATAAGCGGACGATTCAAAGCATGCGCAATCGCTTGACGAACCCGCTTGTCAGGCAGTCTCTCTATATTGAAGAAAAGCTCGGCCGGTTCGGACGCTGTCGCAGAGCTGACATTCACATTGTCAAAGCCGGTCACCTTATCGTAATCCGTGATCGGCACGAGACCGACCGGCAAGGAATTCATTCCGATCTCCCCAGTCTGCAGCTGTGCCACAAGATTGGCAGCCGGAAGCACCTTGATGAATATGCTGTCGATTTTCGGGACGTCGAGATAGTAATTGTCATTCTTCGTCACCTCGACATACTGGCCATTCTCATGGCTAGCGAATTTGTACGGACCAATCGTTACTGTCGGCTTTTGAAAATATTCATGTGTAGACAGCTGCTCCGGGTCAACGCCCTTCAGAATATGCTCCGGCAAGAAATTAACCTTAACGCCGAATCGCTCATTGAACACTAACGGGTCAATTGGCGTTTTGGTCTTAATCTCGAAGGTGGTCGAATCGATAATGCGGAGTCCCGCGATATCCGTCACACCTTCGTCCAGCTTGCCGATATCATTTAATCCCTCTATGAATTGAAGCTTGAACGATGTATCCACTTTAGGGTGCAGGGCGAGCTTCAACGTAAACGCCACATCTGCCGTCGTAAAAGGCGTACCATCATTCCATTTGGCGTTCGATTTGAGCTTGACCAGGTACGTCTGCTTATCCTTTGTCTCGATGGATTCCGCCAGCTTGGGCACGAATTGCGCCGAATCCGTCACATCGAGCAGCGCATCGTTTAGTAAGCTGATCGGGGCCAGCGATGCTGAATTGTCCTGTGTATTGATCTGATTCAAGGTGACAGGGGCATTGACGATTCCGATTGTTAATGTTTTTGAGGCTGCTTGTTCAATGTCTGCCTTGGCATCCACCGATTTGGTTTCCGGCGGTGCTGTCTTGGCCGTTGTTCCAACATTCGTTTCGTTCGATTCGGTGCAGGCTGACAGCAATAGAATGAGCATTGTTAATAGTGCAAAACCGTGTACTACTCGCAGTAATGATTGCATGGTGTTCTCTCCCTTTGTTGTTTAGATTCGTCAATAATCGTTATGATCTGCATGCAGGCTAACGCCTCGCATCAAGCGCATCGCGAAGCCCGTCGCCTACAAAGTTAAACGCTAGAACGGCAATGAGAATAATGAAGCCCGCTGGCAGCCACAGCCACTGCTGATCCGTCAGCACCGTTAACGACTGTGCGTCATGCAGCATATTGCCAAGGCTCGCCTGGGGGGATTTGACCCCCATTCCAAGAAAGCTGAGACCGGCTTCGCTAAGGATCGTACTGGCAACGCCAAACGTTGCATTCACAATGATCGGACTCATGACATTGGGCAGAATATGCCGGAACAAAATGCGCGGGGTGCTGTACCCCAGTGCTATCCCTGCCCGGACATAATCCATTCCTTTAATCGATAGAACACTTCCCCGAACGAGCATAGCAATCGTGGGCCATTTGAACAGGGCAAGGACGATCATAATGGTCGACATATTGGCGCCAAGTATGCTGACAATGACCAGCACGACCATCATGTAGGGAAAGCTTAGAAAGATATCGGTGATGCGCATGAGCAGCATATCGAGCCACCTGCCATAGTAGCCGGCAAGCATGCCGATGAGCGTGCCGAACGTGACATACAAGGCCACCGTAGAAAATCCTATGATCAAGGATACCCTCGTTCCATAGATCAAGCGGCTTAGCACATCTCGCCCTACCTGATCGGTCCCGAGCCAGTGCCCGAGCGATGGAGGGGCTGCGAATACATCGGTAACATCATTCGGAGGATGCGGTGCCAGCCACGGCGCCAAGAGCCCGACAATAAGCAGCAGCAGCGTTGTTGCAAGTCCCCACACCGCCAGCTTGTGCGCGAAGAATCTGCGCGTTACTTGCCGGACATAGCTCTCTATCGGGCTTGTCGGCTGCTCGATCTCTATTGCCCCCTCTGGTGAAAGGGCCTCTTGCCTCCATGTCAGTTTCGTAGTGGACATGCTCTCGCCCTCCTGTCACCTGTATGTAGTCAGTTTCGTAGCGGACATGCTCTCGCCCTCCTGTCAGCTGTATGTAGTCAGTTTCGTAGCGGACATGCTCTCGCCCTCCTGTCAGCTGTATGTAATACGTGGATCGACCGTCGCATAGAGGATGTCCGTGACCAAATTCATCGAGAGCACGATGCAGGCGGCTATGAGGTTTAACCCCATTAACGTTGGATAATCCCGCGACAGAATCGCCTCCATCGTTAATTGACCGATGCCAGGCCATTGGAAGACCTGCTCCATAATGATGCTGCCGCCGAGCAGCAGCGGTATTTCCGCACCGACCACGGTAATAATCGGGATAAGCGCATTGCGAAGCGCATGCTTATTCGTCACCATGAATTCGCTCAGTCCCTTCGCCCTCGCCGTGCGCAAATAATCCTGCTGAAGCACATCCAGCATGCTTGCGCGAACATAGCGCACCTTTTTCCCAGCGATGGTAACGCCTAGCACTGTGACAGGAAGAATCATATGCAGGATGATGTCGCCGATCCCCCCCGTTCCTCCTAGCGTCGTCATCCCGCCTGTCGGCAGCCATCCCAGCTCGATGCCCATCACATAAATCAACCCAAGTCCCAGAAAGAACGGAGGAATTGACGTGCCGAGAAAGGAAAGTGCTGTCATCATATAGTCCAGCCTTGAATTCTGATGGACTGCGCTAATGATACCTGCCGGAATGGCAATTAGGATCCCTAACAGCAGCGATGCGGACGCCAGCAGCAAGGTGGGACCGATCCGCTCGCCGATGAGCTGTGATACCGGGGCGAAGCTGCTGAAGGAATAACCGAGCTCTCCTTGAAGGAATCCGCCGAGCCACTTCAAATACTGAACATGCAGCGGATCATTCAGACCAAGCAGCTCCTTCTTCAGCTCCAGCATTTCTTTGGGCGTATTCGGGTTGATCAGCATATCCACCGGATTGCCAGGCGCCATGTTCATGATGAGAAAGCTCAGCAGCGTAATCCCGAAAAAGACAGGAATGGCGATCAGCAGCCTGCGAACGATATAGCGGCCCATTAGAATTCTCTCCCTTCCCCGCCTTCGCGTTATGCAAGCGGATAGTGACATGCAACAGCATGGCGGCCTGCTGTCATTCGTGGCTCTTCCTTCCGGCATCTCTCTTGCGCGTAAGGACATCGGGTATGAAACCGACAGCCTGCCGGCGGATCGGCCGGACTTGGCATATCGCCGTGAATGATCATTTTTTTGTGCATACGGAGCGTCGGATCAGGCTGAGGATGCGCGTTCAACAGCAGCCTTGTATAAGGGTGCTTGGGATTGCGGAATAATTCCTCTGTTTGAGCGAGCTCCACAATTTGGCCTAGATACATGACAGCGATTGTTGTACTTATCTGTTTCACTGCGCCAATGCCATGCGAGATGAACAAATACGTCAGCTTCAGCTCATCCTGCAAATCCTGCAGCAGATTAAGAATCTGTGCTTGAATCGAGACGTCGAGCGCAGATACGGGCTCATCGCAGACGATCAGCTTCGGCCGGAACAGAATCGCCCTGGCAATGCCGATGCGCTGGCGCTGTCCCCCGGAAAATTCATGCGGATATCGGCTGCCGGACGAGCGAGGCAGACCTACCAGATTCAGCAAGGAATCGACCTCTCGCTGTACTTCGCTGCGCCTTGCCAGCTTGTGAACGATTAACGGCTCGGCAAGTGTATCGTAAATCCGGATTTTTGGATTTAACGAGGCATAGGGGTCTTGGAAGATCATTTGCATGCGTGTCCGTACAGGCTTTAACTGTCGTTGTGAATAACGCGTTATATCCTCGTTGTCAAAAATAATGCGCCCCGATTCTGGATTCTCAAGCCGCATGATCGAACGTCCAATGGTCGACTTGCCGCAGCCGGATTCACCAACCAGACCGACGGTCTCCCCTTCATACATCGTGAGGCTGACATCGTCTACAGCCTTGATGCGGCCCGATCCATTCGAGAATACGCCGCTGCGTATCGGGTAGTACGTCTTCAATCGTTCGACTTGCAAGAGCGGCTGCTTGTTTTGCCTTGTTTCAAGCGACTGCTTGCCGTGCCTTGTTTCTAGCGGCTGTTTGCCGTGCCTTGTTTCTAGCGACTCCAGCTTTGTCATGCTGTAGCCTCGACTGCTGCATAATCAACGCGCTCCTGTTCCGCGCTGGCGGCAATCCAGCATCGCACGCGATGCCCCTCTCCTGCGGACATTAGCTGGGGCTGCTCCTGTTCGCAGCGTTCTGAAGCTGCTGGGCAGCGAGGGTGAAATCGGCATCCTGCCGGCATTTGCTGCAGCGAAGGAACCGCGCCAGGGATAGCCGGCAATCGCGCCCTGTTGTGTTCATCAAGGCGCGGGATCGACTTCAGTAGCGCTTGTGTATAGGGATGCTGCGGAGCTCGAAACAGCGTATATACATCCGTTGCTTCAACCACTTGTCCCGCGTACATGACGATCACTTGATCCGCCATTTCTGCCACAACGCCCAGGTCATGCGTGACTAGCAGGATGGCCGCACCGCTCTCTGCTTGCAGTTGCTTCATCAGCTCCAGAATTTGCGCTTGAATCGTGACATCAAGAGCCGTCGTCGGCTCATCGGCGATGAGCAGTTTAGGCTGGCATACGAGCGCCATCGCAATCATAACCCGTTGACGCATACCGCCTGACAGCGCATGCGGGTATTCCTTACTAATCGCTTCGGGTCTGGGAATGCCAACCTTCCCCAACATTTCCACCGCCAGCGCCTTCGCCTCCTTGCGCGGTAGCTTCAGATGAAGTCGAACGGATTCTTCAATCTGCTCCCCGATCGGGATTACAGGATTCAACGATGACATCGGCTCCTGGAATATCATCGCTATATCGCTGCCGCGAAGCCTGCGAAGCTGATCCTTGGAGCTATCGGTTAATGTCTCACCGTTGAACCTTATATCCCCCTGCTTAACAGAACCATGCGCCCCAAGCAACCCCATAATCGATAGGGAAGTCACGCTTTTCCCACAGCCAGATTCACCAACAATCGCTATGGTCTCGCCTGCTCCCAGCTCAAAGCTTACTTCATCAACGGAAATGAGTTCCCCCTGATCAGTTCGGAAAGCTACCTGTAATCGTTCAACTTCCAACAGCTGTCCCATTCGCACTCACCTGCTTTCACTAGGATATTGACTACGGTTGACGTATCGAGGGACAAGCCGCTGCGGGTTTGGAGAGTTCTTCCGAACTCCAACCCTTCCGCTGTGTTCGCACGTAAAGTGAAAAACTGTAAACCACCACTGATTTTAAAATAGAGCAACTAACAATTCATATAATTCCTATAAAATTAGTGAGTATTGATTACATTCAGCATACATGAACCTGAAAAGTTTGAATAATAGAATAAATCTATTCATGAATAGAATATTTCTCAAACCGCCTATTTCTTCTATAAAATCTTTCAGATGCAGCAATGGCCGCTGATCATATACCATCCGATTCATCAGATATATAATCAGCGGCCATCAGGGCAGCGCTTGTTCAGCTATTCAGTTCAACCGCAGTGTAGCGGTTTGCTGGAATTGACAATCCCAAATTGCCGCGAAGCGTTTTCGCCTCGTAATCCGTTCGGTAGATGCCCCGTTCCTGCAAAATCGGTACAACCAATTCGACAAAATCCTTCAGGGCGCTCGGAACAGGGGCGTGAATAATGAAGCCATCGGCAGCCCCCTCCTCATGCCACTGCTGGATTAGACCGGCGACTTTCTCAGGATTGCCGACGAACTGGCTGCGCGGTGCGGCGGAATCCAGCGCGACCTGACGCAGGGTGAGATTGTTCTCCTTCGCGGTTTTTTTAATTTTATCCGTGTTGCCCCGGAAGCTGTTGCTTCCGAGCTCGCCCAGATCGGGAAACGGCTCATCGAGCGGATATTGGGAGAAATCGTGATGATCGAAGAACCGGCCGAGATATTGCAGCGCAATGTCGATACTGATCAGGCCTGCGAGCTGTTCATACTTCGCATCGGCTTCTTCCTGAGTACGGCCGATAATCGGGCTGATACCCGGCAGGATAACGATGTCGTCGCGCGAGCGGCCAGCGGCTGCTGTGCGATCTTTCACATCCTTATAGAACAGCTTCGCTTCCTCAATGTTGTCGGCTCCCGAGAAGACCGCATCCGCGCTTTTTGCTGCAAGATTCCTGCCGCTTTCGGATGAACCCGCTTGAAAAATAACGGGATGTCCCTGCTTCGAACGTGCGAGATTAAGCGGACCTTCTACCGAAAAATATTTGCCCTTGTGATTCAAGCGATGCAGCTTGGTTGGATCGAAAAAAACGCCAGTTTCCTTGTTGCGAATGAAGGCATCGTCCTCCCAAGAGTCCCATAGGCCGCGAACAACCTCCAGATGCTCTTCTGCGATTTTATAGCGCTCGTCATGTGACGGGTGCTCGGTTTTGCCGTAATTTTTGGCTGATCCTTCTAGTGGTGAGGTAACAACGTTCCAGCCTGACCGGCCTCCGCTGATATGGTCTATAGAACCGAATTGCCTGGCTACAGTGAAAGGCTCGCTATAGGAGCTGGACAATGTGCCGACGAGACCGATATGCGAGGTTGCAGCCGCAAGCGCCGACAGAATCGTAATCGGCTCGAATCGGTTCAGGAAGTGCGGGATCGATTTCTCGTTGATGTACAAGCCATCGGCAATAAAGACGAGGTCGAATTTACCAGCTTCCGCCGTCAAAGCCTGCTCCTTATAAAAAGCAAAATTCACACTCGCATCGACAGGAACCTCCGGATGACGCCATGCCGTAACGTTCCCTCCCACTCCGTGAATCAACGCGCCAAATTTCAATTGTTTGCGGTTACTCATGTCTTTTTCCTCCTAAAAGTTTTGCGGAGCAAAACTAGCCTCGAAAGCGTAAGCTACAAGTTTCGCGGAGCAAACTAGCTTCGAAAGCATAAATTACAATTTTTGCGAAGCAAAACTAGCTTCGAAAGCATAAGCTTAAAGTGTTGCGGAGCAAACTAGCTTCGAAAGCATAAATTACAATTTTTGCGAAGCAAAACTAGCTTCGAAAGCGTAAGCTTAAAGTGTTGCGGAGCAAACTAGCTTCGAAAGCATAAATTACAATTTTTGCGAAGCAAAACTTAATTCCAGGCTTTGGTCTGTTGAAACAGTCCATTCGATGTGGACATTCTCAGTGGATGTGCTGCATTAGCCTTTACCTGTATCTCCAAACTTTAAAATATACAGTAAACAAATCTGAGAGCTAGCGTATCGATCGTCCCTTTCCGTGTTTTACCACGGATTTCCCGGATTTGTGGGCTCACAGTGACAGGTGTAGTAGATTCGATGTAACTCCGTCATCTGTAAGAGGATTTTTCAGTGTTACAGCGCCTCTCGCTCTGCTTTTCCACGCTGTAAAGCGGAATTTCCCGCTTACAGCGATTGCCGAAGCGAATTTCATGCCGCTCCCTCATCTGTAAGAGGATTTTTCAGTGTTACAGCGCCTCTCGCCCTGCTTTTCCATGCTGTAAAGCGGAATTTCCCGCTTACAGCGGTTGCCGAAGCGAATTCCATGCCGCTCCGTCATCTGTAAGAGGATTTTTCAGTGTTACAGCGCCCCTCGCTCCGCTTTTCCAAGCTGTAAAGCGGAATTTCCCGCTTACAGCGATTGCCGAAGCGAATTCCATGCTGCTCCGTCAGCTTTTCAAGCTAGATAAACGAACTTAGAGAACGGACAAGGGAGTGGAGAAGAGAGCGGACAAGGGAGCGGATAAGGAGACAGAGAAAAAATCTGTAGAGCGTCAGCGTTCGCTCGCCTTTGTTCCCGGATTTCAACTCTTTTCATTAGGAAATCCGGGAACAACAGCGATCGGAGGATCATTCTGCCCCCGCAGCGGCTTCTGTTCCTATCTCTCGCCCGTTCTCTCAACGGACTGAGGCTTGCAAAAGTGTCGTATCTTTCAAATGTATACGGTAGCTCCTCACCACTGTATCGCCCTTAATCAAATCCTTATCGATCGCCCGCTCAAAGCCAAGCCGTTCGTAAAGCCTGATTGCAGAATCCATGTAGTCGGTCGTATGCAGATGCAGTGTATCCGCTCCCCAGAGCAGCGACCTATTGACGCTGGCACGGATTAATTCCGTTGCGACTCCGAGTCCTCTAGCATCAATTGCTACGGCAAGCAGACGCATGATCGGAGTATTAATGTTTAATTCCGGGAGCCCATATGCCGCCTCGGACGAAGCGTACAGAAACACGCTGCCGACTATTTTTCCATCCAGCTCGGCAACGATCCGGGCTTTCACCCCTGTATTGCTAACCGAATTCAGAATATCTACTTTGTATTGCTCCCAGCGCTCTGTCGGAAGCACAACCTCGTATTGGCTGTAAGCATTAACAAGTACGGCTTTAATCGCTTCACGGTCCGTATCCGCCGCATCGCGGGTGACGATTGCTCTAGCCGACATGATTTGCACCTGCTTCCCGTGTAAGGTTCATTTATAGTGCGCAGCTCGAATGATGTGACCTGCTATCCCTGCTTAATCATAGTGCGCAGCTCGAATGATGCGACCCGCTCTCTCCCTGCTTGATTCTCGCTATTTGCGCCAGATGGGTTTGGACATGGGCGATGAAAGCATGAATAATGGCTGATAGTGACACGATATCACCCTTCCAATTGACCCCTGTCTTCTCCCAATCGTCCGGCGACAAGCGCTGGAAGAGCAGACTGTTGTAGTGAAGCAGTGCCCCGAATACATTCAGGATGTCTGCAGCGTCCTCTTCGTTCGCTCTCTGACCGTTCACCCATGGGTCCTGATTGAAGGCCGGAAGACGTGCTTCGGAGCGGGATAAAATCTCTCTAATACGGAACGAAACGACTATATTGTGATCTGCAAGATGGGCCAGCACCTCCGTCACGCTCCATTGATTGGGTGCTGCCTTCCATTTCAGCGCTTCGTCCGTCAATCCTTCGACTGCTTGCGCCAGCTGTTCATACGTGTGCAGATACTGTTCAATATTGACTGGCAATTGACTCATTTATTATCCTCCACCTTTACTTTCGGTTGGACTCCTCTGTCAATCCGTTCAGAGCATCTATAGCGAGAGCGGCGAAGAACGTAGCGCCTATCGGCAGTGCCCGCTCATCGACATCGAATGCGGGATGATGCCATTCCCTCGGCCCGGAAGTGCCCAGGAAGACAAATATTCCGGGAATTTCCTGCAAATAGAAAGCGAAATCCTCCCCCGCAGGCGATGGCACTGCTTCTACGACCGTTAACCCAATGTCTTCAGCCGTCCTTCGAGCTTGCAAAGCCCATTTTGCATCGTTGATGACCGGATGTGGTCCTTCGATCCACCTCACTACTGCCTTCGAGTCGAAGGCGTCCGCCACTCCGACGACGATTTTCTCGAATCTATCGCGCACTTTGGACCGCACGCCTTTGTCGAACGTGCGCAATGTTCCGTCAAACACGGCTTTATCAGGAATGACATTCCAGGCCGTGCCGCTATTCAATCTGGTTACACTGACAACGGCGCTGTCTAATGCGCTTATGTTGCGGCTGACAATCGACTGCAAAGCCGTTACGATATGAGCAGAAATTACGATTGGATCAAGACCAGCCTCTGGAACGGCGGCGTGGCTGCCGCGTCCTTCCACCTCGACGGCGAAACCGTCGGCAGCGGCCATGATAGGCCCAGCTTTAATGCCAATGGTCCCTACCGGCAAATCCGGTTTATTGTGCATGCCGAATATGGCTTGAACGCCCTCCAGCGCACCGCTTGCGATGACCTGCAGAGCACCTTGCGCCTTTTCCTCGGCGGGCTGGAACAAGAATCTGACCGTTCCCTGCAGCTCCTGCTCCCTTTCCTTCAATAAAATAGCCGTGCCCACAATAGCTGCCGTATGAAAATCATGGCCGCAGGCATGCATTCTGCCCGGAATGCGGGAAGAGAAAGGCAAGCCCGTTTCTTCCTGTATCGGGAGTGCATCGATATCCGCGCGAATGGCAATAATCGGGCCGTCATGGAATCCGCCAACCTCTGCGATTACACCGGTGCGAAGCGAGTAATCCACAATCCGAATGCCAGCGTCAGAAAGCCATTCTCGAATAGCAGCCGATGTTTCATATTCCTCATGGGACAGCTCTGGATTCTCGTGCAGATACCGCCGGATGGCGAGCAATTGTTGTTCAAATGCTTCTTCTTGAAGTGGACGCATCGTATAAGTCCCTCCCTTCTGTACGCGGGTAATTCTGTGGTTGACTGCCAGCACGTATCGCCCCATCGCGCGCTGGGAGCTGCGCGCGGTGCAGACGTCTTATACGGTCAGCTCCTCGAAAGCTTCCTTAATGAGAGTAAAGGAACGCGCCCTTTTATCGAAATCGCTGATAACCGTTGTGAAAATAAACTCATCGACTCCATAACGATCTCTAAACTCCAATATCCGCTTACGAGCGGTTTCCTTCGTCCCCTTCGTGATGTCGGCGTCGCGCACCTCGGTGGTATAAGACTCCCCGGCCTGTCTGGCGAATTCCTCGGCTTGCTTTACTGATCCGACATTCACGATTTTGCCGCTCTCCAGCGTAACTCGGACGCTCTTGAGATCACCGGCCAGCTCCACCGCCTCCTGCTCCGTATCCGCTGCGATGAACGATAAGGCCAGAATGGTCTTGGGCTCAGTTCCCCGTTCTCCATTGAACCTGCTTCGATACGTCTCGAAAGCTTGAAGCGCCGCTTCAGGATCGTTATTAATGAATAAAGCGAACACATATGGGAGACCTCGCTCAGCTGCCAGCTCCGCGCTTGATACGCTCGTGCCGAGCAAATAGATGTCGGCCGGATGCTCGGGCAGCGGACTCGCCTTCAGTCCGGCGAGCTGATGCCCCTCGCCTGCTGGACCAAGCAGGAACGCCTCCACCTCTGTAAGCTTCTCATCAAGCTTGCCCTGCTCCCCGGGCTGCAGCGCTCTCGTTGAACGCGGTAATCCGCCCGGTGCGCGGCCGATGCCCAGATCGACTCGTCCGGGAGCCAATGAAGCAAGCACATTGAAATTTTCGGCTACTTTGAATGGACTGTAGTGCTGCAGCATAACGCCGCCAGAGCCAATCCGAATATTATCCGTGCGAGCAAGCAGATAAGCGATGAGAACCTCTGGCGATGAGCCTGCATATTGGTCGGAGTCGTGATGCTCTGATACCCAGAATCGCTCATAGCCGAGCGATTCCGCGAGCTGTGCAAGCTTGACCGTGTTGGCTAGCGCTTCTGCAGGAGTCTGTCCAGGGAATGCGATGCTTTGATCCAAAATTCCGAATTTCAATGCCATGTGTATACGCTCCTAACGATTAGATGGAATAAACGCCATCCGGGGTAAACCGCTTCAAAAACTGCTTCGTTCTCTCTTCTTTAGGCGAGCCAAAAAGCTCATTGGGCGTACCCCTCTCCACAATGACGCCATCATCAATGAAAATCACATGTCCCGCCACTTCCTGGGCGAAGCCCATCTCATGCGTGACGATAATCATTGTGATGCCTTCCTTGGCGATTTTGCGGATGACGGACAGCACCTCTCCGACAAGCTCAGGATCGAGTGATGAGGTCGGCTCGTCGAACAAAATAACTTTCGGGTTCAGCGCAAGCGCCCGTGCGATGCCGACCCGCTGCTGCTGCCCGCCGGACAGCTGGCTCGGATAAGAGTCGAGCTTGCTGCCGAGACCTACCTTCTCCAGCAGCTCAATGCTTCGTACACGCGCTTGCTCCTTCGGAACCTTTTGAACAATAACGAGACCTTCCATCACATTTTCCAGCGCTGTTTTATGACGGAAGAGATTGTACTGCTGAAACACCATCGCTGATTTCTTGCGCAGCTCATGAATGTCCGATTTGCTTGGGCGTCTGCAATTAAGGGTGAACTCATCAATCGTGATTTCTCCCTCGCTTGGCCGCTCCAAATAGTTCATGCAGCGAAGCAGTGTCGTTTTGCCGGAGCCGCTCGGTCCCAGAATAGCAACGACCTGCCCTTTCTCGACAGTCAGGTCAATCCCTTTCAACACTTGATGGCGTCCAAAAGATTTCTTGATTTGCGTCAGCTTGATCATGTCACGCCACCTCGGTTATAAATGTTGATTCGCTTCTCCACCATCGCTGTGAGCCGTTCGATCAGAATGGTTAATCCCCAGTAGATGATTGCTGCCGCGATAAAAGCTTCGAAAAATTTCCAATTGGCGGATGCGATGATTTGCGATTTGGCATTAATGTCGACGACAGATACGGTGAACACAAGCGTAGATCCGTGCAGCATGCTGATCGTGCTATTCGACAAACTAGGCAATAGAATCGCAAAGGCTTGAGGAAACACGATTCTCCCCAGCGCTTGCCGGGTCGTCATGCCAATGGAATAAGCGGCCTCGATTTGTCCCTTGTTGACCGCTTGCAAGCCTGACCGAACTACCTCTGACAAATACGCACCGGCCGTAATCGAGAACGAAATATACGCGAATCCGATCATCGGAATGTTCACAGATCGAAATGACCACCCGAACTGATCGGACAAGGCGTCAATAATTACCGGAAGCCCGAAATAGATGAGCAGCAAATGAGTCAGCATTGGCGTACCGCGAATAAAGGTCACATAAGCGGCGGCGATGTGATGAAGAAGGGGCACCTTATACAGCCTGATCAACGCGACAACCGTCCCGATTGCCAGACCGCACAGCATGGATACCGCTGTAATCGCCAGCGTAGTCGGAATGGCGGACAATAACTCAATCAGCGATGACCAGATGAACGGCAGATCAATATTCATAACCTGGCCTCCTTGCCCGGCAATTCCGTAACCGGTCCGAGTTTGCGGAAGAAGCTTCTTCTGCCTCGCCGCGGCTCCCTCTTGGATGCGATTGCATCCGCTTCATGACGGTACAGCCGTCTTTCGAAATGAATGAACAGCTTCTGGAGCGCAAGGCTGATCAATAAATAGAGAATGGCCAGCGCGAGATAAATTTCCACAAATCGTTGTGACAGGGCTCCGATCGTTCGCGCCGTTCCTGACATCTCCATAATGCCCAGCGAGAATGCAAGCGAGGTGTCCTTCAAATTGCCAATGACCAGATTGGCGAACACAGGTATGGAAATAGCCGTCGCTTGAGGCAGTACAATGCGGCTGAACGCCTGGAATCCGCTCATTCCCATCGCATAGGCGGCCTCTACTTGCCCCCGATCCACCGCCGCAACCGCGCCGCGAATCATTTCGGAGATATAAGCACCGCTATGCAGTGCATACGCCAGAATGACAAAGTACAGAGCCGGAATTCTGGAAATATCGATCCCGATCACTTTGAACAGCTCCGGCATTCCGTAGTAGAAGAGAAACAGCTGAATGAGAATCGGAGTCCCTCTGAAAAAAGAAACATAAATCCCCGCGAGCCGCTGTAGAATTGGAATGCGATAGAGCCGGGGAAGCGCGACAAGAAGCCCGACGACAACCCCGATCACAATCGAACTGAACACGATAAGAAGCGTAATCTTCAACGATGGCAGCAGCTTTACGAAGTATTCGAATACATAGGAGATTTCAAATTGATGTTGACCCATCTACCGGTCTCACCTCTCTGGCAGGATAACGACTGTCTCATACCGCCCGCCTGCTGCTTATTTCGAAAAGTCTTGACCGAGCCAATCCGTGCTGAGCTTGGCGAGCGTGCCGTCCGCTTTAAGCTCCTTAATCGTCGCATCGACCGCATCTGCAAGCTTCTGCGACTCCGCATCATCCTTGCGGAATACATACAGGATATTTCCTTCGTTAAGCGCATCGCCTACCGTCTTGAGCTTGCCCTGCGGATCTTTGATCGGGAGAAGAAAGTCGGCCCCAAGCGTTGCGTACACACGACCCGAAGAAACTTGAAGCACCTCATCGTTAGCGTCGTTTTGCTGGTACACGATTTCAATGCTGTCATTGTTCTCTTTGTTATAGTTTTCGAGAATTTGAGCCTGGGCGCTGGTCGGACCTATCAGTACTTTCTTTCCTTTCAAATCGTCCAGCGTTTTGATCGGGTCATTGTTGTCTGACGCTACGAAAATTTTGTTTCTCCAGTAAGCGTAAGGCTCTTTGTTAAACGTAAACTTCTGCTCTCGTTCCGGGTTTTTCTCGAATAGATGAGCGGCAAGATCGATTTTCTTCGTCTCCAGACTAAGAAGAATGTTGGAGAAGTCCATCGTTTGAAACTCAAACTCATACTCGGTCAGCCGCTTGTCAATCTCCTTGATGACCTCAACGTCATAGCCGGTCAGCTTCCCGTCCCCATCGAGAAAAGCGACTTGCTCGAAATCGTTGCCTGTGCCAACAATGACCTTTTTGACCCCTTCCGATGTGCTTGCCGGAGTGTTCGATCCGCAACCCGATGCGATAATTCCAAGGGTAAGTACAAATGCGATTACGGTAGTTTTTTTCAAGATGATTTCCTCCATTTTTTCTGTTTTTTAAATACTCATAATTCCTACTGGATAAGTAAGGATTAAGGTTGAGATAACTTTAGCATTCGACTCTCCATGGGTCAATGCATTCCATAATAAATATATTCTATACGTAAATCCAAAACTTTGATGTGAAGGTTTTGTCTGCAAGGGAAGGCGCAGCCTTCTAGTGGGCGTGTAGTATTTTCCCCAAATCAATGATAGCTTCAATAAACGAATGATGCTTGCCATGGCAGGAGACAATGTTAGTTTGCAGGGAAATGCCATCGGTCTCCGGAAGCCGAATCGGAACTAGTCTGCCATCGCGCGTTTCTTCCTTCACGCTCAGACTGGGAAGAAAACTAATGCCAGCCTTCTGAAGCACCAGCTTCTTGGCCGTTTCCGAGTTGTCGGTAAGGAACTGAATATTGGGCGGTCGATCCAGACTGCCGAATATACGATGGACTCGAAGCCAGTCAAGCGCACCGCATTCAAAGAATACGAGTGGCTGTGCCGCAATGTCCTCGATCGACAGATTGTCTTCGGTAAGAAACGGATGACCTTCATACACATAGAGACAAATCGGGTCCTCGTAAAATTTGATCGATTGAAGGTTGGGATGGTTTACATTGCGGACAAAACCGATATCTACCTCCTTGTTGACGACCTTGCCAATAATGTCATCTGTAGTTCCCGTTAAGAGCTTATAGTGAATATTCGGGAATTTTTGCTTCAATCGCGGAATCAATTCCGGAATCGTGTAATTAGATACAGAAGCGGTACAGCCGATTCGAAGCTCTTCGGGCAGAGATTTATTTTGCGTAATATGCAGCTTCCCCTTCTGATAGGTCATCAGGATTTGCTGTGCATAGGGCAGGAACCGCTTGCCTTCTTCCGTGATCTGTATCCCTTTGCCCAGACGGTCAAACAGCTTGCAATTCAGCTCTCGTTCCAGCGATTGAATTCGGGCGGTGACGGAAGGCTGCGACAAATATAAAACTTCTGCGGCTTTATTGAAGCTTCCGTAATGATTGATATAGACGAACGCCTCGATATTTTCTAGATTCATAGTAACCCTCCCCTTATTGTGATATAAAAAAAGAGACCTCCGATTGAAAGCACTAATCAGGAAGTCTCCGGTGATCCGGTCGATATGCTGGCTGTAAGCTTGAAAACACGTTTTAAACAAGTGAAAACCTTATAATTCCCATGTATTTACTAAAGTATATGATTATGTTACCATCCGTATGCAATCTGTCAATGTATTTATTCATATTTTTCGTAAAAATATGATTTCAAACTTAACGGCTAAGCACGTCATTTACCCAAAAAACACACCTGGATATCGTAATTCGCCCTTAATCGTCATTAATTTATCTTCTTCCAATTCACATACCATGAATACATCATCTGGCACTTCAAATTGAATGAGTTCTAAGCCATATTGTCGAGCTGGTTTGAATCCAAATTTAGTATAGTATGCTGGATGCCCGATTAGCAGAACAATAGAGTAACCAAGCTGCTTGCATCTGTTTATACCTTCATGAATCAATTGTTTTCCAACGCCTTGTTGTTGACAATCAGGTCTGACAGCAATGGGCGCTAGAACAATAACCTCATGGGACTTCTCCCCTTCTATGATTTCTGCCTTGCTCAGCAACAAGTGTCCCACGATCTCTCCCCGTTCCTCAGCAACAATGGAGAGCCGCGGAATAAACTGTTCTGTTGCTCTTATCCGTTCAACTAATTTCGCTTCATCTTCTCGATTGCCAAAAGCAACAAAATTGACATTGTAAACTTCAGCATAATCATTAGTCGTTTCAGTACGAATGATGATACTCATTAAGCACCCCTATCTTTAAAAAACGATCGTTCATACACTTAAATCTCTACGATAAATTTTTGTATACTCTCCATTCACCGTAGGGGCAAGCTCTTTGTAAGTCCATCCTAACCGCTCATAATACCCATTATGGTCCGTAAACAAATACAGCTCCGTGTATCCTAATTTTTTCACTTCTTCAACTGCATGAGCTTGTAATTTCCTGCCGATCCCCAAATTCCGTTTATCTTCGATGACATATAAGCTTGCCATCCATGGATATAAATCCTGTCTGCATTTCAGATCATTCATCCATAACGATACTGTTCCGACAGGTTCCTCTCCTGCAAGAGCAACAAAAGTCATCGGAATTCGATTGCTTTGAGCATTATGAATGGTAGCGTATCTTATATATGCAATAGGCTTGTCACTCGCCCATTCTTGCCAAAGCCATTGACTGACTAAATCAAGAAATTCCATGCGATCTGCAAGGTTTACGATCTCGACATTCATAATCATCATTCCCCCTTTCATGGGTCTGCAGGAATTACTCTTGTTCTAGACTCGCGGGAATAAAAATATTTAGTAATTGGTTCAAATTCTGAAATCATTTCTTTATCTTTCAATAATGATAAACTTCCTGAAGTAAACTCACTCATCGTTATTTCCCCCCTTTTTTAAAAAGAAGGCCACAAAGCCCCTGCAAGACTTTGCAACCCTCGATGCTCACATATTTAACGTCTAATCCTCCCACACATTATCCATCAGCTTTTTGACTTTCCCAGCCCTGTTCTCGGTTTCAGCTTCATCGGTTACCCACTTGCCTTCAATGAAGGCAACACAGTCCCCTGCCTGGGCGCAATCGCTCACAGAAGATCTGGCATAATCCCGCGCAACGCCATCGATCTCGATAACGACGATATCTCCTTCGAACCTATCGATAATTCCTTTCATCCTCACTCTCTCCTCCTACTCGCATGCTACTCCATCCCTGTCTCCATCGAGCTTGGTGCTGTAGCCAGGATCACCCTTATGCAAAGGAGCTTTTCCCGCCGCTCTTACTTCCCTGCAATTTTTGTAAACCACCGTATCTTCCTGCTGCTCGGGAGCAGCAGATGGTTCAGGCGTTGCTGGCAAGGTTGAGAACTGCTTAGGAGAATTCTTCTTCTCATCCTTATTAACCACGTCCTGCTTACTATGGGTTACAGTAATGTCTGTTCCATTAGAAGTAAAGACGATATCACCCTGCTCGTCATTTCGATATACTTGTATCCCATTATCATTTAGCCGTTCTAGAACCGCAGCTTTAGGATGCCCATAGTTATTCTCTTGTCCTACCTGAATCACCGCATAGGAGGGCTGCACTGCTTCCACAAAAGCATCTGTTGTCGATGAATTTGAACCATGATGACCGACCATTAACACATCAGACTTTAGAGCTGCATTCGAATTAATCATCTCTTGCTCTGAACCTGATTCCGCATCTCCTGTCAGTAGGAAGGATGTTGCTCCATACGTGATGTGAATGACAGCACTCATTTCGTTGGTATCGTCATTCTCTGCAACAGGCGCAACCATGGCTACTTTTACATCAGATTCCCAATCTAATAGCAAGCCTGCCTTTGCTGTCGCAACCTTCAGCCCTTTACGTTGGATCGACAATAAAACATCCTCGAACGTCCTCGTATTTGACTGAACTTTAGGCATATAAATTTTGCCGATCTCGAAGTTATCGATTACAGCATCCAAACCGCCGACATGATCTGCATCTGGATGCGTCCCGACGAGAATATCGATTCTGCTAATCCCCTGCCCCTTCAGGTAATCGACGACTACAGATTCTTGATCATTATTACCCGCATCGATCAGCATCGTATGCCCAGACGGTCCTATAATAAGCTGAGAGGCACCTTGTCCAACGTCGAGAAAATGAACCTTCAAATATTCATTCACCCCAGCGCTATTCAGCTCGGACTGATTGTCCGGATTAGCCGTGTTACATCCTACAAGCAAGACTGTGACTGCTGACAGGAATAATAGGATACGCGCAAAACATTTGTTCGTTTTCATATATCGTTTCAATGCTCCTTATGATTGTTCTAGGCTGTCTATACTGTTTCGACGTTCCTTCCGCCAATCCCTTTCCCCAATGAATGTGCGAGCTGCAACATAATCGTCTCCTTGACATATGACCAAGCCAGACATTCATACCTTATAGATAGGAGCTTTCGAAGGAGGAATAATCGTGTCGGATGGGTTTGTTATACGTTCTTTGGAGGAAATAAGATTCTGGTCGCGGATCATGAAGGAACATTCTTTATTCTTAAGATTGGGGTTCCGTTGTGAAGATACCGCATTAATTAATGAGGCGAATCAATTTTACTCCCTATTCGAAAATATTGAAAGCAGAGCCAACGCATTTACGGCAGGAACAGATCCTAACGTAATTAGAAGATTTAACGAAGAAGTGCATGCCGCAGCAGCCCATATATGGGTATTCAAGCGCAAAGTGCTCGGATTGATCCTCACGTGCAAACTTCCTGGGGCCAACAACTTCCCCCTATTAGTTGATCATGTGAGCAGAGAAGCGAATTACTTCAGAAATCGGTTGGCCGAATTAAATTTAGGGAGACTGGAGCCGCTGCCTGATGCCATAATTGACGAGAATGTATTTTTCCTAAGAATAATGGCTGATCACGCCAAATTTATTAGCCATCTGCTGGACCCTTCAGAGAGGAAGCTGGTCGAACAGGCGAATGAATTCAGCCGCGACTTTGACCAATTATTATATCAAGCTAAAGATTTGGATTCTATGCGTCCACAATCGCAAACAGTTCCTCTCCTTGATCAATTTCTTGATCAGAACAAAGTATCGGTTAAATCACTTCGTGACTTCAAAAAGACGGCACGCGATCTAATAGAAGCCTGCCGAATAAAAAGCATAATTCATCCGCTGCTGGCTGATCATGTGTTCCGCGAGGCTGAGCATTTCCTGGTCATCATCAATATGTTTGAAAACAGTCTGACAGCCGCTTCACCCCAAATGAAGATGCCTCACTAGTGCACTCAATCACAGCCAGCTTCAAGCCCAGTAAGGGAACTGCATTCATTCAGTTTAGAAGCCGTTCCCTCCTATTCATCATCTACAATTTCCGTGAATGAAGCCGTTATTTGCTCAAGCTCGTACATGGCTTCGCTGAACAGTAGTTTCTTGTAGTAGCAGAAGTACATGCCTCCATCGACGACATCGCCTCTGGACCATGCGTGCTTGTTCATTTTCCCTTTCAAGGACAAGCCATTCATGACTCTACCTTGATAACGGGCAATAATCGGCAGAATGAATTCGACATCTGTTATCACATATAGAGCACGGGATAGCTGAGCTATCGGCTGGACGATCTCATTATGCTTCAGTTGCTGCTGCCACCTGCTCGATGTTCGTCTCGTAACTTTTAAGGGTTGTCACCGATCCCGATTACAACTGAGAAAACTCCCTGATCGTCGTGCTTCAAAATAACGATGAAAGTGCCGGGCTTGGGTACTTCAAGACCGAGGTCAGTGTCTTCTTCGTAAAACCCTTTCATTCGCTCAGCAATCAGCTTACTTTCGTACTGAACGACATCACGGTTTTCGTCAGCCGCATATTCTTTCACTTTGACAGCATCGGTAGGAATGACCAATGATGCTTCATCCAACGCCTCTTTGGCGCTCCGTCTAGGCTTTTCCGTAGCTTCGAATTGCAGCATGATGTTATAAGCAGCATTCAGCTTTGTTTTTTCGTCGAGGACATATGTGGCTAGAAGTGAATTGTTCTGATAGGAGCTAAATGTCGAATCTTCTTCATTCTCATTGCTTCCACGAACTTTCTCGATGGCCTCTTTCGTATCTCCAAGCCCTCCCGCTTTGGTAATGAGTGGTGTCGAAGGAGCGGCCTCTACTGCGGACAGTTCATTACTGCTGATAACTTCTGGCATTTTGTTGGTATCCGCAGCATTCGGAGTTTCTGCAGGAGCATTCAAAACAGCCTTATTATTGTTAGTGTTGCTTGTGTTTTCTTTTGCTGTATAAGCACCTTTGAACCCCCAATTATTTTTATGATTGACTATTATTTTCTTTTATTATAAGTATCAACATTTCGTTTAGGCAAGAAAATACGAAATGCTGTCCATTCGCAACCTGACTGCTTACATTCATATCGCATGATGCACGTCCTCGCTAGTTCTTCACTCAAGATTACTATGGTCCCTGTGAATTTCATCCTTGATTCCCCTACAATGCCGAACACACTGATTTGCGATCATAATTTTCCTGAGTTGCGGCATATTAACAGAAACCATAACTTCGAGGGGTCATCCATTATGAAAGAGTCAGGCAGTAAACAAATATCCTTTATCCATATTGCAATTATTATGATGCTGTCGAATGGTCTGGTAAGCCATGTCATTATCAATCCTTTGATTATTGGCTCCTCCGCGCGAGACGCTTGGCTGGTTCCTCTATTTACATTCTTCGTGATTATACCGTGGTGCTGGCTCCTTGTTGTTCTAATGAGAAGAACGAGGCAAGCAAAGCTTCAAACATGGCTGACAGAGCGAATTGGACCAGCCTTTACCTGGCTGCTCCTCATCCCCTTCTATTTGCACATCTATGTGATTGGTGCCAATACAACGCTTCAGACTGGCTCTTGGGCGGTGGCTAATTACTTGCCAGATGCGCCAAAGGCGCTGTTTATTGCTCTACTGCTGCTGATCAGCGGCTATATCGCCATGTTTGGCATCCGCACGATCGCGATCTGTTCAGGCGTGCTTCTCCCTTTCGTTATCATTCTCGGTTACTTTGTGATGACGACCAATATGCCGAACAAGGACTTTCAGCTTCTTCTGCCGATTATGGAATACGGATGGAAGCCGGTACTGCAGGGGATGCTCTACTCATGCGGCTGCTTTATGGAGCTCGCCTTTCTGATCCCTTTGCAGCATTACCTGAAGAGCAGGGTCAAGCTATGGCAGCTGCTCATTCTGCTGCTCATATTTATACATATCATGCTTGGTCCGCTGCTTGGCGCTATAACCGAATTCGGTCCAACCGAGGCAGTCAAGCAAATGCTCCCTCCCTTTGAACAATGGCGTCTCGTACATGTTGGCAGCTATTTGGAGCATGTTGATTTTTTTGCCTTATATCAGTGGATGTCTGGTGCGACAGTTCGTATTGGGCTTTCCCTCTTTATGCTGGCAGATCTTATCCCCCTTCATAAAAAAACGGCAAGAAATTGGACTGTAACGGGCATCGGAGTCAGCTATCTTCTTCTTGCGTTATTGCCAATCGGCCGAAATATATTGTATGAATGGCAAAAATATTTCTATCAGGCTACTATCCCCATTATTGCAGGCGTCGTCATCGTCTGGATAGGCATCACTTTATTTAACAAACCAGAGAAGGAGCGGTTAGCGTGACACATCATACTGTATCTCCCCACTGGTCAGAACAGGAATTAAAGCGCCAGTTTGCACATTCGCATGATGTGAAGATCCTCCAGCATTATTTTAGCGAGACACCTGACTCTGCATTGATTCTCATTTACAGCGAGGGGACTTGCGGCAGGGATGCGATCGGCAAAACAGTGATGCCGGCCTTGGAGCAATTATATGCTCGTGCAGGACAATTTCAGGTTTTTAACAATACTTTGTTATCCAGCTTGCCTCTTACTGCATGGGAGGGGGAATGGACAAAGGAAGCAATAGCAGAACATATTTTTGAAGGCATGCTAGTGCTGGTCTTCCCGGTCATCCACTCGGTGTTTTTAATGGACATAGCCAAGATGCCACAACGATCTCCAGAGGAATCAAGCACCGAAATTTCAATCAAAGGTCCTAAGGATGGTTTTGTGGAAAATATCACGACCAATATCGCGCTCATCCGCAAACGGATTCGCAGCGAAACGCTTTGCTGTGAAATCGTCACTCTGGGCACGCGTACCAAAACAAAAATTAGCTTGATGTATATATCGGATATTCTGTCCCCTTCCTTACTGAAAACAATTCGCCACCGCCTTGACCGTATTAAGGTTGATGGCATTTATAGCATCGGACAAGTCGAGGAGTTAATTTCGGACCGCAGGCATGTCTTATTGCCTCTGACTGATTTCACTGGCAGGCCGGACTATACGGTCAACGCTTTGCTGAATGGCCGCTTTGTCCTCATCATCGATGGCAGTCCCATGGTGCTGATAGGCCCTGCTACATTCGGACTGCAAATTAAATCGCCAGAGGATCTGCAATTTCAATTCCAGTATGTATCTTTCGCCCGATCAATCCGATTGATTTGTCTGCTAATTACCCTTTTGCTGCCAGGGCTATGGGTATCGCTTGTCGCTTTCAACCAGGATCAACTGCCCTTTCGGCTGTTGGCAACGATAACCGTTGCGCGGCTGGGGCTTCCATTTCCCGCACAATTAGAGCTGCTAATTATGTTGATTCTGCTGGAAATCTTTCGCGAAGCAGGCAGCCGACTTCCCAATGCGATCGGTCAAACTTTAACAGTCGTTGGCGGGCTGATTATCGGCGATGCTTCTATCCGTGCCGGGTTGGTTTCACCATCGTCCGTCGTTGTTGGCGCCTTAACGTCAGTGAGCGCCGTGACGCTTGTCAATCAAAATTTAAGTGTAGCTGTAAGTCTCATTCGATTCGGCCTCTTTCTCTTCGCCAGCTTTTTCGGCATTTATGGGCTGTTTGTCGGCGCTATCCTGCTAGTGGGCTATATGGCAACGTTGCGCTCTTTCGGCGTGCCGTACTTAATACCGCTGTCTCCTATACAGTTCAGCTCATTTCCTTCCTTGTTTCGGTTGCCTTGGTCCAAGCTTCGACGGCGTCCGAAATACCTGAACACGATAGACTCTGATCATCAAGAGGATGATGCCACATGAAAACTTCCTTGTTGAAGCTGATTGTTCCACTCATTCTTATGCTTGGCCTGACGGGCTGCTGGAACTCTTCAGATATTCAGAACATGGCTTATGCGACCACGATTGGCATGGATTACGACAAAGGCAAATACATCGCTTATGTACAGGTGCTGAATTTCTCCAATATTGCCAAAGTCGAAAGCTTAGAGATTGGAAAGCCCTTAGCCTCCTGGATCGGCAAAGGTGAAGGCAGAACGGTAAGCGAAGCATTGGAAAGCACGATGAGATCGTCACAGCTTCGCATTTTCTGGGGCCATGTCAAAACGGTCATCGTTACCGAGAACGTGATGAAGAATGGAATCGATTACATATATGAGGCATTTAACCGTTACAGAGAGGTGCGTTATACAGTAACGTTTTACGGTACACGTGAAGATATTCCCACCCTTCTTGCCCAGAAATCACTGCTTAATTTCTCGCCGCTCGATTCGCTGCTGGCAATTCCAAAGCAAGGCTATAGGCTTAATGCTGTCATCCCAGCGATCCAAGGTTTCCAATTTATAGCCTATACGAATGAACCAGGGAATTCGACGCTCCTGCCCTCGCTTAGTCTTGATCGCTCCGTATGGAAGGAAGACACGCAACAAAAATCGATGTTCGTTATTGATGGCGCATTCGCGTTCAATGAAGATCGCTATGTTGCCCGACTCTCGCGGCAGGAATTAACTGGCATTCGATGGATAGTGGGCAAGAAGAAGGTTTCTTCCATCCATGTGCCTAATAATGCTCATCCATGGGCTTCGCTTCTGCTAAAGCGAAAGGAAATTGCGATTACACCGCTAATTCAGTCGGGGACTGTTCGTTATCGCATCAGACTGAAATTGGCCGCCGAAATTATTGAGCTTCGCAAAGACAAGCATATTAAAGAGGTGCGAAACGAAGCGGAACAAGCCATCAGGAACGAAATAATGGAGACTTATCGCAATGGAATTTCCAAGAAATGTGATGTCTACCGGCTGAGTCAGGTATTGTATCAACAGCATCCTAAATTGTGGAGGCGAGAATATGCGGACAAGTCATTCCCCCTTCATGAGCAATCATTGGATGTTGAAGTTAATGTCGATATACGGAGCTCTGGCAAATATAAAATGAAATGAGGGATACGAAAGTTCGTGGTTCGTGCGATGTGCGGAGCAATATGATGTGATAGCAGCTCTAGTTTGCAACGGTTATGTATGCTAAAATTACTATCCATCATCTATCTAAGTTGAGCGAGAGAAGACAACGGCGATTGGAAGAACATTCTTCTGGCAGCCACTGTTTGTTCCTTTCAATCGTTCATCTTATTGATCTGCGGGAGGCCATCTATTAGTTATGAACCACGAATATTCGAAGCCTGAACTTTACGGGAGCCACAACAATCTGCAGTCTGACTGCGAGAGCTGCTTCGGCTTGTGCTGTGCTTCACTGCCCTTCGCAGCATCAGTAGATTTTGCAATCGATAAAGCTGCAGGGCAGCCCTGTCACAACCTGCAAGCGGATTTTCGCTGCGGCGTTCACAATAATCTCAGAGAGCTGGGCTTTCGCGGCTGCACCGTTTATGACTGCTTTGGCGCGGGGCAGAAGGTGTCCCATGTCACTTACGGCGGCCGAGATTGGCGGCAAGCGCCAGCGACCGCGAAGCAAATGTTCGAGGTGTTCCCGATCATGCGGCAGCTGCATGAGCTGCTCTGGTATTTGAACGAAGCGCTGACTTTACAGCCTGCACGTCCGATTCATGATAAGCTTCAACTGGCATACGATGAGACCGAACGTCTCACGCTGCTCCGTCCCGACTCTCTTCTTGAGCTCGATGCCGCTGCACATCGCGCAGAAGTCAATACACTGCTCCTGCAGACCAGCGAGCTCGTGCGAGCAGAAGCCCAGCGGCGACATAAAGTCCCACAGGGACGCCAGAAGAAATTCACTCGCGGCGCAGATCTCATAGGCGCCAAGCTGAAGGGCGCGGACATCAGATGCGCCAATTTGAGAGGGGCGTACCTCATTGCCGCTGATCTTAGAGACGCCGACTTGAGATCGGCTGATCTCATCGGCGCTGATTTCAGAGACGCTGACCTAAGAGGCGCAAATCTGACCGAAAGTCTCTTTCTTACCCAATCCCAGCTCAATGCGGCGAAGGGTGATGTCAATACGAAGCTGCCCCATTCCCTCATTCACCCCTCCCATTGGTTAGGGGCATGAAATTCGCTGAGTAACTGCAAAAACTCTCATGACGCCGATGACGTCACCCCCAGAATAAAATAGGAGGTGTGAGCTGAAAACCATCTTACAGATGACAAGACATCGCAGAACTCTCTTCGGCTATCTCCATAAGACGGAAATACTGCGTTACAGCGGAAAAGTAAAGCGCCAAGTGTTAATCCGCAATTGGCGCTTTCTTGCTCCATTACATATCATCATTTACTAATATAATTATTTACTTATATAGATGAGTGTGACTATAATACGAATGAAAGATATTCTGCAAAGTAGATCGTGCTGCATGTGCTTTCGTTTCGTAAGCATGAAAGAATTGAGGTGATATAGAATGGTTCCCTTGGATGCATTGGCCGAAACGTTGAAGCTTCTTTCCGACAAGACCCGCTTGACGATCCTTTCTTTGTTGAAAGAAAAGGAAATGTGTGTATGCGACATCGTCGAATTGCTGCAGACGACACAGCCAAACGCGAGCCAGCATTTGCGGAAGTTGAAAATCGGCGGCCTCGTAAACGAAACACGCCGCAGCCAATGGATTTACTACTCATTGAATATTCAAGACAAGCCTTACCTGCAAGGCATTTTGGATCAGCTTCCATCTATGAAAGAGCAGATCAATGCCAAGCATAAGAACAGCTGTAATTAATCGAATCAACAGGAGGATTTATGCTCGCAGTCGCGTCTCTTATTTTCATCGCAACATTAGTTTTTGTAATATGGCAGCCAAAAGGATTGAGTATCGGCTGGTCTGCAAGCGGCGGAGCGATCGCAGCCTTGATTGCCGGGGTAGTTGCCTTTTCTGATGTATGGGATGTAACCCTAATCGTATGGAATGCCACTCTCGCCTTCGTCGCGATTATCGTCATATCGCTTATATTGGATGAAATCGGCTTTTTCGAATGGGCTGCCTTGCATATCGCACGGTTCTCCCGTGGCAATGGTACGTTTATGTTTGTTTATGTGATTCTATTAGGTGCTGCTGTGGCGGCATTTTTCGCCAATGATGGTGCGGCGCTCATCTTAACGCCTATCGTGCTGGCAATGGTCCAGGCGTTGAAGTTCGATGAGCGCATGATATTGCCCTTTATCATTGCAAGCGGGTTTATCTCGGATACCGCCTCACTTCCACTCGTCATCAGCAATCTGGTCAATATTGTTTCGGCCGATTTTTTTGATATCGGATTTATTGAATATGCAAGCCGGATGATCGTTCCGACACTATTCTCTATTGGCGCAAGCTTGCTAGTCCTGTACCTGTTCTTTCGCCGCAGTATTCCGAAGCGGTATGACTTGACTCAATTAAAAGCGCCAAAAGCTGCTATAAAGGACCCCAAGCTATTTCGAATTTCATGGATCATCCTCACGCTATTATTGCTTGCTTATCTAACGAGTGAATATATCAAACTTCCAGTATCCATTATTGCGGGCATTGCAGCCATCGCATTCATCATGATGGCAAGACGCAGTCCTGAGATCCATACTAGAAAAATCATTAAAGAAGCTCCGTGGGCAATCGTCGTCTTCTCTATCGGGATGTATGTCGTCGTTTACGGGCTTCGCAATGTCGGGCTTACCGACCAGCTTGGCAAAGTCTTTCAATGGCTTGGCGAGGGGGGATTGTTCGCCGCAACAATTGGCGCGGGTTTTATCGCAGCTATTCTATCATCCATTATGAACAACTTGCCAACCGTCATGATTGATGCGCTCGCGATTCAGAGCACGAACCCGACAGGCGCTTTGCGTGAAGCTTTCGTGTATGCCAACGTGATCGGATCTGATCTTGGTCCCAAAATAACGCCGATCGGCTCGCTTGCCACCCTGCTCTGGCTGCATGTTCTCTCTCGCAAAGGCGTGCGAATCACGTGGGGCGCTTACTTTAGAATCGGGATCGTTCTAACCATTCCCGTCCTGTTCATTACGCTCACCAGCCTTTATTTATGGCTCAAAGTGATTAGTTAACCAACAATCAATCCTAAGGAGATTAGCTGACTACTATGGAGAAGAAGCTCATTTATTTCTTATGCACAGGCAACTCTTGCCGCAGTCAAATGGCTGATGGGTTTATGCATGCGCTTGGAGGCGGCCTTTACGAGGTGAAAAGCGCGGGCTTGGAGGCACATGGTCTTAACCCCCGCGCTGTCCAAGTTATGAAAGAAGCAGGTGTGGACATATCAACCCATACATCAAATGTTATTGATCCTGAGCTTCTGGACCGTGCGACATATGTGATCACCTTATGCGGGCACGCTGATGAGCATTGCCCTGTTATTACCAACCCGAATGTAATTAAATGGCATTGGGGCTTCGATGATCCCGCCAAAGCGATGGGAACCGAGGATGAGATCATGGCTCAATTCCGCACGGTGCGAGATGCGATTAAAGCTCGGGTTGAAGTGTTCCTAAAGGAAGGCCAATAAATCCTGACCTACTCGTAACAATAGCTCTGCTATTTTGCTATTCTGCTATTCGTATTACTCTGGAAGCTCAAAGGAAAAGCGCAGGTCTTGTCACAGTAGACAAGAAGCCTGCGCTTTATTTAATCATCATACGTTTTACCGAAGGCAAAATTCGGACACATTTGTTCGTAATACGACAGCTCTTCCCACGGACCAAAGCCCTCAAAAGCACCCACATAAAGAACCTGATCGTCCTTGATCACCCACTGCATTCCATGCTCTATTTCCCAAGAACAATCCAGATCCAGACTGAATGCCAGTATAGATCGGTCCTCCGGCTCCTCAATATGTAGTGATAACGGACGAATATGTTGCAGTATATCTCTCTTGCTGTTGATCGCTGGCGGTTGTACTCCTACATATTCGCAAAAATTGTTGCAGTAGGCGATTGAGAAATCGCAAAGTCTTTCGATTATATCCTCACTGAGATTATTTAGTTTCTTGGCGCAATCATTCGCGTAATCCAAGTATCCTTGATCATTAATCGATACGGGAATCGTTACATTGAATAGACTGAATTCAAGCTTGCCTTCCAAAGATCCATCCGTGTTGCTGCTAATATCAACGATCACAATAATGCCCCCTAGATGTTTGTGAATTGCACGTTTGTTCTATTCTATTATTACATAACATGGATGCAATCACTATTATTTCTTGGTCATCCCAAATGGCGATTCTCTCATGCATATTCACAGCTGACTGTACATATATTTAAGCTTCAGCAGAAATTGGCCAAGCGGGGCCCTTTCGACTGACACTCGCAAAGCGTTATCCTGACAGGTCGAATTGCGAACTGCGTTCATCCGAAAGGTATCGAATCCGAAGCTGCCGCCAGATACGAAATGCTCCTCACGAGGAGCCGAGATGACAAAAGAGTCGATCCACGCCTCATATTCCGCATCCGAACGCAGCCCGGGAAGTTGAATATAAAAGAGCGAACCTATCCAGTGACGACCATCCAGTTCGTATTGGGGAGAAGGCTCCACAGAGCGGTAATAAGCCTCAACCTTCCCCACTCGAACCATATGCCTCAGAAAAGCATCCATCCAATGGGCATTGCGGTTTAATCTGGATAGACGTGCCGTTAACTGATGAAGATCAGGCGTCGGCAGCTGGCGTACAGTAACCGGATCAGCGCCCGCATCCAGAAGCGACAACAGAGCGACCCATTTCGCTCTATGTGATTGGCTTCCCAGCATTCTGCCCAAGGCTGTCAAATAACCTACATTAGCCAAATCAAGACCATACTGCATGTACTTGATTCCGCTCTCCACACTGATCAGCACAACGTGAGGCGGCAGCCGCTCTCCATACCTCTCGAATAATGGATTAGACACACTTGTCAGCGTCCGGTCCACGATCACATACAGCGGTTCGCTTTGCCGGTGGCGGGACAAGCCGTCCAATAATCTCGCAAGATCAACTGCAGGACTGATCGGCCAACACATGCCAGGATCAACGAGCAAACAGCCGATTGGCCTATTTTCGTCCACGATCTTGTAAAGCTCATCCGGCTCCAGCTCCAGCGGAGCGTTCAACAGCAGCTTGGCCAGATCCGCTCCTTCACAGTAAAAACCCTTTTGATAATAAAAAGGATGGGTTTCGCCAGTAAAGCTCTTATAAGCGATCATCGCAAGCTCAAGTGCCTTCATACCCGAGGTCGTCACAAATCCGATGCGCTGCTCGCGCCTTTCCGCTGGCAATGTGTAAAAGGCTTCCAAGGCTGCCTCCTCATATTCCTTGACTGTCTCACTGCCATAGCTGCGCATATACGTCCCCTCCTCTTCCTGAGCAAAACCCGATTCCTCGGGAACAGCCAGAGAGGCTGGATCTGGAGTTGACTGAAGCTTCTTGCAAGGGGATTGCCAGTCGCTTCCCGCAACAGTAGCGCCGAGCTGCTTATATAATGTTCGAATGGCGTATTTTACGGTTAAATAAGCGTTAAGATCACATTGCTCAAGCTTGGTTTCATACTCGGCAACCTGTCTTTCCAGCACATCAGCCTGACGTGCAAAAGCCGATTCCAGCTCGCGTTCGAACCGTCCATCGGGAAAAGCGTTCCGATACATTGCTAGCGCCTCCCGAATTTCTTGAAGCAGCCAGCGAAGCTCGGCCAAGTCTTCCACTCTCTCATCCATCTCTGCAGCCTGCCAAGCTAGTTCCAGCTCAGAATGGTCATCGAGCAGAAAGCTCTTCCAATCAAATTCATCAGGCGCAATCCCGAACTTTAATAGCTCCTTCATCCCGATCCACACCCCGTCACATCGCATTGTATTTGAAAATTCTTACCCGCAGGATGCTCTTATCAAGCATGATAGTACCTACCTCCTGGGGATCGAATCGCAGGTCCTGAAAGGAATGCGACCACAGATTCATACGATTGAAAATCATTTGACATTACGAAAGTTTACAGTATAGTTATCAAATGGGAGGGATACTATGGAAGAGAGATGGCATACGCATTTAGGTGTATATGGGATTTGTACGCTTGAAGGAAAAATCTTATTAATTCATAAGAATGGCGGTCCATACACGAATCGATATGACCTGCCAGGTGGAGCAGTAGACTCGAATGAACCATTGGTCCATGCACTCCGTCGGGAATTTTTAGAAGAAACAGCTACAAGCATCAAGGTGATTCGTAATCTCGGCGTCCTTGATTATGTCATCCCCTTTAAGCTGGAGAAACGCGGGACAACGCATATTCATCAGGTTGCTATCTACTATGAAGTAGAGTATGTTAGCGGTGATTTGACTTATACGATGAATATGCACAACAATGATTCCATCGGATCAGAGTGGGTTGCCATTAACCAACTAACGCCCAATAATAGTTCTCCACTAGTCATGCAAGCTCTTAACTGGCTAAAAGACAAGAACAACCATAGCTTGGAAGCAGCAAGATTAGATAACTGGACAATACAGCAATAAAGCGAAGCTTAACCCTATGCGAAGAACTGTCCCATGAGGGAAGTTTCAAGCTCTAAGGACAGCTTCTGCACGACTACAAGTATCGCTGCATTAGAAAGTGGCCCCACAGGAAGATACTCCCCCCTGCCGCGCCACTTTTTGTTATGCAGTTTATGTACCGTCACTTGTGGCTATAGAATGATCATTAGCCAATAGTATCCAGAAAACGGATGATATCACTGTAAAAGAGCGCCTTCTCGTTCTCTCTTATATCATGGCCGGATTGCGCATACTCTTTAACGATTAAATGGCTGCACAAGTCTTTGTAGCGATCAAGATCGACATCGCTGACCATAGAACCGTCAAGAAGACCTCTAGTTGCCAGAACAGGAATATCCAGCGGATCGTCGAGACTGATCTGGGACGACTCTCTCTGGATGCCATAAACCGCTGAAGGTCGAATATAATCATCAATACGATTGCATGGAATTAAATACTGGTTGATATAATCCTCCGGCCAATTCAGAGGCATTGCTCGATGTTCAGCTGGATAATCGCCGACAATCAAGGAATGAATCTGCTTCTGATGACCTTGCGCATAGCCCAACGCATAGGAGGCTCCGCGAGAATAGCCAAGCAAATGAAAGTGTTCTAATGCTGCGCAGCGAACGACAGAAGCAATATCGTCGATATGATGGGCAAGATTGTATCCGCTATCAGGAGTATCGCTGTGGCCTCGGCCTCGAAAGGACAATAGGATGCTTCTTCTGGGCAGAAGCGCTTCCAGCAAATCCAAATACTCCTCCGCTGTTTCTGATAATCCGGGACACACAATCAGTGGGGTCAAATACGGATGCGCATCTTCGATCGAATCATAATAGTGAATTCTAACCGTATTATTATCCGTTTTCCTGGATAGTGCCATAGTGCCAACGCTCCTTCTGTACGACTGTAGGGTCCTCGTTGCGGCAAATGCTCTTTGACTTGTTATCATTCACATTGAAAAATATCCATTTTGTGTATGAGTATACCCCAATTGCTATCTCGCCGCTATAGTAGAGATTCTATTAACCCGACAGTCAGAAAGCGGTATATATTTAATGATATTAAATATATACCGCTTTCTATGCAAGACAAGTATCAAGCCGTATCTCTCTCTCTCTCACCGCGCGCAGCTCCAAGCGCGCACGGTATATCGCAGCATGACGGCGGTCGGTTGATGCAGGTAGAAATCACCAAACCCACTATATCATTAATGACATTAATAACGCGACTTGTCCCCCTTCTCGTCAAAAAAGGTACATGATCTCCTAGTTCACAAGGCTGCCTTCACAGCATATAATCGCTCCTTGTGGGCAGGTGCACCACCAACTGGCGATGACGCAATATATATCTGAATTGCCCTTGGATACTGCATTTGCTGCTATCTAAGGGCAATGCTGTTCAAGTAATTGTTCATCAATAATGAAAGCGAAATCAGAATAGGTGGATCATCCGGATGAGGCACATGCAGTGTAACTTGCAGATGTGGGACGAAGGAATAAGGACGGACAATAATCGGTTCCTTAGATCGTGTCCGTAAGGTAGTATGAGGAAGCATGAAATCCATCGCCTTCATTCCCCAGGATACCGAGGTAGCCATTAAATAATAGGTGCCCGGTTTGACACCTTTAATACTGAAATCCCCAACAGAAGAAACCAGTGTTCCATATAGGGGAAGTCCTTCCGGGATGGGCTTGGCAAACAATCCGATCAGAATGACACCGTCAAACGGAAGCTCTGCTTGTATCGTACCCGTTATTGTATCCGGCAGACGGAAGCTCGACAGTGAATGGTTCCAGTCTCCAAGCATTTGCAAGGAACGCAGATGCTCGTCCGCTTGCAGCGCTGAGCTCCGAAACTGAGACGGGCTTACCCCTACCCGCTCGGTGAATCGGGTGGTGAACGTTCCCAGACTCTGCTGACCAATCTCCAGTCCGATATCACGCACACTTAGATTCGTTTGCAATAACAAGTCCTTTGCCTTTTGCAATCGTAGAGCAGACACATAATAGAGCGGCGACAAGCCGATTCTTTCTTTAAAAATACGGGTGAAATGAAACTGGCTATATGAGACATGATCCGCTAATCGGGATAGCGGCAGCGGATCATAAAGATTCTGATTAATATATGCAATGATCGCATCAATTTCTGAATAACGAACACTCACTGTTCCTCCACCTTTCAACCGCTGATGTTTTTCGACAAAATGGTCTTACCCCACACAAGAACATAAGTTCGTATTTATATTACCACATCCATCATCATTTTGAAACGTTATCCTTTCAGAATGAACTGAAATGTAAGACTGCCAAAAAACTTTTAAAAACAAGTGGTTAGTCCCTGGCGGGCAAGCTATTAAAGAGGAGCAGTTGATCAATCGATGAACAACACCCAGGTAGTCGAAATCATTAATGGGCTCAAGAGCAGGTTAAGCGAAGCGGGGACGATGCAAGTACAGGGGTCAAGTGGACATGTATGCGAGAATAAATTTGTTTTCCACCCGTCTGCAAGTGAAAAAGATATTGAAAAGTTTGAAAGAGAATCAGGCTGGGTACTGCCGGACTCTTATCATGAATTTCTTATTCTTCACAACGGCGCTCTGTTGTTCGCTGATGATTACGGATCAAGCTACAATCTGCTCGGAACATCGGAAATTGCGATGAATGCACTAAATGTTTATCCCGCCCGATTCTATCCTATTGCCGTATATATCGACGGAGCTTATATCCTTATTGACTCCGATGCAGTCAAGAACGGCGAGCAGCACTACTTGGTATGGTTCGACTCCGGCCAGCTTTATCCACTTGCTCTGAACTTTGAAGAGTGGCTGGACCGCCTCATTATCGCTCAGGGTTACCCCTATTGGTACTGGAATCTGTAAAATACTTAGAGTCGTCATCAGCTGAATAATTGGCGACGACTTTCAAGCGTCGTATCTCTAAGAGAAAGGGCTGAACCAGAAGTAGAAATCCTCTACTCCGGTCCAGCCCTTTTTCGCATACGTTTCAGCTATTAAGGATAATTGAATTTGCCGCTCTTGCTTACTTTAGCCAAGTCATTCTGGAGAATGAACTTCCACAGGTCGTCGGCGTAATCGAGTACGAATACCGCACTGACGCCTTGGGCGAACAATCCGCTTACAGCCCCAGTCAGCGTAGGCTTCAAGAAATCCAGTACCGGCAAGCCGCTGCTGCCGCCGAAGCTCACGAACGCTCCAAGTCCTGCTCCGCCCACTCCTGCACCGAGTATCTTCATCGGATCAAGCCCGTTGCCCGCTGCAGCTTCCCTGCCAAGCTCAGCTAACGAGCCAGCCGCAAAGCCGACCGCCGCTTTGCCCAGAGCAGCAGTGGTTGGCTTAGGAATGGACAGCTTGCCTGTACCCAGCGTGCCTCCTCCGAATAAGTAGCTTCCGAAGCCCATAATGACACCTGTAATCGCTCCTACTAATGCACCCTCCAGCATCTTCTCCCAGATTTCACCGATCGAGCCTTGACCGCCTGCAAATCCAGCCGTGAAGCCCATCGCAGCGCCATTGACCGCACCGGCCAATGCGCCTGTAAGCAGCGTTGCCGCGAGCGTCTTGGCTCCGAATGCTGCCGCCATCCCTGCACCGATGCCCATTCCGCCTAGCGCGGCAGCGCCGCCGACAGCCATGCCGCAGAGCACGCCCAGCAGCACATCGCCTCCGGCAGCAGCAGCAGATACACCCCCTACCACGCCGCCTATCGCCATGCCGATGCCAACTGCAATAATGCCAGCAATGCCAAAGGTCACGATGCTAAGCACAACAGCCAGCACTATGACCGCCACGACAGCAACAGCGGCAACAATCTGCTTCCAGTTGTCCTCGAACCACTGCCCGATTTCCTCCCAGAAATGGCCCGAAGGATCGGTATATCGCAGCGGATTGTTCTGCACATAGCTGAATCGGTTCCAGGCTTGCGGGTTGTACAGCTCAGGAACCATCGTATCCGGTGTCAGAAACCGCCCAATGCGCGGGTCATAATAGCGAGATTGGCAATATAGAAGCTCCGACCATTGATCGTAGTTAGCTCCGGTATACAAATAGGTTGTTCCTTCTGCGCCTGCTTCAATCGTGTTCGCCAGAACCGCGCCGAACGGATCGTAATGCACCCGCTGCAGCACAGCGCCATCCATCCCCGTAACAAGAGCAGTGCTGCCCAAATGATCGCCATGCAGGAAGCTCGCCGTACTAGCCGCCAATGCCAGCTGCGCAACACGCACCGAACCGTCCATAATGTATCCGATTGCCGTTCCATTCTGGATCGTGAGCAGCTCGTCAAGCGTCCATTGGTCGAACTCCTCTGCACCGCCTGTAATGAGCATTCGCACTCGACTGCCCTCATGGTTGTAGGTGCAAGCCATCTGCTCTGCGCCTCTTGCAACTTCCGCAAGCCGCCCGATCGCATCGTAGCTTGCTGTACCCCAAGGTCCTGTCTCCGTCTGGCCGGTGTTCGTATACGTGAATCCATGAGGACCCGCAGCGGTCAATCGACCTGCAGGATCATAGCTGTATGCGCCCACATCAGATTTGTTAGTCAGGTTGCCCGCACTGTCATAATGATACGTCCATTGAGAGCCGGACACCGTACCCGCTTCCACTAAACGGTACAAGTTGTCATACACATAGCTGGCAGCAAGCTTCGGGTCTGGCGAATCGACCTTCAGCAGATTGCCGACTCGATCATACTCGTAATCGAGCTGCTGCAGAACTGTGCCTCCGCCATCGACAGTACGCAGCTGCATAAGCTTCAAGCTAAGGTGATCATAGACGTAGGTTGTCGTCACACCGTTCGCGTATGCGATGCTCTCCCGCAGCCCAGCAGCAGTATAGCTGATTTTCTTCACAAAGCCGGGGATCGCGCTAAGCCTGCCGCGCTGATCATAGCTGTAGCGCACAATGAGTCTGCCGGCGGCAGCGGCTGGCTTCGGATACGTTATCGATTCAATCTGTCCCGTTGCCCGATACGTATAATCGAACTCGAATTTCTGACCGGCAAGCCCGTTTGGATACAGCTCTCTATGCTTCACACGCCCCAGCCCGTCATAAGCCAGCACCTCGGACCCTGCTCCATGCTCGATCCTAACAATTTTCCCTTTACTGTTGCCGTCTCCTTCAGGAGGCGTGGCTTGTCCGGCGTCATCATAGGTAAATGCAGCGGATAGCGCGCCTGTTTCTGGCAATGTTGTTCGGAACAAACGATCGAGCTTATCGAATTCGAACTGTACCCTCGTTCCGGATTCATCACGTTTTTCCACCTGATTGCCGCCTGCATCAAATACAAAAACCGACTTGCCCGTAACCGGATTGCTCGTTAGCAGACGTCTGCCCAGAAAGTCATAGAAGAAGGTCGTTTTGCTCCCTTTCCCATCGGTGACGGCAAGCAAATTGCCTTTAATATCATAGCTGTAAAAGGTCGATATCCAATTCCCGGCATCATTAACTGCAGCCTCCATAATCCGCCCTGATGGATCAAAGGTATGTCTTGTTGGCGTCGAAGCATGCTGCGCCCCTGCTTCCGTACGAGCGTCCTCCTCATCGTACATATAGGCGATGCCCGGCTCGAAAGCTTGCTTCTGCAGCGCGCCGTCAGCATTAATCGCTTCTACAAGCCGGCCTATCGCATCGTAGCGGAACTGCCGATGCGGAATGCCGATAGCATCAGGTCTGCTGTACGCCGGACCCGGACTTAGAAACGGAAGAAATTGTTTCTTGATCAGGTTTCTCACCGAATACAGCTGGCTGGATTCGACCGTCTCCTGATTGCCGGCAACGCTGCGCTGCTCAATCGTTTGTCCGGAGCCGCTTATGAAGGTTTTGCTCATGAGTGTTTCGATTTTACCATTCTCCAGGCGCTGCTCCGTCACGAGACCGACAGGAAGCTGCTGCTGCGCATCGGCAGCAGGATAGCTGTAACGGATCGTTGGCAGCCCAGCGCTGGCACCCGGCTCAATCGTATAGAGCAATCTGCCTAACGGATCATAATGATTCATAATGACGACGCCGCTTGCATCCGTAAGCGTGCTTACCTTGTTCGTGCGGTAATCCAGCAGCGCCGAAGTTTTATTGCCGAGCGCGTCTGTCACATGTACCGGCTGGATGCGATGCGCGTCGAACTCCAGCAGCGTAGCATTGCCGCGCGCATTCGTCGTCGTTCCGCGCAGGACGCCCCCTTCCTCGGTACGCGTGTAACTGACCTGATAGATCCACCAGCCGCTCTCTCCAACGCGGCGATGGTAGCCAAGTGCGGCAAAATCCGGAACCGCCGCGCCATAGACCGCCGCAGCCAGCTCATCTGTCAGAACAAGCGTCTCTTGTCCCGTTAACAACCCCGCTGCGCCGATCTCGGATTCAGGAAGTCCATCATAATAGCTGATCGTTGCCGAGACAATTGAACCGCTTTCATCTCGTTGAACAGTGCGCGAGGGCTTCCCACGGAAGCGCGCGGCGGGATCAACCGCATAAGTCGTTTCTGTAATCAAAGTGCGATTAAGCGCGGGTTGACGGGGGTCTTCCGCCCGCTCCTCTTGTAGGAGAGCATTGCCGTCAGCATCGAATGTCTTGTTCAGGTTCACCGTTATCCGATAAGGCTCTGCTTCCCGTTCGTAATAGGCTGTTCTCCGCTCAACCAAGCGCGGCGAAACCTGCTCCACAACGTCCTGAGCATTCTCAGCGCCTTCCGCTAGCGGTTCCGCATGAACATCCCAGATACTGCTTGTCTTCATGTAAGGCTCATTTTCTTTATCCGTTCCGTCTGCACCATACACCTCAGTTGACAGCAGCTTGCCTCGCAATGCCTTGAGACGTGCGCGCTCCTGCGCAGTAAGCGGACGATCCAATTGATTCGGGTCCAGACCCAAGTGATACCGATTGCAAGTGAGCATAGCCGGGATAGATTCGTCGCCCGTCTCTTCAATCTCCACCCTGCCAAAGCCGCAGAATTCACGGGATATGCCGTCATAATGACCGTCATGATAACGAAACCTTGTCAGCGAAGGGCTGTCGCTCGCCTGATCATGCGTGCTCAAGGACAGGATGACCGGAATTGGAAAAGGCAGAAAAGTCGGCCATGCCTCGCCAATCGACTCGTCGCGCACCGCTTGCGAGGTCGACGTCCCATATTCAATCTCCGTCACCAAGCCCATGCCATTATCGATTCGATTCAACAAATGAGGCTTCACTTGTCCGGCAAAATCAAGATAATAATAATCGGTCGATCTGCCCCCCGACCGATTGATGGACCATAGAACACCTGCTGTTCCCGTGCCATTCATATCCGCAAGCCGGACCTGCCCTGGCAATGCCAGCGGCGTAAAGCGGATTTCCTGCGGATCAGCGAGTCGATAGCCGTTCACATTCATCCAGTACGTAACCCGGTCGGTTCCGACATAGACCAGATCCGCACAGCCATCACCGTCCACATCAGTTAGAAACATCCGCGTCGGGTCATACAATCTGGGGAGCTCCGGCGAATTCGCCATCACGACTGGCTCGTCCCATCTGCCGGAGCCAAGATATGGCCAATAGACAACACCCGCTCCGTCTATTCTGACCAAATCCTGCAGTCCATCTCCTGTCATATCGGCAAGATGAACGCGCTGATCCTGGAGTGAAACAGGCGGCGCTTCAGACCTTGGAATAAGCACTGGTCTGGCCGCCCACCCCCCTCCTGTCTCCCGATAATACAGACTGAAGAAATCCTCGCCTGTCACCAGCAGATCGGCAATGCCATCCGAATTCAAATCGACGAATCTGACATTGGGATCAGAGAGTCGCACGTTAGGCGTATGCCGCCAGAACACGGGCTTCTCGAATCCCCCCTTTGCCTTGTGGGGGTAATAGCCTGCAAGCGGACGATCCAGCATAATGAGATCCGCAGTTCCATTCCCTTCCATATCGGCAAAGGCAGTACCCGGCTGGCCTAGCGACACAGCAACCGGCAGTTCCCCAATCGAACGGGGCCTTCCCCATATCAGGCTGCCTTTGTTGGGCCATACGCGCGCAGAGCCGCCGCCAATCTCCAGCAAATCCGGCAGTCCGTTCCCATTCCAATCGATAAGCTCGCGGGTTCCCTGCTGAATCGCCCCTGGCTGCGCATCAGGCGATTCCGCTCGGACACGCTCCAGCGTTCTTGGCTGGAAGGAGGTGTACGACAGTGTTAATACAGGTACGGAGGCTGATTCACCGGCATTATCGAAGCCGGTCAGCTTCACTTGATGAAGAAACGAATGACCGCTGGCCTGGGCGGGAGCATAGATCAGCTCCCAGCGCCTTGCAACCGGGTTGGCCTCACCCGACACCTCCAGCTCAATATGCGTACAGCGCAGGCGGGTCGTCTCCGCGAAGCCTGCTCGTCTGCTGACAAAGGGGTCTGGACGATCCTCGTAATAGAATCGTACCGAATAGATGCTGTAGTCGATCCTATCTGGATAGAGCACATTCCCGTCATGCAAATACGAATAGCTGACTTTGAAGCCGAGCGGGTCCTCTATTTCCGCTATGGCCCAGCTGTATACCGCCTCACTGCCGCCAATATCAATCGATTGTCTTGTGTCGCCGCTCGTTCCAAGCCGATAGTATTTGCCCCCATTGTCCGTAATGCGGAAGCCTTCGCCCTCACGGGCAATAATCCAGCCGTTCGTATCGGGATTCAGACGGTAAGAGCCATCGCCTGCTCTTGCCAGCTGTCCGCCGCCCGCAACGATTAACGGATCGGCATCCGTGAACGTAGGGATGCGTTTATCAGTGGAGCGTTTGACAGCCAGCTGGCTCAAGCCAAAGCCGTAGCCGAAGGGCCCCTGTCCCCCGGTCGTTTGATAATGCAGAGCGAGCTTGGGCGCAATGTCACCCGGCCCATTCGGAATATCCAGCGGGATCGAATACGAGCCGGTGCCGGTATGAAAGTCCGGCTGGAACGTCTCACCGAGTCCGCTTACAGCCCCGCCGCCCTTGGGCAGCGATAGAATCTGCTCCGCCGTTCCGGTCGTTTTGCTCATGATTCCATCTCCTTTCTCGAAGAACAGACGCCTTCGGCCTTACACCCGCGGCGTGAAATCATATTCCGTGAGCAGGACCAGGTTGCGAATTCGATCAAGCTTCAGCTTGCCGTCTGCGACCCATGCCGGATTGTCCGCCGCAAGGACTTCCAGGCGATAGAAGCCAATTGCCGGACCTGCCGCCAGCGTCTCCCACGGATGACCGGCAGCTGCGACGATCTCGCCCTGCGCGTTCGGATTCGCGCCCAGCGGTTCAGCATGCGCCGGGACACCCAGTCTGACAGTCAGGCTGGATGGATCAACTCCCTCGTCCGTTAATACGAGCAAGCTTAGGCTGCGAAGCTGCGGATTCTCTTCCTGGAAGGGGAAGTCCGTTTTGCCAAGCGTGAATTCAAGAATGCCCGTATCCTGAAAGTGAAAGAATGCATCGGGGTAAGTCCAGCGCAGCGGAAGACTCCGCTGCCGGAGGTTCGCTGCCGCCAGCGTAGCCAGCTGCGCCTTCACACCCTCAGCAAGCGTCTCGTCATAATTCGCATGATAGTAGAACGTGACTCGAATATCCGCAATGGAATAGTAATCCAGATCATTCGTTGCGCGTGGGATGTCCAGCACCCATGAGCTGGCCACTCCCGCACCTTCGAATATTTTTAGCGTGCGGCCATCGGCTGGGAAGATGAAGCTGTCCTCCCGCAGCCGGTATTCCGACAGCAGCAGCGTCTCCTTAGGCTGAATACGGATCTTCAACGCATTAATATCTGCTGTCCGATAACGGCTCACGCCGCCATTGGTCAACGTGCCGCGCACGCCAGCGCTCGGAAGAACGCCGATGATCTCCACCTCAACGCTTTCAATTCTGCGGGCAAATGTGCCCGGGAACGCCGCATCGAAATCCTCGATGCGCGTCTCGAATTCCATTCGTCCACTCTGGCGGAACGAAGTTTCGAACAAGAACGGATAACGATCCAGCAGCGAGATCGTTTGTTTGACCGGAACCCGCTTGCGCCGCACATTGACAATCGCATCGTAGGTGAACGAGTCCACATCCAGCAGGAGCGCATCGGCGGCCAGCATCCCTTTCACCGATTGCGAGGCATAATCGGTCTTGATCGCATGCCGATTCATATCATTCTCGAAATTATAGGCGCGCTGCATCAATCTTGCAGACCTGAGCGCCATATTGAAGTAGCTGGCAGAGATGCCCCTCATGAATTGCCCCATCTGATACCATACATCCTCGGAGAAAAACTGATTCTCGAACGCCTCCAGATTGTCCTTTGCCGCTTGCTTGCGCAGCTTCGCTATTTGTTCATTCTGCTTCGCTACATCGAGCTGGGCAACAGAGGCATTCAATTGGGCTTCCGCCATAACCTGCGCTTTGGCCATCTCCTCCTGCTGGCGCTGCATCGCAGCCAGCTCATAATCACGGGTAATCGATTGCGAGCGCGCGGTCTTCTCGGCGATCACTTCATGAATGTGCTGGCCGCTGCCCTCAATAGAATGCTCAAGCTCCCAAGGATTCTGCGAGGAATACCAGGCAATGCTTCTCTGCAGGCCGATACGTTCCCAGCTCATAGCGGAGTAATCATTAAAGTTTTGTTGGTTGTTGGCTGTTCGTGTCGCCGCATAGTCCTTGCCAGCCTGATAGACCTTCACTTCCATCTCGGCTGCTTCGCGCTGCTGCTTGGCGAGCTCCAGCTCCGAGCTTGCAATGCTGCTGGCCTGCTCCAGCTGCTGCCTTGTCAGCGATTCATTCTCGCCGCGATCATAGAAATCGATAAAACCGCGCTCAGCCTGAATCGCCTGCTGGGCAAAGTACCTTGCAACATTTTGCAAATAATCAAAGGTCCAGATCGGCACAATGTTCGCCATGCCCAGGAAATCCAGATTGGCAGCGAGCTGCGCAAGCCGGTTGCGTATCGTCAATACAATAATCGCCAGCTGTGGATTCATCGCGCCAATGCTTCCGCTCGCCTCGTAATCGACAAGCATGGCCTGGACCTGCGCCCCGATCACCGACAGCTTCGCATGCTTGTACAGCGGCGATTCGGTATTAACCGGCGGCGCAGAGCCTGGCGCAAGGGCAACAATTTGATAAGTGCTTAAAGCTTGTGTAAAATAGTCATTCTTGTACAGCAAATCCCCCCAATGCAGGACATTGTTGGCTATCTTCAGCCATAGTGCGGGCAGCTCGAACGCTGTGTTCAAATATTCATAATTAGCCGCATTCAAATAATAGGATTGCGCGGTTTCATAATCGCCCAGAGCATGATAGCAGTCGCCGAGCGCAACAGGAATGATATAAAAGTAGTGGTGTGGGAGCTGGATGGAGAAGTCGGTGATAAGCTCGTCATGCCAGCGAATATGGCGAAGATCCGCAGCATCAATGCGGTTTTTATAGAGGTCAAGTATGTGAGCAGTGGGAGGTACATCGCCGCTCTTCCACTGGAAATCGATCCGTTTCCTGCCGATTGTCGTACCTAGCGTCTTGATAAAGCTTTTCTCAGCGGCCGTCACTCTGCTCTCTACCTGCTGATTGACCCATCCCCCGCCCGTGCCCGGCATGCGGAATGTGACCGCAAGACCTTGCGCGGCATGCATATCGCTTAACGTTCGCGGCTCAATCGACAGCTTGTCTGACAATGACAGCTGCTCTGTTGTCCCGCCTATCGAAAGTGCGCCTCGTATCGCAACTCTCTCGGTGGCAAGCCCTTGCGCCTGCTTTACCAGCTGCTCGCCCTGCTTGAGCAGTTCGGCCGCTCTTCCTTGAGCGCCTTGTTTAACAAAGGCAGCTGCCGTATTAAAACAATATTGAGCTTGTCCAACAATATCGTCGTGCTGGACAAAGATTCGATTCGCCTGATTCAGCATCTCATGGGCTTCTTCCGTCTGATCCTTGTTTATATACACCGCTGCAAGGTTGATTGCTGCTGCGCCATAAGCAGACTTGGCATCCTCTGAATGCGCATTGGCAGTATGCTCTAACGCCCGCTTGAAATAATATTCGGAGCGATTCCATTGTCCTCTGGCTGCATAGGAAATTCCGAGCTCACTATCCCGTTTGGCCAATTGCAAGCCTTCATCCGCAGACTGAACACCCAAGCCCTCGAAGTCGCCAAGCCTTGACCGGACCTGGGGAACCTCTGTGAATACGGGACCGAATTTGTCCGAGTAATCGGTTAACGGCAGCGCCTCGACGAGATCCAGACCAGCTAGCAGCATCGGACTGAATAGAACATGATCCAGCGGGAATACAGCCTCCGGCCTGCGAGCGACAAGCTTCGGAAAGCTGGGATAGAGCAGCTTGTAGAGAAGCGCTTGGGCTGTCTTGTAGATGTCGATGGCCTCGCGGTAACGCCGCTTGAGGAACAGGGCATTCCCAGTAGCCAATTGCGCTTTTATTTCCTGCAGCTTCTTCTCCGCTTGACTGTTTGCTTGCTGCTGATGAGGATAAAGCACCTCTGATATCAACACATTGTTATCCAGCAAATAGCTTGCAGCCGTCTCCGAAATTTCCCGGGTCGTCAAATAATTTTCCTGAAACTTCACCGTCATCCGATAACCATCTCCTCTTAGTTAGTGGAACTCGGATCGCCAGTATGATTTCTTATGTAGAAAAAGCCGAAGCAATCACCATCAGTATACAGTTCTTCCATATCATCAGGTATAGTTAGTGCGGCTTATTACTCTAGTTCAAATGGTTTAAAATACAGCAGGCTCACTCGACACCTTTCTTGTCTGCAACCCCAAAACAGACCTATTTCGCCAAATTCCTTGCTCCAACACGGCCTGCCCCGGCAGGACGCGCCGCTTTGTATCCGAATAGATTCGTCCCGATCACCCCGGCAATGATGAGAACAGAGCCGATCACATGGTAGATCGTAATTTCCTCGCCTAAAAATATCGCCCCTGCAGCAATAGAAGTAACCGTGGACAGGTTTGAGAATACACTCATTTTCGATGCTTCCATTCTGGCAAGAATGTAGTTCGCCGTAAGCGCAGTAACGAGCGAGGACACGATGCCCAGAAACAGCATAGAACCGATAAAGGTGCTGCTGGCCAGTGGTGTCAGGAAGTTTGCGAGCGTTCCGGCTGCTATATGTTCGGTTAACGAAGCGGTCAGAAAAACAACGAATCCGATCCCCATCATCAAATACGCGATTTCCGCAGGGCTAAAGTGCTTCGAGAGAGAGCGGGCCAGAACACTGTATCCGGCAAAAGCGACGCAGGTTAGAAACAACAGGAATAAGCCGGCAATATTCGACAAATTGATGCTGCTCCCCTTCATAACAAAAATAAATACAACGCCGAACACCGATACGACAATCGACAGCTTCTGCAGCACGGTTGTCGTTTCCCTCAAGAATATGGAGGCGAGCACAGCTGTTACAACAGGTGTGAAGGCGTACAAGATGCCGCCTTCCGCAGAGGTAGCATGCTGAAGTCCGAACGCTTGCAGCGTGAAGAATCCGAGCGGGTACATGGCTGCCAGCAGCAGCGCCTTGAACAACGGCTTGCCGCGGTAATTGAGCTTGATCCACCCTAAAGCGACCGGAATTGACATCGCTGCGAAAGATATGGCAAACCGAAAGGCCAGCGTATCCAGCGGCGGCGCGTATTGCAGTGCTGTTTTGGCAAAGAGGAATGAGAAGCCGATAATAGCTGCACTTAGCAGGGCATACATATAAGCACGTTTCATTTCATTGTGGTTCATAACGCTCACCTCTACACGTTGTATTCGAATAATGACCGTGATCGTGAACAGGTTCGCGACGTCTCCATTCGTAAGATTAAAGGTAATGCAACTTGCAGCGCTGAACAATGCCCTTTTATCGCAACTGTATCGATACAGTTGGCTCAGTATGTATACCCCCGTAGCGGAGAATAGTGGTAACATATAAATCATTCCAGCTATAAAATGACCGCGCGAATTCAGGCACTGGCTTCACTGCCCGCCCGGCTTCTGCGGTGATCCATCAGGAGGACGCGCATGGCGATAAAGTATGTTTCGATCATATCCGATATAGAGCGCAAAATTAACGAGGGACACTATCGATCCGGCCAAAAGCTGCCCTCCATTCGCAGCGCGATGGAGCTGTATGGATGCAGCAACAGTACGGCTGCACGGGCTTATGCAGAGCTGGAGAAGCGCCATGCGATCTACTCCATCCCGAATAGCGGCTTTTACGTGGTTGAGAATCAAGCCGACATGAAGCCTGCTGCAGGGAGTGGAACAATCGACATGGCTTCGGCTTCCCCGGATTTGAATCTGTTCCCGTATCGGGATTTCCAGCACTGTCTCAACAAAGCTATCGACACCTACAAGTACAACCTGTTCACCTACGGCGACTCTCAAGGGCTGGACATGCTCCGCAGAACGCTTGTTTCGCATTTCGCCAATGATCAGGTATTTACTGCCAGTGAGCGAATCTACATCACCTCAGGTATCCAGCAAGCGATAGAAATCCTAGCGAGAATGCCGTTTCCCAATGGAAAGAGGACGGTTCTTATCGAACAGCCTGGATACGATATTTACTTTCGTTATATGGTGACGGAGGGCATGCCGGTACGCGGAATCGCTCGTAGTGCGAATGGGATTGATCTGCTGGAATTGGAGGAGCAGTTCAAGAACGGGGACATTAAATTCTTCTTTACGATGTCGCGATATCATAATCCGCTGGGAACCTCATTCAGTGTCGAGGAAAGGAAAACGATCGCTCGTCTCGCCAGCAAATATGATGTGTATATCGTCGAGGATGATTATATGGGCGACTTAGGTTCGGAGCAGCGGTTTGAACCGATTTATGCTTACAACTCGACCTCTCATGTCGTTTATTTGAAAAGCTTCTCCAAAATCATCTTCCCAGGCTTGAGGCTCGGCGCTGCTGTACTGCCGGACCGGCTGCTCTCGACGTTCAAATCCTATAAGCTATATGCGGATGCCTCCCTTCTATCCCAGGCAGCGCTTGAGGTGTACATCAAAAACGGGATGTTCGAGCGCCATAAGCGGCAGATCAGCAGCCAGTACGAAGCGAGAATAACTGCGTTGAATGAGGCGGTTGAACGGTATAACAAGGCGGGGTTAATCGAAACATCGGGTGTGCGCTCGGGCGTGTATGTGCAGTTCAAGATGCCGCTAACGATCAATTTGGAGCTGCTGATGAAGAGGCTACTGGAGCGGGGAATCAGTGTCAGGTCCGGCAAGGATTTCTACCTGTCGGATTATAAGGAACGGGATAAGTTTCTTCGGATCAGCATATCAAGGGTACAGCCTGAACAGATTGATGAAGGGGTTAAAGCAATTATCGAGGAAATACAGCGCCTCTATTGAGGGCTTTTTCCTTAATAATTGCGCCTTCGTGCGGGGGATTATTAGCGCGGGATGAAGCGGTAGCTTTCCAAATCGACTACGCCATTGTCATCAATCTTAACCCCTTCATTCTCCAAATACAGCTTCTGCATAAAGCGGGCTTCGTCATCCTTTATTGCGATTTCTCCCTTTGCATTGACTACTCTGTGCCAGGGAAGGCCGTGCGCTTCACTTAATGCATGCAGAATACGCACGACCTGTCTGGACGCTCTCCGGCTTCCGGCAAGCTCGGCAATCTGCCCGTAGGTCATGACGGAGCCTTCCGGTATTTCTTTAATAATCCCGATAACCCTTAAAGTAAAAGGTTGCATTCTCTTCACCTCAGAAAGCTTCTTCCGATCTCGCAAACGGTCAGCTTGGAATGTGCAGCATTAGATCCCTATATGGCTATGTTCGCTATTGCCGGCGCCATTTCCTGCGGGATTGTTCCAATTCACTGCAAGCACAAGCTGACCGCTGATCGAAAGCTTATCGGTTTGAGCCCTATTGTCTTCAGATTGGCGGCTGCTCCGGCTCCGATCTCTTGTAGCTCAACATGGCGATCTGGCCGAGCTGCTCCATGCTCAACAGCTTAAAGACAGTCGGCACTGTTCCAGCCGGGAACAGCGGAATGCCCTCCCCAAGCACCTTAGGTATAATCGCAATGTAGAGGTCATCGATAAGCTGAAGTGACAGAAATTGCTGCACAAGCTGCCCCCCGCCTACCAGCCAAATATCGCCTTCCATGGCTTCTTCCTTTAACCCCGCAATAAAGGCTTCAACAGGCTCATTCACGAAAATAACATGCGGAGCCTCGGATTGTTTGGATCTGGACAAGACATAGCAGGGCTTATCCGCATACGGGAACTCTTCCGTGAGGGGCAGCACATCATCATAGGTTTTCTTACCCATGACGACTGCCCCGATACTGCTGTAAAATTTGCTGTACCCGTTGTCTCCCCCGTCGCCTTCAACATCGAAAAGCCAATCTACCGATCCATCCTTCCTTGCGATATACCCATCCAGACTCATTGCAATGTACAGGACAACTTTGTTAGTGGACATTGTTCATCTCGCTCCCTTCTGAAATTCATGATACAGTATAACTACGACAAAATATGACGTAATTAGGTGGAAGCAAAATGAATGATCGAAGAATAGCGATAATGCAAATTATGAATGCACATAAAAAATTCACAGCCCGCGAGCTGGCGGAACGGTTTGATGTGTCTGTACGGACGATTCAGCGCGACCTGGACTACTTGCAGGGGATTGGATTTCCGCTTTATACGGAAGTAGGCGCGCATGGCGGATACCGCGTACTGCCTAATCGGATCATGCCGCCTCTTCAGTTGAATCGCACAGAAGCCATCGGGCTCTTCTTAATGCTCCAAGTGTTGGAGAAGATGCCGGACTTCCCCTATCAGTCGGTTCGCGCTTATTTGGCAGAGCAGTATTATGCCAGTTTGCCGACAGACATTCAAGCTGCCATTGATGGCATGAGAAATCATCTGCTGTTCAATCAGCCGCAGCCGCAGCAGACTGCGCCGTTTACGACGATGCTGCTTGAGGCGGCAATGGACAAGAAGGCGGTCCGCTTTCTATATGATGCCTCCGGGGGGCCTAAGCATGCGACCGCCTATCCGCTCGGCATCTATTGTGATAATGGATTCTGGTACATGCCTGCCAGAAGAGGGCAGCGGATCATTCTATATCGCGTTGATCGCATCCAGCAGCTGGAGATACTAAACTATACCGATGACACCCTTCCAACGCTAACTGAATGGATGGCCTCGGCAGATGAGCGTGAGGGCGTTGAGGTGGTCCTCCAGTTTACTTCAGAGGGGGCCCGTCTCGCGCAATCCGACTATCATTTTCGATTGACATCTCTCGATGACAAGCAATGGCGCGGATTGGTTCCTCCCGAGGAGTTCCCCTTCCTCTCTCGCAAGCTGCTTCATTACGGTCCTGAAGTGAAGGTCATTGCGCCTGCACAGCTGCAAAGGTCTGTCATGACGCTGCTGGAGCATAGCTTAAAGCAGTATTCATGAACAGGTTGGCCGCAGCTAAAAGCCAATTACATCTTATCGTATATTTCTGGCATGGACATCCTTATGGACAATAGCTAGAATGATGAAAGTAAACCTATTACAGGATATCCACCCTATCGGAGGCAACAACAACATGACGCACACAACCAGAATGAAGGAGAAGCTGCCGCTTCTTCCTTTGCTGTCCCTTTCCGTGGCAGCCTTCTCAACCAACCTTACCGAGCTGCTTCCGGCAGGAGTAATGTCGCAGATGGGCGCTGATCTCGGCGAATCGCCTGCGCGAATTGGTCTAATGGTATCCGCCTATGCGATTGCGACCTCCATTGCTGCACTTCCAATCATAACGCTTACACGAAGTGTTCCGCGCAAGTCTCTATTGCAGATGGTGCTGTTCGGCTTTGCGATTGTTAACGTAGTAACCGCCATTTCGTCCAACTTCACGTTGACTATCATTGCGCGTATATTCGGCGGCGTGCTGGCAGGCGTAATGTGGCCGCTTATGGCTGGCTATGCCGCTCGATTGGTCACCAAAGAGAATATCGGCAGAGCAGTCGCAATCGCTCTGGGCGGCAGTACCCTTTCATTAGCGCTAGGTCTGCCCCTTGGCTCACTGCTCGGAAGTCTATTGGGATGGCGAGCCAGCTTCGGACTGCTCTCGCTTATTGCCCTGCTTCTAACCGTATGGATAGCCTGGAAAATGCCATCGTTCCCAGGAGAACGCGCGGATGAACGCATCCCGCTAGCGAAAGTGTTCGTGATTTCGGGTATTCCATTGATCGTAATGGCCAACTTTACGACAATGCTGGCTCATTATATGCTATATACCTATATCGAGCCGCTGATCGAAACGCTTCATATCTATGGAGGAACAAGCGTTGCGCTGCTCATCTTCGGAATTGGCGCAGTGGCGGGAGTTTTGCTGACGGGGAAGTTTGTCGATCGTTATTTGCGCTTGTCTGCATTGACTTCCATCGTTCTAACGATTCTGGTCATGCTAATCATAAGCCTGTTCGGTACGATTCCCGGTGTGATACATATCGCTCTATTCCTATGGGGAACCGCATTCGGCTGCTCACCCGTATTCCAGACAGCTATCAATAAGGTTGCTGACAAGGCCAGAGATGTGGCATCCTCCATACTAACGACGATGTACAATGCCGGTATATTCGGCGGGGCGCTGCTTGGCGGCATTATATTGGACGAAGCCAATATTCTAACCCTGCCCTGGATCGTTGCGATCCTGATGGGGGTCTCCTTCGTTCTTATCTACAGCGGGCACAGGACTGCGTTCCCCAGAATAAGAAGAGACAAACAAGGCTTGTAATGCGGGGAACAGGAGCAGTGTAATATTCTCCCATGCTGCTCCAAATTCCCTTCAACCGTTCAATCAATCTCAACTATCCTTATTGCTGAACAGGGAGCGTGAACTCCAATTCTGGAATATACATCTTTTCCTTGCCCTCAGCGATATAAGGTTTGACTACGATCGACTTTGGAAGAGTCGGGAAAGGTACGAACACTGCAGTACTCAGGGCAGTCGTATTCTCTGTTTCACTGCTGCCACTCATTAGCAGGGCAGATTCTCCTTGTTCATTCCATATATCATACATTAAACTGTCGCTAAACGCTTCGAGATCCTGTCCTGTCTTCCCAGAGATACTCGCTTCCATTCGCATTGTTGCCTTTGTAATTTCAATTTTCTTCATTTTCATGCTGAAATTATTATATTGCTTCAGTTCCTCGGAGGTCAGAACGATATTGTTCTGTGAAGACTTCAAGACTGGAAACTGCATATTGAAATTTTGCTGAATAGTAGCATCATGGACGATGACTTTCAAATTAAATTTGTCCGGCAAATGTAACGAACGGTTATGGACAAGACCAGTATAAGGCTCGGCTGTTATTATCGCAGAATTATTGTGCCGAATATCGGATGACAATGAAATGTCCAGTCTTTGATCGTCAGCCCAAATTTGAACAATGCCACTTCCCTCTTCTCCGTTCTTGATACGATCTATATTTTCTTCACTTGATTGCTCCCACCATTCCTTTAGAGGTTCATTCCTGCCATCGCTTGTTTCTCTTGTCAGCACCATAGATATACGGGTTCCATCATACATATACTCCGAGATGCTGAATGTAACCCCATCATGAGTCATACTCGCATTCACATTTGTTGTCAGTCCTTGTTCACTTGCTATTTGAAGACCTTTATCGCCTCCATAACCGAACAGACTTCCAATAAACGGTAATTTATTAAGCGCATTAGCCATCACAGGAGAAATAAATCCTGAACCTATAATGAGCAATATAGAGGCAGCAGCCCAGGCGAAAATTGTAATTATACGCCGCTGTCTTCGTTTAGGCTGTGTCACTTGGATTTGTGATGAAGCATTCGTCTCCAGTGACAGATACGCAAAGTCCAGACGTGAACGGATCATCTCTGGCAATTCCTCCACCTCATGTTCCTTCAGTCCTTCAAGCTCCCGCTCAACATTTAATTTCATACTTTGATCTTCCTTTCACAGTAATCTGCAAGCCATTCGTACAACGTGTTCCGTGCCCGGTGAAGCCGCGTTTTAACCGCTCCCTCACTCAGATCGAGCATTTCTGCAACTTGCCGCAGGGGCAAATCACGGAAATAATGCAAAATAACGATCGTTCGCGATACTTCCTCCAAACGGTATACTGCATCGTGCAAATCCATGCTCTCACAGACGTTTGGTGTAGAATGATGGATGTCCTGCACATGGTCCACGGTGATAACTTGGCTTCGTCTGCGGAGAATCATATTGCACTCATTAATAAGAATGCGAAACAACCATGTTTTGAAGAAAGCGGGCTGCTCCAAAGTCTCCAGTGATTGATAAGCCTTCAAGATTGTTTCCTGCAAAGCGTCCGCACAGTCCTCATCTTTCTTCACAATTGACCTTGCCGTATTATACAGTTGCAATTCCAGCGGTTTAATGAGATTGACAAAAGCCTCATGACTTCCGCCTTTAGCACGTATAATCTCCGACTTCATTTCATCGTCCAATGACTTCCCCTCCTTCCCTTCCACATTTTCGACTGTTCAATCGCTAAATCCGTAAATTAGATGTCCAGGTCGAACAAAAGGTTACATGAGGAGCAATCTTATGTCCTCTAACCATCGGCCAAGATCCGGTAATGTGTTGAAACGTGCACTTCATGTGGTCGACCGACCTCCATCATGCAGCGAAACACCGCGCGTCAATCCTGCCTCAAAAAAATAGACCTGCGATCTGCAGTTCCAAATGGAACAAACAGATTCACAGGCCAACGCTTACCAAGTCCTCTGATTCTCTAATAATTTGCAGCGCCTTGTCGATCTTCTCCAAATAAACGGGATCATTGCCGGAGCACATCAATCTCACATTGCCGCTTCCGCTGCCCTCCGCGATCCCCATGCGGTAGAGCATCGATTGAAGACGTCTGACCGTTCCGGCGTTGCCATCGATTATTCCGATATGTGGCGGCAGAAGATCACGAAGAATATTTTTATAATAAGAATAATGCGTACAGCCCAGCACGACGATTCCGTAACGACTGAGATCGTAAGGAGCCAGCTTCTCACGGAAATAATCACTCATAATTTCTTTATCAAACTGCAGCGACTCACAGAAATGAACAAGCTCTGGAAGCGGCAGCGAATCGACAATATTCTTCTCATCGACACGAGATACAAGCGCATAATACTTGGGCTGCTGGAGCGTCAGCGGGGTCGCAAATACGAGCACTCTTCTCCCCGTCTCGCGGTTCATCTCCACTGCTGGCTTCACTGCAGGCTCCATGCCGATAACCGGAATCGAATAACGCTCTCTCAGCTCCGCAACCGCAATACTAGTTGCAGTATTGCAGGCTACAACTAATGCATCAATGCCCGCTTGCACGATTAAATCCGTTGTTTCTATAATAAAAGCTTTCACTTCATCCTTAGGCTTCGTTCCATATGGAACATGCAGACGATCTGCGATATAAATATAATCATGTGTAGGCAGCTTGCGCATAGCGTCAGCCATCACTGTTAAACCGCCAATTCCTGAGTCGAAAAATCCAATTGCCATCCCATATCGATTCCTATCGTTATAATCTACTTCATCTAGAATACCGCGACTTGTGCCGCTGTGCAAGGCTTCGATCTTCCAATCCAGAATTGTGCAGCCGCCAACAAGAAAGGCCGCGATTCTCGCGACCCATAGTTGAGAGTATTATATAGTGCTTCGATGCAGCAATATATGCTTATTTGCAAGAAGTGGCGCTCATTTTCTTGCCATTTTTATAGACGACTTGGCATGTTTTCGTCGTCTTGGCGGATTTGTTGGATAACGTTTCAGTGCCCTTGCCATGCTTCAAGCCTTTGATGAAGCCGCCGACATATTTTTCCGTTTTCTCGTTCACGATCCGTGTCAGCGTTCCTTTGCCATCCATGAAGCCCTTCTTCCATTCTCCCTGATAGGTAACCTGTGTCGTTACATTCGTCTCATCATTCGTTAGTAGAAAATTATACTTGCCGCTGCCTTCGCGCTGACCGTTCTTGAATTCACCGTTGTATGTATCATCACTGATATACATGTAATCAACTTCATCATAATTGATATAATGGCTACCACCAAACTTCTCCAATTGATACCCGGAATCGCTTAATTCCCCTTTGCCATGAAAGGTATCATTCTTCCATTGCCCCGTATATTCTGAAATAATCTCTCCAGCTTCCAGACTAGTGGCGAACAACAGATAGCCTTGACCTTGCCTTTGTCCATTCACCCAATCCCCGTCATATCGGAGCGTTCGCTCCCATACACGAGTTCCTTTGCCATGGGGCAGCTTATTCTTCGTATACCCGAAGTAATACCCGTCCTTATATTTGATTGTAACCTTCGCACTAGCGGCAACAGCAGCAGTGCTGAAACATAGTGATAGCGCCAGAATGAACAGGATCGTCTTTTTCATCGAGCAAGTCTCCTTTAATGTGGGTTGCACCGTCCTCTATTCATCTCTGAATCTCTCAGGATGGCATTATTATTCTAATACGGTATGTTAAAGTTTGCAATTTCTCCGCACTGCACTACCCTTCTAAATTGACGACATTATTTTGAACCCTGTAAATGATGTAATTTCTATGCCATATTTTGGCGGTCACTACAACTCTTTGATTGTTCTTTTCAAAAAAATAACCGCTTCCTACTTGTTCGATATGCGTCCACTTATGCTTGTTCATTCGTTCGATGAGCAGTTCTATATCGTTTGAATCTCTTAATGCAAGATATCGATTGTCAAGTCCGTCAGAATCCGACATGCGCACTATTTGCTGATCGGTCGTGTGCAGCTTGTACATGCCGCTGTGCAAGCAGAAGGATCTTCCGATCACTGTTGTTCCCGGATTTCCTGTTGATAGAAGTCAGGGTTGAAATCCGCGATCAAAGGCGAACGCTGACGCTTCTACAGATTCCTCCTTCCTGCCCATGATCAATGCAAAATGTAAATTTATTAGTTAACATATTTATAATTATGTAAACTTATTATTTCGCTGTTTGTATTACCCCGTTAATATTTTATGATATTAACTAAATTGCACATAAGTCCCCATAATGAAGCCTTTACTTTCACTAAAAGTTTGAATATTCTATTTCGTTCCCTCTCATAAACAAAAATGACCACAGACACCCCTGTCTAGGAACGTCATCGGTCATTTGACAGCATCAATAGCCAGCAGCATTTAAGGTGCGAATCCCTTCTGGCTCACATAAATTTGCTCATCGGCGAAAACACTGTTCAATCTTTCAATTACCATCCGATATGCGGAAGGATCGTACCAGTCCTCCAGCCCCAGCTTCTCATACAGTTTGCGAATTCCCAAATTGCGGGTGCGCCTCCCGCCGCTGCCGTCCCCCATGAAGTAGTCGTCAACACAGACACGATTGACCAATTGCTTCAATAGGGATGGAAAAACTTCGCTGCTTGGAAGCATCGGCGCTATTGTCGCCTGTGTTGGAACGCCTGCATCCCGCAGCAGCTCCAATGTTTTCAATCTCGCTTTAATGGGCGGCGCCTGAGGCGTGAAATGCTTGCGAATGTCTTCCAGATCCGTTTCCACAGTCATGCTCACACGGACGTGATCTTTCAACTGCAGCAACAAGTCTATATCTCTGCGAACAAGCGGGCTGCGCGTCTGTACGAATAAGAAATCCGGGGGATTGTCCACCATAACCTCAAGCAGCGATCTCGTCACCTGCTCTTTATATTCTATCGGCTGATACGGATCTGTGCTGGAGGACATGAAGATCGTCACTTTCCCTTTGGACTTTGCTTTATGAAGCTCCCTGCGAAGAATTGCAGCCGCTTCCTTCTTAACATCAACCCATGTCCCCCACTCTGCTTTGCGGAATGTCGATACTGGCATTTGCCGCACATAACAGTAGGAGCAACCGAATGAACAGCCTGTGTATGGATTGAGAGAATGACTGTAATCAATGAGGAAGCCTGTCCCTTTATTCAGTATGGTCTTTGGATTTTTGTACAATAATTCAGTTTGCATCTTGATTGACAACCTTTTGAGAAGCATTCGATTTCGTTGCCGGATTATTTCTTGCCTCCATTATTCAATACCTCCACGATCTGTTTCCTGCTATAAGACCGGATAATTCACTCTATCAGTATACCTTTTTACTGAGCGGAAAGGTGCGTATGCGAATGTAAGAGCAAGATTTCGAAATTAGCATTACTGTTTGAAGGCTTGTTTTTTGGATATAAGGCGGTTTGCTTTTGAAATCCCTCCATCCGCTAATTGACACAATACGATATATCGTTTACTTTTATATTACGATATATCGTATGGATTCCTGAGGAGGAATGAAATCATGATGGAGCACAATCGTTTCGGCACTCGTCCCCCATGTGAGCGCCGCAGAAGAATAGATGATCACGAAGAGCACGGCACTCATGGACATTGTCGCAGTGGCGGCGGCGGCGGCGGAGGGAGTCGAAGATATTTTGGCAGAGGCGGCGTCAAATATGCACTGCTCGCTTTGTTAACGGAGAAGCCGATGCACGGCTATCAGATGATGAAAGCACTGGAGGAGCAGTCGGGCGGATTGTATATCCCGAGCGCTGGAACCATCTACCCTACTCTACAAATGCTGGAGGACCGATCTCTTATTATCGCCCAAGAGCATGAAGGCAAGAAAAGATATGCCATCACCGATGAAGGCAGAATCATGCTGAGTGAGAAGCCTGCGACTGAGCAGCCATGTCTTCATGACCGAAGAGCAGCTGGAGATGTTGTAGCCTCAGATGATCTGTACAGACATGAGCGGATCAGAAGAAAGCTCGGACTTCATTATGATTCTTATTCGATCGTACAGCAAATCATCGCAGCCGAGCAGCTGTCGGAAGACAGCAATCGTTTGAAGCCGCAGTTCAACCAACTCATGAAAGACATCCAACAACAATTGGATTCGTTTCTACTTCATCATGCAGAGCCCGACTCCACGGAAGCGGAGTGATGAATCATGCGCGGAATTCATAATCCTGTCATGCACGAGAATGTGAAACCAAAGTCAGGAAGCATCTGGAGCATGTACAAAAGGATCTTTTTTCAAGTGCGCTCCCAATGGCCCCTGCTCGTAGTCGCGGGCATCTCGATACTGGCCGTTTCACTGCTCGAATTCGTTATTCCACAGCTGTCTCAATACACAATCGACCATCTCATTCCGGACAAGCGTTACGATGCATTGATCTGGATTGCATTAAGCGTGCTCGGTACGGCCGTTCTGCTCGCATTATTCAATTATATGAGCGGCATAGCGATGGCAACGATTGGCCAAAATGCCGTCTACCAGCTGCGGAATCAGCTGTATCGTCATCTTCAAATGCTGGATGTCGGCTTTTTCGACCGCAATCGTACAGGCGACCTGATGTCTCGCGTGACTAGCGATGTCGGCATGCTGCAGCAGCTCGTCTCATCGGGCATGATGTCTATCGTGACAGACCTCTTTACTTTCGTGGCTGTTGCCGCCTATATGATGTGGATGGATTGGCAGCTTACGCTAGTTGTTCTGGCAACCTTCCCGCTTATGATTGTGACGACCCGCTTCTTCACCAAGCGAATTCGCGCTGCCTTCAAGAAGATACAGGAATCCGTTGCTGAGGTTACGAACCATCTTCAGGATACGCTGTCCTCCATTCGTCTTATGAAATCATTCTCCACTGAAGAATATGAGACGGAGCGATTCGCCGTTAGGAGCCGGAATAATATGAGTGCCAATATCGCTGCTGTGAAGCTTCGCTCTGTCTATGAGCCGATCATCGATCTGCTTATTTTCGCGGGACTTGCCGTTGTGCTCATATTAGGCGCAAAAGGGACGATGGACGGTAATTTGACCGTCGGTACGATTGTCGCTTTTCTCGCTTATTTGCGCCTCCTGCAAAACCCTGTTCGAAGATTCAGCCGCACCTTGAACACGATTCAGCAATCAGCAGCAGCATATGAGCGGATTGTGGAGATTTTGGAGACAAAGCCGCAAGTTGTGGAGAAAGCAGATGCGCTGGAATTGCAGCAAGTACAGGGAGATGTCGAATTTCATGAGGTAAGCTTTGCCTATCATAATGGCGTACCTGTTCTGAAGCAGTTCAATTTCAAGCTGGAAGCGGGGAAAATAACGGCGATTGTCGGTTCCTCAGGGGCAGGCAAATCAACGATTACCCATCTGATCACGCGATTCTACGATCCTCAGCAAGGGACGATCACGATAGATGGTCATCCTCTGCCTGATATTAGTCTCACCTCGCTGCGAAAGCAGATGGGCATTGTTTCCCAGGATATCGTGCTGCTTAACGGAACGATTCGCGAGAATATCGTTTATGGCAAGCCTCATGCATCCGATGAGGAGGTTGAAGCTGCCGCACGCGCAGCGCATGCCCATGAATTCATCATGTCATTCCCGCTCGGATACGAATCCCAAATCGGCGAACGCGGTGTGAAGCTCTCCGGCGGTCAGAAGCAGCGGCTGTCCATTGCGAGAGCCATATTGAAGGACCCGCGTCTGATCATTCTCGATGAAGCGACCTCTTCACTGGATACAGAATCAGAGAAAGCGATACAGGATGCGCTGGAGCATCTGTTAGCGAATCGCACATCACTGGTCATTGCGCATCGATTATCGACTATTCAACGTGCGGACCGCATCTATGTGCTTGATAAAGACGGCATATTGGAATTCGGAACTCACGAATCTCTGCTGGCCAAGCAAGGGAAATACAAGCAGCTCTATGATCTGCAATTCCCGCAGAAACAGGTCGAAATTGAGACTGTGAAATAGCAGCTGCCAGCAAGCGATTCTATACGAAAGCAACAAGAAGACCCTCAACGGCCTCAATATTGAATTGTGACCCGCAGGATGACACTTTCTTCAAAGTGTCCATCTTACAGTCACAATTCATATGCAGCCATTCGGGTCTTCTCCTTTTCCTTTAAAACCTGCTATAAAGTTGAACGAAAGAAAGAACAGCAGAGCGGAGCAGGGGAATGTTTCTGGAGAAGCGTCAGCGCTCGCCTTTGTTCCCGGAATTCCACCATAACCAATCTAAATTCAACAATTCCGGGAACAACAGCGATCGCAAGAACATTCCCCAGCGCAGCGGCCTGCATGTTCCTTTCAATCATCAACATATACAGGCTCTCGCATCAATCATGCTTAATAATTTCGATTTTACGAATCCGGTTCTTATCCCGTTCGCGCACGATGAAGGAAAGGGAACCGAAACGCCATTCGTCGCCTTTCTTCAATTCGGGCTGCTGGTTGTACAACCACCCGCCGATTGAATCCACATCCTCATGCTCAATTGACGTTCCAAGCAGATCATTCAGCTGATCAATGAGCAGGATACCCTGTACCAAATAATGATTCTCGCCTAACGTCTCGAACTCTGTCTTCTCATCCTGATCGAATTCATCGCGAATTTCTCCGACGATTTCCTCCAAAATATCCTCAATCGTAATAAGCCCTGACGTCCCGCCGTATTCATCCAGCAGCAGCGCAATATGTACCTGTTCCAGCTGCATCTTCTTGAGCAGCGATTTAACCGGCATAACCTCCGGCACAGTCATAACCGGCTGAAGCAGCGTCTTAAAGTCAAAGTCCGGGTTATTGTCATAACGGAGAAAAAATTGCTTCGTGTTCACGATGCCTACAATATGATCCTTGCTTTCAAGCGCGACGGGAAAACGCGTATACTGCTCCCGCTTAATAATCGCCAAATTCTGTTCCAGCGAATTGTTCGCATAGAGACAGATCATATCCGTACGAGGCACCATAATTTCACGCGCAAGCAGATCATCGAACGTAAAGATTCGATTCACATAGCCGTATTCCGTTTTGTTGATCTTCCCGCTTTGATAGCTCTCTGACAAAATAATACGAATTTCCTCTTCCGAGTGAGCTTCTTCATGCTCGCTTGCCGACTTCATTCCGAACAGCTGCACGAGCTTGTTTGCAGATCCATTGAGCAGCCAAATGAACGGAAACATGATTTTGTAGAAGAAAATGATAAGCGGCGCAGTCAGAATTGATATCCGTTCCGCTTTCTGAATCGCTAACGTTTTAGGCGCGAGCTCCCCAAGAACGACATGCAAATAGGTCATCAGAATAAAGGCGATGCCGAAGGAAAGAATATGTTCCACACTCTCTCCGACATCCAGCTTATCGAACAACGGATGCAGCAGCTTCTCCACCGTAGGCTCACCCAGCCAGCCAAGTCCTAATGCTGTAATCGTAATTCCGAGCTGACAGGCTGATAAATATCCGTCCAGATTCGTGGTTACTTTTTTAACGGCCAGTGCGCTTTTATGTCCCTCCAATACCATTTGATCAACACGGCTTGGACGAATTCGGATAATGGCAAATTCCGTAGCGACGAAAAAAGCAGTAAGAATAATTAATAAAGCAACCAGAACCAAGTTTAAAAGCATAGCTACCTTCCTTCTTATCGTTATCGTGATGTCATGAGACATGATGAATGTATTGTAACGCATTTTCACCTGCAACACGAATTTGGGAAGGATTGTAAACGTTTTGTTGCAGCTCTGATGCAAGTCGTGTAACGATATTTTAACCTAGAGACAGCTTTTCAAACCGCTATAACTGCATGCATTTTATTAATGCAATTAAGAAAAATGCGGAAACGGACTATACTTGGGATTCATCAGCTTATAGATGTCAACCTTGTAATCTCTCACAAAATCATCAGACAGGTTAGAGGCAATATATACCCTTCCAATGACATAGCTAAACACATACTCTTCCCAATTACTAAAGCTTTCCTTGATCAACTGAATGACATCCGCCAAATAAGTCCATTTGTCCTCTTCCGAAATGTGACCAAGCGTATAGCCAGCCCAGCACTTGAATACGATCCACGAATAGTCAAAGGCTGCAATGCCGCCAGCAGGCATCGACTGGGAATAATAATGGACGACATATAAATGATGCCTAAGCTGATCATTGTTCGTGATCGTTGCCGTATATTCGCGATATTCGGCTTCATTCATTCCAGACAGCTTCGTTAAGTGCTGCTGGAATGATTGCCTGTGACCTTCGACAAAAAACTTGTTGATATCGCCTACGGTGTCCTCTTTCTCGTCAAACCCCCATGTTTTAAACAACTTGCGCAACAGTTCCTTGTTATTAAATACGAAGTCCGGATTTATTTTATAATAATTGTTTTTTTGTTCAATAAATATCAAGGAAACAAGCGAATTGATGGAAGATGTTATTTCCGTCCGTTTTATTTGACTCTTAGCATTCACCATACAGCCTCCTCTCGCCGTCTACCTATGGTATTGAAACACTTTCCAGTGTCGCCGAATTTCCTTCGACAACGAAGAATACACCCGGAAAGAAAGGAATAACAGTAGGAATAAATATAACCATACATACCAATCCGCAATAGGATCTGACAGCATGGAGGGAATATTTTTAAAGCCATGATACAACAGAACAAAGAGCACAAGTATGCTGATTAACGAGAACCAAGCACGCGACAGAAGTGAAGTCATGGATCCTATGACATTCCAGCGGAAAGGCATTATTCCAAGCTCTTCATCCAGATCTCTTACCGTTTCTACCATACCGCTTCTCCTTAATTTCTCAACCTCTTGAGCCTTTAGCTTCAATAAAGCGATGTTTGCCATAAAATCATTCTGATTGATGGCCAAAATACGTGTGAAAACTTCCTGCGCTTGGTATATTTCACCCAGCTTCACATAGCATTGTCCGGATAGAGAGAGCGCCTCCCGATTGTTCGGATTGAGCTGAATCATTAATTTGAGGTCCCGAAGCGCTTCAGACGGCTGATCATTATCATAGAAGGCTAACGCGCGAGAATAATAGCCACTTAAAGTGTTGGGATCGATGGATATGCGATGATTGCAACATGCAAGCGTCCGTATTTTGTCCCCTATGCGCCTATAGCAATCAATCTGCATCAGGACCAGTTCCACATCGTCTCTGAAAAGAGCCTCCGCCTGCTGTAAAGACTGTTCTGCTAGCTGCAGCTCATTATTCGCCAGCGCCAAATACGCCTCTTCGCGGTATCGCAGATAGGTATCATAATCAATATCTCCCGCTCGCAGAAGAGCAGCATAATTCATATTGAGATTGGAAGGCTTTGCTGAAATACGGGCATAAGCATTCGGAAACTCTTGGGAGAAGGTTTCATCCCGATCCTCATCATTCTCCACCCAATAAAATGTGTTGTTTAACAGCACCCATATATCATGCGGCAGCCAATAATGCTCTTCCAGATAATCCAGCAAGGTCTCCGAGACACGCTGCTTCATGGAAGCGTTCCATACAATATCGGAATTCAATAGCTCCATCCATTGTTCAATATTTATGCGGCTGCGAAATTCGGAATAGATCGTTGTAACCTTCTCCTTGAATGTCTCCAGTTGACTTTCTGGGTCAGGCTCGTTATCCCATTCCAGATAAAACTGATTTCGGAGGTTGTGAGGAATGCTATATTCTTCTTCGACTTCCACTTCAATCTCAGCCTCGATCTCGTCTTCCACCACACTATTTTCAGGGCTGCTCTCAACCTCTGTATCACGCAGAATGGCTTCCCATTCCTGCTGGGATTGGTCATCGGAGCCTTCAAGGTCACTCTCATTTTCATCAACAGGTTGATTAACGGCGTTAATCTTATTTTTCTCGTCACCGTTTTCTGTCTCGTTTCTATCTTCCTCGTGTTCTTCTTCCTTACGTTTCTCTTGCTTTTCTTCCTTGCGATCTTCTTCCTCACGCTTTTCTTCCTTGCGTTTTTCATCCTCTCGTTTCTCTTGCTCTCGCTTTTCTTTCTCTCGCTTTTCTTGCTCGCGTTTTACTGCCTCATGTTTCTCTTGCTCACGCTTTTCTTCATCATGTCTCTCTTGCTCGCGTTTTTCTTTCTTGCGTTTTTCATCCTCACGCTTTTCTTGCTCGCGTTTCACCTTTTCGCGTTGGCTTTCCTCAGCATCCTTGAGCGTTCGAGTATGATTATTCCCGCTATTGCGCTTTGCCAGCTTCATAGCCAGATCATAAGCTTCTCTTAGCCGCTGATAGCCTTCTGCATCATCCTCCGGATGATAGATTTTCAGCAGCTTCGAATATGCTCTCTTAATTTCATTGATATCATTCGTAGGTTTAATGCCAAGGATATCCCAAATTCTCATCTATCGTCACTTCACCCTCCGGCGGTCGCCCCCATCAATAATAATTAGCTGCCGCAAGCTTGTATGCTTTCCCATATATCTGCTGCTTTCCTAAGCAATCCATTCTAAGCCATCCAATTGACAGCTTATATACCTTAAGCAATCCACGCGACACGAAGATTTTCCAAAACCACATTAATAGTCACGCCATTTCTCAAAATGATCAAGCTGCTTTCTCAGTTCAACGGCAGCTCTCTTAATATCATTCTCATTCTGAGTGGCCAGAACACGCTCGAATTGGAGCAGAATATATTCAATCTCCGCTCTTTTCTCACCTAAAGCCTCTTCATATAGACGTTCACCGGTTGCCAGAAGCAGCCTGTTCTCACTTCGTTCCCTTGGATGAATTTTGATATCCTTTAATTTATTCAGTCGATCCTCAATTTCCTGCTCGGTCAGCTTGCCGGGATTTTGTTCAATAATTATTTTCTTCTTATGACCTGTGCTGGTTGTCGTAACCTCTACTTCAAGAATACCGTTAATATCGTAGGTGAACCTAACATCTATCGACTGCGCTTCAGCCTTATCAGGAACAACATCAACACACAATTCGCCAAGCTTTACATTATTTTCTACCTTGCGGCTTTCACCTTGATAGATAACGACGTTAATTGCCTTCTGCTGGTCGTAAATCGTGCAATAGCTATCAACTTTACTGACTGGAATGGGTGTATTCCGCTCAATAATCGGACTGAAATGACCAGAATCATACTTGCCGTTCGAGAGCTGCTTCGTCGTTGATATCCCAAGGGTAAAAGGACATACATCCGTCAGCACGACCTCCTGCAGCAATTCGTTCCGTTCCTTGAGCGCAACCTGGATCGCCGCCCCGAGTGCAACAGCTTCGTCAGGATTGATGCCTGTATACGGCAGGCGACCGAACATTTTACTAATGATGGACTTGATAACCGGCATGCGGGTAGCTCCACCGATAAGAATAACGGCATCCAGATCATCCGGTGACAAAGCTGCGTCCCGCAGCGCCCGCTCGATCGGATGACGCAGACGAAGAATAAGCGCACCTGCAAGCTTCTCGAAATCTGCACGGTCCATGACCAGCTCGTAGGACTTATTCCCCTTTGTAAAAGTCATCCTGCCTTCATTATCTCGGCCAATCCCGCGTTTGCACACCTCAGCCTGCTTGAAAATCGCCGATTTTTCTTTGAAATCCAGTGTTAATGGATCGATAGCATTCGAATCTATGAAATGGGTAGCCAATAGCTGTGTGAAGTCCTCCCCGCCCAAATAATTATCGCCCGCGATAGATTTCACTTCCATAACGCCCTCGAAAAACTCCAAAATCGACACGTCGAAAGTACCCCCACCCAAATCGAAGACAAGAAATTTCGTATCCGATTTCTGCTGATGCAGTCCGTAAGAGATCGCAGCCGCAGTAGGCTCGCTAATCAGCCGCTCGACCTTCAATCCGGCAATCTCGGCAGCACGTTTAGTCGCTTTGCGCTGGGTATCGTTGAAGTAGGCGGGAACACTAATAACCGCCTCCGTCACCGGAGTGCCCAGATAAGCTTCCGCATCTGCCTTCAATGCTTTCACAACGAAGGATGACAGCTCCTCCGGGGTAAAGGAATGACGGCCGATCCGGTATATTTTTTCAGTTCCCATATATCGCTTGAAGGTGGAGACAGTGACAGCAGGATGAGTAAGCAGACGCTCCTTGGCAATCTGTCCGACAAGAATTTCACCATTATCGTCGATACTTATTACCGAAGGTGTTAAGTGCTCCCCATGCACGTTGGGTATAATAACTGGCCCTTCACTCGTCCAATGAGCAACCAAGCTGTTCGTTGTTCCTAAATCTATGCCAATCATCGCCATATCAGAGCCTCATTTCAGTAAATTATTAGTTCCCTATTAAAAAATAACATTTCCATAATTTATATTATCATCAATTTCACTTCTATTTGTAAAGGAATATTTCGACATATTTCATCACGGTAAAAGCTGACCTCCAGCTCCAGCGATCAGCTTTTACCGTGAGTGGCAGAGAACGTGGCTTCAAAGGTATATAGTTTCCCATTCTCCGGTTTTAAGAATCTTTTGCCACTATAGCCTCTTCGTTTCAATTCATTGGATAATGCCTTCATGAACGCCCCATGACTGACAATCAGCGTATTGTCTGCCCCAAAGGACTCGATTAAATCTACCATTTGCTTTGCTCGAAGCGCCGTATCAACGCGGCCTTCCTCCTGAGATTTGTGCGAGAACAGCCACGCCAGCCGCGCCATCATTATCCATATGATATGAGGAAGCTTCCAGTTGGCACGCATGAATGAGCGCATACTAATCTCACGCAATTGACTGCACGCAATCACATGCCCTTGATAGAGGAGTTCGGCAGTTCTGCTAGCACGATAGAGATCACTGGACAAACAAATCTGCCAACAATTATCCCGCTCAAAAACTCGTTCAGGAACAATCTCGGAGCAATTGTAATCCGCAACCCATTGATCGAATTCTTCGGAAGTCATCCAACTGGAGTCAGGCTTGCAGATCACTTTGAAATGTCTAACTAAACCGACTCTCATAGACTTCCTCCCCCCTCAATTTAATCCAGTTTATCCTTATTAGGCACAGTTTTGAATTGGAAATTGTGTTTCACATTCATAAAAAAGTTGCATAGTGGAAACTTTATTCGTAAATAACAATGCTGGATGCAAGCCATTCGATATTGGAGGTAGAAATGTATTATTTGTGGAGTGTATCCCTGCTGCTTACTGGGCTGTTGATCGTTAATTTGGTGTTCTCCTACCAGAACAAACATATTGACCCGCATTTTTGGACAACTTTGAAGTTCCAGCTCTTCATGCTGCCGCTATTCGTGCTAGCTAATCTGTGTATCGGATATGGCATTAAATTCGGTTATCGGGCGATTGGCAATCTCATTTATGTACTTATCGCATCCAAGGGACTGGAGATGCTCATTTCACTCCTTATGGGATATATTTTCTTTAAAGAAATAACTACCTGGCGGACTTGGGTCGGATTAGCCATAGTCATGATCGGTTTTGCATTGGCAAAAGGAAAGTGAACACATGCAGTAACGACCTGACTAACAGGCGGACGGAGGCATTTCATAGAAAAAGGGAACTCGGACATCCCTGTCCGGCTCCCCGATTGCCACCATACTATTGTACAATTGGTCCTTGCGGCTGAATGCCGGCTGACGACTGTACGGCAGCCGCGTTCGCCCCGAAAGTAGACTGAACAAGTGCTACAGCCTGCTGCAGCCGCTGCTGCAAGCTCTGAATTTGTCGCTTCTGAGCATCCATTTGCATTTGAATCTGGTTCTCTGTGAGCTGCAGCTCGCTTAATATGTTCTGCAGCTCAATGACTACCTTGCTTATTTGCTGTGAATGCGGGTCCAGCCCGACGTTGCGAAGCGCTTGCTGAGCCTGCTGTCTTTGCAGCTCCTGCTGCTGCTGGACCTGCTCCTGAAACTGCTGATACGACAGCTGCTGGCTGTTGATTGGTTGGCCTTGATTTTCCATATCTATCCCTCCAATTGGTCTTTAGCATTCCTTAGGATGACCTCTGTATTGGATAGATATGTATGATGCTTCCTATCGTTTGTTTTTTGATTGAGTATCGATCAGATGTTGAAGCTTATCTTCCTGCGCCTTTTTCTCGCCATACCGAACATCGCTGTATTGATCCAGCAGAGCGTGAGCCCAGACCGCTTCAATCTCATTGCAGTGCGTGATCAGCTCTGCGCCATTCTCCTGCGGAGTAAAATGCGGCTTGAAGATAAAACCTCGCTTCGCGCCAATGGCAAGCCACTGACGGTACAGAAACCGAATACGCGATTCATTGTCTTGCAAATTTGTCCATTTCAATCGATGCTCCTTATTGCGGCCTGAAAGAAATGCCCATATTCGCTTAGGCTTCTGGATATCCTCAATTTCATCCACGTAGCCCTCTTCAACCGTCACCTGCTCACGCTGAATCAGCTGCTTCCATAATTTCAATAAATACCGAATCAGATTCGGCAGATGGCGAATATAGATGATGAACACTAGTATTCCGCCTATGATCAAAACTCTGATCAGCATAAAAATAAAATACATAATGTAATTAAATATATCGTAATCTCTTGCGCTTGAAACCGTTTCCTCTGAAGGTGGACTTACAGGAATGTCAGGTACAAGCGCTTCTCCAGACTCATACTTTTCAAATTCCCAGCTATTCAACCAAGCCGCTATCACTTGCCACAATTCTGTGAATATCCATTGCAGCTGATAGGTAAATACGATGAGGACAGCGACTGCGATGACAATCAAAACGAACATCCGATTCTGTCTCTTAACAACCTTCTCCACTTTCGGAGCCATTTCGCCAGTTAAAGATTCTGCATTGACATAGCTCTTGTTAGTGGTATAGAGAGTCAACACTATCGATACCAAGCCGAAGACGAGAAGCGGCAAAAAGTATGGCTGGAACAGCGGCTTATGCCCAAATAGCAATGAAACAGCGAAATAAGTAAATAATCCTACTCCATATTGCCACGGCAAAAATCTTTCCGACCATGCGAACAAAGCCATCATTTGTCCCCGGTACATGCCAATCGTCGTTGCAATGATCGTCATTATACCTATGTATGACAAGCCGTATACGAGCATCCCATACAAAGCCGCTGGAATAATGCTGAAAAGCAGCACCATTGCAAAGTGATGGAACGACAGCTTCCTGTTCAACCAATATCCCGCAGGATAAGCGATGAGCATCGGAGCTAACCAAAGCCATCCTGACCCTGCCGGCAGCAGGAGAACATGAAACCAAATAAAAATTGGCAAGTAAAGCACCAACTCGATCGTTCCGCGAAGTAGGACGAGCAGACTCCTCCGGATGATTTCCGTCATGCGGCATCACCTGCCTGCTCCGGGATCGATATAAGATCTACGCCATGCCCTTCGCTTCTCAGCTTGTCCAGTGCAGACTCGATTTTCTCAGACATATAGGCGGTCAATACGACGATATCATACCGTTCCGTATTACTCTCGGCAATTTGGTGCAATAAGGCATCGAACTTGATCACGGGTGAAATAACGAGCTTGGCCATTTGCTCATAAATATAAAACATATGATCATTGCCCGTTTCCATCCCCACCTCAATGGTTTGGTTAGGTGTATCCAAGCTGTGTCCATTGGTGGCAAAACCCGCAGCCAAGCCCTGTTCTGTCGCAAATTGTACGAGTGCGGCTGCATAACGAATACCACGTTCAATAAGCTCCGGATTTCGGACGGTTGTACGGACAAGCTCATGATCCTCTACATTTAGCACAATCATCAGCTTATAATCTGCCGTGTAGTCTCTGCGATGAACCTGCAGCTCGCCAACACGCGCGGTAGCGCTCCAATTGATCGATTTCAAAGAATCGCCAGGCATATAATCACGAACACCTGTCACATAGAAGGGATCCTCCACAATCCAGCGACGAACAGAAACATTGCCTTGCCAGCTTCTCGAAGGCAAATTCAGCTCCGCTAATTCAATAGGACTTGGGTAGACAATAAGCTCCTCCGATAGAGGGATTCTGATCCACTTCTTATGTAAGCCGAACAAATCGCCAAAGGTCAATGCCGCACTCGTCAGACGATAACAGCCGCGCTTGCTGCAAAGAACGTTATGGCGGCGCGTCAATTGCTTATAGCCCATCAAGCTGAACAAGCTCTTATGGTTCTGATAAAGAGTCCCGTCACTGACGTCGAAATTCGTGTTGCTATTAAATTTTAGCCCAGAATCCAGCTGGGATTCCACGCGCAGCCAAGGAATTGGCAGCCCCTTGCGATTGGCTATTCGTTCGACCATCTCAACACGATCACCTTCAAAGCAATGCGTTTTATTGAAGGAACGCTCATACGAGAAATTCCTCGTACTGAATCTGCGAAAGATCATAAGCTGAATAATAATAACGAGAACCGCGCTAATAATAAACCAATGTATACTCATACAGCTTCCCTCTGCCTCCTCTCATTAGAATCCTGGTGAATTAATATTTCACTAGAGGGGAGTCGGCGGGCACTACAACCGAACGCAGAACAGATTCAATAACATTCTCAGCCGCGTCAGGGCGAAGTCGCTGTGAGCTGCGAAGGGCGATGCGATGCGCAAGCACCGGCACAGCCATTGCTTTCACATCATCCGGTTTAACATATTCGCGCCCTTGAAGCGCGGCATACACCTGAGACGCGCGGAGCAAGGCTTGACTGCCCCTCGGACTCACCCCAAGTGCAGCATCTGTATGATTGCGTGTTGCCTCTACAATAGACATGATGTAACGCAGAATATCTTCGTTGACCAGCACTTGGAGATACGCCCTTTGCGCTTCCGCGATATCGGCTGCATTGGCAACCGGCGCCAGCTGCTCCAGCGGGTTATCCGACATGAAGCGCTTCATAATATGAAGCCCCTCCTCTGAGGTAGGGTATCCCATTTTGATCTTGAACAAGAAACGGTCAAGCTGTGCTTCAGGCAGTTGGAATGTCCCTTGCTGTTCGATCGGATTTTGCGTGGCGATGACTAGAAATGGCTTGTCCAGACCGTGCGTTGTCCCATCAATCGTCACCTGACGCTCCTCCATACATTCCAGAAGACTGGATTGAGTACGTGGAGTCGCACGATTGATCTCATCCGCAAGTACAATATTGGCAAAAAGAGGCCCAGGGCGGAATTCGAATTCCGAGAGCTTTTGGTTATAGAAATTAATGCCGCTAAGATCTGAAGGAAGTAGATCAGGAGTAAATTGTATGCGCTTAAATGTGCAGTCCAAAGATTTGGAGAGCGCTTTCGCAATAAGCGTCTTCCCCGTGCCCGGAACATCTTCAAGCAAGACATGGCCGGAGGCAATAATTGCAATGAGCAGCTTGTCGATAATATCTTCTTTCCCCACAATAACTTTGCTTACATTGGACCTGATTTGGTCAGCCAACCGTTGTACCGATTCCAAACTCATTTCAAATAACCCCTCTCTAATTTCTCTAAATGGTACTAATTGTAATTACATACACAAAAGTATACATGCTATTAAACTAAAAAACTAGACTTAAAATAAGTGACGGCTTGCAACTCGCCACGACTCAAACTTCTTTGTACTGAAATGCAGAATTTCCGACCTAACAGTAGTATGAGATAACAAAAAGCAGGTCGATTATAGTCGTATCTGACCATAATCGACCTTTTTTAGTGACGGAAAAGTATAGCTAACGGCATCTTTACAAGTGTTGTTGTTTTGTTTCAAAAAATTCATTTAACCTTTAGCGCTTCTATAAATTTTGTAATTTCAGGATATATTTCTGTATCAACATTATCTTGGGCAATACTTAATATCTCTTCTAAGTCTGTCTTCTTTTCATCATCAATCAACCATTTATCTAATTCAATGTCTTTTAAACCAGGGGGCATGTCTTCAAAATCACTCCACCACTCATGGATAGCTTCAAGTAACCATCCAAATTTAATTGGACTGTCAGTAACTTTACTATCCGTCACTTCAAAAATAGCACGCAGAACCCCACCTAAAAGCGAATCCTGAATATATCTTGTATTATCCTTATAACGAATGGCACTATGCGCCAAGTTCAGCCCCCCTACTATTCAAGGTAATTTATCTTCACTTTTTAATTCGTTAGTGCCTCATTTAATTCCGCTACAACCTCCTTACTCAATCCTAGAGTAACTATGGTATGCAATGATTCCTTCTTAGACCGCTTTTAATACCTCACTGCTTGCTTTTGACAGCATAATTAATCGCATACCCTAGTAAAAATCCAATAATACCTGCTCCATAAACAATAGTAATATTGATGAATATTAAGGAGAGATCGTATGTCCCTCCTACAAAATATCGAAGTCCATAGAGAGGCCCAACAAAAATTAGCACAGCAGGTAACGATAAAATAAAATTGTCGATATAATAGGCTACTATCAGGTATGCAGCGCCCACTGCCCAATATAACGTTAAAAACGTGAAGAATACTCGCATTCTCGTATAGCCGGTAAAGTAACCGAAGATCATCCAGCACAAACAATATACGATTGAAGCCGTAATTTGAATCGGACTCGGCTCATTTCCTTTAAAAAACTGCTGAAATTCACCATAATGAACGGTATAACGGCTACCAGGGCGACCATCAAGCTTCTGAATTTCAAATAATTGACTCCCTTCCACTCAAATAGGGTCTGAGCGCTTTCGGAATATAGATGGAACCATCCTCACGCTGATGGTTCTCCAGCAGTGGAATAAGCATGCGCGGGCTTGCGACGATTGTGCAATTCAGCGTATATGCATACTGCAGCTTGCCCTCATTGTCCCGATATCGAATGCCCGCCCGCCTTGCTTGGAAATCCAGAATACTCGACGCTGAATGCGTTTCACCGTAGTTCCCCCGGCTCGGCATCCAGGTTTCAATATCGTATTGTTTGTAATTTTTTTGCGACATATCGCCAGCGCACACAGCAACAATCCGGTATGGCAGCTCCAGCTTCTCGACTAGCATTCTGCCATTCGCCAGAATTCGCTGCAGCCAGCACTCCGCAAGCTCCAAATCCGCACGGCAAATTACGACCTGCTCCACCTTGGAAAATCCATGAACGCGATATAAGCCATGGACATCCCTGCCTGCCGAGCCGACCTCTCTTCTATAGCACGGGCTTGCAGCCGCAAGCAGCTTGGGCTCATTCAGATCGATGGTTTCCCCGCTGTAATAAGAGATTAGCGGAACCTCAGACGTACCGGCCAGCCATTGGTCTTCGCCATCGATAGCGAAGGTTCCTTCGCGATTGCCAGGGAAGAATCCCGAAGCAAACAGCGCCTCCTCCCGAACCATAACTGGAGCATCAAGCAGTGTGAAGCCTTGCTGCTGCGCAATATCCATGGCAAGCTGAATAATCGCACGGTGCAGGAGAGCGCCGTCATTCTTCAGCACGTACTGCCTTGCTCCGCCAATTTTCACACCGCGCCGCAAATCAATCATGTCATGCGCTTCACCAAGCTCAATATGGTTCTTCGGAGTAAATTCGAATGCAGGGGGCTCCAGATATCTCATGACCTCTACATTATCCAAATCCGAAGCTCCTTCGGGCGAATCGGGCGAGATCAGATTCGGAACGAGCAGCATCAGCCGATTATATTCCGATTCCAGCTCTCGCAGCTCTGCTTCCTTTTCCTTGAGTCCCGCAACAAGCGTGCTATTCACCTTCTTTTGAGCTTCCGCGTCATCCGGTCGCCCATCTCTTAACAGTTGCTCAACAAGAGCCGATCCGCGATTTCGCTGTGCACGGATTCCTTCTGTCTCCGCAAGCAACACCTTCCGCTGCTCATCAACCGCTAACAAAACCTTTACATCAAAGTCTAATCCTTTTCGTACTGCAACTTCTCCTATTTCCAACCACTGTTTTCTAATCATAACCATATCAAGCATCGTTTTACAGCCTCCCGAGAAAATAAAAATACGCGCTTCTCACCCCTTGTAAGGGACGAGAAGCGCGCTCGCGGTGCCACCCAAATTAGTTGGCCGTATTGTGCCAACTCTCTTGATCCGCCAATAACGGTGCGGTTCCGGAATACTTAGGGGACATTGCAATTCTCAGTCGCAACAGTCCCGATCGCAACGCCTCCGAGTTGGATTCTCATCATAGGCATGATCGCGTTTTTAATTATTTTTACCATGTTACCAGATAGAAAAATAATTTACAACCCCGAGCAATGTCCAGTTTTCTGGGAAATGCAATTTCTGTTTAAAAGGCAGATACTCGCCTAGCGCATCACTCGCTAAGCACCAGTCTTCGCAGCGAGCGACTGCTGCATCTCGAATTGTGTCATATACAATTTCTTATACATGCCGTCCTTCAGCATCAGCTCATCATGACTTCCCTGCTCGGTAATGCGCCCGTCTCTGACGACGAGAATGACATCGGCATCACGGATTGTTGACAAGCGATGCGCGATAATAAAGGCCGTGCGCCCTTGCAGCACGCTATGAAGAGCGGCCTGAATATGCTGCTCCGTCTCCGTATCCACACTGGAAGTTGCTTCATCAAGAATGAGAATTCTCGGATCAGACAACAATACCCGCCCGAAGGCAAGCAGCTGTCTTTGCCCCACCGAAAGCTTGGAGCCGCGCTCCTCTACCTGGGTATCGTAGCCTTCAGGGAATTGCGATACAAACCCATCAATTCGCACATGCTGCGCTGCCTGTCGCAACGCTTCATCGGAAGCGTCCTCATTGCCATAACGCAAATTATCCTCGATTGTTCCTGAGAAAATAAACGAATCCTGCAGCACAATACCGATCTGCTTTCGCAGAGATTCCAGCGTCACATCCTTAACATCCTGACCGTCAATCAAGATTCGTCCGCCCGTCGCATCGTAGAAGCGCATAAGCAGATTGACAATGGTGCTCTTGCCGGCCCCGGTTGGACCTACAATAGCGACACGCTGGCCAGGCTGAATATGAAGCTGTATTCCCTGCAAAACTTCCGGCTTATCCTCCCCATAACGGAACGACACATCCTCGAAAATAACCTCGCCGCGAATGGACTTCATCACCTTTGCTTCAGCACGATCCTTTATTTCTGGCTCCGTATCCAGCACCTCGAAGATCCGTTCCGCCGAAGCCATTGCTGACAGAAGCTGGCTGTAAACCTTGGATAACGCGCTTATCGGCCCCCAGAACCGCCAGAGGTAATTGATGAACGCCATCACGAAGCCTAACGTCAACACGCCATCCAATACTTTCATTGCGCCGAACCAAACGACGAGGCAAGTACCCAGCATCCCGATCATCTCAACGATCGGCCACACCGTATTCTCCAAAGTTGCAGCACGCATGTAGGCCTGCTTATTGTTCGCATTCAACGTGTCGAACTTGCGATTATTGACCGACTGCCTGGAGAAGGCTTGAATGACGCGGATACCTTGTATCGTCTCATTCAGATTGCCGTTAATCGCTGACATCGTCTTGCGTGAACGCGAATACGCGCCTTCAATTCTGGGCTGCAGCTTGCCAACGACCAGGAACAGCAGCGGCAAGGATGCGAAGGACAACAGCGCAAGCTGCCAATCCATCCACAGCAGAATAGCTACGATACCTACTAAATGAGTGACCTCCATCACCATCGTTATAAGTCCGCCATTGATCAGCTCGCCGATCGCATTCGTATCATTCGTAATGCGCGACATAATTTTGCCTGCTGGCCTTCCGTCGAAGAAACGAAAGGACAATGTTTGCAAATGATTGAATAATTGCTGCCGCAAATCGAACAGAATACGCTGGCCTGTAAAATTAATGAGTCGCGTATGCACATAGCCAAGCAGCCAGCTTATTATTCTGATCGCCAGCAGGCTGAATCCGATCCAATGAATAACGGTATAATCGCCTTTCACAATACCGGCATCGATAATATATCCGAGCAGCAATGGCTCGGCAAGGCTTAGCGCCATATTAATTAAGACGATGATGCCAACGAAGGACAGTATCTTCCTATACGGCAATAAATATCGAAACAGCCGTCTCATATATGCTTTATTAAAGGGCTTCTCCTCTAGCTCATCGTCGGAATCCCATTCCACCTGACTCATTTCTATCCCTCCTGATCCAACCGAACATTCGTACAGCGCTGCTCTTATCTTGCTGCTGCGGCATCCTGCATCTCGAACAGCTTTCGGAAGAAGCCCTCCTCCTCGAACAGCTCCTGATGTGTGCCTTGCTGAACGATGGCGCCTTTGTCGAGAACGATAATGCGGTCCGCTCGTTTCACCGACGACAGCCGTTGCGCAATAATGAACGTTGTGCGCCCTTTCATAACCTCAAGCAGCTCTTCATGAATAGCTGATTCCGTTGCCGTATCCACACTTGCCGTTGCTTCGTCCAGCACCAGAATGGGCGGGTCCATCAGAATCGCCCGAGCAAGCGCAACTCGCTGCCGCTGCCCGCCGGACAGTCCGACACCGCGCTCACCGATCAGTGTTTCATAGCCATGCGGCATCGTTTCGATAAAAGCATGGATATGCGCCTTGCGAGCCGCCCATTCAATCGCCTCTTGCGAGGCTTCGGGCATACCGTAAGCAATATTGTCGCGGATCGACGCCGAGAACAAGAAGGTTTCCTGCGGCACAATGCCGATTCTCTGGCGCAGACCATCCAATTCATAATCGCGCACATCAATCCCGTCGAGCAGCAATCTGCCGCCGCTAACATCGTAGAATCGCGACATCAGAGCAATCAGGCTGCTCTTGCCGGAACCTGTCGCCCCCAGCACAGCGATGATCTCACCTTGGCGAACGTCCAGATTAATATGCTGAAGCACCCCTTTATCCTTCGAAACATCCTGATCGGCAAAATGAAACGACACATCCTCAAAAACGATATTGCCCCCAATGCGCCGGGCGTCTGTCCCCCCTTGATCAGGTGTGGCGATCTCGATGGAAGCATCAATAACCTCCAGCACTCTCGGCGCTGCTTTAATCGCCTGCTGCATAATATTGATCTGCCAGCCCAGCATGTTGAGCGGCCAGATTACACCCCATACATACCATTGAAAGGCCATGAATGTGCCCAAGGTCATCTCGCCCCTCGCTACGAACACAGCGCCAAGCCAAATCATAATCAAGAAGACCAAGCCGCCATAGAAGCCCATGAGGGGAAAAGCATTCGCCTCCAGCTTGGCACGCTGCATATTCGTCTCGAAATTATGCTCATTGCGGTCCCGGAACTTTCCTTCCTCTTCCCTCTCCCGAGCAAACGCCTTCACAACGCGAATACCTGATATATTCTCCTGCAAAGTTGTCGTAAGCCGGCCCATCTGCTCCCGAATCTGCCCCCACGCCGAGCCGACTTTATTGTTGAATCTCCAAAGCACGAACAGCAGCAGCGGTATTGTGGACATGCTGATTAGCGTCACCTTCCACTGCAAATACAGCATGAAGCCAATCGTACCGATGAAGGTCAATAGTCCAAGGAGCATCAACACCGCACCGAAGCCGATAAAATTTTTGACCGCTTCGATATCGCCTGTCATCCGCGACATAAGCTGCCCTGTTTGCGCCTTGTCATAATAGCGGAAGGATAATCGCTGCAAATGGTTGTACAGCTCCTTGCGGAGTGTGAATATAACATTTTGTCCCACAAGCTCCTGTGAGCGTCCCTGAATGAATGACGCGATGCTCTTGATCACCTGTATGCCGATCAGGGATAATGTCAATGCGAGAATTAACGCAATATCCTTGTTCGCAATGCCTGAATCGAATATTTCCTTCAGCAGGATCGGAGCTATCAAATCGATGATCGTCCCCAGCAGCAGCATAACGAAAACAACGGCCATTAATTTAACTTCGGGACGCAAATACTTCGTTAATCGAAGCAATACTTTCATTTTTTCTCCTCCTGAACGTTTTCTGCGCTGCCTCTCAAGAGCTTCTACACAAGCAGAAAACAGACTATGCGAGCATGAGCCACCTTTTCACAACTCGTGAAGAGCGTTCTTCCTGCATTCCTGCAACAAAAAAAAGAAGACTTCAAGCCAAAAGGCTCAAAGTCTCCTTATTCGCTGCACTGCAGCAAGAAGCTGCATCAGTCGCTAGAAGTCGGGCCGATGGATCATGCAAATTTTCAATTGATGCTCAGCAAATGTAAAATGCAACATATCCATCGTCCCTCCTTTCGAATAGTAGTAGTCAGAAACATTCACAGCTTATCACTTTTTCCAATATTTGCGCAAGTGGGTAATCCGAACTTACTTTATACAATCTACAGATCGCGGGATATCTCCAGATCAGTTGCTGGTATTCCTTCCTCGACCGCAAATTCGAAGTCTTCAATATCGTATACTTGAACAGGCACTTCCGCTTCAATCAGCCGATCCTGAAATTCGAATTGATCCGACAGCAACGGAACATGAAGCTTCAAAGCCGTCAGCAGCAATTCAGTCTCTATCGGGTCGAAATATTCTCCGTAATGGGCATTATCTATCGCATGAACAACAGTAAATTGCACCATGTCATTAAGCAGAAGCGGCGAGCTTTCCCGCCAGGGCATTTGCAGCGCTCGCTCAATCTTCTTGCGGTTGAAGGAATCCTCGAAGAAGCCGATCAGCTCCGTAATTTTTTGCTTCACATGCTCGTTTTCCTCCAGATCATCCATTATGGGCTCTGGACCTGCCTGCATTTCGTACAACTCCATAATCGTTGAATACGGCAAGACAAAATCGACAGGACGGCTTGGTACGAGTAAATGTCCATAGGTAGCAACCATAACGGCTTCAATAACAAAACGTCGTCGCATTCTATCTCCCCCTTTATCTTACTAGCAATATCAGCTTATTATACATCATTCTTCCGTATGTACACAGAGCTAATTGCCTGAATGCAAGATCGGGATGACATACTATATGCAGGATTATGTTAAAATAGTGTCGTCTGTCAACATCAATGCGACACACGTTCATAGCTGAAGGAGGCTGGCGTTCATATTCATGAATAACGAACAAGTCATCATAATAGGAGCAGGACCGTGCGGACTTGCCGCAGCCATTGAGCTGCAGGCCATCGGATTGAATCCGCTCATTATAGAGAAGAGAAACGTCGTCCATTCCATCTCTCAATATCCAACCTACATGCATTTCTTCAGTACACCGGAGCTGCTGGAGATTGGCGATATTCCTTTTACAACCGCTAACGATAAGCCTTCAAGGCTGGAGGCGCTTAACTATTATCGCAACGTCGCACAGCGCAAAGGAGTGCGAATTCACGCCTACGAGACCGTAACAAGCATAACACCGCTGAGCGAAGGCGGCTTCGAGCTGATCAGCCAAGACAGATATGGAGATGAATTGACTTACCGCGCTGCAGTCATCATCATATCAACCGGTTATTTTGACCATCCCAACAAGCTTGGCATTCCAGGTGAGCAGTTGGATAAAGTAAGCCACTTTTTCCGCGAAGCCCATCCCTATACCGGCACAAAGGTTGTCATCATCGGCGGCAGCAACTCCGCCATTGACGCTGCGCTTGAGCTTGAACGAGTCGGAGCTAGCGTTACGGTAGTCTATCGCGGCAGCAGCTACTCGCCTGGCATTAAGCCCTGGGTGCTGCCAACGTTCAAGAGCTTGGTGGACAAGGAGAGAATCCAGATGCGATTCGATTCCCGCGTCATAGCGATCGGTCCGCGCACGGTTGCAGTAGAAAAGGCCGCGGTCAGCGAGCAGATCGCTAACGATTTCGTGCTGGCACTGACCGGCTTTCATCCCGATCGCGATTTTCTTACCTCCATCGGAGTAACGATAGAGCCGGAAGGCTATCCGACATTTAATGACGCCACAATGGAAACCAATGTTCCCGGCATCTATCTGGCCGGGGTTGTAGCATCACGACGCGAGGCGAACGAAATCTTCATCGAAACAGGCCGCTTCCACGGCAGAAGGATTGCCGACCATCTGAGAATGACGGGTTATCCTTCCTCTAGCGCCGATTGATCCCCACCGATGATCGTAATAACGGTAGCCACCTTCTGCAGGCGGATATATTCATTGCGGACCAGCTCCGTTCGGAAATAAGCGAACATATAGACCGCCTCGTAGAAGGTCAGGCCGGGGTAGACGGCAATGCTTTGATTGGAGAATTGGTTATCGAGCAGCACCTGCCATTCTCCATTCCGCTGCTCCCTGTCGATCTCGCCGAGAATGCGGCGCTTCGTCGTCATAATGCCCTCGAACTCTTGCCAGATGAAGGTCCATGAAGGGCTGATTCCACCGGGTTCGGGCAGTGCTGCGCGAGCCTTTTGCAGCAATAGCTCCGCCTGCTGGCACTGCTCTTCTTCATAAGTCCTGATGTAAGCGCGGAAATCATCAAGAAATCGGCGAACTGCTGTAAACCCTTCACTGCGCAGCTGCTTCCCTACTGCGGGCGCATCCTGAATGGAATCCAGCATATTTAACTGCATAAAATATTCATTGTGCGTCATTTGCATGTAGATTCCTCCCTTCTCCGCAGGCATTTCTTAAACGTGCCAAGAGGCTGAGCTACTGTTTACGAATGACGATCCCGCCGTCATTCTCCATAATCAACTGGCGTCCGGGATCATTGTTCAGCTTCACATTGAACAGCTTGAGCCGCTCCTCCTTCACCTCCAGCAGGTCCCAGCTCGATTCCTGATCGTAGCCAGCGGATGCCAGTGCCTCACTCATCATTCGTTCTGCTGCTTCCTTATCCTCCCACCCTATCGCGCCATAATACATCAGATCATAAACATTGCGAAGCCTTCCGCAAGCGATCTCCCCTGTCGATCGGTTCCTCAGCACAATTGGCATGGCGCCCTATCCTCCTTCCAAGCTTCACGACATGCAAAGGAAGCGCAGGCATCATGCGCCTGCGCCTCGATTGCCATTCAACGTATGACCTCTAGAGATAAGGATTGTCGTGCTTCGCCTTCAAGCGAAGCCAGCGCCTCTCGACTTCATCCTCGAATGATTGCAGCGCTTCTGCATATTCAGGCCGGGTCATATGCTTCGTTTTGCCCATATTTTTGAGCCAATCTGCCATTGGAATTCGCTTGCCCTTGTCCTCCGGATTATACGTGATATTCGTAACGCCCTCTTCCACCTCATACATCGGGAAGAAGCATGTATTGACAGCCTCATCGATCAGCGTTTGTCCAATCTGCTCCTCAGACAGCCAGTTAAGCGGACAAGAAATCAGAATCTTGCCATAGACAAGCCCGACATTTTGCGCGTAATACTGCGCTTTGGCGGCTTTTCTAAGCAAATCCTGCGGCAATGATTCCGAGCCTGTGAACACATAAGGAATGTTCGTCGCCGCCATAATCTGAGCCGTATCCTTATGATGAAACAGCTTGCCGCCCTGATGCTTGCCGACATTGGAGGTCGATGTGCGGTGTCCGAGCGGTGTGGAATAAGACAATTGCGCTCCTGTATTCATGTAGCCTTCATTATCGTACTCCAGAATGATCATCTTATGATTGCGGAGGGCGCTGCCGATTGCCGGCCCCATCCCGATATCCATTCCGCCGTCGCCTGTAATCATAACGAAGGTGAAGTCATCCTTTAGCCCATAGGCTTCCAGCTCTCCACGTCGCTTGCGCTCCCAGAACATCTCTACAACACCCGATAATGTTGCCGCTCCGTTCTGGAATAAATTATGAATATAGGTTGCCTTATGCGAGGAATACGGGAATCCGGTCGTGACGACCATTGCGCAGCCTGTTTGATAGAGCGCGACAATGTCACCTTCAATGCCCTTGAAGAACAGCTCCAGACCGGAGAAAATGCCGCAGCCCGGACAAGCGCCATGACCAGGAGCCAACCGCTTCGGCTTCTTGGTCAGCTGGCGTATAGGCGGAACCTTCACCTTGAGCTTGCCTGTCGAGGCGTCGCGGTCAACTGTAATAAGCCCTGTCTTCAGATCCTCGTATTTCATCGGCTCCAATACTCTCTTGGGCGCTTTGTCAGGATCGCCCGCCGTATGACCGTAATAATCGAATGGCCGGTCCACCTTCCCGCTCGCAGCAGCCTCAATGGCCAGCTCGAAGAAATGATGGCCATCCTCTGCGTAGAAGTCTTTGCCTCCAAGTCCGAAAACACGGCTGATTACAAGCGTATCTCTCACATTATGCGTGAACAGAGCCGACTTGATCTCATTCGACATATTGCCGCCATGAGCGCCATAAGAATCCGCACGGTCGCCTATCGTAACCGCCTTAACGCCGCGCAGCGCCTCAGCTATTTCCTTCGCTGGGAATGGACGGATCATATTAGGCGCGATTGAGCCTGCCTTGATCCCTTTGGCCCGCAGCTGATCCACAACATCCTTGATGATTTCTGATGCGGAATTCATCAGGAACACCGCGACCTCTGCATCCTCCATTCGGTAGAGATCCAGAATCGGATAATCGCGCCCTGTCAACACCTCATATTCCTTCCGTATTCGGTCGAACACAGCGGAAGCATTGTACATCGCCACCGATTGCTGATAGCAGTTATTAATATAATCCGGTTCATTCATATAAGGACCGACAGTAATAGGGTTATTGCGATCAAGCACATGGGCGAAGCCCTCAGGCGGACGCTCACCGGTAAATGCATGCACATCAGCGCGATGTGCGAAGGTCTGCACGCGGCGTTTCTGGTGAGAGGTGAAATACCCGTCAGAAGCAATGAGAACCGGCAATCTAACCGAAGGGTCCTCCGCCAGCTTGATCGCCATAATATTCATATCGTAAACTGCCTGAGGATCACGACACATCAGAATCGGCCAGCCAGTATTTAGAGCAAAATACAGGTCCGAATGATCGCCATGAATATCCAGAGGCCCCGAGACAGAGCGGCATACCAGATTCAAGACCATCGGGAATCGCGTTCCCGATTGTACAGGCATTTGCTCCAGCATATAGAGATATCCATTGGAGCTCGTCGCATTGAAGACACGCCCGCCCGCAGCCGAAGCGCCGTAGCATATGCCTGCCGACCCGTGCTCGCCATCAGCGGGAATGAGCTTAATGTCATGCTGTCCGTTCGCTTTCATCAAGTCAAGAAATTGCGCAACCTCAGTCGAAGGTGAAATTGGAAAATACCCCATCACATGATAATTGATCTGATGGGCGGCATAAGCTGCCATTTCATTGCCCGATTCATAAACCATGCGCTGCTCGACAGTGCCCTGGCTTACTTCCTTATTGATCTCGATAGCCATCTTTTCTCTCCTCTCATTGCGTTGGCATGACTGATTATGATGAGGTTGCCCATTGGAATCGATGCGGAATGCGATGTGTCTCCCCGTATCCGTCGGTTTCCCTCTCCGAAGAGAGCGCCTCAGTCGGACAGGCGACCACGCATTTCAAGCAGCCCTTGCAGTATTGATAGTCGATCCCCTGCAGGAACATCTGGGGACGGCCCTTCTTGTCCGCCTGCTCATCCCATACGAAGCAGAAGTCTGGACAGGCCGTATCGCAAGCGGCGCAATGGATACATTTCTCCTCATCGAAATGCGGCATCATCCCTTGCCGGGAAATACTGAGATCCTTCAATATGCTATTCCCCGGATTTACAATCATGCCTCCCATTGGCTGCGTAGCATAGCCGAGAGAGGGAATATCCCATCTTGTCGGAAGCGGCATCTCAATGCCCTCCGGCAGACCAAAGGTTTGGAACTGCACTTCATCATAGCCGCGCTGGAAGGTGCGAAGAGCTGGCTCCACTGCCTGCGGATATTTCTTCTCTAGCGACTTGCGGATAATGCCTTTCATATGTTCAAAGTCGAGAAAGCTGCAAAGTCTGAATAAGCCGCCCAGCATCGCCATGTTGACCCGATTCTTCTCCTCCAGCGAGATGCCCGTTGCGTCCACAACAGCCATCGTACCACCGAGAAGCTTCATCTTGTCCTTAAGCTGCTGAGGCGACTTGGATGAATTGACCAGTACTACACTATCTTCATAAATTCCGCTGATAACATTAACCGTTTTAGACAAATTCTCATGAAAAATGCCTACAATATGCGGTCGTTCAACCGGTGTCGTGTCTCGGATGTTCGTCTCCATGTCGCAGAACCGAATATGCGCTTTAACTGGCGAGCCTTTCTTCTCTGAACCGTATGAGGAAAAACTAACACCATTGAAACCGCTTCCAACTACGCCCGCCTCAGCCAGCATCTTGCCGGCCAGGTTAGCGCCCAAGCCACCGATAGATTCCAAGCGAATTTCGAAGAAACCCAGTTCATTCTGTTTCGGAAGCACTGCCAATTCTTCCACTCCCTTCGCAACTTGTCTGAATAATCATTAAATTCACAACTATCAGTATACCATTATGAACCAATGGCGAATAGTGGTTCTTTCGGTGGAATTTCAGAAATATTGGGAGCATAATAAAAAGCACAATCCGCAAAGCGCTTCTGGAATGTGCTCGTTCATCGGGGCTGTTATTCACATAAGTCCGGTGGCAGGCAATAATCCCGCCTGCTTTTACCTTTTACTTATCAATGAGCCTCCTTGTATCCAAATCAAGAATATAATTATATTTGGTCGCGTGCTTCAGCTCATCTGTCAGAATTTCAAACACCATGTCACGGTAATAACGACTCGGAAGCCCTGCACGAATATCGCGGTATCGTTCTACCGCAGCAAGCTCGCCGAACAAAGCCTTTCTAATTCCGTCGATATAAGTTTTGGGCTTCTCAAATTCGACCTGACCCGGCGCCGTTATCATTTGCCCGGTAAGACTCTGGTAGATGCTGCGAAACATTCTGTTATGCTTCCTCTCATCATCACGGATGCTGATTATGATGTCCTTCTCTTCTTGAGACGGAGCTACAGAAATGAGGTAATCATAGAACAATTCGTCCTCACGCTCACCCTCGATCGCCTGCTTAATAAGGCTGAGCGCTTCTTGAAGTGATTTATAGGACATGGGTTGCTGTCTGTTATAAGCATAGTAGTAAGGTGCTTGCATGTTGTTGAAGGTGTAGTACACGTTCTTCCCTTCCCTCCGCTTATTATTAATAAACATCATATTAATAAGCAGGGGTATTTGCACCATGTCCGAAATTACTGATATAGCAAGCTTCCGTACATTTAATGGCATTAATAGTACGGCAAGATCCCGTTATTTTGCGCCCCGCTGGAGATCTTGAAGCTCACGCCAGCGGATTGGAAGGATGCCTTCCCTTCTAATCGTCTCCTGTATGTCTCGGTCGCGGAACAAATCAAGCTCCATCCCTCGTCTTAACGGCGAATCGTGGAATGCCCGCAGCTCATCCGTCACTAACGATGGATGAATAATGATTTCGGAGACACCGGCATGCAGGTTGCTCAGCAGAGCAATCATTTGCGATTTGAGCATCTCGAATGTATCATTTTGTCCCCCGCGAAAAGGAAGACCAAGCAAATAATCGAGCACAACCACGCCTCTGGCATCCGCTGCCTCCGCATGCTTGCGCGCTTGCTGGGCCAGCTCTGCCGGCGCAACCTGACCATTCTCCATCAGCAAATTGCGCGGCAGCCTGAACGGAAGACCATACTTCGCGCATACATCCAACGTTTCATTAAGAAAATGTCTGCCCGTCTGCAGCCCATACAGGCTTCCCATATGATTATCCGCATGCGTAAGCCGCACTCCCAGCCGCAGAGCCATTCTAACCTGTGCTTCCAATTCAGCACGCACCTGCTCTGAGTCTGCTTGACGTTCGAAGGATTTCACATCCTTGGGAAAATAACCTTCCTCGGTAACGAGAGTATCAATCGGACCAATCCGATTAATCGGTCCCCATTTCATCGAATCCCATTCACTTGTAAACGTGAAATGCACACCGATATCCAAGTGAGAATGACGCGCACTCCACAGCGCAGCTTCCCTTGCCCACCCGCAGGGCATCATAATAGTAGCAGATGAAACAACACCGTCGGTCAACAGCTTCTGAATCGCCGCATTAGTGGAATGGCACAGACCATAATCATCCGCATTAACGATAACAAGCCGATCATCTGCAGCATAGCCAAGCCTTTGCGCCAAATTCATTTCAACCGCCCCCAGCCGTTAAGTGTGTGATCTCATCGCTGTCGAAGACTCCGATATTAACGCCTATTTCATTATATGGCGTTATGCCATTTATATAGAGCAAAAACTTCATACATGACATCAGCCGTTATATGGCTATGAAAAAAACGCCGAAATCGACGTTTCTCACTAAAGTCATATCGTTGTTGCAGCTTCGTGTTCTCTCCGCTCAACTGCCGCTAGCTGTTCTCTTCCAGCAATTTAGCCAATCTGCTCTGAAAGGTCTGTCTCCAGCTCTCGGCTAGCTCTTCAACAGCAAGAATTCGCTCTATACGCTCCACATTCGACTTCTCTATGTACATAATCCGATTCGCTTCGGCTACGGTGAGCGCCGCAGAATGCCTTGCTTCGAGATAAAGCTCATCCCCTTCAGCAACTTTGCCTTCTTCTATTACACGGAAATAAAAACCCGTATAACCTTCCTTCTGTACCTGCAGAGGCAGCTCTGGAAGACCGTGCTTGAGGCCAAGCTTGAAGCAAGGCTGGCGAGGTTGGCTCACTTGAACGAGCGCATCCCCTACACGAACCGTATCCCCGATGCACAATGAACCCTCCGTCAGCTCTGACAGTGTGAAATTTTCCCCGAATGCTCCTGGTTCAACCGTTCGTTTCCATTGACTTTCCCAATATGGGAAATGAACGGATGAATAGGCGCAAACCGCTTTATCCGGTCCGCCATGATGGATCAAATCCGCCTGACCATCACCAATCAACCCCGTAAAGGTGAGCATAAGCGGCTCGCCTGACGGCTTCTTGTTGATGCCTGTTTCAACTTCCTTATTCCCATGCATGATCGTAACCGGCTTCGATATATTAAGTGAAACGATTCTGCCCAGCAGCGCCATTCCCATTCCCCATTTCATTATTCTCTCAGGTCATTATATGATGGCTTGGATGTGCGAAGCAATCTTCCCCCTTCTGAGGTTCGTGGAGTCATTCATTTCATTTTATTACCGCCATAAATAATTAATTGAATTAATCAATTTCGATACATTCCACAGCCCTTCTATTCACTCCATTTTTTCGATGTCGAAAGTCTGATTTTTCTGTTGTTTCCTGCGCTTACCTGGGAAATATTTAAGCATGCTTACGGGAAATTATTGTTGCGGAAATTTTCTTTCAATTCGGATCATTTCATCCAGCTTGAGCCTGCTGAATTTTATCGTCTCACTCGTTCGCAATAAACCCTTCTTCTTTCCCCTTTGGTGGATGAATTCAGCATAGGCAGCGATACAGCAGAATACCGCTCCAGCCGTTGACAATGTCGTGCCATCAAGTATCCATATTGCAACCACCGCACTTATCATTAACCACAGAAAGGAGACTCCGTCCACGAACGGCGATAATTTCCCAACCTGCCATGGGCCATGTAGAGCCGGAGGTATCAACCCTCTTCGCGCGTGAATTTTCAATCCGATTGGAATCGCATACGCCAAATGAAGCGCTATCATACCGCTTAGAATTAGTGGAACGAAAGTACTTTCACCGAATGTGCTGAAGAACAGCAGGAAGCTGGAAACAAGACCAGCCGCCAAAGCAATACCAACTGCAGAGCCAATCGGAACGCGAGTCTTCTCCGACACGGCGGACAACCGTCTCGGCAATGGAGAAGCATTGTCTCTTGCCAGGGAGAACAGCATGCGGGCTCCTGTGTTCATAGCTGCCAGACCGCTATTCCATCCAAGCAGCAGAACAACAATACAAACCATCCAACTGGCAGCTCCGCCCCAGCCCAGCCACAGATCTGTCAGCCACCCGCCTAGCGCGCTATAGGAGCCGTACCCTGCTGTGACAGATGGAAACTGCATGAGAAGGATAACAAACAAGACAAAACCAAAGATAAATATATAAACGACAGACAAATATATCGACCAGGGGACATTGATTCTGGGATCAACCGTTTCTTCTGCCAACTGTGCTGCCGCATCGCCCCCAATGAATAACCTTTGCAGGAGCAGCAAGCCTGACAGGAAGGACAGCGATGTACTCGAACCGGCGGAGGTCCCTCCTATATCATACAGCCGGTCAAGCGGCACAACACCTGGCCATGATATCGCGATAAGTGTCCCTGCAACTCCAACGATGAAACCAAGATGCAGCCATGTCATTGAACCCCATATCCGTCTGAGAGATACAGCGCCATTGCAGCTGACAATAGTCTGAGAAAGATACAACCCAACCATAATCGCACACAATGACCATGAGCTTGTATCATAACCGAACAGATTCCCTGCTGTGTCATTCAACCAGCTCGCGCATAACAGATTTGCAGCCACAAGAAGAACCATATTGCCTGATAAATGAAGCCAGCCCGTTATGACTGCCAGTCGTCGCCCGCCGCACGCAACTGCCCAGTGATAACAGCCTCCGGCAAGAGGGAAGGCAGATGCCAGCATCGCTAATGAACAAGCCGTCACAATTCCGAACAGAGCCAGCAGCGGCCACCCTATGCCAACAACAGCAGGGCCACCCGCAGCAGCAGCAGGACCAAGCAGGAATAAAGCGCCCCCAGCAGCGGACAAGGTGGAGAAGGAAGCGCCAAAGGCAGTGAAGGAGCCAAATGAGCGTGATAGCTGCTGCGCGTAGCCGTATCGGTTTAATTCATGCTTATCCTGCATAAAGCGAACATAATCGGAGTGCTGATTCAATGACTGATGGAGCGACTGGCCGGATCTCCCTTGCGCCACTGCGCCGAGATATACCGCTATCACGCCAATGAATAGAAATATCAGCAAACCCGTATAAACCATAAACATAGCTCCACCCCCATACATTGACTGTATGAGGGTGGAGCGGTTGTCAGCACTTGATTATGCGAATGCGAAGCTACGACGATCTAAGGCTGCTCAATACGAGTGATTTTACAATCTCAATGTCAAAAGGCTTTGTGAAAAATGCCAGCGTCCCAAGCTGCTTCGCCAGCTCCAGCTTATCTGAATCGCCGTATGCTGTAATCATAGCAACCTTAACAGTGGAATTGAAACTGCGAATTTCGGTAAGCGTTTCGAAGCCGTCCATATCTGGCATCTTCACATCCATTAATATGAAGTCGATTGGAATCTGTCGCACCAATTCAATAGCCATTCTTCCATTGCTGGCCTCACAGACCTGCAGCCCTTCGAGCTCAAACATCTCGCATAGCAGCATTCTTATCGCCGCTTGATCATCAACGATCAGTATACGAGGGGGCATATCACCCGATTTGGGCGGAGCAGCTTGAATCGGCAGTTCCAATTGACGGTCAGAAGCATCCCGATCTTTCCCGGCATGAGATAATAACTTTTGCATCGGCTCAGCCTGTATCTGTTCTACACGATCATTGTCAGCAGCACTTAGACGTTTAAGTTTCGATTGACGTATAATATAAAAGATTAACGCTGCACCTGCAAAAAGCAGCAGTATGAGAAAATAATTCATGAGAATGCTCCTCTAATCAGCTTTCCCATACCACTTTTCGACATGTCCTCGAAAATTCCTCTATTACGAGTGATAAAACATTTTCATCACCTAATAATTCACAGTCATGGGCGCGAGTGGTCCATTGGGATTAATAATATCTGACAGCTCGTATACAGAAATCGGAAAGTAAGGGAAACCAAAGGCGTATGGCGTCAATTCATATAAAGCAAAATAAATGACAAGCGCACGATCCGCAATATAGAAGGATTGATTAGGACTAATAGTGGTAAAGGGCTCCAATGTAGCAATTCCCCTCGCCTCTATCTGTCCTTTAATAATATCCGATAACCTGCTCACATAAGGGCTTCTCGGCTTGAACAATTCAGACAATGAATAGGACTTGCCTGTTCCGGTATCGAAGGTAAGCGACGCTTGAAGCGTCAATCCATGCGCTCCGCCTGTATAGGCGTAATTAAAAAGCGAGAGGCTCAGCACATTTTTCTCGTTTGTTTTTATTTCAAAGTACCCCTGCATTTCCGCTCTTGGATCATCCAGCGAACCCTGCTCTGCCACGAGCTCTCTAACTTTGTTTCTAATCATCTCGTTCATTGCGTTGCGTGCCGCCGGGTTGTGCAGACCGCTTACTACGGGAACCCAGAGCTCAGCTTTGGGAAAGGTAACGCGTGAAGCATGAATGACGGCTGGAAATTGGAATGCCATATTTGGTCACCTGCCTAATTAGGATGATGCTCCATTATATGCGCCCTTCCATGTTCCCATTGCTAATTCCCGCTTTTTTAATGACTTACAGCAGCTGCTTCTCGCGTTCTGTCAATCTTCTTCCTTTAATATCCAGGACAAGCTTCCCGCTATTAAGGCCAAGAATACGGTCTGCGTAACGTTCCGCCCAATCCCCTTGATGTATGACGGCTATTATGGTTACCCCTTGGGACTGGCACATTCCCTTCAAATCCGTTAATACCTGCTCAGCAGTATGCGGATCCAGGCCAGAGACAGGCTCATCGATGAGAAGTGTCTTGGCGCCGTGCACGAGAGCCCGCGCGATTGCTACCCGCTGCTTCTCACCGCCGCTTAATTTGTCTGCGGTCATTCCGGCCTTGTCAAGCAGGCCGCGTTTCTCAATCATATCCATTGCGCCCATATGATCGTCGCTTCTTATCCTTCCCGTCAGCCTTCTCCATAGCGGAGTTTGGTGAGAAGCGCCAATAAGAACATTTTTCAGAACGGTCCGATTGTGCAGAAGCGTTGGCTTCTCCTCCAAATATGCCATTTCACGACGGAGCTTGAGCTTGCCTGCAAGGCCTTTATCAAAAATAGATATGCCATCAACAACATATGTACCGCTGTTCCATTTCTCACGCAGTGCCAAACAGCGCAGCAGCATCGACTTGCCGCTCCCGCTCGCTCCTTTAATTGCGACGAATTCTCCCCGCTGAATTTCAAAGCTGACATCCGAAAGTACAGTCGGTCCGCCTGGTATTTGCTTCGCTAGTTGAGTTACTTTAATCATCTGCGGCGCTCCTTTTATACTGATATCAGTTACGTCTATCAATCTAGTTTAAGGGATTCAAATAATTGTTTCCATCCGAACAAATGTTTGGTATAATCAAATATAAGAACAGGTGTTCTAAAATTGATTTCTGAGGAGGCTGATCATCATGAGAAACTGTGAAAACTATCGATTCATCGAAAGGCACCGCCCGTGGCGCGATTTGACATTTAAGTTCTACTCCGACGGCGCATTGACTATTATCGACAACGCAGTGGACGAGGTGATCACACCTCGGGAGCTTAAGGGCGAGAGCTATGATTTCTATGTCCGTAGACGGATTGCGTTTATTAAGCAAGATTTGAATGCCAAACAGAGCAAGTATGCTTAATCGTCCCTCCGTGCGCCTCTGGCGAATGCGTGAGGCGCACTTGGGAACACGTTGCTGATCATACTTATAAACTACTGCTGCTGTTTGTTAATATTGTTTAAGCTGGGCGGTCGCTGCCCTGTTTTCTCCGGCTTCGTAGTTATGGCTGGTTCTTCGAAGCTGGCCTCGTTGCGCTGATTGTCCTTCTTCTCGCTTTTGTTGAATGGCATGGTTAGACTCACCTCCGGATAAAGTATTTGTTAATGGCGACAAACTTATTCGATTTGACGGACCGTCCCAATGTGCGGTAAATTGTTCATACAGTCCGCAACCATTGAGGAAGGAGCCGACCCGGATGAAACAGAATATACTATTCGATCTTGATGATACACTCATATATTGCAATCGATATTTCTATTTCGTCATCGATCAATTTATCGATTCCATGACCGATTATTTTCGTGGTTTTGAGCTATCGCCAGAAATCATTCGCAACAAGCAAACAGAGATCGATATCGCCAGAGTCCATGCCATCGGCTTCAAGAGCGACCATTTTCCGCAATCATTCATTGATACTTATCGCCACTTCTCAGACTTTGTCGGCAGGGCAACTTCCGTTGTGGAAGAGGACATGCTGTGGAAGCTTGGCCGAAGCGTATATGAGCATGAGGTTGAGCCTTACCCTTATATGGAGGAAACGCTGCATTCCCTTGCATCCAGCGGTCATGAGCTTCATTTGTATACAGGCGGCGAACTGCTCATTCAACAGCGCAAGATAGAGAAGATGCAGCTCCAGCGTTATTTCGGCAATCGCATCTACATTCGTTCTCATAAGAATAACGAAGCTATGGAGAATATTCTGCAGGAAGGCGGCTTTGACCGCAGCTCGACATGGATGATCGGCAATTCCATACGGACCGATGTCGTCCCTGCCCTCACCTCAGGCATTCATGCTATCCATATGAAGGCAGACTCCGAATGGGTCTACAATATCGTTGGAATTGATATCGTACCCAAGGGCGCTTTCTACACCTTGAATCAGTTGAATGAGATTCCCGATACGATACACAGCTATTTATTCGAACGCTCAAGCAACAGCATGATATAGCTATAAGCTATAGGAAGCGTGCTCGACGAACGATGCTGTCCCAACGAGTAAGCTGCTGCTTGAAGCAGACAACTGCTATATGGGAGCAACACTTCTAGAGCCTTCCTATACATCCGCTTAGAAAGTCATAGTAGTCAAATGCGAAAAAGTGGCTGAACAGAGTTAATTCTCTGTTCAGCCACTTTTTCAACGTGTGCAATAACCCATTTTCGTAATAATCCGGATCTAGAAGCTTTAATCAATCCCTATTAAGGATAAGCCGATTAGTATTCGTCCGCAGGTACGAATTGAACGGTTCCTTTGTCGCGATCCGAGAGGATCAGCTTGCCGGTAGAAGATGATCCGTCTTCCGCTTTCAACGTAATCTTGCGTGTCGTACCATTAGCGGCAATCGCCTTCGCCATAGCTGCTGTAATGATTCTACCCTGCTGCTCCTTCCATATGACGAAAGAACAGCCCTCTCTAAAGCGAATACAGCCATATCCTCGTTTTCCTTCAACGATCTGTCCCCCGCACCCTGGTCGAGGACATGCAGCGATAACGGCCGGGCCTTGGCTTGCGGGTTTCGCCGATACTGCTTCCCCGCCTTCTTCATTCTTCCCAACAGAAGAACCTCTTCTGGTCGAAGTCGTTCCTCCAGTCGTGGAGCCCCTCCTAGTCGAAGTCGTTCCACCAGAGGAGGTATTCCTTCCAGTCGAGCTCTTGTCCCCAGCCGAGCTGCTTCCTCCAGTCGCGGTTTTTTTCCCGCTTGCAGAGGTCCCTTCTTTCTCTTGGCTCCCTTTGCTCCCGCGACCGCGTACCTTCTTCTCTGACTCCGGCTCAGCAAACAGGCTAGCCGCAGCCGGACGCTGCCGCTTCACCTTGCCCACGATCATCTCAGCGAATTGCTTCACCTTCATCATGAACTGCTCATCCGAAGCTTCGCCCTTGGAAATTTGATGGAGCCGCTGCTCCCAGCGTCCCGTCATCTCAGGCGATGCCAGCAGTTCAACACCTGCTCCGCGAATAAGCTCGATAGCGGCGCAGCCCTTTGTCGTAATATCAAGACGCTTGCCATTGGGCTTAATATAACCGACATGCTTAAGCCGCTCTATTGTTGCCGCGCGTGTAGCCGGTGTTCCAAGACCAGTCTGCTTCATCGCTTCCCGCAGCTCATCGTCTTCAATAGACTTTCCCGCGCCTTCCATCGCTTTAAGCAGCGTCCCTTCGGTGAATGGCTTTGGCGGCTTGGTCGCTTTTTCAACAGCAGCAGCTTCTGTACAATGTACAGGCGCAGCGGCGTTCACGGAGAATGGACGGTCCGTCACCATCAATTCGTCCTCTGCATCGCCCTCGCCTTGATCGTCAGACTTCTTCTTGCGTGATTTCTCGGGCGCTGCCTTATTATCATCGGCACTTAACACAACACGCCAGCCAGCATCCAGCTGCTCCTTGGCCCGAGTGCGGAAAGTCTCCCCTTCAACTTCTGTAATAACCTCATGATTGTTGTACACAGCAGGCGGATAATAATGAGACAGGAACCTTCGTACGATCATATCGTATATATTTTGCTCGTCGGCACTAAGCGAGCCTGGCTTCTTGGGTGTTGGAAGAATCGCATGGTGATCCTCTACCTTCGCAGGGTTACATACCGCTTTATTGCCTTTATGTACACGTCCACGGTCTGCTCCACTCGCCAGCTCACCATATGCTGAAGACTGCTTCAAAGTATTCAGCACATTGCCCATAATCGGAATATTCTCTTCAGTCACATAGTTGGAGCTGGTTCTTGGATACGTTATGACTTTGTGCTTCTCATAAAGCGCCTGCGCAATATCAAGCGTCTTCTTGGCAGGATAGCCGAATCTGCCATTCGCCTCCCGTTGCAGCAAGGTCAGATCATACAATCGGAACGGATATTCCTTCGATTCATTTGTTTCATAGCTAACGATTCGCCCCTGCTTGTCGGCTACCTTGGCAGCAAGCGCTTCTGCCTGCTCTCGTTTCGTGATGCGCTCTCCCTGCCAAAGCCCCTTATAGCTGAAATCATCCTGCTGGAACATAGCCTGAACAACAAAGAACGTCTCACTATCGAATGCAGTAATTTCTTTATGTCGATCATATAGCAGCGCCAGAACAGGTGTTTGTACCCTTCCTACAGACAGCAAAGTACGGTGTTTAATTGTAAAAGCTCTGGAAGCATTCATGCCAACAAGCCAATCCGCCTCGCTTCGGGCGCGCGCCGCTCGCGTGAGCGGATCATACTCCTGGTCACTGCGCAGCATATCGAACCCACGACGAATAGTCTCCGGAGTCAAGTCGGAGATCCATAGCCGCTCTGTCGGCTGTGTCATTTTCAAATATTGTCTAATTAAATGGAAGATCAGTTGACCTTCACGCCCGGCATCGCATGCATTGACCAAACGATCGCATCGCTTGGACAGATCGCCGATGACATGAAGCTGATCCTTCGTCTTCGGGTTCGGGAACAAAATGAACCGATCCGGGATAATGGGCAGATCTGCTTCATTCCACCGTTTATACTTCGGATCATAATGATCCGGTTCAGCCAGACTGACCAGATGCCCGATGGCCCATGTAATAATATAGTGCTCGCCTTCCAGATAGGACCGTTTGTTCTGCGCTTTCGGTTCAATGACAGCAGCAATTGTGCGGCCCATATCCGGCTTCTCAGCGATGATTAATGTTTTCAACTGATCGCCTCTTTACTGCTGGTTATGACGTTTCATTGCATTAAAAATACTTCTAACGCCGTTCGACCAATTCGGGTCCTCAGCATATTGTCTGTTGATCCACGTAAAAGCATCTACATTCGAAGGTTTATCCTTGCTAAGACGTGTAATGGTTCGAGCTGCAATCGCAGCGGATTGCTTGATCGTTGTATTATAATCTTCCCAACTATGATAGACGTTGAACGGATTATTCGCAATCTTCTTCGCCTGCTCATGATCTCTTGGTACAAATCCCTGCTCCTGTCCTGTAATCGCAAATAGAAACAAAGGGTTAATGTCAAATTCCTGTGCAACAGCAAGAATCGCATCCATATAAGGAGAATCGGCGAGAATCGAATTTTTGCCCTTCAGATATGCTGTCAGACGAGCACGATCCACTTCGACGTATTGCAGCTCAGAAGGCAGCTCGTTCTTGGCAGCCGGCAAGCTGGTCCTCTCAGGCTTCATTGCGATCGGAGGAGCCTCCGGCTTCGTAATGGCCTGCGGCTCTGCGAGATGCCAGCCATACAGCGTTGTCATCATAACTAGAAGGACGGATAGCGCTGCGTATAGAATCGTACGTTTGACGCTTCGTTGTCCAACAGGAAGCTTAATAACTTGTCCACTGCCACTATCCGCAGTATAGGGCACAGCAGGGCTCTCTTGAACCGCCAGTCCAGCAGCCAACGACTGCACAACACGCCATGCTGAATCGTCCGTCTTACCGGACGTTTGCGCACGAAGAGCTTCCGCTATGAACCCTCTGAACATCTCCTGATCCATCAGCACATTCAGCCGCTGCTCCATCCATGCATGCAAAGGTTCAAACAGCAGCGGGTCCTCATGATCCAGTGTCAGGCATAATGCGAAAATATGCTCAGCACCAACAGGACGCTGCTGAATCGCAACAACGTTGCGCAGGAGGTCTGCTGCCAGCTCGCGCTTGACCTCTTCCGAATAATCAGGAAGTCCTTTGAGCACAACGCGCTGCATCGCATCCGCTACAATCTCTGCATGACGATGACTGGGCAGATCCGCATATTTAATTTTTACATAGCGACGAATGTTTCCAATGTCGGTCGGCGTAAGCATCGTTGCGCCGTCGGTCCGCATCGTTATTCCCCCAACTGAAAAGCAGCTATTCCAATCTCTTCGATTCTACCACAACTTTCCTGCTCTAGGGGAGGATAGATTTGTAATCGCTTCCTTCATTTCAGGACTATCCATGTATCTCGCTATTTGCGCCTTCTCGCTTGCTGTAAATTGAAACTCACAATCACAGCCCTCATCTAGAGGAGCAATTTCTGCAACAGTTCCATTCCACGCACACACTACAAGCACTGTGAGTGATGTTAGTCCCCCCGGCAGCGGTGTGTCAACCGACAGCTCCACTTCAAGTTCGACATCGATCAACTGTCCGTTGCGGGGTTCAATATGCGCATGAAAAGCAGTGAACACAAGCTCCGTTATCGTATCTGACCCATACTGTATCATTCATGACCCTCCTCAACTGCATTGCCTTATCAAATTAAACCACATAATCCAAGCAAAAAAAAGCGCCCGAGGGCGCTTCCTTGTTGTCATGACGACATCATTATGGCAGCATTGTCGTACCCATCAAATAACGGTCAACCTCACGAGCCGCTTCACGACCTTCGTTGATTGCCCATACAACAAGGCTTTGCCCGCGACGCATATCGCCAGCGGCGAATACTTTATCAACACTCGTGCGATAATCTCCGTAAGACGCCTTCACGTTGGAACGGCGATCCTGCTCCAGACCGAGCTGATTGATAATCGTGTTCTCAGGACCATCGAAGCCAATTGCGATCAGTACGATATCAGCAGGCCAGATTTTCTCCGTACCCGGAATTTCTTTATAGATCTTGCGGCCAGTTTCATCGACCGTTCTTTCGATTTGCACCGTGTGCAATTCCTTCAAATTGCCGTTCTCATCGCCAACGAATTTTTTCGTCAGTACAGAGAAGGCACGCGGATCTTCACCGAAGAGAGCCTTAGCTTCCTCCTGCGCGTAGTCCAGTGTGTAAACATTCGGGAATTCCGGCCAAGGATTGCTCACTTGATCGCGCTCCAATGGCGCCTTCGCATGTGTACCGAATTGAGTAACCGATTTACAGCCATGGCGAAGCGCAGTAGCAACACAGTCCGTTCCTGTATCGCCGCCGCCAATAACAATAACATTCTTGTCTTTAGCGGAAATATAATTGCCGTCCTCCAGGTTGGAGTCCAGATAGCTCTTGATTGTGCCGTTCAAATAATCCATCGCCAGATGAACGCCATTCAGATTGCGGCCTTCGATATCAACCTCGCGAGGCTTCGTAGCGCCGCCGCATAATACAACAGCGTCGAACTCATTCATCAGCTGTGCGGCCGGAATATCCTTGCCGATCTCCGTGTTCGTTACGAATGTAATGCCCTCTGCTTCCAGAAGATCAACTCGGCGTTGAACGACATCCTTCTCCAGCTTCATAGTAGGAATACCATATACGAGCAATCCGCCGATGCGGTCTGCACGCTCGTATACTGTTACAGTATGGCCTGCTTTGTTCAATTGGGCTGCTGTAGCCAAACCAGCAGGGCCAGAGCCGACGACAGCGACACGTTTGCCAGTCCGAACCTTAGGTGGATGAGGAACAACCCATCCCTCGTCGAATCCTTTGTCAATGATCGCTTGCTCAATCGTCTTGATCGTAACAGCATCGCCGATCAGACCAACCGTACATGAGCCTTCGCATGGTGCAGGACATACACGTCCTGTGAACTCGGGAAAATTATTCGTTTTGTGCAAGCGCTCAAGCGCTTCATGCCACAATCCGCGATAGATCAGATTGTTCCATTCCGGGATAAGGTTATTGACTGGACAGCCTGATGCCGATCCGTTAAGCTCCATGCCTGTATGACAATAAGGCGTGCCGCAATCCATGCAGCGCGCTCCTTGTGTGCGTAATTGATCATCGCTGAAATGCTTATGAAATTCTCCCCAATCCTTAATCCGTTCAAGCGGATCGCGGTCAGTGGGCAGCTCGCGTTTAAAGTCCATAAAACCAGTAGGTGTTGACATGATCGCTCTCCTCCATCTCTTTATGCAAGGTACGCTCGTTAGTATCTCTCTAGAAAATATATCGAGAAATCCTCGTATATACAATATCAATCCCTGCCAGGCAAAGGATGTGATCTATATAATCGTAGCAATTGCACATCAACCGTTAAATGGATTATCCGTATAATAATTTGCACTTTGCTACATATTGTTCGTCATTTACGAGACGGAAATGATCTAATTTTTCAACGTTTTCCGCAAATAGGTGCAAATTTTGAAGTTATAGCCGTTCTTCTCATCCTTCTCGTAGAAAACCTGGTCTTCAAGCTGCCAATCCTCGGCAGTGAAAGCTGGAAAAAAAGCATCCCCCTCAATATCAGCGGACACTTCAGTCAAGAGCAGCTTATCCGCATGAGCAAGGAATTGCTTATAGATCTCTTCCCCGCCGATAATAACAAGCTCTTCCCCTTCGCCAGCCAGCCTCGATAGCGTTTCCTGAACGGTGTGGACGGTCTCACAGCCCTCTGCGCTCCAGTCCTGATTACGGGTCAGCACAATGTTGCGGCGGTCCTTGAGCGGTCTCCCAAGCGATTCATACGTCTTGCGTCCCATAACCACAGTCTTGCCTATAGTCGAACGGCGAAAATGAGCCATCTCGGCAGGCAGCTTCCACGGCAATTCATTGTTGATGCCGATGACATTGTTGTGAGCCATTGCAGCTATTATTGTGATCGTTGACGCCACACTTCGAGCCTCCCTTTCTAAACCTTCTAAATGGCCACTTCCGCTTTTATTGTAGGATGATGGGCGTAATTAGCAATTTCAAAGTCTTCAAACTTATAATCGAAGATGGTGTCCGGTTTGCGCTTTATAATAAGCTGCGGCAGGGGCAGGGGCTCTCTAGTCAGCTGAAGCTTCACCTGCTCGATGTGATTGCTATAAATATGAACATCCGCTCCAGAATAGATGAAATCCCCGACCTCCAGCTCACACTGCTGTGCAATCATATGAGTCAGAAGCGCATATTGTGCAATATTGAAGGGCAAGCCCAGGAATGTATCGGACGAACGCATCGTCAGCATACAAGATAATTTGCCGCCAGCTACATAGAATTGGAATACAAAATGGCATGGCGGAAGCTTCATATTGTCAATCTCGGCAACATTCCAAGCAGAAACGATGTGCCGCCGCGAATCCGGATTGCGCTTGATGGAATCAACAACCGCTGCGATCTGGTCTATTGTGCGCCCATCCGGCGTCTCCCAGGCACGCCACTGCGAACCATATACAGGACCAAGATCGCCGTTCTCATCAGCCCATTCATTCCAGATACGCACGCCATTTTCTTGCAAATAGCGCACATTCGTCTCGCCCATCAGAAACCAAAGCAGCTCATGAATTATCGATTTCACATGCATCCGTTTCGTTGTAACTAACGGGAAGCCTTTGCTCAGATCGTAACGAAGCTGCCTGCCGAATACGGACAATGTGCCCGTTCCTGTCCGATCCTCCTTTGCTGTTCCGTTCTCCAGCACATCCTGCAGCAAATCCAAATATGATCTCAAAACCGTGATGCCTCCTTCTCGTGCGTTCGCGTCGTTGCTCATGTTCAATGTCCTTATATTCTACCATTTAACGAACATTCTGTCTTTCCTGTTTTCTTTCCATTCGTCCTTCATAGCGACTGACCGCCGATGCGTGGAGGGCTCTCTCTTCAGCCGTTTCAGGAATAACCGCCGGAACCTCTGAGGGTCTGCCGTTCTCATCGAGCGCGACGAAAGAGAAGAAGGCAGTAACGGCTGTCTTTCGCTCTCCCGTATACACATTCTCTGCCTCGACCTTAACGTAGACCTCCATCGAGCTCCTGTGCGTCCAGGTTACATAAGCTTCGACCACGATAACATCACCGACCCGTATAGGAGCCACAAAATCAATGCTGTCCGACGATACGGTTACCGCAGGCTTGCGGGAATGACGCATGCTGGCGATCGCAGCCAGCTTGTCCATATACTCCATTACTTTACCGCCAAACATCGTCCCATGATAATTCGTATCCGACGGAAAAATCAGCTGTGTCATAATCGAACGCGATTCACTTGCAGGTCTGCTCTCTCGCTCCATGCTCACTACCCCCTATTCAAGATTTCGAATCAGAAAAGAGGCCAGCCGCTTCAACAACGGCATGACCTCTTACCTCATAAAGGCTTAACAACGAAAATATTATTTGCTAATGGCGTGTATCGGATGGCCAAGCGCCATTTCGACCGCATCGAGTACGATCTCTCCAAGCGTTGGATGCGCATGAATCGTCAGAGCGATATCCTCAAGCGTAGCACCCATCTCAATAGCCAGACCAAGCTCGGCAATCATGTTGGAAGCTTCGATTCCGGCAATTTGCGCGCCTAGAACAAGACCATTGTCCGCATCTGCGATAACCTTCACGAAGCCCTCTTTGACGCCGAGAGACAATGCGCGGCCATTGATGTTGAAGGGGAATTTGCCAACCTTCACATTGTGGCCTTTATCCTTCGCTTCCTTCTCGCTGTAGCCGACGCTGGAGCACTCGGGATCGGAGAAGACGACAAGCGGAATGCATTTGTAATCGATTTTGCTTGGCTGTCCGGCAATAACCTCGGCTGCAACGCGGCCTTCGTACATCGCCTTATGTGCCAGAGCAGGCCCGTCAATAATATCGCCAATCGCGAAAATATGCGGGACGTTCGTGCGGCATTGCTCATCCACTTCAATCAGACCGCGATCGGTCATTTTGATATTGATCAGATCAAGGCCAAGCTCGCCATCCGTATTCGGACGACGTCCAACCGTAACGAGCAGATAGTCTGCCGTCACTTGCTTGTCTTCTCCACCCACCGTGTACGTAACCGTAACATCGTTGTCGGTCTGTTCCGCGCTTTTTGCTTGTGCGCCGGTCACAATTTCCGCCTGCGAGCCTTTGAGCTTCTTGGCCACAAGAGAAGACATATCTTTGTCGAAGCCCGGAAGAATGGTATCTGAGCCTTCGATAATCGTTACTTTCGTGCCAAAGCGTGCGTACATTTGTCCAAGCTCAACACCGATGTAGCCACCGCCGATAACGATCAGGCTCTTCGGAATTTCCGGCAGCGACAGCGCTTCGGTCGAAGACACGATGCGGCCGCCATAAGGGAATGCTTTGAGCTCAATTGGACGGGAGCCAGTAGCGATAATGCAGTTTTTGAACCGGTAACGAGGCGCTTCCTGATCATTGAAGACACGGGCCTCATTCTCATTGATGAACATAACCTCGCCGCTGAAGTACTCGATCTTGTTCGCCTTGAGCAGCGATGCAACGCCGCCGGTCAGCTTTTTCACAACGCCATTCTTGAACTCCTGAACCTTGCTCCATTCAACCTTCACATCAGAAGCCGTAATACCGAACTGTGAAGCATGGCCAATGGATTCATATTGATGCGATGCGGATATGAGCGCCTTGGAAGGGATGCATCCCACATTCAAGCATACGCCGCCAACATAAGCTTTATCTACAACAAGAACATTCTGGCCGAGCTGAGCAGCGCGAATTGCCGCTACATAACCGCCTGGTCCTGCACCAATGACTAGAGTATCGATATCCAGTGAAGCGTCACCTACTACCATTGGGTTACACCTCCATTACGAGCAATTGTGGGTCTGCAAGCAGTTGCTTGATGTAATTCATGAAATTCTGGGCTGTCGCTCCATCGATCAGACGATGGTCGAAGCTGAGTGACAGAGCCATAACTGGAGCGACTACAATCTCTCCATTCTTGACTACAGGTTTCTCTGTTATACGTCCAGTACCGAGAATCGCAACCTCAGGGAAGTTGATAACCGGCGTGAAGAACATGCCGCCAGCAGAACCGATATTCGATATCGTGATCGTGCTGCCCTTCAGCTCACTGCCTGCCAGCTTGCCGTCGCGTCCGCGCGTAGCCAGATCCTTGATCGTCTCTGCAACCATCCAGACATTTTTGCGGTCCGCATCCTGAATGACGGGAACGATCAGGCCGTTATCCGTATCCGTAGCGATTCCAATATTGTAATATTTCTTGTAAACAATCTCCTGCTTCTCTTCATCCAGCATCGCATTCATGATTGGGAATTGACGACATGCCGCCACAAGTGCTTTCACAATGAACGGCAAGTAAGTCAGCTTGACGCCCTTCTTCTCGGCAAGCGGCTTCGCTTTCGTGCGGAGCGCGACGAGCTCGGTAACGTCAACCTCATCCATAATCGTGACATGCGGAGCGGTGTAGACCGACTTCGACATGGCGTTTGCAATGATTTTGCGGATGCCTTTGAAAGGAACACGCTCTTCAACTCGTTCGCCCGCCTGTGTCGTCACAACAGCTGGTTTGGCATCGCCTGCGCCTCCAGCCGCAACAGCAGCTGTGTCAGCAGGAGCTGCTGCTGCAGTACCGCCGCCTTCAGCGAAAGCATTGATATCTTCGCGGGTAATACGTCCGTTCTTGCCAGTACCAGCTATGCCTGCAAGCTCAACGCCCTTCTCGCGCGCATATTTGCGCACGCTAGGTGTGGCCAGCACGAGACCGCCAGTTGCTTGGGCAGGTGCAGCATCGGATTTCGCAGCCGCCTGAGGGGCAGCATCCTTCGCTGTATCTGCTTGGCTTGTCTTAGGCAGCTCCGATTCAGCCGGCTTGGCAGCCGGGGCTGGAGCGCTTGTGCTGTGGCTGTCGCTGGCTGGAGCTGCTTGCTCAGGAACTTCGCCTTCTGCATCGATAACTGCGACAACTTCCCCAACATGGCAGACTTGTCCGTCCTTCACCAGCACCTCAAGCACTTTGCCGTTTACTGGACAAGGCACTTCAACAATCGCCTTGTCATTCTGCACTTCCATAATGATGTCTTCATCCGTTACCGTATCGCCTGGCTTAATGTGCATTTTAATAATTTCGCCTTCATGCAGACCTTCGCCCAGCTCCGGAAAACGATACTCGAATTTCGCCACGTGACGTGACCTCCCTCATCTCGATCTTGACGACATATCTGTATGATCAAATCAATATTAGAACCAACTAGAATTCCAGAACTTTGTTAACCGCTGCAATTACACGAGCCGGACTTGGCAGCCAAGCATCCTCAACCTGAGCGAACGGATAAACCGTATCCGGACCAGCTACGCGGAGCACTGGCGCTTCCAGATGGAGAATCGCCTTTTCATTAATTTGCGCGATAACCTCAGCAGCAGCACCCGAAGTTTTCTGCGCTTCCTGTACAACAATGGCACGATTCGTCTTCTGAATCGAAGCCACGATGGTATCGATATCAAGCGGCAACAATGTGCGAAGGTCGATAACCTCTGCCTTCACACCGCTCTTCTCCAGCTCTTCAGCCGCTTTAACCGCGGTGTGGACCATCATGCCATAGGCGATGATCGTTACATCGCTGCCTTCGCGAACGACGTTCGCTTTTCCGATAGGCACGGTATAAGCTTCCTCAGGAACATCCTGACGGAACGCGTGGTACAGATTCAAATGCTCCATGAAGAACACAGGATCATTATCACGAATTGCAGATACGAGCAGTCCCTTCGCATCGTAAGGGTTGGAAGGAACGATTACTTTGATGCCTGGTGTTTGAATCGCAAGACCTTCAAGTGAATCCGTATGAAGCTCAGCAGCTTTGACGCCGCCGCCGAACGGGGTGCGGAATACGATTGGCGAATTGTAGCGGCCGCCGGAGCGATAGCGCATACGTGCTGCTTGAATGAACATTTGGTCAAGCGCTTCATAGATGAAGCCGACAAATTGAATTTCAGCTACAGGTCGGAAGCCTTGAATCCCCATCCCTACCGCCATCCCTGCGATTGCAGATTCAGCAAGCGGCGTATCGAACACGCGGTCTTCGCCGAACTCGCCCTGCAGACCTTCCGTTGCGCGGAATACTCCGCCGACCTTACCGACGTCTTCTCCGAAAACAAGAACGTTGGGATCGTTTTTCAACTCGACGCGCATCGCGTCTCGTACCGCTTCTTTCATATTCATTTGAGCCATTGTCGAAGATCCTCCTCCAAGAGTTTTACCCGGCCTTGCTATATGTCAATCCATTATTGAAAATCGGCTTTTTGTTCTTCCAAATGCTGCGGTGTAGCTTCGAACATCGAATCGATCAAGCCAGCAACCGTCATTTTCTCAGTCGCTTCGGCTTTCTTGATATTCTCGTTGACAGCAGCTTTAGCTTCCTCTTTCACACGCGCTGTTTCCTCATCCGACCACAGACCCTTCTTCTCAAGGAACTTGGCGAAGCGAGTCAGCGGATCTTTGAGACTCCATTCAGCTTCCTCGTCTTTCGTCCGGTATTTGGACGTGTCATCCGCCATGGAATGCGGACGGAAACGGTACGTCAGAAGCTCGATCAATGTTGCGCCTTCGCCATTGCGGCCGCGCTCAGCAGCATCGGACACCGCTTTAATAACGGCAAGCACATCCATACCGTCTACCTGTACGCCCTTAATGCCTGCCGCAACCGCTTTATGAGCGATTGACAGCGCAGCTGTCTGCTTCTCGAACGGCGTCGTAATTGCATAGCCGTTATTCTGAACACAGTAGATTACCGGAAGCTTGAAAACGCCTGCAAAATTCAAGCCTTCATAGAAGTCGCCCTCTGAGGAGCCGCCATCGCCTGTATAAGTGATCGCTACGCGCTTCTCATTGCGTTTCTTGAACGCCATTGCAACGCCAGTAGCGTGCAGGATTTGCGCTCCGATGATGATCTGAGGCATCAATACATTAACGCCCTCGGGAATTTGTCCGCCATGCTGGTGACCGCGGGAGTACAGGAATGCTTGGTACAACGGCAAGCCATGCCATACGATTTGCGGCATATCGCGGTAGCCTGGGCATACGAAATCATCCTTATTAAGCGCATACTCGCTACCGATCATGGAAGCTTCCTGACCAGATACCGGAGCATAGAAACCAAGACGGCCTTGTCTGCCAAGATTAACTGCGCGCTCATCCCATGTGCGCGTGAACACCATACGGTACATAACTTCTTTCAGTTGATCGTCTGTCAGGTTCGGCATTAGATCCGGATTGACGATATCACCTTCTGGAGAAAGCACGGATAACGGCAGAACCGGCTCCGTCTGAACTTCGTAAGGCAGCTTACTCATGATCGTTCACCTCAGTAAAATATTTGTAAAACGTCGAGTCTCTGTTATAGAATGATTATAACCCTGTTTACTCTTTACGGTCAAAGCATAAAATAGTAAATCCCGTTGTTTTTTCACACTTTCATTCGTTTTTTACGACATGTTGTATATGTAACAGGTTCATAATTCTTATGTAACAGAATAATACAACAGCCTCACTTCTTGTCGTTTCAGCGCGACAATGTTCTCCCTATTGTTTACCCACAACGCACATAATCATGCAATGCGAAAGGAGATTTTTGCACATGACAGATAGTCGTTATCTGAAACGTATCATTGTGAAAGAGACCGTATCCAGCAGCCACCTGCCGGAAGGCACGAGAGATCTGCGAGTATATCTCCCCCCAGGCTACAATGAAGTGCTTAGCTATCCCATCGTATATTGTCAGGATGGCGAGGATTTCTTCAACTTTGGAAGGATAGCCACTATCGCCAACAAAATGATCCTTGATGATGGTCTTGAACCATTCATTATAGTGGGTGTTGAGGTGGATAAAAGCAAGCGCACTGCCGAATATGCCGCAGATGGCGAACGCCATGCCGCCTATGTTGCTTTTTTCGGCGAGGAGTTGATTCCTTTTGTAGAAGGCAAATACCCTGTTCGGCGTGAAGCGTCTCAGCGCATACTCGCTGGCGATTCATTAGGAGCTACAGTGTCCTTGCACCTCGCTCTCACTTATCCCAAGCTGTTCCAGCAAATCATTTCGCTCTCTGGCGCCTATTACCCCTCATCCTGCTCCATAGCATCGGAGGCCGGTGATCTGAGCTGGTTAACGATGTATATGATTGTAGGTTTGCAGGAGACAGCCTATGAGACCGACCGGGGCGTCTATGATTTTGTCGCTATGAATCGTGAGATGAAACAAATTCTAACGTCCAAAAACGCCTCAATCCGCTATGGCGAGCACGATGGCCAACATGTATGGGGCTTCTGGCAGCGCATGATCCCCGAAGCGCTCCAAACCTTCATCGCTAGTGAGTGATGCAGCCCTTATTACTTGAGAGCAGTTCGGCCCTTGCCTAACCGCATCTGCACACCGGATTCGGCAAGGGCCGAACTGCTCACCGGATTCGGCGCAAGTGACTTAGGTGATGGTTTAGATAGATTTTCCTGCTTACAGCTCACAAACTCCGCACTTTCTGCGCTGTAAGCATGTTTTTCCCTCTTTCACAATCGAATCTCACTTCCGCTACCCCATCACCCGAGCCGTAAGACTGTTTTTCCTGCTTACAGCTCATAAACTCCACACTTTCTGCGCTGTAAGCATGTTTTTCCGTCTTTCACAATTGAATCCCACTCCCACGCCGCCATTTGCCGAGCCGTAAGACTGTTTTTCCTGCTTACAGCTCACAAATTCCACACTTTCT
>NZ_CAKMMF010000008.1 GCF_927798095.1 Paenibacillus plantiphilus | reverse complement strand
GCCCCTGCCCTTGCCCTTGCCCCTGTCCTTCCCCTTCCCCTTGCACTTGCACTTGTCCTTGCCCTCGCCCTTGACTTTTCCCCTGTCCCTGCCCTTTCTCCTGCCCCTGCTCCATCTCCTTCTTCGATTTCTCCAGCTCTATCGGAGCAATCGTTTGTTCAACTTGGCCACTAATCTCGATCCAACCAGACGGTTCCGCCTCCTTCGCCTGCCACAGGGCCGCCGTTAGCAAAATCAGTCCCAGCAGGAGCATTCCTCCAACAATTGCTTTCTCCTTTCGTAAGAACGAGCTATTGGTTTGCTTCATCATCTGTTCCTCCTATCTACATACTGGCTGGCATTGCCGTTCTATGAAAATTATTTTCAACTTGCCTTAAATTCCGGTTCTCTTGGCCGAGCAAGTCTGCATACGGTAGTAAGAGCAGCAATGGCAAAGGAGAGGCTCGGAGCTTTATCCACTCCAAAGGTGATCTCCGCAGCACCAATCAAGTCCTTGCAACGGATATACTGCGCTTAACTCAAAAGCGCCTTGGAGGGGTCAAGATGAATGTCGGATTTATCGGGATCGGAAGTATGGGCAGCTTGCTGATTGATTCATTCATCGGCTCAGGCGCGCTCAAGCCGTCTCAAATAACAGCCAGCAACCGAACGATCAGCAAAGCCAAGATTCTTGCCGAGCGGCATCCCGGTCTGCTCGTAGCCGCTTCCAACCGCGAAGCAGCCTTTGGAAGCGACATCGTCTTCCTCTGCATCAAACCGCTTGAATTTAAGAAGGTCATCGAGGAGCTGCGCGGCACACTTCAGCCCCATCAAATCATCGTCTCTATTACGAGCCCTGTCCTGCTCTCTCAGCTGGAGGATTGGCTCCCCTGCAAAGTAGCCAAGATCATTCCGAGCATTACAAACTACTTATTTTGCGGCGCCACGCTCTGCATGTTCGGCAGACGAATAACGGACGCTGACAAACATCTTCTTAACAGCATGCTGTCCCACATCAGCACCCCGCTTGCCATCGAAGAGCAGCACACCCGCATCGTATCTGATTTATCCAGCTGCGGCCCTGCCTTCATGGCTTTCGTCCTGCAAAAGTTTATTGATGCCGCTGTCGAAGAAACCGGCATCCCCCGCGATGAAGCACTCATCATCGCCAGCGCAATGCTGAGCGGAACAGGCCAGCTGCTGACAGAAGGCGGTATGACGCCGGAGACGCTTCAATCGCGCGTAGCCGTCCCCGGCGGGATTACGGCAAAAGCGCTTGCGCTGCTTGATCGCGAGCTGGACGGCGTATTCAATGCGGTCATTCGTGCCACTCATGCCAAATACAATGAGGACTTGGAGCATGTCGCCGTCTCCTTATACGGCAAAGAGGTGAATGGCTCCTAAGCGCATGCTTTGCGCTTGGAGGCCATCCACCTCTTTTTTTGTAAACTGCTAGTTTGCTACGATATTGACCAGCTTGCCCTTGACAGCAATAACTTTGCGAATCGTCTTGCCGGCCAGCGCCTCAGCAACCTGAGCCGAATTCTTCGCAATTTCCTCCATCTGGGCCTGCTCCATATCGGCAGCAATCCGCATGCGGTCGAGAATCTTGCCGTTTACCTGGACGACGATCTCAACCTCTTGATCCACTGTCAACGACTCATCGTAAGAAGGCCACTGAACATAGGTGATTGATTCCGTATGTCCAAGCTTCGTCCAGAGCTCCTCTGCAATATGCGGCGAAAGCGGGGACAGCAATTGGACAAAATGCTCCATCGCCTCGCGCGGCAGCGTCTCCGACTTGTAAGCTTCATTGACGAAAATCATCAGCTGGCTGATCGCTGTGTTGAACCGCAGGTTCTCATAATCCTCGGTGATTTTCTTGATCGTCCGATGCCACGTACGCTTGAACGCTTCAGATGCCTCGCCGCTGCCAATCCGCTCATTCAGCTCACCATTGTCTCCAATGAACAGTCTCCATACACGGCTAAGGAAGCGATGCATCCCTTCTACACCGTTCTCATTCCATGGCTTGGTCGCTTCGAGCGGCCCCATGAACATCTCGTACATCCGCAGCGTGTCTGCGCCGAACTCGTTCACAATATCGTCCGGGTTAATAACATTGCCGCGCGATTTGCTCATTTTCTCATTGTTTGTTCCGAGAATCATCCCTTGATTGACCAGCTTGTGGAATGGCTCCTTCGTCGCAACTACGCCGAGATCGTACAGCACTTTGTGCCAAAATCTTGCATAAAGAAGGTGAAGAACCGCATGCTCAGCGCCGCCGATATACAGATCGACCGGCAGCCACTCCGCCTGCTTCTCCTTCGAGCAGATTTCCTTGTCATTATGCGGATCGATAAACCGCAGGTAGTACCAGCAGCTGCCCGCCCATTGCGGCATCGTATTCGTCTCGCGACGCGCAGGCTTGCCAGTCTCGGGATCAACCGTATTCACCCAATCCGCCACATTCGCAAGCGGAGATTCGCCCGTGCCCGATGGTTTGATTTGTTCAACATCCGGCAGCAGCAGCGGAAGCTGCTCATCCGGAACCGGCTTCATCGTGCCATCCTCCAGATGAAGAATCGGAATCGGCTCGCCCCAATAACGCTGACGGCTGAACAGCCAGTCGCGCAGGCGGTATGTTATTTTACCCTTGCCTGTGCCTTCCTTCTCCAACCGCGCAATCATAGCCGCAATCGCTTCAACGTTGGACAGGCCATTCAGGAAATCTGAATTGACATGCGGGCCGTCGCCAGCGTACGCCTCCTTCGAAATATCGCCGCCTTGCACCACTTCAACGATCGGCAGCTGGAACTGCTGCGCAAATTCCCAGTCGCGCTGATCATGGCCTGGCACAGCCATAATTGCGCCCGTTCCGTAACCAGCAAGCACGTAGTCCGCGATCCAGATCGGAACCTTGCCGCCGCTGACTGGATTGACCGCATATGCACCCGTAAACACACCAGACTTGTCTTTATTCAAATCCGTACGCTCAAGATCCGATTTGTGAGCGGCAGCCGCTTGATAAGCGTCTACTGCGCCCTTTTGCTCCGCTGTCGTAATTTGAGCGACAAGCTCATGCTCCGGCGCCAGCACACAATAGGTCGCCCCGAACAGCGTATCCGGCCGCGTTGTGAATACAACGAGCGATTGATCATGACCGTCGATTGCGAACGTTGCTTCCGCGCCCTTCGATTTGCCGATCCAATTGCGCTGCATATCCTTGATGCTCTCGGACCAGTCCAGCTCTTCAAGGTCTTCCAGCAGGCGGTCTGCGTACTCCGTAATTTTGAGCACCCATTGGCGCATCGGCTTGCGTACCACCGGATGGTTGCCGCGCTCGCTCAAGCCATTGATAACCTCTTCATTCGCGAGAACAGTGCCAAGCGCCGGACACCAATTCACTGCAACCTCATCGACATAGGCAAGCCCTTTATTGTACAGCTGGATAAAAATCCATTGTGTCCATTTATAGTAGTCAGCGTCCGTTGTGCTGATTTCACGATCCCAATCGTAGGAAAAGCCGAGCGACTTGATCTGGCGACGGAAATTGTTAATATTCAACACAGTAAACTCGCGCGGATGCTCCCCTGTATTGATCGCATGCTGCTCCGCAGGCAATCCGAATGCATCCCAGCCCATAGGGTGAAGGACATTATATCCGCGCATCCGCTTATAGCGGGCTACGATATCCGTTGCCGTGTAGCCTTCAGGATGCCCGACATGAAGTCCTGCTCCAGAGGGATATGGAAACATATCGAGCGCATAAAATTTCGGTTTTTCTGCATCTTCGGTTGTCTTGAAGGTTTTGTTCTCATCCCAATACGCTTGCCATTTGGGTTCAATCACTAACGGATTGTAGCCCTGCTGTTCCTTGCGTTCCTGTGTCATGATTATTGCCTCCCTATTCATCTCGCGTGACCGGCCAACTGTTCCAGACTGTACCGCCCTATGTGCATAAAAAAACCTCCCATCCCTAGCGCAAACGCTAGGGACGAGAGGATTAATTCCCGTGGTACCACCCTAGTTAGCAGGGGTATGCTTTACCCTTGCTCACTCATTTCCCTTAACGCGGGCGAGACGGCGCGCTTCACACGAAGTAATGCGACAGGAACTGTCCACTCTTCGGCTTGACACGCGGCTCCAAGGCGAGTTCACTTCCACGCTGGTCCGACTTGCACCTTTCATCGGCTCTCTGAGTCCTAGCGTTACTGAAGCTACTGCTCCTTTTCGACGCCTAATTGGCATGAAATCCTATAAAAATAGTTAGTTCGATTATAAATAAGCAGCGTAATCGTGTCAAGCAGCCTGCCGAGTTTATGTGTTGTTCTGCCTGCTTCACAAAAACTATTTAATGGCCGCGAAAAACAATCGATCCGAATCAGCATTCGGCTCCTCCAGCTTGAAATCCGCGAAGGCCTCGATTCTGCTAAAGCCCGCTCTGGTAAGCGCTCCGCGAATCCAGGCAGGATCATAAGCGCGCTGCACATGCACTTCCTCAATTTTGCTGAATCGCGCATCCCGCTCCTCGCCTTCACGGGCAAAAATCGTCAGCCGGTGCTCGATTTCGAATCGTTCGCGATCCAACTCGCTCGTCCAAATATAAGCGATATCCCGTTCATCCAGCACAAACGGCTGCTCTTCCGCATACCTTTCCAACTGCTTCGGGGCATGCACGTCAAACAGAAAGACACCTTCGGCCTTCAAGCCATTATAGGTCGCCTTAAAGGCGGCCTCGACATCGGCCTTTTCGGTCAAATAGTTCACACAATCACAAAAGGAGATTACTGTGTCAACCTCTTCCGGAAGCTCCCAGTCGCACATATCCTGCTGCAGCCAACGGATAGACCCTTTGCTGGAACGAATAGCCTGCTGAGGTGATTCATCCCATTTGCTGCGTGCGATCGTCAGCATGTCTGATGACAGATCTATTGCAAATACATGGAATCCAGAACGTGCCAGGGGAATCGAAATGCTGCCCGTTCCGCAGCCCAAATCTACAATCGTCTGCGGAATGCCGTAACGCTCCCAGCATTCACGCGCGAACCGCATCCAATCCGAGTAAGGCATATCTTCCATCAATCGATCATAGACAGAAGCAAACTGCCGGTATGCTCGCATTCCTTCCCCTCCTTGAATTTATGTACGTTTGAACTATAAAAATTGAACAATTGAATTGAACATAGAGGCTGCTTCACAGGGGAATGTTCTTATGGTCGCTGATGCCTCTCCAGAAGCATTCTCCCTGCTCACGGTGGGCGATATGTGCTTGGCAATGCTCAGGCCCGAGCTGTAAGCAGATTTCATCCGCTTACAGACCATCAAAGCCAGTTAGTTCAGCGCTGTAAGCGGGTTTTTCCGCTTTATCTGCCCCGACTGCCTCATATTCCACACTGCGTACGAGCTGTAAGCAGATTTCATCCGCTTACAGACCATCAGAGCCAGTTAGTCCAACGCTGTAAGCGGGTTTTTTCGCTTTATCTGCCCCGACTGACGCATATTCCACACTGCGTACGAGCTGTAAGCAGATTTCATCCGCTTACAGACCATCAGAGCCAGTTAGTCTAGCGCTGTAAGCGGGTTTTTCCGCTTTATCTGCCCCGACTGCCTCATATTCCACACTGTGTACGAGCTGTAAGCAGATTTCATCCGCTTACAGACCATCAAAGCCAGTTAGTCCAGCGCTGTAAACGGGTTTTTCCGCTTTATCTACCCCGACTGCCTCATATTCCACACTGCGTACGAGCTGTAAGCAGATTTCATCCGCTTACAGACCATCAAAGCCAGTTAGTCCAGCGCTGTAAGCGGGTTTTTCCGCTTTATCTGCCCTGCCTGCCGCATATTCCACACTGCGTACGAGCTGTAAGCAGATTTCATCCGCTTACAGACCATCAGAGCCAGTTAGTCCAGCGCTGTAAGCGGGTTTTTCCGCTTTATCTGCCCCGACTGCCTCATATTCCACACTGCGCACAGGCTGTATACCCCTTATTCTGTCTTATCGCTCGATTCCGCTTTCGTCTCGGAAGCTTCAGAAGCAGAAGCATCGGCTTCCACCAACTTGGTCCAGCTGCCTTGTTGCGTTACGAGCCCTTCGCGCATAAGCTTGCCGATTGCCCGTTTGAACGCAGATTTGCTAATGCCGAACTTCTGCTTGATGATATCGGCTGGCGTCTCATCCGAGTATGGCATCGCTCCGCCCGGACGCTCGCGCAAGAAGGCGAGAAGCTTGTCCGAATCCTCGACCCTGCCAGCCTCCTTGCGAAGTGTCATCGACAGGTTCACCCTGCCGTCCTCGCGTACATAGGTAACACGGGCGCTGACTCGTTCGCCCAACCGAAGCTGGCGGGTCCGATCATCAGCAGGAATCAGCCCCATTGCGCCGAAGCCGACTACGCCGCCATCGATCAGCACGAAGGAGCCCATCTTGAGCGGCTTTGTAACCCATCCGTCTACCCATGTGTTGCGCCATGACTCAGGAGCCCGAAACGCAAGCTCCGCAAGATCCTCTTCGAACGCAATCTTCGCGACCAACCGTCCGATCTTATCATGCGTCAGCTTGACGAACACCTCGTCGCCCGGGATCGGCCGCAGTTCCTTCATCTCCGGCTGCTCCGACATCGGCAGCAGCAGCTGGCGGCCGAGTCCCATCTCCAGAAAAGCGCCGATGCGCGGATGCACATCAGCAACAGCGAGACGCGCCACCTCGCCTAGCGTGATCAGCGGCTTCTTCATCGTTGCCGCAATGCGGTCCTCTGTGTCGTAGAACAGAAAAACCTCGATATCATCGCCAGGCTGAGGACGCTCGCCTACAATTTCTGTATAATGCAGCAGAACGTCTGATTCTCCATCGTTCAAGAAATAGCCATAGGGCGACACTTCGCGTGCCACCCTCACATTCACGTATGTTCCAGCAACGAGACTCATGCGAACTCCACAACTTTCGCGTCGGACCACAGCCGCTCGATATTGTAGTATTCCCGCTCTTCACGGTGAAAGACATGAACGACAACATCACCGATATCGATCAGCACCCATCTGCCCGAATCCATGCCTTCAATACCCTTTACTTGCGCGCCGCTGGTTTCCGCTTGCTTGCGAATTTCCGTCGTGATCGCCTGAACCTGTGTATCTGAATTACCATGACAGATGACAAAATAATCTGTAACGAGCGATATCCCTTGCAGGTTAAGCGCCACAATCTGATGCGCCTTTTTCTCTTCCGCAGCAGCTACAACGAGCTGCATCAATTCATTCGCCTGTATTGTCATCGCCCAGACTCCCTTACATATAGGATCAAATCATTGCGAGCCATTACCGTCAATGGGTAGACTCTCCGGCCTTGCTCCAGCAAATGCGATATCGTTGAATCGAATCCGGCAATCAAGGCCGCCTCCAAACTATGCTCGGCTAATTCCCGAATTTTATGCACAGCTGGAAAATCACGACCAGGTTCCATATAATCAGCAAGACATACGACTTTGTCCATCAGTGTCATGCCCTCTCGACCAGAGGTATGATAGCGAATCGCATCAAGCACTTCGAGATCCCCAACACCATAGTCGCCTTCAGCAACAAAGGCGCCAACCGGCGCATGCCACAGCTCCTTATCGTATTGCAGCAGCTCTGCTGGCAGCCCTTCCTCACGGATAATCGTCTCCATGCGGGATGTCTGCCAATACTTCGCCACATCATGCAGAATAGATGCGAGCTCCGCCTTAACCGGATCAGCACCAAACCGTTCTGCCAGCACGACCGCCGTCTCCATAACACCTACTGTATGCGTCCATCGGCGCTCCGGCATCTCCGCACGAACAGCTTCAATCATCTCATTCCGGCTTTTCATAGAGAGAATTCCTTCTTATGAATGAATAGACCTTTTCCGGTACCATGAATCGGATGGAACGCTTGTCCGCCTGCCGCTGCCGGATTTCTGTCGACGAAATGTCAACAAGCGGCATTCCAACTACCGTCAGCCGGTCCACAATATACGAGGGCAGCAAGGAAACATCTATCGATTCCCCTGGACGCTCCACGCCAATGAACGAGACGATTTCGGCCAGTTCTTGAATACGATGCCATTGCGGCAAATCGTTAACCCGATCCGAGCCGATAATATAACTGAACGCACGCCCCGGATACAGCTCCTGAAGCGCCTGCACCGTATCGATGGAATAGCTTGTTCCGCCCCGCTCCAGCTCAATATCCATCGCGCGGAAATGCGGTTGGAAATCAATCGCTCGATACACCATTTCAAGTCTTGCGTTGACATCCGCATTCGGATCATTCTCTTTTAACGGCGGTTGAAAAGAGGGAATAAACCAAATCTCATCAAGGCCGCATGACTCGCGAGCACGCTCGGCAGCCAGCAAATGACCGTAATGAATCGGATCGAAGGTCCCTCCCATAATTCCTACTTTAATCATATAATCGCTCCTTCCGCAGAACTTGCGCCAGTATTGTGCAGCAATCAGTTTTTGCCCTTGGGCAGCTCAATCGTTTTATGATCCTTGGACTCCTTGTACAGCACAATGGTCTTGCCGATTACCTGTACGAGCTCTGCTTCTGCTTCTTCTGCAATCCATTGTCCAATTTCCTTCGGATCGTCGAGACAGTTGTTAAGCACGGAAACCTTGATCAACTCCCGCGTCTCTATTGCTTCAACGACATGGCGGACGATATGATCGTTGGTGCCGCCTTTGCCCACTTGAAAAATCGGTGTCAAATGATGCGCCAAAGAGCGCAAATGTCTTTTCTGTTTACCTGTCAGCATGATCTTTGTTCCTTCTCTCGTTAGATTAACGTCCGTATCCCAGTGCGTCCAGCACCGCAGAGCGCATCGCCTGAACCGGCGCCGGAACGCCCGTCCAGTATTCAAAGGCGTACGCGCCTTGATAGATGAACATGCCCAATCCCCCATGAATACGGCACCCGCGACTCTTCGCCTCCTCCAGGAAGCGTGTGATCAACGGGTTATAAATCAGGTCGCTCGCAATCGTGTCGGGCCTGAGCCAAGAGGTGTCGATAGGTGTCTCTTCAACATGCGGGTACATGCCCAAAGAGGTCGTATTGATAATAATGTCGGCTTCACCACAAGCATCCTTCAGCTTATCCATGCCGATGACACGAATGTCTGTGTGCGAGCCGAAAGCATCTACAAGCACCTGCGCCCGCTCCACTGTCCGATTCGAGATGACAATGCTTCCGACGCCCTCTTTAGCCAACGCATAAATAATGCCTCTGGTCGCCCCGCCCGCGCCTATGATCAGAATCCGCTTGCCTTCAAGCTCCGGCTCCGCTTCTTCCTTTAGAGAACGGACATAACCAAGGCCATCCGTATTGTAGCCGATCAGATTGCCGTCCTCATTGACGATCGTATTTACGGCCCCGATCGCTTGCGCACTCTCGTCTATCTCGTCGAGCAGCGGCATAATGTCCAACTTGTGCGGGATCGTCACATTGACGCCGCGAATGCCCATCGCACGTACGCCAGCCACAAAATCCGCCAATCGTTCGCTTGTAATATGAAAAGCTGTATAAATACCGTTGAGGCCAGTCTCCCTGAAGGCACAATTCATCATCGTCGGCGATTTGGATTGTCGAATCGGATCGCCAATGACACTGTAAAGAATCGTTTCGCTGTCAACCTTATTGCCATAAGGGGAAAGCCCAGTCGTTGAATTGTTCATCCCACTCACTGCCACTCACTCTCCTGAATACCAATCGTTGCTTGCTCCACCCGCAAGTCACATGCCATCCTGCCAGCGGCTAGATCAGCGCGTCCCGCAGCAGCACCCGAATCCCTTTGGGCGCATGAATGTCAACCAGCGCGCCATCACCGCTATTGACATGAATCCAGCCTAATCCGGAAATATAAATATCGGTATCGGTCCCGCGCCGAATCGTTAGACGGTGACGTGTCCAGGCTGGAATTTCGTCCAGCTGCTCTGCTTTAGGCGGAGCCAGCATAACGCCCTTATGGTCCGCATACAGCTCATCTGCCCTCTCCAGCTTCGTCCGGTGTACCGGCAGCGCATTAGAGATGTAGAGCGAGAATGACTGCCTTGCTCCTTCTATAAAATCAAACCGAGCGAGCGCGCCAATAAAGAGCGTCTGCTGCTCATTCAATTGATACACAAGCTGCTTGATCGGCTTGTCCGGCAGAAGCGCCTGCAGCACATCGCGAGGCACGACCTCTGTCATTCGATGCGCATACACAATGCCCGGCGTATCGATAATGTCATGGCCATCGTCCAGCGGAATATGAACCGCATCCAGCGTTGTGCCGGGATAACGGGATGTTGTCAATTCGCGTTCCAAATCGCTGAAATCGTGGATCAGCCGATTGATGAGCGTCGACTTGCCCACATTTGTTGCGCCGACCACATACACATCGCGCTTGCCGCGATGCTCGCCGAGCGCTTCGATAACACGCTCGAAGCCCATATTCCGCTTGGCGCTGCACAGCACGACATCAAGAATTCGCAGCCCCTGGGTCTTCGCCTGTTTCTGAACCCAGTTGCGCAGCCGGTTCAGATTGACTCCCTTGGGCAGCAGATCGATCTTGTTGACGACAAGCAGCACCGGATTGTTCCCGACGAATCGCTGCAGACCAGAGATCAGGCTCCCCTCAAAGTCGAAAATATCAACGATATGTACGACAAGACTTTCTGTATTCGCTATTCCTCCGAGCAGCTTAATAAAGTCATCCTGATCGATTGTAACCGTTGTCGCATCATTGTAATTTTTAATCCGGAAGCATCGCTGGCAAATTGCCGGCTCCCGCTCAAGCGCTGAATCCGGGATATAGCCCGGTTTGTCATTCGCTGTTGTCTGCAGCTTCACGCCACAGCCAGCGCATCCGCCCTCTACCAACTGCTTATTCGTCACTTCTTGTGTTCCTCCTCGGGCCATAACCCTTTTTTGCGTAGATTATAGAGGGCAATTCTCTCGATCCTCCGATTAATGCGGGTCATCACGCCTTCATCATTCGGCGCAATAGGACTTACAAGAATTGTAAATAAACCCATCCGTCTTCCGCCCAGCACATCTGTCAGCATCTGATCACCGATAACAGCCGTTTGCTCCACTGGCAAACCGAGCTCTTTAAGCGCTCTATGGAACGCCTTGTTCGCAGGCTTGCGGGCCGCATGAACGAAAGGAATCTGGAGCGGGCTTGAGAAATTGGACACGCGCGTCTGATTATTATTCGAAACGATGACAACCTTAAAGCCAAGATCGCGCACATGATCAAGCCATTCCACCAGCTCCGGCGTGGCGAGCGGCACTTTGGCGCCGACAAGTGTATTGTCGAGATCTGTAATAATCCCTCTTATGCCCTGCTTCTGCAAAGCATCCATATCAATATTATAAATGGTATTGACGCGCATATGCGGCAACAGCCGTTCAAACATAGTTTCGACTCCCCTGCTATCGCTATCATCGAAACTATACCATACAAAGGGAATTCCTTGCAAAGGCCGCTTGCAGCCTGAAAAACCGGTCGGGAGGATGCTGCGCATCATTCCGACCGGTCTTGTCAGCTTATTCGCTTGCGTAAATTCTTGATTGTCGCATCGAACTGCTCGGCTTCTTCCTTGCTTATCGTTCCATTGCTGTACATCGCCTTCTCAAACACAACGATCACGAATGACAGCTCCCTCTGCAGCGGGGACATCCGCTCAGACCACTGTGATATCGTTTCGCGCACGGTCTCATGCGTGCCACGATTAAGTCCCTTCTTGCGGCCGTAATGGATAAGCCGGTTTGTATCCCTGACAATCCGTTCATTTACAGTAGCAGCACCCCAGCGATAATGGTTCCATAACCCGGCAATTTGCCGTCTTTGCCATACTGCAATGACAAGCAGGAGCACTACGAATGCTGCTATAGAAGACCATAGCGGTATATTGAAGCCTTTTGTGCCTGCCTCTTGCATGTCAGCAGACGAATCAGCTTCGATATCTGAGGTATCCACACTTTGATTTTCCGGCATGGCATAAGGGAATGTGAAGCCAGCGGTAGGCTCGAAAGGAAACCATCCATAGCCTTCAAAATACACCTCTACCCATGAATGCGCATCCGCGTTCCGCACCGTATAAGTGCCTTTCCCCTCTGGATTCATATCGACACCGATCGCATCTCCCAGACGCAGCGTTTCCGGATCGATAGGCAGGCTTCCGGGCGCATAGCCTTTCACCCAACGGGTAGGAACGCCGATTGAGCGTGTCATGACAGCCATCGCGGTTGAATAATAATCACAATAGCCTTCCAGCATTTCGAATAGGAAAGCATCTACGAAATCCTTGCTTTGTCTCTTCGACAGGTCAGGCTCATTCGTATACTTGAAGTTCGTTTGCAAATAGGCTTCGATCGCCTTGACCTTATCATAAGGTGTAGCTTCATTCTTCGTAATATCGAGAGCCAGCTCTCTTACCCTTGACGGCAGATCCGAAGGCAGCTGCAAATACATCGATGAGATCTCCGATGCAGTCTCTGCTGCAGCTACGCTGCGCAGCTTATTCACATCCAGGACAGGAACCTCCGAAATGATGGAATATTTGTCAGGGTAGTCTGTTTTACCGGCAGGCAATCTCAATTCCCATGACTGCGGCAGCCATTCGAGACTTGGGAGGTAGCTCTTAATCTCATTAACCGATACGATCTGAGATACCGGACTCGCACCGAACAACACCGGATACGTATTCTCACTCAGAATGTTGACGGATTGGTCCACCCGTATCGTCTCGACATTCTCCTCTATGCCGCCGGATTCAAGAATCTGTTCTGGCACAATAGCTCTAACCGATGCCTCAGCCTGCTCTTCCGGCGATTCCTCCCAGCCGCTCCCCGTGTACAGCGCTCTGGTCTCGCCTCGCCAGTAGCTCTTTCTCGTTGTCGTAATGTCCATGACCGGAGAATAATCAAATTTGAAGCCATTGCCGAGCTCCTCATCATTGCGGCTGTAGCCTGAGGCGCTGTTCCCCTTGCTTTCGCTGCCGGAGCCTGTCCCTTTATCACCGATTACGGATATGACTTCCTCGCCCCTTGCTTCTTTCCAGGCGGTATAGGGGTCTTTCAGTATGGGATCAATAGAAGGAACGAATATTCCTGCGCCCATAACAAGCGTAATAATAAGCAGCACCGGCAGGAACAGGCTTACCGGATATTCAAGCAGATGCGCCCAGCTCTCAGGATGCTTCTCCTTGAAATTGAGAAAATGATTGGCAACCAGCCAAGCAAGTCCAATAAATACCGTCCACGCAATCTCCCCCCACAGATAAACAGGTGAGAGCAATGAATCCGTAATTGTAAGGGAGAGCAGGATGAAGCTCAGCACAGCAATTATGCCGAGACGCCGCTTGCTGCACAGCAGGATGACATGGAAGCCAGCCCAAATGCCGAGACTTAGCCAGAGATAAGGCGTAAGCGGCTGGAACTGCCACTCAAGCCATTCCTTCCAATCGCCCAAGCTGCCGATCTCACCAGTAAAAGATATCCATTCGTAATCCGTTAATGCCAAATTAATCAGGATCAAGGCCAGAAGCTGTACAGTAATTGACAATGCTTTGGAGGAGATGAGTGCGGCTGCGACAAATGTCGTCAACAGTACAGCATGAATAATCGTGTACGTCTCATCCCACCAATAACCGTCAAAGCAGCGAATCCAGGCAAAAATCAGCAATGTCGTAAAAACGATGGTTAATTGCGTGTACCAGTTCGCTATCAGCCACTTACCCAAGGATCGATACATACTCATGAGGCACTCCCTCCTTCCAGAGCAGCGGGCAGCTCCTGAAGCGCGCTGATTGTATGCACGATGAAACCGTTGCGCTGCAGCATCTTCAGCCATTCCTTGCCCTTCCCGCCAGGCTGAGGCACGTCATCGCCATTCCTCTTCAAATGAATAAGGACGGGAACGACTCCTCTCCGTTTCAGCCATTCCATGACAAGAACAATTTCTTCTCCTGTCTGAGGACTGACGATTACCGCAAACGAGCCACTCGGTACAAACGAGGCGGATTGTCTAATTGCCCGATATAATGGTGTGTTCCCGTCAGGCTGCACGCTTACGAGATGATTCATAATAAGCTGCCGCTGGTTCGGGCTCGTATTGGGAGCAAAGCCCTCATTGGTATCGCCGACCGAAATAATTCCTGTCGCTGTAGAGCGGCGGAAGCCGAAGTCCAGCATAGAGGCAACGATGGATACGGCAAGCTCAAACTGTTCCGGCCGATCATATGCGCCCGCATAACGGTCCAGAAGGAACATCGTCCGTGGCAAAGACTCTCGTTCGAATTCTTTCGATTTCCATTCACCGGTTCTCGCTGTCGCATTCCAATGGATACGAGAGAGCTTGTCCCCGTAAATATACTCGCGCACCCCGTTGATTTGTGTTGTTTCCTTGGCTGACAGTCGCGAAGCGGTCGTTGAATAAGGACCCTTTGCCCCCCGTTTCAGCTGCTGCCAGCTGCGGATCGCGATTGTACGCGGGTAGACGTAGACAGGCTCTGTTGATTCAAATGTTCCCGAATGCTCGAACAACCCAAAAATATCGCAGGTCGAGCATTCCGTATGCGTAAATCGATAAACGCCTCTCTCCAAGGGTGGTGTCGTATACGTGACATCCCCTTGTCTGCGGTAGCTGGGCACGAACGAAGCCTCGAACGGTATTGAGCCGCCGTTCTGCCGCAACAGCACATCCCGAACAAGCACATATGGAATCGGCCATACTCCTGGAATCTGTACAGAGATGACGACGTCAAGCTTGCTTCCGGCCATCAAGTGCTGCTCTGCGCCCGAATTATGCGACAGCTTCCTGACGCCTTCAACTCCGGCGATTCCGCTCCAGCGTCCCAGCAGCAAATAAAGCAGCAGCACGTTGAAGATACAAAACAGCATAAAGGACGTCTTGCCGCCCTGAAAAAGCAAATACAGCAGCGAGCCAGCATATAGAATGCCGAGCAACCGCCATCTCATCTTCATTGCTTGTGCCGTGAGCATGAGATCTATCGCTCCATTCGCACAGGGACGTTGGTGCTATGTAGGACAGCGTGAATAACATCTTCTGCTGTCAAACCGTTCATTCTTGATTCTGTATGAAGCAGAATGCGATGCGCGAGCACAGAGGCAGCCAATGATTTAATATCATCCGGTATCAAATAATCACGCTCCTGCAGGTACGCCTTCGCTCTCGCAGCTGCAAGCAGCGATATCGCCGCACGCGGGCTGGCTCCCAGCTGAACACCGTTGTGATCCCGAGTCGCGCGCACAACACGAATCAAATAGTCGCCTACCGCTTCATCGACATGAACACGCTTCACATCCTCCATCAGCTTGGCAACCTGTTCAATATTCGAAACTGCGGACAACTGATCCGCCGGCGCGGTGGAGTTTGGCAGCATGATCATCTGGCGTTCCGTTGCCGCGTCCGGATAGCCTAACGTAATCTTCATCATGAACCGGTCAAGCTGCGCTTCCGGCAGCGAGTAGGTTCCCTCGAACTCTATCGGATTCTGCGTAGCGATGAGTACAAACGGATTAGGAAGCTGGTAGGTTTCGCCATCTACCGTCACATTGCGCTCCTCCATCGCTTCAAGCAATGCGGATTGCGTCTTCGTTGTGGCCCGGTTAATCTCATCGACAAGCAGCAAATTCGCCATCACTGGACCCGGTCTAAATACGAATGCCTCATCCTTCGGATGATAAATAGCAACACCTGTAATATCAGTCGGCAGCAAGTCAGGATTGCATTGAATTCTGCGGAAATGTCCGCCTATCGTTTTCGCAAGCGCTTTCACAAGCTGCGTCTTTCCAGTACCGGGCACGTCTTCGAGCAGTATATGTCCGCCGGCAAGCAGAGCGATCATTAATTGTTCAATTTCATTGCTTTTCCCCAAAATACAGCTTTCCAAATTGCGACGTATAGCAGCACACAATGAATAATCTGTCGTACGGTTTTCCATGTCTCTAGACCCTCCCGGATGTTATGTAAAATTCACCATTCTATTATTTTACAAAAAATACAACAGACAGTACAGCTAATAATTCACCAAAAAAAATTGGAGAATCCTACAGGATAACGTTTCTCCGCCGCTGGCGTCTCGAAAAGACTCGCTAATCACGCGCAGAACGAGCTTGCTGGCGCAATAGAACATAGAAAAGCCCTTCAAACCGCCGGATGAGGGCAATGTGAAGGGCTTGATTACATATTGAAACAGCTCCCGGCATACGGCAGCGTGCGCTGTCGCATCACAGGCAGTCGCTCGCGCACTAGCCTTTCGGTCTGACCACAAGCGCTGCCAGAAAGGAGAAGATGATCGCGGCGGAAATGCCTGCGCTCGTCAGCTTGAAAATGCCTGTAATGACACCAATCCAGCCATCCTTTTGAAGCTCGGTCAATGCTCCATGAACAAGCGCGTTGCCGAAGCTCGTAATCGGAACGGTTACTCCCGCTCCAGCGAAATCAATCATCGGCTCATACCAGCCGATACCGTCTACAATCGCCCCTGCTACAACCAAGGCCGCCATCGTATGAGCAGGCGTAAGCTTGACCACATCGAACATGAGCTGTCCCAGAACGCATATTGCCCCTCCAACTACAAAGGCCCACAAATAAATCATGCTTGTACACTCCTTCCGTTATGGCTGCCGCGCTATCGCGACTGCATGGGCAATGCAAGGGATGCTCTCCCCCTGCTGATAGGACAACGGAGACAGCAGCGCGCCGGTCGCTACGACAAGAATCCGTTTCAGATCGCCATCTTTCTTCAGCCGCTTCAGCAGGTGGCCATAGGTTACAACCGCTGAACAGCCGCAGCCGCTCCCTCCCGCTTGAACCTTCTGCTGCTGCACATCGTAAACCATTAATCCGCAATCCGAGAATACCGTCTGATCCATCGGAACCCCGTCTCGCATAAGCAAATCGTTAGCAATGGGATGGCCCACGCCTGCAAGATCGCCGGTCACGATCAGATCATAATCTTGGGGCTCGCGCCCCGTATCGTTGAAATGCGCTTTAATGGTATCCACAGCAGCAGGCGCCATCGCCGCTCCCATGTTGAATGGATCTTTGATCCCCATGTCGGCAATCTTGCCGATCGTCGCGCATTCAACTACCGGACCTTCGCCGTCAGCAGCGACTACGACCGCTCCCGAGCCTGTTACCGTATATTGCGCGGTCGGCGGCTTTTGCGAGCCGTATTCCGTTGGATAACGGAACTGTTTCTCAGCCGTGCAATTATGACTGCACGTACCGGCCAGCACATATTGCCCGGAGCCGGAATTGACGATAAGCGAGGCGAGCGCCAGCGTCTCCATGGAGGTGGAGCAGGCGCCAAAAACGCCGATATAAGGAACGCCCAGCGATCGTGCCGCAAAGCTGTTGCTAATAATTTGATTCATCAGATCTCCGCCGATAAAATAGTGCAGCTGCTGCTTGTTCACTTTAGCGTTCTTCAGCGCAAGATCAGAGGCTTGCTCCAGCAGCAGACGTTCCGCCTTCTCCCAGCTCTTCTGCTGCATGTCCAGCTCGGGATGAATCAGATCAAAATCAGCGGCAAGCGGACCCTCGCCCTCATCCGGCCCGACGACTGTAGCTGCTCCGATAATGACAGGACGTTTCTCAAACCACCACGTTTGTTTTCCTTTGAGCATGTCAGTCAGTGCCCCCTGATGCCAAAAATCATATAGATGATACCGACGAAAAAGGCGGCTACTGTGCCATAAACGATAACCCCGCCCGCCAGCTTGAACATATTGCCGCCCACGCCAAGCACAAGACCCTCGCTGCGATGCTCCAGCGCTGCCGAGCACATGGAATTGGCGAAGCCGGTTACGGGCACAGCGCTGCCGGCTCCGGCCCATTGTGCGAGTTTGTCATATACGCCCATGCTCGTAAGAACGACTGCAATGAAGATAAGAACGGCAACTGTAGGATTGCTTGCATCTGTCTTGGACATGCCAAAGACGTGGACAAACATGTCTTGAAGCGCTTGTCCGATCAAGCAGATGGCCCCTCCAACGACAAAAGCTCGTAAGCAATTGGCCGCTACCGAACGATTAGGCTCATGCGATTTCGCGAACGTCTGATACTCTTTAGGCGACATGGTCATTTTTTTATACTTGTTGCGTGCTGCGTTCTTGGTGGCCATTGTTTTAAACACCCCTAAAAGTTTTTGCGTGCCCTGCCCGACTTGTCGAGCAAAAACTTGCTTCGGAAGCATAAGCTTCGTTTTTGCGTGCCCTGCCCGACTTGTCGAGCAAAAACTTGCTTCGGAAGCATAGGCTTCGTTTTTGCGTGCCGTGCTATTTGAACAACGTCTTACCCAAGTATTTGTAATAAACGGTTTCATTATGCTGACAGGCATCCATCATTTGCAATTCTCGCAGCACGATGAAAAATAATGTATCTTAATTGACAACAAAACCGTCTGGACGGTATAGTAAATTGAGAGGTGATAACGATGAATCGTAATTCTAGACGCCATGCTGTCTTAACTGCTGCTTCCTATATTGTAAAAAATCACGGTGTCGAAAAACTCACACTTGAAGCTGTGGCCAAAGAAGCTGGAATTAGCAAAGGCGGATTGCTCCACCACTTTCCGAGTAAGGAAGCTTTACTCATAGGAATGGTGGAAGAGTTGACAGACCATTTTGTTGCGGACGTTACTGCCAGGGCGGCCAATGCAGCTGCTAGTGCTGGCAAGTGGAGTCGAGCATATATGGAGGCAACCTTCGATGATATTAATAAAGGCGGTATTAGTACAGCATTTACGGCTTCACTATATGCAAACCCCGATTTACTCGTAAAGCTGGAGCGTGTATATTCGGATTGGCAAAAAAATATGGAAAACGACGGGATTGACCCCGTGCAAGCTACGATAGTCCGGCTAGCGGCCGACGGGCTGTGGTTCTCAGAATTGTTTGGATTAGGAAAGATCGACGAGGATTTGCGCGAAAAGGTAATCCACAGCTTGAGAAATATGATCGATTAAGGAGGGGATATTGTTGAACTCATATTTCTTATTAGCTATAGCCATCTTAGCCGAAGTATTCGGCAGCTCTATGCTTAAAGTATCCAATGGCTTTAAGAAGCTGTTCCCTTCTATAGGAGTAATCATCGGGATGGGATTAGCGTTATATTGCCTGTCTCTAGCTCTTAAGGCCATACCATTAGGCACTGCCTATGCGATATGGTCTGGTGTAGGAACTGCTTTAACTGCATTAATAGGTGTCATCGTATATAAAGAAGGCTTTAGTTTCAAAAAACTAGCAGGTCTGGCCCTGATTGTTGGCGGCGTCGTAATTATGAAGCTTACTGGCGGCTCTCATTAAGTTGTAGAGAAAAGGAGGCTGTATGATGAAAGGATATATTGCACTAGCAATATCTATTGCCGGAGAGATATTTGGCACTTCAATGATTAAATTGTCCGCAGGCTTTACTAATCTAATTCCTTCTGTTGGTGTCATGACAGGTTTTGCGATAACCTTTTATTTTTTATCCATAAGTCTTAAAACGATTCCATTAAGTTTGGCTTATGCCATATGGGCGGGAGCAGGAACAGCTTTAACCGCGTTGATTGGCATATTGATATGGGGAGAACCATTCAGCGTTTATACAGCTGCAGGACTAGTATTAATAATCGGGGGTGTAGTGTTATTAAATTCCTCTAAAAGTCCGGAGAGCGTATCCGAAGGTCAAAGCTAGTATAGGTTTAGCCCTCTAATGGGAACTCCCGATAGCACGATGAAAGCAAAGCAGCGGCAGTCTAAGACTTGATTTTCGAGTCCTGGTCCGTCGCTGTTTTCTTGTATTGATTCGGGCTAAAATCTGCTGTTTGAGCAAACAGCTTCATATATGTAATCAAAGCTGCCTGCAAACATGGCAGCCCGCAATCATTTCAACTGTACCTCCGGCCTAAAGCAGAGCAATTAGAAGAAGCAGCACAAGCAGCACGTAAAGCACAAGCGCCAGCACAATGATGTTTCGCCTCATGCACGAGCAGCTCCTCTCGGGTTGGTATAGGCTACTGTACAGCTTATGCGGACAGGTGCGGATGCGGAGATTGTCCTTCAAATATACTCCCTTGCGGTGCAGCTTATTTTGTACGGCATTTTCTTTTGACAAATTGTAGAAATTTAATTAGGATATCAGAAGTAGTTGAATCTGCAAGACGAATGAGGGATGCTAATTGGCAAAGGTTGATCTGGCAGCTGATTCTGCCGCTGAGTTTCGCATCAGAAGTATCATGATTCCGCTGGTTGCTATTATTGCAGGCGTCTTCATGGTCATTCTCGATGCCACTGCGATGAACGTTGCGATTTCGCATCTGGCGCTGGATTTCAACACGACGATGGTTACACTGCAATGGACGATCTCCGGCTATTTATTGGCGCAAGCCGCCGTTATTCCGCTAGCAGGCTGGCTCTCAGACCGATATGGGGCCAAAAATATTTTTCTCATCTCTATCGCACTCTTCACAATTGGCTCCATTCTGTGCGCAACACCAAATTCGGCAGAATGGCTCACTGTATTTCGCATTTTGCAGGGGCTTGGAGGCGGAGCGGTGCTGCCGGTCGCAATGGCTTACATTTTTCGGTTAAGTCCGCCTCATAAGGTCGGAACGATCATGGGGATGATGGGCATGCCCATTCTGTTCGCCCCTGCAATTGGCCCCACTCTCTCCGGCTGGCTGGTTGAGTTCCATTCCTGGAGATGGATTTTTATCATCAATTTACCCATCGGCATTATGTGCGTTCTGCTTGGCATGAAATATTTGCCGAAGGTTGAACGCAACGCAGTAGCCGGCATGGACTGGCTTGGCATGCTGCTGGGCCCAATCGCTTTTGCCGCTTTATCCTATGGTGTCAGTGAAGGTGCGACTAGCTGGACCTCAGATAAGACGATAGCCGGGCTTGTCATTGGGGGCGCGGCATTGATCGCCTTCATTATCGTCGAGCTTAAGGTCCGCACGCCGCTGCTGGAGCTCCGAGTGTTCCGCTCTGTCGATTTCTCGCTCGCTATTGTGGTGCAGTGGATCGGACAGTTTGCGCTTTATGGCGCTATATTTCTGCTGCCCCAATTTCTTCAGCAGGCCCGCGGCTTCGGCGCATTCGATACCGGTCTCATTCTAATGCCGCAAGCGATCGCCTCTGGACTTATGATGCCCGTCAGCGGCTGGCTATACGACAGATTCGGTATCCGTTGGCTGGTCGTAGCAGGTCTAACTCTTATCTCTGGCGCGATCTATCAATATTCTTTGGTCGATGCGACGACAGTTGGAAGCGATCTGCTCATCCCGCTCATTATGGCAGGCTCAGGCATGGGATTAATGATGATGCCTCTCAACACTCATCTGATGGGCAAAGCGCCGCGCGAGCTTGTCAGCCGCGTAACCTCCATAACAAACGGCTTGCTGACAGTTGTAAACTCATTTGCAGTCGCTTCCATCGTCACTATACTGACCGCCAATATTGAAAGCAGGCAAACAGCAGTAATGGAGTCTGCCGTGCAAACAGCAGAATCAAAGCTTGTCCTCCCCGAGCTATTGAAGGGAGCGGCTATGAAAGGCTATGACGACACGTTCAGTGTCATGCTCTTCATCGCTATCTTTGGCGCTGTACTTGGCTTAACACTGCGGCGCAACAAGAAAATTTCCGATAAGTCCCAGGCGAAGCAGGCTCAGATTGAAATCATGCATGGTTAACTGAAGGTCATTGCAACGAATGACCTCTGAACCGCTTCCACAGTCTTACTTGTGCGAAGCGGTTCATTTTTGTCCAAATAAGAGATACAATGAAGGTATATGCTTTTGTTTCGGGAGGAGATTCATCACGTGACCAAGCGACCATTTTATTTTCTCGCTCGAATCGTTCTGATAATGATCATTACGTTGGCAGCTCTTCCGCTTAAGGAAGCCAGCGCGGGTTTCTTTGATCGGATTTCTGATATTTATAATGCGCCTGAGAGAGTAGAGGAGCTTACGGATTCATTCAGGAAAGAGCAGGAGCGGATGACGCAGGAGCTCAGCGATCAGAAGGATCGGCTGCTGGAGGCCCAGCAGAGCGCGGAACAATATGCGCGTCAGCAGGAAGAGCTGATGAAGCAGAATGAGCAATATCAGCAACAGAATGAGCAATTAATCAATCAGAACAATACGCTGCTCCAGCGGATGGAGGCGATGGAGGCTGAGAAATCGGAGCGGAGCCAGCTCTATCGCAAAATTATAATGTCCGTTCTCGTAATCGTCGGTCTGGGACTTCTCTATCTGCTGTCGATTCGCATATGGCGCTATAATGTCTGGCGCAAGCATAAGCGTTCAGGCGGGGGTGCGAAGCCGTGGATGTAAAGGTCCCTACTCCACTCGGCCATGTACGCGTCTCTCTCGACAATGAGGACACGCTCCATGTTCTGCACCCCAAGTCCATCCTTGCGTATCAAGGCGCGCCTCAATCTCGCGAGGATCGATTCATGGATCTGGCCGGCGCCTATAGGAAAAGAAAATGGATTCGCTCCAAGCTGGTAGGCCAGAGTGAGTTCATTCTCGGACTGCCTCCTGGCTGTCAGCTGGAATCGGTTGCGATCGGGCCCAAGAGCGACCTGATGTTCGATTTTCGCCATGTCATGTTCTATACGGACGGACTTCATATGAAGAGCAAGATTCAAAAAATTAAGACAGCCTGGATTACACAAGACTGGATCAGAATGAAATTCACCGGACCTGGGACACTTGGCATTATTACGACAGGCGATCTCATCACGATGCAGCTCCACCCATCCATTCCATTGTATGTGGAGGCTGGCTCGCTGATCGCTTATCCAGACAGCGCGAGGATCAAGCTGGCCGTATACGGCAATCAGCTGGCCAGTCAGCATATGAACGTGCAATGGGAAATGACCGGCTCTGGGCCAGTTCTCATTCAATCCGGTTCGCGTGATGCAGGTCTGATGGAGCAGTTGCAGGGCGGCGGCATTGTCAAGCGAGTTCTAAGAGAACTGCTTCCTTTCGGAAGTATTTATATTAAATGAGCGATTCATAGACATCGTATAATCGGAGGCAATCATGTCGGACTATATTATTCTGGATATTGAGTTTAACGGCCGCAAGTTTGCCAGCGACAAACCAATGGAGGTTATTGAGATCGGGGCAGTCAGATTGAATGCATCACTGCAGCCGATGGATGAATTTTCTGCTTTCATCAAACCGATCTTTTTTGCGAAGCTGAATGGATTTATTAAGAGGAAGACTGGCATACCCCAAGAGGAAATTGACAGTGCGGCAAGATTCCCGGCGGTCATTGCCCAGTTCATCCAATGGCTGAACAGAAGCGATGCCTTCTTATTGATCACATGGGGCGGCGAGGATCTCAAGCGGATCGTTTTCGATACCCGGATGCACAAGCTGGACGATTCCTACTGGCTGGCTGCCAACTACTTCGATCTGTTGAAAGGCTTTCTGCGCTATAAAAATTTAACCAATGATGTCAGCGTCGAAGGTGCGTTGTCTGAGCTGGGCATACCATCGACAGGCTCTGCACACCGTGCTCTGGATGATGCGCGCATGACCGCTGATGTGTTCAGAAGGGTAATCGACGGACTGGATTTCGCCCATACACAGCAGTTCAAGGATGTCTACTCCAACGCCAAGGAACGAAGAATGGTGAAGGTAGCGGTACGGAATATGGCTGCACAAAAAATGGTCCCCCAATGGGAGACCGTTGTCGAACAATATTTGAAGGACAGAATATCGCTTGACGATCCTCGAAAGCTGGCCGAGCTCAAGCAATATTTTGCCGCAGCGGTAGATAATCGCCACCTCTAAGTGTTTGGAAAAATCCAGTGCCTGCGCACTCGCTTCGTTTGTAGCGGGTGCATGATACTTTACGAGCAATGGCTGACAGGGAGGTCCCTGCCAGCCATTATTCGATTTCACATTATTCAGAAGATGGAAGCCCATCCGATGACGAGGTCAAGCTTGTAGCCGTAACGTCTGCAAGCATTGCGTTTACTCTACCTTTCTCCCATCTACCCCGTCTGACCAACCTGCTGTACGCCTGCCGCCTTCTTATTCGCTGCCGATTTGCGGACGAACAGGAGAATAAGCAGCACGATGCCAACCGCCCCCATACCGAAGAACAGTCCGCCCATCATCCACGACGGGAGCCAGGTTCCAAGGATGAGACCTGTCGAACCGACGACGTTGGCGACAAGGAATTCCATGCCGCTAATAGCCATGTAGGGACCACGATTATGAGCGGGAATTATCGATGCCAGATAGGTCTGCTTCATCGTAGCAAACATGACTTGTCCACAGCCTGCCAGACACATGAATGGAATGAGCAGCCAAATTTCATTGCTCACGCCAAGCACACCGTAACCAGTCGCGCATAAGAAGATCCCAACAGCCATTAACCATTCGCCTGAAATACGTTTCGCCAAAGAGACGATGAATATGGATGCCAGGACGATGACCAGCGCATTCACTGCGATCAATAATCCATACATCCGAATGCCATCCAGCATCAGAACACCGCCAAAAAGCTCATAAAGCCGTGTCCCAAATTCCTTGTCCAGCCGGACGCTAGTATAGTTTTTCGACAAGTATTCCAGTGACAATGCCAGCGCGGATGCAAAGACGAATGCAAGGAACATCCAATCAGTGAATACGACACGGTATTTGGCGAGAAAGCTCTGCGACGGCTTAGGAATGGCTGCGCCTCCGTCACCAAGTAACGGTTCTGCAGAAGAGACAGCATCCGCCTGAGGCTTGCTTTCTCGAATGAAGAATACAAGGACCCCAAGCGATATGAACGAAGCAACAGACATGCCGATGCAAAGCGTAAACAGTTGCTCGCGGAACAGCAGGCCGCCACCCAAGCTTCCAATGAGCAGCGCGACATTGTTGATCCAGTAGATCGTACTATACACTAAGGTACGATTGCCTCCGTTGCTGCTGTCGACAATCATCGATTGAATGGCAGGCATGCTCAACGCGGCGCTGGCATTGATAACCAGCATCGTCGCATAGGTCATTTCCGGCGAAGTCCACCATTGTGAGTTGGCCGCTCCCATTACCGCTATTGAGAATAGACGCGCACCTTCCGCGATAATCATCGTGCTGCGGCGACCAAGCCTGTCAGTAGCAAAACCTCCCAAGCCCCCGCCGATGAAAATGCCGACTACATTAAACAATAAGAGAATACCGGCCATCCGTTCGCCAAAGTGCATCGATAAATATATCGCCATAAAGGGAAAGACCATACTGCCTACCAAGGTGCTTAGAAACGATTCTCCGATTCGAAGCTTTATATTGGGATGCAGATCTCTCAGCTTGGCGCTCGGCGCTTGTTTGTTGGTTGGTTCATTTTGTATCGTTCCCATCTACTTCGCCACCGTTGTGGTCCGGCTGATGATCACTTGGGCCATTTCTTTCGTTAGTCCTTGAACATGAGGCGGCTCCATCATGCTCATATGCTCGCCGGTAACCGCATAGGTGCGAATGCCGCTGCGCGACATCGACTTCCATGCGCGCGGATCAATCGGCTCATGTCCAAATGCAGAGCTCTCGGTTACATAGAAAATATCGATTGTCGATGAGATTGGTCCCGGATATTCGTATCGCTGCAGCGCTTGCCCGTTGCGCACCATCACATCAACATATCGGCGGGCTGTATCGGCTGTTACTGCCTCTGGCATATCTCCGCGTTCCTTGGCCCGCTGGAGAACAAGAGCGCCTTTCTCCTCGGAAGACAGCCCGTTCAGACTGGCACGGTCGATATCATACAAAACTGCGAGATATTCCCACACATCTTCTTCGATCGCCAGCTCTGATTGCACGATTCTTGCCTCATTATAACGTGTATCGAGAAGTCCGATAAAAGCCACCTCTTCGCCCAATTGCTCCAGCCTCCAGGCCATGTCATAGGCTATCGTCCCGCCTAGCGACCATCCCGCAAGCAAATACGGACCTTGCGGCGCGACTTTGCGAATTTCTTCTATATAACGCCGCGACATTTCTTCCAATGTGGAAAGCGGGGCTTCATCCGACTCATAACCTACCGATTGAATGCCATATATGGCATGGCCATCTTCAACAAGGCCCTCAATAAGCCCCTGATAGACGAGCACGCCGCCGCCCTGAGGATGAATAAGGAATAATGGCGGCTTATCCTTAGCGCCTGCCCCGCGCTTGAGACAAACCAGACATTCACTTGCAATCGTATTCCCATTGTCAATGTATGCAGCAAGCTTCTCGGGCGTAGGCTCTCTCAAAAGTGCAGCCAACGTAATTTCCGCCCCAAACCGCTTGCGAATACCGCTCAGCAGAGCTAGCGCCTTCAGTGAATGACCGCCAAGCTGGAAGAAATCATCGGTCATGCTAATAGGACGCTTGCCGAGCACCTCCTCCCATAGACGCAGCATCTCCAGTTCAACCCGAGAGCGAGGAAGAATGATGACCGTATTGCTGTTCCTATTCGACTCCTGATGCTTCGCAATATGGACCAGCTCCTTGCGGTCCATCTTTCCATTTGCATTCAAGGGAAGCTCCTTCAGGATAGTGACAGATGTCGGCAGCATATAATCCGGCAATACCGCAGACAGCAGCTCCAATATCGCTGCTTCATGAAGACTGCTGTCAACGACTGGAACTGCGAAAGCGGATATCGACAGATCAGCGTCTTCCCCGATAACGACAGCCGCAGCATTCTGCACGCCCGGCAAGCTCGCCAATACTTGCTCGATCTCTCCAAGCTCAATGCGATAGCCGCGGATTTTGACCTGATGATCAACTCTGCCTATGAACTCAAGCAATCCGTCCGGGGACATGCGAACAGAATCGCCAGTCCGGTACAGGCGTCCTTCCAAGCTCGGATCAAATGGGTTCGGTATGAACTGCTGTAGCGTCAAGCTCTCATTGTGCAAATAACCGCGCGCCACGCCGACGCCGCCAATGTAAAGCTCGCCGATTACACCATGCGGAACAGGCTCCAGCTGCTTGTCCAGCACATACGCCTGAATGCCGGTTAAAGGCTCGCCAAGCGGCACTGTGCCGCAGGCAGACCGCCCCCGTTTGGCATCCACCCGGTATGACGTGACACCGATCGTCGTCTCCGTTGGTCCATAGTGATTCATAACGATGCAGCTAGGGGCAAGAGCCATTGCCTGCTCCACCACCTCCCAATGCAGCGCTTCCCCGCCAAGAATAAGACAGCGTCTCGGCAAAATATTGCCCTGCTGCGCAGCAAGCAGCGCTTTCAGATGCGAGGGCACAATCTTCAAGCAATCGATTCGGTTGCCTTGAAAATATTGGGCCAGCAGCTCCGCATCCGCTGCGCGTTCCTTCGAAATCATATGAACCTCGCCGCCCCCGCAAAGCGCAGGGAATATAGCGGTGTTGCCGAGATCAGCCGCAATCGTAGTCACCGTTGCGTAGCTGGCTCCAGCTCCAAGCGGCAGCCGGTCAGCGATTGCCGCTGTATAATTAGCCAAGCTGCGATGCTCGATGACGACTCCCTTCGGCCGTCCTGTAGAGCCTGATGTATAGATGACGTAGACGGCATGATGGGGTGCTGGACCGTCAGCCAAATTATCCGCATCATGACGAAGCAGCAGCTCCGCATCCCTGTCTACATTAAGCTGTGGAAGATTCAGCCTCTCCAACAGGCTATAAGTCGCTTCATGTGTAACAAGTAATGACAGGCCTGAATCACGAACCATATCGCCCAGCCGTTCCAACGGGAATGAAGGGTCCATCGGCACATATGCGCCCCCGGCCTTCATAATCGCCAGCAGACCGACAAGCATATCTACAGATCGCTCCATGCACAAACCAACAAGCACCTCGGAACCAACACCGCGTGAACGCAGCTCACGGGCAAGACGATTCGCCGATACATTCAATTGTTCATAGGTAAGACGTTCAGCTTCAGCTACGACAGCTGTGAAGTCGGGATAACGCTCCACCATTTTCTCAAAGACACGATGGATCAGCTTCGCTTCGCCCACTGGATCGGTTGCTCCCGTCGTCAGCGATGATGCCGCTCTGCGAACGATTGCTTGCTTGTCCCTCTCATTCAGCAAGGGCAGCTCGCCGATAGGAAGCTCCGGTGAAGCTGTCATCGCATCGATCAGCGTGTGGAACGCCGACAGCCAGCCCTGAATCGTGGCCTCCTTAAACAAGCGGGTGCAATAATTGAGGTGCAGCGTCATTCCGTGCTCGCGCTCTACAAACGTAAAGTTCAGATCGAACTTCGTCGTTCGGGTATCCACCTCCCGCAGCTCCCATGCCATCCCTTCTGAAGGACGCATATACTCCTGCTGGCGCATCATTTGGAACAAGACATTTACTAGCGGCGGACGAGAGCGGTCTCGCACCGGATTGAGCCTGTCGACGATCAGATCGAACGGATATTCATGATTCGCGTAAACGTCCAATGCCAGCGCTTTGCAATGGGCCAGCCACTCGCTGAAGGGTTGTAATGTATTCAAGCGGAACCGAAGCGGAAGCGTGTTGACGAAAAATCCGATTAACGGCTCCAGCTCCAGCCTGCTCCGACCAGCATCGGGTGTGCCTATCAACAGATCCGTTTGTCCGGTCAGACGGCACAGAAAGGTTGATACTGCCGCCATCATGAACATGAACGGTGTCGTATCCGTATCCCTTGTCAGCCTTTCAATACGCTCCACTGTCTCCTTGCCAAGCTCCAGCGAGGCGATATGACCATCATACTGCTGTGTCTCAGGACGCGGATAGTCGGCAGGAAGCTCCAGCACCGGCAGCGTCCCTTGAAGCAAATCGAGCCAGAACGCCTCCTGCTTTGCCAAGGCGCCGCCTTCCAGCCGCTCGTTCTGCCAGCTCGCGTATTCTTTGTACTGAATGTCCAGTGTAGGCAGCACCGCATCTGTTCGGTTGGCCCAGGCACTGTGAAGCGCGGCGATCTCATGGACGAACACTTCCCAAGACCATGCGTCGCCAATAATATGATGCATATTCAACCAGATCCAATGACGATCTTCCGCCTTCTGAATGACGCATACGCGGAATAATGGACCCTCGTGCAGGTCGAAAGGAACACTTAATTCCCTGTCGGCAGCCATCTCCATATGCTTCTCCTGCGCAGCTTCATCCAACTTCCTGATATCCTCATATGCGATGGGAATGTCATTGCCATCATTGATGACCTGCAGCGGTATTCCGTCCTCCAAACGGAAGGTCGTTCGAAGCAATTCATGACGTCTGACTACAGTCCGAATAATCGCCTGGAACACGTCCAGTTGAAATGCTCCGACAAGCTCGATGGCAACCGGCATATTGTAGGATGCATTGGCTGGCTCCGACAATTGAACAACGTATAATCTTCGCTGCGCGTGTGATGTGGGATAGTGCTCCGCCAGGGGAAGCGGCTTGATCGGCTCATCAGGCACGCCCTCTCCCTTGCCCCGCTCCACCCGTTCTGCCAGCTCGGCAATCGTCCCAAGCTCGAACATCTCCTTCAGCGTAAGCGTAACTCCGAATACTTTGCTCAGCCGAGAGCGCACCTGAGTCATCGTCAGCGAATGACCGCCCAGCTCGATAAAGGTGTCCCGAATGCCAATGGAGCGGACATTCAGCACCTCCTGCCAAATCGTGCGAATTGCGAGCTGAACAGCGGTTGCCGGCTCATCATCTGCCGATACCCCGCGTTTCTCCGGTTCAGGAAGCCGCTTGCGGTCAACCTTGCCGTTCGCGTTTAGCGGAAGCTCTGCGAGCCGGACAAAGTGATCCGGCATCATATAGAAAGGCAGCTTATGGTGCAGCAGCCGCTCCAGCTCTTCCGTATCGGCTTCGCCAACGAAATAGGCCAGAATCCGCTTTTGCCCATTGGAATCCTCGCGAACCAGGGACACACAATGCCGCACGCCTTCATGCTGACGAAGCGTCTCATCGATCTCGCCGAGCTCGATCCGATGCCCTCGCACCTTCACCTGATGATCGCCGCGTCCCAGAAATTGAAGCTGACCCGCATCGGTGAAAAGGCCAATGTCGCCGGTACGATACATTCGCGGCCCTGTTCCATCCCGAAACGGATTTCTGACAAAGGCCGCTTGCGTGCGAACCTCATCATTCAAATAACCGCGCCCCACGCAAATACCCGTAACGCAAATCTCGCCTGGAACACCCTGCGGCACTGGTCTTAGGCTATCATCAAGCAGGTACAGCTTGGAGGAAGCAATCGGTACTCCAAGGTGAACATAGGGATATTGGGTCGATACATCGTTGTCGACAAGTGCATGCAGCACATCATCCGATGTTTCCGTCGCCCCGTACGTATTGATAACGGCAACATGAGGATACGCCTCGCTCCATCGCTGCCATTGCGAGACAGCCAAGCCTTCTCCTGTGGATAGCATCGCCTGAAGCACGGGCAGTCTGCCCTCTGACGGGGACAGAACGGTCCTCGTCTCCAGCAGCATCTCGATCATCGACGGCACAAGCTCCAGAATCGTAATCCTATCCTGCTCCAGCGCGTGAAGCAGGTTCAGCGGGTCCTTCGCAATGTCATCCGGATAGATGACAACCGTCGCTCCCGTCATCAACGGCGCCAGAAACTGCCAGACGGATATATCAAAGCAATGTGACGCATTCTGCGCTGCAATGCTGTCTGCATTCATGCCGGAGACTTCGATTTTGGCTGCAATGTGGTTCATCATGCCGGCATGCTCAATCATCGCTCCCTTGGGAACGCCTGTAGAGCCTGACGTATAGAACACGTTCGCCAGATCATGCCATTCATTCACAGGCTCCGGATTCACAGCCGCGAAATCGTTGAAATCGAACGCATTCTCCATCCCTGCTGCTATTCCTGTTACTTCCCCTTCATTCATGAGCACAAGCATTGCCTTGGATTGTTCGCCAAGCACATGGAGCTTTGCTCGATCCGCTTCCTGCGGCGCTGTAATGAGCGCCTTCATTCCGCTGTCTTGAACGATCGTCCGCACCCGATCATCGGGATATGCAGGATCAAGCGGCACATAAGCGCCGCCGGCTTTCAGAATGCCGACAATCGCAATCAGCATGTCCAGTGACCGATTCATCCAGACGCCAGCGAGCATATCTCTGCCAAAATGATGCGCGCGCAGTCCATTCGCCAGCTGATTCGCTCTGGCATTCAACTCTCCGTAGGTTAATTGCTCGCTGCCGCATATCGCGGCTGTCCGGTCGGGATGCTCTCCTGCATGCTCTTCAAACTGCAAATGAGAGAGACGATGGAGCTTCTGACCTTGAATGTTGGTGCTGTTAAATTGAATAACGAGCTTCTCGTATTCATCCAGCGGCATAATGGGAAGTCTATTAATCGGCACATCGAGACCTTCCGCAATTCCGCCCAGAACGGTCTCATAATGAGCGAACATCCGGATAGCCGCTTCACGCGTAAATTTATTCTCGTCGAGAATTACGCTGAGCGTCCACGCACTCGAACTGCGCCCCCATCTCCACTGGATAGGAACGACGGATGCTGCATATTGAAGCTCTTTCAGCTCATGCTTCAGCGTTGTGCCTTCAACCTCCGGACACAGGCGGGGATTGTCCCTCACCTCCACACTGCTGTAGAATAATGGTTCTTCTCCTGAATGAACGCCTGCTAATGCAGCAAATTCCTCTGCTGGCAAATACGCATATTGGCGCATGGCATCAAGTTTATCGTTCAGCTCTTGTATCGCACTCGCAGCCGTAGCACTGCGGGAGATCGACAGGCGAACAGGAATCGTATTCGTATAATTACCAATCAAGCGCTCCATGCCAGCGGGTGGAATGCCTCGTCCATCAACCGATAAGCCGAAGGACACCTCCCCCTCCCGTCCGTATACCCGAAGCAGCTCCGCCCAAGCAAATACGAAAAGTGATTCAGGCGATACCCCGTTTCTCTGTGCAATAGTGTCAAGCTGGGCGGACAATTCCGGCGGCAGTACCGTTTTCCATTCTGTCGTACGCTGTGCCAAACCTTTATCGATACGATTCTCCTGCAGCATTCCAAAAGGAATCGATGGCGCAGTGAATGAGGAGAATGCTTCCGCCCATATGGGCTTCGCTGCACGCCAGCCTTGATCTGCAAGCCATGCGCCGTATTGGGCTTGCGCATCGGCTTGGACTTGAGATTGCGCAGACGCTTCATCCAGGACTGCTCCCGCGTTTGGCAGCTCTTGATCTTGCAGCAGAGCAGCATACAGCGCGATCCATTGCTCATGCAGCGTCAATCTGCTGGCTTCATCCAGAATCGCCTCGTGGTAGAACCAGCACAGCTCCGCCTCGTTATCCTGCAAGAGTCGAAGCTCTGCAGCGGCGAGCGGCCCTTCTTGCACATCGAGATTGTGCGTGAATACATCGCCATTGAACTTGCTCGCCTTCACTATTGCAGAATCGTCCGTTCCCGTTACGGTCAATGGATTGGGAAGCTCCTTCAGAACAACCGCTGCCTCACTTCCCCTAACCGTGCGAAATACAGTCCGCAGCACTGAATTTCGAGCAATCAGCTCATCCCATGCCTTGGACAGCAGGCCGGAATCAATCCGGCCATGCAGACTATGCGTGCATCTAACGATGCCTGCCGCTGCGGCTCCCTCGGCCTTCAAACCCGCCGCTCTTTTCAATATTGACCGCTGTACAAATGTCGTCTCCACAATGCGGGCCACATTCTCTTTCGTCACATACGTCATTGCGTCACATCCTCTCTTCGGCCGTCAGACAGACACCTCTGCCAATCCGAGTTCAACAATAATGATCATCCGATGCCATTAATTCACGGCCTATTATTTCTTTCATTTCCGGTTCCGCCGACCGAAGATAGAAATGCCCCCCTGCAAACAGCCGAAGCTGAAAATAGGATGACGTATGCTCGCGCCAGCCCCGAAGCTGATCAAGAGGAACCGCTGCATCCTCGGTCCCGCCGAAGGCTGTAATGGGACAGCCTATTACGCGATCCGTCACATGCCGGTAGGTATCCGAAAGCTTGAAATCAGCGCGCAGAGCGGGAAGCAGCAAACTCCGCAGCTCCTCGCTTTCCCGCAGCCCGCTCCGCGCGCCATTCAACTGCTCCAGGCGAAGGATGAGCTCATCGTCAGACATCGTATGAAAGTGTCCGCTCAGCCGCGGGATGTGGGGGGCCCGAAAGCTGGAGACGAACAAATGCTGCGGCTCTCTCATGCCGCGCCTTCTTAACTCACGTGTCAATTCGAAGGCGATCAGGGAACCGAGACTATGACCGAAGAAAGCAATCGGCTTGTCACTCAGCCCCTGCAGGGCATCCGCCAGACCTTCAATTAGTGCTGGCAAACTATCCATTGGAGCTTCGGCGATTCTCTTCTCCCGCCCAGGCAGACAGGCGGACCATACCTCAACACCGTTCCCGAACGATTGGAACCAGCCGCTGTAGAACGATGCACCGCCTCCCGCATGGGGAAAGCAAATTAAGCGCACGCTTGCTCCCTCATCAGGCGAAGGACAGATCAGCCATTCCACATCAGTGGCTGCCGGCATTTTCCCCACATCTCCTTTATCACGCAAATATTTCATCCCAATCAGCCGTCTCATCCACACTCTGGATGTTCATTCTTGCCAATTTAATAGAGGGATCGTCTCCAAGCTGATTGAGCACATATTCGATTTCGGTCAGGAAAGCATCAATGGACGAAGGATAAAATTTATCGCCGTTATACAGCGTATGAATGGCAATTTCCGACTCCGACTCGTACAAGGAAAACTGCAAATCGTCCTTCACCTTAGACTTGTCATCCTGCACATCGCGGCGGACAGCTCCCCTCCGCTCTTCCTTCAGCGGCCTCGCAGCAATGTCCTGCAGCTTCAGACCATGCGAAGCATTGTTCTGGCCGATCAGCACAATATTGAACAGCGTTTTATCCTCGCCACTCTGCGACCGTGCATCGCGCACGACCAGATCATACGTATATTCCTGATTGGCAAAAGCCTCGTAAGTCCCCGCTGTGACGGATTCGATCACCTCATAGCCGGACGGATTGCCCGACAGGTCTGTGCGCAGCACGACCGGATTGATAAACAACCCGCATACACGCTCCAAATCCGGATGAATGCGCCCGAACATCGTCGAACCGATTGTGATCGTCGTTTGATTGCACCGTTTGGCCAGCCAAATATTCAACCCTGCCAGTACAACAGTAAATATGGAGCCTCCTGTCGCTGCTGCCAGCTGGCGAAGCCGTCCTGCGAGCGGCTGGCCGAAAACATGTCTGCGTGTTGGACTGGCTTCCAGCTCGCTCCGTTCACTAACCGTGAGATTATCGAGGGGCAGCTGCGGCAGCTCCACATCCTCCGACAGCTGGCGTTTCCAATAAGCCCTCTGCTGGTCCAATTCACCGCGCTCCAGTCGATCAGCCTGCCAATGTATAAAATCACGGTACTGTACTACCGGCTGCAGCGCCGCCTCGCCGCCCTGCACCGCAGCATTGTAATAGGCGCCGACATCATCCATTACTACCTGATGCGACCAAGCATCAGCGCCGATATGATGAGCATTGACAATAAGAACATGCCGCTCTGAATCCAGCTTGAACAACGCGATGCGGAAGAAAGGCTCTCCACTGATTGCAAATGGACGGGCTTGCTCCGATGACATGAAGGCTGCAACCTCTCGCATTCCCGCTTCATAGGTTAAGTCCGTCAGATCGCTATAAACAATGTTCGGCAGATGAGTATCCGCTGTTTTCAAATACGGAATCCCGTCCACTTCCTCAACTACCGAGTGCATCATGTCATGCCGCAATGCGGTTCGCCGAAACGACTCCAGGAAAATATCCGTTTGAAGCGGACCTTCCAGCTCTGTCGCCCATACCATTCCAAGCGCCTCATCCTCGGAATATTGCATATGAAACCAGAATCGCTTCTGCGCATGGGACAATTCCACAAGCTCCTCTTGCGGGCGGCTTGGAATCGGTCTCAATGGAGCAGCTGTCGCTGCCGCTTCACTAGCCCCCTTCAAGGCAATAAATCCAGCAATGCTGCCGATCGTTGCATCGCGGAAAAACGTTCGCAACGTCAGCTCCTCGCTAACCTCAAATTCCGCCCGCATACGGTAAACAATTTGTGTGGCGAGCAGCGAGTTTCCACCCAACTCGAAGAAGCTGTCCCTCACGCCGACAGATTGGACGCCCAGCGAGTCGCGCCAGATCCCCGCAATCGCCAGCTCGACCTCTGTCATTGGATGAGCAGTCTCCTCGTTCGCAGGGAGGGCTCTCTCCGGTATCGGCAGCGCTTTGCGATCGATTTTTCCATTTGCGGTAAGCGGAAGCGCCTCTAGAAATACGACATAAAGGGGTATCATATATTCCGGCAGCCTGGACTTTAGCAGCTCGTGAATGGCTTGCGCAGATTGTTCAGCACCCGCAGCCATAACAATATAAGCAGCGATACTGTTCTCGCCTGTCTCTTCCTCAATAATGAGAACGACATTATGCCGAACGTTCGGAAGGCTGTCAATCGTCGCCTCGATCTCTCCAAGCTCGATTCGAAACCCGCGAATCTTCACCTGATGATCGATTCGCCCCATATAGATCAGCTCGCCATTGTCCGTCCAGTATCCGCGGTCTCCCGTCCGATAAATCCGCTCGTCCGGTTCAGTTGGAAAAGGATGCGGCAGAAACGCAGCAGCAGTCTTCTCGGCATCATTGATATATCCCATTCCAAGGCAGCGCCCGGATACATAGATTTCTCCAGGAATGCCGATGGGGACAAGCTCCAGACGATCATCGAGCACATGCAGCTGCGTATTGATTACTGGCTTGCCTATCGGAATACTTGCTATCGACTCATGAGGAGCCGATGCAAGGATATGATGGGTAACATCGTCCGAGCATTCCGTTGGCCCGTAAGCGTTAACGAGCGGAATGTCAGGATAGGAGAGGAACCAGCGTCTAGCAAGCGCAGCCGGAAGCGCCTCTCCCGTTAGAACCAGATAGCGCAGCTCTCTCAGCTTCGGAGCTTCGATAATGCCAGCTTCGATCATGCTGAGGAACGAGCCGAGCATCGAGGGCACAAGCTCAAGAATAGTCAGCCTGTCCGCTTCAGCGCTGTTCATCAACGCCACGACATCCCGGGCGGTCTCATCCGGGTAGACGACCACTGTGCCGCCAGCCATGAGCGGGACAAGACATTGCCAGACAGAGATATCGAAGCTCTGTGAAGCATTCTGGCCGATGATGTCGTTCTCTGTAATTTCCATATCCTTTATTTTGGCAGCGGCGTGGTTGAGCATCCCGAGATGGTACACGCCCGCTCCTTTGGGCAAGCCGGTTGATCCTGAGGTAAAAATAATGTAGGCGGGATCGTCGGGCTCCACCACAACGGCAGCAGCACTAGGCGACAGATCAAGCGCGGACCGTTCCGATAATGCCATTGGATTTACGATCTCAATGTCTCCGCCTGGAAGCTTGTCCTTGCAAGCTTCGGATGCAATGGCCAGTCCAATGTCCGCTTTGGCGATCATATGCTGAATCCGCTGGGCAGGATATGCCGGGTCGATAGGAATATAGATGCCGCCAGCCTTGAACACTGCAATCAGAGCAATCAAATACTGCTCCGAACGATCCATGCAGACTCCCACAGCAGCGCCCTTGCTCACTCCTCTCTCCCGCAGGCAAGAAGCCAGCCGATTCGCCTGCTCTTCCAGCTCGCCGTAAGTCAATGAGCGGCTGCCGCATCGCACAGCAATCCGATCAGCCGTCTCATGCGCCCGAAGGGCAATCATTTCATGGATCGTCCCCGTCTCTGGCAGCGTCCATTGTGTATCATTCCAACGGCGCAGCAGCTCCCGCTCCTTATCCGTCAGAATAGAAAGCTGGCGAATAGCGGTCGCCGGCTCATTCATTGCAGCATCCAGCAGATTGATATAATGCTCCGCCATGCGGCTCATCTGTTCCTCCTGGAAGAGATCAGCATTATATTCAAACATGCAGAACGCATCATTTTCACCCAAATAAATTTCCAGCGACAAATCGAACTTGGATGTCCCCGTGTCCAATAATTCAAAGGAAAACGATAGGCCGGACATGTCCTGTTCGGCAGCCAGCTTGTTCACATTAAACAAGGTTTGGAAGATCGGATGATGGCTCGGATCATGAACGGCATTCCATTCATCGGCCAGCATATTGAAGGGCACATCTCCGTGATCCATAGCCGCCAGCATTCGCGCCTTCACAGTATCCAGCAAATCTGCGAATGGACGGTCGCCTTGAATCTCCGTTCGAAGCGGCAGGGTTCCTGCGAATGTGCCGACTACGTGCTCCAGCTCTCTCCTTGAGCGTCCTGAAGTATTGAAGCCGACGATGATGTCCGAATCTCCTGTATAGCGATTGAGCAGCGCTTGGTAAGCAGTCATCAACGTCATGAAAACCGTCGCTTCCTTATCATTGGCGAAAGCTTTCACACGCTCCAGCAATGGTGCATCCATCGCGAACTTGAACGTTCGCCCTCGATACGTCTGCACGGGAGGTCGTGAAGCCTGAGCAGGAAGCTCCAAGATCGGCAGCACTCCCGCAAGCTGCTCCCGCCAGTAGGCAAGCTGCTTTTCCTTGACCTCCTCCAGAGTCGTCTCCTGCCATGCTGCCGCATCAATATAGTGCAGTCTCTTCTCATCCGCAGCCGCTTCCTCGAACTCGCCAGCGCCACCTAAATGCCGCTCATATGAACGAAGCGTCTCTTCAACAATTCGCATGATGGACAAATAATCGGCGACGATATGATGGACGACAAAAATAATCGTATGCGCCGTATCGCTCTGTCTAACCATCGCTATGCGCACGAGAGGTCCTGCGCTTAAATGGAACGGGGCCCTGCTTGCCGTACGGGCAATACGTTCAATTGCCTCCCCCTGTTCAGCGATTGGTGCATCCTTCACACATACAAGCTCCAGCGGCACATCCATCGTGGCGAGGATGCGCTGGACAGGCTCGCCCTGTCCATTCACCTCGAATATGGTGCGCAGCGATTCATGCCGCTTGACGATATCCCCTAACGACCGATGCAGGAGTTCAACATCAAGAGCCCCAACTAGCCGGACCTGGGCCGCAATGTTATACATAGGCGTCTCCGGCTCCAATTGATCGAAGAACCAGATCGGACGCTGCGCAGCCGAGACAGGGAATGTGTTCCCTGTCCGCTGGATACGCTCAATCGGCTTCATCTCTTCCTTGCGCTTGCTCTGCTTGAGCTTGGCCAGCAGCAGTGCCCGCTGATCCTTCGGCAGCTCATCAAGCCTGTCTTTCCAATGATTCATCATTAACGCTCCATTCCGCCCGAAACTTCTTGAAGCATCCGCTCGATCTCCTCTTCGGACAGCCCTGCCAGTTCATCCAGAAGCGCATCGTCATCCGCCGAGGCATCTGTCAGCTCACCGATCTTGGTCAACATCGTTTCAGCGAATTGTGCAATGCTTGGTCCTGACAGCAATTCCACCACGGTAAAGGAAACACCCGTGTCCTTCTCGAGACGGCTCCTCATCTCCATCGCCAGCATGGAATCGAGCCCCATTGTATTCAAGGACTGCTCCAGCGACAGCTTATCCCTGTTAATGCCCATCACTTTGGAGACGACCTCTATGATCCCCTCTACGATCAGACTCCGCCTTGCATCCATGTCCTGCTCGGTAATAACAGCCAGGAGGAATTCGTCCCCGCTTCTGCTTTCACCTTGACCATCCTCCTGGACGACGTTGCGCGCATTCTCAACCAGCTCTCTCACCATGGCAGGAATCCCGGTCTGATAGTTGCGGTCTGCGACAATCGACCAATCGACCGCAACAACCGTCACATTCGGCCGATCTTGCTCCATTGCCCGTCCCAACGCAAGAAGGCCCTGCTGACCTGAAATCGGGTAATTGCCCCGCTGTTCGAAGAAATCGTTCAACTGCAGCTTCGCCGCCATGCCAACCTCTGCCCATGGTCCCCAGTTGATGCTCAGAGCAGGCAAATCAAGCGATCTGCGATAATAGGCGAAGGCATCCAGGAAGGCATTGCCCGCCGAATAATTCCCTTGTCCGGCCGATGTGAGCTGCGCCGCTACCGATGAGAACATGACGAAGCAATCCAGCGGCTCTCCACGGAGCTGCTCGTGCAGATTCCATACACCTGCGATTTTGGGACGCGTTACAGCTCGGAACGATGCTGCATCCATATTCATTAGCAGCTGAGGCTTGGCGAAGCCAGCCGAATGAAAGACGCCGCGAATAGCTGGCCAGCCCTCTGCCTTGTACTGCTTCAGCCACTGCGCGAAGGCTGCCCCATCCGAAATATCAAAACCTGCGATATGTACGGACGCACCCATCCGTTCAAGCTGGCGCACCGCTTGAATTCGCTCACCGATGACATCACCGGAGTCTATCGCGCTCCATTCACTGCGCTCTGGAAATGTATTCCGGCCAAGCAGAATCAGTCTTCGCGCACCGCGTTCGACTAGCCAACGGGCAACGAGCAGACCGAGACCGCCGAACCCTCCGGTGATCAAATAGCTGCCATCAGCCTTGAACTCCGGCGGAATAGGCGACCCGCAATCGGGCACAGGCTCGAATCGGGCAGCAAAGCGATCCGCCCCGCGATAAGCGAGCTGATCATCGCCCGTCCTTTGCTGCAGCAGCTCATTCTTCAGCATTTCTACCGATTGCGCCTCATTCGCAGCATCCAAATCGACGATGCCGCCCCACAGATCGGCATGCTCTTGATGTCCGATAACCCGGGCCAAGCCCCAGATAGCGGATTGGGCAACAGAAATCGGCTCTGCATTGTGCAGAACTGGCTGTGATCCCATTGTGACAAGCCAGAGCCGCGGCTTCCTCTTCCACTGTAATGAAGCCATCGCCTGCGTTAAATATAGAACGGAGTGGCAGCCTAGTTGTTCCGCCCTCTCCAATTCCTCGCTGCTAAGCTCAGCATTCGCTGCTGCATCCAAGCTCCACATGTGCAAAATGCCAGCAATGGCATCGTTGGTTAAAGTCTGCGGCACATCCTGCAGCAGACGGTTGTATTGCTCCGGCTCCTGCGGATTGATGACAAAGGAGCGATCTCCTCCACTGAAATAACTCTCCCCCGCATGAACCGTGATAACGTTATTCCCAGCCGCTTCAAGCTTGCTTGCGAGCGTATTGGCAGTCTTGTTCTTATCCGCCAGCAGAATCCATGTACCCAAAGCCGGAGCAGTCGCGCTGACATCTTCGGACCGGGATGACGGCAGCTCTTCCGCCGCTGTTTGCTTCCATGTGATACCGTAATAATCCGGCGCTTTGAACGTTGCCGTCTCACGCTGCATCGCGCGAGCGCGGCAGCCGTTAAGCTCGAACCATACACGTCCATCCTCGCCGATGAGCCGAACCGTCGCGACTAATTCAACCTCGTTAAACGACTCCACCTTCGCATGGACCCATAGCTTGCCAGAAGGACGCTTGAACAGCAGAGCGCTCTCAATGCCTGTAGGCATATAAACCGTTGCATCCTCTGGATGCTCCGGAAACGGCATACAAGCAGCCATCGTTTGAAGACAATAATCCAGCAGGACGGGATGAACATCATAATGGTCTAGCGTCGATGACACCTCATCAGGCAGTGAGAGCTCGGCAACGGCCTCCAGCTCACCTTGCCGCAAGCTGTCGATCCCTTGAAAGACTGGACCGTATTCCAAACCGAACAAGCGGAATTTCGGATACAGCTCCGGCTTGTCGAATTGCTTGTCCAAATGCAGCTTGAGCATATCCACCCGTGCTCTGCGCGGTGTCCGAACGAAGCTCGGCCGAATGCGGCCCGACGCATGCAAGGCGCCAATGGCACGCTCCGCGCCGCTTCTCGTGTAAATCTTGAATGCCCCGGTTTCCGCATCCAGCGCAAGTCGCGCCGGCTGAGCGCCCTCCTGCTGCAGGAACATCGCTTTCGCGAATCGAATATCGCTCACATGCACAGCTGGACATTCGCCGAACGTCTCTTGCGCTGCCGCAATTGCTGATTCGATATAGGCCGCTCCCGGATAAACGATACGGCCTGCAATTTGGTGATCCTTCAAGTAAGCAAGCTCGGAGCAATCAATATCCTGTTCCCAGACTGTGGACGTTGCGTCCGCTCGCTTGCCCAGCAGCGGATGCTGCGGAACCCCGGTACGATAGATGCTTGATGATAACGATTCGCTCCAATAGCGCTCCTGCTGCCATGGATAGCCAGGAAGATCAATAAAGCGTCCACTGCTGCCATTTACGGCATTCCAGTCAATCGCAAGCCCATTGGCATACAAGGCTCCTAATGAAAAGAACATTTGCTGCCGTTCTTTCTCATTGCGGCGAATGGAAGGAACAGAAAAGCATGTCCTCCCTTCCTTCGATGCGCACTCCTGAATGGAGTTCCCCAGCACAGGGTGAGGTCCGATCTCTGCATACAAGCGGAAGCCGTCTCCGATCAAAGCCTCCATCGCTTGAGCGAAGTAGACCGGCTCGCGAACATTGCGGAACCAGTAGGCGCCATCCAGCTCAGTTCCATTCACACGGCCTCCCGTTACAGTGGAATAGAGTGGAATGTCAGCTTCTTTCAATTGCAGATCGTCCAGAGACAGCAGCAACTCATCCTTCAGCACATCCATATAATGACTGTGATAAGGCACTTTCACCTGCAAATAACGGACGAATATGCCCTTTTGCTCCAGAGGACGCACAACATTGTCCAGCGAAGCCTCATCGCCCACAATTGTAACGGCATTGGGACTGTTAACCGCCGCGATGGAAACTCTGTCCTCAAAGCCATGCAGCGCTTCACGCGCTTCCGCGAGCGATAGGCCAACCGCCACAAGCTTGCCCTGTCCGGTCGTCGTTTGCTGGAGACGGCTGCGGTGATAGATTACCCGGCACGCATCTTCCAGATTTATTACGCCTGCGGCCAGAACAGCCGCCGCTTCCCCTGCACTGTGGCCTACGATAGCAGCAGGATGAATGCCCCATGATGCCCACAGAGCCGTCAGCGCAACCTGAATAATGAAATTCGCTGGCTGGGAAATTTCTGTCTCTTCCATACGAGAAACATCTTCATTCTTCATCATTTCATCGAGTATGGAGAATCCAGCCTGCTTCTTGAACGCATAATCAGCCTCGACCGCCGCCTTGCGAAACACCGCTTCCTCCGCCAGCAGCTGGCGGCCCATCGCCCACCATTGCGGCCCCATTCCGGTATAGACAAATACGACACCATCGGCGCCATTCTGAGCGCGGCCTTTCCCAATCCCGGGGCCACTCTCTCCGTTCTCCGCCAGCGCCAGTCTCTCCAGCAGCGACTCCTTGCTGTCAAAGCCGATGACAAGCCGTTCAGGATGCTGCTCACGACGCCATACTGCTGTATGCAGCATGTCTTCCAGCCATGATTCGCCAATTCCCTCCTCGCGATTCTCGATGTATTGACGGATGCGGCCAGCCCATTCACGTACCGCTTCTTCACTTTTGCCCGTCAATGGGAGCAGGCGCAGCTCATGAGCCGGTTCTGCCTCTGAAGCCTCTCGTCCCGTCTCCACAGGAGCCGCCTGCAGAACAGCATGGGCATTCGTTCCACCGTAGCCGAAAGAATTGACACCGGCCACTAGCGGCTTCCCGCTGCTGTCATCCAGCCGCTGCAGCTCTGTTGGCACCTGCAATTTCAACGAATTGAAGTCGATATCCGGATTCGCATTCAGGAAATGCAAATGAGGCGGAACGACGCGCTCCTTCAACACAAGCGCCGTCTTGATTAATCCAGCAATTCCGGCAGCCGCTTCCGTATGTCCGATATTCGTCTTGATCGATGATATCCAGCACTTGCTGTCCTCCGCACGTCCTGAGGAAACTACCGTTCCTATGGCATTGGCCTCAAGCGGATCGCCCACAGGCGTTCCCGTTCCATGCGCTTCCATATAGGAGGCTTGTGAAGGAGCCAACCCAGCCTTGGCGAATGTTTCCCGCATTAAAGCGATTTGCGATTCCTTGCTCGGAACTGTAATTCCCGGCGTATGACCGTCCTGATTGACCGCCGTCCCCCGAATTAAAGCATAGACTCGGTCTCCGTCCGCAACTGCCTGCGCGTATGGCTTCAGTACAACAAGCCCAGCCCCTTCCCCGCGCACATAGCCATCCGCCCGATCATCGAACGCTTTGGAGCGACCCGTTGGCGAGAGCATGCCAGCCTTGGATTCCGAGATGAACGGATCCGCGATAATCATCGCGTTAACGCCTCCGGCAATCGCAAGATCAGCATCGCCGCTCCATATGCTCTGACAAGCAAGATGAACCGATACAAGCGAGGAGGAGCATGCTGTATCCAGCGCAATACTAGGACCGCGCAGATCATACAAATAGGATAGGCGCGCAGCAAGCATTGTGAGTGAAACGCCTGTTGCGGTATGAGAGCCAATCTCGTGAAGATTGCTTTCCTTGAAGGAAAGCACCTGATAGTCCATGCAGAAACCGCCGATGTATACCCCAGTCCGGCTTCCAGCAAGCTTGCTTGGCACGATGCCCGCATCCTCCAGCGCTTCCCAGCTTGTCTCCATCAGAATGCGCTGCTGCGGGTCCATATGATTCGCTTCACGCGGCGAGACGCCGAAGAATGCGGCATCAAAGCGGTCAAGCCCTTCAATAAACCCTCCCCACTTGGCATGCGATCGTCCCGTTCGACTCCGATCAGCTCCATAAAAGCTCGACATGCTCCAGCGTTCCTCAGGAATTTCCGTTATCGCATCCGTTCCTGCAAGCAGCATGTCCCAGAACTTCTCCGGCCCATGCGCTCCGCCAGGAAATTTGCAGCCGATGCCAACGATAGCAATCGGCTCCGACGATGCTTGATTGATTGGTTCTTTCATGTCATCCTTCTCCTTTCCCTTCCAAGATCGCTGCCTTATGCCAGCTGTTGGCCCGTCTCGCTCAGTAGCGCCTGCCGCAGATAAACCGCGCCTACTGCCATATCAAATATCGCCATGCCCATCGGATTGAACATAATTGTCTGCTGTGCTGGCAGCGCTGCAAGCACTCCGGCATCTAATAAATCAGCGATGGAGAGCGTATCCTCCTTCTTCAAACCTTTGTGAAGATGCAGCATCTCGATATCCGTTTTCTCCCGGCATACCTCATCCCAATCATCAACGACAATACCGCCCTTGACATCGTCATAAATAGCCGTTGTGTAATCGCGAAGCGACACATTCAGTTGAAGGGAGCCCTGCTTGGGGCTGCGGTCAACATAAGGTTCTTTAGAAACTGTGCAAGTTATGAACACGTCGGCATTGTCGTACGCCGCTTGCCAGCTGTCTACGATGCGAACCTTATCCCTGTAAGCCTCCGGTATATCGGCCTGCGCAATTCCTTTAATATCATAAATAGCAATCTCGGACACGCGATCCCCGATTAGCTCCGCGCACATGCGAAGATGGTATTGTCCGATTGGACCGAAGCCGATAATGCCCACCTTCGCTCCTTGCAGCGGACGAGCCCGATCATATTGACGCAGCATGAAGCCGCTGACCGAGGCCGTTCGTATCATGCTAAGCAGCGCCGTATTAATAATGCCGACCGGTCTTCCCGTATTCGCTTCGTTCAATATGACGACACTATGCGCCCTTGGGATCGACTCCTGAATATTGCTGGGAAAGCTGGCGATCCACTTAATTCCGGCAATATGATAATCCCCGCCCAAATAAGCAGGCATCGCGATAATCCGGTTGCTCTTATCTCCAAATCGCAAATATGGCTTCACCGGCTGCACAAAATCACGATCGCGCATGCAAGCAATTGCCCCTTCGATATGGTGGACCTGCTCCTCCCAATTAACTCCCATAGCATTAATATCCGCTTCATTCAAATACAGCATTGTCCATCTCCTTCATGGCTTATCAGGCCTTTATCTCTTGTTCCAGATGATTCTCCTCAAAATTGCGTACCCAATTATGGTTATAGATCGTGTTCATATAACGTTCGCCGCGGTCAGCAAGAATAAATACGGCATTTGCTGAACGGATACTCTTGTTGTCGGTGAAATATTGTTTGATTGCTGCATAAACAGAACCGGAAGAACCGCCGGCGAACAGGGAATGCTTCAAATAAAGCTCATGACACATCGCTATGGTTGTCCATTCGTCGATCATCACAACTTCATCTATCTTCGCGCTGCTTAGTATGTTGGGAATCATGCTGGAGCCTATGCCGGGTATAAAGCGCTTGCGGGGTTGTCCTCCAAAAATAACACTGCCTACAATATCTACTGCTACAATCTTCGCATTCGGAAATCGTTCCTTCACTTTCTGGGACACGCCTGTTATCGTTCCCCCGGAGCTCACGCCGAGGAAGACATAGTCAACGGAATCGACTGTATCACAGATCTCGTTGCCAAGCGTCTGGTAATACGCCTCTGCATTATAAGGATTCTGATACTGATTGACCCAGTACGAATTCGGTATGCTCTCTTTCAGCTCGCAAACCTTCTTGATTCGATTCAGCAGATAGCCGCCTGTGGCATCCCGTTCCGTTACCTTGTGCACGGTAGGGTCCATCATGCGGATCAGCATTTCGTTCTCAGAAGAAATATTCGAATCGATTACGCAATGGAATTTCAAGCCGTAATAACGGCAATATGCACTCAGCGCAATACCGAAATTGCCGGATGTTGATTCGATCAGGACCGTATCCTGGTTAATCTCCCGCTGGCGCAGCAGCTTCTCGATCAGGAAGGAAGCTGCCCGATCCTTGACGCTGCCTGTCGGATTCATATATTCCAGCTTGGCTAACACTTGAATATGCTCCAGACCTTCCATTTTTAGCCGGACTACTGGTGTATTGCTTGGCGTGTGCAAAATATGCTCTATCATTTCACTTCCCCTTCGCCTTAATGGATTTTCTGACATCCCTTGAAGAGTCTGGGGGTTATGCGTTACAATGAAAAGAGGGTTTTTGACAGCTCGTTTCCGAGCATGGCAAAAAAACCTGCGTACGAGACCGTAAACCATGTGGCCCTGGGAAGCTTTTGGCGACGGTCTTATTCATCCCTCATCATACGAAGCTCTTCTTCATCGATAACCCCTCTACCATTTAAATTGCAAATTGCGTTCTCGCTCAGACATCGCTAATCCGCAATGCCCTACCTCACCCTCACCTCCTCAAATTTGATCCACCTGCTCATCATTTCATGTAAACTCTGTAATCCCGTAACGAACAGCGAATATTGCCGCTTGTGTGCGATCTCTGAAATCCATCTTGGAAATAATATTCGATACGTGCAGCTTCGCAGTCCCCTCAGAAATGAACAGCTTGTCCGCAATCTCCCTGTTGTTGCAGCCCATCCCAAGCAGCTTTAACACTTCCTGTTCGCGGTCTGTCAGCTTCTTGTAGCGCAGCAGCTCCGCTTCGTGCTGATTCGTTGTTGATTTTGCTTTCTTCAGCTCATGGACAAGCTGTTGGGAAATGACGGGTTGAAGCACGACTCCACCTGTCGCCACCGTCATAATTGCACTAATAATAGACTCTGCAGGCATCTCCTTAAGCAAATAGCCGCTCGCCCCTTCATCCATCGCCCGCAGCAGCAGCGCATTGTCGTTGAAGGTAGTAAGGATCAATACCTTTATCGCGGGATACTTCTGCTTGATGAGCCTTGTTCCTTCCACACCATCGACCTTCGGCATATAAATATCCATAACGACAACATCGGGACGATGCTGCTCTGCCAACTCAAATGCTTCAAGACCATTGGTCGCAGTTCCGACAACCTCCAGATTGTTTTCCAGTTGCAGAATCGTGACAAGCCCTTCCCGCATGATCGTTTGATCGTCAACTACTAAGACGCGTATCATCATCTCTCTCCTCAAAGGGGGTTAATTGAGCCGGAACGGTTATCGAGACCTCAAAGCCGCGTCCTACATCGCTGCTAATCTGGAATGTTCCTCCGTGCTCCTCTACCCGATCACTCATGCTCCGCAAACCATACCCTTCCTTCACTAATGCGGTGCCCTCCCCATTATCCAGCATATTCAGTTCAATCTCACTGGAATTGCAATTCAGCTGGATGGCGGTCAGACTCGCTTTGCCATGCTTATGCGCATTCGTCAGAAACTCTTGAACAATGCGATAGATAGATAGTTGCACCTGTTGGGAAACTGCTGTCATATCTCCAGAGGAATGAAACGTAATATTCATTCCTGTTATTGCAGAAAAATCATTAATAAGCGTCCGGATCGATTCCAGAAATGCCGCCTTCCAATCATCATCGCGCATCGCTCTAACCGACATCCGAACCTCTTGAAGCGCTCCTCTGGCCAAATCCTCACACTTGAGCAGCGAGTCATAGCTCTTGTTCTGATCGATCGGATGCAGCTTGCGCGTTACTTGCAGCTGTACAAGAAGCGAGGTTAGCATATGCCCGATGCTATCGTGAATTTCCCGGGCAATGCGACTCCGTTCCTTGGCTGCCGCCAAGCCCTCCACCTGCTTGGCATACTGGCGCAGCTGGTCGTAGAGCTCTGCCGATTCCTGTCTTGCTTGCTGATAATAACGGATCAGTGATCCGATAAAGGTCAGGAATACAACAAATGCTGTATTGACAATAATCGACACAATATCAATGCTGTCCAGCAGACGATACTCCACCGTAAGCAATGTGACCCAATAAAAGACCAGCAGGATCAACCATGCGCTGACGAGATGCGGAGAACGTATCCGCATGAACAGAATAAGACCGACGAGACCAATAATACACTGATCCGGCAGATTGCCGCCGAGAAATACAAATCCATAGCTGCTCGCAGCCAGAAAATCAATTGCTGCTACGAGTAAAAACCATCTCATCTTCTTCGTATAGTCATACAAGATATGATTCGTAATAAATAGGATAATCGTCCCAATGACGAAAGCATCTTTCCAAGTTGGAATATCCGACTGAGCGAAGAAATAAACCGGACAATAGAGTAGAATAAACCCGATGCGCAGCGCAAATAGCATCCGATAATTAATAGGCCAAGATTTCAAGGTATTCCCTCCAACGTATAGACCGTATATCTTCGTACATATATCTTACATTATATCTCATTCCAAAGCCTACATATATATACCAATTGTTATAGACGGTTATCTGAATGACATAGCCGCTGTTCTTACAACCATAGAATTCCAGAGTATTATTTATGGCAAGGGCCAGATTTTAATCCTTCCTCTATATGCTAGCATGGGGGAAAAGCTCGTAAAGATGAACTGGGGGAATCAGATTTTGGGAATTTTGACACGTTTCAGTATGAAGAACGCCGCTGTTATTATGATTCTAGTTGTATGCTTGATTGCTGGCGGCATCTATTCCGTAACACAAATGAATATGGAGAAGTATCCCGCAGTTGATATTCCATTTCTTGATATCAGGATCGTATATCCTGGCGCATCGCCGCAGCAGTCCCTTGAGGATATCGGCAAGCCGTTGGAAGAAGCGCTCCGCAATATCAAGAATGTCGACAACTTATTCGTGGGTGCACAAGCGAATGCGCTGACGGCTACCGTTCAGTTCAGCATGAGCGCTGATGCTGCAATCGGCGAAGCGGATGTTAAAGAGGCCATTAGTAAAATGACGCTGCCAGCAAGCGCCAGAGAACCGGAATTATCCCCATTCAAGCTCGACCCTGAAATTTATTCTATCGCTGTTTATGGCGGTTCGGATGAGGCTCTTCGCGGTTTCATCGAGAACAAGCTCAAGCCGGATTTGACCTCCATTAAAGGCATCGAAACCGTCAAGCTGAAGGGCATCTCCGATTTGAATATCGACATTAAAGTGAAGCCTTCCGCATTGGATAAATACAAGCTGACCATTGAACAGCTGCGATCGCTGCTGCTGGCGAACAATCTGTCCGTCCCGATTGGCGAGCTCGAAACATCGCAGCAGACGCTTCCTATTCGAATCGACAGCACTTACAAGACAGCAGAGGAGGTTGCGAATTTCCCGCTCGGACTTCGGAATCCGGCAACGCCTGACGGCAAGCCGCTCCAAATCGTAAAGCTATCCGAGCTTGCAGAAGTTGCATTAAGAGCCGATTCTGACGCTGTCATTCAATTTAACGGACAGCCTGCGATCCAAATCGACATTATTCCGGTACCTGGTCAGGATGCTGTTACAATTGCCAAGGAAGTGAAGAAGGTGCTGGATGATTCCGCCTTCCCTGATGGCATTGAGTATCATGCACTGCTTGACCGTTCCATCGAAATCGAGAAATCCGTCAACGCGATGATGCGTGAAGTTATGCTCGGCGTCATTATGGCGGTCATCGTAACGATGCTGTTCCTGCGCAACCTGCGCTCGACGCTTATAGCCGTTATCTCGATTCCACTTTCCATGTTTGCCTCATTTATTATTTTGGCGAAGCTAGGCTACACCTTGAATACGTTGACACTCGCAGCAATTGCCGTTGCAGTAGGACGTGTCGTTGACGATTCCATCGTCGTCATGGAGAACATCTTCCGCCGTGTCAGCATAAGCAATAAGCGCGATGGACAGCTGATCCAGCAAGCAACCTCCGAAGTTGCAGGCGCCATAACCTCTTCCACGTTGACAACGGTCGCCGTGTTCCTGCCTTTGGCTTTTGTACCGGGCATTGTAGGGAAATTCTTCGTCCCGCTGGCATGGACGATCGTTATTTCACTGCTGTTCTCATTGCTCGTTGCCGTAACTGTTGTACCGCTGCTCTCAAATATGTTCCTTCTTCGCATCAAGCATACCGCTCCAAAGGAGAACATCGTGCAGCGCGGTTATCTCCGTTCCCTTAAATGGGCGCTTTCGCATCGCATGTATACGCTTGTTATTGCCATTGCCCTATTGGCTGGCAGCGGCGCTCTGGTGCCATTCATGGGCTTCAATTTCCTGCCATCCGAGACGACGCATTCTTACCGCACCGATATTACGCTCCCAACTGGCTCATCTCTTGCCAATGCCGAGAGTATCGTACAGCGGACTGAGGATCTCATCAATTCCCGTGAGGGCATTGAATATGTCCACTCCCAAATATCGAATGAAACCGCTTCGGTTTCATTCCAAATCAGTGAGGCAATCAAGGAGCCTGAAGAGCTCGTCACAGGGCTGCGCGAAGACTTCCTGAAGCTTGAAGGCGTCAAGACGATTGTTATTCTAGGGGTAAGCGGAATGGATGTTGCCGGCAAATTGTCCATGATCGTCAACGGTCCTAGCCTGGATGCGATAAAGGAAGGCGCCGCTCAAATGGTTGCAGCCTTGAAGGAAGTGCCAGGCTTAACCGATGTGCACAGTACGGCTGACGGCGAGAAGCCGGAAATATCCATCAGCTTCGACTCACAGAAGCTCGCAGAGAATGGACTTACTGCAGGAACCGTAGCCATGACATTGAAAAATATGGTGAGCGGCGAGAACATCGCCAAGATCAAAAATAACGGCACAACAACCTCGCTTCGATTGTCGATGCAGTTAAGCGGCAATGCGTCTATCGAGCAGCTCAAAAATCAGAAGGTCATGAACGCCCTTGGAGAGCAAGTAGCGCTCAAGAATGTCGGAACCGTTGAGCTGGTTAATAATCCGATTAAGATCAGCCACTTGAATCAGAAAGCATATTTGCGTCTTAACGCTACGATTACCGATTCCAATACCGGTAAAGTCGTCGGTGACGCCGAGTCAAAGCTTGAGACGCTGAATTTGCCGGAAGGCGTCACTTACGGCTCAGAAGGAGTTTCCAAGGAGATGAAGCAAGGCTTCATCAATACTGGCATCGCCATTGGCGTCAGCATCGTGCTCGTTCTTATCGTTATGCTGATTGCTTTCGGAGAAGCAAAGGTACCGGTTATTATTTTGTCGGCTATTCCTTTCTCTCTGATCGGCGCGATACTTGGCCTATTCGTAGTCAATGAAGAGATCGGCATTGCCGCTATGATCGGATTGCTCATGCTGAACGGGATTGTCGTCACGAACGCAATTGTGCTTCTCGACCGCGTGAAGCAGAATAGGCTGCAGGGCAAAGGGCTGCAGGAGGCGCTTCTCGAAGCAGGCGCAACTCGAATTCGTCCTATACTGATGACAGCCGTAGCAACCATCGGCGCCCTAATTCCGCTTGCCATATCAACCGAAGGCGGCTTGATCTCAAGAGCGCTCGCAATCGTCGTTATCGGCGGTCTGATTACCTCTACGCTCCTTACGCTCATCATTGTGCCTGTTCTCTACAGCTTCTTCGGAAGCCGTATGAAGCAATCTGTCGGTCATGATCGGCCAGCCTCGCAGACAGTATAGATGTAGAATTCAAAAACGTCCCGATCCTCTTGATGAGAGAATCGGGACGTTTTATTTTCCATCAGCCGACCGTTGTTCCTCTATGGATGCTGTCCCTCTAAGCGAACGGGAATCCAGCCTCTCAGACTGTTGATCAGCCACAAAGCATCGGCTTTTCCGATTTCATCTACTCGTATCGCACGCTCTTCAATTACCCCACCTGAGAGCAGCGCGGCACGCAGCGTGCCGGGCAGCAGGCCGCAATGGATCGGCGGTGTCACCAGTCGCCCCTCCATCTTGGCCACCACATTGCCTATCGTGAACTCCGTAATCTCTTCATCCTCATTCCACAGCAGCACATCGAACACATCGCCAGTCCCCTGTTTGCTGTCCACATACACCTGCCGGTTCGTTGTCTTGTGCTGTAAAAACACATGATCCTTAGGAACTGGGCGCGCCGCCAAACAAACAACGAACTCGTCAGCCGTCAATGGAACATAAGGCTGGGACTCGATTGAAACCGTCCCGTCTTTGTCCAGCAGCAGACGTACTCTTCTTGGATCGGAGCAGGAAGCCGCATAGTCTGCCAGCTCCACTCTGATACGCTTCTCATCGCCGTTGAATCCAAAGAATGCAGCAGATTGCATCATTCGATTAATATGCTGCTCCAGCAAGCTGTAGGCTCCATCCTCCAGCAGTATCGTTTCCAGCAGTTGAAAAGCTGCAATATCCAGGCTTTCGTTGCCCATCTCACTCAACCTCCAATACTTACCGGATTAACGGAGCGATCACCCAGCAGTCGATAACTGGAGCAGTTAATTTGTCTGCTCGTCGTCTCTACGACAGATTGCAGCAGCACATCCGCTTTGAGCAGCATCTCATCATATTCACCTTCTGCATCGGACAGCATGACGATCGCGCCGCCGACTCCGATGGAAACCTTGCCTTTATTGCAGATAAGGGTACGAATAACAATGTTCATGTCCGCAGAGCCATTAACAGCAAGAAATCCGATTGCACCTGAATAAATGCCGCGCGGTCGTCCTTCCAATTGATCTATAATGCTCATACTGCGAATTTTGGGAGCGCCTGTCATGGACCCGCCTGGGAAGGCCGATCGGATACAGGATACCGCTGTCAGTCCTCTTCGAAGCTTGCCGCGTATCGTAGAAACCATCTGATGAACAGTCTCGTAGGATTCAATATCCATCAATTTCGCAACATGCACACTGCCAACCTCGCTAACCGCCCCAAGATCATTGCGCAGCAAATCGACGATCATCAGATTCTCCGAACGGTCCTTCTCACTTGACTGCAGACTTCTCCGAAGCCGTTCATCCTCGTGAGGGTCAGCGCTTCTGCGAATCGTTCCTTTAATCGGCTTTGCTTCTATTCCGCCATTTCTGTCTATCTTGACGAATCGTTCAGGTGATGAGCAGAGAATCTGATAATCGCCAAATTGCATATAAGCTGAATAAGGAGCAGGGTTGTTCCTGCGCACATTCAGGTACAGCGCAAACGAATCTCCCCCATAGGAGGCGCTAATCTCATTCGTCAGATTGATCTCATAGGTTTCACCTTCGCGAAGCAGCTGTTTCGTTCTGCCAATCGCCTGCAAATATTCATCATGTGACTGATGCAGCTTGAAAATAAGCTCGTCTCCTTCGCTTACCTCCGTACCGAGATTACTCCCCCTGCATTCTGCTAGCGCTAACCTCTCACTTCCATCAGAGCTTGTATCCGACATTCGCGATGAAGCAGCAATCGCGCTAAGACGCGCCTCCATCTCCTCAAACCATTGTTCAGCGGGCTCCTTCTCCTTCACAGGTGTCAGGCTCAGCAAGTAGATTTGCTCCTTCAAGTGGTCGAAGACGACCAACCGATCGGCCAGCATGAATGCCGCATCCGGCAGCTCAGATATATGGGGATGTTCCCCGCCGCTCTCTATCTTCATCTCATAGCCCAAATAACCAACAAAGCCTGTATTATAATCAAAAGGCAAATCCGTGTCGCATCGGATATCCTCAATCGTTCGCTCGATATAATCGTAAACACTTTCCTGACGGGATGTTCTGCTGCCCCAAGCAGTTACGATTTCAAGCTCGCCCGTATTTGCCCTATAGGACAGCCGCTGACTGTAAGGCCCGCCGAAAGCTCCCATATAGGAAAATCTCGCCATCCCATTTTCCGTTCTGCTGCTATCCAGCCAAAAAGAGTACGGCTCCCCAGCATACAGCTCAGTAAACACAGACTCTGGCGTTGTGAAATACCCAAGCTGTTTAACATGAACCTCATACTTATCTGTTGCATCCACCAAGCGTTCTCTAAACTCCTTCATAGAAGGAACGATATTGCTTTGCCTTAGCTCATCAAGCGGCCTGCGTTCTGATTGATCAAGCTGAGCTTGGCTCAAATATGTGTCCGTCAACGCCTTGAAATTGCACAGCAGCTCGCGTCCGCATGCTGTCTCGATCGATTCAGGATGAAATTGCACGCCCCACACCGGCCGCAGCTTATGTCGGAGCCCCATTATCAATCCATCCTTGGTCCAAGCGTTTACTTCAAGCTCATCTGATAGAGGCGCTTCCACTACCAGCGAATGGTATCGTACGACCGCTGTTCCTTGCTTGATGCCGGCGAATAAGCCGGAATTATTATGGTACAGCTCACTTAATCGTCCATGCATCGGCTCCGGCGCAGAAACTACCTGAGAACCGAATACATGTCCGATGCCTTGATGACCAAGGCAAACGCCAAGTACAGGCACATCGGCATGTGCAATGGCTTGGAGGCATATGCCAAAATCCTTGCTGTTGCCTGGATTGCCTGGACCCGGCGAGATGACGATATTATCGAAGCGGCAGCCCGCTATCTCATGCCATTGCAAAGCGTCATTCCGGATGACAAATGGCTCCTCGCCGTTTATCTCTGCCAGCAGCTGGAATAAATTAAACGTATAGGAGTCATAATTATCGATCAGCAACGTCTTCACGGATACACCCCATTTGCAAATGATTTCAATGAATGGTCAATGCTAAGCCGCAGCCAGCATCCCATTATTATAACGTTCGATTCTAAAAGGCGAAAGGTTAATTCGATGGATTCAAAAAAAGCTCCCAAACAGGGAGCCGTGTTGTCATTTTGGCTGTTCAACCAGCTTTTTCGCCTGCTCTAGCTTCTCCAGTCCAGCATTCAATCCCGCTAGAAACAATCGATTTTTTTTATATTCGACCAAGTCGCTAATCTCCAATTCATCATAATACTCCAATAGGGAGTCCAAGGCTCTTACTTGTGCCCTAGTCCCATAGATCATATTCTCTTTGCTAGCATTCAGCAGCTCCCGGACATCCTCGCTTAAATCCTTCGGAACCTGCTGATTATCCAGAAAATCCCGGTATGAAATGATTTGCTCCTTATAGCTTTGTACATACTCATACCCTTCCACAGTAGGCTGCGGATTGTTCAAGAATTCCGTCTCGAAAATGACAAACAAAGCGCTGCTCTTAAATGCCTCCTTCGTAAAATCCACAATTTTCTTCTCGAAGGCTTTATACAATACCGCATCATTCTTTCTCTGTTCCTCTTTCTTTTGTTGCTCCTCTTTCTTCCTCTGCTCCTCGGCCTTGGCCTTATCCGCAGCAGTTTCTGCCACCGTCGGCGCACTATTGTCAGATGGCAACTGGACAGTTCCGATGATGATCATCGCTGCAAAACATGTGACGGCAAGGGCAAGGCTAATTTTCATGCGCCTTTTTTTTATACGTTTCTTATCCCTATCTGCCGTGAGAAACAACGAAATTAAGTAGCCAATACATGCTATTGAGGAAAACAACCACCCAAAACCAAAAACATTATACATAAAAGCCTCCCTAGTTGAAATGATATGTATATTTTACCAAACTATTTCTGAAAGTAATATTGGTTTTTTTCTTGATCGTTTTTTGCTCGTAGAAATTCGGAAATGACAATAGGCTGCCCCACTGGAGCAGCCCTCACCTTTACTTCTTTCTCTATTTCAGCAAATCTTGTACCAAGCGTACTACATTCTTCGTCGTGAATCCGAAATACTCCATAACCTCGCCACCAGGCCCAGAAGCTCCGAATGTTTCGATCGCCAATACATTTCCGACTTGCCCCGTATAGCGCTCCCAGCCTAGCGAAATGCCAGCTTCAATTGCTAGCCGCTTCGTGACGGAGTCAGGAAGCACGCTCTGCTTGTAAGCTTCGGGCGCCCGATCGAACAATTCCCTGCTCGGCATGGCCACCACCCGAACGGAGATGTTATCCCGCTCCAGCTCCTCTTTGGCGCTCACGGCAAGAGATACCTCGGACCCCGTTCCGATTAAGATGACATCTGGCTGAGAATTGGTTTCCGTCAAGATGTATGCGCCTTTGGCTACCGCATCCACGTTCGCTTTGGTCGCTTCATAGACCGGAAGGTTCTGTCTGCTCAGCACCAGAGCTACCGGACCTTCGTTTTGCCCCAAGGCGTACGCCCACGCGCTTGACGTTTCGTTCGCATCGGTCGGCCTGATGACGGTAAGTCCCGGAATCGTGCGCAATGCAGCCAACTGCTCAACAGGCTCATGCGTAGGTCCGTCTTCCCCCACGGCAATGGAATCATGAGTAAATACGTATATTAACGGCAGCTTCTGCAGGGCAGCCAACCGGATCGCCGGACGCAAATAATCGCTGAATACAAAGAAGGTGCTTACGAATGGTTTGACGCCTCCATGCAGCGCCATGCCGTTCCCAGCTGCGCCCATCGCGTGCTCGCGAACGCCAAAGTAGATGTTGCGGCCCGAATAGGAGTCAATGGCGAACATTTGCTCACCCTTCATGTCTGTCATCGTCGAATGTGATAAATCCGCGCTGCCGCCGAACAGGGCTGGAACGGTTTTCACATATTGATTAATTGCTTCACCGCTCGCCACACGGGTAGAGATCGTCTTGGATGCATCGAAGGAAAGGATATCTTCGACGCCGAGCAGCACAGAACCGTCGATGGCTTGCTTGAGCTCCTTGCCTAATTCAGGATATTGCGCAGCATAGGAGGCAAGCAGGTCGTTCCATTGTTTCTCTCTGGCTGCCCCCTCCCCCTTAAGCTGCTCGAAATGTACTTTGACTTCTTCCGGAACAGTGAACTCTTCCTCATGCTGCCAGCCGTAGGCTGCCTTGGTTGCGATCGCCTCTTCTTTGCCAAGTGGGTTGCCATGTGCTTTGTTCGTTCCCGCTACCTTGCTGCCGTATCCGATAATCGTTCTGATTTCGATAAGCGTCGGTTGAGACTCATTGCGCTTCGCCGCGCCGATCGCTTCGGCAATCCCCGCCACATCATTGCCGTCCTCTACCCGTATATATTCCCAATTCGCCGATTCCGCTCTTTTTTGCATATTTTCACCGAAAGAAAGATTTAGCGCCCCATCCAATGAAATGTCGTTGGAATCATACAGAACGATTAGTTTGCCAAGCTTCATATGCCCAGCCATGGACATCGCTTCGTAAGAGATCCCTTCCATCAAGCAGCCGTCACCGACAAGCGCATATGTGTAATGATCGACAACAGGGAAACCGTCCTGATTGAATTTCGAGGCCAGATGAGCTTCTGCCATCGCCATTCCGACCGCCATGGCAATTCCTTGTCCCAAAGGCCCCGTTGTTGCGTCTACACCATCCGTATGGCCGAATTCGGGATGCCCCGGCGTCTTGCTGTTCAGCTTCCGAAACCGCTTCAAATCATCCAGCGATACCCCATAGCCGGACAAATGCAGGAGACTATACAATAACGCAGACCCGTGACCCGCAGACAGAATGAAGCGGTCGCGGTTAAACCATTTTGCATGGCCGGGATTATGCTGGAGCAGCTTGGCCCAGAGGGCGTATGCCATCGGCGCAGCTCCCATTGGCAGTCCTGGATGACCGGAATTGGCGCTATTAATCGCATCGATGGACAAGGTTCGGATCGTATCGATAGCTAACTGATCAATCGTTTTTGTCATTGGCATCTTGTTCTCTTACTCCCTTTCTCTTCATGGCACTTTTTTCTCTTTCCTAAATCCACTATAATACGAATAACATCCATATAAGTAATTAATAGATTTTACAGGAGCTATAGATCATGTCTATGACAAATAATTATGAATTGTACAAAGTATTTTATTGGGCTGCGAAGACAGGCAGCTTGACGAAGGCGGCCAAGAACTTGTATCTAACCCAGCCCAGTGTCAGCCATGCCATCAAGCAGCTGGAGGAACGCTTCGGTATCGCCTTGTTTTATCGGAATTCCAAAGGTGTTACGCTGACGCAGGAGGGAGCCGTGCTCTACTCCTATATTGAGCAGTCGCAAATCTTAATATCGCTCGCGGAAGAAAAGATGGCTGCACTCAAAAACCTGGATAGCGGCGAGCTTCGGATCGGCGGAAGCGATTCGCTGTTCAAGCATTATTTGCTCCCTTATTTGGAGGACTACCATCATAACCATCCCGGCATTCGGCTCCACCTCAACCACGGTACGACCCCGGAAATCATCACATTTTTAAAAGAAGGTCGAATCGATCTGGGTGTTGTCCGCATGCCTATCCATGATTCACAGCTTGAAGTGAGGGAAAGTATAAAGCTACAGGATTGCTTCGTAACAGGGGCGCGTTATGCCGAGCTTAGGGGCGTGGTTCTCTCGCTGGACAAGCTGCTGCAATACCCCGTTATCCTGTTCTCGCGCAATAGCCGGGCACGGATGGCGATAACGGAGCTGTTCCAAAACTATGGTTATACGCTCAAACCTGAGATCGAGGTCGGAAGCGTAGAGCTTCTCATCGAGTTCGCGCGGAAGGGCCTGGGCATATCTTATGTAACTAGAGAGTTTGTTGCGAAGGAGCTGGAGGAAGGCTCTCTCTTCGAAATTCAATTAGATGTGCAGCTGCCGCCTACACACGTGGGGATCATGACGATGCGGAATATGCCCCTCTCCCGCGCAGCAAGCAGCTTCATTGCACTCGTTCAATAGATTGTTCTGTGTCAGAGCGGGATAAGTATCTCCGTTCCAATGTCAGGAGGGTGCTATAAGATTGGTGCGAGTCCGCCATCGCTTACGCCATCATAGAATAATATCCTTTACACGCAAAAGCTTCCGCCATATATAGACATTACTTTTTGTCCTTCGCTTTATTACGATTTATTTGATTCACTGTATATTACTTCGTTTTCAGTCTCCACGATATTGTGCTCTTTACAACTGAGACTAGAGTCAGCAAATAACGCCCTCCCGTTCGAGATGACGTTCATCCGCTACCGCTTCGCCTTATAAAACTCATGATACAGCTTCATGAGCGCCCGCTTCTCGATCCGCGACACATAGCTCCGCGAAATGCCCAGCTCCTTAGCGATTTCTCTTTGGGTCTTCTCCTCTCCCCCATGCACGAGGCCAAAACGGCCGACGACGACTTCCTTCTCCCGATCATCCAATATGTCGAGGTTTTTGTATATTTTCGACTTCTCGATTTTCAGCTGTACTCTGTCCGCAACATCATCGGCTTCCGTGCCAAGGATATCTATTAGTGTAATCTCGTTGCCCTCTTTGTCAGTTCCAATTGGGGCATGCAAGGAAACATCCTTGCGCGTTTTCTTCAAGGAACGCAAATGCATTAGAATCTCGGTTCTAATGTCATTAGTGTTGCTGAGCGCGTCCTTAGATTATTAAAGATTTCATTACTTTCCCGACACGGTCGGAAATGATGTAATTCGCCAAACCATCATATCTGGTTGGGGTTTCATTGATTATGATCATGCATTCCCCTCTGTAATACTTTAACAATCCTGCTGCGGGATAAACAGACAGCGAGGTGCCTGCTATCACGAGGATCTCTGAGGTCGCAATTAAATTTTTAGCGATTTGAATAACTCCTGAATCCAAGTCTTCTTCGTACAAAGTAATGTTCGGTCTGACAATTCCAGCACATAATTGGCACCTTGGAATGTTTTGTCTACTATTCAGCACAAATTGCAGGTCGTATTTCTCTCCGCATACCATGCAATAATTTTGCCTGGTCGATCCATGTAATTCAATCACTTGTTTGCTTCCCGCTTGTTGATGGAGTCCGTCCACATTTTGAGTGATAATCGCTTCTAATTTTGTCCGGTTTTCCAGTTCAACAAGAGCAAGATGAGCATCATTTGGCTTTGCATTTGGATGAAGAAGATATTTTCTGTAATATTGAAAAAAACGTTCCGATTCCCCTGCAAGGCAACTTTTTGATAGAACTTCTTCAGGTAGTACGCTATTTCCATCAATGTAAGCTTTACCTGATCTATAGTCAGGTATTCCACTTTCAGTGGAGACACCAGCACCACCAAAAAACACAATGTTTTCACTATTATTCACAATAGCTTTTAATTGTTGAAAATCCATCCTTATCACCTCTACAACAAAAATAGCCGTGATTAACGGCTATTTACTTCAAAACGCTGCAATTGTTCTTCAGATAAATCAGAGGGCTCAATTCCATGATCCGCACAATATTTATCAAGGGCACGAATATTATATATCTGCTCTTCCTTGGAAATCGGGACAGCAAAAACCCCATCAGGAAATGCAGAATCGAAATTTAATTTATTCCTATCTTGAACGTTCAAAAAACGAGCCTTTATTCCAGTTTGACTCTTTTCAAAACGAACCTGTCTATTCGAAACCTTGCTCATACTTAGTCCCTCCTACCCTTTACACTCTACACTTTTGCAAAATCGTAGCGGCGCCGTATTCATTAAAATACATCGTCAAATTTCCAATATGTTTGGCACCGATTTTCTCGTAGAAGCCAATGGAAGTTGTCTTGGATTTAAATTGGACAAATCCATCAAAGCCCCTTTGGACAGATACTTTGCAAGCATATGCCATTAGATGCTCTCCGACGCCGGCAAAAACTCTTTCCGAATGCTGATATTTATTGTGGGGTGCCGATTCAATATTGGCTACTTCAATAAAATTACACTCAGGCTTATCATTTGACCTTGATGCGATTAGTCCCTGAGCAATTTTTGGCTGTGAATGGGTACATAAAGCAAAAACTTCAAATCCCTCGACCATAGGTGCTCGCCAATCAAAAACCCACCCCTTGTTTTTGAAGATTTGAAACAACTTCAAATCCTTTTGAGTAAGTTGTTGAAAGAAAACATCGTGGCTTTCCCCTGTCTGTAGGTTAATGATCATAACATAGATCCTTTATATATTCTTCCCTACATTGTACTATAAATAAGCTATTTTTTATACAGTGCAGTGCAATAACAAGGCTATTCATTGGAGATGGGTTGCCGCTCGGATCCCCCTCCTTTTTCCGGATAACCGACTTTTTCTTTACTCATAGCCTTCTTCCCGCTATTATGACTTAGAAGGCGCATTCATCAGTCGTATTCGTCAATTCCGACCATCTTGCGGTTAATAACTTCACATAGTCCAAAGAAAACAATCCATAATGCCCCAGTGCATACCCATCGTTTACTTCAATCAATAAAGTTTCCCCTTTATCGGTTATACCAATATCTACAGCATATCCTTTGGGAGCGGATCTGAATTGCATGACGATATTTTCAATGACTCGATAGTCGAAATGCGACCTCCAGTTCCCCCTATACCTGCGAACATCTAGAATATTCCCGTATCTGACGAAGCATCTCCACTCCGCCACGAATTTGACCACATCCGAACATAATATCTCAGGATCTTCACCGTTTGTCCCGCATCCCATTAAATCCTTCGTGCCTCTAACCACAACTCCGGTAAACTTTTTATCCTCAACTGGCTTAATGAATACGTTCCATTTCTCTGGATTATTTGCGATCACGCTCAGTCTTGACTTCCATACTTTTCTTCCCAAAAATGCAGTTAATTCTTCTGGATAGTCCATTTCTGGTGCAACAATATCGTATTTGCGAAGCATGGTTCTGACGTCATCGACATAACTGACAATAACGTCTTCCTTTTGATGATCAGACAATTCATTTACGTCTTGAAAATAGCGTATTTCAAAACCCATTTGTTTAAATCCGTCATAAGCAGCATAAAAATTATGGTTTACGATTTCATTATCAGGGCCTTTTTTTAGGTATATCTTCAATAGTAACTCACCACCTCAAATTTATGCTGAGCTATTATGATCTGGAATGAACTACTCTAGAAAATGTGCGAACTTATCCGGGGAATTTCGAATGTCTTGAGCCAGCTTCTCGTACTCCGCAGACAATTTGACCGAACGATATATACAAATATAGTTAACACGGACTACTCCCGTGTTGACTATAAGCAGCAATAAGGGAATTGGATACCAAAAGCACTTGGCTCAAGGAATGGCATCGTTCAACTGTCCCGCGAGTAAAATCATATAAATCCTTTTTTCAAGCTGCGCAGAAAATGATGATACACCTCATGCGGAAATAGATGGAAGGAATCCTTCATTGCTGCACACGTCGAAATAAGAATATCTGTTCCTTCGGAATTGATTTCAAATTCGATCCCCCGGGAAGTCAAATAGCGAAAGATCGCTTGTTTACTGGAATCGCAGTCATTTTCCCCAAGTCGATATTCATCTATCATTCCAAAAACCGACTTCTTCATATCTAATAAATTCTTCTCTGCTAATTCCAGTTCTATGTGATGAGCTCTTCCCTCTTCGGCAAATAAAAGTTCAAACAAAGCATTGAAGAACTTCTTGTTTCTTCGGCACTCCTTCTTCACATCGGAAAATTGTATATTCAGGAAGAATGATTCAACTTCATCTTGGTAGGTATCCAGCAAAGCAAATCGCGAACCATAGCCGAGACTTTCTACCAGACCGGTATAATACCATTTCTGATCTTTATAGCCACGTTTAAATTTATCCCATACCTTATCCCCGTAGAGTGCCGTTTCTCGTCGAATAGACCGAAGATTATTCAGCTTGTCCGCACAAGCCAGTTGCCTGAGAGCAAGATCGGCGCTCTTCAAGTATTCCAGGGTATGCTCTTTGCGTGTTTCCCAAGATGCGTTCTTATCTGGCTCAGAAGCTCCAAGAACGAGTCTCAAAACCTCCTCCCCAAACTGACTGCGAATCTCCTCTTCAGTTGTGTCTGTATCCTCCAACGTGTCGTGAAGCAGACCGGCAATTATAATTTCTTCTTTACATTTGGCCTCAATCAAAATCATCGCCACCCCGAATGGATGGCTAATATATGGAATATTAGTACCCTTTCTTTTCTGATTTTGATGCGCTTGAGCAGCAAATTCAATGGCCTGATCAATTTGATTCATTCATCTCACACCCCACTCCTATTTCGTCTAATTAAACTCATTACCAATAACTGCATTTATCAATTCAACAGATAATGCATCCACGCATGCTTTTCCAAGACTCAAATCCACAAATACAATCCTAACTTCCACGCCATCTCCACTATCATATCTGATTGGCTGATTAATGACCGAAAGACCAGGCAGCCAGGGATAAAGCAGATAAACCTTTGCAGCTCCGTACTTCTTGCCGTAAGTATATGCTTGATACATATCCGCTTGCGAAATACCGTAGTCCGGGGTGGTCGTGAGCCTCTTCCACTTTGTATCCAGTACGACAACCCCAGATGGCCCTTGAACAACGATATCTGGTTGCAATTGAAACCTTGCCGGGTTATGGAACAACCTGAAAGTTCGATCCTGCGTCTTTACCTGTAAAAGGGGATGTGTAAGAGCTTTTTTTACAATTCCCGCCACGTACCGTTCATACACCACCTCCATCGGAAACAGCAACGCAAAAGCATGACTATCGCCTTTGAACGGAGTAAAGCTTTGGCCGGACAAGAACAAGCGACACCAGTCCAAGATCGTCTGATAGTCCTTCATCATTCGATCCGTTGAAATACACGCCCAGTCTTGTTCCAGATGTCCTGATGTCTCGACGTTGTCAAACGCGGCCAATAGCAAGTATAGATCCTTCTGATTATCGACACTTCCGTTTAACCTCATCAATAGCTCAATTGTGGTTTTGATCAGCCGATTCTCGGGACGATTGATACTATATTCGTCATATTCGACATAGAAGCGTTCCTTGTGAGCAGCATTCAGCTTAATATGCTGGGCAATCTGCAGCTTTCCCTTATAAAAGATCTCGTTATCACGATGTTCCCGATAATCAGATTTCAGTCCGCGCTTGACCAATGTCATAGCCTCTTCTATAAACATGCGGATGAAGATGTCGAGCAGATGGTTTTTCTCCGCTTTAAGACTTGTCGAACCGAATTGTTTATTCGGAATATCCTTGATGAACCGTAACATATGGATAAAGATCCTTTTCGTCTCTACTTCAGAGCTTTCCTCATCCCAAGTGTATATTTTCGGCAGAATCTCAATTTGAGTACCATCCCTCATCGCAATGACACCGACATAATTTTTGGCGCTGATGACCTTGCCAATTCCTCTCCTGCTCGACAAGCTCATGAATTCGAGCGGCTCTGCCCCATTCTTAGTCACTCTATTTTCCAATATTAAATGCTCCAGGCAGTTGAAGGCTGACTCAGACAAATATTGATAACCATGCGATATCCCATCCGGATTCTTGCATATGGAACCATATTCTTTCAACTTAATTTTAGTATTCTTGCTGCTCTTGTTAAACAAATGCATCTTCATCGCCTCACCTATGCAAGACTATTGTGATCGTAAATTTTGCGATAAGCCTCGATCTGACTGAACGCAGCACCGTTAATCTTATAAGTAAAATGATCCTCCAGATCATGCTCGTCCAAAATACCGAATAGCTCATTCACAATAACCTTGTTCCGTGCAATAAACTGCTCCGGATCCAGCTTATTATTGTCACTCAATACAAGGCGAATCTTCTCATAGTTATCATAAAAATACTCCTGCAGCAGTGGAATGATCGTATGCTCAAATAGATGCCCCAACTTCTCCAGCGTTGGCTCTTTGTACAATTCAAAAAAATATGCGTGTCCGATGGTATGCTCCCGATCGTACAACACCTCAATTCGCTTATTCAAAGCTTCCAGCATCTTCGCTATATTCAACAGTTCTCCGTTAACGACTATCGAGGCAAGAGTACTAGGATCTGGCATCATTTCGGCAAATGAAAATCTCCTGCGCAGCGCCGTATCCAGACGGGCTATTGAACGATCCGCCGAATTCATTGTAGCTAATAGGTATACATTATTAGGAACGCCAAATAAATCTTGAGAATATGGCAGCTTCAACATGATTTCTTCCGGCATGCCTATTCGTTTCGTTGGCTCTATTAAGGTGATAAGCTCACCAAATATTTTGGAGATGTTACCCCGATTGATTTCGTCAATGATGAAGACGTAATTGTTGTTATTCGATTGGATGGCGGAGCTGACATGCCCCGTCTTTTGTCTTTGCAGGATGGTAAGCACATCCGACAGCGAAATTCGATTCAATCGGTATACTGACCCTTGAGTCATAACCGTGTTTTCATTCAGCTCCATGATGTTCTCCCGAATATCCTTGACTAGCCACTTTACATCCCGGGAACGCTTAAAAGTGTCTACATCTTCAAGCCATTCATAATCTCCCGTCACCACACCAATAGCATCTATGGTTTCTTCATCATACAGGACCAGGACAATATCCCCGCTTCGCATCTCGTTAATAAAACGGGAGATGATCATCCTTCCTCCAAACTGGCTGTAATCCGTTTCTTCGTTCACGATCTCACCATAAGAATCCCATCCGATGCGAATTCTATTATTGTTGAAGCAGTCCCTCTTGACTGGATTCTCTTTGGATCCCCACAGGGAAACCTTCCAAATTGTTGGTTCCTTGCGGATTCCGTAGTCGTTGCTGGCTTGTACAATTGGCTTTTGAGCTTCATCGCAGAACCGTTTAAACACTCCAGGTACAATCTCGTAACCTATTTCTCCTGTCACAGTGTCCGTATTGTCATCAGATACCAGCTTCGGCTTGATCCCTTCGATAAATTCCTCATAACCATAGGATTGATGAAAGGTTGTGAATGCAATTTGTCCATTCGCCTTATATGCTTCAAACCGCCTCTTGATTTGATCATATCCGTCTGTCTCGGCTTCCTGGAGAATGGCAATTACAGGCTTCCTTTCAATCATTGATACCGCATATAGAACAGTATGATAGGTTTTGCCGGTTCCTGGGGGACCATAAAGGATGGTATTCTTGTCTAAAAGCAGCTTATTTTCAGCATTTCCCATAGAAGCTCCCTCTGTGGCAATAGAATTTTCACTCAACTTGCTTGACGCAACTTCAGAACCTAGCCCGCTCTCTCGCCCTCTCAGAAACTCCTCATAATAATCAAGACTGTACTGGAATGCTTTATTACCCGCTCTTTCGTTCACTAAGTTAAAATTCTCCGCCTGCTTCATGGCTTCTCTCATGCTGCTATACTGACTTGCATCAGCTATTTCGAACACATTGGTCGTCTCTAGTTTAATTGTTGACAGCTTTGCTGGGGAAGTGGATAAAGCTGAAACATATTGCATGACTGTACCTTCAGAGTAAGGTTGTCCGTCCGCTTTCTTCTTTCGCCTCAACCAGTTGGTGTATTCTTTTTTTAGCAATTTACTTTGATTTTCCATTGGGATTCACCTTTCATCATCGTTCTGCCACCCAAGCTATTATGTAATGTTAAATCTTATCATAAATTGGGAATTCGACATTCCACCTAGTTCTTCCTGCCTAGAAATACTGTAGGCGATATATCGGCTGATCCACTTTACTCACTCCCGTATGTCTTTCCTCCATTATGATGGTTCACAGCGACCTCAGATTGTCAGCAACTATATGTTCTGCTAAAAAAGCACTGCGATTTCTCAAATTGAGATCGTAGTGCTTCTAAACCTGTATTCATTATCGGTGACTCCATATTTCGCAAAAAAGAATTATAACCGTTTAACGCGGGAGAAACCCCTTTATGAGTCAGCAAATAACGCCATCCCATTCGAGATGACGTTCATCCGCTATCGCTTTACCTTATAAAACTCATGATACAGCTTCATCAGCGCCCGCTTCTCGATCCGCGACACATAGCTGCGTGAAATGCCCAGTTCCTTGGCGATTTCTCTCTGTGTCCTCTCCTCTCCCCCGTGCACCAGACCGAAACGGCCGACGACGACTTCCTTTTCCCGATCATCCAATATGTCGAGGTTTTTGTATATTTTCGACTTCTCGATTTTCAGCTGGACCCTGTCTGCGACATCATCGGCTTCCGTGCCAAGGATATCTATTAGTGTAATCTCGTTACCCTCTTTGTCAGTTCCAATTGGATCATGCAAGGAAACATCCTTACGCGTTTTTTTCAAGGAACGCAAATGCATAAGAATCTCGTTCTCGATACATCTCGCCGCGAATGTCGCGAGCTTCGTGCCTTTGCCCGTTTGGAAGCTTTCGATAGCCTTGATGAGGCCGATTGTGCCAATCGAGATCAGATCCTCCAGATCTTCCCCCGTATTATCGAACTTCTTGACGATATGCGCCACCAGCCGCAGGTTGTGCTCGATAAGCAGATTGCGCGAATGCTGGTTCCCCTCCGCCATCAGCTTCAGATGCTTCATCTCTTCTTCCTCATGAAGCGGCTGCGGAAAAGCGTTGTTCTTCACATACGATACGAGCAGTGACAGCTGTTTGATGAACAGTGCTATCGTCGCAAACAATCCCATGAACCGTACACCCCCAGGCTGGATTACCGGGGACAACCTGTTCCCCCCGGTGCACATTAAGTCGGTTCTTCATTCTATGTAGGCAGCGGCCCAGATGTGCATGATTTATCGACTGCCTTGGCCGGACGCATAGTTCGTTCTACCGAGGCGAAACGGCAATACCAGACCTCTATGCTACATTTATATGAGCAGGATAAGTGAATTCCAATTATTCTGTTGGATGTACGTCCTCTCAAGTTGAGAACGCAGTGTCGGCCATGTGAAATTTAGATTATGCCATGAAGCTTCCAAGCGCCCTGAATGTCCTCGGTTATATCGTCCGCCATCTTCTCCAATCGCGGACCGTACGAAGACGCATACACAAGATATGATGGAAAACAAGCAACTGATTGAAAAAAGCAATCGTTAAAGCCTCTTAACAAAAAATAAGACCACTGCCTTTTCACGGACAGTAGTCTTATTTTCATCGTTCATGTGCGCTGTTAAAAACCTCAGTTGTAGGCTTTTACTTCGTCAATGTATAGTGTTGCTTCTCCTGCTCCGCCGCTTGGCGTTACAAGTTGAATCCCAACGGCGTTCACCGACTTCAAGTCATCTGCATGATAGGCTGGCTCGCCGCTGCTTGCAATCGGAGTCATGTTCGAGAAATCGATCCGCAACGTGGTAAAGCCTGCGTCATTTGCTGCTAGAGCCCCAGAATCAATCCACACCTTATAACCCCGCAATTGCAGAAACAGCTTCGCTTGAACATTCTCGGCAGCAGTGTCGATTTTCACCTTCGCTTCAATGCCTTTAAAGCTGCTGAGATCAAGGTCCGCCATTGTGCTGACAGCCAAAAATTCTCCGCCATTCTGCCACAATGCTGCCGTCTTGAGAACATTATAGTTCTCGCTGCCTTCGGTATAAACAGCCTGCGTAACGGTCAGGCTGCTCGCGTTCCCCGCCCAGCCTTCCACATCCTGTTCAAAGCCGTAAGCGACCACGGGCTGAACCGCTTGAAGCGATATATCCTTCAGATGCAGCTTGGCCGTTCCCCCGTCGTTGCCAATCTCTTCAATCTTGATCCCGATAACTTTAATATCCTTCAAATCAACACCGCTCACTTTAGCCGCATCCGCCAAGGAGATGGTTAGTGCTGTGTAGCCTGCCGAATCGATAGCAACCGGATTGCCGCTGTCCACCCATGCCCAGCCCGTACCGCTCTTCATGAACAACCTGGCTTTGACCGTCCCTGCGCTTAATTTGACATTAGCCGTCAAGCTGCCCATGCCCGTCAGATTCAGTCCGGACGGAATCGTCGATAGCTCGAACTCTTCGTTCCATACCTTCGTTGTGGCATTCTGCCCTGTATTCATAAGCGGAAAATCGACGGTCAGCGTCTTCTCAGCATCATCGTAGGCCATGTTTTGTGCTTGTGCGGTATTGCCTTCGATCTTCCACGCATTGATATCTGAAGCCGCCTGGAATGGATACAGCACGCCCGCAGGAGTTCCTGTCATTCCATTGCCGGAGTCCGGAAGCTCAGGGGTATTGGCATCATGAACGGCACGAATGTCGTCGAAATAAAGGATGCCGCTATGGCTGCCATTATCCATGGAATTAATATAAATGCTGAAATTCGTGACCTTCTCCAGACCTTCCTTCGTCACCGGTCCGCCTGCGCTCCAAGGAGCCACGACAAAATCGCTGAACGGGATCGTCAAATGGTACGACTTGGAAGGCTCCAGTACCGGGTAAGCTTCATACGCGGTTCCGTTGATCATCGTCTGAATAACCAGTTTGAGCGGCTTGCCTTCCTTGGCGATGGAGCTGCCCGCATCCGAATGTACCCACAGTTGCAGCGCATTGCTGTCCGACCAATTCACCGTTCCCAAGCTTCTGCCTATGCCCGTATAGCCTGCCGTATTGACGGCAAACTGCAGCTTCATTCCGTAGTCGCCGGCAGCCTTGTGCTTCGAGCCCAGCGAGACGCTCACATCATCCCCGCCCGCTTTCGGATATTTAGCCACCGCCGCGTCGGTAGACCCGCTGTAGGACTCAAAGTCGTCCACCAGACCCGTGTCAAGTATCGGAGCGGTATAAGCATTATACAAGCCGAGATCGTCTACAAGAATGGATACCGGTTCCGGCGCCGCAAATCCGCTGCCAACGAGCGAAATGGCAAGGCCTGATGCTTGCGCAGCCGCGACGGCGTCATTCAACTCAATGACAGCGTCATACTTGTAGTAGGAAGTGCCTGAGACTGTCACCTGCTTCAAATCCGCCAGCGTCTGTCTTGTTGCATCCTCGCCGTATTTGATGCCCCAGTCTTCCGGATACATGGCGACCGCCTGGACGGCAGCTCCCGCGCTACCGGAGGATACCGGAATGAGCGCCGTGAACTTAATCCGCTTGACGTCAGCGAGATTAACGCCGTTTAGACCCGCAGCGGTAAGCTGCAGCTTGAGCTCCTGCCACGTATCTGCTGCATTCAAACCGCTTGCCAGCTTCAATTCCAGCTTGCCGTTCTCTTCTTGCATAACATGCGCAAGCTCCATTGCTATGGAGGCTGGATAAGTGCCGTTATTCTGTATCGCCTGCAGGCTGTCCACCGTGTCGAACGTAAATCGCTTCACTGCCAGCTCACGTACTTTGACAAACGCTGTAATGGTTTGCTCCAGCGTACTGGCGCCAGCTTGGTAAGCCCGAACGGTAATTCCCACGGATTTGCCGTTCAATGCCGCTGTCGGCATCCAGTCCGCCGAATAGTACCCATCGGCATCCAGCGTCATCTCAGCCTCCGGGCCATCCTGCCCGATTGCATAGGTCACCTTGCTTGGCAAAGTGTGCAGCACCCTCGCACGAATAACGGTAGGCGCTTCGCTTGCCGTTCCAATATTGGTCGGCGTGACGATATGCATGAGCGGCTGCTCAGCAGCCGTGTTGAGCTTTCTCCCATAAACATTCTGACCCGACAACTCTCCCGCGAACGATGTATACGAATCGTTGTAGAAGGAAATGAAATCCGGGAGCAGCTCATGGCTGCCCTTGCCCGCTACGTCCTTGTAAGGCACGTACAGGTTATTGCCTTCGCCGAAGTTGGCCCAGGTCAACATATACGCGATTCTCCGGGCATCCGGATCGTTTTTGATCGCATTGGCGATTTTAGTAAACCATTGCGTTTCGTTGTTTCCGATTGTTTTCATACCTGCAGCGCTGTAGCCGTACTCCGATAGCGTAGCCACCTTCCCTTTGCGGTCAGCCGCTTGGGAAATCATTTTCAAATCCTTCACGAGACCGCTCAGGAAAGCCTCGCTTCCGGCATTGTCTTTGTTGTCATATTGATCCATGCCTAGAATGTCAACAAACTCATCGCCCGGATACGTAGTGAAGTACTCATTCTCATTGCCGTTGAACGGCCCGTTAGGTGAGAAAACGTACAGGAAGTTGCGTACCTGCTTATAATCGCGCAAATACTCGACGGTGTACCGGTACAGCTCGCTATATTCGCTCTTCGTCGTTGTTGCCGCGCCCCACCAGAACCAGCTGCCGTTCTGCTCATGGAACGGACGGAACAGGACCGGAATCAGCTTGCCGCTATCATCCTTCAGCTGGTTGGCGAAGGCAGCAATCCGATCCAGGTACTCCCGGAAATCGGCATTCTTATCACCACCTGGTAAAATGCGGGCTGCAACCGATTGTGTCGCGCCGACCGTGTTGCTTGTATCGTTAAAGCTGCCTCCGGTCGCAAAATTATACGGATGCGTGCTCAGCGTCACGATGCCGTCCATGTCATAAGCCTGCCGCATCGCCTTCGACAGTGCGATGCGGCTTGCCTCATAATCTCCTGCCACGCCCGGCGGGTTCTCACGCCCGTCCAAGCTCAGCGTATCCCAGCCGAAGACCGCCGGATAATCGCCGACTGAGTTCTTCACATCAGAGATGACGTTTCCTTGGGCATCCTTGCCTGCGAAGGAAACCGTCGTATCATGCTGATGGCCGAACAAAACATTCCTGCCTCTCGTTTCATTCAAGAATGCGAACAGCGACTTCGTCTCTGCAGTGGCTTGCGCGTCAACCAAGTTCATCGCCTGGACATCTGTTCCCGGATTTTCGGAGCCCCCGCCGATCTCTGTGCCGCTGCCGGAACCCCCTCCGCCGACTGTACCGCTATCGGAGCCTCCGCCGCCCACTGTGCCACTGCCGGAGCCACTATTTGAGCCACTATTTGAGCCACTATTTGATCCACTACTGGAGCCACTATTTGAGCCACTATTTGACCCGCTACTTGAGCCACTGCCCGCAGACGGCGTGACTGGTTGAAGTTTCCCGTCCTTGATCGTATATACGCCGCTGCTCGTTACAACCTGGCCGTTAATGGTAATCCCGCTGCCTGCAACGGAGATTTCACCGACCGAACCTTTAATGTCCAGCATCGTTCCGGCCGCCCCGCTGTCAACCACCAGACTGGTGACCGTGGCGTCTTCCTCGATCACCAGCACAGCGGCGGTATTCACCGAAAGCTGTCTCACAGTCGTTGCGCCCGAAATAACAAGCCGAACCTTGCCTTCAGCACGGTTCACGACAACCTTGGAAAGACTCGAATGCTTCATATGTATCGAGTGGTTTCCGCCTCCCGATACAAACGCAGTGCCTTGAACGGTAACGCTATCCGCATGCACGTCCCCGTCAGCAATGCCCGGAGCCAGATAGAGATTCCCGGAGATAGATGCATCCTTCAAACTTACATCATTACGATTGATGATGACATTCCCTTGAATGACTTCGCCTGTCTGAGAACCTGCCGCACTATAATACTTCGCTACAAGGCGATCTATCATACTGACCAGCTCTGCCCGGGTTATATTCTGATGGGGTCGGAAATTTCCGTCGGGATAACCCGATATTACGCCACCGAGGGCAGCTATCGCTTGGCGGGCATAGTCGCTAATTTGAGAGGCATCGGCATAGTTCAAGCTAGTGTTAGCGCTTTCATTTTGAAGTGAGAAGACTTTCGCGATTAACGTTGCCGCATCCTGCCGCGTCACTTTAGCCGCTGCCTTGGACAGATTGCCCGGGAAGCCTTCATAATAACCGGCTTCTCTCGCCTTTCTTAACTCATCCGCATACCAAGCCGTGGCCGGTATATCCGCAAAGGTCAGGTCGGACTTCGCATAATAACCGAACATCCGATTCAGGATAGTGACGACTTCCGCCCGGGTGATCTCATTGCCCGGATGAAATAAACCGTCTGCATAGCCTCGAACAACGCCGTATCCGGTCCACCTATTAATACTCTCCTGCGCCCAGTGGGCACTGTATTGACCTACTGCCGCTGGTTTTGCTGCCGATGCCGATGCGGCAGCCGCCGCCGGTGCATAACCCGGCAAAGCAAGCGATGCCGTCAGCACTGCTGCCAGAAGCAGTTGGAATCTCTTTTTCATTTGTCTCAACCTGATCACTCTCTCTCCATGCTAGAATTATAGGCGTGAACGATTAACGAAATCGGTTGAATTCACCTCCTCTCAGGACCCGCACGAGGCAGTATGCATTGGCTTAAAGATTCAACAACTCCTGCAGCACGCGATCGCTCAAGAAAGGCAGATACTCATGACCGTATTCATGATATACAACAAGCTCCTTATCGGACGTAATCTTGTTGTACGTCGCAAATTGCGTATATGGCGGACAGACCGGGTCGGCTAGACCCGTTACGAAAATAACCTTTGCTTCTATGCGATCAGCCAGATTCTGAATGTCAATATAGCCCAGCTTATGGAACAACTCATCCTGCCGTGTATGCAGCGGATCCAAAAAGCGGAAGAAGTAAGCAATTTCTTCATAAGCCGAAGAGGTGGCATCCATCTCCCAAGCCTTCTTGTAATCGGTCAAGAACGGATACACCGGTATCGCCAGCTTGACGCTCGGTTCGAGCGCAGCGCAGGCAATGGCCAAGGCACCGCCCTGCGAGCAGCCATGGACGCCAATTTTATCCGGGTCCACGCCATCCATAGACTTCAATATTCTCACGGTCTGAACCAGATCAAGGAAAACATGGCGGTAATAAAGCCGATCCGCATTCCCCTCATCTATTCCTCGGATAATATGGCCCTTTAATGTATTTCCTTTTACAGCCAGGTTGTCCTCGGAGAGTCCTCCCTGTCCTCGGCAGTCCAGGGCGATGACCGTGATGCCATGTGCCGCATAGGTCACCTTATCGAACCAGTCGCCGCTGTTGGAGTGATAGCCATGGAACAAAGCCAGCCCAGGCCCCATCCCGTTTGACGCTTTAGGCTTGACGAATTTGGCATGCACTCTTGCTCCCCCGACACCGGTAAAATAGAGATGATAGCATTCCGCCAAAGGCGTTTGGAATTGGGCCACCACCAGTTCATAGGCAAGAGGTTGATCATCCAATTCGTTCAGCGCACGCGCCCAGTAAGCATCGAAATCATCCGGCTTCGGGCTGCTTCCTCTATATTTCAGCAAATCTTCTACTTTATCGTTAGCCAAGTCCGTTCCTCCTTGAAGAAGAAAACGGATAAACCATTAAAGCGATTATCCGTTTCCATTGGGGTTATAAGGATAAGAATTGCGATGCTTTACATGATGCCGATTTCGGCATCGTCGCCGACTTCTTCATGCGTCGCTTTCACATAATCGATAATTTCCTGTGCAGTCGTATAAGCTACGCCGACGTAAGTGTCTGCGGCGCCGTAGTAAATCGCGATCCGACCGGTCTCCGCATCCGTCAGCGTGGCGCAAGGGAATACGACGTTAGGCACGAAACCGCGCTCCTCGTACCACTCTTCCGGCGTAAGCACATAGGTGCTGGAACGGTACTTCACCTTGGACGGCTCATCCTTGTCCAAAATAACGGCGCCCATGCTGTACACAAGACCGTTGCATGTGCCGGTTACCCCATGATAGAACATGAGCCAGCCCTCGCTCGTCTCGATCGGAGCCGGTCCTCCGCCAATTTTAACCGACTGCCACCAGCCTTGGCCGCCTTTGCTCATCACATGGCGATGCTTGCCCCAATAGACGAAATCCGGGCTCTCGCTCAGGAAGACATCGCCAAACGGCGTATGGCCGCTGTCGCTTGGACGGGAAAGCATGACGAAATTGCCATTGATTTTGCGAGGGAACAAGACACCGTTGCGGTTGAACGGGAGAAACGGATTTTCCAGGCGCACGAAGGATTCGAAATCGGTCGTTCTCGCGACACCAATTGCGGCTCCGTAGAAATCCGTACACCAAATGATGTAATAAACGTCCTCCACTTTAACAAGCCGAGGGTCGTAGGCGTAATTCGGCTGGAATGGCTTTCCTTGCTCGTTGACGAACGGAATTTGCTTCTCCTCGATCGTCCATTTCAAACCATCCTTGCTTCGGCCCATATGCAGATGCGAGCGGCCATTCGTCGACTCGGCGCGGAAAATACCTACGTATTCGCCTTCGAACGGAACGACGGCACTGTTGAAAATGCGAGCTACGCCCTTGACCGGATTACGATGGATGACCGGGTTATCGGAATGTCTCCATACCGGGCCAACTGCCCCCTCTGGTTTCTCCTGCCAAGGCATGTTCGGAAGATTCTCTCCAATAATGCGTACTGTGTCCATATATAATCTCCTTTATTAACATGATAGAATTTTATTTAACCGATCCTTGCGCGAAGCCGTTATAAATGTATTTCTGCAGGGACAGGAAGATAATCATAATCGGAATGATCGTAATCATGATACCGGCGCAGATGACTTCCCATTGGGAGCCATAAGGACCTTTGAACTTGAAGAGCGCCGTAGACAGAACCTGCAGATTTTCACTCGGCATATAGAGGAATGGCGTGTAAAAATCGTTGTAAATGTTGACGCCTTTGACGATAATAACCGTTACAATCGCCGGTGCCAGAAGCGGCAAAATGATTCTCCAGAAGATTGTGAAATAAGAAGCGCCATCCAGCATCGCGGATTCATCCAGTGAGTCCGAAATCGAATTTAAAAACTGCATAAAAATATACACGGCGATAATATCCGTACCAAGATAGAGCAGTATCGGAGCGAAACGGGTATCCATCAGATTCAGGGAATCGATAATCCGAAAGGTAGCTACCTGGGTCGTTACACTCGGGATCAGCGTAGCTAGCAAAAAGGCGACTATCAAAATGTTTCTGCCGCGGAATCGGAACCGGTTAAGCACATAGGCAATCATCGCGCCGATCAGCGTAGCGCCGATGATGGACATCACCACGATAAAAATCGTATTCCCGAAGCCCAGCAGCATCTTGCCGTTAATAAATGCCTTCGTATAGTTGGAAAAGTTAAACCAGTTCTCCGGGAGCGTGAGCGGACTTGTTGTGCTGTATTCCTTGTTCGTCTTGAAGGAAGCGAAGAGAACAACCGCGATCGGAACGAGTGCGGCAAACGCGCCAAGCAACAAGGTGGCATACTTGAAAACAGCCGCCGTCCCGTATTTCAATTTATACATAGGTTATTTCTCCTCCTTGATGAACAAGCGTTGCAGCAAGGTCACAATGACGACAATGAAGAGCAGAACGACCGCCATGGCGGAAGCAAGGCCTAGCTTGTTGTACTTAAACGCTGTCGTTACTGTCTGGATGACAAACGTATTACTGCCATTCGAACCGCCGGTCATGATATATGGAATATCGAACGCACTGATTGCGCCGCTAATCGCCAAAATCAAGTTCAACTGCACAATGCTCTTAATGCTCGGGAGAATGATATGGCGGAATTGATGCCAACGGTTCGCTCCGTCAATTTCAGCCGCTTCATAAACATCCTTGCCGATTGAGGAGATCGCACCGAGGAAAATAATGAAGTTAAATCCCATATATCTCCATAGGGATGCCCCGGCCAGCGAAATATTGATAATATGCGGATTGAGCAGCCAGCCTTGTGTATAAGCACCGAGACCGACGCTTTGCAGCAACGTATCCAAAGTACCATCAGGCCTGAAGAAGAACAGAAAGATAAATCCGATCGCTACGCCGTTCAGAAGATAAGGGAAGAACATGACCCCTTTAAAAAAATTTTTGAAACGGACACTCGTGCTTAGAATCGTCGCGAAGTATAACGCCAGTCCCATCTGAACGAATGAGCCGACAAAATAGTACAAGCTGACTTTGAAGACGGAAAAATATTTGGAATCTGTAAAAATAGTTTTGTAATTCTCAAATCCGACATAGTCGTAGCTCTTGCTGTATCCGTTCCAGTCGGTGAAGCTGTATTTGAACATATTGATAACCGGCAAGTACGCAAATGTGAATAATAACGTGACCGGGATCAGCGAAAAAGCGAATATAATGATTCTTCGCTGCATTTTATAGTTCAGGTTCTTAAACATCACTCATACCTCCAAAGGTCCTGCTCTGCACTTCTCTCTACTGTGGCGAATATAAGGGAAACGCATGCTGCATGCGTCTCCCTCCTCTATTGCCGCCGTTATACATCATCCCCGGCGTTACACTATTTGCCGACAACCTTGGCGCGGGAACTCACCCAATCTTCGTTCAGATCCTTCATAATATCATCGAAGGACTCATCGAGGTTGCCGATGGCCGCTTCGATAATCCGCTTCTTGAATTCCGGCTGCCAGAGGCCAATCTCGGCATCCTTGTCGATTTTATCAACCCAGCCCTCTTGTCCAGCCTTTGCAGGGGACTGGAGCTCAAACTTCACATCTGTGCCTTCGAACTGCTTCAGCGTCTCCGGAAGTGGAGCGCCGACAACCGGGCTCATGCCGCCCGCTTGCTCTACCGAGTAGCCGGACTCTTTAACGAACCAGTCAATCCATGCTCTTGCGGCTTCTTTGTTGTCACTGTTTTTATTAATACCGAGCGTGTAGTCGTCAGCCAATGGCATAATAATTTCGCTTGCATTAGTCGGGAACGGCATGTAAGCAATGTCATCCTTGTTCGGCGCTAATGCACTCACTTGACCAATCGCCCAGGAACCGAGCACCATGGCGCCGATCTTGCCGTTAGCCATGTCAGCTTTGGAAGCCTCCCAGTTCGTTGTCGTTGGATCTTTCTCGATCAATCCTTGCTTTGCGGCGTCATACATCACTTTGTACAGCTCATAGTGAGGCTTGCCAGGCACGAAGTTCTCATCGGTATTCGGCTGTTCGACGTTCACATAGTCTACATTGCCGGCAACCGTAGTCAATACAGCTTCCCACTGCGTCAACGGCCAGCTATCCGCATAGTTCGTGTAAAGCGGTATCGCATTGCCTTTGTCTTTGATCGCTTTCAATGCTGTGAGGAATTCATCTGTCGTTCTTGGCGCCTTCGTTACGCCCGCATCATTAAACACTTTTTTGTTGTATAACACGCCCGAGAAGTTAACCGCAATTGGAATACCGTAAGCCTTGCCGTCAACCGCTCTTTCTTCCAAACCGATATATTCCTTGCTCATTTCGGCCAGATCCCCAAGAGGCTCAAAAAATTCAGGCGTATCCGCCAATGGAATGCTTGTCGGCACAAGCAGAACATCACCATAATCGTCGGAGTTCATCCGAACCGTAATTTGACCTTCATAATCGGACAATGCTTGGAAGTTTACTTTAACATCCGGATATTTCTTATTAAATTCAGTTGCGTAACCTTTGAACACCGTATCTACGATGTCTGTCCGTTGGGTAAGCACCGTAATTTCACCAGATGGGCCTTTGCCCGTTTGTTCCGTTCCCTCTGTGTTGGTAGTTGGGTTATTCTCTGCGTTGTTCTGTGAGCACCCCGCCAGCATCGAACCGACAAGCGCTACAGTTACTAAACCGATCGTAGCTTTTCTTTTTATCATTTTTCGTAACCCCTTTCTAAACTAATATTTAAGTTATCGATAAAGCACTTCTTTATTCTATGTTGTATGCGCTTTCCTGTCAACAATTTAATTAAATCACCCCTTAATATTAGTTAATAAGTAAAGTAATTAATTATCCGAAACAAATTACTTTATATACTGAGGTTATAGATGTATACTGTTTTTAGCATAACAAGCTGCTTCCGTTTAAAATGTATAGGACGGTGAATGTAAGTAATGAGAAGCAACATTACGATGAAAGATATTGCAGATAAAGTTGGAGTCAGCAGCGTAACGGTCTCCAAAGCGCTTAACGATAAAGAAGGCGTCAGCGACAGTTTGAAGCTTAAAATAAAAAAAATTGCCGGCGAGATGGGCTATCGCTATAATTCCGCCGCCAAATCGATTAAAGAAGGACTGTCCTATAATATAGGCGTAATGATTCCGCAACGGTTTACAGGCATGAATGATTCCTTCTATTTGCGGGTTTATCAGCAAATCTCCCTCCATCTTGAGCATTACGGTTATTTTGGCATTCTAAATGTACTTAGCAATGAGGACGAGGAGCAGCTCAGCTTTCCAAGAGTCTATAATGAAAACAAAGTGGACGGGATCATTATTCTGGGCCAGGTCAGCAAGGAATACATCAATATTGTTCAAACGATGAACCTGCCCAAATTATTTTTGGACTTCTATGATGAACATGCGGAGATCGATTCCATTATCCAGGACAACTTCTACGGCGCTTATGAACTAACGAATTACTTAATTGCCATGGGCCACCGTGAAATCGCCTATGTCGGCAATATTTACTCCACCAGCAGCATTCAGGATCGTTTTCTCGGCTACTACAAGTCACTTCTTGAACACGGGCTCGCTTTTCAGGAACGATTGCTGCTGAATGATCGTGACGAGCGCGGCCGCTACATCGAGATCAAGCTGCCCGAGAAAATGCCTACAGCCTTCGTCTGCAACTGCGATCAGGTTGCATACAATGTTTACGAACGGCTTACAGAATTAGGATACCAAATTCCTTCCGATTGTTCCGTGGTAGGTTTTGACAATGACATCTATGCCACACTGGTCTCTCCGCACCTGACAACAGTTGAAGTGGATATCGATCAAATGGCACGGACTGCGGTCAAATTCATTATGGAGAAGATCGCCAACCCAAGCCGCCGGAACGGCCGAGTGCTCGTACAAGGCAAAATCATTTACAGAGACTCGGTTCAGCGCTTGGAGGCAAGCAACTAAACATATGCTTTTTCACTTTAAACCGTCTGCAGGGACGGTTTTTTTGTTGTTGTTAAGTAAAAAATAAAGTAACAAAGTAACAAAATCGAATTTATAGGTTGAATCCAATAACAATTATCTTTATAGTATCTGTTAAGTAGTTATTTTGTTATCGTTATTGATAACAAAAGCTAACAAAAGACGCAAATCAAACTAACGAGGTGAACAGAATGCAATTATCTGAACCATTTATTGCTGGTATGACTTGGGGTTTCATGGGTGTCAGAGGCACATGGAATAATGAATCCGCTTCTCTGTCGATGGAACGTATGGCTGAATCTACGAATTCGAACTGGACCGCCATCGCGTTCTCCGCGCTTCAGGCTACTGCCTTCTCCACGGAAATCCCGTACTGGGACGAGCCGACTGTCACTGACGATGAAGTGCGCTGGGCGATCCGCAAAGCCAAATCGTTAGGTCTTCAAGTGTGTCTGAAGCCGATTGTGAATTGCGCGGATGGCACATGGCGCGCTCACATTAACTTTTTCGATAAGGACGTACCCTGTGAACCCAAGTGGAGCCAGTGGTTCGCCTCCTATCGCGCTTACATCCTGCATTTCGCGAAGATGGCCGAAGAAACCAGCTGCGAAATGTTATGCATTGGCTGCGAGATGGTGCAAACTGACCGCAGGGAAACCGAATGGCGCCAATTGATCGCTGAAGTAAGGAAGGTGTACAGCGGCCTGATTACTTACAATTGCGACAAATATCAGGAGGATAATGTAGCTTGGTGGGATGCGGTTGATATCATCAGCTCCAGCGGATACTATCCCATTCAGGATTGGGACCGTCAATTGAACCGCATTGAAGACGTCGTAAAGCAGTTCGACAAACCGTTCTTCTTCATGGAGGCGGGCTGCCCAAGCCGCACTGGCTCTGCCGCCATCCCGAACGACTGGATGCTTCAAGGTGAGCATAATCAAACCGAGCAAGCGGATTTCTATCGCATGATGTTTGCTAAATGCGCCGAGCGTGAATGGGTTCGCGGTTTTATGTTATGGGATTGGCCGGCTATCGTGTACGAGCGCGAACAAGCCGCACATGATGATGGCTACTGTGTCTATGGCAAGGAAGCAGAGCCGGTGATTGCGAAGTTCTATGCATCGAAACGATAAGGAGGGCTGCACGATGGATATAGCACAATGGAAAGAAGAGCTGCAAGCCGAGCTGCAAGGCAATATTTTAAACTTTTGGATGGAGCAGACGGTGGATGACGAACATGGCGGATTTGTCGGTGAGATCGATGGGCAGCTTCGAATCGATACCCGTGCAGACAAAGGGCTCGTATTAAATGCCCGCATTCTGTGGTCCTTTGCTTCCGCATATCGGCTCTTCCCAAACTCCGAATATAAGAAGATGGCCGATCGAGCTTACGATTATTTGAAAAATTATTTCATCGACCGCGATAATGGCGGGTTATTCTGGAGCGTTGATTATACCGGGCAGCCCGCACAAACCAAAAAACAGGTGTACGGACAGGCTTTTTACATCTACGCATTGGCAGAATATAACCGCGCCTTCGGCAGCCAGGAGGCTATCGATCTGGCAATCGACATTTATCGGCTGTTGGAGCGGTATGCCTATGAACCCGTTCATAAAGGCTATATCGAGGCGCTGACACTAGATTGGAAGCAAACTGACGATCTTAGCTTGAGCAATAAGGATTTGAACGAGAAGAAATCAATGAATACGCATCTTCATGTCCTTGAAGCTTATACCAATCTCTATCGGGTATGGAAATCAGAAGAGCTGAAGCGCAGCCTGACCGAGCTCATTGAGGTGACACTGGATCATATTATTGACTCTAAGCATGCCAGATTCGAACTGTTCTTCGACGAGAGCTGGCAGGTCAAAGGCCATCATATATCTTACGGCCACGATATTGAGGGCAGCTGGCTGTTATACGAGGCTGCCGAGGTGCTTGGCACCCCTTCTCTGCTGGAGCGCGTCGAACGAATGGCGCTTGCGATGGCGGAGGCCGTTCTTGCTGATGGCATCGACCAGGACGGCGGCATATGGAACGAAGCAGATCAATCCGGCGTGACAGATTCCAACAAGGACTGGTGGCCGCAAGCCGAAGCGATGGTCGGATTTTACAATGCCTATCAGCTTTCAGGGGAAGATAAATTTCGGGCCGCCGCTTGGAATTGCTGGAACTTCATTAAAGCTTACATCGTCGATCCGACTGGCGGGGAATGGTACTGGGGTGTCGATCAGGCAGGCAAACCGCTGGCCCATGAGCCTAAGGTCAGCCCGTGGAAGTGCCCCTACCACAATAGCCGCGCCTGTCTGGAAATGCTGGAGCGGCTGGAGCGGCAAGCCCTCGCCCTACACCAAAATTAACGGAGGAACATACTATGCATCTATTCGAGGAACGAAAGAACCAATTAACCGAACGTTACGAAACGCTGCTTAACCGACGCAACGAAGCGGTGCCATTGGGCAATGGCGTTTATGACCGTTATAAATACCCTGTGCTCACAGCGCAGCACGCGCCGTTAATCTGGAAGTATGATTATAACCCGGAGACGAATCCTTACTTCTCCGAAAGGCTTGGAATCAACGCCATCCTCAATCCGGGCGCGATCTACCTGAACGGCAAATACTATTTGGTCGCACGCGTGGAAGGCGTTGACCGCAAATCGTTCTTTGCCATCGCGGAAAGCGATAACGGCGTAGACGGATTTCGTTTCTGGGACCACCCTGTCGTGATGCCGGAAACGGACGTACCAGATACGAACGTATATGATATGCGTCTCGTTCAGCACGAGGACGGCTGGATTTACGGCTTGTTCTGCACCGAGCGGAAAGATCCTGACGCTCCACGCGGAGACCTTTCCAGCGCAGTCGCACTGTGTGGCATCGCACGGACGAAAGACCTGGTCACGTGGGAACGCCTCGCTGATCTGAAGACCCCGTCCGCCCAACAGCGCAACGTCGTGCTTCATCCGGAATTCGTGGACGGCAAGTATGCGTTCTATACACGTCCGCAGGACGGTTTCATCGATACGGGCTCCGGCGGCGGCATCGGCTGGGGATTGTCGGCGTCTATTGAGAACGCGGTCATCGACAACGAAATCATCATCGACGAACGTCATTATCATACGATTAAAGAAGTCAAGAACGGTCAAGGCCCTGCGCCGATCAAGACGAAGCACGGATGGCTCCACATCGCCCACGGGGTACGCAATACGGCAGCCGGACTACGCTACGTACTGTATGCGTTTCTCACCGATCTGGACAAACCGTATGAGGCCACTTATCGTCCGGGCGGCCACCTGATTGCGCCGGAAGGCGAGGAGCGCGTAGGCGATGTATCCAATGTGGTGTTCTGCAATGGTGTTATTGCAACCGAGAATGGCGACGTCTATATTTATTACGCTTCCTCCGATACACGTATCCATGTGGCTGCCACAACGGTAGACCGTCTGCTGGACTACGTTCTGAATACGCCCGAGGATGCTTTCCGCTCCTATGCCTGCGTGGCCCAGCGGATTGAACTGATTAACCGCAATCTGTCACTTCGCTAGTTTCTGCAGCCACAATAATGTCAAAAGGCTAGAGCGGGAAGTTTTCCGCTCTAGCCTTTATTTTTGCGCGTCTGCCGACACCGGAGCTGCTGTAGAATCCCGATGAACCAACTCGGCGCACACTAATATTTTTTCATAGGGCTGTTCCGGATTGCTGATGCGTTCCAGAAGTCTCTTAACCGCTCTATGGCCCATCGCCTGTTTCGGCACATCAACAGTCGTAATCGGCGGATCGCTGCGATAAGCGTCGTCGATATTGTCAAATCCCGTGATTGCCATTCCGGCAGGCACTTCTATATCCGCTTCCTTGAGCAGCTGCCGCACGTGCAGGGCAATGGAATCATTGGCGCAGACGAGCGCGGAAGGCATCGGCTTGTTTCTCTTCTGTGCTGCAATCCATTCCTTAACATCCGAACCATATTCACCTATCTCCACGCCACGCAGCCGCAGCATCGGATCTTGACGATCGGGCACTGTCAATCCGTTCAATTCCAGCACCTCCCGAAAGCCAATCCAGCGGTCATGGAAGCTGCTTGAGAACTGAATGTCACCGAGAAAATGAAGTCTGGTATGGCCAAGACCGACCAAATGCGTGCATAGCCGCGACATGCTGTCCCTATTGTTAGCAAATACCGTATCCGTCGGAATGAGCGCATCCTCGTGGTCTACAAGAATAAGCGGCAGCCCTAATCGGTGTACCTCCAGCAACAGCGATGATTCGATCTGTCCGACCCCGATCATGCCCAGAATCCCTTCCAGATTCAGTACATGCAAGAAATCTTCGGATCTGGAATCCGATACAATAATCATACCAAGCTGACGCACATCCAGCTCCTCGGAAATACCCTCTAATATTTTCCCCCAATAAAGCGATTCCTTGTTTTGAAACCGAGTATTAGGCATGAGCACGAGCACTGACCGCTTGCCATGGATGGATGCTTTTCTTTCCGCAGGGATTTGATTTTTCACATATGCGGATTTTTGCCCGAAATAGCCAAGCTCAGAGGCCGCTTGAATGACCCTTTTTTTAGTTGCTTCACTTACGCCGCCTTTGCCCGAGAGCGCCTTGGAAACGGCAAACTTGGACAGGCCGAGATGGTCGGCAATCTGCTGCATCGTAATTCTCTTCAACTGGATGCTACCTCCGCTAACCTAACTGTTTGTATAAATCACTCCTTTTATTATAACAAATTAAGAGCAGAGATACATGCAACTATTTAGGATCGATGAAGATCAGATTTCCGTTATCTCCTACGATTGTCAGCTATCTTAAAAATCCGACGACATGATTTAACTTCTCTACATCTCGGGGCTGTATTTTCAACGTCGTCTGCGACATCCCTGTTCCACCATAAATATATGGGAATCGATGCAACCCTCTGTCCATTATCGTAGGAAGGCTAGGATTTATTAATGATACATCTCCAATCTTACATCCTGTAACTTGTTCTACTTCTTGCGGCTTGGCCAATTTGATCTCATCAAGCTTCAAAAGTTCTTTTAACACTTCAAAATCAACTCGTCCATAATCACCCGAAAGGATGAGAGAATAATAGCCTTTGTCTGTCTTCAAAATTAAAGTCGGGGCTGTTTGTCCGATCTCAATGCCAAAGTAGTCTGCGCCTTCCAGTGCGCTTTACACCCCGATATCCTCCGACGGAATATCATGCCCACCATTGCGAACCCGGCTTGCAACGCGTTCAATATTGAGACGGACATCGCGAAGTCCAACATAAAACAGCATGAGGGTAAATCCGGCAGCTTTGGCAGCTCGCATAAGCCGAACGACGTTGCCTCCTGCCAGCGTAGTTTCAACCGAAAAGCTTCTCTTGTGAGCAATACAATGCCGGGCGAGTTGAATCGCTTCTTTTCCTGCTGAAATTCGGTACTGTTCCGGATGCTCGGAGGAAATTTTGCGGGCCAATGCATCGGGGTCAATATTAATGCTGATTCCAAGTGAGTCCACGATCAGGTTGCGAATGGTGCTTTTGCCGCTGCCGTTGTTTCCTGCGAACACAACCATCAGCGGATCATTCATGCGAAACCTCTGGCAAGCCGTTTCCTGACGTTGGTTCAAGGTAAGATTGCCGGGTATCGCCTCCCCCGCATACAATAAAGTTCATTCTATATTGTATGTGGGCAGCGACCCAGAAGTGCATATACGGGCAAATCCACGACCGCAATTCTCACCTAAATCCAACGTATCTGAGCGTACAGAGCAGCTAATCCGTCATGAAAACCCCAGCCCATTTCTTCCGTTTTCGAGACAATCGCTTCGATGCGCTCCTCGTATTCGTCGAACAACTCGGCTGTTTCATCCTCATTCACCAGATTAATGACATCAGCATACACGGACTCCATGCTGTTGTAGAAGCGCTCATCGATATCCCCGTAGCTTAGGGTGAAATCAACTCCATTTTCGACATAGATCAGCTGCAGTTCCATACTGTACTTGACGCTTCCGGTCAATCTTTCGAATTCCGATATCGCTTTTTTCGCTTCCTGAAGCTTAAGCTTGCCGAAACCCCGTTCAGGGAAAAATTGTTGCTCAACCTTCTTGCGATACTCGTGAAACAGGGACTTTACCGCTTCATCGCCCAGTATTCGAATAGCAAGAAACTTCTCCATATCTTTACTGGCGTCAAAGCAAGCCTTCACCAAATCGATCAATTGGTCGTTGCTCAGCTGTTTCAAATGCTTATTCAGAGTCGATTTCATAAGTTTCACAGGTTTTTTGCCATCTGATCGTTTAATGTGTGATTTGGGTATAAGCTTGTCCTTTTGCATCAAAAGCTCCATGTTCACTTCTTCGCAGGAAAAATGTTCAGGAGTGTAACCTTCTCGAACCCAGCCAATAAATTGATCCCGTTCCGGATGATTGGGAGTAAACAATACTTCCAGCATATGCTGATGTCCCAAAACGCCGCCTACATCTTCCTGCGGACAGCTGCGGGCTCCATCCAGACACAAAGGCGCTGGATCGGATGTCGATGAGTCGATTTTGATCAACGTAACCGTGTGCCTCCAATCATCGCCAAAATCATAAACATAGGTAAAAAAAGTACTTTCCTCGTGAATATGCTTCTGAACGGATTCTCTCCGGGCATTCAGCACCTCACGATCTTTCACATGTTCGAATGACGGAGCGGGCAGCCCGATCACTCTCTCGTTCACATGAAATTCGTACAAATGGTAATTTTCCCATCCCATGACCACTTGGATGATTTTGTGAAGCTGATGAAACGTCACATCCGGATGAAATTGAAATTCCCGCCAAATCTTTGGCTTGATCTCATCCAGTTCGATTCTGCAAATATACACCATTGTCGTCAGTTCCCCTCTTTCCAAGCATAGAAGCAAGACCATCCCATCTTAAGCATTTCCTAATGATAAAAATAAGGAACAAAAAAAGAAATGAATGTTATCAATAATATAAACCACTAAGAATTCAGAAGCAGATAGCTTGCCATAGCACTCACTCCTCTTTTTTATTCTCACAATACTCTCACAATACCATAAAACTATACCAAGCCAACTGTCTGTGAGGTTTATTCCTTGCACCCCGGATCTGCAGCGGCAAGAGTATACGCAGGTTTCGTATAGCTAGTCGCCAGAAGAACCTTTCCCAAAACATATCTATCTGATCCATCCGTGAATCAATCCGCTCCAACGTTTCAGGAGCATGATCCCGGAAATAAGCATGCTGTACCCGCTGGGCCGATTCGATGAGCTGCTTGGAGGCATCCGTGGTGCTCCGAAGGCGGCAGCTGTAAACGATCGGAAAATAGTCCTGCAGAAACTTTCCTTCCGCATGGGCGGTTAAGGCGATGATCTGGAATCCCAACTGCTCGGCGATAAAGAAAACGGGGCTGAGCACATGATCGCTGGATGCCTTGCCGAACGGATTGTCCAAAATAACCGTCCGGTGCAGCTTCATATTGGCTTTAATATACTGACGGCGCTCGGCAACATAATTCAGAAGGCCGAGAAACAGCGTCATATTTTTACTCCATTTCTCCCCGCCTGACCAACGGTTCGATTGCTCCCAGGAATAGGCCGCTTTCGTGACCTGATGGTCATTTGTCACCTTGCGGCAGGTGACCTTCATAGCTTCACTCTTCAATACAACCTGAAGCAGTTGTCTTGAATCCAACCATTTTTCCAGACTCTTGCGTACATCGCCCTCCTGTGTTTTACCCTGCTCGTCCACATATTGATTTCGCTCCAATTGAGACAGAATCCATTCAATGTGGCTTCGAACACGATCCTTGCCATCCTGATCCTCCCACTCAACAATTTCCTGGAGCTGCTGCTCCGTTAATTTCAACTCCATCATGCAATTCCCTCCAAAATCCTTAGAGACGGCGCTTCGCTCCGCCTCATATTCCTCCCACGTTCGCCTTATCACGATTGGTAATTCGACTATATGCTACCATACCGGCATCCTATCCCGCCAAGCACTGCATTCTATCTGTGCGTGAGTCTGGCAGCATCTGCGGGAACATTCATAATTTCTTAACAGGGCCATAACATTCCCCGTATGCGCGGCAAGTAGAATCTGGGTTGCAAGTATATACATAAATGGAGGGAAACATTTGTGAAGAAAACTGCCAAAGGAATGCTGCTTGCTGGACTCGCGCTATCGGTTGTTCTTTCGGGATCAATCGTAACGGCTAAGGACAACAACACGAAGAAACCGCAATCGAAAAACCTGATCGTGTTAATCGGCGACGGCATGGGCCCTGCCCAAGTATCCGCTGCCCGGCTGTATGCCAAGACCAGAATGGGCAAGGAGCATTTGAATCTCGATGCCTATTATGTTGGTCAAGCAACCACTTATGCGGATAAGGGCGAGGACGGGGGGAAAATCGTATCCGGGGCAGTAACAGACTCCGCTTCTGCAGGCACAGCTTTTGCAACGGGCAATAAAACGTATAATGCTGCCATCAGTGTCTCGAATGAGGATGTATCCAAGCCATACGCCTCTGTCATCGAAGCTGCAGAAATGAGCGGCAAATCTACTGGACTCGTAACAACTGCGAGAATCACGCATGCTACGCCAGCTGTGTATGCTTCCCATGTTCGCAGCCGTGACAACGAGGCCGCTATTGCATCGCAATATTTGGAAAGCGGCGTCGACGTTCTTCTGGGCGGCGGACAGCAGTTTTTCTTAAGCAAGGATGAGAAAGGCAAGCGCAGCGACAAATCGATCATTAACGATTTCACGGCTAAGGGCTACAAGCACGTCACTGATGCGGCTTCCTTGAAAGCATTGACGAGCAAGAACAGCAAAGTTATTGGACTCTTCAATTCCTCCCACATTGCTTATACACCGGATCGCGATGCCAAAACGCCTAGCCTTGCAGCAATGACAGGTAAAGCATTGGAGGTGCTGTCCTCCAACAAGAACGGTTTTGCGATTATGATTGAAGGCGGTCGAATCGACCATGCCAGTCATGCCAATGATTTCCCTTCGACCATTCAAGAAACGTTGGATTTCGATGCTGCTGTTAAAGTAGCGATGGACTTTGCCAAGAAGGACGGCAATACATCTATCGTCATTACAGCCGACCATGAGACTGGCGGCCTCTCGTTGTCCCGAGACAACATCTACGAGCTCAATATTGATCAGTGGGGCAAGCAAAAGCATTCCTCCGAATCGATAGCGAACACGCTCAAAGAGGCGGGCACAATCGCTGATATCAAGAAGATTGTAGCAGCAAACACAGGCATAACCGATCTGTCAGATGAGGAAGCACAGCAAATTCTCGATGGCGACGGCTCCTCTTATGGAAGAGAAGGCGGCTACAATGCAGTCATCTCCAAGCGCCTGCTGGTAGGCTGGGCTGGTCACGGCCACTCTGGCGTTGATGTAGGGGTATGGGCATACGGTCCGATCTCTTCCAAGGTCAAGGGGCAGATCGACAACACCGGGATCGCGCTTGCTTCCGCAGAGATCATCGGCGTCGATTTGAAGAAAGCTACAGCACAGCTCCAATCCAAGCATCTCTATCCGAAATTCAAGGTGTCCCGTGAGGGAGCGGTTCTCTATCCTGTTCAGGCACTTGTGCAAGCGCTTGGCGGCAAGTACAAATCAGATGCAGCAGCAGTCATCCTCTCCAAAGGCAATCGGACTGTATCGATCAATAAGAGCACCCTTGCCGTTAAGGTTAACGGCACTGCGGCAAGCTACAAGGCTGATCTGGACAATGGCGCCTATTACCTCCCATTGGATGCCTTCAGCAAGCTGACGGGTTCAGCGTTGAAATGGGATGCACTCTCCGAGCGCATTATTTTGAAATAAGCACGAATATCCACCATTTAACAGGAGAACGTCGTTCTCCTGTTTTTGCATGAGGAGTGAATAGTGATGATTTCGATTCGTCAGGTTTCGAAGGGCTTTACCGTTCAAGGCAAGCAAATTCCAATTCTGAGCATTCCAAGCTGGGACGTAGCTGCAGGTGAGAAAATCGCCATTATTGGTCCAAGCGGCTCCGGCAAAAGTACGCTGCTGCATCTGCTCGCTGGGATCATAAGTCCCGATAAAGGCGAGATTCATGTCTTCTCCAAGCCCTTGCATCAACTGTCAGAAGCTCAGCGGGATCAGTATCGCGCTACTAGCATAGGATATATTTTCCAAGACTTTCACCTCATCCCTTCGCTGACTGCCAAGCAGAATATTGAGCTGGTCTTGCCCGGAACGCTGTTGTTAAAAGAGAAAAATAACCTCCTGAATCATTGGTTCCAGCAGGTGGGGCTCCATGACAGGATGCACCATCTGCCATCACAGCTGTCGAGAGGACAGCAGCAGCGGGTAGCCATCATTCGCGCGCTCATCCATAACCCGCCCCTTATACTGGCCGACGAGCCTACAGGCAGTCTGGATTGGGAAACGGCTGGCGAGCTTACCGAGCTGCTGTTGAATATTTGTTTAACGGAGAAAATAACGCTCATTACGGTGACCCATGACTTGAATTTAGCTGAGAGATTCGTAAAGCGTGTTCATATAAGCGATCTCAATGAGGCGCATCGGGCTGGGAAAGCGCCGACCGCTCCATCACGGAAGGAGCTCGCCCTATGAAGCTGACTTCCCTAATCATCCGAAACATCCTTCATCGGAAGTTTCTGTCCGCGCTAACCGTATCCACAGTAGCTATTACCGTTGGATTAATCATCTTTCTCATCCTTTGTCAGGAAAGTGTCGAGAAAGGGGCTGCCAAGGGTTACGGCCCCTTTGATCTCGTAATCGGAGCAGAGGGAAGCGAGACGCAGCTGGTGCTGAACACCTTTTATCATGTCGGGGCTCCGACTGGCAACATCCCGCACGACCTGCTACAGTCCTTGCGGACAAATGCACAGGTTGACGAAGCCTACGCCATGACCACTGGCGACAACTACAATGGTTATCCGATCGTTGGCATGGATGCGGGATATTTTGAGACCCGATATGGCGATCAGCGACTGGCAGAAGGCAATCTCTATCAGCACTTGGGCGAGGTTGTAGTGGGCGCTCATGTCGCCAACTCCCTGCATATCGAGATCGGGGATACGTTCAAGGGCGGTCATGGATTGGTCGAGGAAGCCCACCATTCCTTCGATGCTGACGAGGCTGAAGAGGAAGAAGGACATGACGAGCACGATGCATTCCTTTATAAAGTAGTCGGAATCCTGCCTGCTCTGCACACGCCTGACGACCGCGCTGTCTTTACAACGATTGATTACGCCTGGGCTGTCCATGAAGAGTCAGAGCATAAAGAAATAACAGCTGTACTTATCAAGCCAAGGTCCATTGGCGGCATTCAGACAATCAAGCAGGAGTTCGATCAGCTTCATGGCATTCAAGCTGCTTTTACAAGCAAGGCCATTGCAGATGTGCTTGATGTTGTTGATCGGGGAACAGAAATTATCGCTCTTGTGACCGCTCTGTGCATCCTGCTGGCCGCTGCCTCCATCCTGTTATCGTTGACGGCTGCTGCGAATGAACGCAAGAAGGATGTCGGGCTGCTGCGGCTAATCGGCAAATCCAAAGGGTACATCTTTACGATCTTCATCGGGGAAGGGCTCGTGATCATCGCGGCAGGTCTTATTATAGGAATTGGGATTGGACATCTCGGCGGCTATTTGTTCCAGGATCTGCTGTTCCATTACACAGGCATCCAGATCGACGCAAGCTTAGTCAGCATCCTCCACCTGTACGTGATCGCTGGTGCGCTTGTAGTGGGTGTCCTGTCGATGATTATCCCCTCGTACCGAATGTACCGGCTGCAGCCGCTTCAACTATTCAAATCTTAAAGGCAGGCGATAACTTTGAAGACGATGACACTTCTATTGCTGGCAGCCATTATTATGATGCAATCCGGCTGCACCAAGCCCTCTCCTGAACAATCAAGCGCAGGCTCCTTTGCGATGGGTTCTAGTGCACAGAACGCACAGGACAGAATAGATCATCCATCACGAGGTGAGGTCCCTGCCTCTAATCAGGAGAATCCAAAAGCAGATTCAGATCAACGCTCAGATCAAACTTTAGAATCAAATTCGGAACCAAAACGCGAGCACGAAGTGTCTCCCGCCGAACCTATTGAACAACAACCGACCTCAGAGCCAGGGCGGAATTCCGTTTCTATTGCAACAAATCCGACAGTGGGATCTATCGAGGAATCCATCGAGGAATCCATCGAGGAATCCATCGAGGAATCTATCGAGGAACCTTCCGAGAAATCCTCCAAGAAGAATACGAATCAGACTTCAATTGAGACTTCTAAGAAGGCTTCAAGCCAGACTTCGAAAGAAATCTTAAATGGAACTTCAAAAAAAGCTTCCAAGGAGACCGAGAACTCCGAAGAGTCTACTAAGGGATCTAATAAGGAGCCCGGCAAGGCTGCCAAGGACCCGGCCAAGAATGCCGGCTCGAAGCCATCTAAAGGTTCGAGTTCATCATCTAAGGAGACGACGAGCAGCTCGACTGCAAAAGCAGAGACAGCAGCCTCGACTGCTGTTCCACAGACCAAGCCGAAGGGAATCAGCACAATCGGATGGTCTGGATTTTTCGACAATGAGGATCAGACGACACCCTCCGATCAATTCTGGGACTTAAGTGGGAGCCAAGTGGAAATCAATGGCTACATGGGGGAGGTATTGTCCTTCGACAAGAACTGGTTTCTGCTCATTCCACAGCCAGGCGCAGAATGCCCCTTCGACAATGGTGATGAGACGTACTGGAACAAAATTATGATCGTGTTCGTTCCCGAAGATACGAAGCTGAGACATCATAAAGGGCCGCTCAAAATTACCGGCAGACTTGACGTTGGCATCAAAATCGATGAGTCGGGTTATAAAACGATGTTCCGATTATATGACGCCTCGTTCGAGGAGATCGTGGAGTAGACCCCAATGAAACGGGTCTAGCTCCCCCATGTTTCATCGAATTGCCTCCGCAGCTCCTGCTGCTGTTTTTTAATATATGGCGCACTGTACCCTTTGGAAGTCAAATGCTCCGTCAAATTCTCCTGAAGCAGCTCTAACAGCGCATCCTGCGATTGGGCGTTCCCTTTTCGCAGGATGAGCACCCTCCCTGATATTGCAGCATCGGTAAGAGGCAAATGTCTCGTCTTCGGCAAATGCCGCACAATACGTTGGAAATGATCGGTCTCTCTCCATTTGGCAATATCCGTTTCATGAAGCGTGTACGTTAAGTTGCCGACCTCGTTTACTTGACATCGACCCAATTGGATAAGTGGATGCAGCTGCAGCCCTTCAATTAACAGCTCATCCGTAAAGGCAAATTCACGGCTGAATACCGACCTCCACATCGGATGCAGTACAGCATATTGCTGCAAAATAAGCTGCTCGAAGAAAGGCAGCCGCTTCCCGTTCGCACCTCCATAAATTTCGAATGGAACTTCATGCAGCGCCTGGTTCTGCATGCCGTGTTCCATTTCTTCATCTGTCGCCAGCGTGACTACATACAAGGGGGCAAAATGAATCAATCCCGTCAGAGCGGGCACTCCCTCGCCAGAAAAGGAATCCAAATCAAAGGCAATGTCATTCATCTCCTGCGGCAAATTGCATCGATACCGCTCCGCACCATTAAGAGACAGGAGAGCTTGCAGCTTATCCGCCGCCATAGAACCCCATAGGTCTACCGTATGGGACTTATGCAGAATTTCACGATCTTCCAAAGGATACAGTCGAAAGGTTGCATCCTCATAGAAGCTTCGCTCTAAAGGCTGCAAGCCTAATGCATCGAAATAAAGCAGTCTGCGGCTTTCCACCGCATATACCTTTTGCCTCAGAGCATGTGATTCAAGACCAAGCTTCGTAATAACAAGGTCAGCCCTCTGCTGATCCGGCCCCAGCTCTATATGATCAATGAAAGCCAAATGGACAAGCGTTTCCTCTAACAGCTTGCTCTTCTCTTCGAAGCCAAGCAGTGCAGCAAGCTCCGCCGAGCTTGCGACATTCCCTTCGGCCAACGCGCGAATAATGAACCACTCCAGGCTCTCATAAGGCTCGCTCATCCGCTCCTTCATCTTGACGGGCAGAATATAGACCGGATAATCGATTCGAAAAATTCGCTGAACAGGGTTGGAAGATGCAGCCAGGCGGGCCATGATCTGAAGAGGCGTTTTGAGACGATGGTTGACCATAGGTTATGTCAGCTCCTCAAATCTGTTGGTGTGCATCTATGTATTGACCGTGCTTCTTGATGTATCGCAGCATATCGGCAAAGGTCTCCCTTGCCTTCTTATCTCGGGTGCGCGTAATCGTCTCTTGATCCCCAATTAGAATCAATAACGATTTGCACCGGGTCATCGTTACATTGAGCCTGCGAAGCTCTCTTAGAAAGCCGATATCATATTCGGCATTGCTGCGGGTAAAGCTGTAAATAATGATCTCCTTGCCTCTTCCCTGAAAGCTGTCCACCGTATCGATCTCCAACTGATCCATCACTTCGGAGATATCATGATCCTCGAAATCCGCAGCTCTCAATTGGTCGGGCAGCATACGCTCGATTTCGATTTTTTGCCGCTTGTACGGCGTTATCAATCCGATATCCTTCGGCTTCTGGCCTTCTCTTAGAATCGCGATCAAATATCGGCAGCACAGCGCTGCTTCCAGCAGGTTGAAATAAACATAATGATCCTCGTCGATCTCCATCTGCTCAAATTTATCGACATGATTCACCGTGTCAACGAATGCGAGCGGCGCGCCTAGCAAGCTCCAATTCAACTGACGTTCATGCGGCTTCACACCGGACCTGTATTTGCCTTCATAAAATTGCCGGGAGATGAATTCCGCTACAATCGGATGCATACGAAATTGCGTATCCAGCATTACCTTGTTGTCTTCTGGCGCTTGATAGAAAAGCCTCTCGAACAAGCTGTTTTGCAGCAGCTCTTCATCAAGCTCCTCCTCCTTGCACAGCTTCAGCAGCTGCGGATCAGCTACAGGCGGCAGCTGCATATGATCGCCGATAAGAATAACCTTCTTCGCTCTGGACATCGGCACAAGGGCGTCGAAGATCGTAATTTGCCCCGCTTCGTCAATAATGACAACATCGAATTCAGCATCGCGGTATTCCGGCGAGGTATTGATCCCGATACAAGTCGCACCTACAACTTGCACGGATTGTACAAGAAGCGGATAGAGCGATTGCTGTCTCTCGCCCAGCTCCTGAATCCAGTCCGAAGCGATTGTCTTCTGCCCCTGCATTCCGTCCAGCCGTTCTTCAAATGATGACTTCAACTGCTGCCAGCTCTCTGGACTGCGAAGAGATGCAAGCGCAGTTTGCGATACCCCCAGCTGCTCCCCAAGCACCTCTTGAAGAGCGACTTCGCTGCGTGCCAGCGCTTGATTCTCTTCCTCATATTGGCGAACTGCGCTCGTATAGGCCAGATTGCTCTGAAGCCGCTGCGCTCTCTTGCTTGTCCATCCCTCATGGAAGCTGTCATGCCGCTTCGACAATGGAAAGATCCGTTTCGTCCAGCTCAAACAGGCATCCCATGCCCGGTGCAGGATGAAGCTGCGGTTCACGCGGGCAAATTCAGCGCTGTATGCCGCATGCTGCTCACAGGCGCTTTTATAATGCTGCTGATATTGAAGCACTGTCGGCTCAGCTTCCCGATTCCGCTGCAAATGCTGCTTCGTCGCATAGATCGCCTCGGTCAGCTCGGCTTGATTCCGGTCACAGCGAGAAATAATATTTTGCTGCAGCCTGGTCGCCACGCGGTCCATTAAGATTTCCTTCACCTCAGGAACCTTAACACTCTCTTCTCTTCCAAGGCGAAGACAGTCGATTCCATCATCCATTAGCTGCTCCAGCACATTATCGACCGCAAGATTATTTTTCGAGCTGATAAGCACCCGCTGCTTCCCCTTTACAAACTGCTTGACCATCTCCACAATGATCGTCGTTTTCCCAGTGCCTGGAGGTCCCTGCACAAGCAGAAAATCATTCGCCGCAACCGCCTTCTCAATCGCCTCGATCTGCTTGGGCTGGAAGCTGCCTGTATGCAGCTGCAATCGCTGTTCAGGAATAGGCTCGTATTGCTCATAAATCAGATAATCCAGCAAATAAGGATTCACAGATTTCCGCTCCAGAATGCTTTGAATCGCGCGTCGTTGAACACGAAATGTCGTGCTGTTAGGTACGACCAATAAGTAACCTGTATGTATGATTTTGTCGAAATCGACCGTGCGCGGAAAAGAAAGCACCACCTTACCCGGTTCAGCGCCAATTATGCGTCCCATTATTAATCCGTCATAGCTTGAAGGATACGGGTCATCCGACAACGCCAGATCATTCATTACGAATTTGGAATCGAAAGCAGCTGTATGAAACGCGTAGGAAACCCCCTGCGTTGTCGTATGATGAATGGGCTCAACGCTGTGAAAAGGATAGCTGGCGATCCGGGATGCCGCGAACTCCTGATTCTCCTGCATGTCAATCAGCATTTGCAGCTGTGCGGCCCAATCGCTTTCCCGCTGCTTGTCGGCTCTTTTCACCGCGGCCTGTTCCTTTGCATGCACCCAGCTATCCGTCATCCTCGCCGCGCACTGTCCAATTTCCACGAACAGCCCAGAAGCATTCATATTGCGCGGAAGATTGCGGTATGACCCCGTTACAAACTGCGGCTTACGCTGAAGAAATAATGGGATGCCGTAACGGATCACACGCGTTCGATCCCCGGAGGTTCTCTCCGAAGCATCTGTAATTTTGAAGGCAGCATTATGAAACTCCCGACTTTCGTATAAGGCGCACTTCAGCTTCATATTTTTCGTATGAATCTGAAAGAAATTCCCGTTCTGTGTGGCGACCCATAACCAAGGGGATGTCAGCATCTCTTGCTTAATGAGATCCCACTGCGGGGCTAACTTGTCATGCAAGTGAAAGGATACGGAATGAGGGCACTGAATTGCGCGACCTGATGCAGCATCACCGACAACGTTCATAATGTTCCTCCATCCTCTGCAGCTGATATCTGATTTCCGTAACGGACGGCCTTTGCAGCCTATCTATCTGGATACATCGCCGAATCAATTGCTCCAGCGCCGCCGGCGGGCTGGACGTTACAAACTGCAGCGCTGGAGCGGTCCCGCTGTTAATCTGCTCCTGATGATAGGGCAGCCTGCCCTCCAGCATAATAAACAGCAGAATGCCAAAGGAAAACACATCATAAGCTGCCCTTGGCTTATGCTTTAACTGATAGGCTTCAGGCGGCATATATCCTCTCGTTCCCGCGCCGCGCTCCATCACGCCGCTTATTCGATAGGCCTGTCCGAAATCGATAACCGTCACGCAGTCTCCCTCATCGATAAAAATATTGCTTGCGGTCAAATCGCGATGAATAATCTGTTTATGGTGGATATCCTGCAGAATAGCTGCAAGCCTCTGACCTATTCGAAACAGCTTATCCACAGTGAACAAGCCCCGTTCGCGCATATATCGATTCAAGGGCAGGCCGGCCGCCTTCTCCAGAACGATAATGATTTCAAGCTCAATCTCGAAGTAATCGACCAACTGCACGACACCATTCGTACCCTGAAGCAGCTTCAATGTGCGCATCTCTTCCCGGAATTGATTCTGCAGCCTGCGAATTTCCCGGCGTTCCCTGAGATCGAAGGAATCCCGCAATAAAATTTGCTTAATGGCCACTTCTTGCTCATCTGCCTTGGAAGCGCCATACCACAGCACGGACGTATAATACTCCTCCGCACTCTCCCCGCCATCGATAGGCTCCAGCAGCTCATATTCATCGTAAAAATTGCGGAGCATCATATACCCCATTCATCCCTAAGAAATTTCCAGCCGAAATCCCGTTCAGACTGCGTCATATGGATCAAGCTTTCGATGGCAAAGGACAGCTCCTCGTCAATTTCGGGATGGATTTCCTTTAAAGACAGATGAGAGAGCTTGAAGTCCGATTCATACGGCTTGGAACCAGCAAGAAACTCATAGGCGATAAAGCCAAAGGAGTAATAGTCCGTATGCTGGTCAATATCCAGCTGATGGAGGGCATCCTCAGAGGGCTTCAGCTCAGGCGCCAAATACATCGAATCCGCATCCGGCATCCCCTGCTTCACAGTCCGCAGCCCAACAATTCGCGAGAAATCGAAATTCATGCATTTAATTTCGCCATTGGACTGCATCATAATATTCCTTGGATGCAGATCGCGGTGAAAGACACCTGCTTCATGGAATGAAATGACGGCTTTAAAAATTTCCTTCAAAATACGGATTTTATCCGCTATCGAACGCTTCTCCTTCATAATTTTCTCCAACGTCATATGATCCTGCCACATCGTGACCGAGCAAATATACTGCCCGAACCTGAAGTTATTGCTGTGGAACAGGACGTACGGATTGCCTTCCAATTTGGCGCTGACAAATCCATCCCTCTTCGTAATGTCGAGCAGAACCTGCTCCTGATCCTTCAGCAGCTTGGGATCAATCTTATGGGCCTTTAGAAATACTTTTCGACCAAATTCACTTTCCGCCTTATAGACACTATAATGCGCCCTTTGGAATAGCAGCTTCTCGATTCTATATTCATCGATGGCTTCCGGGAACGAATTCCCCTCCACCTTCTGTTCCTCAATCTTGAACATATTTATAAGACTTTGCAGCTCTTGCTCCGTGTAAAGCGCCGGCTTGTTCTCCCATAGCTGGCGAATCGTATCCATCGTATAGACCGGAACGCTGGAGCGGGCCTCGTCAACGGTAAACTCCAGCTCGCTTTTCTTCACCGTGAAGAAAACAGCGGGCACAATCGGCTGTTTAAACCGGAAGCGAGTGCCTCCGCTGCGGTCCCTAATGAGCTTTGAATCGATGTCGCTTCTCAGTATTCGACCTTGGTCGGAAGCCTGAAGCTGGGGGTTATTTTTATCCTGAACACGTCCGTCAGGCCATTGAATTCGGATTGATTTCTGAAGATTGTGCAGCGTGTTTAATATTTTCCCCTTCCAATACTTCAGCTCAATAATATAGATGCCAGAAGGAGACAGAAGCAGGATATCCAATTCCCGATCCAGCAGCCCTTTCGTAGGGATATGAGCGCCAAATATGACAATATGATCTCTTCCCGGCAAAGCCTTCTCAAGCAGCTGCAGAGGGAGCTTTTCGTTTTCTTTAGGAGTGCTGGCATAAATAATTTTGGAATCCAAGTTGTGTCCCCCTCGAATGAAAAATGTCGCGAGTCGTATTACCCACCCAATGCAGGACCACCTCGAAGGAAGTAGGTCTTTATAACTATTCTACAATAGACTGTAGAATCCTTGTATTTCCAATAAAAAGCGATGTCCATGCGTGGAGACCGGATAGACGGCCGGCTGACCGATGACCGTGAGGACATAAATCCCGTTAGAAACAGGCTCCCCGGAGGGGCGTTGACCCTTCGAAGACAAAAACAGGCTGCCCGATGGATCGTTCACCCTCGGGACAGCCTATGGAATTTGCATATTAATCGGTGAATCCGCTCTTCTTAGACCATCGCATGCTGCTGCACAGCTTCATGCTTCTCGAAGCACTTTTGAACCGCTTGCTTCAGAATTGCGCAGCCAGCTTGGAGCTCTTCCATCGGTATCGTGAGCGGCGGCATCAGCTTGATCACATTGTCATGACGGCCTACCCGTTCGATAACAAGTCCCAGCTCGTAGCAGCAGGAGGTTATTTCCTTGGAAATATTGGCGTGCCGGCTTGTGGATACATCAATTCCCCACAGAAGTCCCATGCCGCGAATAGAAATTTCACTGCTAATCGGAGCAATTTCATTGGCCAGAAACTGTCCCACCCACTCTGCCTTTTTGTTCACCTCTGCTTCAAGATGGACGAGCTCCCTGTATTCCAGCGCCGCAGTCGCACCGATAAACGCCAGCTGATTGCCACGGAAAGTGCCCGTATGCTCTGCTGGCTTCCACACATCCAGCTCAGGCTTCAACAGAACGATTGACATCGGCAGTCCATAGCCGCTGATTGATTTGGAGAGAACCACCATATCAGGTACAATGCCTGCACGCTCAAAAGAAAAGAACGGGCCTGTCCGACCGCAGCCTACTTGAATTTCATCACAAATGAGCAAAATATCATGCCGGTCGCACAGCTCACGCAGCCCTTGCATCCAAGCAACAGGAGCTTCGTTCAGCCCGCCTTCCGCCTGAATCGTTTCAAAAATAATCGCAGCCGGCTTCTCAATACCAGAATGATCGTCCGTCAATACCTCTTCCATATATCGAATCGTATCGAAGGTGCTCATAAAACCATGCGGGAACGGCATGAAGGTGACACCGCTCAGATCAACAGCAGCCGCTTCGCGGTGATACAGATTGCTTGTGGCGGACAAGCTGCCCAGCGACATGCCATGGAATGCGCCCATGAAGGAGAAAATACCGCTGCGTCCCTTCACCTTCCGCGCCAGCTTCAATGCGGCTTCCACCGCATTCGTGCCTGTTGGACCGCAGAACTGAACCTTATACGAGAGATTCCTTGGTTCCAGTATCAGCTCAGAGAATTTGTTCAAGAAGGCCTCCTTCGCAGAGGTATGCATGTCCAGCCCGTGCGACAGTCCATCAGATTCCAAGTACTCGATCAGCTTGCCCTTAATAAAATCATTGTTGTGACCGTAATTCAAAGCCCCTGCGCCCGCGAAGAAATCGATATAGGATTTGCCTGATTCAGCAAACAGCAGCGAGCCCTTCGCCTTCCCGAACACATCTGGAAAGGACCTGCAATAAGAACGCACATTCGACTCCATTTGTTCAAAAATATTCATAATTTCACTCCTTCAAAGTTTTTGCGAGCTTTGTTGATTGGATGGGTGACTATACCCATTCAATCGGCCGCCGCCATACAGCGCTAAGCTACACGATCGGAGCTGCCTGCGGTGCATGCCATCGTTAAGACGTTTTTTCCGGCTTAACGATGGCGAGAATTTCGATTTGTGCTCTGTAAGCAGGTTTTTCCGTTTTAAAGTGGCAGGGAGCGTGATTGGAGTGGTTTTTTTGAAGCTATAACACGATTTTTCCTGCTTACAGCATCCTTTCGCGCTGCCATTTATTGCTTTAACACGGTATTTCCTGCTTACAGCGGAATAGTAAACAGAGGAGACAGTGCCTACGCTGCAAAAAAACACACTTTTCGAGAAATCTTGATAAAAAACAACTGTACTTTTGCAGCTATCTACTCGAACTGGAGCATGATTTGGTTTAGTACCTGTGCTTTTGCAGATAGATGGCCCCGATGCTAGATGAATTGGTGCGCTCGCTCCATTCCCCACTTGCAGGTAGCCCATTCGAGCAAATAGTCACTCTTGCAAACTCAAAGCCAAGTTGGACCACCGACTCACACCACAGTGAATTCCTTTGCTGATTCTTTTGTAAATTCCTTTGCTGATTCTTTTGTAGAATCATTCATAAATCCTCTCGTAAATTCCCCTGTATGCTCCTTTTCCCTGCTCAATTGGTAGTCATGCAGACTGGCATACACGCCGTCCTGAATGATCAGTTGGTCATGGCTGCCCTGCTCCACCACTTTGCCCTGCTCCAGCACATAGATCATTTCCGCTTCTTCAATTGTGCTCAAGCGATGCGCGATGACGAGGACGGTGCGGTCCTTCATCAGCTTGTTGAGTGCTTGCTGCACCCAATACTCGGACTCATTATCAAGCGCTGAGGTCGCCTCGTCGAGCAGCAGAATCGGCGCATTTTTCAACAGGGCGCGGGCGATGGCCACACGCTGCCGCTGTCCGCCGGACAGCTTGGCGCCGCGCTCGCCGACCATCGTCGCATACCCCTCGGGCAGCGCCTCGATGAATTCATGCGCATAGGCCGCTTGGGAAGCGGCGATCATTTCCTCCCGTGTTGCCCCTTCCTTGCCAAGCAAAATGTTCTCTTCTATCGTCCCTTCGAACAAATAGGCATCCTGCGGCACATAAGCGATCATGCCCCGCAGCTCCTCCATGGTGTAATGAGAGATCGGCTTGCCGGCAATGCCGACAGCTCCGCATGTTGGGGAATAGAAGCCTAGCAGAAGCTTGAAAATCGTGCTTTTCCCGCTGCCGCTTGCTCCAACAAGAGCCGCTACCTCACCGGACTTGATCGTCAGACTGAAATCATTCAGCACCTGTGAATCCGGCTCATAAGAGAAGCCAACTTCCTTGAACTCCAGCATAACGTTCCGGCTAAGCGAAGCCTCCTCACCCCGAGGCAGAAACCGCTCTGCTTCCGGCGCATGGTCCAATACCTCAAACACCCGCGCAGCGCCAGCAAGCGAGCCCTGCATCAAGGAAACGATGCTGCCGAGCTGCAGGAAAATCATCGTTACTCCCATTTCCAGCTGAACAATGGCCGCCATCTGACCCAGGCCTAGATAACCTTGCGCAAACATCATAATGCCTACGACCAGAATGCCGCCAAAGCTGATGAAGTTGATACAATAGTTGACAGCCTCCAGCAGGCCGCTGCGATGCCCTTGCTCCACCGTTGAAGCGGTCACTCCTTCGTTCGCCTCGTCATATTTGCCTGTTACAATCTTCTGAAGACGAAACATCTTCATCGTCTGCAATCCCGCCAGCACATCGGTCAGCCGTTCCGTCATTTGGCCCATGCGCTGCTGCAGCTTGTCGCCTGTTCGCCGCAACGGGCCGGCAAATGCAAGATTGACACCAATGCCTAGTGCACCGAAGATGGTCAGTGCAATCGCAAACCGCCAATCCAATATATACATGGATACGATAGAGCCCAGCAGGGTGAACAGATCGGTCAGCATCGACTTCAGATGCTCCGTATAGATGTTCTCCATCGCCTGAACATCATTCGTCGAGCGGGAGATGAGATCCCCGGAGTGCCGGCTTTCAAAGTAGCTAGGCGGCAGCACACCGAGGTGATCATACAGCCGTGCGCGCAGATCGACCATCGTCCTTTTTACAACCCGCATATACATGAAGGCGAAGATCGGCGAGATCAGTGCAATTGCGAGGAAAGCAGCGCTGACAAGCATAATTGATCCCAGCAGTTGCTGCTGATCCCCGCCTACAGAAAAGTCGAGCAGATTTTTGAACACGAACGCCATAACAATGGTAATGCTGCCATGCACCATACTGTCGCCAATCAATCCGGCAAAATAAACCTTGCGCCGCGGACCGAGCAGGGCCAGCATGCGGCGAAGCTCAGCTAAGCTGTTTCTCAAGTGCAGCCTCTCTCCGATCATCCTGCCGCCCCCTCTCTTCGTTATTCCGCTTCGTCTCTCCGGTATCCGCTCTCCGATCAACGTCCTCTTCTGCGGTTCTGGCGAATTGCTTCAAATAAAGCTTGGTGTATAAACCATTTTGCGCCAGCAGAAAATCATGCGTTCCCCGTTCAACGATCCGGCCATCCTTCAGCACAAGTACAAGATCTGCTTCCTGGATCGTCGAAAGTCGATGTGCGACTACCAGTACGGTGCTGCTGTGCATCACCCGCTCCAGCGCTTCCTGCACAAGCGCCTCCGACTGCGTATCCAGAGCGGATGTCGCTTCATCCAGCAGCAGAATGGGCGCACGCTTCAGCATCGCGCGGGCGATTGCGAGACGCTGTCGCTGACCGCCTGACAGCCTTGCGCCGCGTTCACCGAGAACCGTCTCATAGCCTTGCGGCAGCTCAACAATAAATTCATGAGCGCCTGCGGCGCGCGCCGCTTCAATAATAGACTCCCGACTCGCTCCTGCAAGACCGTAACCGATATTGTCCGCTATGCTTACCGGAAACAAATACGTGTCCTGCGAGACAAGCGACAGTCGATCCCTTAGAGGAAGCGGGTCCCATACGCCAAGCGGTTGTCCAAGCACTCGAATCGTCCCAGTGAGGCGAGCGCCTTCTCCTGCACTGTCCGCTCCGGCACTTCCAGCACTTCCAGCAATGTTCGTACTGTCCGCACTTTCCGTGCTTTCCGCACGTTCCTCCTCCATCCCATAAAACCCGCAAATCAGCTTCAAAATCGTACTTTTCCCGCTGCCGCTCGGTCCAACTAACGCAACGGTTTGGCCGGCAGGCAATTGGAAGCTGATGTCAGTGAGCACCTGTGGCTTGCCTTCATAAGCGAAGGATACGCCTTCAAGCTCCAGGGAAGGTCCGCTGCCTTCGACGATTGGCGGCTCTCCACGTCCTGACGGCTCAAGCGGGAGCTCCAGCAGCTCCAGCAATCGCTTGGCCGCACCCTTTACCTCTTGCACCTGAGCGGACAGAATCGGCGCCATCGACAGCGGCTGCATCAAGAAATTAAGCAAATACAGGAAAAGAATCATGCCGCCAGCGGTCAGCTCGCCCTCTCCAATCAAATAGCCCCCATACGATACGCTGAAAATAATCGGACTCGACAGCAGCATCAGACTGACCGGGGCGATGAGCGCACGCCTTTTTTCAACCTGCAGGCTTTTCGCCAGCACCAGTTCCATGGCCGCCCTGTATTTGCTCGACATCGCTCTGAACATATTGAACGCCTTCAGCATTGGAATGCCGCCGATCGTATCCTGAGCGATAGCATTCGCCGAGCCAAGATGCTGCTGCAGTTGCTCGGACATTTTGTTCATTGGGAAAACCAGCAGGCTCGTAATGAGAATCGCCACCGGAAGCAGCAGCAGACTGAACAGCACCAGCTTCCAGCTCGTCAGCAGCAGCACGGTTAACGCGGCAACGAATACAACCGGCATATAGAACAGATTCGAGAAATGCAGCTTGAAAAAGTTCTGAATAACAGCGGTATCATTGGTCAGCCGCGACACCAGATCGCCGGAATGGCGGCTCTCCAGCTCGGATACTCTCGTTCGCTCCAGATGACTCACCAGATCACGGCGTATGTCGCGCAGGGCGTTCGCGCTGAACCTGGTCAGCGCGTATTTGATCGCATAGCTTGCAGCGGCCCCTGTGACAGTGAGCACCGCCAGCAGGGTGAAGGTCGCTCCCATGCCGACGAGAAAGCCTCCCGTTGCATCCTCCACAAGTCCCTCAATGAACAGTCCCAGCCAAATATCAATGGCCGCGGTGACAAGAGAGGCCGAGATGCTGAGCAATATCCATAAGGAGTACGGCTTCATATATTTGGCCAGCTTAATCAAGATGTTGCTCCTTTCCCGGTCAGCATAAGAGCTCCCGGATCAATGCCGCATTCGCTTGCAGATGCTCGGGCTCCAGCATATCCTCATGCGGTCCGAAGCCCTTGTATTTCACTTGGCGGCCAGTCGTATGCTTGCTCCAGCTCAACTGGCGCTGCAGCAGGTTCAGCCCTTTGCCCTCCGATTCAACGAAATGAATATCGGCGGCGACCTTCCCCTTATTGTCCAACTCGTTCAGAAATTCGACATAGCCCATCATATGGCTGAAAATCGTGCTGCGGATCGTTTCGTTCTGCAGATAAACGCCGTACTGCGCGCCTGCTCCTTCCTCCTCGATCATTTTGCCGACCTCCTGCTCGATTTGCTGTGCGGTTTGATTGGTCGTTTTCTTCTTCGGCTCCGCATCCAGCATGACCAGATCGGATACGTGACAGCCTGCGGCTTCAAGCGCGCGCGCAATGCCGAACGCCAGATTGCCGCCTGCCGAGTATCCGAGCAGCGTATAAGGTCCTTCCAGCTGCAGCGCGCGAATGTGATCCACGTACTGCTCGATGCCATTATCACCTGGGATAAAATCGAACCCGTAAACCGCGATATCCGCCTGCTCCAGCAGAACAGCCAGCTCCTGATAAACGAAGCCATAGCCCGCCACTGGCGGAAAACAGAACAGCGTCCGCTTAATCGATGCCGGATGATTGAGCAGCGTGACCGGCTGTGCCTCGCTCCGTTCAATGCGGCTGCGGGCAATGATGCTCGTCAGTCCGGCGATTGTCGGCTGCTGGAAGACGGTGATGAACGGCAGCTCCACACGCAGCAGCTCATAAATTTGCGCCGTAAGCATCGTCGCCTTCAGCGAATTGCCTCCAAGCTCGAAGAAATTGTCGTGAATGCCGATGTCCGGCACACCGAGCAGTTCCTCCCAGATGACGGCAAGCCGTTTCTCTTCATCGTTTCGCGGCGCTGTATATGTCCGGCGAACAGCGCTAAGATCGGGCGGCGGAAGGGCTCGCGTATCGATTTTGCCATTCGGCGTAATCGGCAGCCGCGCCAGCTGCACGAAATGAGTCGGAACCATGTAAACAGGCAATTGTTCAGCCGCGCTTGCTTTGATCGCCATAAGGGACTCTTCCTTGTCGGCAACGACATAAGCGCATAAATAGGCTTGTCCTTGCGCATCGTTCAAAGCCTGCACGGATGCCTCGCGGATATCGGGATGCTTCAGCAGCACCGCTTCAATCTCGCCAAGCTCGATCCGGTAGCCGCGCACCTTCACCTGATTATCGATGCGGCCGCAGAAGGCTATCGTCCCATCATGCAGCCATCTTGCCGCATCGCCTGTACGGTACATATAACCGCCGGGCTCAAACGGATTCGGCACGAATTTCTCAGCCGTCAGCCCTGGCTGATTCCAGTAGCCCTGCGCAAGCCCCGTACCCGCAACGCACAGCTCTCCTCTAACACCGATCGGCAGCGGCTGCAGACGGTCATTCACAATATAGACCCTTGTGTTGGCGATTGGGCCGCCAATCGTAATGCTCCTATCCGGCTCCAGCCCCCGCATAAACGTAGAGGTGCAGCTATTTTCCGTAGGGCCGTACTCATTAATCAATTCCAGCGCGGCATTCTTCCGCTTCGCTTGCTCCACAAGGCCGCTTGGGATACTTTCTCCGCCCAGGACGACCTGCCGAAGCGATGCCGCCTCGCGCGGCTCCAGCATTTGAATGAGGCTGCCGAACAAGTTCGGTACACTCGTAAGGTGCGTGATGCCGTGCTCGGCAACAATCCTTCTCAACGCTACAGGGTCCTTCGCTTCCTCCGCCCCGGCCAATAAGCTGACCGCACCCGAAGCAAGCGGTGTGAACAGGCTCAGTACAGAGGCGTCGAATGAGAACGATATGAGCTGCAGCGCCTTGTCCTTCGAGCTGTAGCCGTATTCGTCACGCCGCCACTTTACCGTGTTGGCAATGCTTCGATGCCTGATCATCACGCCTTTCGGCTTGCCTGTCGTGCCGGAGGTATAAATAATGTAAGCCAGATCCTCCGGCTCAACCGTCCAATCCGGATTGGAGCCGTCGGCCGCATAGCTGGCCGAATCCGCCAAATAAAGCACGTTACCGCCGAATTCACCAATTACGCTCGACATCCCAATCTCTCTTGCAAGCAGGAGTGACGCGCGGCTGTCATCCAGCAGGTAGCGGATACGGTCGGCTGGATAGTCGGGGTCAATCGGCACATAGGCAGCGCCAGCTTTCATAATCGCCAGCATGCCGATCACCATTTCGGGCGTTCGGTCTGCCGCGACCGCCACAATATCTCCCCGGCCAATGCCGTGTCCGCGAATTGTGCGCGCCAAGCGGTTGCTCCTGTCATTCAGCTCCGCATAGGTCAGCGATGCTTTCCCCTGTACAATCGCCCGCTGCTTCGGCAGCAGCTCCGCCTGCTCCTGAACCAATCCATGCAGTAGATCGGAGCCGCTGTACGCGCGGCTCGTATCGTTAAATCCGAGCAGCTTCGCTTTCTCTGCCGATGACAGCAGATCAATCTCCACGACAGCCCTCTCGGGAGCTTCTGCAGCACTCTCAAGAATACGCAGGAAATGACCGGCCATTCGCCGGATGCTCTCCTCCCGGAACAGGTCCGTGCAATATTCCAGACTAAGGCGAAGTCCTCCCTCGTCTGGAGCCGCGATCAGCGAGACATCGAATTTGGCGATGCTGTGCTCCTGCCCGAAGGGCAGTACGTTAACTTCGTCGTCATTACCCTCAAGATGGGACTCGCCTTGTGGCAGACGCTTGCGCGGCACAGCGGCATTTTGCCAGACGAACACGGTATCGAACAGCGGATTGCGGCTCAAATCGCGATTGAGCTGCAGCTTCTCCACCAGCAGCTCGAACGGATAATCGCCATTCTCCAGCGCGGTCATCGCATTGCCCTTCACATCCGACACGATGTCGCGGAAGGTTCGATTCCGATCCAGCGTGCTGCGAATCGCCAAGGAATTGACGAACATGCCCAGCATGCCCTCTGTATCCGCATGCGAGCGTCCGGCTATTGGAGAGCCGACCACAATATCATCCTGGCCCGAATAGCTCGACAGCAGCACCTTGTAGGCGGCAAGCAAAACCATATACAAAGTGGCGCCCGACTCGCGCGCCAATCGCTCCAGACCGCTGAGCAGCTCCGGTCCCGCCTCGAAATCGACGACAGCGCCAGCGAAGCTTTTTACGACAGGACGGGAATAATCGGCGGGAAGCTCCAGCACAGGAACATCCCTTAGCTGCTCCAGCCAGTAACGCTCCTGCTCATGGAACGAATCGCTCTCCATCCACTCGTTCTGCCATCGCGCAAAATCCTTATAGTGCAGCAGCAGCGGCGGCAGAGACGCTCCCTCATACAGAGACATGAACTCCTCCATAAACAGAGCGCCCGATACACCGTCGGAAATAATATGGTGCATATCATGCGCAAACAGATGCCTGTCCCCGTCTCCGTCAAGCGTGATCAGCACGGCCCGCAGCAGCGGCGCGCTGACCAGATCAAACGGCAGGAACCATTCGTCAAGCTGCTGCTCGGCTTCTTCAACAGAAGCCGCTCGAAGCCGATCCAAGCGGAATTCCAGCTCATCATGCACACGCTGCACCGGCTCCCCGTTCACGCTGTGAAAGGAGGTGCGCAGCACCTCATGGCGATCAACCATCGCTTGCAGCGCCTGCTGGAAGCGATTCTCGTCAATTGCGCCTTCCAGTATGACCGCAGACGGCATATTATAGGCCAGCCCCCTGCCTTGTCCCTCGAAGAGATCAAGCAGGTACATCCGTCTTTGTGCGGAAGACACCGCATAGAACTCCTGCTTCGGCGCCGGCTCGATCGGCCGATAATGTGCTGATCCCTGCTCGTCGATATAACAGGCTACCGCCTCCACCGTCGGCGTCTCGAACAGCAGCCGCAGCGGAACCTCAACCCCGCTTGCCTTGTGCATCGCTGCAAGCAGCGCAATGGCTGTGAGCGAGTGGCCTCCAAGGGTGAAGAAGCTGTCCAGCACGCCGATCCGCTCGACGCCCAGCGCCTCCTGCCACAACGCTGCGACCTGCGCCTCCGTCACTGTGCGCGGGGCCACGAATGGCGTGCCGGTTTCCAGCTCGCCGCCGATTGGCGCGGGTAGCGCCTTCCGGTTGATTTTGCCGTTCGGAGACAGCGGCAGACTGTCCAGCTGAACGAAATGCGCCGGCAGCATATAGGACGGCAGATCATTGCCCAGATGCTCCCGCAACTCGGTCGCATTCATCTCGCGCTGGGCAGTGAAGTAGGCGCATAGGAAGCTCCCCTTCGCCTCATCCTGAAGAGCGACTACGACCGCTTCACGCAGCGCCTCGTGCTTCAGCAGCACATTCTCAATTTCGCCCAGCTCGATGCGGTAGCCGCGAATTTTGACCTGAAAATCCAGCCTGCCGGAATATTCGATATTGCCGTCTGGCAGCCAGCGGGCCAAATCCCCGGTGCGATACATGACCGTTCCCGGCGCATTGGGATTGCGGACGAATTTCTCCGCCGTCAGCTCCGGCTTGTTGACATAGCCGCGCGCCAGACCAACCCCTGCGATGCACAGCTCCCCGGGCACGCCTACCGGCTGCAAGCGCAGCTGCTCATCGACCACATACAGCTGGATGTTGTCAATCGGCCTGCCGATCGGCACGCTGCCGTTGCCCTCATGCTCCGCGCAATCGTAGAACGATACATCGACAGCAGCTTCAGTCGGTCCGTACAGATTGATCAGCTTTGTGCCGCTGCTGCTGCCGATCTCCTCCTTGAACCGCTTCGCATGGGACGGCTGCAGCGCTTCGCCGCTCGCGAACACATAGCGAAGGCTAGCCAGCCGCTCATGATGCGGTGATCCCTCTATATAATCGAGGAACAATCCCAGCATCGACGGCACGAAATGCATCGTTGTCACGCGGCTGCGGGCAATTTCCTGCAAAATTTCCTCAGGATTCTTCTCGCCGCCCGGCTTCAGGAAGCATACCTTCGCGCCTGCAAAGCCGAACCAGAACAGCTCCCAGACAGATACATCGAAGGTAAACGGCGTTTTCTGCAAAATAACATCACGCTCGGTAAGCGGATACGCCTTCCCCATCCAATGGATACGGTTGACCGCCGCCTGATGCGGAATCATAACGCCCTTGGGCTGCCCCGTAGAGCCGGACGTATAGATCACATAGGCCAAATGATGAGGACCTGCAAGCGGCTCCAGATTGGAGGCATCCTGCCCCTCATAGACAGCAGGATCGTTCAAATCTAAGATAGGGCCGCTGAATAAATCACGCGCCCGCGCAAGCTGCCTCGTTCCCGTCAGCAGACATGTCGCGCCAGCGTCCTCCAGCATGTACTGAATTCGCTCATTCGGAAAATCGGGATCAATCGGCAGATAAGCCCCTCCTGCCTTCTGGATGGCGAGAATGCCGACAAGCATCTCCGCTGCCCGCTCCAGCATGATCGGCACGATGACATCGGGTCCGACCCCGCTGGTACGCAGCTTGCGGGCCAGACGATTGGCCGCTTCATTCAGCTCGCGGTACGTCAGCCTGCGGTCGCCGTCAATAACAGCCTCCGCATTCGGCGTTCTCGCCGCCTGCGCCTCGATGATTCCGTATATCGTCGCATCGGACGGGTAGTCCGCTGCCGTATCATTGAATCGCTCCATCATTTGCGTCTTCTCATCCGCAGCCATCATATCGATATCGGAGATGAGAGTCTGCGGATTGCCAGCCGCCACCTGCAGAATATGCAGGAAATGCCCCGCCATCCGGCGTATCGTGTCCTCGTGGAACAGCGCGGTGGCGTACTCGAAGCTGATGACGAGCCCGTCCTCCGTTTCTGTCGCTTCCAGCGACAGATCGAATTTGGCAGCGCCGCCTGCAAACTCGAACGGCTCTATCTGCAGTCCTGTCAGCTCGCCTGTGTCCATGTTAATATTTTGCAAGCTGAACATCGTATCGAACAGCGGATTGCGGCTAAGATCGCGCGGCAGCTTCAGCTGCTCCACCAGCGCGTCGAATGGATACTGCCCATTGTCGAACGCGCCCAAGGTCGCGGCCTTCACCTCATCCAGAAACTCCCCGAATGATCGGGACGGCTGAGGACGTCCGCGCAGCGCAAGCGTATTGACGAACATCCCCAGAACCGGCGCCACATCAGCATGTGTACGGCCAGCAACAGGCGTTCCCACCACAATGTCGTCCTGTCCGCTGTACTTGTGTAGCAGCACCTTATATGCCGCCAGCAGCACCATGAACAGCGTTGCGCCGCTCCTTGCCGCGCCTTCGTTCAGCGCCTGCTTCAGCTCCTGGCCAGCTTCAACCGCGAAGGTCGCTCCACTGAAGCTTTGCATTGCAGGACGCGGATAATCAGTCGGCAGCGCCAGCAGCGGAACGTCCTCCGCGAACAGCTCCAGCCAGTAAGCCTCGTTCCGCTTCATTGCGGCCTGACCTTCCACGCTGTTCTGCCATACCGCGTAATCCTTGTATTGAATGCGCAGCGGCGGCAGCTCAGCGCCCTCATACAGCTCCACGAATTCCTTCATAAAAATACTCATAGAAACGCCGTCCGCGATAATATGATGCATATCGCACAGAAGCAGATGCCGCTCCTGCGACAGCTTCAGCAGCTCTACCCGCAGCAGGGGCGGCTGCGTCAAGTCGAAGGGGCGAATGAACGCATCGATGATGCTCTCTGCCTCCGCTTCCTCCACCTCTCTGCAAGCAATCGCAAAGTAGATGTCATCCACGGATGCAATGCGCTGAACCGGCTCCCCGTCCACAAGGCTGAACGTTGTTCGCAGCGCGTCATGCCGGGCAATGAGCCCTTGGAATGCAGCCTCAAGGCGTTCCCGGTCCAGCTGTCCCTCAATCGACATTACCCGGGGCAGGTTGTAGCTGATGCCTGCCCCCTCGAAACGGCTCAGCACGAACAATCGCCTCTGCGCCGGAGACAGCGGATAATGCTCCTGCTCCGGCGCGGGAACCAGTGTATCGCTTGCGGCTTGCTCTGCTCCTTCAATATAGGAAGCCAGCGCATCCACTGTCGGCGCTTCAAACAGCTTGCGCAGCGGCACGTCTACCCCGAACTGCCCCTTCATCCGCGCAATAAGCGTCATCGCCTTCAGCGAATGGCCTCCAAGCGCGAAGAAATCGTCAAACGCGCCTACAGGCTTCACACTCAGCACGTCCTCCCACAGAGCAGCCAGCTCCACCTCGACCGCTGTTCGCGGCGGCGAATACGGCGATTTCTCTGCGGCTGTCGTCCAATCCGGATCAGGCAGCGCGCGACGGTCGATCTTGCCGCTCGCGATTAACGGGAAACGCTCCAGCGCGATAAAATATTGCGGGACCATGTAGGACGGCAGCTCCCGCGCCAATACATGACGCAGCGAGGCGCTATCGGAATCGGCGGCTTCACTAACGTAATAGGCGCACAGCACCTTCTGTCCATCGCTTCCCTCTTTGGCGAGGACACAGCTTTCTTTTACCCCTGGCTGCTTCAGAATGGCCGCTTCAATCTCTCCAAGCTCAATCCGATAGCCGCGAATTTTGACCTGCTGATCGATCCGGCCCAAATATTCTACTGTGCCATCATGGCGCCAGCGGCCCAAATCGCCGGTTTTGTACATCCGCTCACCTGAAGCGAACGGGTTAGGCACAAATTTCTCAGCCGTCATCTCCGGCAAATTCGCATAGCCCCGGCTGACGCCATCTCCTCCGACAACAAGCTCGCCCGGCACGCCGACCGGCTGCATATAACCCTCTTCATCCACGACATAGACCGTAGAATTGCTGATCGGTCGGCCAATGGGAATCGGATCGTCGTAGTGACCCGTAATCGGGTACGTGAGCGAGAATGTCGTATTTTCGGTAGGACCATAGCCATTAACAACGATGTCGCCGCAAACGCGGCGGACCCTGTTGACATGGATCGGAGAAACAGCCTCACCGCCAATTAGGAGCTGTCTAATGCCCGCGAACATCTCCGGACGGTAATCTGCCAGCTGATTAAACAGCGGCACAGTCAGCCACAGCAGCGTAATCTGCTGGTCGCGGATATAGTCGGCAAGGTGATCGGCATTCAGCAGCACATCCTTGTCCACAACATGAAGCGTCAGTCCGTTCAACAGAACGCCGAATATTTCATAGATGATGGCGTCAAAGCTGACAGAGCCCGTAAGCAGCAGACTTCCGTCAGCGTCGAAGGAGACATAATTCGTCTCCTTCACCAGGCGGACAACATTGCGCTGCTCCACCATGACCCCTTTGGGCTTGCCCGTCGAGCCTGAGGTGTACATATAATAAGCGAGATCAGTCGGCGCGATGTCGATTCTGAGCTCGTCCTCGTTGCTTTCGCTACCACGGTCTCCGGCTCCGGCTCTGGCTCCTGCACCTGACCCTAGTTCGGCTCCGTCCCCGACGCCATCTCCATCCCCGACCCTATTTCCGGCTCTGGCCGACAGCGATGGGTCCGCCAAATCCAGCCATTCGACGCCGAAGTCCGCAGGCGGCTCCGCTTCGAATTTGAAGCCTATCGCCGCAGCGCTGTCCTCCAGCATGTAACGGATTCGTTCCTCCGGGAACGAAGGGTCAATCGTTACGAATGCACCCCCCGCCTTGGAAATGCCCAGCATCGCTGCAACCATCTCCAGCGACCGCTCCGCATAAATGCCGACCGCTCCATCTCTGCCGATTCCCCGATCCCGAAGCGCGCGTGCCAAGGCGTTGGCGCGTTCGTTAAGCTCTCGGTAGGTAAGCGTCACCCCGCGATGCGTAATCGCAGCATGATCCGGCGTCAGCAGGACCTGCTTCTGGAACAGCTCCGCAATGGAGGCATCGCGCGGATATTCGGTTGCCGTAGCATTGAAAACCCCGACAATCTCTTCCTTCTCATCCGCGGTAATCATCTCAATATGGCGAATCGCAATGTCGGGCTGCCCGGCTACGATGTCCAGAATCTCAATAAAGTGGCCCAGCATTCGGTGAATCGTGCCCTCCCGATACAGCGCCGAGCTGTATTCCGCGCTAAGGAGCAGCCCCTCCTCCGCTTCCATCGCCTGCAGCGACCAGTCGAACTTGGATACGCGCGATTCCGAGGCTAAGGGGGTGAAGCTGAGGCCTGATAGCTCAGGCGACTCCAGATTCATATTTTGCAAAATAAACATCGTATCGAACAGCGGATTGCGGCTAATGTCCCGCTGCAGTCCCAGCTTCTCGATCAGCGATTCGAACGGATAGCCCCCATGCTCGAACGCCTCCAGCGTTGACTCCTTCACTTCATGAAGGAATGCGGCGAACGTTTTGCCACCCTCCGGCCTGTTCCGAAGCGCGAGCGTGCCTACGAACATCCCGATCATCGGCTCTGTATCCGCATGCTGACGACCTGCTGTCGGAGAGCCCACTACAACATCGTCCTTGCCGGAATACTTAGCCAGCAAAACATTATAGGCAGCGAGCAGCACCATATACAGAGTCGTTCCGCTTTGCTTCGCCAGTGTCTGCAGCCGATCCAGCAGCAGCGGTTCCGCCTGACGCGACACAACGCCGCCTGCGAAGCTCTGCACGGACGGGCGCGGATAGTCGGAAGGCAAATCGAGCACTGGCAGCGGGCCGGAGAATCGTTCCAGCCAATACTGCTCCTGACGCTCCATCAGCTCCGAGCCCAGCAGCTCCTGCTGCCATACCGCATAATCCTTGTACTGGACGCGCAGCGGCGGCAGCTCGGCTCTCTCGTACAGTGCCACCAACTCCCTCACCAGAATGCCTGCCGACACACCATCGGAAATAATATGGTGCATATCGTACAGCAGCAAATGCCGGTTATTGCCCAGCTTCATAATCTCTGCTCTGAACAATGGCGCCGCATCCAGCTCGAACGGGCGAACGAACGCCTCCACCAGCGCATCCAGCTCTCCTTCCGAGGCTTCCAACGCTTCCGAATACGGAACCTCCAGCATAGCGGAGGCTTCAATAATCTGAACGGGCTCACCGTCCACACTGGCAAAAGAAGTCCGCAGCGACTCATGCCGAGCGACCAGCTCGCGGAACGCTTCTGCGAGGCGCGGCACGTCCAGCTCGCCCTCCGCAATTATCGCGCCGGGCAAATTGTAGCTCGTTCCCGAGCCCTCCAGCGAGCTGACGACGAACATTCGCCTCTGCGCGGATGACACTGGATAATGGGGCCTTTCCGCTGCCGGCTCCATCGCGGCATAGCTCCCGCTGCGTCCGCTGCCGCTCTCGTCCTTGATATAGGCGGCAATGGCCGCCACAGTCGGCGATTCGAATACGATGCGCAGAGGCACTTCGACGCCGAATGCCTTATGGATTTGCGACAGCAGCGACATCGCTGACAGCGAGTGGCCGCCACGATTGAAGAAATGATCCTTCACGCCAATCCGCGACACTCCCAGCAGCTCCTGCCACATCTGGCACAGCTGCGCCTCCGTTTCATCGGATGGAGCAGCGTAAGGCGTGTCGTCGCCAACAAGTCCGGTCTCATCCGGTTCTGGAAGAGCCTTTCGATCCAGCTTGCCATTGGGCAGCAGCGGCATCCGCTCCAGTTGAACAATATGGGCAGGCACCATATAAACAGGAAGCTCCTGCGCCAGCCCTTCCCTCACATCGAGAAGAGCGGTCTCATCCTCTGCCGTTATATAAGCGCACAGCAGCTTCCCTCCACGGACGTCGTCTCTCGCGATGACGACCGCTTCCTTTACGCTGTCCTGCCGTATAATTGCAGCTTCAATCTCGCCGAGCTCGATGCGGTAGCCGCGGATTTTGACCTGATGATCGATCCGATCGACGTAATCTATGCGCCCATCAGGCAGCCAGCGGGCAAGGTCGCCTGTACGATACATGCGCTGCCCCGGCTCGAACGGACAATCGATGAACTTATCTGCCGTCAGCTCTGGCCGCATCCAATAGCCTCGGGCGAGTCCTGCTCCGGCTACGCACAGCTCGCCGGGAACGCCAATCGGCATAAGCTCCAGATGAGAATTGACGATATAGATGCGTGTATTCGCGATTGGCCCCCCGATCGTAACAGGTCCATCCTGACGCAGCCTGCGGCAATAAGCGGCGACGACACTCGTCTCAGTTGGTCCATATTCATTGACCAGCTCCGCCTGGGGCGCGAGCTCATTGCTGCGGGCGATCACGGTGTCCGTTACTTTTTCCCCCGCAACAGTAACGATTCGCAGCGACCTCGCATCTTCCGATGTCATGCTCTCCAGCACTACGCCGTACAGGCTCGGCACGCAAATAAAGTGCGTCACGCCGCCTGCGGCAATATGCCTCCTGATGGCAAGCGGATCTCTGGACTCCTCCTCGGCTAGCAGAATTACCTTCGACCCGCTGACAATCGGGGTGAAGAAGCTCGTTACGAAGCCGTCGAAGGAGAAGGAGAACAACTGAAGCACGACATCCTGCTCCGTCAGCGCATACTCATCGGCGCGCCATTGAATCGAATTGGCGATCCCGCCATGCTCCACCATAACGCCCTTGGGCTGGCCGGTCGTGCCGGAGGTGTAAATGATATAGGCTAAATTTTCAGAACCCGCAACGGAAGCGAGCACGGAATCGTCTTTATGGTAAGAAGCCTCGTCACCGAGATCGATGTAATCCGCCGTAACTCCCGCTTCACTCGCCAGATGGGCCTGGCCGAGCAGAAGCGCAGCGCGGCTGTCTTCGAGCAAATATGCGATACGCTCCGCAGGATATGCCGGATCGATGGGCAGATAGGCTGCCCCCGCCTTCATAACGGCGAGTATCGCAACGATCATTTCGGTTGATCGCTCGGCTATGACAGCTATAACCGCGTCGGGCATGGCTCCGCGAGCGCGAAGCGTGCGGGCAAGCCGATTGGCTCGGGCATCCAGCTCCCGATAAGTAAGCGCCTCCGCGCCCAGTTGGAACGCAATCCGCTCAGGCGACCGCTGTGCCTGCTCCTCGAACAATCCGTGGAGCGTACGGCCTTGCTGCAAATCGCGCGCGGTATCATTGAAGCTGTCCAGCAGCAGACCGCGTTCCTCTGCAGTCAGCAGTGGCAGCCGCGACAGCGGCGCATCAGGCGTCTCAATCGCTCTCAGCACATTCTCCAGATGGCGGGCAAGCGAAACCACTGACTGCCCGCTGTAGCGCAACGCGTCATATTGAATCGCAATGTTCACCCGATCTCCGTCGCTGGAGAATATAAAGGACAGGCTGGAGACGATATGTGCCGTGTAAGCCCGGTCATGAATGCCTTCCAGCATAACCATGGTCGGCACCTCTGCCGTCCCGTCATCATTTACAGGCAGCTGCGCATAGTCGGCCAGTGCCAGAAAGGGCATGTTCTGATGCTCATTGGCCTCTGTGAAGGCCTGCCTCACAACCCCTGCCCATTGGCGAAATCCATGGTCACCGCCGTATTCCGTCTGGATGAGGAGCAGCGTGTTGGCCAGCTCCCCAACCGGAATGTTCTGCTTCAATACGGGCACTCCGATTCGCACCTCTTCAGCGGATGCATAGCGATGAAGCAAATAGCTCACGCCGGACAGCAGCAGCATAAACAAGGCTTGATCCGATCTGGCGGCATTCCTCAGCTTGTCCGTCAAGGCGCTGTCCAGCGTGCCCGAGTAAACCTCGTAATCCGGGGATTTGCCGCCCCCCTTCGAGGAGTCATCATGAGCCGGCCCTTTGCGCAGCGCCGTGCGCGGGAACTCGCTGACGGCATCGTTATCCGAAAGCTTTTGAGACCAGTATTGCTCCTCTCTTTCGTAACGACCACTAGATAGCAGCAACTGTTGTGAGTATTTATCAATCATTGCGGTCTCTCTCCTAACCCAATCAGAAATGGAACTGCATATCTTCATCGAGCACATTATTCATGCGCCCGGCTTCAATCAGCTTAATATCGCGGATACAGATGGAACGATCGCTTGCAACGATATCCAGCAGCTTCAAGTAATCGCCCGCCAGCCGCTCTACCATCTCCCGCTTGAACAGCGATGCGGCATATTCGAAGCAAAAACGGAAGCCCTCGTCCTCCTCCGCCGCCGACAGCGTCAGGTCGAACTTCGCGATTGTGCTGCCCGTCTCGTAAGGCTTGAATTGCAGCCCTTGAAGCTCTTCCGCTTCATTGCCGATATTTTGCAGGCTGAAGACGGTATCGAAGAGCGGGCTGCGGCTTAAGTCGCGCTGAAGGCCAAGCGAAGCGGTAAGCTGCTCCAGCGGATATTCCTGATGCTGGAACGCTCCGAGCGTCCGCTCCTTCACCTCGTGAAGGAAGGCGGTGAAAGTCAGATCGCCCCGTGGGAAATTTCTTAACGCCAGCGTATTGACGAACATGCCCATTACACCCTCCAGATCGGCGTGGGGTCTTCCCGCTATCGGCGCACCAATGACGATATCTTCCTGCCCCGCATATTTCGAGAGAAGCACATTGTAGGCGGCAAGCAGTGTCATGAAGAGCGTTGCCCCCGTCTCCTCGCCGAGCTCGTGCAGCTTGCGCTTCAATTCGGAATCGCCTGCACAGGTAATGGAATCGCCCTCGAAGCTGCGCTTCTGCGGTCTTGGATAATCAGTCGGCAGCGCCAATTGCGGAACGCCACTGGCAAATTGCTCTGACCAGTACGCTTTCATCCGCTGAGATTCCGGCGAAGCAAACAGCCGATTCTGCCAAGCGGCGTACTCCTTGAACTGCACCTTCAGCGCTGGAAGCATCCCTCCGCTGTACAGATGAGCAAACTCACTCACCATAATGCTCATCGAGACACCGTCGGCAATAATATGATGCATATCGAACATCAGCAGATGCCGATCCCCCTCCAGCTTGACCAGACCAACCCGCAGCAGCGGCGGCTGTCCCAAGTCAAAGGGGCGCACAAACTCGCGAAGAATGGCGTCAATATCCGCTTCCTCAGCGACCTGGCATGCCATCTCAAGAGGCGCCTCGGCATGAATAATCTGAACAGGCTCCCCGCCTATCGATGCGAATGACGTTCGAAACGCCTCATGCCGCTGAACAATGGCGCGGAATGCGCCCTGCATCGCCTCCACGTCCAGCTCGCCCTCGACAATCATTGCGCCCGGCATGTTGTAGCCGGTTCCTGCCCCTTCGAACTGATTCATAATGTACATGCGGCGCTGCGCAGCCGACACCGCATAATGCGGCTGTTCCGGCAGCGGAATAATAGCGGATTGCGTCTTCCGCTCCGCACGGTCGATTGCGGCGGCCACCGCTTCAAGAGTGGGACGCCGGAACAATTCCTCCAGCTCCAGCCTGACCTCGCAGACCGAAGCGACCTTGGCGATCATGCTCATCGCCTTCAAGGAATGTCCGCCAAGCCGGAAGAAATCGTCGTGCAGGCCGATGCGCTCTGCACCGAGCAGCTCCGCCCATATGGCGGCGAGCTTCACTTCCGTGTCTGTGCGCAGCGGTATATATACCCCTCCGTCCGCTAAACCATCATGCGGAAGCTCCTCCAGAGCGCGGCGGTCGATCTTGCCGTTCGAGGTGAGCGGCATCTCATCCATTCGAATCAGATGCGCCGGCAGCATGAAGGCCGGCAGCAGCGAGGACAAATGCTCTCGCAGCAGTGCAGCGTCCAGCTCACCTTGCGCCGTATAATAAGCGCTCAGGTAAGCTTCGCCCCCCTCATCGCGGCGAGCCAGTACAAGGGCCTCAATAACGGAGCCATGCTTCAGCATCGAGGCTTCGATCTCGCCAAGCTCAATGCGGTAGCCGCGAATTTTGACCTGATGGTCGATGCGGCCCATATATTCAATGCTGCCGTCAGGCAGCCAGCGCGCCAGATCGCCAGTGCGGTACATCCGCTCTCCGGGGAGAAACGGACAGGCCACGAACTTCTCGGCCGTCAGCTCCGGGCGGTTCAAGTAGCCCCGGGCCAGTCCGACCCCGCCAACGCATAATTCTCCGGGAACACCAATCGGCTGAAGCTGATTCTCGCCGTTGACGATATAAATGCTCGTATTCGGAATCGGTCCTCCAATGGGCACCGAGTCTGCCGAATCCAGCATGGCCTCATTGATCTCGCAGGCCGTAGCGCAAATCGTCGTTTCGGTCGGTCCGTATGCATTCACATAATGAACCCGGCCGAGCCAGCGCTTCACCGTCTCCCGCGCTGCCGCAGAGCCTGCCGTGATGAGACGGCGCAAATAGGGCAGACGCTCAGGCTCCAGATGGACCGCAAAGGTCGGCGGTAGCGTAATGACCGTAATTCGTTCCTCGTTCATGAAGGATTCGAAGCTGCCATAATCGTTCAGCGCGGCCTTCGGAACCAGATGCAGGCTGGCCCCGGTCAGCAGCGCCATGAAGGTCTCCCATATCGAAGCGTCAAAGGAGCTGCTGGCGAATTGCGCGATGCGGTCGCCTTCGCATATGCCGTACTGCTCGCGGAAATAAGTCTGCAAATTGGCAAGCCCCCGCTGCTCCAGCATCGTTCCTTTGGGCATGCCCGTCGTGCCCGAGGTGTAGATGACGTAGGCCAGATCGGTAGAGCACGCACTCTCGCGGTCTACGGAATTTTCCAATTCAACCGAGATAGTTCTCGGTTCCTCCATTAATCGCTCACCGTTCGCCACACTTCCCTCGGCGCTCATCGCTATTCCTTCGGCGTTCACCTTAATCCCGTCACCATTCACCTTAATCCCGTCACCGTTCACCTTAATCCCGTCACCGTTCACCACAATTCCCTCGGCGCTCGCAACCGCTCCATCCTCGTAAACGAACAGCGCGGCCTCCTGCCCAAGAATAGCGCGGACCTTGTCTTGCTCCTGCCGCCCCGTTACGATCAGCGCTGCACCGCTGTCCTCGGCGATATACCGAATCCGGTCCGGCGGATAATCGATATCAATGGGCAGGTACGCGCCGCCTGCCTTGAGAATAGCTAGCATGGATACGATCATCTCGATGGAGCGCTCCATCATGACGGCAACGATGCTCTCTGCGCCTGCACCGGCGTTCCGCAGCAGCCCGGCCATGCGGTCGGCTTCCCTGTCCAGTTCACTGTACGACAAGCTCCGCTCGCCCATTCGGACGGCAGTCGCAGCTGGAAGGCGCTTCGCCTGCTCCTGAAACAGCTCAGGAACAGTTCGATCAGCGGGAAAATCAACGCTCGTATCATTAAATTGCTGGAGCAGCAAGTCCTTGTCCTCAGCTGGCAGCAGCTCAACTGCGGCAAGCGCAATATCCGGCTGGGCTGCAATCGTTCTTAGCAGCTCCGCGTAATAGCGCAGAAAACGCTCTATCGTATCTCTTTTGAACAGGGCTGTGCAATATTCCACGCCGAGCGTCAGCCCCTCATCGGACGGCTCTGCCATAAGCGTAAGGTCGAACTTAGACACCTTGTTCTCGAACTCGCAGGGCGTTACTTGCAGACCATGCGGGTCTTCGCCGCTGCCCGACATGTTCTGAACCATGAAAAGCACATCGAACAGCGGATTGCGGCTCGTATCGCGGGCGGCATTCAGCCGTTCCGGAAGCTCCTCGAAGGGATAGTCCTGATGCTCGAAGGCTTGCAGCATCCCCCGCTTCACTTCCGCAAGCAGGCCGCGAAACGTTTTGCCGCCTTCCGGCTTTCCGCGCAGCGCCACCGTATTGACGAACATTCCGATCATCGATTCTAGATCAGCATGCGTGCGTCCCGCGACCGGCGTGCCGATCACAATATCCGTCTGCCCCGTGTACTTGTACAGCAGCCCGTAGTAAGCGGTCAGCAGCACCATATATAATGTCGCGCCTTCCCTTGCCGCCAACTCCTGTAGTCCCTTCGCAAGCTCAGGTGCAACCGTCATGGACAGATGCTCGCCCGCAAAGCTCCGTAATGGCGGACGGGCATAATCTGTCGGCATATCCAGCAGCGGCAGCTCGCCTGACAGCTGCTCCAGCCAATAGGCCTCGGATTCACGAAGCTTCTCCGAAGCCATTCGACCCTTCTGCCAAAGGGCGAAATCCTTATACTGCACCTTCAGCTCCGTCAGCGCTTCCCCCCGATACAGCGTAATAAATTCGTCCATAATGATAGATAGCGAGACACCGTCCGCTATAATATGATGCATATCGAACAGCAGCAAATGTCGGTTCACAGCCAGCTTGATCAGCTCAACACGGAACAGCGGAGCCGTATCGAGCTGGAACGGGCGGATAAAGCGTTCCGCCATCGCCTCGGGCTCAATATCCTGCTCCGGCAGCCCGGAGGCGTCCGTCACCTTCATGCTGAATGCGACTCTGTCATGCACGCGCTGCACGGGTTCTCCGTCATCCGCCAAATGAAAGGAGGTACGGAACGATTCATGCCGCTCCACCAGCTTGCTCATCGCCAGGTCGACACGGGAAATTTGCAGCTCTCCCTCCAGCAGGAAGATGCCGGGGATGTTGTATCCCGTATGTGTGCCGCCAAGCTGGCTTAGAACGAACATCCGTTTCTGGGCGGAAGAAAGGGGATAGCTGTCTAGTCGCTCGGCCTGCGGAATACCCTCATGCTTCGCTTCCTGTCCGTCATTTCGGCTCAAATACCGGGCCACTGCCTGAATCGTCGGCTCATGAAACAGCACCTTCAGCGGCACATCGGCGCCGCACTGCTTGCCAATGCGGGACACCAGCGTCATCGCCTTCAAGGAATGACCGCCAAGCGTAAAGAAATTATCCGTTATGCCGATCCGCGCCGCGCCAAGCACCTCTTCCCAAATTCCGGCAAGCGTCTGTTCCAGCTCATTCGTAGGCGCAACATAGCTCTCTCCCGCCAGCAAGCTGACGTCGGGCTCCGGCAGCGCGCGCCGATCGGTCTTGCCGTTAGGCGTTAGCGGCAGCTCCGGCATTTGGAGAAAATACGATGGAACCATATAGTCAGGCAGCGTCGACAACAGATATTTCCTCAGCTCAGGAGCAGTCAGCCATTCTGCAGCCGCATAATACGCGCATAAATATTTGCCGCCCTTGCCGTCCTCATAGGGAATGACCGCCGCTTCCGTCACTGCGCCATGATTGAGCAGGCGCGATTCGATTTCGCCAAGCTCTATGCGATGGCCGCGGATTTTGACCTGATGGTCGATCCGGCCCAGAAGCTGGATTCCGCCATCCGGCAGCCAGCGTCCGAGATCGCCTGTACGGTACATGCGCTCCCCCGATCCGAACGGGCTTGCGATGAACTTCTCCTCCGTCAAGCTGTCATTGCCGATATATCCCCGTCCGACATTGTGTCCGGCGATATACAGCTCGCCAACGATGCCGACCGGCTGCAGCTGCAAGCCGCTGTTCAGAATGTAAATGCCGGTATTGGCAATCGGGCGGCCGATATGCGGCAGCTCTGCGATTTCATCCTGCGGCCCCATCGTTAATGCCGTCACCACATGCGTCTCGGAAGGACCGTAGTGATTGTGCAGCGAGACGCTCTGGCGGTGCAAATAAGATCGGAGCAAATCAGGCACGACGAGCTGCTCCCCCGCAGTAATAATATGCTTCACACAGGACGGGAAGAGCGCCACATAATCCGCCTCATTGAAGACGAACTTGAGGAACGAAACCGGCAGAAACAGAACAGAGATCGATTGCTGGCGAATCAATGACGTGAGCTTCTCCACGCTGCGCTTCGTCTCGTTATCGATGAGATGGAGCGTGCCTCCGGCAAGCAAGGTGGAGAAAATCTCCTGATAGCAGACATCGAAGCTGATCGTCGTATATTGAAGCACGCTTTCGTTATAGGGAACCGTTGTACTCCCATGCACATAGGCAAGCAAATTGACCATATTGCGATGCTCCAGCATAACCCCCTTAGGCTGGCCAGTCGTGCCGGAGGTATAGATGACGTACAGCAAATCATTCGCACCGGCCAGCGGAGGCAGATTGGCGGACGATTCTTCTTCATAGCGCTCCCGTTGGAGCGGCAGCAGCTCACAGCAGCTCTGAAGACGCTCCACTGCATCTGCTGCGGCCTCCCCGCATTCCGGCGCTGCCAGCAGCAACCCGGCTTCGCTGTTGTCAAGCATGTAGACTATCCGATCAGTCGGCAGCTCCGGGTCAATCGGCACGAATGCGCCTCCTGCCTTTAATACAGCCAGAACAGCGGCAACGAATTCAAGCGAACGTGCCGCCATAATGCCGACCGTCCTGCCGGGACCGATGCCCTGCCTCTGCAGCAGATGAGCCAGCCGGTTGGCATCGGCGTTCAACTCGCTGTATGTCATGCTTCGCGAGCCGAACATAACCGCTTGTGCAGCTGGCGTTCTCTCCGCTTGCTCCTCGAACAGAGCATGCACCGTTCCCGTGGACGAGCTCGTCGGGCATTCCGCAGCGTTGAACGACTGCAGCAGCTCCAGCTCCTGGGCTGTCAACAGCGACATCTCGCGCACCGCAATGTCAGGATTGGCGACAGCCCCTTCAGCCAACGCGCGAAGATGTCCTTCCAGAGCCAGAAGCCGATAAGTATCATACACGGACGCATTGTAATTCAGCTTGACGGTCAAGTCCTCGCCCGGCAGCACCATCACATTCATGTCATAGCTTGTCTGCTCATACATACTGATCTCGCCGGCGTCGAAGCCAAGCGTGTCTTCTTCGCTCCCCTCCGCCACTTCCTTCTCGACAGGATAGTTCTCGAAGACGACAATATGATTGATCAGCTCTCCCTTTAACGCCGTCAAGCTCTGTATTTCGTAGAGCGGCATATAATCATAGCGCTCAGAGCTCACCGCATGCCGCTGCACCTCGGCAGCCAGCTCTGCGAACGTCTCGACGCCTGATGTGCGAATGCGCACCGGAATCGTGTTGATGAACAATCCGATCATCGTTTCGATGCCCGGAACCTCCGAGGGACGGCCGGAGACGACGGAGCCGAACACGACGTCCTCCGTATGGCTGTAGCGCTGCAGCAGCACTCCCCATAACGTCTGGAACAGCGTGTTCAACGTAATCTGGCAGCTCGCCGCAAGCTCCTGCAGCTTGCCCGTCAGCTCCGTTCCGAAGCTGAAACGAAGCTCGGCCTGCTTATAATCGCCATGGCTCCCACCGCCAGCAGCAGCGGAATCGCGCCGCGGCAGCGCCGCCTCCTGCTCGTAGTCGCCCAGCAGGCCGCCCCAATACTGCAGCGCTTCCTCGCGGTTCTGTCTCTCCAGCCATTTGATATAGTCGCTGTACGGATAGACAGGGCCAAGAGCAGGCTGCACGCCCGTCTTCAAGCCCGCGTATACGCTGAACAGCTCATTGATAATGATGCCAAAGCACCAGCCGTCCATCAGAATATGGTGGTGGCTCCAGATCATTTCGTATTGATCCCCCGCAAGGCGGACGACGATCATCCGGGTCGGAATATCGCGCGACAGGTCAAAACCTGCCTCGCGGTCCTGACGCCGAAGGGCCGCCAATCGTTCCTCCTGCACATCCGCTGCCAATGAGGACAGATCCTCCATCCCGACAGTCAGTGCGCGTTCCTTCAGCACAACCTGGACAGGCCGCTTGACCTTTTCATGAAGAAAAGTCGTTCGAAATACGTCGTAGCGTTCCACAATCGTGTTCATGCTCTGCTGCAGCAGGGCAGCATCCAGTTCTCCGTGAATGCGGACAGTCAGTTGCTCGAAGTAAGTCGCGCCCTCATTCAGCAGCGTATGGAACAGCATCCCTTCCTGCATCGGGGACAAATAGTACATGTCCTTTACTTGATCCTTCTTAAACGTTGACATCTCACACCTCTTTGACCCTTGAAGGCTATTTGCTTTCTCAGTTCATTTTCTCTCCCAGCAGCTCGAAAATATCGTCCATCTCATCCATCGTCATTCCCTTCGAGCTCACATCGCTCGGTGTCAACTCGGAGTCGTCATGTCCGATACAATGAGCGATCAACGACGTCAGACTGTTGCGGAAAATGTCCATAAAGCGGTTCATGCCAGACTCCGTGAAGGCGAGACTGTTATAGTGGCATTTCATCGATAGACGCCCGTCCTCCACAATGCCGCCGAAGTTCCACGCAAAGCTGTTCTCTGCTTTGGAGCCCACCGGCGACCCGTTGTCGAAATGGGAGCTTCGGAACGTCTCATTGTCCGTCTCCCCATCGATTTGCCCCAAATAGTTGAAGCAAATATCAGGCAACAGCTCGAAGCGGAGGCCATGCAGCTCCTGCGGCGTCATATATTTCAAAACCTCGTAGCCTATGCCTTTATTCGGCACAGCACGCAGCTGTTCTTTGATCCCTTTGATTTGCCGGGAAATATCTCCGTCCCCGTCTGCGGCGGCTGTCATATCCAGCACGATCGGATACTGCGACGTAAACCAGCCTACCGTGCGGGAAATATCAAGCGCCTCTGCGATGGCCTCCCGGCCGTGCGATTCCAGATTGACGCATACCTGCTCCATGCCGCACCATCCCTTGACAGAGAGGCCAAGCGCGGTCAGCAGCAGATCGTTGATCTCCGTGTTATAGGCTCGTCCTGCCTCTTTGAGCAGCCCCTCTGTCACGTCCTCATCCAGCTCGAACTCAGCCGTCCGCAGATCAGAGAAACGTCCCGCTCCACCCTGCAGCTCTCGCGGCAGCGGCCTGACATCCGCAGTCTCCAGCTCTCTCCAATACTGGGCTTCCCGAAGCAGGAGCGGGCTCAGGGCATACTGCCCAAGCTGCTGCGACCAGTAGAGGAAGGAATCGGATTTCAGCGGCAGCCTTACTGGCTCGCCGTTCAAGGCTTGTCCGTAAGCCTGCTCCAAATCCTCGAACAGAATGCGCCAGGAAACGCCGTCAATGACGAGATGGTGGGCGATGAGCAGCAAATGGTCGCCATCGCGCGTCCGATAGAGCACAGTCAGGAAGAGCGGTCCTGCGGACAAATCAATGGAGCTCTGCAATCCCTCGGCATGACGGGCAAGCGCCGCCTGCTCATCCCCTTCTGCTGTCAAATCGACACATTCATAGTGATAAAGCGGTTCGTCCTTCGGTCCCCGATTGAACGCCGCCACCCCGCCAGCCTCACCCTGACTGGAACGGAATACAAAGCGAAGCGCGTCATGGTGCAACACGATCGCATGGAGGGCGGCGCGCAGCGCTTCCTCAGCGAAACGTACAGGGCTGTAAAGCATGACCGACTGGTTCCAATGATGGGCATCCGTAAATTGCTGACCGAAAAACCACTGCTGAATCGGTGTAAGCGCGGCTTCTCCTTCCACAGCGCTCTGGTCAATGCTTCGCAGAACAGATGTCAGTCGCGGCGCAAGCTCCCCGACAGTGGGATACTGGAACAGCTCCTTCATCTCCAGCTTCAATCCATGCGCATTCAGCCTTGCCGCCACCTGGATCGCCTTGATGGAATCGCCGCCAAGGGCGAAGAAATTGTCGGCTAAGCCGACTTGCGGCGCTCCGAGCACACCCTGCCAGATTTGCGCCAGCAGCTCCTCGCGAACCGATTGCGGAGCGCTGTATTCCGTGCCGGAGGCCATGCTTAAATCCGGCTCCGGCAGCGCGCGCCGGTCAATCTTGCCGTTGGAGGTGAGCGGCATGGCGTCCAGCTGGATAAAGTAGGCAGGAACCATATAATCGGGCAGCGACGACTTCGTTAATTCGCGCAGTTCCTTGACCGTAAGCTCCGCATCGGCAACGGCATAGGCGCACAGCGCATGATCGCCGCTCCCGTTGTCGCGGGCAATGACGATAACTTCCCTGATCCGCTCATCGCGAAGCAGCACCGTTTCGATCTCGCCCAGCTCAATGCGGTGGCCGCGAATTTTGACCTGATGGTCCATTCGGCCGAGATACTCCATCTCGCCGTCAGCCATTCGGCGGGCCAAATCGCCAGTTCGGTACAGCAGCTCCTCCGGCTTGTACGGATTGTGCAGGAAACGCTCTGCAGTCAATTCCTCCCGGTTCAAGTAGCCGCGAGCCACGCCATCGCCGCCGACATACAGCTCGCCAGCGACGCCAATCGGCACAAGCCTTCCGTTGAAATCGAAAATATAGCAGGTCAGCGTCGGAATCGGCGTCCCGATGTTGCTAATGTTGGTTTCGATCTCGCGATCCGTTATTTCTTTGTACGTCACATGAACCGTCGTTTCCGTTATCCCGTACATGTTGATCAGCTTCGTATCACGGTATTTGCTCCGATAAGGATGCAGCATGATCGGATTCAAGGCCTCGCCGCCGAAGATGACATATCGGAGCGCCAGATCATGATCATTCCGCCCTGCTTCCTCCTGAATAAGAGCATAGAACGCGGTTGGCGTCTGATTCAGCACCGTCACCCGCTCGCGGCGGAGCAGATCAGCGAATGCCTGCGGATTTTGCGCGGTAGGGCGCGGCACGACGACCACATGGCCACCATACAGCAGAGCGCCGTACATTTCCCATACCGAGAAATCAAAGCAGTACGAATGGAACATCGTCCATACATCGCTCTCGTTGAACTCGAATGCCATCCGGTCGTTGACCAGCAGCCGCACCACATTGCGGTGGGAGATCATGACGCCTTTGGGACGGCCAGTCGTTCCCGATGTATAAATAATGTAGGCAAGATCGCCAGGCTCGTTGATCGGCTCCAGCTCCCCTGTCTCTCCACGAAAGGTCGTTCCTTCATCAAGATCCAGCACAATGCCCGCATCGGTTCCGGCCAATCCCAGATAGGCCGATTGCGTCAGCACCGCCTTGGTGCGGCTGTCCTCCAGAATGAACCGAATCCGGTCCTCCGGATAGGCGGGATCAATCGGCACATACGCGCCGCCCGCCTTCAGCACAGCCAGCATCACGACGACGATGTCAGCTGATCGATCCAGCAGAATCGCCACCAGATCGTCGCGGCCGATGCCAGCCTCATCCCGCAGCTTCCTTGCCAGCACATTGGCGCGGGCGTTCAGTTCGCCGTAAGCCAGCCTTTCCTCGCCAAAGGAAAGCGCAATGCGATGCGGCGCAGCAGCAGCCCTTTCCTGGAACAGCGATACAATCGTCGCCGCTCGCGGATAATCAGCCGCAGTATCGTTGAAGCCGTTCAGCAGCTGCTCCTTCTCCTGTGCGCCCAGCATATCCAGACTGGACAGCGTTGCCGATGGATCGGCGGCAATCGCCTCCAGCAGCCCAACATAATGACGGGCAAGCCGTTCTGCTGTTTCCCTGCTGTATAGCGAGGATGCATATTCGATGCTGAACAGAAGCGTGCCGTCATCCTGCTCGATAACGCCAAAGGTCAGATCGAACTTCGCGATATCATTGGAATGCGGATACGCGCTTAGCTTCAACTGCTCCAGCTCCAGCTCAGCCTTGTCCATGTTCTGCATAAGAAACATCGTATCGAACAGCGGATTGCGGCTCATATCGCGCGTTAGGCCGAGCTTCTGAACCAGCTCCTCGAACGGAAACTCGCCATGCTCGAACGCTTCAAGGGAGTGATTCTTCACCTCAGCTACGAAATCCGTGAAGGCAAGCGATGCTCTAGGGCGGGAGCGCAGGGCAAGCGTGTTGATGAACAGCCCCGTCATCTCCCGCACATCGTCATGGCTTCTCCCCGCCGATGGCGTGCCTACGACCAAATCCTCCTGCCCCGAATACTTGGCCAGCAGCACCTTATAAGCCGCCAGCAGCACCATAAACAGCGTTGCGCCCTGTGAGGACGCCAGCTCGCGCATCCGCTGCGCCAGCCCCGCTGCGGCTGAGAATTCAACGCGGTCTCCAGCATATTCGCGCACTAGCGGACGGGAATAATCGGCAGGCAGGTCTACAGTCGGCACACCATCACGGAACTGCTCCAGCCAGAACGCCTCATCCTTCTTGAGCTGCTCCGAGTAGGCCGGACCAGACTGCCAATGGGCGAAATCCTTATACTGAACTCTCAGCTCCGGCAGCTGCTCGCCGCGATACAGAGCCGCCATATCCCGAATCAACAATCCGATGGACACGCCATCGGCAATAATATGATGAAGATCAAGCAGCAGCAGATGCCGCTCTTGCTCCAGTCTCACAAGTCCTACTCTAATCAAGGGCGCGATGTCGAGCTGGAACGGACGAATGAACGTCTGAACCGCCTGTTCGGCCTCCCTGGCGTTCTCTGCTTCCCTGTAATCAATGACAAGCTCAGCAGATGGATGAACTCGTTGTACAACTTCCTCGCCAATCATCCCAAAGGAGGTGCGCAGCGGCTCATGCCGCTCAACAAGACGCTGAAACGCATCCGCAAGCCGATCCGCATCAAGCGGTCCTTCCAGCAGCAGAGCGTCCGGCATGTTGTAGGCCGTTCCAACATTCTCGAACTGCCCCATCACGAACATACGGCGCTGCCCCGAGGAAACGGGATAGGTATCGCTCGGCTCAGCAGGCTCTATCGCGATAAAGCCGCTGACCATCGAAGAATCCCCTTCTATATAGCGGGCAATGTCGCGAATAGTGAGACGCTGGAAAAGCGTCTTCAGCGGAACCTCTGTCTCTAGCTCCTTTTTGACCCGTGTGATCAGCATCATCGCCTTCAGCGAATGACCGCCCAGCTCGAAGAAATCATCGGTAACGCCGACCTGCTCTACACCCAGAATCTCCTGCCAAATCGGCTGCAGCTTGGCCTCCAGCAAAGTCCCCGGCGCCACATATTCCCTCACCGCGCTGCCGTCCGAGTCCGGCGCCGGAAGCGCCTTGCGGTCGATTTTACCGTTGGCAGTCAGCGGCAGCTTCTCCAACCTAATCAGGAAAGCAGGGACCATGTATCCGGGAAGCTCGCCCTGCAGCGCACTTCTTATTGCTGCTTCGTCCCAGCTGCTTCCAGCCGCCAAGGTTATATAAGCGCAGAGCTGTCCCGAGCCAGCGCCTTCCTGCAGCGCCAGCACAACCGCCTCCTCGATGGAGGGCTGCTTGCGCAGCACGGCTTCGATCTCGCCCAGCTCGATCCGATAGCCGCGAATTTTCACCTGATGATCCGCCCGTTCAACGAATTGCAGCTCTCCCTCCGCTGTCCAGCGTGCCAGATCGCCCGTCCGGTACAATCTTGCTCCTTCAATATAAGGATGTGGAACAAAGACTTCTTTCGTCAGTTCCGGCAGGTTCAAGTAACCGCGCGCCAGCCCCTTGCCGGAAATGCAAAGCTCCCCCGCTGCGCCGACAGGCTGCAGCTGCAGGTCAGCGCCCAGCACCCATACCTCGGTATTGGCGATAGGGACGCCAATTGTGATCGGACGACCGTCCTCCGCATGACGCAAACAGGTCGTAATGACGCTGTTCTCTGTCGGCCCGTATTCATTGACCAACTCCAGACCCGGATGTTTGCTCGCTGCTCTGGCGGCAACCACCTCAGACAGCTTCTCTCCGCCCAGCGTCACCGCCTTTAGCGATGCTCCCTCCTCCGGGGTTATCGCATCCAGAATGGCGGCGAACATAGACGGCACTGTGCTGAAATGGGTAATCCGCTCGCTTGCAATGAGCCGCTTCAGCACCAAGGGGGCCTTCGCTTCCTCGTCCTTGGCAAATACAACAGCAGCACCCGACAGCAGCGGTGCAAAAAACGTGCTGACGAAGGCGTCGAACGCGAATGATAGGAACAGCAGCGTCCTGTCCCCAGGTCCGAAGCCGTACGTCTCTCTCCGCCAAAGCAGCGTATTGACGATGCTGCGGTGCTCGATCATAACGCCCTTCGGCTTGCCTGTCGTGCCCGATGTATAGATGACATAGGCCAAATCATCAGCTCCTGCTGCAAGCGGGAGATTGTCCGCACTTTCGGAGGCCCAAGCGCTGCGATCATTGAGATTGATGACCGGCACGCCCTTGCCCTCCGCTAATTTCGTGAAGGATGACCCTGCAATAACAACACTTGCTCCGCTGTCCTCCAGCAAATAATGAATGCGCTCCTGCGGGTATTCGGGATCGATGGGCAGGTAAGCCGCGCCTGATTTGAGAACCGCCAGCAGCGCGACCGCCATATCCAGCGAACGCTCCGCCAGCACAGCAACGATGCTGCCGGCAACGATGCGATCAGCAGCGCCGCTCCGGCGCAGCATGCCCGCCAGCCGGTTCGCCTCGTCATTGAGCTCGCGGTAGGTTAGCGATGCGCCGCCACAGACGACAGCTGTAAGCTCAGGCGTCAGCGATGCCTGCTCCTCGAACAGGGCATGAAGCGGAAGCAGCTCTGATGCGCCGTAATCCTTGGCAGTCATGTTGAAGCCTTCCATCAACTGACGCTTTTCTTCCCCTGTGACAACCTCCAGCCGAGACAGCTCAACAGCAGGATTGTCTGTAATTTGCGCAATCAGCCCGCGCAGATGTCCTTCGATGCGATCAACAATGGCGCTCTCGAAACGATTGGCATTATAGCTGAATTTGACAGATAGCTCGTCGCCGGGAGATACGATCACATTGAAGTCATAATTCGTTTGCTCGAACACGCGATCGACATGCGCCTGGAAGCCGATTGCCGCTTCCGCGCTGTCCCCCTCCGCATCCTTGCCAAGCGGATAGTTCTCAAAAATCATAATATGATCCAGCAGCGCCCCCTTCAGCGCCGATTGATTCTGCACCTCATAGAGGGGCAGGTAGCTGTGCGATTCCATCTCTACCGCGCCGGAGTGAATGCGCGACAGAAGCTCACCGAATGTCATTCCCTTCTCCAGCACCACACGGACAGGAACTGTATTGATGAAAAGTCCCACCATGCTTTCAATGCCTGCCACCTCGGAGGGCCGGCCGGACACAACAGAGCCGAATGCCACATCGTCTGTCCTGTTGTATTTGCCAAGAAGGACTGACCATAACGCCTGGAACAAGCTGTTCATCGTCGTTCCGCAGCCCCTTGCCATGCGATTCAACTGCTCGGTCAGCTGCGGCCCAATGGCAAACTCGCGCTGTTCTTGGCGGTATTCGCCCTCCTCAGCGCCGTGAAGCCGCCCCGGCAATGATGTCTGCGCATCGAAGCCGTCCAGAATATGGCCCCAGTACGCGAGGGAATCCGCCTTGCTTCTTTTTTCCAGCCATTTGATATATTCGCTGAACGGATATACCGCAGAGGCCGGAATCGACACCTTGCCCCGCAGGGCAGCGTAGATTTGGAACAGTCGGCTAATGACAACACCGAAGCCCCAGCCATCCAGCAAAATATGATGATGGCTCCACACTAATCGATACGCCCGCTCTCCTGTGCGGAACAATGCGACACGAAGCAGCGCATCCTTGGCAAGCTGAAACCCGCGCAGGCGATTCTCTTCATTGAAGCTGTCCATATGCCCCAATTGCTCTTCCACCGCCATTGAACGCAGATCCTCATAATGAAGCCCGATCTTCCGCTCACGAAGCACAACCTGACGGGGACGCTGCAAGTTCTGATGGACAAACAAGGTGCGCAGTATGTCATATTCCGCAACGATGCGGTTCAGACTCTCTTCGAACAGCACATGGTCCACGCTTCCCGTCAATGTCGCTTCCATCTGGGTGAAATAAGCGCTGGAGCCATTGTCCATCATGGAATGGAACAGCATCCCTTCCTGCATTGGCGTCAGAGGGTACACCTTTTGTATAGCATCCGCTTTAGTCATCATTCACCTCCGAAGCATTTTTGCTTGACTCCCCGGACAAGCTTCTTCGTCTTTCAGTTGATCGCTTAAGTTGAATATTCATTCTGTCCCCTGTCCTGTCGCAAGCAGACGTCCTCCGGCAGCCGTGGTCGACCGCCGTCATGCAACGCCATACTGCACGCTGGAATCTTACGCGCAGCGCGCGATTGGGCTGCCGGAGATGGCTGCTGCTGAATTATAAATCGATCGATTCGAGAAGGCTGTCCAGCTCTTCCAGCGTTAATTCGTCATCCCCAAGATCGCTTGGAGTCAGCTCTGACGTCTCTTTGAGCGTGCAGTGCGCAACAATTTCCTGCAGGCGGTCCATCATCCTGTCAAGCAGCTTCTCTGCTGTCGCAGCCTCGTATTGGAGCGCATTATAGTTGAGCGACAGCTTCAGCCTGCCTTCCGTGACCAGACCGCTCACATCCAGCGCGATTGGACGCTCCGATTCCATACTGAACGGCAAGCCCGCATCATAGGACGATGGCTCCATGCCGCTGCTTCCGCCGGCTCCGCTGTCGACATCGATGTCGGCATCGAATTGGCCCAGATAATTGAAGGCAATCTCTGGCTGCAGCGAGGTATCGCTCAGACGGTCGGTCATATATTTCAGAATGCCGTAGCCGATGCCCTTGTTCGGAATTCTCCGCAGCGTTTCCTTCGTTGATTTGATCATATAGGCCAAATCCTCCGATTGCTCCGCATCCAGCACGACCGGGAACTGAGATGTAAACCAGCCCACCGTGCGCGAGATATCCAGCTCCTCCGTAAATGATTCACGTCCATGCCCTTCCAGATTGACAGCGAACCGATTGCCGCCGCTCCAATCCTTGAGCGCCAGCGCCAGCGCCGCCATCAGCAGATCATTGATCTCTGTCCGGTAAGCCTCATGGGCTCCCTTCAACAACGAATCCGTTGCCTCCGGCGACAATTCGCGCTCCACGCTGCGCATATGCGCCACGCGGTGGTCATCGGTGTCGCTGTCCTTGAACAGCGGCGCGATATCCAGCTGCGCCAGCTTGCTCCAGTAGGCGGCTTCCCCTAGCAGAGCCTCGCTTGCTGCGTACGTCTCCAGCTGCTGCGCCCAGTAGCGGTAGGAATCTGTTTTGGCTGGAAGCGTTATGTCCCCGCCCTGCTCCGCCTGCCTGTACGCCTCGGCCAGATCCTCGAACAGGATGCGCCAGGAAACGCCGTCCACCGCAAGATGGTGAATCGCAATCAACAGATGATCGCCCCTGTTCGTCCGGAACAGGCCAAGCTTGACCAGCGGCCCTTGAGTCAAGTCCATCCCGCTCTGAATGGCTATGCCCCCCTCAAGAATGGACTGCCCGATCTCTTCGTCGGACAGATCGCCGCGAAGGTCGATTTCCTCCAAGGTATAATGCTCGCCTTGAAGCTCCGCGTTATATCCACTTGCAGCTCCGCCGTCCTCCAAGGCAAATCGGAGGCGCAGGGCGTCATGATGCGCGGTAAGCTTGCGGAATACCTGATGCAGCGTCTCCGTGTCGAAGCCTTGCGGCCGGTAAATGAGCTCCGCTTGATTCCAGTAGTGCATATCTGCGAAACGGCGCTCGAAGAACCATCGCTGGATCGGCGTCAACGGAACCTCGCCCTGCACAGGCCCCTGTGCAATGACGCGATCCGCTGCCTTCAATCTCGGAATAAGCTCCGCAATTGTCGGATAACGGAACAGATCGCGGATTTCCAGGCGCAGGCCATGCTTGTTCAATCTGGCGGCCACCTGGATCGCCTTGATGGAATCACCGCCGAGCTGGAAGAAGTGGTCCCGCGTTCCGATACGGTCCATACCCAGCACCTCTGCCCAAATAGCGGCCAATATTTCCTCGCGTTCGCCCGTTGGCGCTTCATAGGCCGAAGCGTTGCCGAGGCCGACACGATCCGGCTCAGGCAGCGCCCGCCGGTCTATCTTGCCGTTTGGCGTAACAGGCATCCGCTCCAGCTGCACGATGAATGGCGGAACCATATATTCCGGCAGCAGAGCCGCCAGCGCTTCCTTCAGCGTAGCGGTGTCAAGCTCCCGCTCTGCCGTTATATAGGCGCACAGGTACTTTCCGCCTCCCGCGTCATCCAGCGCCAGCACAATCGCTTCCTTCACGCCCTGCTGCCGCAGCAGCGCGCCTTCAATTTCTCCGAGCTCAATCCGGTAGCCGCGAATTTTGACCTGATGATCGATCCGGCCGATATATTCGATCCGTCCGTCTGGAAGCCAGCGTGCGGCATCGCCCGTGCGGTACATGCGCGAGCCCTGCTGGATTGGATCGTCTACGAATCGTTCCGCCGTCATTTCCGGCAGGCCGACATACCCGCGCGCCAGTCCTTCGCCTGCAATGCACAGCTCGCCTGCTGCGCCGATTGGCGCCAGCACGCCGTCAGCGCCGAGAATGCGGATGCGCGTTCCTGCGATAGGCCGCCCGATTGCAACAGACCGATCCAAGGAAAGGTCGCGTTCAATTGTTGCGACGACACTGCTCTCCGTTGGACCGTATTCGTTAATAAGCTCAATTCGCGCATTGACCGATTTGCTGAGCGCAATTATGTTCTCCGTGACCTTCTCTCCCGCCAGCGTGATCATCCGCAGCGAGTCCGCATCCTCATGGCGCATGCACTCCAGCACTCCGGCATACAAGCTCGGCACGCTGATAAAATGCGTAACGCCATGGCGTTTGATGGCAACCTTGATCGCTACCGGATCTCTCGCCTCGTCTTCATGAAGCAGAACGACAGTTGAGCCCGATACGATCGGTGTATAGAAGCTGGTCACGAAGCCGTCAAATGCGAAGGAGAACAGCTGCAGCACCGCATCGCTGCCATTCAGCCCATACGCTTCCTTTCGCCACCAAATATTGCCCGAGATGCTTCGGTGCTGGATCATAACGCCCTTCGGCTTGCCAGTCGTGCCAGATGTATAGATGATATAAGCCAAATCATCGGGATGATTGACCGCTTGCAGCCTGCTCGTATCCTCCGCATAAAGCGAATCTTGGCCAAGATCCAGCCATTCGGCGGTGGACGCGGTATTGGATACGGATAAGGAACCCGGCATGCATGACGACTGCGCCAGTACGATGCCAGCCCCGCTGTTCTCCAGCATGTAGGCGATGCGGTCGGTCGGATATGCCGGATCAATCGGCATGTAGGCCCCTCCCGCTTTCATAACAGCAAGCATGCCGACGATCATGTCGAAGGACCGGTGCGCCATCACGCCGACTACTGTCTCCGCACCGACGCCACGCGCACGCAACGTGCGGGCAAGTCGATTGGATCGCACATCCAGCTCCCTGTAGCTCATGACTTCCGAACCAAGCACAAGCGCAATTTGCTCTGGCGATGTCTCCGCCTGAAGCTCGAACAGGCCGTGAAGCGTTAAGATTGGCGCATCGATACTACCGCTCTCATTGAAGTCATGGATCAGCAGCTTCCTTTCGTCCTCCCCGACGATATCGATCTCTGCAAGCGTACGATTCGGATTCCTCACGATTTCACGGAGCGTGCCGACATAATGGTTCGCCATTCGTTCCATCGTTTCGCTGCGGAACAGCGAGGTGCAATATTCCCAGCCCAGCAGAAGACGGTCATCCTCCTCTTCCGCCATCAGCGTCAAATCGAATTTGGAAACTTTGTTCTCATATTCATAAGGCTCGAATGCCACCCCGTCGATCTCCATCGATTCACGGCTCATATTTTGCAAAATAAAGACGGTATCAAACAGCGGATTCCGGCTCAGATCGCGATGAGGCTGCAGCTTCTCCACCATCGTTTCGAACGGATAATCCCCGTTCTCATAGGCTTCGTAAGCGTTCCTCCGCACCTCCTCCAGGAAGTGCAGGAACAGCTTCGCGCCCTGAGGACGGTTGCGCATTGGCAGCGTGCTGACGAACATGCCGATCAGCTCCTCCGTATCCGCATGTGTCCGGCCCGCGATTGGCGTGCCCACAACGATATCGCTTTGGCCTGCATATCTGGCCAGAAGCATGTTGTATGCAGCCAGCAGCACCATGAACAGCGTCGTACCGGTAGCTGCGGCAAGCTCCTTGATTCCCCGCAGCAGCTCCTCGTCAGCCTCAAATTCGAAGTAGTCGCCCTCCAGACTTCTTACTGCAGGACGCTGATAATCGGCAGACAGATCCAGCACTGGAATTTCGTCGCTGAAGCGCTCCAGCCAGTAAGACTCCTGTTTGTTGTAAATTTCCGATTGGAACAGTCCCTGCTGCCATACCGCATAATCCTTGTACTGCACCTTCAACGGCTCCAACGCCTCGCCGCGATAAAGGGCGGCGAATTCGCGGATCAGCACACTCATGGATATACCGTCGGAAACGATATGATGCATATCGAACAGAAGCAAATGCTCCGTGGCGCCAGCCCCGAGCCGGAGAAGCCCGACACGGAGAAGCGGAGCCTCGTCCAGTCGGAACGGCCTTACAAAGTCCTCAATGATTGGCGCTGCTTCAACCTCCGCAGCTTCCATCCATTCGAAGCGAAGCTCTGCGCGATCATGCACCTTTTGCACCGTTTCCGCTTCAATCGTATGGAAGGTCGTACGCAGTGATTCATGGCGTTCGACCAGCATGCGGAATGCGCCCTCGAATCTGCCGCGATCCAGCGCGCCCTTCATCCGAAGCACACCCGGCATATTGTAGCTCGTTCCAGGCCCCTCCAACTGGTCCAGCACATACAGCCTCAGCTGTGCGGACGACAGCGGGTAATACGCCTGCTTCGGAGCGGGACGCAGCGTCAGATGCTGCACCCTTTCCGCCGTCTCAATGATATTCGCCAAGTCCCTGATCGTTGCAGTCTCAAAAATTGCGCGAAGCGGCAATTCCACATGAAATTCGCGGTACAGCTGCGACACTAGCGCCATCGCCTTCAAGGAATGGCCGCCAAGGTCGAAGAAATTATCGGCCATGCTGATTCGCTCCCCCCGCAGCGTTTCCTGCAGCAGCTCCTCCAGCATGAGGGCGAGCTTCGCTTCGACCTCATTCGCCGGAGCGACGTATTCACGGCTCCGCAGAAGGTCCACGTCAGGCGCAGGCAGCGCCCGCGTGTCGATCTTGCCGTTGGCAGTGAGCGGCATGACCGGCATTTGAATGAAATAGGACGGGATCATATAACCCGGCAGCACGCCCGCCAGACTTGACCGGATATCAAGAACGGCCAGCTCGTCATCCGCTACAATATATGCACATAGATACTTGCCATCGTGCTCGTCATCACGCGCGACAACAATCGCTTCTTTGACCGAGGCCAGCTTCAGAAGACTGCTCTCGATCTCGCCCAGCTCGATCCGATAGCCGCGAATTTTAACCTGATGATCCATCCTGCCGACGAAATCAATTGTTCCATCTGCCAGCCATCTTGCCCTATCGCCCGTCCGGTACATGGCCTCTCCCTCAGCAAAGGGACAAGCGACGAATTTCTCAGCTGTCAGCTCCGGCTGGCGCAAATAGCCGCGTGCCAGCCCTTTGCCGCTAATGCACAGCTCGCCGTAAACGCCGACAGGCTGCAATTGCAGATGGTCGTCCACGATATACACGCGAGTATTGGCGATTGGGCGGCCTATCGTTACAGCCTTCTCATGATGCAGCCCGCTAAGAATGGTCGCTGTTACACTGCTTTCCGTCGGTCCGTACTCGTTATGCAGCACCAGCAGCGGATTCATTGCCAGACTCCGCTCGATCAGCGCTCGCGGAACATTTTCGCCGCCAAGGGTGATGGCTTTGAGCCCTCCGCCTTCCTCCTTGCCCAGCATATCCAGCACCGCTGAATAGAGGCTTGGCACAGCGCTGAAATGCGTAATGCTATGACTGACGATATAGCCCTTCAAGGCCAGCGGGTCCTTGGCTTCCCCGTCAAGCGCAATAATGGATGCCGCGCCCGCTGCCATTGGAGCAAAGAAGCTGCCGACAAAAGCGTCGAACGCATAGGACAGAAGCTGCAGCACACGGTCGCCTGGGGCGAATCCGTACGCCTCTCTTCGCCATACGATTGTATTGACGATGCTGCCATGCTCCACCATAACGCCCTTAGGACGGCCAGTTGTGCCTGACGTGTAGATCACATAGGCCAGATCGCGCTCGCTGTTAATCAGCTCAAGCTCCGAGCCGTCCGCGCTGTAAGAGGAAGCATCCCTCAGATCAATGACTTCACCGTCAAAATCACCCTTGGATACCGCTGCGCCATAGGTTAGCAGCAAGGCCGCTCCGCTGTCCTTCAGCATGTAGCGGATGCGTTCCTGCGGATATTCGGGATCAATCGGCATGTATGCCGCGCCTGATTTCAGAACGGCCAGTATCGCTACTGTCATCTCCACCGATCGATTGGCCAATACTGCTATGACTTGATCCCGGCCCGCTCCCCTTCCGCGAAGCGTTCGCGCCAGACCATTCGCCCGCTCGTTCCACTCGCGATACGTTAAGGTCGATGCTCCCGCTATAATAGCCGGCAGCTCCGGCGTCCTTGCCGCCTGCTTCTCAATGAGAGCATGCAGCAGCCCTGTTCCCGAGTAAGAGACCAAGGTGTCATTAAAGCGGGAAGCAACCTGCTCCTTCTCTTCTGGCGGCAGCAGCGACAGCTGGCTCAGCTTGACATCCGGCTGCTTCGTGATTGCGGCCATCAGCGCTGTCAAATGGGACGCCATCCGCTCAATAGTCGCTCTATCGAACAGCTTGGAGGCATATTCCAGCACAAATGCCAGGCCATCCTCCGTCTCCGTCGCTTCCAGCGTCAGATCGAACTTGGTCATCGTCTGTTCCAATTCCAGAGCCTGCAGCTCCGCATCTCCGAGCTGAAGCGAGCCATCGTCGGTATTTTGCAAAATAAACATCGTATCGAACACCGGGTTCCGGCTCAGCTCGCGCGCCACATTGAGCCTCTCAACGAGACCTTCGAACGGATAATCTCCGTTCTCGTATGCGCCCAGCAGGCGCGATCTCACTTCGTTCAGCAGCTCGCGAAACGTTAGGCTGTCATCCACCTCTGTCCGTATTGCCAGCGTGTTGACGAACATGCCCACGACGCCTTCGAGATCGGCATGGGACCGTCCAGCGGACGCCGTGCCGACAATAATGTCGGACTGTCCGCTGTACTTGGCAAGCAGCACATTGAATGCCGCCAGCAGCACCATGTAGAGCGTCGTTCCCGTCTGTGCCGCCAGTCCATTCAACGCTTCCCGCAGCTCGCCGTCTGTACGGAAGGAGAGCTGTGCTCCTTCGAAGCTTTGCAGCGAAGGACGCAGATAGTCGGTCGGCAGCTCCAGCACAGGAAGCTCGTCGGATAATGCGTCAAGCCAGTAGCCTTCCTGCTGCTGCAGGAAGCCGGAAGCGAACAGTCGATTCTGCCATGCTGCGAAATCCTTGTACTGCAGCTTCAGCTCCGGCAGCGATTCGCCGCCATACAGTGCGGCAAGCTCATTCATAACGATGGCCATCGACAGGCCGTCCGAGACGATATGATGCATATCGAAGAGAAACAGCTGCCTCTCGTCGTCCAGCTTCACCAGTTCGGCGCGCATAAGCGGCGCAATGTCCAGCTCGAACGGCTTCACGAAGGAAGCAGCCGCCCCCTCAAGCTCTCCCTGAGAAGCATGGAGCAGCTCCCGATAGCGGAGCGCAAACTCGACCTCGGAATTAGAATGAACTCGCTGCATCAGCTCGCCGTTCACCATGTGGAAGGAGGTGCGCAGCGATTCGTGGCGGCGAATCAGCTCGCGAAGGGCCGCTTCCAGCCTGCCGGCATCGATGCTCCCTTGAACCAGCAGCGCATCCGGCATATTGTAGCTCGTACCCGTTCCTTCCATGCCATTCAAAATATACAATCGCTTCTGCGCCGATGACAGCGCATAGAACGGCTGCGGCTTCACGCTCTCGATGGCAGCAAAGTCCGACCGCATGCCTGCAGCCGCTTCTACGAAGCTCGCCATTCCGGCCACTGTCGGCGCTTCGAAAATGCTGCGAAGCGGTATGGCTGCGCCGAGCGCCTTATGAATATGCGACACGAGCACCATCGCTTTAAGCGAATGACCGCCAAGCCGGAAGAAATCATCATTCACTCCGACACCCGTCATACCAAGCACACGCTCCATAATCTCGACAAGCTGCCGCTCCGTTTCCGTCGTTGGCGCGGCATAAACCGATGATTTGAGCTGCAGGCCAGCCGGCTCTGGCAATGCTCTGCGATCCAGCTTGCCATTGGGCGTCAGCGGCATCGCTGCCAGCGCCACCATAAATGCAGGGACCATGTAGGATGGCAGATCCTCTGTCAGGTGGGACTGAAGCTCAGATAGCGTCGGTTCCCTGCCCTCCGCAGCTGCCACAAAGTAGGCGCACAAATATTTTTGCTCCATATCGTCTTCACGGGCGATGACAACCGCTTCGCGGATATTCGGATGCTTCAGCAGACAGGCTTCAATCTCACCAAGCTCAATCCGGTAGCCGCGCACCTTCACCTGATGATCGTCGCGTCCAAGGAACATGACATTGCCATCCGTCATCCATTTGGCTCTGTCCCCGGTCCGATACAGCCGCTCCCCTGGGACGAACGGATTCGGAATGAACTTCTCAGCCGTCAAATCATCGCGCCCCAGATAACCGCGCGCTACTCCTGCTCCCCCGATAAACAGCTCGCCAGCTACGCCGATCGGTGCCAAGCCCAGACTCTCATTCAGCACATAATAGGTCATGTTGGGCAGCGGCTTGCCGATTGGAACGCTTCCCGCAAGCGGCAGCGCTGCGAGCGGCTCCTCATAATAGCTGGAATCAACCGCCGCCTCTGTCACGCCGTAGCTGTTGATGATGCGCATCCCTTCGCCGAAGCGGGAGAGCAGCCTGCGGAATTCCTCCACCGGACAGCTGTCAGCGCCAAGAATAAGCAGCCTCAAAAAGCTGATGTCCAGCCCATTCTCGTGAATATGCGCCATCAGAGGCGCGATAAGCGCCGGCGTAGATTCGAAAATATTAACCTCATGCTCCCGCATCAAGCTGTACAAGGAAGCAGGATCAAGCTTGATGTCATTGGGACAAATAACAAGCCGTCCGCCGCTCAGCAATGCGCGGGCCATATCGCCAGCAAAAACGTCGAACGAGAAGCTCGCCATTCCGAGCAGACGGACAGGGAATTGATTCAGCTCGTACTGCTCCAGCCAGGCGTAGGCGACATTCATATATTGGCAATGCTCGATCATAACGCCCTTCGGCTTGCCCGTTGTGCCCGATGTATAGATGACATAGGCCAAATGCTGCGGCTTCGTCTCATTGATGGGTCCATCATCCCTGCCGCTGGCATGATCCAACTCATCAGCGACTACAATCTCACCCTCGAAAGCCAGTTCTGCTATAAAAGATGACTCTGTGACGACAAGCGCCGCGCCGCTGTCCTGCAGCAGATAGGCAATCCGGTCACTCGGATATTCCGGGTCGACAGGAAGGTATGCGCCTCCTGCCTTCATAACAGCCAGCGCCGCAACGATCATGAGCTCCGAGCGGCCCACCATAACGCCGACAATGCAGTCTGCGCCGATTCCTTTATCGCGGAGAACATGGGCAAGCGCATTGGCGCGGACATTCAGCTCGCGATAGGTGAGGCTTTCACCGCCGGATATAACGGCGATCCCATCCGGCATTCGCTCCGCCTGGGCCGCGAACGCTTCATGGAATGTCAGCTCCTGCGGGTATTCCCTTGCCGAAGCGTTGAATTCCTCCAGCAGTTGCACCTTCTCCGCCTCTGTCAATATGTCGATGCTGGAGATGACTCCATCAGGATTGGACACTGCGCTGCGCACAATTTGCATATAATGGTTTGCCGTCCGCTCCATCGTCTCCCGCTTGAACAGCTTTGTGCTGTATTCCAGTTCGAAGGTTATGCCGTCCGCTGATTCCACTGCATCCAGCGACAGATCAAACTTCGCGGTCCGATTGTCCAATTCATAGGGCGTGAAGGCCAGCCCTTGAACCTCCAACGCTTCCGTATCGCTCATCTGATGGCTGAACATCGTATCGAACAACGGATTGCGGCTAAAGTCACGCTGGAGGTTCAGCTTGTCCACCAGCTCCTCGAACGGATACTCTCCATGCTGGAACGCCTCCAGACTTGCAGTCTTCACTTCCTCCAGCAGCTCCCGGAAGGTCATATCCGCCGTCCCTGTGCAGCGGATCGCCAAAGTATTCACGAACATGCCCGCCAAATTCAGCACATCGGCATGCGGCCTTCCTGCAACCGGCGTACCGATAACAACATCATGTCCGCCGGAATATTTGCCCAATAAAATCTGATAGGCCGCCAGCAGAAGCATGTACATCGTCGCGCCGGATTCGCCTGCGAGCCGCTGCAATTGTCCGTGCAGCTCTGTGCCCGCCGAGAAGGTCAGCCGGTAGCCCTCGAAGCTCTGCATTGGCGGTCTGGCATAATCTGTCGGAAGCTCCAGCACTGGAATGTCTCCGGCGGCAAATTGCTTCAGCCAGTAAATCTCCTGCTCCCTCATCGCCTCAGCAGCAAACCTGTCGTTCTGCCATGCGGCAAAATCCTTATACTGCACGGCAGGCTCGGACAGCTCGCTGCCGCTGTACAGACTTATAAATTCATCCACGAGAAGACGAATCGACTCCCCGTCAGACACAATATGATGCATATCAATGAGCAATATATGCCGCTCCGGGGACAGCCTCAGCACCTCGGCGCGCATTAGCGGCGCTTCGTCCAGACGGAACGGACGGACGAAGGCGGCGGCGATGCCGTTCACCTCATCCTCCAAGGCATCCCTGACAACCCACTCCAGCTCCGCATCCTCATGCACCTTCTGGAACGGCTCGCCGTCAATCGCATGAAACGAGGTCCGCAATATTTCATGGCGGCGCACAATATCGCGGAAGGCATTCGTCAGCAGCTCCATATCCAGCGGACCATCGATCTGGAGCGCATCGGACATGTTGTAGCTTGTGCTGTCCCCATCCTCGAACTGATTCAGAATGTAGATCCGCTTCTGAGCTGAAGATACAGGATAATATTGCTGCTCCGACACTTTGGGAATCGCTGTATAGCCAGCTCCCTCAGCCGCGCCCCATTGCGCAATCAGCAGGGCAAGCCCCTCCAGCGTTGGCGTCTTGAACAGCTCGCGCAGCGGAACCTCTGCTCCTAGCGCTTTGGCAGCATGCGAGAGCATGACCATCGCTTTCAGCGAATGTCCGCCAAGCTCGAAGAAATGATCCTGCGCGCCAACCCGCTCAACGCCAAGCACTTTCTGCCATATTCCCGCAAGCACCCGCTCAGTCTCGGTTCGCGGAGCGATATACACTGTCGTCTTGAGGTCGCCCTCCGGCTCCGGCAGCGCCTTGCGGTCGATTTTGCCGTTCGGGGTGAGCGGGAATTTATCCATCTGCACAAAGAATGACGGGACCATATAGCCCGGCAGCTCGGCATGGACAAACTCGCGCAGCTCTGCAGCATCGATGTCCTCTGTCGCGGTATAGTAAGCGCACAAATATTTGTTGCCGCCCTCATCGCTGCGATCCATGACGATGGCCTCTCTGACCGCCTCATGCCCTAGCAGCCGCGCCTCAATCTCGCCGCACTCGATGCGGTGGCCGCGGATTTTGACCTGATGATCCATCCGTCCCATATAGACCAGATTTCCGTCTGGCAGCCACTTGGCATAATCCCCTGTCCGATAGAGACGGACGCCCCGCTCGCTGCGGAAAGGGTCCTCCATGAAGGCCTTCGCCGTCTTGTCAGCATCGTTCAAATATCCGCGTCCAACTCCAATCCCGGATACGCACAGCTCCCCTACTACCCCAACGGGCAGCAGGTTCATGCCACTGTCAACGACATAGACCTTCAGATTGCGCACCGGCTTGCCGATCGGCATCGTCTCAGACGATGGAGCGCGGTCCAGAATGTGCAGCGTAATATCATCGCATGCCTCTGTCGGTCCATAAGCGTTGACGAGCTTAATATGCGGATACCGCTGGAACCACTGTCTTGCCAGCTGAGCATTGGCATTCTCCCCCGTAACAAGCAGATGCGTCAGCGCAGGCAGCTCTGCGTCAAGCTCCATCTCCAGCATCGCAGACATGAATGAAACGACGACCTCAAGCACAGTTACACTGTCATTTTCCACGGCCGCAATGAACGCTTTCGGATTCGTAATAAGCTCATTCGGATAAATAGCGGTCGTACCGCCAATCGTCAGCGCCGTCACAAACTGCCAGACAGAAATATCGAAGCAATGCGGAGCATTTTGCGCCAGCACACAGCCTTCCTTCATATCCAGCTCCTCAATCATCGCCTCGATATGATTCAGCATGCCCGCATGCTCCAGCATCGCACCCTTCGGCTTGCCTGTAGAACCCGATGTATAGATCAGATACGCCAACTGCTCCGGCACAAGCTCGATCCCCAGATTGCTGTCCGGCTGCGCCATAAGCTCGCCGCCCATCGTATCCAACAGGAGGAATTCTGAAGACGGCAATGCCAGCTGCAGCTCTTCGCTGGTGAATGCACCTTCAGTCAATACACATTTGGCTTCAGAATCTCCGATCATATCGATGATCCGCTGCTGCGGATAGAGCGGATCAACAGGCACGTATGCGCCGCCTGACTTCCAGATCGCCAGTATGCATTCCACCATTCTCGGCTTGCGATCCATAAGGATAGCGACACGGTCATCACGCCCTACCCCTCTTGCCGCCAGCACTCGCGCCAGCCTGTTCGCCCGCCGATTCAATTCGGCATAGGTCACGTCCTCGTCGCCGCAGCGAACCGCAATCCGGTCGGGGAACCGTGCCGCCCCTTCCTCGAAGAGAGACACCGTCGTCACCCCTTCGCGAACAGGCGCGTCCGTGCGGTTGAAGTCCTCGACAATTCCCCGCTTCTCCGCATCTGTCAGCAGCTGAAGCTCTCCCAAAGCCGCTTGCGGAGCCTCCGCGATAACGCCGAGAATTTGTCTGTAATGGCCCGCCAGACGTCTTGCCGTCTCTTCCCTGAACAGCGCAGTACAGTACTCCAGAACGAACTCGATCTCCCCATCGCCTTCGCGGGCTTCCAACGACAGATCAAATTTAGATATCTGTTCATTGACCTCAATTGAACTGAAGGAAAGACCTGGAAGCTCCAACTCAGCCGTATCGACATTGTTAAGGCTGAACATCGTATCGAATAACGGGTTGCGGCTTAAGTCGCGGCGAATGCCGAGCTTGTCCACAAGATCCTCAAAGGGATATTCCTGATGGTCAAAAGCTTCCAGCGTCCGTTCCTTCACTTGGTCCAAAAAGCTCGCAAACGTCTGCTCGGCAACAGGATACGTGCGAATCGCCAGCGTATTGACGAACATTCCGATCATCTCGTTCAGCTCCGCACGGGAACGGTTGGCGATTGGCGTGCCTACGATGTAGTCGTTCGCACCGCTGTATTTGAACAGCAGCACCTTGTATGCAGCGAGCAGCACCATGTACAGTGTCGTACCGGTTTCCTTGGTCAATGCGTTAAGGCGTGTCACAAGCTCGGCGTCAATTCTGAATTTGAAGTCGCTGCCTTCAAAGCTCTGCACCGGAGGACGCTGGTAATCATACGGCAGCTCCAGCACCGGCAGCTCGCCCGCCATGGCGCTCCGCCAATAGCTCTCCTGCGTGCTGTATTCCTCGGAGTCCAGCCAGCCCTGCTGCCATACGGCGTAATCCTTGTACTGCAATTGAAGCGCAGGCAGCGATCCATTGCCGGCATAGAGCGCGATCCATTCTTTTACAATAATCGCAACAGAAATACCGTCGGAGACAATGTGATGCATATCGAACAGCAGGAGGTGCTTTTCCTCCGTCAGTCTCGTTAGCCCGATGCGCAGCAGCGGCGGATTGCCGAGATCGAACGGACGAATAAATCGCTCAACCGCTTGCGGAATTTCCGACTCGTTCGCATGGCTGTAGTCGATTGTGAAATCGACTTGGTCAACGATGCGCTGCACGGGCACGCCATTCTCCAACTGGAACGAGGTACGAAGCGCCTCGTGCCTGCGAATGATTTCAGCGAATGCGTACTGCAGCCGTTCGCGGTCTACCTGTCCTTCAAGAAGCATGGCGGCAGGCAGGTTGTAAGCTGTTCCCGCGCCCGCTCCCTCCAGTCGATCCAGTACGAACAGACGCTGCTGTGCCGAGGACAAGGGGTATTGCTGCTGAATCGGCGCTGGTTCAATCGCATCATAGCTCGGCTGTGCTGCGTCGTGCACTGCATTCAGCACTCCGTTCAGCATTGCATCCTGTATTGTATTTGATGCTGCATTTGGTGCTGAATTTGGTGCTGAATTTGGTGCTGCATTTGGTGCTGCATTTGGTGCTGCATTTGGTGCCGCATTTGGTGCCGCATTTGATTCTACGTTTTGTGTTGCCTCTTGCGCTGAATTCTGTGCTCCGTTCCCTGCTGTGTTCTGTGCTCCGTTCCCTGCTGCATCCTGTACTGCATTCTGTGCTATGTTCCCTGCTGTGTTCTTTACTCCGTTCTGTGCTGCCTCTTGCACTGCGTTCTGTGCTGCAGCCTGCACCGGTTCCGGCGCAGCTCCTGTTTTCTCATCAATATAGGCGGCAAGCTCAGCAAGCGTTGGCTGCTTGAATATCGTGCGCAGAGCTATTTTCGTCTTGAATTCCTTCAAAATTCGGGCAGCAAGCATGGCCGCGCTAAGAGAATGACCGCCTTTGGCAAAGAAATCATCCTCTGGCGACAAATCAGAGACACCTAGAAGCTCCTGCCAGATCGACATCATCCGTTCTTCGGTCCGCGTCCATGCCGCAGTCGCGACTGCCGCTTCCATTGCCGCAAGCTGCGGCTGCGGCTGCGGCTGCGGCTGCGGCTGCGGGAGCGCACTGTAATCAAGCGTACCGTCCTCCGTTATTGGCATCGCTTCAAGACGCACAAATGAGGATGGAATCATAGGTGCGGGCAAATGCTCGGATAAAACGGCGCGCAGCTCGGTATCGCTGATCTCGCCGCCTGTATAATAAGCGGCCAGCAGTGTACGCCCGTTTTTCGCGCCGAGCGCGCCTTTCACTTCATCTTCTCCGCCATTCACTGCTACGACTACAGTTGCTCTGATTTGCGGTATCTTCAACAGAACGTTCTCAATGTCGCCAAGCGCAATCCGATTGCCACGGATGTTGACCAGCCGATGCGGGCCGCCAATATACTCCACTTCACCGAAGGCTCCCAGTCTCGCAGATTGATCTGTCCGATACAGCCTTTCTTCCGGCTTATACGGGTTGCTGATATAACGCTGGGCCTCCTGTTCAGGAGGATTCCCGCAATCGGTTGCTGCTCCTTCGCCTCCGATGTACAGCTCACCTATAACGCCAAGAGGCGCCAGCATATTGCTGCTATCGAGAATATAGGCGGTCCGTGCTGGAAACGGCAGGCCGATATTGCCCCGGTTCGCGGCGATCTCCGCATCACCGATTTCTTTATACAAGGCAGGCAGCTTCGCTGCTGAAGAGCCGAGCAGGTGAACCAGCTTCGCCTGTCCATATTTCTCCTGCCAAGGCTGAAGAATGACCGGATGCAGACCTTCGCCGGACAGCATCACATAACGAAGAGCAGGCGCATTGTCGGTCCGCTGCATCTCCGCCTGAACCAGCGCGTAGAAGGCCGTCGGCGCTCCGTTCAGAACGGTGATTCGCTCCACGCGAAGCAGCTCTGCCAGCTCTGCGGCAGACTGTGCAATTTGTTGAGGCACAACAACGATTCTGCCTCCATACAACAATGCGCCGAACATCTCCCATAACGAGCTGCCGGAGTTCAGCGAGTGCGTCATCGTCCATGTATCGGACGCGCCAAGCTGAAACGGCAGACGGTCGTTAACGAGCAGACTGACGGCATCGCGATGGCTTATCCTGCTCCCGGTTGAATGCTCAGCCGGAATAGACGTGTACAGAATGGCAAGCCAATCATCCGGCGAGCTGAATCGCTCCAGATTACTGCAGTTCCCCGCATATTGGCTCTCGTCAAGCAAGTCGATGACAATTCCGGTATAATCCGCTGTCAAGCGAAGAGCATCCGCTTCTGAACCCTTTAACAGCACCGTGGCCCCGCTATCCTGCAGCACAAAACCGATATGTTCAGCGGAGCTCGATGGCGCAATCGGCACATACGCGCCTCCCGCCTTCGAAATGGCCAGCATCGCTGTAATCAGCTCGATAGAACGATGCCCCGCAACAGCAACTGAGCTGTTGCCCGTTACTCCGCTCGCGCGCAGTGTTCGCGCCAGACGGTTGGCCCGCTCGTTCAGCTCGCGGTACGTCCATGTCCGATCTCCCTGCGACACGGCCGGATTGTCAGGCGTTAGCGCCGCCTGATCCTCGAAGAGGTCCACGATCGTCGCAGCACCGGGATAGGAGGCTTCCACGCCGTGAAGCTCATGAAGCAGCTGCACTTTCTCCTCTGCCGTCAGCATATCGATGACCCCGAGCTCCACATTCGGATCATCCGTCACCGCATGCAGCACATTCATAAAATGGGCAGCTAGCCTGTCCATCGTGTCTCTGCGGAATAGAGCCGTGCAATACTGCAGCTTGAAACGAATATCGTTGGATTGCTCCGAGGCCTCCAGCAGCAGGTCGAATTTGGAAACCCCTTCGTCCAGCTCATGAACCTTCAAAGTCAGACCTTCGATTTCCATCTCGACGATATCGTCGCTCAAATGCACGAACATCGTGTCGAACAGCGGATTGCGGCTCGTATCCCGCTCCAGCTCCAGCTTCTCAACGAGAAGATCAAGCGGATAATCCTGATGCTCGTAAGCCTGGAACAGCGTATCCTTCACTTCGCCTACAAGCTGGCGGAAAGTCTTGCTGTCTTGCGGATAGCAGCGGATGCCCAGCGTATTGACGAACATACCGAGTACGCCGCTGGCGTCGGGATGCGCCCGTCCGGCAATCGGAGTGCCGACGATTTGGTCATCCTGACCTGTATATTTAAACAGCAGCGCACCGTAAGCGGCGAGCATCACCATATAGGAGGTCGTTCCCGTCTGGGCGGCTACTCGCCTTACTGCTGCAGTCAGCTCGCCGCCGGCATGGAACCAGAAGCGGTCACCAGCGAAGCTCTGCACGGATGGCCGTGAATAATCGGTCGACAAGGACAGCACTGGAAGCTCACCGGCGAATTGCTGCAGCCAATAATCTGCCTGCACCCGCATCGACTCGCTTTCCAGCAGCCGGTTCTGCCAATCGGAGAAATCCTTGTATTGGACCCGCAGCTCCGGCAAGCGGCCGCCCCGATATAGAATCCCGAATTGCTCCAGAAACAACTGAATCGAAACGCCATCGGAAATAATGTGATGCATGTCCAGAAATAATGCGTGCCGCTCCTCATCGAGCTTCACCAGCATAGCCCGCATAAGCGGCGCATCGGTCAATTGAAACGGTCGGATGAACTGTTCCTCGATTCCAGGCAGCTCGCTATCTGCTGCCTTGATAGTCGGCATTTCAAATTGCACCTGCTCATGGACCATCTGGAGGGGAACGCCGTCTTGCATAGCGAAGGAGGTGCGCAGCGACTCATGCCGCTGTATCAGCAGCTGCAGCGCTTTCTCTACGCGTCCCGCATCAAGCGGACCTTCGATGGCGAATCTGCCCGGCATATTGTAAGCCGTGCTCTCCTCCTCCAGCATATTCAGCAGATACATCCGCTTCTGAGCTGATGACAAGGCATAGCGCTCTTGAAGCGGCACGGCCGGAATCGCCTCGTATCGTTTCGCACCGCCTTGCCCCATAGCGCGAGCCAGAGCAAGGGCGATCCCCTCAACCGTAGGCTTCTCGAACAGCTCGCGAAGCGGCAGCTCCACACCGAATTGCTTGTAAATATTCGCCATAATGAGCATAGCCTTCAAGGAGTCGCCGCCCAGCTCGAAGTAATTGTCGTTCACTCCAACTCGTTCGAAGCCCAGCACCGTGCCCCAAATATTCGCAAGCTGCTGCTCAGCATCGCTGCGCGGCGCAACGTAAGCGATCGTCCGATCACCGGAAGAGCCCTCTGGCTCGGGCAGCGCTCGCCGGTCTATCTTGCCGTTCGGCGTCAGCGGGAATGCATCCAGTCCAACAAAGTAGGACGGGACCATATAGCCAGGCAGCTCTGCGGAGACGAACTCGCGCAGCTCTGCTGAACCCGCCAGCTCTGCGCCTGCATTGCCTGTATAATAGGCGCATAAATATTTGTTCCCGCCCTCATCGCTGCGATCCAGCACGAGGACCTCCTTAATGTCCACATGCTGCAGCAGCCGTGCCTCGATATCGCCGCATTCGATCCGATGTCCGCGGATTTTGACCTGATGATCTATCCGCCCCATATATTCCAGACTTCCGTCCGGCAGCCAGCGTGCCAAATCCCCTGTCCGGTACAATCTGACTCCCCGCTCTTCACGGAACGGGTCCTCCATGAACGCCTTCGCCGTCCGCTCGGGATCGTTCATATATCCCCGTCCGACGCCTATTCCCGATACGCACAGCTCTCCCACAACGCCTACAGGCATCAAATTCATATGGGCATCCACAACATAAACCCTCAAATTGCGAAGCGGCTTGCCGATAGGCATGACGTCAGATTCCGGCGCGGCATCCATCATATGCAGTGTAATATCGTCGCACGCCTCTGTCGGTCCATACGCATTGATCACTCTGACATGGCGATACCGCTCGAACCAGCGGCGAACGAGATGCGGCTTGGCCGCTTCCCCTGTTACGAGTAGCTGCTTCAATGCTTCCAGCCGCACATCCAAGTCCATCTCCAGCAGGGCGGACATGAAGGATACGACCACCTCCAGCACGGTTACGCCGTCGCGTTCAACCTCGGCAATAAAGGCGCGCGGATTAAGGATCAGCTCATTCGGATAAATAACCGTCGTGCCGCCAAGCGTGAGCGCGGTTACGAACTGCCATACCGATATGTCAAAGCAGTGCGGCGCATTCTGCGCCATAACACAGCGCTCGTCCATATGCAGCTCTTCCACCATCGCCTCAATATGGTTCAGCATGCCTGCATGCTCCAGCATTGCGCCCTTCGGCTTGCCGGTTGAGCCCGACGTGTAGATCATATATGCCAGCTGCTCCGGCACGATCTCGACATCCAGATTGCCGCTGCCCAGCTCCGCCAGCTCAGCAGCCGCTTCATCCAGCCTAAAGAATACATCTGGCAGACTCGCTTGCTGCTGATCAATCCAAGCAACCGATTCCGCGACTTCCTCTTGCAGCTCGTCGCTCCTATTGATCGTTTCCGCAATCCCCGCTCGCAGCTCATCGCTGCAATGCGCCGACTCTGTCAGCACACAGCATGCGCCAGAGTCGCCGATCATATCGACGATTCGCTGCTGCGGATAGGCGGGATCGACCGGGACATACGCGCCGCCGGCCTTCCATATCGCCAGGATGCAAACTACCATAAGCGGCTTGCGCTCCAGCAATATCGCTACGCGATCATCGCGTCCCACTCCTCTGGCGATCAGCGCGCGAGCCAGTCGGTTGGCCTGCTCATTCAGCTCCCGATAGGACAGCGTTTCAGCACCGCATTTCACCGCGATGTCATCCGGCACGGCAAGCGCCTGCTTCTCGAACAGCGCAATCGTCGTAAGGCCAGGCTCATATTCCGCATCCGTATTGTTGAACGCCTTCACAATAAGCTGCTTCTCTTCGGGAGAGCAGAGCTCCAGCTCATAGAGCTTCTTATCCGGGTTCGTCACCGCATCGCCGACCAAGGTCAGCAGATGACGGCACATAGCCGCAATCTCTTCCCCTGTGAACACCTCTGTACGGTAATCAAAAACAATCAGCAGCTCGCCCTTATCCCATTGGTCCTTGACCGAAATAAACAGATCATTCAGCTCATGGCCGCAGAACAGCTGATCGACCACATAGCTGATCCCATTCTTCTCCTGCCAGCCCATAACGATATATTCCAGCGCCATGCCGAACAATGAACTGAGATCAGGCTTATGCGCCTTCAAATCGTTCAGAATGGTGTTGTAGGGATATTTCTGATGGCGAAGCACACCCATCTGCTCCTTGAATACGCTCCGCGCGAACGACAGAAAATCCATCTCCGGCACAACTGTCGCGCGTATCGGAGTCGTGCTGACAAACATGCCTGGCTGCGACTTCTCCTGCGCATTCGTCCGATTCGCAAGGAATGTTCCCAGTACCAGATCCTCATGGCCGGTTATGCGGTAACAGTACGTATAGAGAATGGAGAGAAACAGCGTTAATACGCTCACCTTATGCGTCTCGCAGAAGCTCCGGATTTGCCGCTCCAGCTCCTGGGGGATGACGAATACTTGACGGTCCGCCTCTGTACGAATGCTGTAGCTGTCCGTCGGCTTGAGGGAGATGAATTCCGGAAGCGTCTTGAACTTCTCATTCCAGAACGCCTTATCCTTGCGCCAGCGCTCCGACTGCTTATATTCCGTTTCAACCGGCAAATATTCCAAATAAGAAGGGCTTGCCTCCTCCGGCGCCGCTTCCTTGTCAACCAGCTTCAAGTAAATATCGAGAATTTCGCTGATCGTAATAACCATGCCGGTTCCGTCCGACAAAATATGATTCACAACAATAACAAGACAGCCCTCATGCTCGCCAGTGCGGGCGATTCCAAAGGAATAGAGGTCAGCATCGTCAAACTCAATCGGCGTCCGAAACAGCTCATCGGCCCATTGATTAACAGCCCCCATATTTCCTTCTGCAAAATGGACAACCTCAATATCAAAAGGCTTGTAATCCGCCACAGCCTGCTTAGGCTCATTGCCCGGCTCATTAATCATGCGGAGCCTGATCGTATCGTTAAGGCGGACGTAATGATTAATCGCCTGCTTCATGAGCTCCGTATCAAACGGCTCTCTCGTCTTGAAACGCACGATTCCGCCAATGCTGCATATGCTGCTCCCCGGATAAAATTTCTCCGTATACCAGATTCGTTTCTGCGCTTCGGTCAACGGATATGTCAATCCAATGTCCATCAATTTCCCTCCAAGTAAACCGGAATCCGAATGCGGCTTACGCCATTCGTCCTCCGCCATTATTCAAGCATGTCGCCGATGCCGCTTCCCAGCGCCAGTCGGGAATAAAATTGACCGATAGCAATATCGAACGCGGCCATGCCCATCGGATTGAACATGACGGCGGCTTCTGATTGGAATTGGGCGATGCAGTTATGCTGGACCACATCAACGATCGAGCGCGTCCCTTCCTTTTGCAGCCCCATCGACAGATGCATCATTTCCACATCCGTGTTCTCCCTGCACACTTCTTCCCAGTGATCGACAATAATCGCGTCCTTGACATGCGGATAGATAGCCTCAGCCTCAAAGTCCCGCAGCGAAACATTAAGCAGCAGCGCCCCCGAATTCGGAGGAAGATTGATGTAAGGCTTGGAGGATACGGTGCATGTGATGACAATATCAGCATTCTCATAAGCCTGCTGCCAGCTCTCTGCAATCGTGATGCGGTCATTTCCTTCCAGCCCTAACCCCTCGCGGTCAATCGGACGCAAATCATAGAGCGTGATGCTCTCGATCCGGTCGCCGAGCAATTGCTGGCACATCTGCAAATGATATTGTCCAATCGGGCCGAAGCCGATAATGCCTATTCTGTAGCTTGGCCTTGGCCTGGCCGCGATGAAATGCTTGATTATCATCCCTGTAACCGAAGCCGTGCGGATAACACTCAGCAAAGACGTATTAATAACCGCCGTCGGTTGTCCAGTCTCGACATCGTTCAGTATCATGACGCTGCTAGCCCGAGGCAAATCCCGCTCGATGTTGCGGGGAAAGCTGGCGATCCATTTGATCCCTGCCGAATTGACATCTCCGCCTACGAACGCAGGCATCGCGATAATACGATTCTGCAGATCGCGGAACCTGAGATAAGGCTTCACGGGCTGCGCGTAGTCCTCGCTTGCGATGCAGCGGACCGCTTCTTCGATCACTTCGATCGTTGCGTGCCAGTTTACGCCGAGCTGCTTCACATGCTTTTCGTTAAGATACAGCATTATTTCTCTCCTTTTAGATCAGCTCTTTTTAGATCAGCTCTTTTTAGATCAGCTCTTTTTAGATCAGCTTAAATCAGCTCTAAAGTTTTCTTTGGCTCCAGAAATGGCATGTACCATTCCGGATTATATATCGTGCTGCCGTACCGTTCTCCCCGATCAGGAAACACCATTACGACCGTGGGGTTCCCGGACACCGCTTTCCCATTAAAATATTGCTTCACCGCGCTATAGACCGATCCCGATGATCCGCCAGCGTATATCATTTCCCGATCCAGCAGCTCATGGCAGCTTCTAATTGTCGACGCCTCGTCCACCATGATGACCTCATCGATCATCGCTGTCTTCAGAATATCGGGCGTCATGCTGGAGCCGATTCCCGGAATATGCCGCTTCTGCGGCGCTCCGCCGAAGATGACCGAGCCGATCATGTCAACAGCGACCACCTTGCATGCCGGGAACATCTCCTTCACCTTTCTGGATGTGCCCGATATCGTTCCGCCTGAGCTCACGCCCATAAACAAATAATCGATCCGCTCGAATTGGGCGCATAATTCAGTCGCCAGTGTATAATAATAGGCCGCCGCATTGAGCGGGTTGCCGTATTGATTAATCCAATAAGAATTCGGGATCTCCCGCTTCAATTGCTTAACCTTCTCGATTCGGGTTAACAGGTAGCCCCCGCTCTGATCTGGAGTCGTGACCTTGATCATCTTGGCGCTGAGTCTCTGGATCAGCATTTCGTTCTCCGCAGCGATATTGGGATCAACGACACAATAGAACGGCAAGCCGAAATATCGGCAGTAAGAGGACAACGCCACGCCGAAATTGCCGGAGGTGGATTCGATAATAACCGTATCCCTATTAATCTCCCCGCTGTTCAGCAGCGTCTGAAGCATGTAGGAGGCTGCTCTGTCCTTCACGCTGCCGGTCGGATTGAAGGACTCCATCTTGGCATAGAGTCCGATCGATTGCAGTTCAGAGGGACTTAGCTGGACGACGGGCGTATTGCCGACCTTATCCAGAATAACTTGCTTTACCATACGACTTCCCTCCATTTTTCTTACATCATTTAGCTTAGGTTGAACTTTTGAAAGAACAACAGAGCGGAGCAGGGGAAATGATTCTGAAGAAGCGTTAGCGTTCGCCTTTGTTCCCGGAATTCCACCATAAGCAGCTTCAATTCAACAATTCCGGGAACAACAGCGATCGTAAGAACATTCCCCCGCACAGCGGCCTGGAAGTTTCTTTCAACACTCATCCAACTCAGCTATACAAGCACCATTGCTTGCGGCTTCGGCATCGCTTTGCGGTCCACCTTGCCATTAGGCGTGACCGGCATTTTGTCCAACTGAATCACATGGGAAGGAACCATATAGTACGGGAGCTGCTGCGACATATGCGTTTTGACTGCCGCTATATCAATGTCGGGCCTACCTACCAGGTAAGCGCACAGATATTTCGTACCGAGCTCATCCTCCAAATCAATGACGACTGCTTCGTGGACATCGGGATGATTCACCAGCTTGTTCTCGATCTCGCCAAGCTCGATTCGGAAGCCCCTGATCTTCACCTGATAGTCCTTCCTCCCGAAAAACTCGATAATGCCGCCCGGCAGCCAGCGGCCGAGGTCGCCTGTTTTATAGAGACGGCGATCCGTCTCTTGGGTGAAAGGATCATTCATGAACACGGCATCCGTTCTGGCCGCATCATTAAGGTATCCTCGTCCGACGCCAATGCCGGATACACAGATTTCCCCTTTGGCCCCAATCGGGCACAGACGCATCTCCTGATCCACGATATAAATATTGAAGTTATGAAGCGGCTTGCCGACTGGAATCGTATCCAACTGAGGCACATCATTCATAATATGGTGCGTAATATCATCCGAGGCTTCCGTTGGTCCGTAAGCATTCACGACAGGAATAGCGGGATAGAGCGCGAACCATCGCTTGACCACGTTCTGTTTCAGCGCCTCGCCGGTCACCACCAGCTTCTTCAGCTCCGGGAATGCGCGGCGTTCGGTCTCCAGAAACTCCAGCATGACGGACAAATAGGACGGTACGACCTCCAGAATGGAAGCTCTGTCAGCTATGACGCTGTCTATCAGAAAATCAGGATCAGCCGCCAGATCATTCGGATAGATCAGCGTCGTTCCCCCGACTGTCAGCGCCGCAAAAAACTGCCACACAGAAATATCGAAGCAATGGGATGCGTTCTGCACGACAATGCTGCTGTCCGCAATGGCAAGATCGTTTATTTTGGCGTACAAATGATTCATCATGCCCAGATGCTCAACCATCGCGCCCTTAGGCTTGCCCGTCGAGCCCGACGTATAGATCACATAGCTTAATTGACCGCTGTCAGCGGATAGCTCAGGGTTGTCCGCAGCATATTCTTGCAGCTCCGTCTCCAGATCGTCCAGATTGACCGCCGGACATAACGTATCTCCGGTTAACCATGGGTGGGCGGCAGCTGTTTCTGTCACTATGAGACTGCAGCCGGAGCTGCCCACGATGTCCCTGATCCGCTCCGCCGGATATGCGGGATCGAGCGGGATATACGCGCCTCCTGCCTTCCAGACGGCAAGCATGCACTCTACCATTCGAGGTCCGCGATGCATCAGAATCGCCACCAGCTTCTCCGTGCCAATCCCTTGCCCGATCATCCAATGCGCCAGCCGGTTCGCATTCCCGTTCACCTCTCTGTAGGTGAACCGCTGCTCTTCGCAGATCAGCGCAATACGATCTGGACCCGCAGCAGCCTGCTCCTGAAACAAATGGTGAATCGACTTCTCTCCGGGAAATTGAAAGTCAGGGCCATTGAAGCCATGGAGCGCCTGCTTCTCCTCATCTGTCAGAATGTCGATGTCGCGCAGGGCAATAGCCGGATTGCCGACAACCGCCTGTATAATGCTCCGAAAATGATGGGCTGCACGTCTAACCGCTTCATGAGCATGTGCAGAACCGCTATAAACAAGCTTAATGATGAATTGCGCCTCTGCAGACAGGACATGAGCATGGAATTCGCAGCCTGTAAGCCCATGTGTATAATGGCCTTCACTGAATTTGTCACTCCGCGCAGTCGCCAATGCTCTCGCTTCCTGAAAGGAGCGCAGCCATTCGATAAAGCTCAAGTGCTCTTCAAGATGCAGCTCAACAGCAATGGGCTCGGGAAAGGCTTGTCTCATCACGGCAATCTCGAAGGTTATGTCGCTCGTGTCGTTATATCTGGACAACAGCACTCCCCAGGCGCTATGCACAATGCTGTCTACCGTTAATGCATGCTCCTCGGCTATTTTCAACAGGTCTCGACTAAGCTCTACTCCAAGCGAAAGCTCATATTTCTCAAAGGGCTGCTCACCCAAAAATTGGTTCCAATAGGTTCGCGTCTGCTCCGGACTGCCTTCCTTATTGAATGACGTTGCATGCAGCATCGAGTTCTGTATCATTTCACTGTCCTCCACTCCATGTATATTCTTTCTTATTCGCGTGGCGCACACGGTCTTTAATAAGCTGGACGATTCGCTCCTGCTCGTGATGCAGAAAGAAATGATCGCCGCCCAACAGCTGCAGCTCTGTCTCCTTCTGCGTCAGCTCCCCCCATGCGGCAAGATTGTCCATATTGACATCATGGTCCTCGATACCGCCTAGTGCGGTAATCGGACAAGCAATCGGTTTATCAGGGGAAAAGGAGTAGGTCTCGCATACTTGAAAGTCAGCCCTCAGCCTTGGCAGCAGCAGAACCATCAATTCATCATTCTGCAATATAGCCTCTGGCGTCCCCCGCAGGATGCGCAATTCATGGATCAATTGTTGATCGGAGAGAGAATAGAGCTTCCTACCGGAATGAGGGAGATGGGGGGCGGAATGGCCAGAAACGAATAGGTGAAGGGGAGTTTTATTATATTTCCTGTCCAGCTGGCGGGCGGTTTCATAAGCGAGCAGCGCCCCCATGCTGTGACCGAATAGTGCAAATGGAAGGTTAAGCAAGGGCCCGATTTCATCAGCAACGGCTTGTACAATTTCGGGCAGAGAGCACATTGGCGCTTCCAATCCCCTGTTCTCCCGGCCAGGCAGCTGGACCGGACAAACCTCAATTTCCTTCGGAAGCAGCTGGAGCCAATCGCGATAGATGCTGGCCCCTCCCCCCGCATACGGGAAGCAGAATAGTCGCATGTCCGCTTGAGAATGGACATTTGCATTCATGAACCATGAATGAAGCTTGGTTGCCATTTCTCTACCTCTTTCTATGACTGTCATTTTATATGAACCGCAATTGTCGGCCTGGATCGTCATTCATGATCGCTTTCGTCCAATATTCGACTGAATATTCCGACATTTGTCCGCCTGAAATACGTTTTCGCCGTGCTTCTCTAGTAATACGAAGCGTCCGCTTGGAACGATGAAGCACCATTCTAACGGTAGAAACGGTGCATTGCAGCTCATCGGCAATGTTCTGATACGAATAGCAGAACACCTCCGACAGCAGCAGCATATAGGCTTCACGCTCGGACAGATGCTCGGAGAGCCATTCCACAAGCCCTCTTGCCGCAGCATAATTGATATCCGAATAGGGCTGATCAGCTGCCTCTTCGACAGGCGCCGCATATCTGCGCTGCCTTCGCAGCTGATCAATCCATACATTGCGGGTCATCCTGTACAGAAGTGTTGATGGATGCCGGATAGCTCCTGTCTTTTGATAATATTGATAGCATTTAATCAGCACCTCCTGCACAAGATCTTCCGCATCCCACTGCGAGCCTGATAAATAGTGACAATGGTTGTGCAGCGTCTGCAAATGCGGTTCAATGAAGGATTCGAAAGCAACCGCTTGGCTATTCATATCTGAGCGCTTCAATCGGCTGCAATTTGGCCGCTTTGTTCGCGGGATAGTACCCGAAGAAAATACCTACGGTAGCAGAGAAGCCGAATGCAAGCACGATTGCCCACATGGATACGACATTAGGCAGACTCAGTACAAAGGATGCCAATGCTCCAACCAGCAGTCCAAGCAGAGCGCCCACCGTTCCTCCCAGGAAGGACAGAATGACGGACTCGATCAGGAATTGCTGCTTGATCGCGCGCGGCGTGGCGCCGATCGCTTTGCGGATGCCAATCTCGCGCGTACGCTCCGTTACGGACACCAGCATAATATTCATAATCCCGATGCCGCCTACGAGCAGCGATATGCCGGCGATGGAGCCGATCACAAGCTGAAGCATGCTGAAAATGCTGGATACCTGCTCTTGAACCTCTTTGCCTGTCTGGGACTTGAAGTCCTCTGCTTCGGCATTGTGTCTGAGCGCAAGCCATTGCTTCAATTCCTGAATCGTTTCGTCCATGTCCTCCGGCGATTCCGCAATAAACTCCAGTGAGCTCAAGTAGCGGCCTGCACCGGAGCCTGTATCCGGCATAGCATCCATTGGCGTGTACGCCTTGTATTGGGTCCCGCCAACATCGCCGAATATGCTCTTCTGCGGCTTGTATACGCCAATAATTCGAAAGCTGCCTCCGGAGAGCTTAATTTTCCGATTCACAGCACGGTCGGCTGTACCGTATATCTTCTCGGCATAGGTCGTCTCGACCACGATGACCTTCTGCCTCGCCCGCTGCTCCTGTGCATTGAAGAAGCGGCCGGCAACGATATCCACCTTCTGCATCTTCACCATATCAGAGGTTGTTGCCGAGATAAGGAACTGCATCTTCTCACTGCCTCGCATCTCCGACATCTGATAGCTGTTCGTGGAAGATACATATTTGACTCCCGCAAGCTTGCGGGCTTCGCTCAAATCCCTCATCTTGATCTCTGCTTTCATGTTCCCGTCTCCCGCACCCTTGTACAGAATGAAGAATCCGTCCTTGTAATTGGACAGCTCCGACAGAACGGAAGCTTGGCCTGCCTGGCCTATGGAGACGACCGTCACAACCGCCATGACGCCGAATACGATGCCGATCATCGTAAGGAAGGAGCGCAGCTTGTTCACCCGCAGATTGTCCAGCGCAACCATGATGCTTTCGAACATGCTCATGTTGCAGCACTTCCTCTGCGCGTTTCCTTGATCAGCTTCCCGTCGCCGAACCAGAGAACACGCTCTGCATATTCGGCAATATCCGGCTCATGCGTAACAAGAATGATCGTCGTTCCCTCTTCATGGATGCCCTTGAACAGCGCCATGATGTCCTCCGAGGACTTGGAATCCAGATTTCCTGTCGGCTCATCCGCCAGCAGGATCGGCGCATCCATCGTCAGCGCTCTTGCTATGGCTACCCGCTGCTTCTGTCCGCCTGAAAGCTCGGTCGGCTTGTGCTTGACGCGCCCGCCCAAGCCCACCTTGTCAAGCAGCTCCAATGCACGCTGTGTGCGCTTGGCGCCGCTTACCCCGCCGTACATCAAGGGCAGCTCGACATTGTGCAGAACGGTCTGCCTGCCCAGCAGATTGAAGCTCTGAAAGACGAAGCCGATCTTGCGGTTGCGTACAGAGGACAGCTTCCCCTCATCCAGCGCCTGCACTTCCTCGCCGTCCAGTATATATTTGCCTGATGTCGGAACATCAAGGCAGCCGATAATATTCATCAATGTTGATTTGCCGGAGCCCGAGGAGCCCATAATAGCGACGAATTCACCGCGTTCAATGGTCAAATTAATCGAGCTCAGCGCTTCAACCTCCAGAGGGCCGTTGCGATATACTTTGCGGATATTCTGCAGCGTAATCATTGCGCCGTCACCTTGACATCGTCGTCAAGCTGCTCTGTGCCCTCTATAACGATCTGATCCCCTACTTTGACCCCGGAAACGATCTCATAATATTCATCATTTTCCTTGCCTGTCTGTACCTCAATCTTCACCGCCCTGTCGCCATTAATTTTATAGACATATGACTTGCCATCGCTCTGAACGACTGCCGTTAAGGGAGCGACTACTCTTGGTTGGTCCGGCACCTCCAATTCAATGTTTACGTTATACCCCGAACGAAGCTCGGGGCTGGTGCGCTCTAGCGCAACTGTTGTAGCTACGAAAGCATCCTTGTAGGCGGGATCTGTCACGACAGCAATCGGCGACATCTTGGCCACCTTGCCCTTATAGACCTCCTCGAACGATTCCCCGCTTATGTCTACCGCCATGCCAAGCTTTACTTTGCCCGCATCAATCTCATTGATATTGGCAACGACCTGATAAGAGGTCAAATCTGCTACCTTCAAAATTTGCATGCCCTCGTTGATCATCTGTCCGCTGTTCACAGCAAGCTCTGTCACGGTCCCGTCGGCATTGGCCTGTATCTCATCCTTCTCCAGCTTCTTGACCAGCGCTTGGATCGATACGTTATGGTTTTTAATGCGCAGATCGAACTGCTCCAGATTCAAGGGATCAATCCGCGCATCTGCCTGCTCTGTCCGCTGCTTCTTCGTTTGGTTGAAATGGTCGCGCTTGGCGGCGAATCGCTCCGCTTGCGTCAGCTCCAGATTGATTCGCTCCGTTTCAAGCTGCTGCTTCAGGCTGTCTACATTCAGCGTCAGCAGCACCTGCCCCCTCTTCACCTGGTCGCCGATCTTCACCTTCACCTGCCCAACGAGCGCATTCACATCCGAATACAGTGCCGTCGTTTCCTTGGCTTCGAGCTTCCCGCTCACATATATTTTCTCAGCCATCGATTGCTGGCTGATTTTCCCTAGTGCGACCTCGACGGGCTGATTCATGCTCATAAAGAAGAGACTGAAAATAGCACCACCGATCAACACGATGACAGTCAACCAAATCCACTTTTTCATTTCATCCACCTTTTCCACATATATGCCCTGAATCCGTTTATTCTCTTGCTCACTAAATGAAATTGTCTGCGCATTGTCTAATGGAATTATGTAGGACCTGACTTATTAATTATTGTTTTCTTATCGGCTTAATGGGGTTTTGACTGACGGAGACTCTTGTTCAGAGCGATGTTGGGTAGATTCTGTTAAGACAATTCGACTTTTGCTACGGATTCAGGTAATTTTTTTATCTTACACTAGGTAAAATACCGTACATTCGAATAAGAGAGCAATAGTACAAATTGCTTAAAGTTTCCAGCTCTTGTTCGTCCCGACTTAGATAAAATAGTAATAAAATACCGTTTTTTAGCTCAAAATGTCGAATTCCGGTCCTTCTTTGCCAAATCTTTATAAACTTTGCACCCCTCAAAGCGGTGTTTTTGACCACCTTAATTTCAATTGGCAAGCTAAATTATACATATTATTGCATTTTTGACTCTTCATTGTACACGCTCCGTTAATTGTGCGCCTTCCAAAAATACAAAAAGGACATCTCTTGAAGACATGGGACTGTGATTACAGTCCTACAAGAGACATCCTATGCGGGTCGTTTGGAATTATGAATGGATCTTATACAGGCTTGTAAGCTCATGCGTATGATCCTATGCAGTCCAAGAACTAGGGTCTGTTGATAATATCATAAGCCAATTTGGATAAGGGCCGCTTTCCAAATTCATCTGAACGCAGGGAATTGCCGTATAGAAATAAATGAATATCGAATTGATCAAGCCCCATATCCGCGAATAATTCCTCCAGCTGTTGTTTATAGGTGCGGGAGTACGCGTGCTGCTTGTAAAGAAGCTCCCGCACATAGTCTTTATGGGATTGATAGAGCTGTTCAAGGTTAAACAATTCAATGCTGTTGTGAATTTCTGCCGCCTGGCTTCCCGTTCCATTGCGGACAATCTTCAAATCAAATAAAGCGTTGTTGCCGGTTAATGTATCGACCGTGCTGCTGCCGTTCAGCTTAACTGCAAAATAAGCGTCACCGCTATATTCGTAGTCATAGGGATACAATATTTCCGAGCCCTTCGCCAGCTTGAACCTGGAGTTGCATATTTGACAGGAGGGGATGAAATTGTACAGCGACAAAGAAAACAATTTGAACACAGAGTTTGGATAAAAATGATCCAAATCCGCAGTTGTTCTTGCTTTCAAGCCATCCTGATAGTGGGTAATATATTGCCGGTTGCAGTACGGACATACCTCGATGCCTATTTGGGTCAAAATTTTATGTCTCAGGTCTGATCCCATATAGCTGTAGTCGACAATTTTCATCAGACAGCCGTTCACAATTTTCAATCGCCTGCTGACGGATTTCATAAATCGCTTGAACTTCGCGCTGCTCTCATAATAATGGGGATGCTGCGCCAGCAGGCCGGCAAGCCAATCATTGTTGAAGCGCGCGACAAAATCTTGGCGGTATTGTGCCCGACTCCCCGGAGTAGCCGTTATGCTGGCCTTCCGAAGCTGTTCATCGACATTGGCCGAGCCGTAATGGACCAGCTTGCAGGTTAATAAATAATGATTGATCCCCTCGTATTTCGAGCATAGCTCATCGAATGTTCCGGTTAATAGGTCCCGAGCGAACGCGGTAGTCAGCACACCGCGCCGTCCGGTCTCGAACAGTCCGACAACAGTCAAGCCCGTGAACGGATTGATGACCGCCGGTCGGACAGCGGCTTCCTTATTGTATCGCTGCCGCAGCCCGCCGATTTGCTCCTGCAAATAAGCGGGGCCAATTTGAGCCACTATTCGTGGATTAAGCTTAATCATCGTTGTCTCCGCGCTGCTCCTTTTTAAGTTGGCTTAGCTCTCTCTCAAGCTCGCTGATTCGTCGGAAGCGTTCGAGCTCAGGAAACAATTTGGTTGTGCGGTCAGTCAGCATCTGCTGCAGCTTGCCGCGAATGAGCGGTTCGCCGATAGCTGAGATCAATTGCTGCAGCCCGTCGATTTCCTCCTTGTCGAACTCTCTTAATTTGCCAATTCTCTTAATAATGTCCTCGAAAATCGACTTCGCGTGTTCACCGATAGGAGAATGGATGAAAAAATCATTTTGGATAATATCGTAAAAATTACTCATCAAACCAAACTCGGCCTTCGCCGCAATTCTTTGAATGCCGCCCACGACCCCATGAAGCCTAATGCAGGTAATATGCTCGCTTGGAACATCAGAGACGATAAAGGGCGAATGCGTAGCAATGACAATTTGATAGGCCAGCTCTCTGCCGAAATCGATCGCATTCAGAAACTTCGACAGATTATGGATATACCGCCTTGACCATTCGGGATGGAAGGAAGCGTCCGGCTCGTCCAGCAAAATAAGTATCGTCTTGATTTCCTTGTTGTTCTGCGCAATATCTATCGCCGTATACAGATTGGAGAAGCCATTAATAAACGCCAGCTCCCCCGAGCTCAGATGCCGGAATGTAATGCGAATCGAATGATTGATGGCATGGCTTCGCGGAATATAGGCGTCGAACAGCTCGAACAATTTATGTATGCCATTGTCAAAATCCTCATTAAGATGAAGCGTCATTTTGGTGGAAGAAGTGAAATAATGATCGGCCGTCTCCGTGAAAGCTTCAACCACTATAGTCAGCAGCTCCGCATCCAACCTCAGACGGCCAGCATGCAGCTTCGGATCGGCAGCGGCATTAATGAGCTGCAATACGTGAAGCAGGTAGCCGATTCTCTCCTGGAAGTGATTCGCGTTAATTTCCAGCGCTGCTATTGCAGCTGAACATTCCGCCTTTGCCCCCTCCTCCAGCAATGCGTCCGTCCGATTCATCCATAGATCAATAATAAAAGCTTCGACATAGGTAATGATGAATTTTTCTTTTGTTGTCCACCGGTCGGGGGAGCCAGGCCGCTTTCTATTGCCGTCTGAACCATACAAGATGATGCTGGCTTCAGTCTGATAGTATAGAATTTGAGATTTATCCTGATATAAATAGAGCTCGAATCTTTCGAGCGCCTCTGCTTTCGTGACCATGCCCGGATATATATGGTCTTCTCTCTCCAGCACGCAAATCGCATGTCGCGAAGTATGGTCCTTCTCCAGCATTTTATATTCCCGGCTTATAAATTTGTAAATATTCGCATACCGGGGCTTGTTCGAGTAGAGCCTTTGGAAGCCAACATAATAATCCTGCTCGTCGTCTCTTATCGCATTCCCGCTGAACCAATCCTTCGTATTATCATTTGCAAAGTAAAGAGAGAGCATGTTCCGGTTTAACGTATTCTCATCCCCATCCATGCTCATCGACTGAATATAGTCATCATACTGGGCATGCTGCTCCTCGAAGCTGTATGTTGCACCAATGCTGTATTCATAGCTCGTTCCATAGGGTATCTCGCTTATATTGCTGATCAATGCAGGATTGTAGCCTTCGATTACGAACAAATCATTCGCAATGTGATAGACGGCAAACCACTCTTCCTTAAACTCGTCAAGCTTGCTTCTTAGCGGCTTCTTAAATAAATTTTTCCGTCTATGGTTGGTGGAGCCCAGCAGATCGAACAACGTTGTTTTCCCCGCTCCGTTCTTTCCAACAATTAAATTAACATTGCTTATATTGCTTCCCCACAGCTTCTTATAAGGATTTGGCTTGCGGGAAATGAGCAGCCGTCTTTCCTGCCCGAATTGAATGTCGAAATCATTGGTAAAGCTGAACTCCTGATTATAAAAGCATCTTCCAATGTCTTTAATGTACACGTATAAAAGCTGGGGATTCATAGATGAGTAGCTCCCTTAATCAATAAAATGGCTCCTTTGTTCACCGCCGCAGCCGCATCCGTCTCCACAAATACGCTGCCAGCAGCAGCAGAGCAAGCTCCGCTGCCGCAAGCAGTCCGATATTCAGCCAATCAACCTCGTCTCTCATGCTTCCTTCTATATATACAGTCGATTGACTGTACAGACAGAGGATGAACAGAAACACGATGGCTTGCAGAGCGATTGCGGGCCAGATTCTATTTCTCAGCCGTATGACGATGATCGCTTGAAGCCCAATTGTCAATAGAAGGAGCAGGAGCAGGACCGTTCCATTGAATTCCCGATACTCGGTTGACATCCCCATATTACGCAGATCATACAGCAAGTACATAATCACAATGTAAACCGCACCATGCAAGATTGCCAGCACATGCTTCATCAGGAATCCCCCTAAATATTAGTCCAGTAAACCTTCGACATTGCCATCTGACAACAAACCGTCTATTAATTCGAAAATCACTCTCTGATGTGTAATCGTGGAATGCTCAGCCTCGTCTCTGCCGATAAAGACATAAGCTCCATCGTACAGAATCGACTGGATCAAAGCATCCTTATTCCGCTGCTTGGCGGCAGGTATGCCCAACTGGCTGCCCAGCGCCACGACATTGTCGCCGAAATAATTGTCGCTTGCTCTGGAACCCTTCGGCTCCGGCAGATCAATGTCGAGCCTGCTCTTCAAGACGGATTTGATCTCCTCGAACAAATCGTCGTCCGTCTTCGCATGGGTGGCGGAACCTAACTGCACCAGCAGCGGATCTGTATGCTTCGGATAATAAAATTCATCATTAAATATCATATTACGATCCTTCACGCCAATCAATCCACCGATGAAATAATACTCCGTATCGCCTTTGTTCGTGAAGTCCAGTCGGTCAGCCCCATAATTAGGGCAAATATTGGACGGATTCGCATAGAACAGGTCGCTGTCGTCACGATCCAGATCAGCAAGCACGGAGCCGCAGACGCCCGGGTTATGATGATCATCCGAGCCCCAATGCGGTGTATCCACTGTAATGAGCTTGCTGATCCTTGGATCGCCCGCTTGCGGACTTTCAATGTAGGTTCTTGATACCAGGCCACCTGCACTGTGACCGACCAGCGAGAAGCTGATCTCTTGATCCGCGCCCCTCGTCACGTCTACGCTGAGGTCGTCCTTGAGATACGTATTGCTGAGCGTCCCCAGATATTCCCTGAGGAAGTTCGAAGCATAGAGAACATGGTCGAAGTTCTCCCAGTTGAATACGAACAGATTCTTATTAAGCTTGTAGCCTTGGTCGACCAGGTAGGGGAAAATGTTCGGCAGCTCCTCGCTGCCCTCATGCAGCTGACGGACAAATTGGGCATCCGGGTCGCCGTAAGAGATTTGCTCATTGCCGAAGTGGGCATCGCTTTTATACGCATACCAAATCCCGTTCTTCTGATAGCTTTGTCTCTTGGAGAAGGTTTGCTCGGTCAAAATATTTTTCTTAAACTCCCCTTCATCCTGCATCGCGAGGAAGCCTGTAGGCTGCCCGTTGTCCAGATAGGAATCGCCGCCCCAAACGTCTGCCGTATTCGATCTGATGCCATGAATGAACACGACCGGCTCGGTATATGCAATATAGTCCCGATCATCAACATCATCGCGGTCTCCGTCCGCATCTGTATCCTCCTTGTTCGGATCGCCCCCATTCGGATTGACTGGCTGACCGTCGAGAGTCGAGCTCCGTACAACATAGACAAGACCTGTCTCCGCATTGTAGAACCAGTCACCCAGCTCAACACGATCCGGGATGAGATCATGATCCGAATCGGGATCATTCGGATTCGTCGGCTCGATCTTCAGGCCCAGCGTATCCTTGATGATGTAGCCCTTTGCCTCCACCCAGTCTGGTATCGTATCGCCATCGCTGTCCTTGGTCAAGCCGATTCCATCGCCTGCTTGCAGGAACCGGCCTTGCAGATCCTCGGCAGCATTGACATGGTAGAAGTCCCCGCCAGTTTCGTCGGCAATTTGCCTCAGCAGCTCTGCGTTGAAGGAGTCGCCCAGTCCCATCGTATAAATAATAATGCCTTTGCTCTTGGCCGTTGACGTATAGCTGCTGCTGTAGCTGCCCTCGCCATCGGTCAACAAAATAATAACCTTGGTCGATTCATCGGCAGATCGGCCGCCCGCTGCCAATTCATCGAGCGCGGATTTGACGCCTCTGCCGATATTCGTGCCGCCATAGGAATCGATTCTGTCTGCGGCAGCTTTGAGCTTCGTCTTATCATCGGTAAGCTTCTGCAACAGTGTGGCATAATCGTCGAAGTCGACGACGGCGGCGCGGTCTCCCGATTGCAGCGAATCGATGACCAGCTTCGTTCCCGAGATCCGGTTATTGTTCAAATCCTTATTGTACGTATCGTCCCGTCCCGGTCCCATGCTTCCTGAGCTGTCAATGACGAATACCAGATCCAGAGGCTTCCGCACGGCTCCGCCATTGTCATCAGAGATTGCCTCCCCCTTCACCAAACCTTGCGACCATGACTGTGCCCAAATCCGCATATCTGCCAGCACATAGGTCGAGAAATGCGTTAACGTTGCCGTCACCTGCTTGTTCGCCGCATCAACCTTCTGATCGTCAACCAGCTCCAAGGAAAGTGTCGCCGGATTATAATAGAACACTCTCAGATCCGCTGGATCGGTAGAGCCCAGCGCTGCGTCAGCATAGGAGAAGGATAGTTCCGCCTTATCGAATTTCGAAGTGGATAGAATGTCTACCGGCTCTCCGATCAGGCCAGTCGTACCGACTACGTCCTTCACTCCCTCATCAGCCGACAGCGTTGTCGTCTTATCGACATCTCCCGTTGCCGCAAAGGAAAGCTTCACATCCAGCTCCTGGGAGGACAGCTCCTGCCTTCGCTTCTCATGCCCGTCCAGAATCCCGTTCTTGTCGGAATCGGGGTTTAACGGATCTGTGCCGAATTTGATCTCGCTTCCGTCATCCAAATCATCCTCATCCGTATCCTTCTTCAACGGACTGGTCCGATGCTTGTTCACTTCCACGCCGTCGGCAAGCTCATCCCCATCGGTATCAGCTGTCTCCGGATAGGTCTGATGTCTCTGTTCCTCCGTGTTGCTCAATCCATCGCCATCGAGATCCTCAGCGCCATCCGGCGTACCGTCAGCGTCTGTGTCAGCCATTGTCGGATCCAGCGCCCCTGTTGCCGCTTCAAAGCTGTCGGTCAGCCCATCGCTGTCGGAATCCGCCTTCAGCGGACTACTCTTCAGCACATGCACCTCATAGCCATCGGTCAATCCATCGCCGTCTGTATCCGGCTTGCTCGGATTCGTTCCAAGCGTGGCCTCCATTCCATTCGTTAGGCCATCCTTATCGTCATCAGCCGAATCATTGCTTTGCGACCCGCTTCCTTGCGATGAATTGTCAGGCGGGTAGTAGCTTCCGCCTTCAATAACAGCAGCCGTTTTCGTGCCGGTGATTGCTGCTGTTTTGACAATCTCCTTGCCCTGCCATTGAATCGCGGCGCTAATCAGATATTCCTTATCAGCATCATCGTTCGTGCTCCACACTGCGCTCTTGCCATCCTCGCCCGCAGTAAGATTGCCGCCATCAGTTGTCCATTTGACCGTAAACTCCAGGCCTGTCGTGGTCGTTTCGATGGTGAGATTGACTTTATCTCCCTTCTTAACCGCTGAAGTGCTCGCCTTCATCGTAAAAGCATCGGCCGCCGCTGATTCTTGTGAGGATTGCTCAGCATTCCTCATGCTGCGGGCAATCATCGTCATTCCTTGTGCGCGATTAGCAGAATCGCTCGGTTTGAACGATCCGTCAGGAAAGCCCAGTGCGATCCCCCCTTCAACCGCGTAGGAAATCGCTTTGTACGCCCAATGTGTCGGCGCCACATCGCTGAATGACAGCCCCTTGCCAGCTGCGCTGTTCGGTGCTGCTATTTTCAGAATAAACGCTGCAATCTCGGCTCTCGTAATCGCATGATCCGGCTTGAAAATAACGCCATTATAGCCTTGTGCGATACCGTGATCCTTTGCTACTGCTATGTATCCGCTCGCCCAATGTCCCGCCGTGTCTGCAAACGGGCTTGAGGCAACCGCCTTCAGCTCCTGCTCCAATTGAGAGGAAGGAATGAACCCTCTAACGAGCAGCGTAATAAATTCAGCGCGGGTGAGCCCTGAATCGGGATGAATGACGAGCGCGCCATTCTCGCTGATTCCCGTCACCACTTTATGATTGATCAAATATTGAATATCTGCTTTTGCCCAATGACGCTCGATATCTTGATAGTTTTGGCCCTGCGCATAGGTCGTTCCCGCGAGCGGCAGGACAAGCTGAATAAGCAAGATGAAGGCTGCCGTTAAGCTGATCCACTTAAAAGCCCTTCTTGTCTTGCCTGCATTTGCAATATTTCCTGATTGACTGAACATAGGTGAGCCCCCTGAATGATAGTATGATTGCTGCATGATGTTTGCGGAAGATAGTTGTGGTCACCGTCTCCTTAAATTTGGAATTCTACAACTAAACTATGATTATAGGGCATTAAGACTAGATTTACTATCTATTCAGAGCAGATTTAATAGGATCTTTAGCCTATTGGTTAGGCCGAAACCAAACTCGGTGGTTAATGACTCGTGGAACAAGGCCGCTGCGGGTTTGGAGGGCTCTTCCGATCGCTGTTAAAGCCCGACTTCTTAATTGTAACGTGATTATAGGGTGAAATCGGGCTTTAAAGGCGAACACTGCGTTTCTCCAGATCCCTCCAACCCTCCGCTCTGTTCGCACGTAAAGTTAACCCCTCATTTTAAGTCGCCGTCATGCAGAGAAACACCTTGCGCTGGGAGCTGCGCGCGGCGCGAAAGTCTTTAATAAAGGGGCTCTGCACATAAGACATTTCCCTGCCCAGCCGGCTTTTTGTTCCTCAAGAGGAAATTCCTTTTCTTACCGTTTGCTTTTCTGCTTACCTATGCTATTATGAAAGCGCTAACAATTTCATCTTAGGGGGGCTATTCACATGATGAATGTTGGGTTGCAAGAGACGAATTTATATGACAGCTGTGAGAAGGACAGCTACTATTTCAAGGTTGGACGGCTCGGTGTCGCCAGCTTTCATGGAAGAAACTATCATATTCGAAAAAGAATTACGACCGATCAGTTGAACAGCTACCTTGCAAGCGGTCAATTCGTGAAAGCAAGCTCAGGCTGCTACATCAACATGAGCAAGGTCGCCTCATTAACTGACGGAATGCTCTATTTCGTTCAGGACGGCACGGGTTCAAAAGGCCTGCACATCCCCAGATGGAAGCAGCAGCACATGAAAAATTTGTTGTCCGAACGCAATTCGGTTGCGATGTAAGGCAAGTCGCCCAAACAGATGACTTGTAAATGACTTAAACGACACATACGACGCAAACGAAATAAAGAAGACCCGCCGGGGATTTGGTGCTTGAGTAGCTCATCGGCAAGGTCTTCTTTTTTGTTTTACGCCATTATTTCCCGCGCAATCCTTCGTTTGAAGCACGGCGGACGTACATACAATAAGCTGTACAACGTTCTAGGGAGGTGCGCTCACATGGCTAAGCAGCAAGGACATGCCCGCAAAAATACGACTACGAAAACATCTGACAAGAAGGGCAACGGGGGTTAATACGCTGCGCGTCCCCGCTTGTTAGTTGCCGCTTTGCAAATAAAGCGGGAATAAAAAAGCGGGGGCAAATCGGCATTCACGGAGCAATTCGTCGCAACCGCACACATCTCCCAGCTTGCGTTTTTTCACTGCATGATGGCTGTTTTTTGCTAGATGACAGTTGTTTTTCGCTGCATGATGGCAGTCTCTGTCGAGCAAAACAGACTTTCGGCTTATGTCGGAAATTGCGAATCGCCTTGCAATTGCAGGGGCGGCAGTCCCGCAATGGAAACCCGCAGCGATTGCCATGCCGACCGCAGCGCTTCTTGAATCGGCCATGCAGCGGTTCCTGCTGCCATCACTGCAATACCGAGCTTATGTGCAGCCGTCACGCCTGCTACGATACTATGACCATTCCACTGAGGCAGCTCCGCAAGCGTATGCCGGACAGCAACGATGTGCTCAGTGGTGATCCCCGCTCCAAATGCATGGAATGTGCCTGTATGTGTCATTTCGCCCAAACAGCCCGGTGATGTCAGCAGCTGCAGCGCTGGTTCAATCCGCCCATTTTGCGCATAGATAAGCTCATTTTCATAGAAAACTCGAAATCGGCTTCGATAGGAACGATACTGAAACCGCTCGCCTCTAAGCGTTCGGCCCGGACATAGAACCTCCGCTTGCATCCATACTGCACCTGCCGCGAGCCGCACCTCCGTCTCATTCAAGAACGCCGCATCCCTGTACAGCATAATCGGTTCCGGCATGGACTCGACGATGGCCCCTTCGCCAAGCACGAACTTCTGCATAATAGATGCCCCGCCATGAATGGTGTCTGCGCAAGGGTGCACCTTGGTGAAGGATTGATTTGTCATATAGACATGAGCCTTCTCGCCAGCCTTCCATTCCAGCTCATAGCGGTCGCCTGACAGCAGCCCTGGGGAGACATCCATAACCATTACGCCTGCGGCGCTGCCGAGCGGAAATGCCTTCGCTATTTTGATCGGAGCGGTATGGTACTTGGAAACCATTCGCGTCACCCCGCCGCAGCGTTGGAATTCGGCTCGAAGCTCCGACACCCGCTGAGCTTGCATAGGAGTAAGGTTGGGACTAGCGTTAATGGGAATGACCAATAGAAGGAATCGTCCCTTGCGGGTGCTCGTTGTTGTCATGGGAATGGGCGTGGCCATGCGCATGATCAAGCTCATGCTCCAGCCATTTCACAATCTTATCGACGCCTTGACCGCCGAATAGATTGGAGAATACGTACGGACGGCCTCCGCGCATCCGAATCGTGTCCTCCTCCATGACTTGCAGGCTTGCGCCGACATAGGGGGCCAAATCGATTTTGTTAACGACAAGCAGATCCGAGCGCATAATGCCCGGTCCGCCTTTGCGAGGGATTTTCTCGCCTTGGGCAACATCAATAATGTAGATAAACCGATCGACCAGCTCCGGACTGAATGCGGCCGCCAAATTATCTCCGCCGCTCTCGATAAAGATAATGTCCAGCGGGCTGAAACGGCTCGTCAGCTCTTCAACAGCTTCGAAATTCATGGAGGCATCCTCCCGAATCGCTGTATGCGGACAGCCGCCAGTCTCCACCCCGATAATCCGCTCCTCAGGGAGCACGCCTGTAGCCGCCAGAATGCGCGCATCTTCCTTCGTATAGATATCATTTGTTATTACAGCCAAACTATACTTCCCGCTGAGCGCTCCAGCTAACCGCTCTACTAGCGCTGTTTTGCCTGAACCTACCGGACCGCCAATTCCGATCCGAATGGGACGCGAGCGATCCAAAGCCGGCTGCTCCCAGCCGTGATGGTGATGTCCTTGCCCTGATCCTTGACACATAATAAGTTCCTCCTCAGAATGAGGTCGCATAAGAGCGACCCGAGAGTTAGCCTTCGCACCGCGCGCGTCTCCCGGCGCGCGATGTTTCGCTGCATGACGGCGGTCGGTCGACTACAGCATGCTAAGACATAAATAATCGCGAGTAAAGCGTTTCATGCCGAATCATAGCCATTTCTGCCATCGGCATATTGGAATAGGCATCCTCTGGCTGAATGGCAGCAGCGCTCGCCCAAGCTGCCGCCGCCTTCGGGGTAAGCCGGGCAATCATCGCCTGCCCTTCAGTCTGCCCGATAGACATAAGGCGAAGCGCGTTGTTCACGCAGGTGACGATACAGGTGTACAAATAGCCTTGAACCGCTGCATCCAGCGAAATCCCCAGCCTGTAGCAGGCAAATCCATGCGTGAGCGGATGCGAGGCGAAACAGCGGCCGCTGCGATGCGCTTCGATCAGCTGGCTCCAATCCAGCTGCGGATAGATGCTTGCAACAAGCTGCAGCATTCTTCGTCCGATCTTCTCCACTCCAATGCGCGATTCATACGCCGTCCGTCCGACATGCACCAGACGCTCGACCCCCCATAACGTCTCCCAATTGCCCATCGGGGCATCGCGGTACACAGCCTTCACAATCATCGCATCCGCAGTCGACCAGCTCTGGCGCAGCATCGCTTCTGCATACTGCTCCAGCTCAGCGCTCGTGCTCACCCTGCCCTCCTGCACAAGCGTTTCGAGACCGAATGAATGAGCGAAGCCGCCAATAGGCAGCGCAGAATCGAGCAATTGCTGAAGCGCAAGCCAAGGAATCGGATGAGCAGAATGGCGAGGATTGTCAGGCTGGCTGGAAGGCGATTCAGCGGCATCTGATGTCCTTGAATCCATGCGCATCACCTCCACTTCACTTCTTTAAAATAAGAAGTACCGCTGCGCCATCGGCAGCGCCTCTGCCGGCTCGCAGGTCGCCGGAGCACCGTCAACCTTTACCTCGTACGTATCAGGATCGACCTCGATCTTCGGCGTTGCATCGTTATGGATCATGTCCTTCTTCGTTATGCTCCGGCAGCCCTTCACCGGCTCTATCCGCTTCGTCAGCCCAAGCTCAGCCGCGATTCCCTTGTCATATGCAGCCTGTGATACGAAAGTGATCGAGCTGCTGGCAATCGCCTTGCCGAAGCCGCCGAACATCATTCTGCCGAACACCGGCTGCGGTGTCGGAATCGACGCATTGGGGTCGCCCATCTGGGCATAAGCGATCGCGCCGCCCTTCAATATCATGTCAGGCTTGACACCGAAGAACATCGGACTCCATACGACAAGGTCAGCGAATTTCCCAGGTTCAATCGAACCTACCAGATGAGAAATCCCATGTGTGATAGCCGGATTAATCGTATATTTGGCGATATACCGTTTAATTCGCGCATTATCCGCATCCTCCGTATCACCATCCAGAACGCCGCGCTGACGTTTCATTTTATCCGCTGTCTGCCACGTTCTGATGATCACCTCGCCCACACGCCCCATCGCCTGTGAATCGGAGCTGATCATGCTGAATACGCCCATATCGTGCAAAATATCTTCCGCCGCAATCGTCTCCGGCCGAATCCGGGAATCGGCGAACGCTACATCCTCAGGAATGCTGCTGTCCAAATGATGACAGACCATCAGCATGTCCAAATGCTCCTCTATCGTATTAATCGTGAACGGCCGCGTCGGATTCGTAGAGGAAGGCAGCACGTTGAGCTCGCTTGCCGCACGAATGATATCCGGGGCATGCCCGCCACCCGCTCCCTCCGTATGGTACGTATGAATCGTCCGCCCCTTGAAGGCGGCTAGCGTATCCTCCAGAAATCCCGCTTCATTCAGCGTATCCGTATGAATCGCAACCTGAATATCGTATCGGTCAGCAACCTCCAGACAGGTATCGATAGACGCAGGGGTTGTCCCCCAATCCTCATGAAGCTTCAAGCCTATCACACCCGCTTCGATCTGCTCTTCCAGCGGACCAGCGGATGAAGCATTCCCTTTGCCCGTAAAGCCGATGTTCATTGGAAAAGCTTCCGCAGACTCCAGCATCCGGCGCATATGCCAAGCCCCCGGCGTACAGGTCGTTGCATTCGTGCCAGCCGCCGGACCTGTGCCGCCGCCGATCATCGTCGTCACCCCGGACGAGAGCGCCGTCTCAATCTGCTGCGGGCATATGAAATGAATATGCGAGTCAATGCCGCCTGCGGTAACGATTTTCCCCTCTCCAGCAATGACCTCTGTACTCGCTCCGATTATCATATTCGGAGTAACGCCATCCATAATATCGGGATTGCCGGCTTTTCCGATCGCTGCGATCAATCCGTCCTTAATCCCGATATCCGCCTTCACAATGCCCCAATGATCGATAATGACAGCATTCGTAATCAACGTGTCCAGCACACCATCGCTTCGCAGCGCGCCGCTGGATTGACCCATGCCATCGCGAATGACCTTGCCGCCGCCGAATTTGCACTCATCGCCATACACCGTGTAATCCTGCTCAATCTGCGCCCACAGCTCGGTGTCAGCCAAACGAACGGCATCGCCTGTCGTCGGTCCAAACATCTGCGCATAGCTGCTTCGGCTCATACGGCTCATGGCTGCTCCCCCTTCCAGGCTGCAAGCCTTGAACGAACAGCCTCCGGCATCTCGCCGTGATGAGCAGGACCGTTCGTTATGGCATTCAAGCCATAGGAGCGTTTCCGTCCGCCAAGCTCGACGAGCAGCACCGGCTTCTCCTCACCAGGCTCGAACCTTACAGCCGTTCCTGCCGCTATATGAAGCCTCATGCCGAAGGCCGCTTCGCGGTCGAAGGAAAGCGCACGATTCACCTCGAAAAAATGATAATGTGAACCGACCTGAACCGGCCGATCACCCGTATTCACCACAATTAGCTCCACAGTTGCCCGCCCTGCATTCAACTCTATATGTCCAGGCATCGTCCGATATTGTCCAGGAATCATGCGTTGCGTTCACCTTCTTCCTAGCTAGTGTTTAACAGAACAGTTCCAATACTTCCGAGTTGTGTAGGTATGACGCTTATGATGCTTTTTCGCGCGGCGCGTCGCATCGGTGCGCAGCTCCCAGCGTCGTTGACAGCCATCGAGGTTTGACCGCCGTCGTGTGACCGAGCACCGTGTGCCGCGATGGCACCGCGCGCTGGGAGCTGCGCGCGGTCCAGAAACGTGTTTCGCCGCATGACGGCGGTCGATCAACCACATGCTGCAACAATTCCTAGCTTCAATGCTTCGCAAGTCAGGCTGTTGAACAGTCCGGCCACGACCACGGAGATCCCCCCGTCAGTACGCTGCATGAGCCGCCCAGGTTTTGCAGCTCCGTTACTGCAAAAATACAGGTCATAAGACCAGAAAGGACCGTTTCGAGCCATTTACCTGCGAAAATACATCAAAAAAGCAGAATAGTACCTTATATGTAGGGTTCTGCGGGATATTTGATGTATTATTGCAGTTACTCCGGCTGTATGCAGCAGTATTGAATTAAGGAGATGTACTTTTGCAGGTATGTGCGTGTTATATAGTAGTTAAGTAGTTATATAGTAGATACAGCTGGGATTTAGCCTAAAAGTGCAGCTATGGGATGAGAAATCGTTGTTTGAAGCTGTGCGCCAGCAAAGCGCAAGTCTCAAATACGAAAGTCGAGCTAGTGTTGGCTGCATTTGCTGACTGCGTTAAGCTAGTGTTGACTGCTTTACTGCCTGCGTTGAGCTAGTATTGGCTGCTCTACTGCCTGCGTTGAGCTGGTGGTGACTGCATTTGCTGGTTGCGTGAAGCTAAGTGTTGGCTGCATTTGCTCCCTACGTCGAGCTAGTGGCGGCTGCATTTGCTGACTGCGTTGAGCTAATCCTGACTTTGTTTACTTCATGCGACGAGCTGACCTATTTATTGTCAAGTTGCTGCATCGCCTGTTTATCTTAATGTCCGATAGGATGATGTATCGTTACAAGCTTCGTCCCGTCTGGAAAGGTCGCTTCGATCTGGACCTCTTCTATCATATCAGCGACACCGCTCATCAACTGGCTGCGGTTCAAAATCCGCGTTCCATATTCCATCAATTGTGCGACTGTCTTCCCGTCGCGCGCGCCTTCCATTATTTCCGAGGTAATAAGCGCGATACTTTCAGGATAGTTCAGCTTAACGCCCCGACCAAGTCGTCTTCGAGCCAAATCTGCGGCGATTGTAATGAGCAATTTCTCCTTTTCGCGTTCCGTCAGCTGCATGTATCCACCTCTTCCTAATGTTTAATTAGCTTCATTATAACGGGCTCAGTCGATCAAGTAAATCTTTAATGTTAGTTTTAATGACATAATGATGATAGTTGTGTGTCCGATTCCTCATTATCAAATTCTTTTATGCAAACTCAAATCTTGGCAGAGCCGTTTCCAGCACTATTCATCATATGCAGCTCTACAGATTCCTAGCCATTCCACGCCCAATGTGGTAGACTAATAGCTATTGAACTTACTTGGGAGGGACAGGCATGGCTCCAAAAAAAATGCGTTCAGATATGATCAAAAAAGGCTTCGACCGTGCCCCGCATCGCAGTTTGCTCCGTGCTGCAGGCGTTAAGGAAGAAGACTTCAACAAGCCGTTCATCGCGGTTTGCAACTCGTACATTGATATTGTACCTGGTCACGTTCATCTTCAAGAATTCGGCAAAATCGTGAAGGAAGCTATTCGCGAGGCAGGCGGCGTTCCGTTCGAATTCAACACGATCGGTGTTGATGACGGTATTGCAATGGGCCACATCGGCATGCGCTATTCACTTGCGAGCCGCGAAATCATTGCAGACTCTGTAGAAACAGTCGTTAATGCACACTGGTTCGACGGCATGATCTGTATCCCCAACTGTGACAAAATCACGCCTGGCATGATCATGGGCGCGCTTCGCGTCAACATTCCGACGATGCTCGTCAGCGGAGGACCGATGAAAGCCGGCAGAACTTCTGACGGCCGCGCAATCTCGCTGTCCAGCGTATTCGAAGGCGTCGGCGCATTCCAGGCCGGCAAGATCGACGAGCAGAGCTTGACCGAGCTTGAGCAATATGGCTGTCCGACCTGCGGCTCATGCTCCGGCATGTTCACGGCCAACTCTATGAACTGTCTCGCGGAAGGTCTTGGTCTGGCGCTGCCAGGCAACGGCACGATTCTTGCAGTAGCGCCTGAGCGCCGCGAATTCGTTAAGCAAGCCGCACGTCAGCTCATGCAGCTGATCGAGCGGGACATCAAGCCGCGGGACATCGTTACGATCGATTCTATCGACAATGCGTTCGCTCTTGATATGGCGATGGGCGGATCGACGAATACGGTTCTTCACACTCTGGCTATCGCACACGAAGCCGGGATTGAATATCCAATCGAGCGCATCAATGAGGTTGCTGCTCGCGTGCCTCACTTGGCGAAGATCGCTCCAGCATCTGATTACCATATTGAGGATGTGCACAATGCTGGAGGCGTTAGCGCTATCATCAACGAGCTGTTCAAGAAGGAAGGCGCGTTGAATGGCGACTGCCTCACCGTTACCGGCAACACGCTCCGCGAGAATGTTGCAGGCTGCGAAATTAAAGATACCGATGTCATTCATACGCTTGACAATCCGCATAGCGAGCGCGGCGGTCTCGCCGTACTGTTCGGCAACCTCGCTCCAGGCGGCGCTATCATTAAAGTAGGCGCAGTCGATAAATCTGTCGGCGGCTATCATAAAGGACCTGCTATCTGCTTCGACTCTCAGGATGAGGCGCTCGCAGGCATCGCAGGCGGCAAAATCAAAGAAGGCCATGTCGTTGTCATCCGCTACGAAGGTCCTAAGGGTGGACCAGGAATGCCGGAAATGCTGGCTCCTACTTCGCAAATCGTCGGCATGGGACTTGGCGCGAAGGTTGGTCTTGTCACTGACGGACGTTTCTCCGGCGCATCCCGCGGCATCAGCATCGGCCACGTTTCTCCGGAAGCTGCCGAGGGCGGACCTATCGCATTCGTTGAAGATGGCGATATGATCGAGCTTGATCTGGAAGGCCGTGCAATGAACTTGCTTATCAGCGATGAGGAGTTTGAACGTCGCCGCGCGAATTGGAAAGGCTTTGAGCCGAAGATCAAACGCGGCTACCTTGCCCGTTACTCGCATCTCGTTACTTCCGCCAGCACCGGCGGCGTTATGAAAATGTAACTACATTTTCCGCAAAAAGCATTGCATATAAGGCAACTAAAGCCTTGCTCAACAAAGCCATTCCATCAGGAATCTTTGTTGAGCAAGGCTTTTTTCCGAACATAGATTAGTCGGGGGTATTAAACGGGGCTCTTCACAGCAGGCGGGGCTATGATGCTTCCTCAATGCTTGCCGCTGCAGGCTGGGAGGGCGTAATGATTGTCGTTACACTTTTCCGACCGTCAATGCTGACCGGCACATCGCCGTCTACCGTTACTCTGCGAACGATCCGCTGCTGATCCCCGTAGTCGTTCACCGCATAATGCTGTGTCGCGCGATTATCCCAGATGACCACATCTCCGGCCGCCCACCGCCAGCGGACTGTGTTCTCAAGCCGAATGATATGATTTTGCAGCAGGGTTAGAAGATTGGCAGAGTCCGCCGAGGACAGCCCGATAATTCTTTTCGCAAAATGTCCCAGCAACAACGTTCGCTCCCCCGTCTCAGGATGTACGCGAACAAGCGGATGCTCCGTCTCGTATTTGGTCGAAGTGAACACCTCTTTATAATAACGCGCCGCTTCCTCCGTAATTGACGGTTTCTGTGCCGCATAATCGTATTCGTTGGAGTGGACAGCCCACAGTCCATCTACAAAATTGCGCAAATGCTCGGGAAGATGCTCATATGCAGCAGCTGTATTCGCCCAGACTGTATCACCGCCGGATTCCGGCACAACGACAGCTCGGAGTATGGAAGCCTGCGGATACGCATCAACAAAGGAAACGTCCGTATGCCAGGAATCTGCACGCCCGCCATGCGCGGAATTCAGCTCCAGCAGGTAATCCGTCCCTTGCTTGATTGGTACGGTCGGATGAGCGACAGGAGCACCGAACAGACCGGCCAGCGACTCCTGCTCCGCATCGTCAAGATGGTTCTGCCCACGGAAGAAAATCACTTTGTACTTGAGCAGAGCTTCACGAATCGCCGCTGCCTGCGCCCCATCAAGATCCCCTGCAAGCTTCACCCCTCTGATCTCCGCACCGATCCGTCCGGCGATTGGAAGCACCTCAACATTTGTTCCCTCAACAATTCTGTTCTGTTCAACTGTACTCATTCCTATTACCTCCTTAGAGCTTTCCACTGGCTGCACCAGCCTGCGGAAGCAGGTTATTTCTATTGGTGATTCACGTTTCACGTTTGCATCAATGTTCATTAAACGCCTGGCTGCTGACCGCCATCTACTATAATTTCTGCCCCTGTTATCGATGCTGCCTTGTCTGACGCAAGGAATAACACTAGATCTGCAATCTCTTGCGGGTCTACGATACGCCCAAGCGGAATAGCTGCGGCCCGTTCTGCAAGCTGTTGCTCAACGGAAACTCCGTTCGCCTTAGCTTGCTGCTCAGCCAGAACACCCGCTCTCTCCGTATCCGTCAAGCCTGGAGAAACAGAATTGATCCGAATACCGTGCTTCGCCAGCTCTCTGGAGATTCCTTTAGCAAAGTTCAGCAGCGCGGCATTCGTCGTCCCGCCAGGAAGAAATGTGGGTGAAGGCGTTCGCCCCGCACCTCCTACAATATTGACGATGCTCCCACCCCTCCTTTCAATAAAATGAGGCAATATCGCTCTTATTGTGCGTATATAACCAAGTAGCTTCAAATTCCACGTATCCGTGAAATCCTCGTCTGTTAGGTCCAGAAAGTATCCCGCCCTAGCGGAGCCGGCATTATTAATGAGAATATCAATTCCGCCAAAATGTCTGATCGCCGTCTCAGCAACTCGCTGTATAGTCTCCACCTGCTTCAAATCCCCGTCAACAATGACAACCTTAGGGGAATCCTTCTGATCAGACGAAGCCTCCAGCCTGCTCGATACTTCTTGAGACTGGATCGCTATTGCAGCTTCTTCGAGCTTGGCTCGGTTGCGGGACACGATCACGACATGAACGCCTTCCCTATATAAAGACTTGGCGATTGCCAACCCTATACCAGCACTGCCGCCAGTTACGATAGCCGCTTTACCTGCTAAATGCAGTCCCATTTCATTGCTCCTCTCTCTACTCCACTCTCTACTCCCTATCCACCATCTATCCTATCTACTCACTATCTACTCACTATCTGCTCACTATCTGCCCACTATTTACTCACTATCTGTCCACTATTATTCTCTCTCTTCTATCTGCCACTCTCTAACCTCTCTCACTATCTCTACCCACTATCTATCTGCAATTTTTAGACGCTGGCTTGCGACAGAGCTGAGACAGTTGATGTCGCACTGTGAGCTGGACGCTTCAAGCCCAAGTTGTCTCTTAATGTTGTCCCGGAATATTCCGTACGGAACAATCCTCGCCGCTGCAGCTCCGGCACAACATGATCAACAAAGTCCTCAAGCCCGCCAGGCAGGTAAGGAGGCATAATATTGAATCCATCCGCCGCGCCATTCACGAACCATTCTTCCAATTGGTCCGCGATCTGGAGAGGCGTTCCAACAATTTCGCGATGACCCCGGGCTCCTGCAATTCGCTGGTAGAGTTTGCGGATTGTCAGACCTTCGCGCTCCGCGAGATCCTTTAACAGCGTAAAGCGGCTTTTGCCGCCATTAACCTGCTCAAGCTCCGGCAAATCCGGCAAAGGTCCATCGACTGGGTACGGTGATAGATCAAAGCTGATCAAGCTGGAAAGAAGACTAATACCCGCTTCTTGAGGAATGAGCTCTTCGAGCTTCGCCTTTTTCTCCCTTGCCTCCTCTTCCGTTCGTCCAATAATAGGGAAGACGCCGGGCATAATTTTCAAATCATCATGCGAACGGCCATACTTCGCCAAGCGCCCTTTGACATCACGATAGAAGTATTGTGCTTCCTCAAGAGTTTGCCATGCGGTGAAGATTATTTCTGCCGTTCGTGCCGCCAACTCCTTGCCCGGCTCCGAAGAACCGGCTTGAATGACAACAGGATGACCTTGGACAGGACGGGCCACGTTAAGCGGACCTCGCACCGTGAACCATTCTCCCTTGTGATTCAACGTGTGCAGCTTGCTGCGATCAGCAAAAACCGCATTCTCTTTGTCATATTGAAATGCATCATCCTCCCAGCTATCCCACAATCCCGTCACTACGTTAAGGAATTCCTCCGCCCTTTCATACCGGAGTGAATGCAGAAGATGATTATCCTTATTGAAATTAAGCGCTTCGGCCGGGTTTGCAGAGGTCACCACATTCCAAGCTGCGCGTCCGCCGCTCAAATGATCGAGCGAAGCGAATTTTCTGGCTACATGGAATGGCTCGTTGTAGGTTGTAGATACTGTAGCCGCAAGGCCGACATGCTCCGTCACCGCCGATAGTGCAGACAGCAGCGTGATCGGCTCGGGACGTACGGTTACAGTTTGAGATATCGCCTCGGGGAATTTCTCCGAAACTGCATAACCATCCGCAAGAAACAGCATGTCGAATTTCCCGCGCTCCGCTGTTTGCGCCAGCTTCTTATAGAAGCTGAAGCTAAGCACCTGCGAAGCCTCTGTATCCGGATACCGCCAAGCCGCTACATGATGCCCGGGCGTCATCAGAAAAGCACCCAATCTTAATTGCCGTTTCTCGCTCATATGACACCTCCTGAATATTTGCACACGTCCTCTATTCTCGAAACCACTACACACTTATCCTAATCAGCCGATATTTTCTGCATATATGCCCTATGCTCTATGCCCTATGCAGCAAAAACGAATACTGGAGCCCGATGCTTCACTTATGCGATGTACCACAATTCCCCAGATTACCCTACTTACTGCGCAATTTCCGAGCAGGCTGATGCGCTTCATGCTCTGAAAGCGTGTTTTGGGCGCTTACAGCTGACTTCTCGCAGCTCAGATACGCTGTAAAGCGGATTTTCGTGCTTACAGCTCATTTTCGGGCAGCGCACCAGGGCATCGAGATATGAATCGCTTCTCGATACGGCACTGAATTCGTTACTGTTTTCACTACTAGGTTCGATATTCGATTCGGCCAAAATGTGCTAGGCTCTCGGTGGTTCGCTCTTGGTTCGCTCTCGGTTCGCTCTCGGTTCGCTATTGGTTCGCTCTTGGTTCGCTCTCGCTGGGCTCTTGGTTCGCTCTCGTCCCCTCACACGCCCGATACGTGTGACAGCGGAACATCGACAAACTTATTAATCGGCCTGTTCAGGCCGTAATGCTCACGCAGTGTTCTCCCTGTGTACTGCGTGCGGAACAGCCCTCTACGCTGCAGCTCGGGAATGACTTGCTCTGCAAATTCCTCCAGCCCTGCCGGCAAATACGGCGGCATTACATTAAAGCCATCGCTGCCGCCTTGCGTGAACCATTCCTCCAGCTCATCTGCAATCTGCACGGCTGTACCGGCAAAGGTGCGATGTCCCCGTCCGCCAGCCAGACGCTGGATCAATTGGCGAATCGTCAAATTATCGCGCTGCGCCAGATCGGCAACTAATTGAAACCGGCTTTTGTTGCCGTTTATATCCTCAACATTCGGCAGCTCAGGAAGCGGTCCGTCCAGCGGATACGTGAACAGATCCACCTTCAGCATATTGGAGAGCTGGTTCAGTCCATACTCCGGGATGATCAGCTCATTCAGCTCCTGCTCTCGCTCCTTCGCCTCGGCCTCAGTCTTTCCAACAACTGCGGATATGCCCGGCAAAATGGCCAGCTCATCAGGATGGCGTCCGTATTTGCCCAATCTTCCTTTCACATCGGTGTAGAACCGCTGCGCTTCACCCAACGTCTGCTGAGCTGTGAAGATCGCTTCCGCATAACGGGCCGCGAATTCCTTGCCATCCTCAGAGGAGCCCGCTTGCACGAGAACAGGATATCCCTGCGGCGAGCGCGGAACGTTGAGCGGTCCACGCACCTTGAACGATTCTCCGGCATGATTGATCTCATGAACCTTCGCGCTATCGGAAAATGTGCCGCTGCCCCGATCAACAACGATCGCATCATCCTCCCAGCTGTCCCACAGACTTGTCGTAACCTCCAGAAATTCAGCAGCGCGATCATAACGCTTGCTATGCTCAAGATGCGTGTCTTGATTGAAATTGTTCGCTTCAATCTCACTGCCGGAGGTGACGATATTCCATCCTGCCCGCCCCTTGCTGATATGATCCAGAGAGGCGAATTTGCGCGCTACATGGAACGGTTCATTGTAGGTCGTCGATACGGTGCCGATCAATCCGATATGCTCGGTAACTGCTGCGAGAGCGGATAGTAAGGTGAAGGGCTCCAGCCCTGCCAAGGCCGCGCCATGCTTCACATTTTTGCCTACTGCCAATACATCTGCCAGAAACAGCGAGTCGAACTTGGCTTCCTCTGCGATCCGTGCCAGCTTGGTGAAATAACTAAGATCGGTAATATGACGGGGCTCCGTATCGGGATGCCGCCAGGCCGCCTCATGGTGACCGACATTCATAATAAATACATTCAAATTCATTTGCCGTTTATGTTTACTCATCGTCATCGTCATCGCACTCCCTCTCGTTATGTTCGAATTACTCACTCTGGAATTGTCGAATTACTCGCTGTACGATTGCTTCCATGATGTCAGCCTCTTCTCAAGCAGCACTAGCAGAAAGTTGATGATGACCCCAATGACAGAGATCGAAATAATGCCAGCATACATCTCCGGAATTTGAAAGCTGAATTGTGTATATTGAATCAAATACCCAAGACCTTCTTTGGCCCCGACCATCTCGGCCGCCACCAGCACCAGTATCGAGCTTGCGCCTGCCTGCCGAATGCCGACGAAGATCGTTGGGACGGAAGCAGGCAATATCACTTTGCGAAACAGGCTCAGCGGCGACAGCCCCATCGAACGCGCCGACTTGATCAGCAGCGGATCAACATTCCTCACCCCACTGATCGTATTGAGCAGAAGCGGAAAGGCGCAGGCATAGAATACGATGGCTATCTTCGACGTTTCTCCAAGTCCGAGCAGCAGGATGAACACGGGCAAAATCGCCAGGGCAGCCGTATTGCGGAACAGCTCCAGCAGCGGGTTCAAATATTGCGCCACCGGCTTCCACCAGCCTATCGCCAGCCCGATCGGAATACTGGCGGCAATGGCGAGGAGGAAGCCCCCAATAGATCGTGTCAGACTTGCACCTGCATGATCCGCCAAATCGCCTGAGAGCAGCAGTCGCCACCAAGCCTGCAGAACCTCGCTCAATGGAGGCAGGAAGGTCGTATTGACCAAGCCGAGCCGGGGCGCAGTCTCCCAGAGCAAGAGAAACACGAGGATCGCCACAGAAACCTTGAAGCCTCTGCTCAATTGAAATATCGACCATCTCAGAACATTAGCGCTATTGCTGCCCGCCCGCTTGTCGTTGTCTAGCCGAACGAGAATCTCTCCTGTGCCCCAGTTAGCCATCGGAAGCCACCCCTTTAACTTTGGATTTCGAGCCTGTTGCCTTTAAGCTTTTATCCTTTTCCTGCTCCTGCGCACGATGCACCTCATCCTTGAGCAAATCCCATATCTGATGCCTGATCCTCACAAATTCTGGGTTGGAGCGCAAATCCTCCTCCGTCGTTCGCGATTCGAACGGAACCTCGATTACTTCTTTAATTCGCCCCGGACGCGAGGTCATGACCGCCACCCTTTGCCCCAGATAGACGGCTTCCTCGATCCCATGCGTGATGAAAATAATCGTCTTCCTCGTCGTCTCCCATATGCGGAGCAGTTCACTCTGCAGCGTCTCCCGCGTCTGTGCATCCAGGGCGGCGAACGGCTCATCCATCAGCAGCACCTCAGGGTCATAGGCGAGGCTGCGCGCAATGGCGACCCGCTGCTTCATTCCGCCTGACAGCTCATGCGGATATCGGTGCTCGAAGCCGGCCAGACCAACGAGGTTGATATATTCCTGCGCAATTTGCTTGCGTTCCTTCCACCCGACACCCTTCGTCTCCAGACCGAATTCGACATTGGCAAGCGCCGTCTTCCATGGAAATAAGGCATACTGCTGAAACACAATTCCTCTGTCCAGATTCGGCCCGGCAATCGCTTTGCCGTCCAGCAATATTTGTCCGCTGTTCGGCTTCGTCAATCCGGCTAGCAGGTCGAGCAGAGTCGATTTGCCGCAGCCGCTCGGTCCAACGATAACCATAAATTCTCCCTGCTTCACATCCAGATTAATATCCTGAAGTGCGGATACCGGCTGAAGAACCTCCTTCAGATGGCCCAGATTGCGTTTAATCCGAAACGTCTTCTGAACGTGTTGAATGCTTATTTTCGCTGTCATTGTGAAGCACCTCTCCCCGATTATTTCTTTTCATTCAGAAATGGGTTGAACTCATTCGTAAACAGCTTCTTGCCGTCCAGCTCGCCTTTCGTGATGGTCTCCTCTTTCACCAGCCAGTTCACCCAGGTGTCGAACTCCTTGTCATTGATCAAGCCGCCCTTGCCCGCGATCCCTGTACTTTTCCAGTACTTAATGTTGCTGGCGTCCTCTTTCCGTCCGCGCTCTGCGATGATTTTCTCGAAGCGGGCCACAACCTCATCACGAGGCGTTGTCCGCGCCCATTCGATCGCTTTGGCCGTCGCTTCCACAAATTTGCGCGCCGCATTGGGATTATCCTCGATGAATTCATTCTTCAGCACATAGCTGCCTGCGCTAAATATGCCGAACAGATCCTTGTCCGTGAACAGCGGTTTAATGCCGCCCCGTTCCAATGCCTTATCGCGAAGCACGCCGCCGAGTGTCGCCACATCCACCTGATTGGCTCGAAGCGTCTGCTCGCCGGTAATCGGCGGTACGACCACCAGGGTTACCTGCTTGATCTCATCAGCCGTCAATCCGGCACGGTGCAAATATTCTTTGATAACAAACTCATGATGAGCGCCCAGCGTATTCACCGCTATTTTCTTGCCGATCAGATCTCTGGCAGACTTGATGGGGCTGCCCTCCAGCACGTAGTAGCCATTCCACGTATTCTCATCAACGCCGTAATAAGAAATAACTGGTGTAATCGGCGCCTTGGCTGCCAGCAGCTTGACGATGGCCCCATTGAACGCCCCGCCGAAATCCGTATCGCCCGTCACAACCGATTGGATATCCTGTGGTCCACTTATAGTCGTGCCGATAAAATTAAGCTTCAAGGGCGCCAAATACCCCAGATCTTCCGCCAGCTCTGGATAAGTTACCGTTCCGACGCCGCCTTGATAACGCAGCTCCGTTACCTCCAGCCCATCTTTACTGGCTGAGCCTGCTCCTGATGCTTCTTTATTGCCGCATCCTGTCAGAAGGATGGATGTAGTGAGAATAAGTGCTGCCGCTGCGCTTAATAGCAATGAAGCTGATTTCTTCATAATTGACGACCTCCCGAGTGTTCATGTATTGGATGCGGGATAGATAATCCCGGCTGCTGGGCCGAAAAGGGTATAAAAAAAGACGCATGCATCTCTACGATGATCGTCTCTCCGGAAGTCCGGTCGGTTTATTTTTATAATTCCTATCGACTTACTTTGATTTAATGAACATCCTACCTTTACAGGAAGGTCATGTCAACAGTTTTTTTCATGGCTTTGTCCCTCTTTTTCCCGAGTGTACAGCCTTGCTTTCGTTCCAAAATTGCGCATTAATGAAGGGATATATTGAGGTTGACACCTCAAATAAGTGTGCTATGATAAAATCCACAGTTATCCAATTGCACCAATTGGAATTAATAATCGACCGGTCTACTGGAGACATGACATTGTCAATGATGACATAGCTATGTCTCTTTTTGCATGCTCATCAAGGGGTGATCTCACTGACTGCGAATACGATGCGCGCCACCAAAGATGCTGCGGAGGCCAGCGCCTGGCCTCTATTAGCGATCTTGATTCTGGGGTCCTTCATTTCCATTTACAACATCTGCTCGATGAACGTCGGACTGCCGGCCTTCATGCGGATATTCGATTCCGATCTGGCGACCGTGCAATGGCTAATGACAGGCTTCACGCTAACGACCGGCGTCATTACGCCAGTTGCTGGCTATCTCGGCGATCGTTACAGCAACAAAAACTTGTTCTTGTTCTCGATTGCCAGCTTGTTGATCAGCTCGATTCTGTGCGCTGCTGCATGGAACATTTACAGTCTGATCCTCTTCCGAATGCTTCAAGGTCTGTTCTGCGGCTTGATTCAGCCTGTTACGCTGACCATTATTTTTCAGGTGATTCCGGCAGCCAAACGGACGATGGCCATTAGCTTATGGTCGGCTTCCACCATATTGGGACCTGCTCTTGCCCCTACGATTAGCGGCTGGCTGATGGAGCATAACTGGCATTGGATGTTTCTAGTGCTTATCCCCGTCTGCCTGTTCACCTTGTTCATGGGCTGGAGAATCATTCCTTATTACCGTTCCAACGCCGCACGCCGCATGGATAGTCTGGGATTGGCATACGCAGTAATCGGAAGTCTTGCCTTACTATTCTTCTTGGGGAAAGTCCATGACTGGGGGTGGACTTCGTGGCGGTCAGCCTGTTTGCTGGCTTTCGGTATCGGAGCGCTGTTCCTGTTTATTCGACATGAACTGCGTATCAAAGAGCCGCTGCTGCAGCTTCGGCTTTTTCGCAATCGCATCTTCACGGCAAGCATCTCTGTGTCTGCGGTCCTAATCGTAGCCCTATACTCCGGCATCTATTTCATACCGCTATATTTGCAGGAAATACACGGGATGTCCCCGTTTCATGTCGGCTTGCTGCTGCTGCTTCCTTCGTTGACGCTTGGCGCGGCTACTCTCTTATCCGGCTATTGGTATGATCGGATCGGCCCGCTTCGGCTAGTTCTGGCAGGGGCTTCTCTCGTTGTGCTGGCCTCGTGGAAATTCAGCTTCCTGGAGCTCGACACGAGCCATGGCTATGTAGCCTTGTGGATGGCGGTCAGGTATATAGGCATCGGTCTATCCTTGACCCCTGCTATGAATGCAGGGATGCGGGCTGTTCCCGCTGAGTTCTACAGCCACGCTTCGGCATTGATTAACTGGCTTCGCCAAATATTCGGCGCATTAGCGCTCGGTCTGTTCACCTCCATCTTCTACGCGCGAATGGATTCGCATACCGCGACTTTGCAGCAATCGACAGAATCCGAGAGCGTGCAATGGATTCATTCGACAGCCTATACACTCAGTATTGATGATGCTTTTCTGTTCGCAGCTGCCTTTGCCGTTGTAGGGCTACCCTTGGCATTGCTGCTGAGAAGGGGTTTGACTTCGTCTTCTTAATATTTTTCCGCGGGGAGTTGGGGGATAGCATTATCGTGAGACTGACCGGATATATTGCTACTGCAATTCAACTATTTTCTCGCCGTCTTTCGTATTAAACTTAACTGTCGATTCATTCAGCCATATGGGTTCCCCAATCTCATTGGGGGCTAACTCTTCATCATATGAAGTCATAATTTTAAAATCTTGTCCCTCGATTCTTCTCATTAACAAGCCTAGTGAATCGACTCTCTTATAAAAACTATACATGTGATCGCCTCTTAACGATGCCACTCGACTTTTTACTATTAATGTTTCTTGTTTGTTGGGAGAATCCATGAACTCGTAATCGGATTGAGCAAGCTCAAAATAAAAATAAGCCGCCCCAACCGCGAACATAAGAGGAGCAATTAAAATTACAGCTCCCATAAATATCAGTTGACGGGGTATTCTGAGAAGAAAGATAAGCAGAAAGATAAAGGTTATATTCACCACACTTAAATAAAAGTAACCCCCCGACTCCAAGGGTATGATGTAATAGTTATTATTGCTCATTAGAATAAGAGCTGCATCAATGAATAGAAGCAGCGCGAATAATAGAAGATAGATCACTTTTAGTTTTTTGTAGGGACTTGTCTTCTCCATGTTTATTTGATCCCCTTTCTGGAACATTACACGACTTTCTTGAGTATAAGTATCGCCCTAATTTGTCCATCACTGAGCAGAGATCAGAAAAAGACCTTGAGAGATAGATACCTCAAGGTCAAAGTCTCAATCACGTTAATTTAATAAAGTTGAGAAATGAATTCATCACGTTTCAGTCTATCAATATCAAATATTATAAGATTAATTCACTGCTTCATATTCAATTAGCCCGGTATTATCAGTAAAAAAACAACTATACGTAGTCGAACTGATAAATTTCATCTCCTGTATGTCGATCCACATAAATGTACTTTTCCCCCAATTGAAATCTAATTAACTTCTGTTTAGAGGATTGGGTATCGGTTCCTGTATATTTCGGCTCAATAATATACTCACCAAGTTTGTTAATGATCCCATACTGTTCTTTCACAACAACGTAGGCTGTTCCTTCGTGAAATTTTGAAGCATAGTCAAAAAGCGGTGGAATGACTACATCACCCGTTTTATTGATATACCCTGTCTTTCCATTTCGTTCAAAGGTACATAGACCCTCCGAAAAAAAACCAATCGAGTCATAAACAGGTTCGATGACAATGTCACCGCTTGTGTTAATGACGCACTGTTTGTCGGCGGAATAATGCCAAGCAGGGGCCAGCCCCTCGGTGAACTGATAACCTGAACTAAATAATGATGAGGAGATAACCAATTCTCCTTCTTTATTAATATAACCATTACGTTCAGTCTTTTTATCCGTAAAAAAAGCTAATCCGTGTGAAAAATGGCCCACACTGACATCAGTGTACTGAAGCTGCACAACCCCTTCTGCATCCAAGAACTGAATGACATTTTCGATTGTTTTAGCCTGCACCCATCCTTCTGAAAAATGCCAAACACGTTGATAAATCGGTGAAATAATAACTTCATCCCTCTTATTAATGGCTCCCCAAAGATTATCGATCTTAATTGGACAAAGACCTTCGTTAAACTCTCCTGCAGCATCATATTTTATAGGAATATTACTATTTTCAATTGATAAAAAACCTTCTTTATCATTTTTCTTAACTCCAAATAACCCCTCGCTACCGTAGTAAGCATTATCAAACTGTGGGGATACAACTACATTTCCTCGTTGGTCAATATATCCCCAGGTTCCATTCTCATGTATCGGAAACATACTTCTCACCTCGTCAATAATACTAGTTAGATTGCTGCTTGTATAATTTTTATTATTACTCCGGGTACTCTAGCTATTCCTCCAGGTCCAGGAGTAAAATTTGGCGTAGGTAAAGATGGTAGAGTTTTTCTTACTTCCTTATAAAAAGATGCCGCTTGGACAATATTCTTAAAGGATTTTCTTTTTTTATTTTCATCATCATAATACACCGAATACTTAACATCACCACCCGAGTATGAGTAAACACTCATTTTGAACTCGGCTTTACCAAATCTATCTATAGTCTCATCTCTTGCTACTATACCATAAGGAGTCCCATTTTTTTGAACTTGTTGTTTACCAACAATTTTACCGCCTTTTAAATTCCCCTCCTTCTGATAAAGTGTCAGTTGAGGGAACGGATCCTGACCAAACGGCTTAATCTCCCACACTTGCCCATCAAGTACAACATCAGCCCTATAGCTTCCTATTTTATATTCCAAAGTTGCATGTTTCCCTGTTTCTTCGTACAATTGCGCAGCCAATAGTAGTTGAGCAACTTGGTGAAAGCCAAGACTTATATTCTCTCCTACTGAGTTCAGTACTTTCCTTGCAGCCTTAATTAGATTGGTTTTTCCTGTATTTAGTTCTTCTGAAAGCTCATTAAGCTTCTCATATCCCATATGTCCGCTAGGGTCTATATAACGAAGCGGGTTGTTATATACATACGTATAAAAATTCTGACTCAGCGGATTCGTCAATTCCCCCTCATACGAATCCTCATTAATAAACCGTCCCATTGAAGGGTCGTAATATCGAGCACGCAAGTAGATGTACCCCGACTCGTCATCCTGTATCTCTCCGGTGTAGCGGAACGGATTGCTCATCCCCTCGCTCTTCTCGGTCACATTGCCCCATATGTCGTACGCATAACGGTTGATCTCGGTTCCGCTGGCGTCCGTGATCTGTACCACATCTCCGTGTCCATTATACCAATAATAACCAGACTTTTGCGACGCATTGTCCTGCCGCCACAGCAGCTCGTTCCCCCAGATGTTCCGCGCCTTCACATTGCCGCTGCCATCGAGCTCCTCAATCACGCGACCGTTCACATATACATAGCGTGTCAGCGTCCCGTTCACCGTCTTCGTCGCCCGAAGACCGTCGCCGTAATACGTATACGAGGCTTCTACCGTCCCGGTCGAGGTTCCCGTTTGCTCGAAGCTGCTCAGCATATCCATCGCATTGTACGTCAGCTTCCGTTCTCCCATCGGCAAATGCGATGGCTGCGTCGTCGCATTCGTGACTCGGTTGCCCTTCCCGTCATAGCCGTACTCGCTTGTTCCCTCAGGCGTCACTTCCTTCTGAATCCGGTTCAGTGGATCGTAGCGGAAACTGGATTGCTTCGTTGCCGCTCCCGTCGTCTCTGTTAGCGTGGTGATGTTGGAGAACCCGTCATGGGCAAACGTCTCTACCTTGCTGGCAGCGCCGTTGTTCGTATGCTCGGTACGCTTGATTTCGCCAAACGCATTGCGATTAAAGGTTTGCTTCAAGGCGCTGCTGTATGCCACGGTGTAGCCATTGCTGTCTGCCCCCTTCGTATACGTGTAGTTCACCGTATTCATGCCGGGGTATTGCACCGACTCGATCCGGCTCAGTGGATCATACGTATACACCTGCTCCTTCTGATCCGGGAACTGGATTCCCTTCAATCGATCATAGGCATCGTATCGAAATGTATACGTCCGACCAGCCACTTGTTTCGTGCGAGGACGATTCCATTCATCGTACCCGTAGGTTAACGTTTCGTTCTCACTGGTGCGGGTTTGCGTGAGTAACCGCGTCGTTGGCGCATAGTCATTTTCCTGCCAATAGATCTCTCCCGTTGCATCGGATACGGAGACACGGCTCGGCTCCATATACGGCGTATACGTAAATGCCTTCGTCTGCCCGTTCCGGTCCACTGTGGATGTCAATAAACCGTTGCTGTTATAGGCGAATGTTTCCTTTTTGCCGTCTCCGTCCAGACCGGTCAACTGCCAGCCCAGCTCATTGTAACCCTTCTGGCTCTGAAGCTTGCCGTTCACCAAGGTCATCACTACCTGGCCTTGATGGTTATATACGTACTGGGTTTTGTGACCTGCCGCATCCTGCACATACGTCAGGTTTCCGAGTGCATCATAGCGGTAATGCGTCGTTTCCGTCTGTTCACTGCCGCTGCTGCCCAGCGCCTTGACATCTTTCCGAGCCAACTCTCCTGCTGGTGAATAGGTGAAGGTGGTGGTGCGGGTTTGCGAGGTGCTTTTCTCCAGCAAGCGTTCCAGCTGTCCAAATCGATTATAGTAACTCGTTTCGGTTTTTCCATCGGGATAGCTGACTTCCACTGTATCTTTCATTTCGAATACGCTGCCCGTTTGGACACCGTTCGAATACGCGTAGCTTGTCACTTGACCGATGCTGTCCGTAGCCGTTTTCGGCCTTCCACTGGAATCGTAGGTATACGCGGTCTGCAAGGTGCTTTCTCCATAAGGCAAGCTCGCCCGCACCTGCTGACCATCATTCGTTTCGTTCTTCATGATGACTCGTGTCGTTCCGTTCACCGTTCGCTGCTGTTTCAGCGCAAGCCCAAACGGCGAATAGAAGGACTCCAGCAGCTCACCATCCGGCGTCGTAACTGCTACTTTTCGCTTGGCATCGTCATACTGGATCGAATAAGCTTTATTAGCGCTTACACCGTCTCCTGGGATAAACGTACTGGAGCGAATACGGTCAAGATGATCGTACGTATACTCCGCTTTTCCCGAATCTGGATACGTCTCCTGCTGCAAACGCCCAGTTGCATCGTACTGGTACGACAGCGTAACCGGAGCCGGCTGCTCATTTTCCTTCAAACGAACCCATATCGTCTCTTGCTCCAGCTGTCCCTTGGACGTGTAGGCAAAGGTGCTTTTCATCGTGCTGCTATCCGTATTCACACTGCCCTGTGCCCGTTCTTCCACAGCAGCCACTTGATGCTCCGCCGTATAGGCGGTAAAAGCTTTCGTGACCGTCTCGCTCTGCTGCTCAACGGGATTGGCAGGATTCGGATACTGCTGCACCTGCGTGACGGTGGTGGGCAAATACTGGTACTTGTGACCAGCAGGGTAGTACGCCGTCTCCGTCTTCACGGTCGTCTTCTGATCGGCGCTTCGTGTCGTTTGACGGCTCACTTGGTGGAAAGGTCCCCCGTATTCCATCGTCGTCGTTGTGTCCAGCGCATTCTTGACGGTCAGCGGCTGCCCCCAGTTGTCATAGCTGGTCTGCTGAATCCAGTCTGTCGACTTGTAAAGGGGCGGATTCTGGTTGTCTGTGACGTTCCCCGCATAGCTGTACACTTTGCTTGGCTGCGAGAGCATGAGTTCGAGGGCTGGATCGGCAGCCATCGGGTATTCAAATGCGCTTAGTACATGGTCTTTGTTGGTATAGGTGGCTCCTGATCCGGTTCCTTCCCACTGCAAATAGTTCCATGGCTGCGTCCAGCTGAACTTCAGCAAGTATCCGGCTGCATGCGGCTCGATACGGTACTGCTGATACGAGGCCTCAGTCGATTCTCCCTGCTGGATATCTTTGCGCAGCGTCTGCTTGTCCCCGAACCGCGAGCTGGTCTTCAGGCGCGGTAGCTCTTGCTTAGGTACTTTCCAGTACTCGTTAAACTGCCAGCCATGATCGGGATGCTCGTTCGTGTAGTAATCCGACAGCAGCTTCGTCGTCCCGTCCTGTTGATACAGGTAATCGACCCGTTCCACCGCATGGTAGCCGAAATATTGTAGGGCGTGCTTATCCTGATACAGCCTTGTCGTGCCTCTATACTGCTCGCGCTGGGTCAGATTCGTATTCATTCCCCAGCTAGCGTTGTAATTCTGGTAGTTGAATTTCATCGTCAGTCCATTGGTGGTGTTCACTTTGTTCAGCAGCAGGTAGGCGATTTCTCCGTAGCGCTCCCCATTCTGCTGCACGACATCGCCCATTTCCGCAAGCTTGCCGTCCCCCCAGCTCCATGCTTCTCCGAAGCAGGTTTTGAGCGGGTCTGTACAGGTGCCGGTAACCGGCACGCCCTGCGCATCGGAGCTGTAGGTGACGCCATCTGGCTTGAAGTTGAAGTCGGCCATTTTCGTGCTGTCTACCGGATAATAGGTATACGATTCCAACGTGTGATTGCCTGCGGTCACATCCCGCACTCGGTCCAACTGCCAATAACCGATATGTTTATCAACAACGCCAACGGCTCCGTTATTCTCGGTCCAGGTTCGAATGATGAGGTCCGCTGCGGCACGCGTCACATCGTATTGTATCTTTTTAGTAACGATGCCACCCTCGCGTACTTCAAACCCCGTCACGACCCACTTGTTAGCGGTACTCGATAGGGAGGTGTCCCGCGTACGGAATATCGTAATGGTCCGGCCGTAAGAATCCGTGATGATGATATTCGGATTTCCCTCGGGGTAGGTATAGGTGACCGACTCTCCGAAGGCATTTGTTTTTTTCAAAATCCGTCCGTCAGGCGAGAAGGTATAGGTGAGCCAACCGCCCTGAACGGCTAGTACATAGTTTCCTTCTGCATCTAAGGTGTAGGATGCATCCTTGTACGGGTAGCGATAGGGCTCTCCGTTGCGGAATTCGATGCTGCTGCCATCGTCAAGGGTAAAGGCGACTTTCAGGTAAAAGGTTTCCAGCAGTTCCTTCGCATAGGTCGTTTGATAGCCACTCGTTTGCACGTTAACATTGCCCGCTGTTTGGCAAGGGTTGTTCGTTGGCGAGCACGCCACTGTTGTCGCTTTCACTTCTTCGATAATCGGCTCCGCATGAGCATAAGGCAGGTTTAAATGCCAGCCTGTGGCGATAAAGCCTGTCCGATACGGTTGGTCCGGTTTTTCACCGAAGTTCCCCCGGTCGCCTTCGCCTCCGTTCTCGCCGCCAAACAGGTTTTGGCTGATGTATTGCGGCTCCAGTATGTTGCTGTCCAGCGAGTTGTACGAGCGGGCGAGGTTGATCGCCAGTCCCGTCTTCCCAGATAAGGACAGGTCGGTGACCGCCTGATTCGCCGTTCGGTAGAGCGGGTCGACCAATTGATCGGTGTTGACACGGTAGCTGTACTCGTTCGTAAAGGGACTGTACACGTACTTGTCATTGGCTGGGGTCGATAAGACAGAGACTGTGCTTTTGCTCTTCGGTTTGTTCGATGCTGGCGCTTTCTCGGCTTCGCTGCGCTCTTCCTCCGTTGTCTCGTACAGGGGCGCATGCTTGGCTTTGTACCCCTTCTTATTCTGATGAAAGTCCCGGTGCTCGATAGCAATGGGCGCAAGCGCTTCGAGCTGCTTGAGTTGGGCTGCGGTGAGGGAGTTAATCGCTAGATTGACCTCCTTCGTCTCCCAGCTTAGGACGATCAGCTTTTCACTGTTCTGCAGTTCGTTCAACCACTCGGGATAGAAATAAGCCACGATTTGTTTCATGATGGCTGGAAGCTTCTCGATGGCTTTGGACCGTTCGGAAGGCAGCAGGTCTTCTTTCTTTAGCAAATCCTTCCGATCTACCTGATCTTCGAACGATTGCAAGGCATCCCCGCTTTTCATCCGTGATTCCTTCTGCTGCGCGGATTCCTTTTGCTGCTTGGTCGTTTGTTTCTTCTTGTTGTCTTCCACGGTCTTGCTATCTTCTACGGGCTGGGCTGGTTTGCTTGCTTCCTGCTGCTGTCCCACTGCCTTCCCTTGGGCATCGGCCACTCCGGCAAAGGAAGGGACAAGGAGCGTGATCGCGAGTATGATAAGTGCAACTCTTCTGAACATAATGAGCCTCCAATATGGGAGAAAGCAGCTTGATTCCTGCTTTCTCCGTTTCTATGTGCGTGGATGTTGTTCATTTAATTATGGATAGGTGCAAGAAACCAGCCCGTGAAGGGATTTGAAGCCTCTTTATTACTGAAAGCAGCAGGCATTCTCCAGAAAGGATGGAGGATAGCGCTCGCTTCAGTCGCCCCGTGGGGAGCGCTGAACGTCTGAGGGTCAGCGGGACTCTGCGTGAAGCTCATCGCATCTACTTCGAAGCTGCCTGCGCCGCCTGCTCCAGTTCCCCGAAGGATGGCGTATACCTTCGCTTTGACAGCCGTTGTCGGGCTCACGCCGGATTTCTCAAGCGTGATGTAGCCGCTTGTGGTAGCCAGTTGTTCCACTCTGGCTGTTCCTACAATGGCGTTGCCCGCATCCAGGAAATCGACATAGAGCTGAACCTTGGTCGCCGTCAAGCTGCCGACCATGAACTGACCGCTGACGGTGTATGGCGAATTCGGTTCTATGGCTGTGATCTGGTGGATCTTAACGGTGTCTCCACTCGCCAGACCAGAGCCGGTTATTTGCTGTGCCTGACCGCCTTCGGCAACAGGTGTACTCACCATTTGGAAGGATGCCGTGACACCTGCGGTGAAGGATTTGATCCAGTTATCCCCCACACCGCCGCTTCCTGTATAGGTTTCAAACCCGCCGTTAAGAAGCAGATTAGGATTGCTCGGCGCAGCCGCTGTCGTGACACTTAGTGGATCACTTACTGCCGAGATGTTTCCTGCCGCATCCTTCGCTTTTACGGTAAAGGTGTACGGTGTGCCTGCTGTCAGATTCGTAACGGTAAAGGTAGTTGCCCCGCCATTCACACTGCCTGTAAGCGTGCTGCCATTGTAGATGTCATAGCCGGTCACGCCGATGTTGTCGGCCGATGTCGTCCAGGACAGATTCACCGTCGATTCGGTTGTTTCCATGGCGATCAGGTTCGTCGGAGCGCTTGGAGCTTGAGTGTCTCCTGACGGAGCCGCTTGGATGAAACGCATATCATCCACGATAAAACTGCCCGTGCCGCCTGCTCCAGTTCCTCGAAGGATCGCATAGACTTTCGCTTTGGCCGTCGACGCCGGGACAACGCCGGATTTTTCAAGGGTGATGTAGCCGCTTGTCACAGCGGAATGTTCGGCTCTGGCTGTGCCAACGATGGCGTTGCTTGCATCCAGAAAATCGACATAGAGCTGCACCTTGGCCGCCGTCAGGCTCTCCACTTTGAATTGGCCGCTGACTGTGTACGGCGAGTTTGGCTCAATAGCTGCGATCTGATGGATTTTGACGTTGTCTCCGCTCGCCAGACCAGAGCCGGATAGCTGCTGCGCCTGACTGCCTTCGGCAACAGGTGTACTCACCGGCTGAAAGGCTGCCGTAACACCAGTGGTAAAGGATTTGGTCCAGTTGTCTGCCACACCGCCGCTTCCTGTGTAGGTTTCAAACCCGCCGTTGAGTAGCAGATTAGAGTTGCTCGGTGCGGTCGTTGTTGTGACGCTGAGCGGCTCACTCGCTGCCGAGACATTGCCCGCTGCGTCTTTGGCTTTGACGGTAAAGGTGTATGACGTGCCTGCCGTCAGGTTCGTGACGGTAAAGGCCGTTGCCGCACCATTAACACTGCCGACTACCGTGCTTCCGTTGTAAATGTCATAGCCAGTTATACCGATATTGTCGGTCGAGGCCGTCCATGATAATTGAACGGTCGTTTCGGTTATCACCGCTGCGGTCAGGTTCGTCGGAGCGCTTGGCGCTTCGGTATCCACCGTATCGCCCCCAATATGCAGCGCCGAGCTAGAAGCCGACCAGTTGCCTGCGGCATCTTGCGCCCGAACGGTGAAAGAGTACGCCGTTTCTGCGTCTATCTGGTTGAAGGTAAATCGGTTTGTCGCGCTCGTACCGAGCAGCGTTGTTCCATCGTAAATCTCATAGCTGCTAACGCTAACATTGTCCGTGGAAGGCAGCCAGACGAGATCAAGGCTTGACTCCGTCCGATTCTCGACCGCCAAACTTTGCGGGATGGACGGCGCTTCCTGGTCGGCTACGGCATCTCCCCGTGTGGAGACTGTCACACCTGGACTAACAGGGGACAGGTTGCCTGCCATATCCTTCGCCTGCACGGTGTATGTGTAGGCCGTTCCGGACTGCAAGTCCACATCGGTGAAGGTCTCGATACTGCTTGTGCCCACTTCCTCGTTGTTTCGAAGGATGGTGTAGGACACCACACCAACATTGTCTGTCGCTGGCTGCCAGCGCAAAGTCACTTCCCGTTCGCCCCGCACGTCGGCCTCTAGCTCGTTCGGGATGGACGGTGCTTCGGTATCTGGGATGATGTGGGCCGTGAAAGGCTCGCTGAAAGCTGAGCTATGGCCAACGGCATCTTTTGCCTTGATCGTAAAAGTGTAAGTCACATTCGGCTGCAACCCGACGACGACATAAGTCGGCAGCAGGCTGGACCCTGCCAGCACGCCATCCCGATAGATATCATAACCCGCGACTACGGTGTTATCTGTCGAAGCCTTCCAAGTGAGGCTGATGCTATCCGTGGTGTAGCTGTTAATTTGGATACCCGTCGGTACGCTTGGCGCGGTATTGTCGACCATCGTTGTCACCTGCACGGTGCCCGCTGCGGAACGGTTGCCCGACCTGTCTAGGGCAGTGACGGCGAAGGTGTAGAGCGTGTTCGGCTTCAAATCCGTAACGACCAAGCTTGTTTTGTTTTTGAGCTGTGTCGCTATTACGGTTTGATTCTGCTTGATTTCATAGGCCACGACATCTACATTGTCTCTGGCTGGCTGCCAGTTCAAGGTCACGCCGCTTTCGGTAATCTGCTCCGCCTGCACGATAGGTGTAGTCGGGATCGTTGTGTCAGGCAGCAATCTAGACACGATCGCTGCGCTCGCATTTGAACGGTTTCCGGCTGCATCATAGGCGCGGACGGCTATAATATATGTACGGTTGGCTTCCAGGCCTGTGATCATTCCGCTCGTGTTCGTGAAAGTCCCTTTGACTACACCATCGACAAGCACTTCATAACCAACTATACCAATGTTATCAGTACTAGCATTCCAAACAAGATGGGCATAGGTCCCCCACTTGTTTAAGAGCTGTAAGCCGGTTGGTGCCATTGGGTTAGTTATATCAGGTGTTGTACTGATCGGAATAAGGCCGCTCTCGGCCACTACCTGCCCAGCCGCATTTTTTCCTTTCACACGAAATAAGTACCTTGTAGCAGGGTTCAAACCGGTGACCTGAAATTGCTTGGCTGTTGATTCCGCTACTCGTTCTAACCCTTGATAGATCTCATAAGCTACAATTTCAGCTTCATTAACTTCACTAACGAGCCAGCTTAATGAAATATTAGTTTCCGTTTTAGTATGCGTTACATGAACATTTTGTGATGAGAAATAAGTGCCTTCCAATTGACGAAAAATGTTCCCAAAGTTGAGCCGATGCTCCTGATTAGAACCCCATATCCATACCGTTCCATCGCTTTTTATAGCAGTACTGTGCTTATATCCTGCCGAAGCCGTGATAATTGAGTCTAATGTTTTTACTTTAATGGGAGATGATTTCGATATAGATGTACCATCACCCAGTTGACCACTGGAGTTCAGCCCCCAAGTCCAGAGTGTCCCATCGTTTTTTAACGCTATACTGCTTCTACCATAGGTCGAAATTTCAGATATTGAATTTAAACCTGTAATTTGAACAGGTGAACTTCTATTGACTGTTGTTCCATCTCCCAATTGACCATCACTATTATTTCCCCATGACCATACTGTTCCATCGCTCTTCAGAGCCAAGCTATGAGAAGAACCTCCTGCGATTCCTATAACAGATGTTAGCCCGTAAACTTGTCCATATATGGAATAACTCCCCCTTTGACCAAATGTATTTGATCCCCAGCCCCATACCGTACCATCACTTTTTACTGCTAGACTATGTGAGTATCCTGCTGATATTGCAACAACATCATTACTAAATACGCGCGTAGGAATTCTCGCATAGTCACCTAACACTGAAGATCCTACTTGCTCACTGCCGTTATACCCCCATCCCCAAACGGTTCCATTTCTTTTAAGGGCAAGCGTATGATAGCCTCCTGATGATATCGATACAACGGAATCTATTCCCAGCACATGCACTGGAGAGCTCTTATTATCAAAAGTTCCATCGCCTAATCCATTTCCGCCATTATACCCCCAAGCCCAAACGGTTCCATCGCTTTTAAGAGCCACACTGAAATTACTTCCCACACTAACTGCAATAACTGAATTTAAATCATTCACTTTAACAGGTGCTCCCCTGCGTATAGTTGTACCGTCACCTAGTTGTCCGTATGTATTGTCACCCCATGCCCATACAGTACCGTCGCTCTCAATCCCAAGGCTATGAGATTCACCTGCCGCAACCATTACGAATGAATCTGGTGATTCAAGTTGAATCGGAACTTTTTTATTGTTTGAAATACCATTACCAAGCTGCCCGAAATCATCAGATCCCCAACCCCATATCGTTCCGTCACTTTTAAGCGCTATACTATGAGTTTTTCCTGATGAGACGGAAATAACTGAATCCAGATTTGAAATCTGAGCTGGCTGGCTTCTATTAGTCATAGTTCCATCTCCGAGTTGACCAAAATCATTTACTCCCCATGTCCATACCGTTCCATCGCTTCTTACTGCGATACTAAAATATGACCCTGCAGAAGCTGCTACAAAGTCGTTCAAATCAGCCCATTTGAACGGAAATCTATTAACATTATTATATGAGTATCCCCATTCCCACACTGATCCATCACTCTTCAACACGATACCATGTTCTTTTCCTGTTGATAAGGCTACTGCATTTTTATATAAGCTAGTTAGCTTAATAGGAACTGCTCGGCTGAGATCTCCACCCATCCACTCATAATTTAAATTTCTTCCCCATGTCCAAACTTCGCCACTTTTATCTATTGCAGTACTGTGGTAGCTACGAGCAGATATTTCCGAAATTCCATTCAATCCGGATACTTGTACTGGAGTGGCTGAGTTGGCTTCAGTACCATTACCTAGTTGACCGTAGTTATTAAGACCCCAAGCCCATACTGTCCCGTCACTCTTAACTACGATGCTGTGATCTTGTCCTGCCGATATTTTCACAATAGAGCTCAGACCCTGCACTTGAACTGGTGACCTCCTATATTCGGTCGTTCCATCGCCCAACTGTCCATAACCATTCCAGCCCCATGCCCATACTGTGCCATCCTTTTTCAATACAAGATTGTGATTATAACCGGCTGATATTGCTCGGACTTCGTTTAGCTCTTTTACCTGTAAAGGGGAGGCGCTATTTATTGTCGTACCATCTCCAAGCTGGCTATAATTATTTTTTCCCCAGGCCCACACTGTTCCATCGTCTTGTAGCGCCAAACTATGTTCCTGACCAGCTGATATTGCTATAACTGAATTTAGTTGCTTGACTCGAATCGGTAAGCCTTGACTGATAGAAGTTTCTGCGCCTATTTGACCATAAGACCCCCAAGTCCATGCTGTTCCATCATTTTGAATCACCATGCTATGATTACTGCCTACTGAAATATCGATTACGGAGCTTAGTTCCAACACTTGTACAGGAGAACTCCTATTAATCGTTGTCCCATCACCTAGTTGACCAGATCCGTTAACTCCCCATGCCCACACTTCCCCATCACTATTCACAGCAACACTATGACTTTCACCTGCAGATACTGTTCGGATTGAATGAAGGCCATTAACCTGAACGGGCATGCTAGTATCCGTAGTTGTCCCATTGCCAAGCTTACCATTATCATTATTTCCCCAAGCCCACACTGTTCCATCGCGTTTAACTGCTATACTATGACTATTGCCTGCTGCTATCTTCGTAACATCACTTATACCCAATACCTGTACAGGAATACTAGTATTTATGGTCGTACCATTACCGATTTGACCAAAGGCATTATCTCCCCAGTTCCATACTGTACCATCACTCTTTATGGCAATCGTATGCGTTTCCCCGGCAGATATGGCTACTACAGAACTGATCCCTGACACTTGTACAGGAATGCTTCTGTTCGTCGTCGTTCCATCGCCAAGCTGACCTGAGTCGTTAGCTCCCCATGACCAGACAGTACCATCAGATTTCAGAGCAATACTGTAATTGTTGCCTGCGGCAACTGCCGCAACGCCACTCAAGCTTGTCACTTGCTCAGGCAAGGTTTTCAAAGTATGCGTACCGATACCCAATTGCCCATAATCATTATTTCCCCATGCCCACACAGTACCATCCTGTTTCAAAGAAATTGTGTGCTCCAACCCTGCCGATACTTCTTCTACTTCTTGAATACCTTCAACCAGCACTGGAAGCTTCCTTTGGGTATCATTCATTCTTTCTGGACCAAGACCTAATTGGCCGGAGAGATTGTCTCCCCAGCCCCAAAGAGTGCCATCGTCTTTAATGCCGAATGAATTATTCGGGCCAGCACTTATTTTCTTAAAGTCACCCACTGAGATTAACGTTGAGCTTCCTTCAATCTCCTCCGTAATTTGATTCACCATATTCCCGCTATTATCATACGTATAGCTTGTCCGGTACTGCTTCCCATCCTTCTCGAACTCAATATGCGTCAGTCTGTTATTCTCATCGTAGACATAGAGATCAGGCTGCGCATAAGCAAGCGTTTGAAACGATAAAACAATAATCATAAACAAGAGCAGAATCCGCTTGATTTTCAACTTCATACCCTCCAATTTTCATTTTCAATACAATTACCAATAAATTCAATTAATTATATATGAAAATTGGATAAATTGAGTGATTTTATTATAAATTTTAGAAAAATTTTATCATGGATATTTAGCTTATGATATTTGTTTAATGAATCTGTTCAAACGGGAACGTATCTATAGCTATGGAGAGCATATATGGATGGCAATCAAGCAGTCAGCAAGAGCTAGTTCAGTTCATTTCTAGTCATCTCTCATATGAGACCTGACAATAGTCTCATTCAACCAGCCATAGCAGCTTTCCGAATCACCGTATTCTAATTCTTCATTTATTAAACATTCATTTTTCAACACGGCTCCTGACTAGCCGTATCTATTGTAAAAGGAGTGCATATGACTTCCTTCTCCTAATGTTAGAGTCATACTTTTAAGGGGCAGACTTTCTCTACAAAATCCATCTTTATTATCAAAATCAACAGCTAAACATGACCCATTTGCTGCGAGATGAGGTATAATAAACTATAGGTATTTTTGACCATAGGAGGCGTTATGATGGCTCAACATATTCTGCGGAATGAAAGAGGAACGACGCTTATACAAGTGCTTGGAGCGGTCATTATTCTGACAATGATTATTTTGTCTTTTGTCGGAATTTCTCAATATACTACAGCTTCGAATAGAGATACAGATAAACGGGATAAAGCATTGTTTATTGCCGAGGAAATAGTGAATAATCTGCGGGCTGGTGTGACGACATATGATTTAAGTGGAACAGAAACTGAAACCACTACATCTGGTTTCAAGTATCGAATCAAAACAGAGACTCTTTCCACAGGCGTTACAGACATTGAACCTTTCAAAGCTACTCCTATTACTACAAGAAACCAACTGACGCTTACTTTTGTTACAGGAGGAACTCCTGAGTTATATGCGGTTACTGTTATATGGGGAGGTTGACACAATGAAGAACTATTTGAAAAACGAACGTGGGTTGACGTTAATTGAATTGCTTGGGGCAATTTCACTTACAGCAATTGTTATTACTGTGGCCATTGCCTTGTTTACAAGCGTATCTGGCTTTACATACTCCAATAGCGAAGGACGCAGCGCCCAGCGCAACGCCAAATATGCGCTTTCGCAAATTTCAGCGCGTCTTCATGATAGTGATGCTATTTTTCAACCTACTTCTGCAAATGAGCTGCGTTACTCCACTTTTGCCAACGGACTAATTGCATATAAAGCCATTTGTTATGAAACTTCCGGTGTGCTTAAATTATATGATTTTCAGGCTAGTACAAATGATGAATGGAAACAAGATTCTGTTAGCATTTCTACACACTCAAGCTATTACAAAAATGGTATTGAATTGACCTACGGATTATCGCAAGCGCCTGACTATATAGAAAAAAACGTCGGAGATAAAAAATATGTGAATATAACACTCCATTATGTACCAACAAGAAAAACCGCCACTGGCGGTTTCGTAAGTTCTGATGAGCAAACCGTTTCTACGAGAGTAAAACTTTTTAAACAAATAAAATAGATGACTTAGCGTCTTTTTGGTTCAATATTCAAACCTGTAGAACAATCACCAAAGATTGACGTTCCAGCAGCTTCCTCGCCGCCACCACATTGAAGAATAGTAGATGTGCCGGAACCGCTAAAAACATTACCAGAGTTAAAGTTTTGGATATGCAGCCCTTTATGACTCGTTGTTTCTCCTCCAGCTGCTATCAAACCCTGCGCTTCCATCGAAAAAGTCCCATTTCCGGTGGTTCTTTGGATATATTCGGAAGCTAGTATATCTGTACCGGCAGTTACGATGACACGATTACTTGTAAAATTAATTCTTCTTGCTGCAATATGTTTGGTAACAGTTAGTTGTATTAATGAATCTATATTGAGGGCATTTTGTTTCACAACAATTGATCCCGCACTTATGAGACTTGTTATTTTTTGATCTGAGCTTCTAACATGAAAGTTATCTCCCACATATAGCAGATTAGTAATGTCAATAGCATCAGCATCCTTATTAAAATCAATTTTATCTGTGACAAATAGATTACCATATTGCTCTGTATCAGGGTCCTTATCTACATCTCTTATATACAAACTTCCCTGTTGATTCGAAGTAATATTACCAACTACAACATTTCCAAATAACTCCATTCCTGCGCCTGGTATATTTAATTTAATTTTACTAGCTTTTAATATTACTGGCTTAGTTGTTTCTCCGAATGTATATGTACCTGTACTATTGAATTCTATATCATTGGCTTCAATATAAACTGGATTTTCAGTTGATTTCTTTATTTCATCAATGATTTGATCTACATCACAACTTTTACAATCAATCACTTTAGTTCCAGCATTTTTTATTTGAGTATCAAGAATCGTATAAGGACCATTAAGCCCCTCAATAGAATCTATATATTTTTTAATCGCAGTTTCCAGTCCATTAATCCCAAAAACTTTTGCGTCCCAGCCAGAAGGCTTGTGTCCAGATTTTGAAATTAGTAATTTGTCATCAGGACTTGGTCCTATAGGAAATTTAGGATTAACTACAATTTCGCCCTTTGTACCTTTCAGAAGATATTTATACTCTTTTACAAAATTTCCGCTAGTTGCTTTAATAGATACTTCTATACCGGCACCTGTAATATTCGCTTCGGTCACAGCACTCGGTACAGCAGTTTGCTCAAGCTCCACTTTTTTACCGCTTGGTAATCGAATTTTTTTGATTCCCCATCCTTTGTAGCCCGCTATTGCTGTTATAGTTTTATTGGTATCTATGTAATTCAAAAACTCCTCCATCGCACTAGATGCTAATGTATTAACTTGAATATTATCCTCCATTTTCGTGCTTGTTAATTTCTCCGTGGAGACATTCATCATAACCATCGGTGTAACAACCATCAGCACCATGACAATTAAGAGGCAATATAGAAGAACATTGCCTCTCTCATTATTAATCAGCGAGTATTTCTCATGCTCATTCATGTTAATCCCCTTCCCGTTCCATCATCATTGCTCCGTATCAGCGCTTGCGCTTGATTCATCGGTAGGTTCCGATTTCGGGGCAAGTGCTTCGGCATATCCGGGAGCCCAATAACGGTTTAGCTGAATGGACATTGCCGATTCTCCATCCTCGTTGACATTGATAGAGAATTGCTCTACCCTTGTGATTCTTTCGAACTGCAATAGTGAATTAAGGAATCCTTTAAGCTGCTCAAGCTCGCCCGTGAGTGACAAGCTCATACTCTGATTCATCATTTGCTTCATACTTGTTGAAGGTACGGAATTAACACCATCCGCATCCGTACTCGGTTCAACTACTGACTCTGATGTGATGGCAGCTTTTTCGGCTTGCTGCTCCGGGCCCGTAGTAATTTGAAAATCTGCCGGCTCAGTTAAGTTCAGACTCAGAATCTCTGCACCATTCTCACTTTCGATTTCTGTCAATTTTGTCAAATAAGGAGACAGTTCTGCGGTAAGTGGTACTTTAACAAGCAGCCTCTTCAAATCTGCCTCGTTCACGACTGGAGCTTCCTTCTGTTGCTCCAGTACATTAATTCTTCGTTCCAGACGATCACGTTCTAGCATATAATCATCCACAATTACTGATTTCGAATTGTAAATATAGTACATCACCAGATTCATTCCAACGCCAATTACAATGACCACAATTAACAGGATAATCGACTTGTTTGCAAACTCTCGTCCGTTCAATAAAGATTTGGTATTCATCGGAGATCACCCTGCTTATCTTGATTTATGATGAAAGAAGACATCGATATTGACAGTATGGTTGGAGGTCAGTTCTAAATTATCTTCCGTTGCAGATTCTCCGCTCTTTGTAATTGAACTAAGCTTCACCGCTTCAATACCCGGCTCCTTCTCCAATCGAGCGATGTAAGTGATCACGTCGCTCATTCTTTCAAATACAAAGCCGATTTGCAAGCCCTGATTCCCTTGGCTGGTAAGGCTAGTGTACTTGGCTCCACCTGGCAAATGAATCTCGATTCGGTTAATAAAATAGTTCCAGTCTGTGCGTGAAAGCTCAAGCTGATCGGCCACTTTCTTCATTTCCTCATAACCGACATACACCTGATTGCTTTGCAGCCTTTTGCTCATCCCTTGCACCCGATTGTCCATGTCCGATATTTCCGCCTTCAAGGATGACTCACTGATCGAATCAGAAATATAATTCACCAGCATAACGGAGAAAGGAACGATAGCAAGCACCACAACTGATGACAAAATGGGTCTAAACAAACGTTTGAAAAACGGCTTACGCGGCAGCAAATTAAGATTTAGATTACTCATGCTTCCTTCCCCCTTATAGCCATACCTAACGGGGCTGCAAAAGCGGGGAAATCTGAATCCAAATCAGGATACATCGTTTCAATAATTGCAGGGTTAGGAAGCAAGAATACTTCTTGCTGCATCTGCTCATTCAGATAGTCCTTGATCTCTTCCAGTTGATCGATATCTCCACAGAGATAGACATTGGACATCTCATGATCCCGATGATCCAAGGTATACATATAAAATTTGATAAGGCGATCAATCTCGTCGGCTAGCTCAAGACATATTTCATTCAGCATTTCTCTTTCCTTCGAGAAGAGTCCTTTACTAGCTGTTGTCAAGAACCGCAGAGAGATGTTTCGGGAAATCTTAAGCTCGCCCTGATGAATAATTAGAAGGTCTACATTATTTCTCCCTATGTCCGCAACCAAAATCGTTTGATCCTTGTTCGCAAGATATACCTGTGTCATCAAGCGATACAAGGCTAATGGCTTCACTTCAAAGCTTAGGAGCTGCAATCCAGCCGCTTCCAACACCTCGGCATATTCCTGAACACGTTCGCTAGGAGCTGCGGCCAGCAAAACATCGCACATATTCTGCTCATCACTCTCTGATGAATCCAACGAACCAGACGGCAATACCATCGGCCGCTGTCCTTTCTTCCGCGAGAACAAATCCTTGACCGATATTTCCTTGCGAAGCATATCAGAAGGCTTAGCCTGCTGATATTTACCATTCAACTTGACAAAATCATGACAAGGATGTTCAAAAGGAAGCTGTAAATTATGCTCAATTTCGAATTGAATCATTTTTCGCAAATCCTGCTGGGAGATATCTGGAAATTTCAAGAAACGAATAAGAACAAGATGCGTAGGTAATGCGAAATGAACATTCCTACTCTTCACTTTATGATCAGAAAGTAATTGCTTGAGTGAACGTACGACCGATGCCGAATCCGCTATAATGCCATTTGTTACAGCGTCGTTGGCGAGCGGCTCCAAGATACATCGTTTTATAGCAGGCAGTCCAGCCTGCTGTGGCTCGATCTCCACAAGCTTGATACAATAATCAGTTATTTCTATCCCCAGGTAGCTGCGCTGCAAACGTTGACGGAGGCCTGTTTTCTCGAATAATTGTTGTATCATAAGTTCGTCAACCCCTTCTGTTAACCATACAGGCTCCAGTACCAGTCAAATAATTGGTTCCCCCATAAATAAGCGAACACGCCCGCAACCGCGATATAAGGACCAAACGGAATGCTTTTGTCTCCAGTGCCTCTCCGACGCAACCTGCCTAACATGCCGAACAGATAGCCGATTAAGCTTGCTGCAAACAAGGCCAGCAATGTTGCTTTAAGACCGATAAACAAGCCGATCAAAGCAAATAGCTTAATGTCTCCCCCTCCGAAGCCACCTTTGCTGATTACAGCAAGAGCATATAACAGACACCCTACCAGCAAACTAGCTACTGCATAATCCCATAGGGGAAGAGGATAGGTAATGAACAGTCTTATCGGAACGATGACTAATAATCCGAACAGTATCACACGGTCTGGAATGATTCTTGCCTTGAGATCTGTATGGACAATGACAATCATAACGGACACGAATATTAATCCCGGCAGCAATTCCAACTGCCAGCCAAGCTTCCATGCAAAAAGTATAAACAGAAGCGCAGCGCTCGCTTCCCCGATTGGATATACAGGACTTATCGACGTCTTGCAGATTCTACATTTGCCTCTCAGAAACAAATAACTGAGAACAGGAATTAACTCATATGATTTAAGTTCGATTTTGCATGTCATACAATGCGAAGCTGGAAAAGCAATTGAAGTCCCCTCAAGCAAGCGAATTGCAACAACATTCAGAAAGCTTCCGATTATTAAACCTGCTAAACCGACCACTGCAATGAACCCAACCTCTAAAATAAACATAGAGCGCTCCTACTAAAATGTTAGAAAAAGGCAACTCAGCTGAGTTACCTTTTATCTTAATGATTAACCTTCTAAAAAATCTATGGTGTTTCCCATGTTATTTTAACGAATTTCCAGTTAGTTCCGGTTTTTTCGAATACAACTGTAGCTGGTATTTGTCCGGCCACTGCTCCATCTCCATTACCTGTGGCTCCTGTCTTAGTTTCCGCTTTATCTGCTTGCCTTACAGGAGCCTCTTTAATATATCCACCATCTACTAAATGAGTCCCCACATCAATTGTTGCAGTAGTACCACTAATATAAGAAGTAACCGACTCATGTTCAGTTATATACCTTACAGACGCTTCAACTATTAAAGTTTCGTTCGTTTTATCGGTTTTCTCTTTGGAATTATTAATACCGCCAATAACTAGCGGAATCGCAATCGCTGCAATAATACCTATAATAACAACAACTGCTAATAGTTCAATCAGTGTTAACCCTCTCTCATTCTTCACCCATTTTAATCTCAATGCTTGCATCATAATAACTCCTCCTAAAAGCTTATATTGGTTATTCGGAATTTTTATTTGATCCGAATTAATCCCTCTCTTGTACGTTATTCCATATTCTCCATTAGCGTAAAGCTCGGGAGCATAATCGCCAGCACAATGGTTCCTACTGCTACTGTCATTACAATGATAAGCAGCGGCTCTATCAATGCCTTGAGACGATCCGCCATCATTTCCACATCAGATTCGTAGTAGTCGGCCAGCTTTCCCAACATAACATCCAGCGTACCGGTTCTCTCACCTGCTGCCATCATTTCCACAACCATTGGTGGAAAATGACGACTCTTCCTTATCGGCTCAATTATGGAGTGGCCTCCGCTGATGTTCCCTCTCATCTGCAGCAATATTCTACCTATTGCTTCATTGCCAACTACCTTCGATACAATCGTCAGTATTTGTAGCATCGGTACAGATGCCCCATGCAAGGAGCAGAAGGTTCTGCTGAATCGTGCAATCGCTTGCTTATGCCATAAAGTCCCAAATATCGGCACTTTAAGCTTGTAGTAGTCCAAGGTATGCTTGCCATTCTCCGTCTTTTGGAAATAAGCCGTTGCAACTACCAATACTATCAGTCCAGCCAGCAGCAAATACCAGTATCCGAGAAGAATGTCGCTGACCGCTACCACAATTCGTGTTGGAAGCGGAAGCTCCACACCCATATTCGTAAAATTCTCCATATAAGTCGGAACTACAAAAAGCATCATGAAGATGATAACAAATGTTATAGCAACCATCATCACAGCCGGATAAATCATCGCCGACTTCACTTTTTCCTTCGTGTTGTGCTCCTTCTCGAACATTGTCGCAACACGCTGCAGCATTTCATCCAGCTTGCCGCTCGCTTCGCCCGCCTCGATCATATGTACGAACACGGTGTTGAACACTTTGGGATGATCGGCGGCAGCGGCGGAGAAGGACGTTCCGCTCTTCATATCCTGGATGATCTCAGTCAACACAGCCTTCAACGGCTTGCTTGAGCTCTGCCTCGCTACAATCTCGATTGCCTCTACCAGATTCACTCCCGCTGAATACATCGTTGCCAGCTGTCGACAGAAAAGTGTGAACTGGTCCTTCTTGACCTTAGCCGATAGGAACCCAATATCACGACTCCAAATACTCTGCTGTGGATCTGCCAATTCCACAACCCACAATCGCCTTGATCGAAGCTGCTCAGAGGCCAATTGCAGGTTCTCTGATTCTATGAAACCTTTCTGATAGGAGCCGCTGGTGTCCACAACTGTGTATTTATATTTAGGCAGCTAGGACCACCTCCTTACAGATAATATGAAAGCGTTTACAGTATAGAAATAATACCACTTTACAGCACGAATTGTAAACAGTTATTTGGGCCTATCATCCTATATCTGGATGACCTAACAGCTCTTGTGTTTACACAGTAACTCTCAGCACCTCTTGCACGGTTGTAAGCCCTTTCGCAGCCTTCTGAAGTCCATCCTCCAGCATCAAAACCAGCCCGTATTTGAGCGCATATTCGCTATATTCGGTATCGGCCCGTCTCTGCAAAATCATCGAGCGCAGCGTATCATCCAGCAGCAGCACCTCATGAATCGGCATCCTGCCCTTATACCCAGTCTGTGAGCATTTGATACAGCCCGCTCCGCGCCGCAGCTTCGTCACAGGTACGCCGTTCTTATCGAACCATTCACGCTCATCCGCCGTTGGCTCATGATCCTGTCCGCATTCTGTACACACCCGCCGGACAAGCCTCTGGGCGACGACACATAACAGCGAGCTGGCAACAAGAAAGGGCTCAACACCCATATCTATCAAACGGTTAATCGCATTGATAGAATTATTGGCATGCAGTGTGCTTAATACAAGATGCCCCGTCATCGCCGCGCGAACGGATATTTCCGCTGTTTCCACATCCCGCATTTCTCCGACCATCGCGATATCCGGATCCTGCCGCAGCAGCGATCTCAACCCTTTGGCAAAGGTCAGTCCAGGCCCCGGATTCACCTGCACCTGATTGATGCCCAGCAGCTGGTATTCGACAGGGTCCTCAATCGTTACTATATTAACGTCCTCCGAGTTCAGATGCGTTAGCGCGGAATACAGCGTTGTCGTCTTGCCGCTTCCCGTAGGTCCGACTATAACGACCATGCCGTAAGCGCGTTCAATACTCTGTTTGAAACGAAGCAGGTTATGCCCTGTAAAATCCAGGTCCGTAATTTTATTGTTTTTGTTGCTGGAATCCAGTATACGCATAACGATCTTCTCACCGTACATCGTAGGCAATGTCGAAATACGGAAATCGATCTTCCGGTTCAGAATGGTCAGCTCGACCCTGCCGTCAAGCGGCAGCCTTCGTTCGGCGACGTCAAGCTGCGCCATAATTTTTATCCGGGCGGCGATTACCTTCTGCATGTGATAAGGCAGCTTCTTCTCTGTTCTCAGCACGCCATCCACACGATAGCGAATGCGAAGGCTGTCCTCCTGCGGATCGAAATGAATATCGCTGGCTCCGATCGACACAGCCTGCTCGATGATTTGGTTAACCGTCTTGACAACGGGTGAATACACTTCATCCTGCAGCATGGAAGGATCGTCAATCTCCCTCTCCTCCAGCCGTTTGACAATCTGGTCCACCGACTCCTGAAAGCCATAGAATCTGGCAATCGCGCGATCCAGCTCATTCTTGGATGTAATAACCGGCGTAATATTCATGCCTGTCGTCATCCGTAATTCATCGATTGCAAAATAGTCCAGCGGATCATTCATCGCTACGATGAGCTTGCCGTCCTCAATCCTTATCGGCAGCACCTTCTGACGCTCCGCAAGCTTCTGAGGGATCAGCGCAATGATTTTGGGATCCATCTCCTGATGATTGATTTGCACATAAGAGACGCCAAGCTGAATCTCCAAGGTTTCGATAATTTGCTGCTCGGTAACATAGTTTTTGGATACTAATAAATCACCCAGCCTCAATTTCAATACCTTTTGTTCATCAAGCGCACTGCTCAACTGTTCCTGAGTAATCACGCCAGCTTCAATCAACAAGTCGCCTAGTCGTTTTCTCTTCAGCATTCTCATGACCTCCACGTTCAGCTTTTTCACTGCCAAACTGGCTAAAGACCTATTCCCCGCAGCCTTTAATCTTGATCCTGCTTATCCAGGACTACAGTTGCATTCGTTTTATGTAGGTGCTGCTGTGCAAGGTGTAGCAAAAAAGTGGTTTTTTATCTAATAAAAAGAAATTATGTTACAGTTCGTATCCCTTTATGGAAATATTACTTCATGCATTTCCTTTTAGCAATACTTATTTTTGAAAATAACATTAATATTACAGTTTTATTAAGATTATACACAATGGTATCGCTTACCACAATTAATTTTATGTCATTTGAACTATTTTATGGTGATTCCCAGGACCTATTTTATCATTTTTTGTCGAATGTTATAATGCACAGTTTACACGATCCTACTCACCAAATTCTGACCAGCACCCATAGTTTATCACAAGCTTTGACCATCCGCCTCTATCCCAAGGACTATACCGTCTGCTATCGACAACGTAGTCAGATAGAAACATACAAAAATAAGCATTTTTGTGAAATTAAAAGAAAAACGGAGTTAGGCGAAGTTTGTCACTCGTCCATATTCCCGTAAAACAGGATGGCAGAGCCAACGATGGGTGATTCCACAACATGCGAACATGTGTTTTTTGACGTTTGACCCTGTTCACCGAATCAAATTACTATTATATCGAATTGATTCTGAATACAGGGGTGCGCTTCTCATCGTGAAATTACCGGAATGGCTGCTTTTTTTTGTTAGACAAATTATGCGTTATCAAGGTGCGTTCTGGCTTGTCCTTATGCTGACGGCAATGATTACTGCCTGCAGTGCCTTTTCTCCTATTCTTGCCGGCAGATTAATCGACAGCATTGCTTTGGGAGATGGTCCGCACTTATGGCAGCTGGTGCTTCTGCTGCTCGGCATTATTCTTGCTGCCGAGTTCATTATCATCCTTCGAAACGATGTGTCCCGCAGAGTTATGATTCAATTAACACATGAGCTGACTGCCGATTCAGTGGCCTCCGTTTTGCGCACGACGACCGCTTTTTTCGCACGAACTTCAAGGGGTGAGCTGCTGCAGCGATGTATTCAGGACACGCGGGCAATTCAGCAGTTCGGTCTGTTTGCGATTCCCGGATTTATGCAGGACCTCGTTCTGGCATGCACCGCCATCATCGTCATTAGCGGAATCTATTGGCCAGTCGCAGTTATGATCGCCACCCTCTATCTCTTTCTGCTGATTCCGTTATTCTATATTGGCAATAAACGCGGAGCGGCAAGAAAGAAGCTGGCTAAGCAGGATGCCAGGATACGGCACAGCCTATTGGAAAAGCTGGAGTCGATCAAGCAGATCAAAATTTTCGGGACAGAGAAACGGGAATACGAGGATTATCGCAAGCAGCAGGAGGCTGGCGCGGAGCTTGCCTTCCAGAACGGGGTTCTGATCGACTTGTACAATGGATTCTCGCGCATACCGGATTCTATGGCCCCCGCATTAACCTTTCTCATTCTTGGCTGGCAGGTCGTGCACGGACGGGCGACCATCGGTGAACTTCTGACGGTCACTGCATTCATCCCAGCCATGATTGCGCCTGTGCGGTCCTTCTTCACGCTATATGTCACACTGGCAGAAATCCGAGTCCGACTGACTGGTGTTCTCGAATATGCCAAGCTTCCGGTCGAAGCCGGCAAAGCCGAAGGTTTGCTGAAACCGCCACATTATCGTGAAATGGCATTGTCATTGAACAATGTATCTGTGGGAGGGGATGGAGACAGAGGCGACCTTCTAAGAAATATTACCTGCCGAATTGAACCTGGCATGCATGCAGCAATCGTCGGGCCAAGCGGTGCAGGCAAGAGCACGCTGCTGCATGTGCTCACTAGACAGTTGGAGCCCTCTGAGGGCACAATCTATTATGGCGGCTATCCGCTTGCGCAATTGGATGCCTCACAGCTGCGAAGCCGTATCGGCTACATGACGCAGGAAGGCTTTCTGTTCCATCAAACGCTGCTGTACAACCTGACCTACTTCAAGGAAGTCGAACACGAAGTGCTGGATCATTGGATGTCAGCGCTAGGAGCAGCGGATATTGTCAATCTCCTGCCGCAAGGTTATGCGTCCATCATTGGGAATAGCGGGACCCAGCTCTCTGGCGGACAGCGGCAATTGGTAGAGCTGGTTCGAACGATGGTGAAAGATCCGGACCTGCTCATACTGGATGAAGCCACTTCCGCGCTTGATCCGGCTAGCGAAGCGCTAGTCTATCACGCTCTGCAGCAATATGCCGGACAGGTAACGAGAATTACAGTGAATCATCGTCTCCACAGTGTCAAGCAGGCGGATCTGATTCTTGTCATGGATCACGGAGAAATTGTTGATCAAGGCACACATGAAGAGCTGCTGTGCAACTCCTCCAGCTTGTATGCCAGACTCTGGAGCAGCCAGCTTCAGGGTGAACAGGAGATAGAAGCAAGCAGGGAGGTGCACGATGCTCTCTACTCATAGAAGGACCATTCTTTCCTACGCGGCAAAGCAACTGAATCCGCATAAGTGGAAAATCATCGCCAATATAGCGAATGGTATCATTCGAAGCATACTCTTCCTGACACCGCCTGTCATGATCAAATATATTCTCGAATGGGTGCTGCCTCAAAAGGATTGGAATCTGCTGCTGATCATCTGCTGTTGTGTTATCCTTGCTCCGATCGCAGGAAGCATCATGGTCGCTTTCGAAACCTATTTATCCCGATTCCTGTACCGCTTATATGGAATTGGACAAGGGGACCTGTATCAGCGTGTCCAGCATCGGTCTTTTGCCTGGTTTCAGCGTACCCGGACAGGTGATTTGATAACACGAATGCTTGATGATACGCGAACGCTATACCAATTTGTCGATGGCACGATCAGCTTCATGCTCGTCCTGGGCGTCACAATTATAATCGGTTCAATCGTGCTGCTCACCTATCATTTCATATTAGGCGTGGCGATCATCCTGCTGTGGGGCATTCAATCGCTCATCATTGCCAGATACGGCGATGCAGTCAAGCGACGAACAGCAGCTATCCAGCGCCAAACCTCGAATATAACGGAGACAGCCAGAGAGCTGCTGTCCGGCGCGCATTGGATTACGATGTCCGGTCAAGAGGACAAGGCGATGAGTGCGTTGCACGTTTGTCTACATGAGGAATGGAAGCTTACCAGACGGTCGCTTCTTACGGAGAATATGCTGCAACTCTTAGATGCGCTGCTGCATGCGTGCTGCCTTGCTATCATGTATTATTACGGCGGGCGGCTCGTGATGGACGGTGATATGACGCTTGGCTCGCTCATTTCCTTTATCGCCATTTACACCTGGCTGCGCCCCTTCGGGGTCTCGTTCTATAACATGTTTATCGAAGCCAAGAAAACAAGTCCATCTATCGAGAGAATTATCGATATTGCAGCAGTTGTCCCTAGCAAAGCAGGAATTCAACCAGAGGATAGATTGACCACGATTGATATCGAGGATGTCGGCTTGCAGCACGGGGGCAGAACCATTCTGCATCGCATTAACCTTCATCTAGCCGCTCCCTCTGTCATTTCTATCGTCGGTCAGCGAGGAAGCGGCAAATCTACTCTGGCAGACCTTCTGCTTCGGCTCCAAACGCCTACAAGCGGAAGCATTCGAATCAACGGAATACCGCTTGACAGTCTTGATGAAGGCTGGATACGCCGGCATATGCTAGCTGTCACCCAGGACATTTATTTGCGCAGCGGCACATTAATGGAGAACATTACATTTGGCTGCGATAATATTGATCCTGCCGCCCTTCATCAAGCGATCTCGATTGCCGAGCTTGAAGATTGGATTGATCGGCTTCCCCAAGGTTTGCAGACGGAGGTCGGACAGCAGGGCATGTCGGTTTCAGGCGGCGAGAGGCAAAGGATCAGCATTGCCAGAGCTCTTCTCCGCCAGCCCTCCCTGCTCATTATGGATGAAGCGACCTCCGCGCTGGATACCGGCACAGAGATGAGGCTGCTCACGAACTTAATCAATCGGTTGCCTCACACGACGCTTATTTTCATCACACACCGGATGGCCGCAGCCAAGCTCTCCCATCGCACGTACATCATGAGAAACGGCGCTTTAGCGGATTCGAGGCAGCCGCAATAAACAGCAAGAGGCTCTCCCCCATTAAGCAGCTTGAACTGCCAGGAGAAGAGCCTCTTGCTGTGCATCCATTATGTTGACGCTGTTCTTCTATCTAAAACGCTGACCCAGAGGGCAAGCAGCAAGCCAAGCAGGGAAAGGAGTGCGCCAACCCAAGGGAGCGCAGCTAATCCAATTTGCGTAATTACAGCCCCTCCGAGAAAAGCGCCCCCTGCATTGCCTAAGTTCAAAGCAGAATGATTGGAGGTCGAAGCCAGCGCAGGCGCATCCTTGCCCAGCCGCATAATTCGCACCTGCAAGCCAGGGAGTACGGCGAATGAAACCACTCCCCAGATGAAAACAGTAGCGACAGCCAGCGGCGGAATTTCTACAGTAAAGGTGAAGAGGCCCAGAATAAGCGCCAATGCCGCGAAGCTGCCGATTATGACGGGCATCAGCTTCCAATCTGCCAGCTTGCCGCCAATGATATTGCCTGCCGTAACCCCAATCCCGAACAGCACCAGAATCCATGTTACGTTCCCCTCGGAGAAGCCCGTTACATGCTGAAGCAGCGGCGCAATATAGGTAAATACAGTAAAAAGACTGCTGCAGCCAATAGCTCCCGTAAGCAGGACGAGCAGCAGCTTGGGCTGGGCAAGCGCCCGAAATTGCCGCATAATGCCTGTTTGCTGCCCTTTCGGTATTACCGGCACAAGCGCAAGAATGCCGATCAGCGAAATGATGCCCATAATAACAACCGCGCCGAAGGACGACCTCCAGCCCAAATGCTGACCGATGAATGTGCCGAAGGGAACGCCGATAATATTGGCAATTGTGAGCCCCGCCATCATAATCGAGACAGCTGCCGCTTGTTTATTCGGGCTGACCAGCCTGGCAGCAATCACGGAACCAACGCCAAAAAATGTTCCATGCGCCAATGCTGTCAACAATCTGGCTCCCATCAGAATCGTATAATTGGGCGCAATAGCTGCTATTCCGTTGCCGATAATAAAAATAACCATCAGCAGACAGAGCAGCTTCTTCTGAGGAAGCCGATGTGTGGCCACAGCTAGAATCGGCGCGCCAATGGCGACGCCAAGCGCATAGCTGGTAATCAGCTGTCCCGCCTCGGAAATCGTCACATGCAGATCTTCCGAAATGTTAAGAAGCAGCCCCATAATTACAAATTCCGTCATCCCGATTGCAAATGCCCCGCATGTTAATGAAATGAGAGCAATAGGAAACCGGTCCCTCTTCGTCTTCGTGTCTTGCTTCTGCAATTGCTTCATGCTGACTGAATTATCCTCCTTGGATACGCACATACGCGCGTCCCCTATGCTTGTCTACGATAACTGGCGACTGAAAAAAGTCGCTCAACACCGTATCTTCCATGATGCGTTCTGTTCTGCCGCTCTCAACGACCGCACCCTGCCGCAGCAGCAATGTATGGCTGAATACGGGGAGTATCTCCTCAGTATGATGCGTGACATATATCAATGTGGGAGTCTGCTCCTTCTGCGTCAGCTCCTGAATGCTGTCGAGCAGCCGCTCGCGCGAGAACAGATCCAGCCCGTTGCAGGGCTCATCCAGAATGAGAATACGCGGATCAGCCATTAATGCGCGTGCGATCAGCACCTTCTGCTTCTCCCCTTGCGAGCAGGTCCGAAATTCACGATCCCATAGATGCTCGCAGCCAAGCGTCCGCATCCATTCACGCGCATGCCCCAAATCATCTTCGTTAAGACGCTCATACAGTCCGATGGTGGCATATTTGCCGCTAATAATAACATGCTGGACCTTATCCGTTCCGTACAGCTGCTCCTGCAGGGAAGAGCTGACCCAGCCGATCGACTTGCGAAGATCACGCAAATCAACCTCTCCGAATCGGTGGCCCAAGACAGAAACCGCCCCCGTAGTCGGCCAAATATAGCCGTTGATCATTTTAAGCAGCGTCGTTTTGCCTGAGCCGTTCAGTCCTAGAAGTGCCCAATGCTCCTGCGGCCTAACCTTCCAGCTGACATCCCGGAGCAAATGCTGATCCCCGCTCCTCCAATGTACATTCTGCAGATCGATCACATATTCCATTCGCAAGCCTCGCTTCAACTGAATTATTCGTCGCTGATATGGCACGCGGAGCAGACGCTGATATCCGTACCGCCCCACCGGCTTGAAGCTGCGCGCGGTGCAGACGCGCCCGTTATTCCGCTGCGCTTATCGCAATCGAAGGCAGTTTGTCCGGGTCCAGCTTGGTCATAAGCAGCAGGAGATTGGTCTCCGACATTGCGACACAGCCGTCAGTCGGCTTATCCGGACTGCTCCAGATATGAACGAATATGGCGCTGCCCCTGTTCTTCCTGATTATCGGGTCCATGTTATAACGAATGATCATGGCGTATTTATAGAGTGGAATATGCAGCCGTTCGAAGGACTTCCACCTCTTTGCCGGATCGCCAGAATATCGAATCCATTTATTATAATCAAGCGAGTCCCCATCATCAACCCAATAATCCTGCTTCGAAGCTTGCGCATAGAATAGCCTCAATCCTTCTGGGCGCGGAGCAGTACCGAAAGACTTGCCGATGGCAAAGACGCCCGTAGGCGTCTTCCCATCCCCTTCTCTAGTCTTGTCGATTCCTTGTCTCCCTAGAACGACAGGGATGTCGGAGAGTATGGTTTGCCATTCTCCGTCGATCTTTTCTCGAAGAGAGAGCGTTCCCTTGAATGATTTCTTATGCTGCGCCTTTACGACAATAACCTGTGATGATGGTATGGGGATGATTTTTTTCGTATAGCGAGGATTGCGCTCCTCTGCTGCTGATACACTAGTGGACGATAGAAGCAGGATCAATGTCATAACCAGCAGCATTCGTCTGCTCCTCATTCTACTCTCCTCCTTGACTCCTTAATCGCAATAATGGCTTAGAGAGATAGATATTTTTCACGAATGACATTCAGATGGTGGATTTCATGACCGGCAATGACATATGCCGCCGCACGCGCAGACAGCGGATGACCGTTGAATTCGCCAAGACGAAGCAGCGCGTCGTTCGTCAGGCTCCCTACTAAAGTAATCGTAGATTGCCGTACTGCCGCATAATCCTTCAACACCGCCGCGAATGGAAGACCTTCGAATGGAGAATTTTGCGTGAAAATATCTCGATCATATCCATGCAGCTCATGAACATCGCCGCGTGCAATTCGCAGAATCCGATAGTTCCAAAGCCGCTCGACATCCGCAATATGGCCCATTACCTGCTTCAAGCTCCATTTGCCTTCGGCATAACGATAGGCCGCCTGTTCTTCCGACAGCTCTCCCAACAATTGCAGCGAAGCTTCAAGCTGTTCTTGCAAAATATCTGGAAGCGATCCCCCGGGTACTAAGCTGATATACTTTTCTGCCAATGGCACATATTCGTTCGAATCCGGCCTCGTATTCATCACAATCGACGTCCCCCTTCATCCTGATGTCCCCATAATATACGTTTATCTGTAGTCTGAATAGTCCTTATTAGGCGAGGGCGCGCTTGCTCCTATTACAGAAAAATAGCCATCCAGAGCAACATGCATCTGGCTGGCTATTTTCTCCGCGTATCATTACATGATCCTATTTCTAAGAAAGCCCATTATCCAAATATGATTTCCACTTCTCATAAACCCCTTCAATCGGCTCCTTCAAAATTTCTTCAATCGCATCCGGCTGCCTCAGAATTTCGTTCCATGCATCTTCCCCGTATTTATCCACGATAAACTTAATAATGGTCCCGCTATAGAAATAAGCCGTGTTGCCCGCCTCTTCAAAGTACTCGGGGCTGGTCAATTGATCCATATCCGGCAAATCGAGAAACGCTGTCTTCGACTGAAGCTCTTTCTGAAGCTGATTGGAAGCATAATAAGCGCTCCCTTCATCCAGCCATTTCACATATCCCACGGTAGAATTAACCTGAAGAATGACAGCATGCACAAACTCATGGATGATTTGATCGGTATAATTCTCTTTAACAGCAGCATCGGCTAGATCGGAGGGCGTGAATACCTTAATAATATTTTCTTCGGCTACATAGGTCCCTTCCGTACTTCGGCCTATCATCTTTTCAAATTCGGCTTTATCTGTATACACATGGATCACCGTCTTATCCGCAGCCTCAAAGCGAAACAGCTCCGTAATCCGTTTATAGTTGTTTTCAAATGCCTCTCCTAGAATCGTTACCGCCTCGCTGACATCTTCTTTCGAATCAGGGCTATAAAATTGCGCATGCTCCGTTTCTTGTATCAGCTGTGGCTTCCCCTTGTTGTCGTCTGTCGTTTCATTAGCAGGAGCAGACTCATTGCCAGAGCATGCGGCAAGCAGCACTGTTAATAACAGTATAATTCCCAAACCCTTTGTTAAAGCCAGCTTCTTCATTAATCTTCCTCCATTAAAAAAAGTCATTTCGTTATTGTCAACTTGAACATCATATTCGTAATTCCTAAGATGTCGATAAACTCTATTCATATATTTTACTATATTAGGGCGCGATTTACACGTCTTCCCGCAACCTTTGCATCACCGCAATCGTATCTCTCTTAGAGGTGATCATAGATGGCCAAATCCAGGAAACCAGCAAGAGACGTTTTCATTCGAACATTCGACTTTTTTGAAATCGTAATTAGCTTCATCCCGTTCCTATTCAGAATGATTGTCGGGCTGTTTCGTTTACTTTTCAAACTGTTCGATTAAGTGAAAGTTAACTATCAGCTAAGAGAAAATTAACTTGCAGCCTCTCATGGAAGCAGAAAAGATTATTAATGGAGACTTACAGTTAGCTCTGATATAGGAAGCAAGCGATGCATGACGAGTGTAGAAAAACGCGGGTGAAATGCATGGAGACTCGTGGTTTTTGCCGGATACGATACGAGTAGCGAGCGTGCAAGACGTTCCGAACGCATCAATGACCGCGGTCGGTCGACCACATGATGAAGATCAGTTTCTTACCGGTTCGGTTTAAGAATAGACAAGAACAAATAGAAAGGCTATAAGTGCCGGCAGGCCTTGAGTGAAAAGGATGGATCTCTTCGCCGACAATCCTCCGTAAACTGCGGCTATCAGCACACAACTAAGAAAGAACAATTGTATCTGGCGTCCGATCACAGGATCGGGATACATAAGTCCCCACAACAAGCCTGCCGCTAGAAAACCATTATAAAGCCCCTGATTCGCAGCCAAAGATTTCGTTTCCTCCGCAAACTGCTTGGTTGTTCCAAAAATACGCATTGCCCTTGGCTTGGTCCACATAAACATCTCCAGAACCAAGATGTAAACATGCTCTAACGCAACGATCGCCACAAGGATAGCACTAAACAAGGTCATCGGGCTTCACTGCTCCTTCTTTGATATTTTGGATTATCATACTATTTCAATCATAACAGTCATCAAGCTGTTTGAGCGCTAATCACATCTCATTTACTCCATTTGATCCGTCAATTGTAGTATCCCATATCTGAACATGAATATGAAATAAGACTCATAAAAATATCAAAAGGTATCAATTCGGATACACCACCTCTAAATCATAATGGAACAATTTACTGATAATATTCCGAGAAAGAGTTTGCAACAAAGAATATCGCTTGCTCCTGCATTTCTAATAACTTACCATTCTTGAAATCTTTATCTGAAATATCTTCATGAGCGACTGCCTGTTCATGTTCCCAAAAGATTATTTTCGGATTTTCTCCATTTCTGTAGTCAAAACAGATATAATTTCCAGCGGGGTCCGAAGCAATTGAACGATTGATTCCCTCGATAGGTTTTTTCCCAAACAATACGGTTGGTTTGGGGGGATGCTTCCGTGAACCTGTTGGCGCAGGTTCACATATATGAGAGGCATCCTTTTCCTTTTCTGTGATACGGTCATTATATTCGACAACATTCGGACAGGCAATTCCGTCAGCATTAGGGCGTTTTGATTCAGCGTAAAACAACTAATCTTGAAAACCAATAACAATCCATTCGTCAATAGTATCCCAAAAATTAATATTGTACTCTGGCTGGTCATTCGAAAACCATAAAGTAGCATTATCGTTTTCAGCATTTGTATAATCAATTGCTACGTAGCCACTCATGCCATTTTTAAAAAAGCCAAAAGTTGTTTGAAGATTAATTTGAATTGGCTCGTTCAAACTTTCAATTATCCCCCATTCATCGTCACCAAAAAAAGTCACATTCTCCAAAGGGACTAGCCCCATCGCTTTACTCGCATAGAAGTAAAATCCATTGTGTAGGTTTTCATAAAAATTCCGAATTAATTGTGGGATTTTGCACCAATTATTTTGTAATTCAATGTTATTAAATGGATCTAAAGGATTTCTACCTTCATAATATTGAATTTCACCACTTTGTGATTTCACAGAGTATAAAATAGAATATCGATCATTGAAGTATACTAAATCCACTTCATAAAGATTTTCAGTCAGATATGATATTGTGTTACTTAGTGTAACTGGGGAACAAGTTTTCCATACTTCTAGCAGTAACTCTATTCGCCTATCAGTGTCTTTATGTTCGAAAATATTAAACCACGACTTTGGAATCATCTCTGAACCAATACCCCTAACCTCATGAAATGGAATAATTTTTATATTCTGATTCTCGCTTAAAGTGTATTCTTTCAAAAATTCTAGTTTTGATTCCATATCTAATCCTCCCACTATAAAGTAATGTTTTCTCGTCAGGGCCAGGTGTTTGATTAAGTCTTGACTCATGTGAATTGGCAAATTCAGTTTGCTTGAATGCAGGTCGAGTATCATCAATCTTACCCGTCCACTCAGGTCCCCTATCACCACCAGAGGAACCGGACCCTGAATCCGACCTATTAACACTTTTGTGCGAGGAAGCCATGCGATACATGGCTTAACGTGAAACCCAAAGTCTGCTGCATACGCGGCGAACTTAACATTCACTTTGCCAGCCCTATGCTCGGTTCTAGCTTCATCCTTGATCGTCTTGGGGGACTCCGCCAATGGCTTCAAAAGCCTCTGTCAGGAAGGAGAGCAGCACACTCTGCGACTTCGTTATGCTCATTTGATATATCCGAAAGCATGATTAGGAGAGCAACAACATGCTATCTGTGGATAAAAGTGCAGCTATGATTTCAAAATATTCATCGATCTTCGATCCTTTATCTCGCGATCTTCTCCTAAATGGTTCGACGATCCACCTCTATTGAACGGATCCAATTCCTCACTCCAAAAGCTTCGATGAGTAAGAGACTCAGAGTCTATCTCCTCTAACTTATGAGTAATCCATTCTAAAAAGTCTTTTGTCGCATTTTTTTCAAGGAATGCTTTTCTTCCATTTACAGCTTTAATCTTCTTAATAAAATCCATATAGTTTAACAAGGAATCAGCAAATTGAGCTATAGAGGAATTAATAAAAACTTCTATATTATCTCTGTCATGGTCAATATAAATTATCTCATCATTCTCTTCATCAATACAAATGGGAAACCCATTTCCAGTAAACCCAATATATATTTTTTGAAAATCTAGCGTCCGCATCATCGTATTTCTCAGTTAATTTAATCCCTCCCCCATTAACAGAAGACTCAAAAGTCAAAAACGGAAATGCCGACTCTGGCAAACCTGCCTGAAGCAAAAACTCTTTAGTTTCCTGTGATAAAGAAAATGAGTTAATTACGTTCGTATCAAAATTAACCAGACAATAAGTTTCACTATCCCATTTCTCTAAAAACTCTTGTGGTGTAAGCATCTTTACCTCCATTTTTAATTGCTTTGGTGGTTTCTTCTTTCTTGGCGGTTCCTTACTAGTAGATTGCATTCCAGATGTAAATGTATCACCAATTTCAGTCAACGGGTTGTTATCTCTTATTCTCTTATATTCAAATCTTTCTAAAAGTTGTATATGCCTCCGAAGCCTATCCGTAACTAATCTTGGATCAGCCCGATATTCAATCGGGATTGAAATATCAACATCGACACCACGATAAGCTCTTATCGTACTATAGTCAACTTCCCCTGTTCGCAATTTGAGCATAATCACTGCTGCCCAGCAGTGCAGGAACCATCGATTTCAAAAATTCAATTGCGAGCAAATGATATTTGACCGCTTCGATTTGCTTAATCCGATCCAGATCCTGCGAGGTGAACTTGCGCGCGTATGCTTTTTTAGTCTGCTCAAGCTCCTTCATCCGGCGGAACAACGGTTCAAAGATAAAATCCGCCCGCCATAAGGCTGTGCATTCCACCTTGTCCATCATCCAGTTCTCGTCAAAGGCATCAATTCGATAATGGGGGAATGTTCTCCATAATTCCTGTTCGCAGCAAGGAGATGTACACATAGTGGATCGCGCCCTTCACACCTTGCTCCTGCTGCTCGGCAACCTAACGCCATACGGTATCAACGGTTTGACATAAGCCGTGCTCGATCTCTTCCTTGCGCTCATTCAGCGCATCTCCGATCGGAATGAGATCATCCAGCCATTGGTCAAAAACATGCTCCTCCAGAAATTGGTCCAGAACCGTATCTCTATCCATTTTGCTCTCCCTTAAACGTATTCAAAGTTCGCCATGAGCTTATTTGATGTTGACCTTAGAGCCGCCAATCGTCACTTGATCGGCGATCTGAAGACTAGCGCCCGCTTGCTGAAGATCAATGCCTTCGCTGCCTTGGATCAGCACCTTTGCCCCGCCTGTTATTTCAATATCATCCTCTGCGTTCAACATAATTTTTTTGTCGCTGTTGATTTCAATGCCCCCATCATCTGTCAGTCGCATCAGAAGCTTGCCGCTGCCGATGATTTCCACTGATCCTGGCTGGAACACAATCTGTTTGCCGTATTTGGTGCTAATGCTCTTCACTGCCGGGTCACTGCGCTTGACAGGGTCAGAGGAAGCGGTGTCAACCGAGCTTGCTGCAAAAGCATGCTTTTCCTCTTTATCCGGAAAATACACCCTAACCTCATCCCCTGCCTCCGGCATGCAGTACCAGCCGCTTCCATCTGGAGATGAATATACCGTTGAATAGGCGAACCACATCGAACCGCTCGATTCCCCGTCAATATGCAATTTCACCTTGACTTGATCCTTTGCAACATCAAGAATTTTGCCAAAGAGAGAAGCGCCTACAAGCGCATAGGGATAAATGGTCGGAACATTCATTCCCTCCTTGTCCTTTAGCACATAATGGCTCGTCAATACGCCATTCTCGATTACAGTCTCTGCTCTTGCAACATAGAGTGTTCGCCGCTGAAACTTTACCGGGCAGCCTAGATTTAAGATTGCACTGGCCGTAACCTCATAGCTGATGCTGTTCTGTTCATTCAAGTCACCCATGCCGTTCTCAGACTTCAGCTTATAGCTCTTCAAATCTTTCCTAATCGTATAGTTGAAAGATTCCAGCTTCTTCGGCTCGCCCTGATCCAGCAAGCCCACTGAATATTTCACACCGCTCTGTGTGCAGATCGGGATCAATGGCGCATGCAGTTGAGAGGCAATGCGGCGAGCAAACTGCCAATCTGTCTCCTCATATTGAACGAGCAAGCCCCCGATGCTTTTGCCCCGAGAAGCTTCATCCATCACATCGAAATCCCGATACCCCTCCGTAATCTGTGTAAACAGCTTGCCGTAAGCCAGTTGAGCATTTTGAAACGAACGGGTTCGTTTTTGGAGATCCATCCGCAAAGTCGCACTATAGGCTTCCACCGTAAGCGTTCTGACGCCTCGAACAGCCTGTACACTTACATTGGTTACAATGCCTTGGAATAAAGCGATCGTTCGCTCCCCATCCTGCACAGAGACTTCAATTGTTTCCTGATCATCCGCTCTCTCCACATAGTGATCGAGCTTATCTTCCGGCACGATCCCGCTGATGCGAAGATGCGCATGCTCCCCCACCTGCTGGATAAGGCTGCATGCTTGCAAACTCTCAAATTCATAGGGAGAGATTCTCATATTGGAATACGTATAGATCGGTTGACTCATAGCTCCTTCTCCTCTCTATCTTCCTCTCGTATGACTCGGATCGTGCGAATGACTTGAAACACGAAATCACGCCAATCCGCATATTCGCGATAACTGCAATTAAAGGTGCCTATGATCGTTCGACCGCCAAACTCAAAGAAGAACATCAGCTGGTAAATAAACTCATCCATCGCCGCGCTTTTGAAATCAAAGTACCCGACTTGCTTCTCATCCACCGCTTCTATACCATCGGAGAAAAATACATTCGTCGGATTCACCTTTTTCAACATCATCTTCGTCCCGTCGGTCAGCTCCTTCACCCATTCCTTCGATTTTCGACATGCAAAAAAGCTCATTCCTACTCAGCGTTCGAGTGGGAATAAGCTTTTGACGCTCACAAATGCAGGTCGATTATGGCTGTATCTGACCAACCATGATCGACCTGTATTTTATTGATCTGTAATAATCTGGTTCTTTTTCATCTTAGAGCGGTAATTCTGACAAGCATTGATTCCCCCTTGAAATGATCATATTTTCTTTAATATCTCCTCTCTTACTTCATCATCGAATATTGTATCCTCAATAACTGCACCTTCCCAAACCACATCATCAAGCTTTGCATTCGAAAAGTCAGCTCCCGCAAAATCCCCCTCACGAAAGATAGCTCCGGTCAAATTTCCCCCTATAAAATTAGCATTTCTAGCATTTACACCAGTTAAATTAGCTTTAATAAAATCTGAACCTGCAAAATTACCATCTGAAAGATTAGCTTCTCTCAAATCTGCTTCTTCAAAAAAAGCTTTTTGTGCATTTATTGCAATTAAATTCGCTTGACGAAATGTTGCTCTAATACAAACTGTTCCTCCTAAATTACCGTGTGTAAAAACTACTTCATCGAAACATGCCTCTATACAAGTGCTTATTTTAATTTGTGCGTAATTCATTTGTGACTTTCTAAAGTTTGCTCCACTCAATACACAATCGGCAATGTCAGCCCTCTCAAAATTGCAATTCTCGAAATTAGCCAAATTAAATTCACAATCGCGAAAAGAAACCCCTATAAGAGTTGATGCTCTGAAATTTGCCTCATTTGCAAATATACAATCTGCTTTAACATCAGATAGATCTGTAAAGGAAAAATCAAAACCGTTTATTTCTAATCTTTTAATTAGTTCATTGTTATATTGTGATCGATTTATTATAGAAAGTGCTTTTACTCTTTCTTTGTTTTGATTATCCATAATGCACCCACCAATCCACCAGATTTACCTCCCCAAATAGTTCCTCCATAAAGAGTTGGGACTGAAAGCCACTCCCATATGATCTCTATCAAAACTCGGAATCGCAAATAAATGTGCTTTTTCTAGATGTTGCATGACTTTCATCCAATTATTTAGAAGCTCTTCTGAATCCAACTCCCAGGGATTGTCAGCAAGGTCAATACGTATCCCACCCCAGCTTAAGTCTGTAACTACGGCAGGAATATCAGAAAGGATTTCCCTATCAAACATTTCTAAAACATCTCCACCTAAGTAGGTTCTCATACCCAAACCCAAAGGACCATTCGGGATAAATTTTACTGGTACGGGATATGAACATAAATTCATCCACTTTTGCATCCGCTCAATTTCAGTTTTCCAAGGAGTTTGAGCAGGCCAGAATATATGAGTAACACCAAAACGAGGTTTAACTATTTCTGCAATTTGATCAGACAACATAAAATATGTTGACCAATATTTTTGATGCATAGATTTATCGAATGTAAAACTTAAAAAAGAACGCTTAGTTAAAGTTAAATCAAAGTGACCTGAATATCTGACCGTTTTATCACGATGAAGATAAATTTCTGAAAATTTTGGTTGCTTTAATGATACTCTTTCTATAAGTTCATTGCGATTGTAATTCAAACGAATCATTTCATTATGTCCCCATAGTGTAGGAACAAATTTATCATCCGACTCAAAAACACTCAATAGTTGATCTAATCCCACACTTTCTTCCAAAGATACTGTAGGATACATTAAAGTTGAAAATAAATTAGGTTTTATCTTCATCTCCAAAGATCTTCCCTCCTGTACTAACTTAATAAGCATTCATTCCAAACTATAATTTTCTCCAATATGCTCCACCAGGTAATTCAGGGTCAACCACCCACTGGTGTGTTATTTCACCATTCTTGGGATTTACATAATAAATATCACTCTTTTCTCCTAAAGGGCCACTTGGCCTTGGTTTAGGAGGAATCCCATTTAAATCCGGCTTATCACTTGATATCGTTACAATATGACGGCCATTTATTTTGTCTTCGATCATTTCCTTTTGTGCACGCATCTGTTCATTATTATAAACAACTTGGTCATCAGTACCAGTCTTATGTTTGTGATCATGAACTAAATCAATTTCTCCTTGATCATTTCTCCCTATACTGTCTGGCCGAGTGTCAACTCCTTCAGAAGAAATACGCGTAGTAGTAGGAGCTTCATTATTATTTTCCAATGTTCGACCTAGCTGATTTCCCAATGCTTTTCTACCTTTTTCCTCTTCTACCTTTCCACGATTACTACTATTATCTAATCGTTCCTTTCTTATATCCCAATCTTCGCGTGATAGAGGTTCTTTTCCTAGATTCTTTTGCTTTTCTAAATACTTTTCATATCTAATATCATCTGCTGCTTTTATATCTCCACGAGCTTCAGCTTCATCAATTTTCCGTCGATAGTACTTTTCTTGTTCTGGTGTCAAACCATCTTTATTTAACTTTTCATTATTATCCTTCTGATCTTTATCTTTATCTTTATCTTTATCTCTCTTATCCTTATCCTTCTGATCGTCACCATCACGATCATCACTCTGATCGCCATCCCGATCATCCTTAGGAGGTTTCCCTCCATTTCCACCACCTGGCCCATTACCAGATCCGCCACTGGAGCTACCACCTGATCCACCAGAAGATCCGCCGCTAGATCCGCCACTGGAGCCACCGCTAGATCCTCCACCAGACCCTGAGCTTCGCTTCGATCCCACTACAACATCCAGCAGTATTCCTAACGGAGTATCCATGAATTCACCTGCTACGCTGGATACAACCTCATCGACCACCATATCCTTCGCATATTCCATACCGGCGATAGCCAATTTATCCATATGGAAGCGTGTCAGGCCTTGCTGCATCGCGTTTTTCATCTTGTTCAGCATGTCGAACTGATTCCAATTACTCCCTATGCCTCTTGCTGCTGTGTACATTTTTCCAAGTTGATTGCCGATTGGCTCCAGGAATTTGCTCACATCAATATTCCGGAGGCCAGCCATTGCCATGGATGCTACTTCCTCCACTTTACCGGCAATCTTTATACTTCTTGTTACAATCTTAGCACCTGCCGTTACCCAGCCTGCGAATGGTATCGCTGATGCCAGCGATAGGGCGGCATCAACATAATTTCCGCGCGCCAACGAAATACCGGCATTCGCCAAATCTGCGATTTCGCCCACAACCGGGATCAAGCCCACTACGTCCAGACCTACTTGCAGAACATCCAGCCCGACATCGAGCAGCGAACCCCAGAATCCCTTTTTCTCTTCCTTCTTCTCTTCCGCAAAAGGGACTTCCTCAATCGGCTCCAAGTCTTCTACAAATACCGGCGATTTCGTTTGGCCTTCTATCAGGAGCTGTTCGCCCTGTGCATCCGATTCTCCATCCAAAATGATGCTGCTCTCGCCGCATAGCAGATAGATCGATTCCTGCGCCGTTAACGTTAGCTTCTTCTCCGTATTCAGCTCAATATCCTGCTGCATCTTGACTGTGATCGTCTTCTCACTCTGTATTTCAATACCTTCTCCGGCATCCATCTTGATAAACAAGCTGCCCTCTTGCGCGATGAGCTGCAGATCCGTAGAACCGAACTTCAACTCTTTGCCGAAGCTTGTCCCCCAGTATTTTACACCGGGATCGCTCATTTTAGGCGATTCCTGACCACTCCTCCGCACGGAGCTAAGCGCTACCGCTTCTGCTTCTCTTGGGCTTGGAAAATAAAGCTGTACCGAGTCCCCCGTCTGCGGCATACAATGAAATCCGCTATTGCCCTCGGCCGTATATACCGATGAATACGGCAGCCAGCTGGCCTGGCTCTTCTGCTGGGACGAATCCACATTCAGATGAACACGGACCGTATCCTTCGACACCTCTATAATCTTGCCTTCTAACGAAGCCCCCGAGAGCTTGTCGTTCAAGATCAGGCTTTGAGTGATTCCACCCTCTGGTGTAAGGGTATACGTGAAAGTTAGTACTCCATATCGCAGTTCCCCTACGGAATGCGCAACCGCGAGTCTTTTGCCCCGAAATTTCACGCGGTCCCCAAGATTGAAATAAACGGAGGTCTCCACGATGTAAGAGGTGAAATCCGCTTCATTCAATTCTGATCCAGCACTTGCTTGAGCCGCCGAATAGCCTACCAGATCGCGCCTGATGCTATAGGGTAAATCCGGCAATTCACCTAAGCGGCCTTCCGGCAATCCAATGCATACTTTAGGCGATGATGCCGCTGCTTCCACCAGAATAACAGCATGGAAACGGGATGCTATTCGTTTCAGGAATTGCCAATCTGTCTCTTTATATTGTAATGTAAATTGTCCCAATGCGGTAGTTCCCGATGCGGAATCGATCACATCTGAACGGGGATATGCAGCAAGTACAGACTCTACCACGTCGCCGCATGTCATATCCTTATTTTGAAAGGAACGCGTCCGTGTCTGAATGTCCAGCTTGCTCGAATAGGAGATGGCCTCCAGCTTCAAATAATAAATGCCCTGCACAAAGCTGACGACCATGTGGCTTACCAGACCGGAGAATAAGGTTCTTATCCGTGTTCCATGCTCATCTGTCTGTTCAATTGCCACCTGATCCTCGCTATGGGCTTCAAGAACACAGCGATCCTTCTTATCTTCCGGTAAAATTCCCGTTACGTACAATCTGGCATGCTCGCCAGCTTTCCGCTCGATATGTAATTCGCTCAAGATTTGTACGTCATAGGATGACACGAGCCGAAGCTGGCCATATCCCGCTGACGGATGGAACGTCTTCATAAGCTTCTCCTCTCCAACCTGCAATTTATCGCGTTCCAACACAAGCTGCCGTCATGCCGTCATCCAGATTTCACGATCGTAGTACCGCTCAGATTCTGCCCGTCATTATCGATTAGAATCGCGCCGCCATGGATACAGAAATTACAGCCTTCATTCAGCAAAGCAGGCGCATTCTCGATCAACACATCATGCTGGCCGTTTAGCCATGGATTCGTTATCACCGGCACACATGGCGCTTTTTTCACTCCGTTGATATCCAGCTTTCCATTCTGCTGTACCTCAGGATTAATCGTACTCATGCAATATCCGAACGGAAAAATATTCTCATTCACGACAAAGTCATTCACGTTCATCTGCGCTTTTCCCTTAATAGTTACACCGTGGCTAAGCGGCATCTTGAGTCGTGTCGGCTGCGTGCCTAAGTTGCAAACCAAGACAGCCCCCGCCACAACATAACTTTTCTTATCTTCAACAGGGGGCTTGCTCACTCCTATTGCGGCCATTCCAGCTACTGCCGCGGCTGCTCCCAGCATGATCATCCCTCCTTGAAATATATGCGCTCTTGCTCTAACTCAATGGCATACTGAGTCTTTCCATCTCACTGGCTTTTTCAACCTTCACCAGTTTAATACCAGTAAATCCCCGCCGCAGAATGCCTTCGGCCAGCGCCAAATTGATTACAATCACTTTCTCCCGTAGGCCGGCAATCTGCAGGATCGGACGATTCCCCACTTTGTCTGCATCAATGATCAGCCTCTTGATCGTTCCTGTTGGATGGAACTCACTGTGTATGGACAGGCAGTCTACTCGCGGCGGCAGCGCTAACCAGTATGTGGCTTGTCTCATTCTTCTCTGATCGATCATCCCGGCAGGCCGAAACAGCGATTGTGGAGAGACTTTCTCCAGCAACACCTTGAATGGATCAGACACAAACAGGACAGGATTCTCAATCATATCCACATAAACCACGTTCTTCGACTCCATGATAGGAAACTGGAGATTCATTTCTACTAGCTGCCGCAAACCCTCGCCCGCTAACCATTCCGGTTGAATGACCGATGAGACATCTCTTGGTCTAATTGCATCTGCAATTCGTTCATCCTGCTTTAGAATAAAATGATTCAGACTCATTGCAACTCCGCCTCCTTGCTTGTCCGAAGCGTGATCGAAGCCAATTGCGAGTCTGTGAACTGCACGCCGCTCAAGTCCACGCCGCTGAAATCCACCCCTTGCAAGACGGCGTCTGTAAACACCGCATTCTCAATACTTGCTCCAGTAAACATTGCTCCTCGCAGATTTGCTCCCGTGAAGTCAGCTCCAGTCAGGTCGGAACGGATGAAACGAACCGCCTCGAACCCAGGCATCTCCCACGATGTCGGATTCGGCAACCCCGCAGCACCCTGTGCTGCTCGAAATACCGCGCCGCTCAAATTACAGTCGCTGAATTCAGCGCCGTGAATCATACTTAAAGTGAAATCCACGTTGCTCAACTGGCAGCCTTCCCACCTTGTTCCGAGCAGCATGCTGGCGGCAAATCTGCTATTGGCGGCATTCGTATCGCGAAACAGAGCGTATTGATAATCTACACCGGCATAATCGCCATTCGATAGATCGAGTCCTTGGTAAACGGAATAGGCGTGCTCGTATTCTTTTTTCTCAGACAGCCACGCCCGAACTGCTGCTGAATCATGCGTACGACGGTCCTCTTTATAAACCGCTTCACTATGATCCAGATACTCTCCGACTCGTACTTCCAGCTGTTCTTCCTTGTCCAATCCAGCGAACTCGGCTATTTCTGAAGCTTCAGACATGGCATGACGAATTAGAACCGTGACATATTGGTGAAAATAAACCGCCTCCTGCAGCTTCACCCTCTCCAGCTCCACTCGATTAATGAGCCCCATATAACTCCGACTGGAGCGCTCCACTTCAACGATCATTTCCTCCAGAAATCGATAAGCCCAGCTCGCATCATACATCGTTCTAAGCGGGTGACGATCAAGAAACCATGATGCATCTGTTGCCTCCGCCAGATAGATCCCTCTACCCTCGGCAATTTCCGTACGAAGCATCGAGAAAGTAATATGGCCGATCGGTCCCTTCATTCCTCTCTGCTGACTGTGCTGCAGCGTTCTGCACCAATTGCTGAAGATGTTAAGGAATGCGCCTTTAAGTTCATCACGATTAGACCGATAGTACGCTTCCAGCTTCAACAGAGCGTCAATCCGTGTTGGCTTCACAACATGCTCTGCGAAATGGAGCAGCGATTCTTCCTTAACCATGGTCCACCCTCCCATCCATTCGCTAGTTCGCCAAACCGCCGTCTAAGTAGAAGGCTAGTTTGTTTTGACTTCAAGACCCGTAATCGTCGTGCTGCCATCGAGCTTAATACTGCTCTCTTTGCAGGTCAGATTAATCTCTTCTTTCGCTACGAGATTCAGCTTCTTTCCAGCATCCATGACGATATCCTCTTTGGTCACCAGCTTGATGCTCTTGCTGCTCATAATCTCGATGCCGCTTGCATCATTTAGTTTGATATACGTGTCCCCGTCCTTGGCTGTAATGACGATCTCATCTGGACTGAGCTTAATTTCCTTGCCGGAAGGGGTGCGAAAATATTTAATATCCGGGTTGCTGAATTTGTTCGTATAAATGTCAACATAAACATGTACAGAAATGCTTGTTTAAGGATGATCCAATAATCTGTTCATTGTAGAGCGTCTTCTGACGCAGATCCCGTTTGGAGCCCCATCTGTCGCGACATCCGTCACTTCGAATGCTCTATTAGATGAGCCAATAACGGTAGCCGCCCTCAATTCGGTTTGCTCTTCAGCATTGTATGAAATATGATATTCACCCCAACCAACTTGAAGGAGAAAATAAAAAACAGATCAATTATGGTTGTATCTGACCATAATCGACCTGTTTGATGTAACGGAATTGCACTAATTAGGTTATAAAATTAAAGCATTTGATGTATGACTACCGAAATGAATAAATCTTTACACGGGTATTGAATGGGTATGCTTTGTAAAATACTGATTTCATTGGGAACTAGGTAGAGAGCCATTCACTCATCCCCATAATATAATACAATTTCATTACAAAAGTAAGTCCGATTAAAATCTAGATATTTACATCGGACTACTCAAATTTATTTCTAATGCTTCACCCATTTTGTTCTGCATAAAGCATATCGACAAGCACTCGATCAAGGTTAAACTAATTGATCCTATTTATCATATGATGTTTATTCTTCATAATGGTGCAATTTACCAATAAACTCCGAAAAAGAGTTTGCAACAAAGAATATCGCTTGCTCCTGCATTTCTGATAACTTACCATTCTTGAAGTCTTCATCAGAAATATCTTCATGAGCAACTGCCTGTTCATGTTCCCAAAAGATTATTTTCGGCTTTTCTCCATTTCTGTAGTCAAAACAGATATAGTTTCCAGCGGGATCAGAAGCAATTGGAAACACCATTGAAGGAAGTCTATCCTTTATAGCTTCATAGACTTCGATAATATTCTCTCCTTCTACTTCGTGGGTAAATGATAATAATCCACCAAATACTCTCTCTTTCCCTTGTACATTAAAAACATTTGGGCTAACAGTTGCACCGTCATACTCCATTACAATTCTAGTATATTCTTCAGGGAATTGCACATTTAGTATATCTTCGACTTCAACGATTAAATCCCTCGATACCTCACCAAAAGCTAATTCCCAAATAACATCTTTATTCATCTAATCCCATCTCCCCAAAGAGAATTTCCACCTAAATGATTTGCTTTGTGAACATCAGTCGGAACTAACTGCATTTTCCCTGGAACTTGATGATGATGCCATGTAAGTCCAGGTATTCTGTCTTTTTCTGCCATAATATATTTTAGTTGAAGATCGGTAAATAACTCCTTTGGAACTTTCCCCTCTTCAATTGCTTTTTTAAGTGCCTTCGTACATTCTTTGAATTGAGCCGGGTCTGATGCTTTATACTTTGATTCAGGAAGTTTCATTTCAAATTTACAATTCTCTCCCTTGAAGATAGGGAATCCTAATATATCAAACTTCACCCCATTGTTATGCACTCCCCCTGCTAATGATTTGTTTAAGATATTATTTTTCGGAGATTTATTAAGGTATTCGTCAAGAAATTTGACTGTTTCTTTGAACTCATCAATACTATCATAGCCGTAATCCTTTATTTTTACATCATCAACTTTTGATAAGAAGTCATCAACACTCTCAAATCCTTTAGGAACAACAGATCGGTTTATCAAATTTCCGTTTATATCATAGTCGTTCCTAATAACTTCATCGACTTCGGATCTATGAACGGGATTACTCGTCCACCCGGACCCTGAATCCGACCTATTAACATGCGGATCATGCACATAATCATCAAACGAAACTCTTCCATACCCGGGAATTACCACTTGTGAGCCAGGAAGCTGAAATCCATTCCTTATAGTCTGCGCTGCTGCCTTAGTCCATGCATCTAGTTTAGCATCAATTTTTCCGAGCTGCGTCATTAATTTATCATCTAACATTATTATTTTTATACCGAGTTTCATATTTAGATCCTGTATATGAGTAAGAAACTTTCCTCCTAAGTTGCTCCCCCATTTGCTTAACCCTTGCACAGCGCTGCCGAAGCCATCCAATATAGAACCGAAGCCGCGTTTCAGCCAATCCGGTGTAATTTTCCCGATCCCTGAGCCAAGGTAGTCGCCAATCGTTCTGCGGGCTATCTTGACATCCAATACCCCACCGAAGAGAAAACCGACCCCTCCACTGAACAGCACTTCATCCCAGCTAAACCCTTTCCGATTGTCCGTGAGCTGGCTTACGACATTCTCGAATACCCCTGTTACGCCGCCTACGACCATCTGTCCTGCTACTCTGGCTCCGGCTGCGAATGGGCCGAATATCGCGCCGGACGCCGCCCCGATCATCGATTCTCGAAAGGCATCCGTCATGTAATCCCACGTACTGCTCACTTCGCCTCGCACAATATCTGATACCGCCCTGCTTCCTACCGCTATCGTTCCCGCAGCCATTGCACCCACTACCACTGCGCCAATAACGACGGCTCCGGCTCCCAAGGTTGCAACGGTCACCGCAGCAACGACAGCTACGGCTACTACTACCGCAAGTCCGGCCACTACATTGCCCAGCAGGCTCCCCCAGCTAAACTTCTTCTTCGGTGGGGGCGGAGGCGGCGGAGGCGGCGTTCCCTCCTTAGGCTCATCGTCATAAGGCGGGTAGCTCGTTTGATCCGTTCCTTCCGCCATCACATGATCACCTAGAAAATGGTACTCGTTTTCAATCGCAAACCCGCTTAGCTTGCCCAGCTTATTCGCCATCAGCTGACTCGTTGCCTTAATAATGACCCGCTTGGGCGTAAAGATCGAGATCTCCTCGTCCGCATTCAGCGTCAGCTTCTTGTGACTAGTCAGCGTAATTCCTGTTGCATCGTCAATGCTCAGCTTCAGCGGCTCCTTGTTCCCGCTCACGACATTGATCGCCGTCGGCAGAAGTTCGACCTCACTTCCATGCTCCGTACCAAAATATCTATTGCTCGGATTGCTTGTCTTCTCACAGCTGCCGCCATTGTTTCGAACACAGCCAACTACAAGCGCCCTAGCTCCTGTTGCATCAGGAACATACAAGCTGGCATGCGTTCCCACCTTCGGCATGCAATACATCGCATTGCCCGTTGCCGGAGCAAACGGATACCAGTGGGCCTCCCCTTTGGACTGCTCCTTATCTACATTCAGATGCAGCTTGACCTGCTCGCCCTGAACCGCCAGCACTTCGCCTTCCAGAGAGATGCCTGTCAGCTTCGCATTTTCTGTCCGTTGCCGATGAATCCCTTCCGAGCGCGACAAGCGATAGGTGTACATGAACAGACCACGATCCATGCGCCCCCTGACTTCACTTACGACCATCGATTTCCCCCGGAATTGAACCGTATCCCCAAGGGCTGCGCGCAAGGTGCTTTCGATCTCATAATAGAAGAAATCCGTATCGTGGAGTCCTGCTTCATAGCCGCCAGCCCGCTGGAATGCCAGCAAATCCTTGCCTGCCATATAAGGCGTTTCCTCCGGCAATGTGAAGCGCTTCCCTTTCGGCATTCCAAAATATAGCTTAGGTTTGGCATCCCATATATCACAGGCAACCACCGTGTTAAAATGGCTCGCTAGCCGCTTGAGAAACACCCAGTCTGTCTCATCATATTGGATCACTGGCGATCCCAGACTCACCCCATCCCCAACCAGATTCAACACCTGATGCCCGGCATACGAACCACCAGCGCCGAATAGGACATCGCTGTGTTCTGGTAGGTACGTCGATGACGCTTCATATCCATCAGATAGGTTCCAGACAGACCCTCGATCTCAATTTCATATACGCCGTTGGCATGCTTCGTCTGCACCGTGCTGATCGTACCTTTGAATAATGTCTTTTCTTTCCCGCCATCACTTTCATAGACATGAATCTCATCGCTAGCTGCAGCTTGCAGCACACCGCTAACATTGACAGCCTCATCTACGATGCCTCGCACAAAGAGTCTACCATGCTCGCCTGGTAGTCCATTGAATCGTTAGAAGATCCTGTGAGAAAGCAAGCGGACATAACAAAAAATAGGTCAATCATGGTAGTATCTAACCATAATCGACCTGTTCAATGTAACGGATAAGCGTTATTTAGGTTATGAAACGTTCGGCACTAGGTAGCCCCTAGCCCCACTAACTAAAACTTAAAAGTCATCATCCCAGTTCTCTTTAGCTTCACTGAGTCTTTCGGCTAAAAAATCATAAAAATTTTCTGCTCGCTTCCCGCTGAATCCTGCCACTCTATCCCATGATATTATTGGACATTCTCGCCATCCAATAAATTTCCAGACAATAAAAGAATTCATCGCAGTCTTCCATTACAATGTATTCCAACGGTAACACAAGATTACGGAGTCTATTAGTATTTGATACAACAGAAGGAATTGCTGATTTTCCACACCCTAGAATATCAACGCCAAATAGTCCACCCAAACCATATTTTTCCAGAAACCATCTGTAGCTCTGCGAAAATACAACCTTTAGTTCATCTTCGATTTTTGCAATGTCTTGTCTGAAACTCCACCAGTAAAATCAGTATCATCTGAATGTTCTTCAATAAAGGCATATAATTCATCTCGGTTCAATTTTTATCCCTCCTGAATTCACCAATATTATCTTATTCCTTCAAGTTGTTTTGCTCTCCATCTCCAGTACTTTGACCTAAAATTGTTATACTGTTTTTCTAGTGCAGGGTTGTTTCTAAAACTACCGCCGTTTTCAACTAGACCATGCAATATTTGACAATAGTCATCATGTAAATGTAAGCTAGCAGGTAATTCTACCATTGGACATAAGTCATGTACTAACTAAGCAAACGTCGGATAAACTTAAATCACAGATTTTCTAAATAAATTGGATACATCAATATTCTTCTCATATAGAAGTTCTTCTAATGCTGATGCCCCATTATTCTCAAAATATTCAAGCTCTTCTTGTGAAATTGGAACACACAATAAAAGTTCAATTTCATTCCCAGACATTGTAACAGGGAGCTTTTCATTTTCAAAAAATGTTGGAGTCATAAAGTAGAGATGTTCGAGCTCACCGAATTTTTCATATTTTGAAAACCAATTTATCCAGGCCTCTCCTTTAGAAAGATAGCTGTTCTCGTTGACTAAATAACAACTAATATACATTAAAATATCTGCAGAGAAATTAATCTTATCATCCGGATCACCCGTCAGTTCTTCAAAATCAGTCTCTTCCCTATAGATTGTCATTAATTCGATTCGATTCGGTTGCTTATTATTCTCATGGTCTCGAAGCTCATACTC
>NZ_CAKMMF010000007.1 GCF_927798095.1 Paenibacillus plantiphilus | reverse complement strand
CCCCTAAACCAGGGGTTCTTCGACATGCTAAGCAACTCACGAAGCCAGCCACATAAGGTAAAAAAGCAGCAGTCAGCTCTCGAAAACACATCACCATGTGCTCCACCTCGCCAAATTACCCATATTTACCCATTTCTCAACGCCTCTTTCACAAAGGAAGTAGAATCTCCCTCATTTGTAAACAGTTAATCGACAGTCTCAAATCCCGCGTTACAGCAAGGAAAAGTGGAGCGAGGAGCGCTGTAAAGCTGAAAAACCTTCTTACAGATGACAAAACGTCGTAAAAACACTTCGACTATCGCTGTAAGGTGGAAAAATCGCGTTACAGCAAGGAAAAATAAAGCGAGTTGCGCTGTAAGGCTGAAAAACCTTCTTACAGATGACAAGTCGTCGTAGAATACCCTTTTGGCTGTCGCGACAAAGTGGGAATACCGTGTTGCTGCAAGAAATGCCCTTAGACTTTCTCAACAATCTGAAGCCTCCAAAAGGAGGCTCATCCGCATTCATTAACCGTTGTTTTCGTTGCCTGCATCCTTGTATAAACATATATCTTCGTCCGGTATAGATCATTGCAAGTAACGACACGCTCCGGCCGCCAGCCCGGCAGCGCGAAGCATACACTAACAATACTGGCTCCAGTCGCCAGCCTCGCGCTTAGAATGGGACTCAACCGTTCCATTGCGCCAGGGTACAGATAACCAACGACAAGGTCCGCTCTTTCGAACGGGTAGCTGTATAAATCCCCTCGCCTAAACGAAATCCTCTTCCTCAAAGGGGACTTCCGCGACAACAGTAGCCGTACACTGAGCCGGGAAATCCACAGTGGTATCGGTGAATTCTCGATCCCGACCAGCTCCTTGCAGGAACATTGCCGCAGCACATGCAGCGCTAGAGTTCCCCACCCTGAGCCAGCCTCCACAATGATGCGCCGCTCTGGCATCCGGTTGATCTCACTTGCCACCACACGACGGACGAGAGCCGAGGAGGGCATGGGGGAGATGCCGTTCCTCCAGCTCACATACACGATGGAGAGCACAGCGAGAAGTACGGCAATGACCAGTGAAAGAGACAGCATATCATAGAGAGTAATTGCCATCATTGAATTGCCGCCCTCTCTTCTCAATCGGTTATCAACAACTACCTGGTAGATGGGTTGACAGTCGAAGCAGCCATCGAGGAAGGAGCTCCTCCTTTTTGCAGCTGGTACATCTTATAATACCTGCCTTCCAGCGCCATAAGCGCATCATGATTGCCTCGCTCCACAATCTCGCCACGATGCAGCACAAGAATTTGATCGGCATCACGTATCGTAGACAGCCTGTGTGCAATCACTAATGTTGTCCGGCCTTCACTAACAACCTTTAGCGCCTCTTGAATCAGACCTTCCGTCTCACTGTCAATGCTCGCGGTCGCTTCGTCCAGAATCAGAATCGAAGGATCGAAGGCAAGCGCCCTGGCAAAAGAAATCAACTGCCGCTGCCCCGCAGACAGCGTGCTTCCCCGCTCCACCACCTGCTCATCATAGCCACCTGGCAGTTGCTCAATAAACGATGCCGCCCCTACATCCCGAAGCGCGCTTCGCACACGCTCTATGGAGATGTTCTCATTGTGCAGGCTGACATTGAATTTAATATCTCCAGCGAACAAATACGGGTCCTGCAGCACAATACCCATATGCTTGCGCAGCGCTTGCTTGGACATAGATGCGGTATCTATGCCGTCAATGGTGATCTTGCCCTGGTCAGGCTCGTAGAAACCGAGAAGCAGGTTCACGATCGAGCTTTTGCCAGAGCCTGTATGACCGACCAAAGCCACCGTTTCGCCCTTGCGGACCTCGAAGGAAATCCCGTTCAGCACATTCTCCCCTGCCTTATAGGCGAAGCTTACATTGTCGAATTTCACAATACCCTCTGGACGAGCTGTATCATTGGCCTTCTCGACCTCCACACCCTCCATATCCATAACTGCAAATACCTTGTCCGCAGAGACAAAAGCTCTCTGTGCATTCGTCAGCTGATCGAATATCCCGATAATGGGCTGAAACATTCGTCCCAAATAATCGATGAAGGCATAGAAAACACCAAAGGAAATAGCGGATTCCAGCGCCCCCCGACCAAAATACCATATGACCAGAGCCGTCACCAAGCTGCCGATTGTACCCACAATATTCCTTGAGGACAGAGCGAAAACTCTGAACTGCTTGATCTGATTGACATACCGCTCGTCATTCAGCACTTCAAACTCCTGCAGCGTCACTTTCTCCCGCCGGAAAGCTTGAATGATTGGCATCACGACAATGGATTCATTGATCATGGCGTTCATATCGCTGAGCCGCGCACGCATGATGCTGATGAATCCCTTCGAATATTTCAGATGAATGATCATGATGACGGCAAACAATGGCGGAAGCAGCAAACAATACAGAGCTAGCTTCACATCCAGAATAAACAATGCTGTAAAAATACCTAATAGCTGTACGAAGCTCACGACAAAAGTAGCCATGAAGCTCATGAACAAGTCGCGGATAGCCTCTGTATCATTGGCAATTCTTGAGACAACTCCACCAATCGGCGTATTGTCAAAGTATCGGAGTGGAATCCGCTGAATGTGCTGCATCAAGTCCATACGCATGTTTTTGATAATTCTGAGCGCGGTTGATTGCAGCAAGTAAGATTGCAGAAAATTGCTGATGCTGGCGAGCAGAAGCAGACCCATATAAAAGGCCAGCAGAACCAGCACGGATGACAGCTCGCCGGCTTCCTTGGACAGATGCTGATCGATGATCGTTTTGGTGATATATGGACCGCCAAGCTCAGCACCAACCGCGCAGCACAGAATAAGCAGCGCGCCGATAATTCTGAATTTATAAACGAGAGCATACGCAAGTAGTCTTCTCGCCGTGGATTGCTTGGGCATATTGGGGCCTCCTAAAAGTTTTACTGAGCGTTACTGCTTGACTATTCTTCACAGTAAAACTTGCTTCGTAAGCATATGCTTAGTTTTACGGAGCGTTACTGCTTGATTGTACTTCGTCACTCTTCCAGACTGGCTTCCATCTGCTGGCGCTCCCACTGCTGCTTGTACCAGCCGCCAAGCAGCATAAGCTGCTCGTGAGTGCCTTCTTCAACAACTCGACCTTCGTCCAGCACGAGTATCCAGTTCGCATGTGCTACCGCTGATAGGCGGTGGGTCGAAATAATCGTTGTCCGGCCTGCACGCTCCTTGCGAATATGTTGGAGTATCCGGCTTTCCGTCCGAGCATCGACTGCTGACAGCGCATCATCGAGCAGCAGAATCTCTGAATTGACGAGCAGAGCCCGGGCGATTGCTAGACGCTGCTTTTGCCCGCCCGACAGCATAACGCCGTTCTCTCCGACAATCGTCCCCAGACCTTCAGACATCCCGGCAATATCCGAGGTGAAGGAGGCCATCTTTATTGCATGCTCGATCTCCTCGCGCGATGCATCCGGTTTGCCGAGGGCGATATTGTCTCTAATGGATTTGGACAGAAGCTGATGCTCCTGCGGCACATAACCAATCCACCTCTTTACCTGATCCAAAGCCAGCTGCTCGACAGGAATATCAGCGATGAACAGCCGCTCCCGATCAACCGTGTACTGGCGCAGCAGCTGCTTCAGCAGGGTAGACTTTCCGCTGCCTGTTCTACCTACAACGCCCAGCGTCTCTCCCCTCTCCAGTCGGAACGAAACCTGCTGGAGGCTTGGATGATTGGCTGTGGGGTATGTGAAGGTGAGTCCTTTCATCTCAATGGAAGAAGGAACAGCGATTTGGACAGGCGCCTCGGGGTCCTGCAGATCCGGCTCCTGAGCCATAGTCGTTTCCAGACGATCAGCCGAAGCGCTTCCGCGCTGCAGCACATTAATAAACTCACCGAAGGAGATCATCGGCCAAATCAGCATGCCCAAATAAATATTAAAGGAAATCAATTGACCAAGCGTAATCTGATCGTCGAATACGAGATATGCGCCATAACCGATTCCGATGGAATAGCTTACACCGACAATTAGAGAAATGGTAGGCTGGAAAAGTGCGTTTAGAATGGATACACGCCTATTCTTGTTCATGACCTGCGAGGTCACTTTGTCGAATGCGGCAAGATCATGCTCCTCCTGCACATAGGATCGCATAACACGAATGCCGGATATGGACTCCAGGGCATGATCGTTCATTTGACCAAAGGAAGCTTGCGCTTCAAGAAAACGGATCCTGACCCCTTTGCCCAGCTTGTTAATGACTATAGCCAGGAAAGGCAGCGGTATGAGCGCCGCAAGCATTAATTTGAAGCTGATCAGCGAGATCATCGTAATGATAACAACCGATGCGCCCACAAGCGTATTCACCAGCGTCATAACGCCATACCCCGCCGTCTGCCCGATCGCCAGAATGTCATTGGTAGCCAGCGCCATCAACTGCCCTGTGCTGTTGCGCTGATAGAACGCCGGGGTCATTTTCGTCAAATTCGCAAGCAGACGTCCTCTAAGCAGCTTCTCAATGAGCGCCGAGTTGCCAAATAAGGTCGTAATCCAGAGATATACCATTACATATATAAGCAAGGAAAGACCTACAAGCAGAAGCACAGATTGATTCAAGCTGGCAGAGGTCAAATCATTATTGCGAATATGATCGACTATATTGCCAATCAATTTGGGAGGGATGATTGTAAGCAAGCTAACCCCGGCCATCATACTAATTGCCAGCGCATAGCTGCCCCATCTCTGCCGAAAAAACCATTGCAGCCGAGTTACAAAAGACAAGACCTTCACCTCTTCCTCACGAAATAAGACAACAATGTTATCTTACAGTTCCTTCCGATTGAAGTCTACGCGAACAAATTGTTAAGATTCAGCCTCCAATACGACCGCGCATGAAAAAACCTCCAGCACCGCGACATAGAGCGGTTTGGAGGTTCTTATTTCTTATCTGTGCCAAATTATTGCTTCGCGGCCATCCACTCCGGCTTGGAGAAGCCTTGGAAATACTCGTCGATTGCTCTTTCGAATTCATCGGATTCGACTGTTTCCTTTAGGTCCTTGACGAACTGACCGTCGCTATCCTTCGTATTAATTGCGATGACATTGCGGTAGTTCTCCGCCATATTTTCCAGCTTGATGGCACTGTTCAGATCCATCTTCGCTGCCAGGGCAAAATTGCCTGCCACTACTGCGAGGTCCGTGCCTTCGACTGTCCGCGGCAATTGCGCTGCCTCAAGCAGGCTGATTTTCAAGTTTTTCGGATTCTCTGCAATGTCCTTCTCGCTGATCTTGGTAGGATCGGCATCCGCTTTAACCTTGATTAATCCAAGGTCTTGAAGCAGCAGCAGTGAACGCGCAAGGTTCGCAGGATCATTGGCAATCGCCAGCTCCGCTCCGTCTGTTATCTCTTCGACGGTTTTGAACTTCTTGGAGTACAGACCCATCGGTGCTGTCGGCACGCTAATAACATCAACCAGATCCAGCTTATTGTCCTCCGCAAATTTCTTCAGATAAATAATATGCTGAAACAAGTTCGCATCCAGCGAGCCGCCTGCCAGCGCTTTGTTTGGCTGCACGTAATCGTTGAATTCTATTACTTCCAACGCGTAGCCCTTCGCTTCCATAATCGGCTTGATCGCTTTCGTAACCATATCACTATAAGGGCCTGCGGTTGCTCCGAATGTAATCTTCTTCTTTTCCTTCGATGTTTCATTCCCAGTTGTGTCGTTGCTTGTGTTGTTGGCGCCGCAGCCTGCTGCCAAAAGCAATACGATGGATAGCAATGCTGCAATGACTCCGTTCTTTCTCATGATGTCTGTCTCCTTCTTGATGCTAATTTTATATCAACGTTTATCCACCCTGCGCGCCGCCCAATCCCCGATAAGCTGAATGATCTGAACGAGCGCAATAAGCAGAATAACCGTTGTAAACAGAACCCCGTTGTCGTAGCGATAATAGCCGAAACGAATCGCCAAATCGCCAATCCCGCCACCGCCTACTGTACCCGCCATCGCGGAAAATCCGAGCAGACTGATCGCTGTAATTGTAAGTCCGGATATAATACCCGACTTGGCTTCGGGCAGCAGCACATCTTTAATAATGAGCCATGGCTTGGCGCCGACGGCAACAGCCGCCTCAATAACGCCCTTGTTCACTTCGCGCAGCGAGGACTCCACGAGCCGGGCATAGAATGGAATGGCCGCCACCGATAAAGGCACCGCAGCTGCCGCAGGACCAATGGTCGTGCCAAGAATCCAGTCCGTCACAGGCAAGAGCAGCACTAATAGAATCAGGAACGGGATCGAGCGGATCATATTCGCTACAAAGCCCAGCACCGTATTCAAGAGGCGGTTCTCGGAGAACAGCCCCTTGTCGCTGACGAAGAGGAGAATACCTATCGGAATCCCCACTGCAATAGCGATAAGCAATGATATCCCAACCATGAACAATGTTTCCTTGAAAGCCTTGATCATATCCGGCAGCAGCTCTACGAGCGTATCAATTGACATGGGTTACCACCTCCACGCCGCAGGATTGGCTCTCCAAATATTTCAGCGCCTTGTCGATCCCGGCAGCATCTCCCGTAACCTCCATAATGAACGTGCCCAGGGGCTTCTCTCCGATATACTCAATTTTTCCATGCAAAATATTCGCATGAATTCCGCTGGCTTTCAGCATATCCGCAATAATCGCCTTCTCTGCCGCTTCATCGCGGAACAGCACCTTAACGACCTTGCCAGCGGGATCAAGCTTATCCAGCAGCTTCTGAGGCAGCTTGAATTCAAGCGTGGTTTGAATAAACTCCTTCGTCAGAGGCTGAATCGGATTGGCAAAAATATCATAGACCGCGCCCTCTTCAATAATCCGGCCATCCTGCATAATAGCAACCCCGTGACACAGGTCCTTCACGACCTCCATCTCATGGGTGATGAGAACAATCGTCAAACCGAGCGACTGATTAATCTGACCAAGCAGAGCCAGAATCGACTGGGTCGTCTTAGGGTCCAGCGCAGATGTCGGCTCATCGCACAGCAGAACATGCGGATCATTGGCGAGCGCTCTCGCGATTCCAACCCGCTGCTTCTGGCCTCCGCTCAGCTGCGCAGGATATTGGTCAGCCTTGTCAGCCAGCCCTACCAGCTGCAATAGCTCCGTCACCCGCTCGGTAATGACCGAGCTGGATTTGCCCGCTGCTTTCAATGCAAACGCGATATTCTCTGACACGGTTTTACTGCTAATGAGATAAAAATGCTGAAAGATCATTCCAATATTTTGCCTCGCAAGGCGAAGCTCATTCTTGGACAAACTTATTAAATCCACACCATCGACCAGCACTTGGCCCGAGGTTGGCTTCTCAAGCAGGTTGATGCAGCGCAGCACCGAGCTTTTCCCCGCGCCGCTGTAACCGACAATGCCAAAAATTTGACCCTTGGGAATCGTTAGATTGACGTGATCAACACCAACAACCGTTCCCTTTTTCGTCTTGTATTCCTTATATAAGTCAATAAGCTGAATCATCAAGTACCCCCAAAGCTGCCGCATTTCAGTATGACTTTATCCTCTAATCATCATCTAATCATCATTTGATAGAATCGCGTATTTTATACAAGTGTCATATAAAGCATACGATCTTACTCGGATATTGTCAAAGCAGGCGGGGGCATTGATCTTTATGAAATCCTTAATTTCCCATCGGATTATAGAAAAATATCAATCCACCCTTACATATCACCTGTTATCATCAGCAAATTTCTACCATCGTCGCAGCAAAAAATGCAAACGGGCAGGCTGCTGTTTCAGTCCTGCTTGCGCATCGCGCGCAGCTCCCGGCACGCGGTGTATGCTGCGCCACGGTAATGCGCTTCGACTATCTCCGTAAGGCGGAGATACCGCTTTACAGCTCGAAAAAGTGGAGCGAGGAACGCTGGAACACTGAAAAACCTTCTTACAGATGGCAAGGCGCCGCAGAATCCTCTTCGACTATCTCCGTAAGGCGAAAATACCGCTTTACAGCTCGAAAAAGTGGAGCGAGGAACGCTGGAACACTGAAAAACCTTCTTACAGATGGCAAGGCACCGCAGAATACTCTTCGACTATCTCCGTAAGGCGGAAATACCGCTTTACAGCACGAAAAAGTGGTGCGAGGAACGCTGGAACACTGAAAAACCTTCTTACAGATGGCAAGGCGCCGCAGAATCCTCTTCGACTATCTCCGTAAGGCGGAAATACCGCTTTAGAGCTCGAAAAAGTGGAGCGAGACATGCTGGAACACTGAAAAACCTTCTTACAGATGGCAAGGCGCCGCAGAATCCCCTTCGACTATCTCTATAGGGTGGGAATATACCGCTTTACAGCTCGAAAAAGTGGAGCGAGGCACATTTTCAGCTTGAAAATACCCCCTTCAGATGAGACAAAACATCTTAAAGTCTGTGCAAACTTTCGCTCGGCTGACCGAGTCCTCAATCGCCGCCTTCGTATAAGATCTCCAGCGGTAGGCCGATGAGCACCATGCCGATCCACCGCAATCGCGGGGTTGTGCTATGGGTTGTGCTATCGGTTGTGCTATGGGTTGTGCTATCGGTTGTGCTATGGGTTGTGCTATGGGTTGTGTTATGGGTTGTGTTATCGGCTACGATTTAGGTTAGGAAACAGGCAGCTCTGCAAGCTCTGCTTCCTTCTGGCGAACAAGCGGAATAACCTTCTCTCCGAACGCTCTGATATCTTCATCATAATGAAGGAATCCCGTTAGAATGAGATCTACTCCGATTCGCTTGAGCTCGATAATACGGTCCGCAACTCCCTCCGGAGTGCCGATCAAGCCCGTCTTGAAACCATCATTATATTGAACCAGGTCCTGATAGTCAGAATTCGCCCACATCCCTTCCCGCTCCGGCGATGCTTTGCCGGCAAACTGCACCTGACTGCGGAAGCCTTCAACTGCTTCAGGGTCAGAGGATGCAATAATATCCCTCAATACTTGGCGCGCCTCCTCCTCCGTATCTCGAATGATCACGAACGCATTGGCGCCGAATTGAAGCGTGCGGTTATTGGCCGCTGCCAAACCTTTTACCTCGTCAATCTGTGTCTTGAAGCCATCTAACGTATTGCCGTTCATGAAATACCAGTCGGACACTCTGGACGCCATCTGCCGCGCAGCAGAGGAATTGCCCCCTTGGAAGACAGGCGGAACTGATATCGGCTTGGGCTTCAACGGCGCACCATTAATGCGGTAGAAGTTGCCACGGAAATTCGTCTCCTCCTGCTGCCAAAGCTCCCTCATAACAGTAATAAACTCCTCCGACCTTCGGTAGCGTTCATCATGATCGAGCCAAGGCTCGCCATAGCCATGAAATTCTCCCTTGAACCAGCCGCTCACAACATTAATTGCAGCCCGACCGTGGCTGATCTGGTCAATTGTAGAGAGCATCTTGGCGACTGTTCCCGGATGCCATAAACCCGGAAGCACCGCGGCAATCAGATTTATCTTCTTCGTAACCGTTGCCAGAGCAGAGGCAAGCGTAATGGCCTCCAGTTGATTCTCTGCACCGTAGCTTGCGATGAACCGAGTTTGCAGGAGCGCGAACTCGAAGCCGACCTCCTCGGCAATTTGCGCATATCTGGCATTATCATCGAATGACCAGCCAGTCTTCTGATGAATCTTGGAGATTACCAATCCTCCGCTGACATTAGGAACCCAATAAGCGAATTTAAGCGACATCTGTACCACTCCTAAAGGTTTTTGCGAGCTTTGTAATTCTGCTTAGTCTGAATAGAGCAGCATGCCAACAAGCACGCCTCAACCTGCAACCTGCTTTTGTGCACAAATAAAGACACTTCTCTTGATCATCTGCGATCAGGATGAAGTGCCTCTAGTGGACTAATCGGCATGCCGTTTATTGGGCTGAATAAGCAGTTTGTGTTTGTGCTTGTGCTTGTGTTTGTACTTGTGTTTGTGCTTGCGCCTTCGCTTGCGAAGAGCTGGAATCCTTCTTCACGCGATGCTCCGGGATATTATTATTCGCGATAATTTCGCCAAATGGACTGATAAACGCCCTCGCGTCCTCCGCCTCCTCCGTACGTTGAAGCGGCAGCTTAGGAAAGAGCAGCTCTGCAGTCCGGTACGCTTCCTCCAGATGTGGATAGCCAGAGAGGATAAACGTCTCAATGCCAAGCGCCGCATATTCTTTCATACGGGCAGCTACATTGTCCGCACTGCCAACAAGCGCCGTCCCCGCACCACCGCGAACGAGTCCAATACCTGCCCACAGGTTGGGGCTGATCTCCAGATTGGAGCGATCGCCCCTATGGAGCTGAGACATCCGCTTCTGGCCTTCCGAATCCATTCTGGCAAAAATACGCTGCGCCGAAGCGATTGTCTCTTCATCCAAATGTTCGATCAGCTCATTGGCCGCCTTCCACGCCTCTTCCTCCGTCTTGCGCACAATGACATGCAGCCGGATTCCGAATCGCAGCGTACGGCCCTTCGCAGCGGCCAGCTCGCGCATCCGATTAATCTTCTTCTCAACCTCTGCGGGCGGTTCGCCCCATGTCAGATACACATCAACATGATCAGCGGCAACGTCCATCGCCGCATCGGACGAGCCTCCGAAGTATAGCGGGGGATAAGGCTTTTGCACGGTCGGATACAGAACCTGCCCACCCTCAACCCGTATATGCTCCCCTTCAAAATCCACCGATTCCCCTTCCAGCTCACGCCGCCACACCGACAGAAATTCATCCGTCAGCTTATAGCGCTCATCGTGATCCAGGAACAATCCGTCTCCGGCCAGCTCCACAGGATCTCCCCCGGCTACGACATTAATGAGCAGCCTTCCCTTCGAGAAACGATCCAACGTAGCGGCCATCCTCGCGGCAAACGTCGGTGTCGTTAAGCCCGGACGCAGCGCAACGAGAAACTTCAGTTTCTCAGTTGCCGGCACGAGCGTAGAGGCTACCACCCATGCATCCTCGCAGGATCGGCCTGTAGGCAGCAGCACCCCGGTGTAGCCCAGCTCATCAACAGCTTGGGCGATTTGCCTGCAATAATTGTAGCTGACCGCTCTTGCACCTTCACTCGTACCCAAATATCGTCCATCACCATGCGTGGGAATAAACCAAAACAGCTCCACGCCCATCCCTCCTTCAGCTATCCCATATTATTGTTTAAACGGAGGTCACTCCGCCCTTGCTTATTTCCTTCAGCAGCTTCCACACCGGCTCAATCAGCCGGTCCTTATCGAATCCATTGTATTGATTGGCATAGCCCCGCACGGGATCGCCCGCATAGAACCGCTCATACAGCTCATGCCGCGCGCCTAGCGGACTGCCGATTAAGTCCCAGGCCAGCTTGAACAGCTGAACCTTCTTCTCTGCACTAACGGACGCCCCTTCGAAGTACAAATGCATCAGCTTGGAGATCGGCCCATAGAAGTCCTCCATCCCTGAAGGCGTCTGCACGAATCCGCCCGCGCCTACCTGCTGCAAAATCTCCATCGCCCGCGGATAGAACCTTGTGCCAATATTGCGCGCCGTATCGATGTACGACAATTCCGGCACCAGCACACCCGCCGCATCAGGCTTTGCCCCTGCTTCCGCCGCAATGATCAACGCTTTGATAACATCAATCTGCGTCAGCAGCTCGCCCAGCTTCTCTTGAATGTGGAGAAATCCCGTTACCCCTATCGACTCGGCCACCGCGAACGAAACGCCAGTGACGAACTCCAGCTTGGCCACATACCTCACGACATTCTGGTGAAAAGCGAGCGCATTGGCTGTCTTATTCGCCCTAAGGACTAGCACCTTCTCCGAATCGCCATACAACAGCACTCGTTCCCAAGGGATGAGCACATCATCGAAGAACAGGACAGCATCCATCTCATCATACTTCGAGCTGAGCGGATGATTCTGCTCACGGTGGTCGGCGAATGACTCTCGGCACACGATATGCAGCCCCTTGGAATTGGCTGGCACAATGAGCACATGCGCATGCTTGGCGTCCTTGGCTCCGAATTTCAAGAAGGAGAAGATGACGAAATCATGTGTATAAGGCGCGCCGGTAGCAATCATTTTGGCCCCTCTGACAACAATGCCATCCTCTGTCTCCCGCACCACATGGAGGAATCGCTCCGCAATCCGGCTGTCATCCAGTCCCTGCGACCGGTCAATCTGAGGATCGATAATGGCTGTCGTCAGAAACAAGTCATTGTCTCGGGCATGCTCATAATAAGCCGTAATCTTCTGCTCGAAGCCGGAATCAAGACGACTCAGCTCACCTCGCGCCGCATACCAGCCTGTTACAATAGAACGTGCATAATCAGACAATCGGCTCATCATGCCATGCGTTTCCGAGGACCAGCAGGAGAATGAGCCCCTGCGCTGTGCAAGCTGCTGTTCGGTATAAGGGACAAGGAACGAGCTGTGCGCATAGCGCTCGCGCCCCGGCACTTTGTAACCCACCTCATCTCGAAGAATCGGGTCGTCCAACGTCTGGAACAGCTCGCGGATTGTCGTCAGAGTCCCCTTGAACGCCGGATGGTCAGGGATGCTCTCCACTCTTTTCCCCTCCAGCCATACATTGCGTCCATCATTCAAGCTGCGGAGAAATTGATCGCCCCTCACTCGTCTATCCCTCCTCCAGCAATAAAACCAAATATTCCGATTGATTTTATCAGATTTATTTACTATGATAGCTAATAATTCCTGTTATACAACAATCAGTTTCCTTGTATGTGATGGTTATCCAACATAGATCGCCGTATTTATCGTTTAACTTCACAATAATCCTACGCTGCAGTTTTATATGTGGGGTGAGAATTAGGAGAGGAATTGCTGGGATGCCCCTTGGCACAGCAGATTGAAGGAGTTTTTCATCATTTTTCATTTATCGGATAATCAACATCGTTCGCGAATGTGTTGGTTTTATGAGGTAGGAGGTTATGGCTAATGATAGACGGTCAAGCGGTGGACCGCCGTGTTCGCCGCACGCAGGGGATGATAATCGATGCTTTTCTGTCATTGTGTCAGGAGAAGGAAGTCGGGGACATCATTATTAAGGACATTACCGATCGCGCCAACGTGAACCGTTCAACGTTCTATGCGCATTACGAGGACAAGGATGATCTGCTTAGCAAAATAACGAATGAAAAGCTGGCGGCACTGGCCCGGCTGGCCCGTGAGCAGACAATGCCTTACCAGCCCGACTTTGATACGCTCGATCCTTATTATGTCGCGCTGTTCGAGCATCTTGCAGACAACAAGCTGTTCTACAGTGTCATTCTGGGCAGGCTGGCAGACTCCCCTTTTGCCGACCAAATGGCAGGGACGATCCGCGAGAGCTTCTATACCCGCATCTCCAATATAAGCAAGGAGCAAAAGCTGCTCATTCCGCTCGATATTTTGCTGGATTATATCAGCTTCTCCATTCAAGGCATTATTACTAAATGGCTCGCCCAACAGATGATCTATTCTCCCCATCATATGGCACTCCAGCTCACCCGTCTGTCGCTGCTCGGCATCTACAACGCCATGGGAGCTGCGGAAAAGAGGTGACAAGCGCCCGCACATAGGTGCAGGAGGGAGAGCCGACTCACGACAAGCTTCCGGGAAAGCCGTCTAAGCTTCGCCCAGCCCCGCAATAAAAGGGGGAGGTCGGGGCTCTCCGCTTATCGCCTCCATAGGCCTTTACCCATTTTCAACGGCTCGTCGAGGTTGTAAGGCGATTTTTCAGGCTTACAGGCCTCTCCGGCTCCTTTCGCCGCGCTGTAAGGCGGTTTTGTCCGCTTTCAGACTCTTTCGTCGCTACTTTCATCCGCGCGTTGGAGCTGTAAAGCGATTTTTCAGGCTTACAGGCCGCTCGGGCTCCTTTCGCCGCGCTGTAAGACGGTTTTGTCCGCTTTCAGACTCTTTCGGTGCCACTTTCATCCGCCGGCTGGAGCTGTAAAGCGATTTTTCAGGCTTACAGGCCTCTCCGGCTCCTTTCGACTCGCTGTAAGACGGTTTTGTCCGCTTTCAGACTCTTTCGTCGCCACTTTCATCCGCGCGTTGGAGCTGTAAAGCGATTTTTCAGGCTTACAGGCCTCTCCGGCTCCTTTCGACTCGCTGTAAGACGGTTTTGTCCGCTTTCAGACTCTTTCGTCGCCGCTTTCATCCGCGCGTTAATCTTAGCGATTATAAATGCGAATGATCCCTTCGGCCGCCTCTTCCAGAAGCGACTCCGCTCCGCTCATAGCCTCTTCAAGTGTCATCGGCCGGTTCACAATGCTAACAACCGCCGTTACCCCGTGCTCGTACAAGCTATCTATGCCTGTGCCGACAGCGCCTGTCAAAATAACGACAGGGACACCATATTGGCGGGCAACATGCGCGACTCCGCAGGGGGTTTTGCCGCGTGCTGTTTGGAAGTCCGCTTGGCCCTCGCCTGTAATGACAAGGTCGGCATCTTGAACAGCGGCATCCAGCTCCATAACCCGCGCAATGATGGATACCCCGGATTCCAGCTTGCCATTCAGAAAGGCCAGAATAGCGCCGGATAACCCGCCTGCCGCACCTGTTCCCGGCATATCATGGATCGCAACCCCTTGTACACGTTGAATGGCATCGGCGAAATTATTCATGCTGCGATCGAGCAGTTTAACCACCGCAGGCGCCGCGCCTTTCTGCGGGCCGAATACAGCCGAAGCCCCGCTCGGGCCGACGAACGGATTGTCCACATCACAAGCAACCACAAATTCACTTTCCGCAATTCGCGGGTCCAACCCAGCCGTACGAATCGCCGCTATGGCATCCAATTCTCCGCCGCCAAAACCTACGGACTGCCCATCCTGATTCAGCAGCTCGACCCCTAACGCCTGCAGCATGCCAGCTCCACCATCGTTCGTGGCGCTCCCTCCGAGGCCAAGGATAAACTTGCGGCATCCATGATCCAGCGCCGCAATAATCAGCTGACCGAATCCGTATGTCGTTGTAACTAGCGGATTTCGCTCATGGGGAGCGATGAGATACAGGCCCGAGGACATAGCCATCTCAATGATACAGGTTGTTTGGTCCCCAAGTATGCCAAAGCCTGATTCAATATCCCTGCCTAACGGGTCTTTAACGGTCGCCTTTACAAACCGTCCCTCTGTTGCGTCTATGAGGCATTCCATCGTACCCTCTCCGCCATCAGCCATCGGAATAATCACGGTAGCGATTTCAGGAAAGGCCCGTTTAATCCCTTTATCAATCGCAACGCCGACTCTCTTCGCCGACATACTGCCCTTGAATGAATCTGGTGCAATGACAATTTTCATCCGCGCCATTCCTTCCTCGATTAGATCTTCCAAGCTGTCCGTACTGTCGGTTTACATAATCATATGCTTATTATAGTGACGGCTCTCGCAGACATCAATGCGCATCAACCGCTCTGCGACAAATATATCGCGTGCAAGGAAGAGCAGTTTAATAAAATAAAAAACCTCCAAAACCACATCAACTGTGTGGAATCGGAGGTTACGAGTTACGAGCTTCTATTTGAATGATCTCAATCAATTGTTCGATGATGGCGATAGCTTAGGCAGCCCACGCCCGAACTTAATCGAATCTCCAGCAGCTCAAGCTCAGGCTGCCGAATTGATAGCTGCGATGCAGCAGCGTTGCTTTCTTGCCCGTGTCGCCTGATCCCATGACCAGCAGAAGCGGGATAAAATGCTCCGTAGTCGGCACAGCCTCTCTCGCATAAGGCGCAAGCTGCTCATACTGGAACAGCGATTCCACATCCCATGCTCGCAGCTTCTCATCCAGCCAGCCGTCAAATTCCGCCGCCCATTCATTGACGCCGGAAGCGCCCCAATCCAGCCGCCGCAGATTATGAACGGTCCCCCCGCTCCCTATGATCAGAATATCCTGTTCACGAAGCGAGGATATTGCCATGCCGATTCGGTATTGCTCCTCATTCGACAGATAACGATTCACCGACAGAGCGATTACCGGAATGTCGGCCGTTGGATACATCAGATGCAGCACGACCCAAGCGCCATGATCCAGCCCTCGATCTGTATCGATCTTGGTTGGAATACTGTGCTCCTGGAATAACGATTGAATTTCCTTCGCCAAGTCTGGAGCGCCGGACGCAGGATATTCGACCTGATACAATTCAGGTTGAAATCCTGAAAAATCATAGATTGTTTCATACGATTCCGCGCCGGATACCTGCTGCTCCCTGCTCTCCCAGTGCGCTGAGAACAGGACGATAGCTTTAGGCTTAGGCAGTTCAGCTTCAAGCCCCTTCAGAAAGTCGGTATACGCATGATTCTCAATTGCCAGTGACGGAGCACCATGAGCGATAAATAAGGAAGGCAGCATATACAAGCTCCTCTCATTCGTTTTCATCCATATTCGTTTTCATCCATATTCGTTGTTCATCCATATTCGGTGTTCATCCTATGTTCACATTCATTTTTCATCCATATTCGTTAGTCATATTCATTTCCAGCCTTGAAGGCGAAGGCAACCGGAGATGTCGCTGCCGGATTTAAAATGCTGCGGCAGCTTATGCTATAGATGTTCTTCATCGGCCTCGCAGTTACCTTCAGCTTTATTTTCTGGTGGTGATGAGCTGATCTACTCCGACCCCGCGCTCATCCGCAATGGTGAAGTACGCCGCCAATGCAATCAGAGCAAGATCCAATTCGTACCCTGCCATTCCGTCAGTTCCAAGCAAGCCGCCATCCAGCTTCGCGGTGAAGATCGCCCCAATGAGCATGATGACGAAAGCCGCCGAGAAGTACCGCGTTGCAAAACCAACAACGAGAGCAATACCACCAATCAGTTCAAGAAAAGCAACGATATAAGCAACAAATTCCGGGATGCCAATGCTGCCGAACCAACCCGCTGTATTGCCCAGCCCCATCTGGAATTTCGAGATTCCATGAGCCATAAATAGTATCCCCACTATTACTCGCATCAACGTTACAACTGCTCTTGTCTTCATTTTCTACTAACACTCCTTCATTCATTTATCCAAATTTTGCGAACCCATACTCATGCACCCTGATCATGACCCTTCTATCGATATCAAGAAGTTATATATAAACATATTTTATTCATATAACAAAACCATCCACCAAAAAAGAAAGGCGTATCACCTCGTGCCACCTCCTTAAAATAGTATTCTTATATAGAACAATAGTTCATATTTGATAACAACAATTTATCACCTTCCTTGTGGAGTGTCAACCTTCTTTTTGGTATTATGAATATCATGTATCTATTGCCAAACCAAGGAGATGGTATTGAATGGATATCGGGGCTGCGATCCGCGCTATTCGCAAGCGCAAGGGACTGACGATTCCTCAGCTATGTGAAGGGACCGGGCTATCCAAAGGATTCATAAGCAATGTCGAAAATAACAAAACCTCTCCGTCTATCGCTACTCTGGAGAGCATAGCTACCTTCCTCAAGGTTCCTCTGCCGTATTTGCTGCTGCGCAAGGAGCAGCGTATGCATGTTGTGAGACAAGACGAGCGCAAGCATACAACAACCGGCAAGGAGAAGCTGAAGGTGGAGCATCTGTCTGCTCAGGGCGGCCTGCGCATGATGATTGTAGAGTCTCCCCCCGGCTCATCCACCGGCGACCCCCATGCTCATGAAGGAGAGGAATGCCATTTTGTTCTGAAGGGAAGAATATTAGCGGAGCAAGGCGAGGATTCTGCAATCCTTGAGGAAGGAGATGCCTTCAGCTGGAATGCCAGCGTCCCCCACAAGGTGACCAATATCGGCGAGCAGCCAGCGTTGGTGCTCATCTCCGTCTATCGGGAAGTTCATACTGAGGATGTTCTGTGATAATATTCTGTGATAATAAGTGGGTAGAAGAGGCCTCCCCCGTCATCGATGACTGAGAAGACCTCTTCGGAGTTTGACTATGCAGTTCTGCTTACGGCAAGCGGTAAATAGCGAAAGGCTCGACATAACGATAGTGGCTGCTGATCGCATCCAGCTCTTCCCCTAGCCCTTCCGAATCAAGCTCTATAGACAAGCTCTTCAGATTGTTCTCCAATTGATCCGTCGAAGTTGCACCTGCAATAACCGTCGCTACAGCGGGTCTGCCCATAAGCCATGCCAGCGACAGTGCGCTCGGTGTATGCCCGTGAATCTCTGCCAGCTTACTGGTCTGCTGCCCTAAAGCAATTGTGCGCTGATCAAGGAATTTATTGAAGTTATGATCCTTATCCGCCCTTGATCCGGCTGGCACAGCGTCAGTTGAGTTGTATTTGCCGCTTAGAATGCCGCCTGCCAGCGGGAAATAAGGAATGATGCCTACTCCCTGGTCCAGACACATCGGAACAAGCTCAAGCTCAGGCGTGCGATCCGCCAGAGAGTAGCTGGATTGCGTGGAGATAAACCTGTTGAGTCCCAGGCGATCACTAATCCCCAGCGCTTTCATCAGCTCCCATGCCGCATAATTTGAAGCGCCTATGTAACGAACCTTCCCAGAGCGAACCATATCCTCCAATGTCCGCAATGTCTCTTCAAGCGGCGTATTAGGGTCAAAGGTATGAATCTGGTACAGGTCAATATAATCCGTCTTGAGCCTCCTAAGACTATCCTCCAGCTCCCGCTGCAAATGATAACGGGATGATCCGCGCTCATTAGGACCGTCTCCCTTAACTAGGCCCGCCTTAGTTGCCAGTACAACCTCATGGCGTTTTCCCTCCAGAGCGCGGCCGATAATCCGCTCGGACTCCGTACCTGCATAAATATTCGCTGTATCGATGAAATTAATGCCGCTTTCTATAGCGTGGTGAATAATCTCGGTGGAAGCGATCTCGTCAGACCGTTTGCCAAAAGCATTTGTACCCAATCCCATCACCGATACAACAAGTCCACTATTGCCAAGACGACGATACTTCATATTGAATCTCCTCCTCATCTACGATCATCTACGATACAAACATCGTCCGTAATTGTAACTGCAATTTCAAGCTGCCCAGAAAGTACGATGGATTAATGAGCCGCACCCTCCAACTATACCGCTATCAATCCGCACATACCTGCAAAAGTTTTCGCAGTAACGGAGACGCACCGCGCGCAGCTCCCAGCATGCGGTATTTCGCTGCATGACGGCGATCGGTCGAAGCGACGAATGGTGCAACCCACGCGAAAAAAAGCCCTGGGTAATTTGCTGTTTCTGAAAAAATGGACATATTAAGCATGTCTCTGCTGCCGATTCTCCACGTCTAGCTCAATTGCCGCATGAATAATCATTGTGCATGACATGTTTTCGTTAGCGGGCAAAGCGTATAAGAATAGTATAAGTAAATCTGCATCAAATCAACAGACGTACAAGCTCCTGCCATGGACCAACCGCTGTCATGCAACGCGACACCGCGTGCTGGGAGCTGCGCACGATGTGATAATAACGGCGGTGGTACTACTCGAAGATAGTACTGTGAGGCAACTGAAGGGGGACTTATAATGACAGTAAGAAACATAAGGAAGGCAGTGACTGCAATGCTTCAACTAGGCGCGATACGAACCGGCTTTGTGCTTGGCATTTCGCTGGTGCTGGCAGCCATCATTTATTTTTTCGCAGCCAATTGGGGTGGATTAGAACGCATGGAGAAAATCATCGCCTCTGTCGGGCTGGTTGCTCTCTTCTACGGTGCTTCTTATATCCTGTCCAAATTCCGCTCCATGCTTGGCCATCATACCTTTCTATCCACACTGCTCCTTGTGGGAGGCTGCATTTCCTTTGGCGCGGCAGTCGCTCTGCTCGGACAAATCTATAATTCACATGCAGACAGCTACCGCATATTCCTTGTATGGTCCATCCCTACTCTATTATTCGCCTGGATTACACGTTACAACCCTTTTTACCTGCTCGCTTATGTGCTTCTTCATCTGGCCTTATGGTTCTACTTCTTTCCTTCCTCCTTGCCCGTGAACCATGATGAAACCACCCTTATCGCCATTGGCGGCTTGTTCGCCATCATCAATTTCATCCTGTTTGCTCTAACAGAACGGTATAAGGCAGCATTCTCGCCGCTGAAATTCATGAGCTTTGTCATTCTCCACACTTCCCTGCTGCTGATGACCAACTCGTTCGTGTACACTATCCTTGGACCGTGGATGAATCTTATTGACGCTGCAGTGATCGGTACAGGGTTCTATTACTTCTCTCGCGTCCGGCTGAGCAAAGGTTATCTTGCAATCAATGCCTTGGCGGCGTCCGCATTCGCAGTCTTCAAATTCATTGAGCTTGCTGTCAGGCATGCCTCTACCACCTTTTTCTTCTACGGGCTGGTCTTTGTTGCCCTGCTGCTTATGGGCAATGTACTCTTCTTCCGTTATTTGAATAGGCTGGGCAAGGACGAGCAGCCCGATTCTGCACAAGGTGACCAGCCAGCCAGGAAGCACTCGCCCCGTCAAGCTGGAAGCAACGTTGCAGCAGCCGTGTCCATCATCGTTACTGTGCTCGGTGTTACGATCGGCAGTGCCTGTTTAATCGGGCTCGTGCTGTTTACGATGGACAGCAGAGATCCGCAGCATATCTTCCTGTTCCTATCGTTGCTGTTCGCCGTTCCGATGACTCTCTTGACGACTATAAATGCTACCGTTCGCTATACCTTGCTCTATATCGGGTATTTGCTGGGGATTGTGTCCATCGTGTGGATCGATTCTATCCTAATTTCAGCATTATACACCCTTCTATTCGCAGCTGGCTGGATTCGCCTCGAAGAACGCTTGCAGCGCTTCATCACCTATGGACTGCTTAATTTCTCTGTCGCTATGGCGCTTCATTCCTTCGATTACCGGCTGGAGCTTACAATCCTTCTCTTGTCTATCGGCAATGCGGCTGCATACCTTCTCCATTCCCGGATGAAGGATAACGATAGCCGGCAGCAGGTTAAGGAAAGCAGTCTGTGTCTCACCCTGCTCTTCCTGTTCTGGCTCACGTTCTTTAAGGATATGTTCCCCTATTCTTATGCGTTATTGAATGCCATTTATTTGATCGTAGTCAGCTATCTGCTGTTCCAATCGATTCGCAGGAATCATGCCATCGAGACGGCTATCAGCTCCGTATTCTGGTTCGCGTTTCTAATCTATAAATACTACGATCTATTATGGTCGCTCTTGCACAAATCCGTTACCCTCGCCCTTCTGGGGCTACTGATACTGCTTGTTACCTACATCATCGCCCGGCGAAGCCATGCAGCGGATAGCAGCGGCAGTGAGACAGCCCGTAATTTCTGGCATCGAAGCTTCCTGCTGCTGCTTATTGTCATCGTTCTGCAATTCGGATTCCTCGCTTATGAGGCGGTGTCGAATGAACGACTGCTGCGCAACGGCGCATCAGTTAAGCTTGAGCTTCAGCCGATTGATCCCCGATCCTTGCTGCAAGGGGATTATGTGACTCTTAACTACAGCATTTCAACATTGCAGCTGGAAGGCCGTGGCAGCAGACAAAGGGTACGGGTCGTGCTGGCCCAAGATGCGAGAGGCGTTCATGTCTTCAATCGCCTGTACAGGGATGGCGAGACTCTTGCTCCCAATGAAATTGTGATGAACGGAGTGACCAGCGGCTGGGGACCGATCTATTATGGCATCGAAACCTATTTCGTACCCGAGGGGACCGGACTGGCAGTTGAACGCAGCGCCCGCTTTGCCTATATTCGAGTAAGCGCCAATGGAAATGCTCTGCTGGAGCGATTGGCTAAGGAATAGAGACCTGATGTCAGCACTGTCCTCGTCGTTTTATCCAAAACTGTCACTTTTTTAAGCAGCCCAGTTATTGTAAACTACGATAAGAACTTACTGCCGACAATGATAAAGAGGTGCAAATTCGCACCTCTATTTTTGCTTTGAAGGAGGAACAAGCAATGAACATTCATTTACAGTCAGTAATGGGGACAGGCATTCAGCCCCAGCAATTTATCGACGGGATGACGAGAAACAAAGAGAGCTTATTAGAGTGGTATAACCGATTTCGCTGGGAATCGCAGGAGGATGAGCATTTTTTTCGCTCACTGAGAGCTCGCGGGACATGGAGATGTCTTATTCTGTGCACAGAATGGTGTCCCGATGTCATTTGGAATTTGCCAGTGCTATTGCATGTGCTGAAGCATGGCGAGATTCCGGTAGAGATTCTTGTTATGGAGCAGCATCTGGACACGATGGATTTATTTCTGACCAACGGAGGGCGTGCCCAGCCGATAGCCCTGTTCGTTGATGCTGCCAGCGGAGCCGTAGTGGGACAATGGGGACCTCGTCCGCAATACATTCAAGCGGTCATGCAGCAATTTCGGCGGGACAATCCGGACCGTGAAGAGCCGGGCTATCAGGATATGGTCGCAGCCGCACGCAAGGAGATCGCGGCACTCTACCATGCAGGAACGGAATACCAGGCTGTAATTGTACAGGAGCTAAGACAGCTGCTGACAACCATTATCCAAACCGAGGAGCGCCCGATATGAGCATGTATACACTTCCTGACTGGTCCGCTTCGGCACTCCTAACCATTGATACGCAGAATGACTTCACCTTGCCGGGAGCGCCAGCGGAGATTAAAGGAACGTTCGAGATTCTGCCGAATATGAAGCAGCTTCTCGATTTATATCGGGTCTCCAACCTGCCCATTATTCATGTGATACGTCTATATAAAGAAGACGGGTCCAACGTTGATATTTGCAGGAGGGAGGCTGTCGAGAGAGGCGCGCGGATTGTAGCGCCAGCTTCCCCTGGCTCAGAAATTGTTCTGGAGATTAGACCTCTTGAGCGGATCAGATTGGAGCCAGACCTGCTATTGAACGGAGAGCTGCAGCAGATTGGCTCCAAAGAATGGATCATGTACAAGCCGCGCTGGGGCGCATTCTATGGAACCAAGTGCGAGCAGTTTCTGCGTGACAGAGGGGTGAATACGCTCGTCTTCAGCGGCTGCAATTTCCCTAATTGTCCGCGAACCTCAATCTATGAGGCAAGCGAGCGTGATTTCCGAATCGTGCTTGCAGAGGATGCCGTATCCGGCCTGTATGATCAGGGCGTGCGAGAGATGGAGAATATCGGCGTGAACGTGATCCCGACTTCAGATATCGCGGGTTCTATTCCTAACAGCAAGTTTCTGGTGTAACTGCATTCTATTCTGCATATGGAGGGTGTTCCGCGATGAAGATGGCGTTTGTATTGTTTGATGGAATGACCACACTGGATCTTACCGGCTTCTTCGAAGCTGTCACATGGATTGGTATCCCAATGGATTATCCATACTATGTAGTGAATGCGCAGCCCCCGATTCGGTGATCCTACAACAGTTGATGGACCTATGAACAGCAATGATGTGAGGCACGCACTTGAAGGAGGTCTTGATTAATGGCTATGTTGGTGGACAAGGTAGCGATTGTGACTGGCGCCGGCAGCGGGATGGGACGTGAGGAAGCGCTTCTGCTTGCCCGTGAAGGTGCCAAGGTTGTTGCAACGGATATCAACGAGGCTGCCGTGCAAGCGGTCGTTAAGGAGATTGAAGAGGCTGGAGGAGAAGCCGCGGCTTTCCCCCACAATGTCGCTTCTGAGGATGAATGGGTGAAAGCAGTTGATGGCGCTATCCAGAAATACGGCAAGGTGGATGTCCTGGTTAATAACGCGGGAATCTCGCATGCTGCCGGTCTGCTTGAAACGACCATGGAGCAGTGGAATAAGGTCATTCACATTAATCTAACGAGCGTCTTTCTTGGAATGAAGCATGTCATACCACATATGCAGACGGGCAAGGGCGGCTCGATCATTAACATCTCGTCGATCGCCGGACTGACCGGCAGCAGTGGAGCAGGCGCTTATACAGCATCCAAAGGCGGTGTCCGAATGCTCTCCAAGGCGGCTGCGGTTGATTTCGGGAAGGACAATATCCGTGTAAACTCGGTTCACCCCGGCTTTATCGAAACCCCGATGAGCGCTGGTTTTGTTAACGATGACCGCATGCTTAAGTGGTTTCTGTCTCAAACGGCTCTCCCGCGCGTAGGACAAGCCTTCGAGGTTGCTGCTGCCGTGCTATTCCTTGCATCTGATGCATCCGCTTATATTACAGGTGTTGAACTGCCTGTAGATGGCGGCGTCACAGCCAAATAGCAGCAGGGTCCCCGCTAGCCGCGCGCAGCTCCAATGCGGTGGGGTGACACGTGATGGCCGACCCACACGACAAGACAGACGCACACTAGCGCGGAGCGGGGGCGGTCTGTCTTGTCGCATATCCCCCTTGCCCGCCGCCCATCCTAATAGTGCTTCAAATAATAAATCGCAAGCTGGGTACGGTCCCTCAATTGCAGCTTGTCCAGCAGACCTGTCACATAATTCCTTGTCGTACCCTCGCTCAGATAAAGCTTCTCGGCGATCTCCTTATTGGACATTCCTTCACCGACCAGCTGCAGAATCGCCAGCTCCTTGGCCGTTAATTCAGTATGTCCGGGCGACTTCTTCTTGTCTTCCCCGATCATCGCGGACAAGGCTCCCGCCACTTCCTTCTGGAATACGCTATTCCCTTTGCCTACAGTTCGCAGACTTTCGATGATGCTGTCTGCGGTTTGATTCTTGAGTATGTATCCCTCTGCACCGCTTCTGACCGCTTCCTTGATATATTCGTCATCCTTGAAGGTTGTCAGGATTACCACTTTGATGTCCGGCCAGTGGTCCTTGATCAGCTTTGTGCCAAGCACTCCGTCCATGATCGGCATTCGGATATCCATCAGTACCAGATCCGGACGCCCGTTTCGGCATTGATCGAACGCCTCCTGTCCATTCTGCGCTGTTCCCATGACCTCGATGTCATCCTCCAGCTCCAGCAACACCTTCAATCCGTCTCTGATCAGAGCATCATCATCCACGATAAGAACCTTCAATTCCAATACCTCCTTCTTGCCTGGGCAGCAGGCTGACGATCAGAAAACCATCCATGCCGCTAATCGAAATACTGCCTCCTACATTGCGTATCCGCTCCTTCATACCGCTCAGGCCGAGCCCTTCCTTAATTCGATGGCAGCCGATGCCGTTATCCTTGATGTATACTCTTGTAAATTGCTCATTGGCATCAATGGCAATGGCAATCTCCGTTGCAGCGGAATAGCGGTATGCATTCGTAAGAGCTTCCTTCACATTTGTCGTAATAATCTCCAGATGATGAGCTGGAAGTGAATTGAAATCCCCTGTCAGCTTCAGCTCCACCGGACAAAATTTGAAATTATCGATAACGTTGTGAATGTATTCGACTCCCAGTGTCTCCTTGGGCTTAATGTTATGCACCGTATCCCGAATAATATCGATTGTGCCGGATAGACTCGCAATGGATTTCGCAAGCATATCGAGCGACTTGTCCTCATCCTTGCCGCGCAGCTTGAAGGAAGCCTGCAGATGAACCAGCACCCCTGCCATACGGTGGCCGATTGTGTCATGAATTTCCCGGGCAATCCGATTCCGCTCCTTAATCTCGGCAATGTTGGCGATATCCAGCGAGGAACGAAGCAGCTTGTCCTTTGTCTGCTCCAGCTCATACCGCAGCCGCCGTTCATCATCCAACGTCCGCCTGTACTCGCTCTCCTTCCCCTCCCTCCCCCGCAGCGCGAAAGCGAGCAGCCCGCTAATCCCTAGCAGCAGCGTCAGCATGAGCGCTTCCTCATTGCTGTGCAGCAGATATACGCCCGCAACGGCAACCAGGAGCAAGCCCCAATAGGCTCGCTTGAAGGTATAGTCGAATACAGGCATGCATAGCAGAACTGCTAGTCGAGCATCCGTATAGACATCCGCACAAATAAGGAGGAACAGGACCGTTCCCATGACCAATGAATCCGCATATCTCTCCTTGAACACGATGACGCCTGCCGTAACAAGAAAAAGCAGCAGCACCTCGTAGGCGACCTGACCTTCCAGGGACAACGTAATTATGCTGTAGAGAAGCACTGCGCTTGCCAAAACATATCTCATGACGTTTCCCACCGGTTTTTTCCCTCTATTATAGCTTGCAGCAGCAAAAAGCGCCCTCATAATCTCTTTCAATCAGGCGCCTTGCTCGCTCTATTATTTTGCAATATCCGTTTTGCGGAGCGTTCCGAGCAGGAAGAAGATCGTGGCAAAAACAATGAGAACCGCCAAATCCTCGGCAATAGCAGCGAAGGACTGTTCGCGCAGCAGCTTGTCAACAGCCTGCATCACCCAAGTGACAGGCACGAATTGAGCGAGCGCCTTGACGGCGTCGGGAACGTCATCCATCGGAAAATATGCTCCGCCCAGCATCGCCATCGGCGGTATCGTGCAGATGCCTAGAATACAGGCTTGTACGATGCTTTTGGCATGGGCGCTTATCGTAATTCCCAGAGCTACGCTTACGAGGGCGAATACAACGAATAACAGAACCATTTGAAGCACGGACGGCCCCATATACAGCCCAAAGCCGAATTTAAGAACAGCGAACAGTACGGCGATTTGAATAATCGCAATAACAATAAAGCTGGCTGCATTTTGCAGCATGTAGCTGCGAATGCGGATCGGCGCTGCAAGGGTGCGATAGAACGTTCGGTTGCTCTTGTTCATTAAGATCAGCATCGCGGTTACCATCGAGGCATAGAGCATCGATACTGCCATGAAGCCGAATGCCGCCCGCGAATTCTGATATTGCGGGTCAACAGCCTCCTTGTACTGCATCGCCATGCCCCCCGCTTGATAGGCATCCAGCGCTCCATAGAAGGCGGTCTCGTCCTTCCCCGCAGCATGAGCCATTAGCCTGCCGTTGTGGAGGAAGCTCTCCACATAGCTCTTGATTGGCAGCGACAGGTTTGATTCCTCCACGTAATAGCCCTGGACCTTGGACGAATCTCCCCGAATAAAGCTCTGGGTAAAGCCTTTGTCGATCACCAGCACATAATCTGCGGTTAGACCCATCAGCTCCTTCTGCAGGTTCTCCTCCTGAATCGTTACCAGAGTCGCAACGGTCGCCATTTCCTTCGCCAGAAGCGCCGTCAGCTTCGTCCCATCCTTATCAAGGATTGCCGCTTTAAGCGTCGGCTTGACCTCAAGGACCGACATCGACATCATCATCAGCGGGAAAAGAATGAGGAAGAACAACTGGACCTTGCTCTTCAAAATCCGTTTGATATTCACTGAAAAAATACTCATCCGGCTCTCCTCCGATCCGTTATCCTTATAAGAGAAAGCACAACAGCTGTATAGATAATCAAGTACAGAATCGGAGAGCCCGACGATCTGACAATAGAAGAGGCTCCGCCGTAAATGCTCTGGAATATCGTTTGCTGGGCATGGAAGCTCGGCGTGAACCACCCGATTGCCTCCAGCAGCGGACTTACCTGATGGCTGAATCCCCCTGATGCCAATGTGAAAATCAACATGAGACCCGTCATTAGCAATACGGTGATCACCAAACTGTTCGTGAGCTGGAAGAGCAGGATGCCCAGACTTACAGAAATGACAGAGAAGAGGAAGAGGGCGACCAGAATTAAAGCTGTATTGCCGTTCCAGTTCACTTGAAAAGCAAATTTCGAGATAAGAAACACTGCAACTGCGGCGCTGAACAGAGTCAATGCGTTGCCCGCTATCCTCCCGATCAGCAGCTCGTATCGCTTCACAGGAGCGATGACCGTCCGTTGGCTGGTGTAGCTTGCAGTGTCCCGTGTCATGGAAAGCACGCCAAGCACGCCGCCGATCAACAGACTCTGAAATAAGGTCGCCACCGCATAATAGTCGATTCCCCGCGGGATGAGACCCGCTGTAGTGATCGGCATATCCTGTATGCTGCTCTTGTTCTCCACAAGTTGAATTTGCGTCCCCAGACTGACAATGGCCTGCGACGTATTGGTCATGCGTACGAAGGCCTCAACCACAGGCTTAACAGCGGAATAGCCTCCACCCCCATACACATTGATCAGCGAGGCATCCCCAGCAGCGATACCCTTGGAGGCATCAGCCGGGATATGGATCAAGGAGTCAATCTCCTTCGATTGAACCATGCGCAGCCCATCCTCCAGCTTGCTGATCTCCTGTACCTGAAGAACACCCCGGATTTCATCGGATTGCAAATAAGCTGCGAATTGCTCCGATACCGCTCCTTTGTCCTCGGACAGATAGCCTGCCTTCGCTGCCTCTACCCTCTTGGGTGAGAACTCGCCATCCAGCGCACTCCCTATAATAAGCATGAGCATGATCGGGGAGACCGTTAATGCTGCCATCACTTTATAATCCCGCAAATTTCTAAGCACCGTATAATAGATAATTGTCCACGTATTCATCGATATGCCCCCTTGCTGATCATACTTAGTCTCTTAATGACCTGCCCGTCAGTGTAAGGAACACACCTTCCAGTGTCGGCTTCTCCATATTTAACGAAATAATCTCCGAATCGTTCGCGAAGACACATTCGATGATTTTGCTTAAATTCTTGCTGTTCTTATTGGAGATGACCTGCAATTGCTTGCCTTGCAGCAGACACTCCTTCACACCGGCAATCTGCTTGATCTCATCAACGATCGTATAATTCACTGCGGACAGCTCGATGCTCGCCTTCTCCTCTGTTGCTGCGAGCGCCTTCAGCTCGTCCTTCGTACCTGCCGCGATTATGCGACCATGGTCCATAATGGCGATGTTCGTACAAATCTCTTCGACCTCTTCCATGTAGTGGGAGGTGTAAATAATCGTCGAGCCCATACGATTCAGCTCTTTAATCGATTGCAGGATATGGTTCCTGGATTGCGGATCGATGCCCACAGTTGGCTCATCCATAATGATTAGCTTGGGATGATGCAGAATCGCGCAGGCGATGTTCAATCTCCGCTTCATGCCTCCCGAGAATTTCTTCGGCGATTCCTTGCTCCTCTCCAGCAGACCGGTGAAGGTCAGCGCCTCTTCAATCCGTTCCTTCAGCAGCGGTCCTCTCAGGCCATACAGCCTGCCAAAATAATGCAGGTTCTCATAAGCGCTCAGGTCCTCGAATACCGCTATCTCTTGAGGAACAACTCCGATCTCGCGTTTGATCGCCAATTCGTGTGTACGGATGCTTTTGCCAAAAATTTCGATATCCCCGCCGTCCAGCTTGGTCAAACCGGATAACGTGCTAATCGTTGTCGTCTTCCCCGCCCCGTTCGGTCCAAGAAATCCGAAAATCTCACCTTCCGTAATAGACAGATTCAAATGGTCAACCGCCAGAAAGTCCTTGTATCGTTTAATCAAATTCTCCACTTTTACAATCATATGCCATCCCCCGTTCTCCTTTATATACGTCTATACTACGGCATATCGGAAGCCGCTGGCAGTGACGTGAAGAATCATTGCGCATGACATTTGTCATCATTTTGCTGTGCATCATTGTGCTGCTTTTGCTTCATTATTGATCTCCATTAACCATTGCCTGAGCGTCCTTCATAATACTAAACGATTGAGAAAGTCTGCGAGAGTGCATCCGCCTTCGCTTACATCCGCTTTACCAGGTTGATGCAAAAATACAGGTAATTGGACCGGAAGGCCCCGTTTCAAGCTATTCACCTGCAAAAAATACATCAATAAAGTAGAAAAATACCATGTACGCTGGATTCTGACGATATTTTGAAGTATTATTGCAGTTACTCCGGCTGATAGAAGCTGTATTTGATGCAGGAGATGTACTTTTGCAGGTAAGCGCGGATTGAAAGTCAGTGTAATTAGCGGCAAACACGAACATGCAGCCCACTACCCATCGAGCTTTCTTAACAGATTGAATAATAAGGAGGCAACAAAATGACGAATACTCAGAGAAAAATTGCGATCGTAACCGGGGCGAGCCGATCGAATGGAATCGGAACTGCCATATGCAAAGCGCTCGCACTTGACGGGGTGGACATCTTCTTTACCCACTGGAGCCGCTACGATGAGACGGATGGCAGCGGCGGAGACCGCAGCTGGCCTGATGCCTTATCTCATGAGCTTCGAAGCCTTGGGGTACGAGCAGAGCATATGGAGGCCGATCTTTCAGATACAGAAACACCTCGGCTGCTGTTGGATAGAGCTGAAGAGGCGCTCGGAGCATCATCTATTCTGGTCAATAATGCAACGCACTGCGCGCCAACCGATTTCCGCAGCCTAACGGCCACTTCTCTAGATCAACACTATACGGTGAACAATCGGGGAACGGTCCTGTTAAGCACAGCATTCGCACAGCGGTTCGAGCTCGCAGGGCTTGCACATGGACGAATTATTAATCTCGTATCCAAGGGACCCGATCCCAATAATCTCGCTTATATCGCAACAAAAGGGCTGCTCATCGCCCTCACCGAGCCACTGTCCGTTGGGCTTGCACCGCTTGGCATAACTGTAAATTGCGTTGACCCCGGCCCCACAGATTCTGGCTGGATGAGCGAGGAGCTCAAGGAATTTCTCCTCCCTTCGTTCCCAATGGGACGAATCGGATTGCCCGAGGATGCCGCACGTCTGGTTGCCTTTCTCGCTAGCGAGCAAGCACAGTGGGTTACAGGCCAGCTGATCAAGTCGGAGGGCGGCTTCACAAGCAGATAGCGTTGCAGGCATCGCTATAAACAGTGCTATAGACAAGTGGTCAGGCTGGCAGCTGACAGCTATATGACTGGCACATCTAAGTAACATGTAAAAAGTTCTAATTCTTCCAGGGGGGTCATCCAATCATGGGCTATATTGAAGACTTGCGGAAAGCTGTAGGAAGCCAACCGCTCATACTTGTTGGGGTTGCCGTAGCTGTAATTAATGAGCAGGGGCAGTTTCTTTTACAGAAGAGACTAGATGGCGTCTGGGGGGTTCCCGGCGGCTTTGTTGAACTAGGAGAATCTACGGAGGAAGCGGGCCGAAGAGAAGTATGGGAAGAAACAGGCATTGAGGTTGGAAGGCTTGATTTGGTCGGTGTGTTCTCGGGCAAAGAGCATTTTGTTAAATTGGCGAACGGGGATGAATTTTATCCAGTAACGATTGCCTATGTAAGCCGCGATATTACGGGAGGCGCTCTGACAGCCGACGGCCGTGAAACTCTTGAAGCCAAGTTCTTTGCCGTTCATGATCTGCCAGCAGGATTGAGTCCGCTCCTGTCGGGACTTATTAAGCAATATGCGCAGCAGCAGACTCGCACGCAATAGCCTGCCCTGGCAAGCACATTGCTAGCACTGAACTGCAACGACATAACCGACAGCTCCCGTTCTTTCGCTGGTCTGTAAGAAACTTCAGTCTTACTGCTAATGTGATTTTAGTTTAGTGCGCTGTAAGCGGGTTTTTCCGCTTTACTAGCCATATTCATGCGACGAGCTAGACTTTTTTGGAGCTGTAGCGGGGTTTTTCAGTCTTACAGCTAATGTGATTTTAGTTTAGTGCGCTGTAAGCGGGTTTTTCCGCTTTATTAGCCGTATTCATACGACTAGTTAGACTTTTTTGGAGCTGTAGCGGGGTTTTTCAGTCTTACAGCTAATGTGATTTTAGTTTAGTGCGCTGTAAGCGGGTTTTTCCGCTTTACAGCCGTATTGATCCGACAAGTTGCAACTAAACTAAAAAGTAGACACGCCATAGTAGCGACCTGTTGGGGTTTTTCGAATCTTAAGAACATTTCCCCCTAGATAATCAGCACTCGAAAATGTTTGCATTCGAAATAATTGACGCATACATAATTGGCGCGCCAAAAGACCTTGCGGATTCCCGCAAGGTCTTTTGGCCACCAGCTATGCAAATCGAGCAGATAGTAGCTGCTACCCGCCCAGCTTAACAGCCCAGCCGAACGGATCTTCTACGTTCCCGTTCTGAATACCCGTCAACGTGTCATAGATCCTGCTCGTTAGCTGACCTGTACGGCCTCCGCCAATAACAAGCTTCTCATTATTCCAATTCAGCTCCCCGATAGGGGAAATAACAGCCGCTGTTCCAGTGCCGAACGCCTCTTGAAGCGTCCCGTTGCGATTCGCCTCATACAGCTCATCAATCGATATCGTCCGTTCTTCCACCGGCACATTCCAATGGCGCAGCAGCTGCATGACGGAATCTCTTGTAATTCCCTCCAGGATACTGCCATTCAGTGCCGGAGTCACGACCTTGCCGTCGATCATGAAGAACACATTCATGCTTCCAACCTCTTCAATGTACTTCCTGTGAACGCCGTCCAGCCACAGCACCTGTGTAAAGCCTTTGCCAGCTGCCAATTCCTGCGCTTTCATCGCTGCGGCATAATTGCCCGCAGTCTTCGCATTACCTACACCGCCTGCAACAGCACGGACAAATTCAGATTCCACATGAATAGTAACTGGATTGATGCCCTCTGCGTAATAAGCACCTACTGGCGAGAGAATAATGATAAACAGATATTCTTTGGAGGATGCTACGCCGAGCAGCGGCTCGGTCGCGAACACGAACGGACGGACATAAAGAGACGTGCCTTGCTCTTCCGGAATCCAGTCCTGATCGACGAGAATCAATCGCTCCAATGCTTCCATCGCCAAATCCTCATCGACAGGCGGCATACATAAACGGGCATGCGATTTATTCAGCCGCTCCCAGTTTTTCTGCGGACGGAACAGCTGAATCTGCCCATCCAAGGTGCGGTAAGCCTTCATTCCCTCGAATACGCTTTGACCATAATGAAGGATCTTCGCTGCCGGGTCCAACGAAATCGGCTGATAAGGAACAACACGCGGAGAATGCCATCCGCCCTTCGCCTCTTCATAATTCATGATGAACATATGGTCCGTATAATATTTGCCGAAGCCAAGCTTGTCTGCTGCCGGTTTCGATTTCTTCTCTTTCGTAAGCTCTACAGTTATCAAATGTGCCATCTGCGACATCATTCTCCTAATGGTCAATTTACTAATTGAATCGTAACAAATGATTTTGTATATTTAAAGTATCTGATTTATATGATTAATATACCTGTTGGGTATGATTCGGGAGAGGGTTTTATTGGATATTCGACAGCTGCGGTACTTTCTTGCGGTGGCTAATGAAGGACAGGTTACAAGCGCGGCCCGAACGTTGAATATGGAGCAGCCTCCGCTAAGCCGTCAGCTTAAGCTGCTGGAGCAAGAGCTTGGCGTAACGCTGTTCGATCGGAGCGGCAAACGTCTCAAGCTGACTCCGACAGGAGAGCTTCTGCGCATACGTGCCGCAGCGCTTCTGCAGCAGTTCAATGAAACCATTGCAGAGGTGAAGGAGCAGGATGAGGGTGTTCAGGGGGTATTGTCCATCGGCGCGGTAGTGTCCTGCATTTCCCTGCTCCCGCAAAGAATCAACTCATTCAGGGAACAATACCCGCGTGTCACCTATAAAGTCCAGGAGGGCGATCACTTCCTTCTGGGGGAGCAGCTGGAGCAGCGAATGATTGAGCTCATCGTTACGCGCCTGCCCTTCGAGGCTTCGTCCGATTCACAGCGGTATGCCATTCTGCAGCTGCCGTCCGATCCGTTCGTAGCCATTCTTCCCAGCCAATGGAGTCCGCCGCTGTCGCAGCAGACATTAACGATGCGCGAGCTGGCCCAGTATCCTTTTCTGACATTGAAGACAGACCAAACGACGGGCATGCATGAGCAGGTGGTCAATGAGTTCCGGCAAAATGGTCTGGAGCCTCAAATTCTATGCGAGTGCTCCAGCGTAGCGATCACACTTGCATTCGTCGCCGCAGGTATTGGCGCCACAATTTTACCCAAATCGGTTATGTCTTCTTTTCCATTGACCAATATGAGAATGTACGATATTACCAATGCCGAATTCCAGTCTGATGTCGGTATTGTATGGCTGCAGGACCGCTACCTATCCAAGACCGCCAAACGTTTCATTGATACTTTCTAACGGCCCGACTTTGCCCTAAAGCCACATCAGGATGACCGAACCTGGAATGAGAAGATACAGCAGCTTCGTCGCTATGCCGTTCTTGGCATAGGGAATCGAGGATAGCATAAGCAGCGCTGCCAGAAGAAAGTACAGGCTCAGCACGATAGCTTTAATAGTGGAATCAACCGCAGCAATGTGCAGCAGCGAATAGAGGATCACGAACCAGCTGGCGCAGACCGTAGTCGGCACACCGATAAAATAACCCCCCCGCTCCGACTCCTCCTGCATGCCGGCAATGTTGAAGTATGCAAGCCGCCAGATGCCGGCAGCCACATAAATCAGCAAAATGGGCAGCGTCCAATACATTTGCCCTGTCAGCAGCCAAACATACAGTGGGGGATACAAGCAGAAGTTAACGGCATCCGCCAAGCTGTCCAGCTGTCCGCCAATCGGTGAGGCCTGTCCTAAGCGCCGCGCTGCAACCCCATCCAAGCGGTCCAATAGAATCGCAACGGCATAACAGGTGAACGCCCAAGCCAGCTCATGCTCCAAAAGCAGAATGAAGCTGCCAAATCCCGTTATGAGCGATATCGTTGTCAAGCCGTTCGGAACATTCAAGTATTGTAAAACGGGGAAAATCCGATTGTCGCGCATGCAAGATATGCCCCTTTTCCTCTAAGATTTCAATTGGTATTGGCCTGGCAAACCATTATAATTATACCATTGGAACAGCTATACGGAATCCCTGATAGAAAAGGAGTTGAATTCATGTCCACGCCAAAGGATGCGCTTCGTACAGAGCCGCATCTGCTGCACTTGTCCACGGATGAGGCAGATGCCATAACTGTCGGGGGCAAAGCAGCCCGATTGATGGAGCTTCACAAGCTTCGTTATCCTGTCCCCCACGGATTTGTTCTTACCGTGCAAGCATTTCTACTCTACTGTAATTTCAATACTATTGATGTGCACAACCCCCATTCCGAGAGGAGCATGCTGGCGGATCAGATCAAGTCAGGTGCATTTCCGCAGACCATTAAGCAAGCCGTAGATTCGGCATTGGAGCAGTATGCGTTCGAGTCGTACGCGGTGCGCTCCTCCTCCGCTGCCGAGGATGGCGCGGAGCACTCTATGGCCGGTCAATTCGAGACCTATCTTAATGTCAGCCCTGCTGATGTCTATGATCGCATTAGAGCTTGCTGGGCCAGTATTTTCAGCGCGGCCGTTGCTGCCTATAACGAGCGCAGCGACATCGCCCATACCCACACATTGCAGATGGGCGTCATTGTCCAAGAGCAGAAGCACCCGCAATATGCGGGCGTCTTGTTCACTATGAATCCCATCAGCATGGATACCGATTATCTCATTATTGAATGGGTTGACGGCTTGGGAGACAAGCTTGTATCCGGTGATGTAACCCCTGACCGCTCGATTGTCTCCCGCATGACAGGGCAGATTCCCCGGCAGACCGATAATCCGCTGCTGGAGGAGGCGCTCGCACGTCTCGTGCAGCTCGCGCTGAAGATCGAGCATGATTATCAATTTCCGGTTGATTTGGAATGGTGCATCGATGGGCAGAAGGTCATCATTCTGCAAGTGCGTCCCATCACCGGTCTAATGGGAAAGCAGCTGGTGCTGTGGACCAATGTCAACATGGTGGAGAATTTCCCCTCTGTAGTGACGCCATTCACATGGTCGATCGTGGATCAGTTCTATCAGCACTACACGAGAAGAATGCTGGGACTGTTCGGCTGGAGCAACGATCAATTAGCTCGGATTCGTTCTATCGTTGACCATACGACGGGCATTCATGCCGGACGCATATACTACAATCTGAGCAATTGGTACGAAGGCGCTTACTTGCTGCCTATCGGCCCTCTGCTCAAAAAGCTGCTGGATAATTTTATCGGCCAATACGTGCCCTTTCAATTCGAGCCCCGCACCGATCCTCCTGTGAAATCACAGCACGGCAGCTTCAAAGCGCTTCGCTACGGGGCCTTTGCCTATCAATTCATCAAGCTGTGGGCAACCGCAGGGAGAAAGGTTCAGCAATATGAGACAGGCTTCTATGCACATAGAGAGCAGTGGCGGTCGAGCGGCTATGAGGGACAATCTCTCGATCAGTTGCTTCAAGTGCTGGATACGTTGATGAATCGGTTCGTGAGCCGTTATTATGATCGTCCTGCGATCGTCGATCTGCTCGCGGCAATCTTCCCCGGAGGATTGAAGCTGCTCATCAAGCGCTGGATCAAGGATGAGAGCATCAATAACGACCTTGCCGCTGTTCATGTCATGCAGACCGATGATCTTCGCAGCTTGGAGCCGACACGGCTTATTGAAGAGCAAGCTACACTTATCGGGATGCAGGCGCAATGGCAGCAGCTGCTGGAGGATGGCAAATATGATGAGCTGGAGCAGCAGATCAATGGAGAAGCGCTGCGTGTATTCAAGCTGTTCATGCATCAATTCGGGGGCAGGTGCTACCATGATTGCACGATCGTCTCCCCTACTTTTGAGGAGAGGCATGATCTTTATTGGCAGCTCGTGAATAAATATCAGCATGTCTCCGTGCATCGGAATACATCAGGGGAATCATCTTCACCCGCAGCCGCAATCGACTGGTTGGGTTTAATCAATCAATCATTGCCATTCTGGAAACGAATGGCCTTTCGCTTCATGCTGCGTCACACGCATAAAGCAATTCGCCTGCGGGAGAAGAGCCGGATTATCCGCAGTCTCCTATTCGGAGAGATCCGCCAGATTGTATTGGCAATCGGGAGTCGTCTTGTGGACAAGGGGCATCTGGAGCAGAACGAGCACGTCTTTTATTTGCGATGGAATGAGATAGAAGAGCTGTCTTATGGAAAATTCCAGTTTCCTGAGACGATTCCCCAGCTCATCGCCATGCGCCAGGAAGCACACAGGAACAATGAGAAGGTTGATCCTCCGGGCTTATTCATGCGGGAACAGGGCCGCTACTATCAGGTGAAGGATTGGAAGGAGCATTCTCAGACTCAGGAGGAATCCCGATTAATCGGTATTGCTGTATCTGGCGGAAGAGTAGTTGGCCGTGCGCGCATTATTCTCGATCCTGTTCAGGATCAGCGTCTGCAGCCTGGCGATATACTGGTCACACGAAGCACTGACCCCGGCTGGACTCCGCTGTTCAAGATCGCGGGAGGCTTGATTCTGGAGAAGGGCGGCATGCTGTCCCATGGAGCCATTGTCGCTCGGGAATTCGGTATACCCGCCATTACCGCTGTGGAGAAAGCCACTGCATCGATAGCCGACGGCGACCTGCTCATTGTGAATGGAGATACAGGCGAGATCGAATGGCTCGAACGTGTATCCGAGCGTGCAGCCGGATGATTCATGTTTGGCGCTACATAGCCGAGAGATTTCCGCTTCAGGTCACACTCCCGATAGCAGCCATCATCGCCTTCGGCGTCATGCCCGCGCTTCATGGCAGTTGGCAGGTGTATGCGGCAGCACTGAGTACGGTTTGGCTCGGCCTATTCCTGCTGCGGGCAACGGACGACCTTCACTCCATCGATACGGATCGCATCAAAAGCCCGGGTCGCGGTCTGGTCACAGGCTTCATACGCGCAGCCTCCCTGCGATACGCATGCCTTGTCGCTCTTCTGCTCATTATGACGCTTTACATCCGGCAGCCGGAAGCATTAGCATTCATCGGCATATTGCTCCTGTACTACTGGATATGGCACAGGAGCAGTCGGCATCTGCCGATTCTATGCCATCCTTTTGGCTCCAACTTGATCTTCGCCGCGCTCCCGATCTTCCTGGGATTGGTGCAGACAGGAAAAGTCGGCATGGCATCGCTGGGCTCCGCCGGATTCATGTACTTCGCTGCTATCGCTCATGAATATGCGCATAATGCCGGCGAGAGGAAGCCGGCGCCGCTGCGGACCTATGATAGCGCCATCGGGGCCAGAGGAACCGCAGCAGCCGCGGGAATCTTGTTTCTTTTCTCATTCCTCTGTGGACTATGGATGAGCTTCTATATACAGGAGGCTGCCGGGTTTAGAGGAATGCTGCTAGCTCATCTGATTGCAAATATGTATTTTATCATTCGATTGATACGTCGACCTGTGGCGGCGGATGCACGCAAATTTTATATACTCGGATTTACATTCTTCCTCCTCCCTTTGGCCGCACGTATTGTGGAACGGCTTATAAGCTAGAGAACCGTATCTGGATAATGAGTGAGAGTAAGATGAGTCGGTAAACATTAGAAGGAGACCTTGGACATGATGCTCGCCTTGCAGGTACTGCTTTTTATGATGCCTATTATTCTGGCTGGTGTTACGAATATGATCTTTGTAAAACTGCCCCTGATTCGCAAGCATGGAAAGCCCATGGACGGCGGAGGCTATTGGAGGGATGGCAAGCGTATTCTCGGGGACAACAAAACCTGGCAGGGTTTTCTCGGCATGATTGTATTCACTTCATTCTGGTTTGGCGCTATGGGTTGGTTGACTGGTCATTGGACTTGGCTGAAGGAGAACTCCTTGCTGCCGTGGGATACATATCATACGCCCTATACAGAATGGGGCTATGGACTAGTGTGGGGACTGGCTTATGTCCTGTTCGAGCTGCCCAACAGTTTTATCAAGCGCCGTCTTAACATTCCGCCGGGTCGCAACATCAAGGGCTGGGTCGGCATCAGCTTCACGCTCATTGACCAAGCGGATTCGGTTATCGGCTGTGTGCTGGCTGCATATATTTTCTATCATCCGACAGGCCTGGAAGTGGCACTATTCCTGCTCATCGGCACAGCGGTGCATTATGTGGTCAACCTGCTGCTGTTCGTGCTGGGCTTGAAGAAGCAAGCAGGTTAAGGATAGAGTTAGTTTAGTGACAGGGGCATCCCCAAAGCGGATTGATACAACTGTGGAATAGCACAGTAAGCCGGAAAATCTGGATAAGATTCCGCTATAAGACGGAAAACATGCTAACAGTCGAGATAGACGCACAGAATGCTACGCAAGGCTCCGCCGTAAGCGGGAATTTCCGTGTTACAACACAAATTTGTGATGTGCGATGCGCTGTAAGACGGAAAAACATGCTAACAGCGGAGAAAAGCGCTCAGAATCTACATAAGGCTCATCCGTAAGCAGGAATTTCCGTGTTACAACACAGAATCGGGACGGCCGATGCTCTGTAAGACGGAAAAACATGCTAACAGCGGAGAAAGGTGCTCAGAATCTACGTAAGGCTCCGCCGTAAGCAGGAATTTCCGTGTTACAACACAGAATCGGGACGGCCGATGCGCTGTAAGACGGAAAACATGCTAACAGCGATGAAAGGCGCTCAGAATCTACGCAAGGCTCATCCGTAAGCAGGAATTTCCGTGTTACAACACACAATCGGGACGGCCGATGCGCTGTAAGACGGAAAAACACGCTAACAGCGATGAAAAGCGCTCGGAATCTACGTAAGGCTCATCCGTAAGCAGGAATTTCCGTGTTACAACACAGAATCGGGACGGCCGATGCGCTGTAAGACGGAAAAACATGCTAACAGCGGAGAAAGACGCGCAGATTCTACGCAAGGCTCATCCGTAAGCAGGAATTTCCGTGTTACAACACACAATCGGGACGGCCGATGCGCTGTAAGACGGAAAAACATGCTAACAGCGATGAAAGGCGCTCAGAATCTACGCAAGGCTCATCCGTAAGCAGGAATTTCCGTGTTACAACACACAATCGGGACGGCCGATGCGCTGTAAGACGGAAAAACATGCTAACAGCGGAGAAAGACGCGCAGATTCGATTGTTGTAAGTGTGTCCCAGCTTGTGTAGTTATAGTGTGGTAAGGCGTAATAGCTATAGAGCCAAACAATGAACGACATCAACGAACCTGTATACGGTCCGCTCGAAGGATGCGGAAAGCGTGCAGCTAGATCGGCTCAAGCGAAGAAGCTGCCCACTTGGGCACTTTTGGGACAGCCTCTTCGGCCTCTTCGCCAAACTTCGGCATTATGGAGAATCCCTCCATCCACGCTGCCAATCCCCGCACACCGCTTAATCTGCAAGCTTCTCCGTAATAAAACGGGCTAGATTCAAATAGACGCGCTCCATATAGGGGAGATGAAGCAGGTTGTTTGCCAGCAAGTAGAGATTGAAGCGAACGGCAGCCATCTCCAGTGCATTCAAGATTGCGATATGCTCGAAGGACTGTTTATCCAACGTGTGTCCGCTGCTGGCCTTCTCCAAGCTTTGGCGGTATCCATCCAGATAACGGTCCCATTGCGTCATCGGTACATCTGATGACAGCGTATAAATCAGGAATTCGAGGCAATCATGCTGAGGATTGCCATAGCTCGCCAGCTCCCAATCATACACCACCAACTGCTTCTTGTCCTCAAGCACCCGCTCCCCATCCTGCAGCGCCTGCTTCTTGTCCTCTAGCACCTGCTCCATATCCTCCGGTACACGCAGACCCAGATTTCGCGGATTGAAATCATTATGCGTCAAGGTTCTGTGATAGGTCCGCATCTCTTCAATATGCGAAGAAATATTCCGTATAAATCGATGCAGCAGCCCGTGCAGCTGTTTGGACATCAGCGCGGGGAAGCGCTCGTGATTATAATCGGTCAAGGCAAGCAGCAGCTCGGTCGCATCCACATAGCTCGCTACATCCAGCCCTTCCACTCCCATTGCAGCGGGAAGCCTCTCTTCCTGATCCAGATATACCGCATGGATAGCTGCCAAATCTCCAAGCACCAGCCCGATATGCTCGTCATCCCACTCCTCTGTAGATTGTATGGCATTCATATGGCTGTATGACGACAGATCCTCCATCAATATGGCGTAGGCCTCTTTGTCTTCATTGTGAACGACCCCATAAATATCCGGACAATATTGAAGCAATGCTGCTGAAGCATGCTTATATAATGCAATTTCCCGTAAATGCGCCCCCTCGAAACCAAATATGTGCAGCTGTGATTCGAATAATCCTGATAATCGATCCTCCCCCGATAATTTTGCGATTCCGATTCCCAAATCCATCATTTCCCGATCATCTGATTTTACCTTGAGGACAACCGGAAGCTCCCTCTGCACGCCGTCCTGCTGCAGGTGAAGCGCATAGCGGTGCAGCCCTTGGAAGCGGCTTGTCTGCTTCTTCATCATATTCGTCACCACGCTTGACTCTGTGTTCAAGGATATGGATTCGAAGGATTTGACTTTCCCCCGTTGCTCTCCAAGAAGGGATTGGAAGAAGCGCGTCGTAATATCTCCCCTGCTGATTCCAGTCTGGGATGACTTCCTGCCGAGCTTCTCATGCGCCTTCACAAATTCATTCGATCCGATTGCCGCGCTCGTCGAGACATCCAATGCCAGACAAGCCGCCGCCATGATCTCTGCCAGCTTGAACGCTTTGCCAGGGCCGCCGCAGCCCAGCATCTCCAGACATTCGCGCTGTGTCGGCAAACCCGTCCCACCGCCCACTGTTCCTATAACAAGCGAGGGCAATTCAAGATGAATCGAGATACCGTCCGACTCCTGACGCGGCTTGAATATCCCGCAGCCGGATTCGTGCACACAGGCGATATCCTGCCCCGTAGCTGTAAATATCCCGGCAAGCACATTCGCAAAATTCACGTTATGTCCGACCATCCCTGTTCGCAGTCCACCGACCTCGGCTGCATACCAGCGACGCATGTACTGGTCCGTTGAGAGCCGCATCGTCTGACGGAATACAGCCTCCGGTATATGGACCGATGCAAGGACGCCAATGCCTCTTCCTTCAATAAAGCTCCGCATGCTGACCTTCTTATCCCCTGCCATATTGCCCTCGATCATATAGGAGAGAACCTTCATCTCCGGCATATCCTTCACTTGATCGATCATCCACTCACAGGCGACAAAGGTACAGGAGGTGGTCATATTCTGCCCGGCAGCATCTCCCGTCTCGTAACAGAACTGAACATGCAGCTGATCTCCAAAAGGGTGCGTCTGTATGCTGACCAGCTTAGCAACCGAAGAAGCGCTTTCCGCCTTCGCTTTGATTCCGGCGCTATGCTCTTCCATCCACGCCGCCAGAAGCAGCGCTCCCCTCATATCGCCGCAAAAAAACACAGGCGCCCGCACCATTGTCTGACGTACGACTTGAACCTCGATTCCCCCTGCAGCATTGCAGGCTTTGGCGCCGCGCGAGATGGAGCTGATGAGCGCCCCTTCTGTAGTCGCAATCGGAATAGGCGAGTATCCATTGGCATACGTTCCCCTGATCCATAGCGGCCCTGCTATTCCTAGCGGAATCTGCACCGAACCAATGTAATTCTCAATGTTGCCGGCAAGCAGCGAGGGATTGTCATGGAATATCGACTGCGATACATGGCTGATCCTGCTGCCTGTAGCTTGCTCCAGCCATTGCTGGCGAGCCTCTGTTGCTTCCTGGGTGTAATGCTTGCGTCCGATGAATGAGGGCATGGATAATGAATGGGCATGGCCGGAGTTTTGAAGCGGGGAATGTCCGAGAAAAGCGATGTGAAACTGCTCGTGGAACTGCTCCACAGCCGCCGGATTGCGCTGATCGGCATCAATAAGGAGTGTCCCCTCATTGCCGGCAAGCGCCGTGATGGTTAATTCATGCAGGAAATGGTCACGGTCACTGCTAAGCAGCTTAATACGAGGAAGGACTCCGCCGATTTGGAGCGAAAGCTGATGGGTAGTAACGATACGGAAACCACTATTCCAGTAATGGGAGATTGATCCCTCGTAATAATGGCCTCCGTATTCGAAATACAGCCCCGGCCTGCGGCTGCGATGAAATTGATGCTCGTTCTGATGCGGTTGATACTGATAAGCGTCCAGACCTTTACACCTCCTGCAAATTGGAAAATAAATTAATTTTAATAAATAACCTCTTATCCTGCGCACTTAATTACTGGATGCCTCCAGCTATAATTCCTTATCTTGCACTTTTGTATAATTGTATACAATTAACACCCCCTTAACAATATCGCAGCCTATTATTTATGGCCTCCTCCTGTCATCGGCAAGGAGGACCCCGCACCTGCTGCAATTGTTAATAAAGCCAACAAAAAGAAGGAACCCTCACAAACCGAGTGCTCCCCCTAGTTAAAAATAATGAATGTCAATTGCTGATCCTTCAAGTACTGGATAATGTCAGGCAGCGCCTCTACCGTTGCTGCTTTCTCATGCAATACATAGATACCGCCTGATGGATCTACTTTGTGAAAATAACGCAGAATATCCTCCGGCTTGTCCGCCTTCCAATCCTCGGGATCGCGATTCCACATCAGTACCTTCATATCCTCATCCAGCACATTCGCAGCCAACGCAGCGTTTATCGCGCCATAGGGAGGGCGGAATATCGTAACAGGCTCTTTCGTCGTAGCTTCCAACGTTTTATTGGCCTTATGAATATTCGTTTTGTAGGATTTCTGATTGTGAGCGGTCAGCTTCGTATGATCCCACGAGTGATTGCCAATTGACATCCCCTGCTCATCCGCATAAGCAACCGCATCGGGATACTGCTGCGCCTTCTTCCCGACGAAAAGAAAGGAAGCCGCCACCTTCTCCTCGGTCAATATGTCCACAATCTGTTTCGTATACACCGACGGACCATCATCGAAGGTGAGCGCCACATATCCTTTGGGTAATCCATATGTAAACTTGTCAGCGTCTATACGCAAGCGTTCATACAATTGACGCTCCTCTGACTCTGGCGAGGCATTGAGAACGGTTTGAGAGACTTGCAGCGGTTCCTTCTTGTTGGCTGCTGCAACAGGCGCCGCTTGCTCTTGCGAGGAATCGACGTTGTCCTGACGAACTGCCAATTCAGCCGCATTCACCGGCGGATTCATCGCATGCTGCGTATCGCTGAGCAGCTTCCCCTCCATCCCCATCATTACAGCAGCTGCCAGAAGCGTGAAGATAGCAAGCTTCAACGCAAATGGACCCCTTCTCCATACGCGAGCCGCCTGCTTCTTGGCCTTGGGTGCAGCGCTAGTCTCCACAGCCGGCTGCCTCGCTGCCTCCATCGGGTGATAGACGGTGTCATCATCCTCTTTCAATCGTTTCAACTGATCCATATAAAATTCCGAGCATGTAAAATACAAGGTTTCATTAAAGTCGCCATTCACTTTAATGACCATGCTGTAGTAGATTTGGCGATAAGGGTCCCACTTGGGATGAAGCGATAGCCGGATTCGCTCTCCATCAGAGGGATTCACAGCGACCAGTTGGATATAGGTAGGCTCATCTATTTCCAAGACGCATTCTGTGCGCCCTTCATTACGGGTTGCCCCAATTGTCATGTAAAAGCTGGCAGACCGTGCTTCCAGCGACAATAGCTCGATGATCTGGACTGTATTGGTTTCCATCGTCGTCTTCGACTTCCTTTACCGTTCATGGTGCGGCAAGCATGCTAGTCCTTGCGTTCGCTCTGACTTTGCCCGTGAGGGATAGACATCCGGTTAGTGAAGTCGCTGATCATGTTCGCGAGATACGTCTTTTCCTGGCGCATGGCCTCGTATTTCCCTCTCAGATGCGTAATCTCCGCTTCTACTCTTCCGATCTTCTCTTCTTGCTCATTGATCTTCTTCTGCTTGTCCGCATGCGTCTCATTATGCTTCTGGAGCAGGTTCACATATTTCTGCTGCTCAAGATCGATGACATTCTTCAGCTCTTCCGTTTCATTCGCATGCAGGATCTGCTGCTCGCGATAGTCCTCCATCACCTGATCAACCTTGAGATTCTTCTCGATCAATTTATGTTCAAGCTCAAGGATGCTTCGTTCTCTCTCTTCGATCACCTTGTTTAGGTTCTTGATATCCCGGGTCAGGCGCTCTACATGACCACCGGAATGGGTCAAACGATCCTGCAGCTCATTGATATTCAGTTCCATATGCTGTCTGGCTTGAATCATTTGCTCTACTGCAAATACCAAATCCAGCGATTTCTTATCCATATTCGCTCTGTTAGCTGTATTCATAATAACTGCATTTTCCTCCGCCGCGTGTCCAGCCGACTCTTCATTCAACTCTTCATTAGATTGTGCAGGATGATTCTCTTGTGATTTCGGGCTCTGATCCAGCTGCTTGCCTGACGAATCTTTCTTCTTAAAAAAGGGAGGAATCATATGTATTAACACCCCATCTAATAAATGTCAAATAATGTCGAACAATATTTAGTTTTATTATAGAGTAATTATCCCGCATGCAAGTGAGTCTTTGTATCTATATTTTTTCAAATACGCCTAAAGGCCTATGCGAACCATTCCAAGAACCGCAGGCTATAAGAAAAAAACGTCAGGGAAGCTTCACCCTGACGGTCCTTTTCGGTTTGAAAGATAGCTGCAGCTTTAACTCCGCTCCAGTCAGAAATAGCCTTCTTGGGCCTTCTTGAGCCTTCTTGGGCCTTCGTGGGCCTTTTTCAGCCCTCTTCAATAGCCCTTATCATCAGCTCAACGCGTCAGCTACTATACGACGCGACTATGCGCTGCCCTGCTGTTAGAGCCAACGACTGCAAATATGCAGTCGTTTGAGCGCGCTGCACCACAATGAGGCTGATATCCCATGCAACGACTGCACTGTGTGCTGTCGCATCCATTGCCCCGCTAACCAGCGAGTTTTTGGATATCGACTGCTAGTATGCAGTCGTTGCTCCACTTTCGTGGCTACAGAGTAACGGTACAAATAAAAGCGGGATGAAAAATATGACGCTTCAGCAGTCTGAGGGGGTCTAATATATTAGACCTCCTGTTCGTTTTTGTATCAACGTATAATGAGTTTCATCAAAATATAGGGAGGCTTGATCAGATTATGAGAGCGAAAGACCAATCATTCAGACTGAGGGAGGCGAGTTTTATGACAAAACGATTGAAAGCACTTACATTTATGCTCGTATTTGCAGTTGCGTTTACTTCAATGGGATTTCTGGCATCACCGGCAGAGGCGGCGGTGAATAATGTCAAATTGTACAGCGCTCTGTTAAGTTATCGGGACGCGAATTCCAAAAACATCACGATCAATGTGGAAGTAGACAATATAGGCGCGAGCAAGGCGGTAGCGATCGCGGCCTCCGGAAATGGCGGCCAGACCTGGTCGGAAATTCCGGCTGCCTATGACTCGGCTGCGTCGGCAACGACGGAATTGTGGAAGATGACCTCTTTTATTATGAACAACGAGAGCGTCATGTTTAAAATTAAATATACGGTAAATGGCCAGACGTACTGGGATACCAATAACGGAAAAAATTATATCATCGGGTCAGGTTCCGGCGATGCCGTGAAGCCGAGATCAGTTAAATTGTCCGGCGCCAAATTGACCTACCGGGATGCGAGTACGAAGCATGTCGATGTCAATGTGAAAGTGGACAATCTGGCGGGAACGAACAAGCAGGTTTTCGTTGTCAGTACGACTAACGGAGGCCAGACCTGGTCGGAGATTCCGGCTGCCTATGACAAGGCAGGTTCAACAACGACAGATATCTGGACGCTGAGATCCTTTATAGGAAACAACGAGAATGCCGAATTCAAGCTGAAATATGTAGTAGACGGCCAAACCTACTGGGATGCGAACTACAGCCAGAACTACTACATTGGCAAAGACTACGGCGACGAAGTGAGCGGCAACACGGTGCAGGCGGACGAGTTCTCCTATACTCCGCTGAGGGGAGCCGTTCAAGTTACGGCAAACTGGGAAACCTCCTATGCGCTGAAATCCGATGGCACAGTAGTCGTCTGGGGGAGCAGCGAAAATAACACCATATGGAACTTCCTGACTGAATTTCCTGATGTAGTTGCTTACAGACCTATAAAGATGTCGGGCCTATATGGCGTCAGCAAGATCAACGTCGGTTATAATGCACTAGTTGCAGTGAAAACGGACGGGACGGTATGGGGCAGAAATATAAGCTACGGCGCCGGAGATACGAATCATTACTCGCTTCGCCAACTGCCGAACATTTCGGGTGTGAAAGACGCTGACACGTCCAGCTACAGTACTTCCGGACATACACTGTTCGTAAAAACAGACGGCACAGTCTGGGGCGTGGGCAATAATTACAGTGGTCAATTGGGAGTCGGAAACAGCGCCCCTTACTCGACCCCCGTGCAGGTGCAAGGTTTGACGAATGTTAAAAGTGTCATTGCCAAGAAAGACAGTTCACTAGCGTTGAAAAATGACGGGACGGTATGGGCATGGGGGGATAACGCGCACGGGCAGCTTGGCACAGGAAATACGCAAGGCACATATTCTCCCACACAGTCGGTCGGACTATCCAATATTGTGGAGTTGAATTCCAGCACGGTTCAGTATGGTTCGCTGCGCATTGCTCGCAAAGCGGACGGAACGGTGTGGACATGGGGCGGAGGAGTGACGACGCCGACGCAAGTCTCTGGATTGACAGGCGTTACATCGGTTGCGGCAGGATCATATCATTATATCGCGGTGAAATCCGACGGTACCGTATGGACATGGGGAGAAAATTCGCGTGGCCAGTTGGGCAATGGTACGACGGTTGACAGCTCTGTTCCGCAGCAGGTGAAAGGAATTTCCAAGGTGAAGACGGTAGGAGCGGGGGAATATCATTCGTTGGCGATGCGTGAAGACGGCACAGTGATGGCATGGGGATTCGGCCAAACGGGTCAGTTGGGCAATGGCTCCAAGCTTTCGAGATTAACGCCGGTTGTCGTGGGCACTGATGCGAAGCTGCCGTACGATACGGTCGAGTGGAATAACCAGACACCGAGCACGCCGCTGCATTTGTCCGTCAGAAGCAAAACAAACACGTCAGTGAATCTGACCTGGCATACATCGCTGGATGATACCGGCATTCAACGGTATGAGGTGTACCAGAATGGCGCGCTCTACAACTCGACTACGGAGCGGGCCATCTACTCAAGCTTTGCCGTTACAGACCTCACGCCGAACCAAACCTATACCTTTGCGGTAGTGGCGGTAGATACTGCGGGCAACCGTTCGTCGGTCAGCAATCCGGTAACGGTAACGACCAATGCGTCAACCACAGTAAATCCGGCGGCAACGGTTTACTACAAACTGCCGGCAGGCTGGACGCAAGCCTACATGCACTATCGTCTGAGCAGCGGAGCAACATGGACGAACACGCCCGGCATCAAGATGAGACCATCCGAGATTCCCGGCTACTGGAAGCTGGATGCAGATCTGGGGGCGGCTGCAGGCACGTATATCTTCGAAGCGATCTTCAACAATGGAGCCGGCACATGGGACATCAACAGCGGCCAATATTACAAATCGTTCTATGTCGGCTACTCCACCGTTGCAAACGGAACGGTATCCGGCGGAACTCCGCTGCGTTAGAGATCAAGACGGAATAAATTGTATGAGGAACTTAGCAACAAGAGCCACCGCACCGGACTTTTTAATTCGAGAAGATGTGCTCTTCTGAACAAGCGTACACGCCGGGGGTCTAAGATTTTAGACCTCCTGCTTATTTTCATATCGACGTATAATCATTTCAGATTCCATCACAATCAAGGAGGCTTGATCAGATTATGAGAGTGAAAGACCAATCATTCAGACTGAGGGAGGCGAGTTTAATGACAAAACGATTGAAAGCACTTACATTCATGCTCGTATTTGCAGTTGCGTTTACTTCAATGGGATTTCTGGCATCACCGGCAGAGGCGGCGGTGAATAATGTCAAATTGTACAGCGCTCTATTAACTTATCGGGACGCGAATTCCAAAAACATCACGATCAATGTGGAAGTAGACAATATAGGCGCAAGCAAGGCGGTAGCGATCGCGGCCTCCGGAAATGGCGGCCAGACCTGGTCGGAAATTCCGGCTGCCTATGACTCGGCTGCGTCGGCAACGACGGAATTGTGGAAGATGACCTCTTTTATTATGAACAACGAGAGCGTCATGTTTAAAATTAAATATACGGTAAATGGCCAGACGTACTGGGATACCAATAACGGAAAAAATTATATCATCGGGTCAGGTTCCGGCGATGCCGTGAAGCCGAGATCAGTTAAATTGTCCGGCGCCAAATTGACCTACCGGGATGCGAGTACGAAGCATGTCGATGTGAATGTGGAAGTGGACAATCTGGCGGGAACGAACAAGCAGGTCTTCGTTGTCAGTACGACCAACGGAGGCCAGACTTGGTCGGAGATTCCGGCAGCCTATGACAAAGCCGGTTCAACGACGACGGACATCTGGACGTTGCGATCCTTTATAGGAAACAACGAGAATGCCGAATTCAAGCTGAAATATGTAGTAGACGGCCAAACCTACTGGGATGCGAACTACAGCCAGAACTACTACATTGGCAAAGACTACGGCGACGAAGTGAGCGGCAGCACGGTGCAGGCGGACGAGTTCTCCTACGCTCCACTGAGGGGCATCACTCAAGTTACGGGAAGTTGGGAAACCTCCTATGCGCTGAAATCCGATGGCACAGTAGTCGCCTGGGGGAATAATGAAAACAACGATGTATGGAATTTCCAAAGTGAATTTCCTGATGCGCGTATTTACAGACCTGTAAAAATGTCGGGCCTATATGGCGTAAGCAAGATCAGCGTCGGTTTTCATGCACTAGTTGCAGTGAAAACGGATGGGACGGTATGGGGCAGAAATATAAGCTACGGTGCCGGGGATACGAACTATTATTCGCTTCGCCAACTTCCGAACATTTCGGGTGTGAAAGATGCTGACACATCCACCATAGATACTTTCGGACACACGCTGTTCGTGAAAACAGACGGCACAGTCTGGAGCGTGGGCTATAATTACAGCGGTCAATTGGGAGTCGGAAACAGCGCTCCTTACTCGACCCCCGTGCAGGTCCCAGGTTTGACGAATGTTAAAACAGTCATTGCCACTGGGAGCAGTTCCCTTGCATTGAAAAACGATGGTACCGTTTGGGCCTGGGGAGATAACGCACAAGGACAGCTCGGCATAGGCAATACGCTAGGCAAATTATCTCCCGTACAATCGGTCGGACTATCCAATATTGCGGAGCTGAAATCCAGCACCTTTCTTTATGGCACTTTGCTCATTGCTCGTAAAACGGATGGAACGGTGTGGACATGGGGCGGAGGAACGACGACGCCGACGCAAGTCTCTGGATTGACAGGTATTACATCGGTTGCGGCAGGATCATATCATTATATCGCAGCAAAATCCGACGGTACGGTATGGACATGGGGCGGCAACGGAAACGGCCAGTTGGGTAATGGCACGACGGTTAACAGCTCTGTTCCGCAGCAGGTGAATGGCATTTCCAAAGTGAAGACGGTAGGAGCAGGAGACTCCCACTCGTTGGCGATTCGTGAAGACGGAACAGTAATGTCATGGGGAGCCAATGGTTACGGCCGGCTAGGCAATGGCTCCGATCTTTCGAAGTCAACACCGATTGTTGTCGGCATCGACGCGAAGCTTCCGTACGATACGGTCGAGTGGAATAACCAAACACCGAGCACACCGCTGCATTTGACCGTCAAGAGCAAAACAAATACATCCGTGAATCTGACCTGGCATACATCGCTGGATGATACAGGCATTCAACGTTATGAGGTGTACCAGAATGGCGCGCTATACAACTCGACTACGCAGCGGGTCAACAACTCAAGCTTTGCCGTTACAAGCCTGACGCCGAACCAAACCTATACCTTTACGGTAGTGGCGGTAGATACGGCGGGCAACCGCTCACCGGTCAGCAATCCGGTAACGGTAACGACCAATACGTCAACGACAGTGAATCCGGCGGCAACGGTTTACTACAAGCTGCCGGCAGGCTGGACGCAAGCTTACATGCACTATCGTCTGAGCAGCGGAGCAACATGGACAAGCACGCCCGGCATCAAGATGAAACCATCCGAAATCCCCGGCTACTGGAAGCTGGATGTAGATCTGGGGGCTGCTGCAGGCACTTTCATCGCCGAAGCGGCATTCAACAATGGCAGCGGCACATGGGACAATAACGGCGGACAAAATTACAAGTTTATGTATGTCGGCTACTCCAACGTTGCAAACGGAACGATATCCGGCGGCACTCCGCTGCGGTAGTCTCGTTTCCAAAGGTCCCAGTCTGATAATCTAGCCTATACTGCAACGAAGGGGCTCCAACTATCCAGCTTAGTATTGAGACCATTCTATACTTTCTGATAGATTTAAAAATAGCGATGCGGGAACCACTTCCCGCATCGCTATTTGCGTTGAACACTACTTATTATCTACCTTGCATACGCTTTAAAGATTCGTATAATAACCATCCAGGGTCCTCCACGACCCCATTCTGAATACCTGCCAATGTCTCGTACAGCTTGCTCGTCAATTGACCTGTGCTTCCAGCACTGCGGTGTCCAGCGACTATAAATTATCCCCTCGTCAAGTCAATATTTCTATGTAGATAAAACTAAAGCAGGTAACAAATAGAAGGACATTGTGCTATGATTATTTCATATAATCCCAAGTCTAAACAAATATAGACGCCATTCCTAAGGAGGGTTAGGATATTGCACACAATCCGTGTCATGATTGTAGAAGATGACCCCTTCTGGCTGGAACGGCTCACGGTTGATATTGGAGCGGAGCGAGATATTGAAGTCGTCGCCACCGCTAGCAATAAAGCAGACACGCTCGAACAAATTCAAAGATGCTATCCGGATATCCTGCTGCTTGATATACATCTCACCGGCAATCGCTTGGACGGCATTGAATTGTTGCGCGATAACCCTGAAGTGATTCATTGCCCCGTCATCATGCTCACATCGATGGTTGAACAAGAGATAATTTTGGAAGCGTTTGCATACGGAGCAGTTAACTTCCTTCACAAATCAAGCGTGTCTGATATCATCCAAACGATACGTGATTGTTACCAGGGCCGAATGGCCATTCATCCCGATGCGGCAACGGTGCTGCGCAAAGGGTTTGTCATGAGTACTCAGTTGGATGGGTTGACCCCTGTCGAAAAGGAAGTTTTCAAGCTGGACCAGCTTGGCTACAATAAGCCGCAAATTGCGGCAAAGCTAAATAAGTCGTTCGCAACAATCAAAAATCAATTACGCACCATTCGCCGTAAGCTTGGCCGAATTATTGAACGCGAATAGAACAATGGAGGCTTCTATGTACTGGGCAATGTTTTTCATTGAGCTGTTCTGCTCCATTATTGTTTTCAGCATGAATCCGCAGAGGGAAGAAGTGCGCTGGACCGCGCTGTTCCTTCTATTCGTAGGCCTTGGCGCGCTTCCTTATATAATTGCCCCTGATCAGTCCGAAATATGGCAATGGATCAGTCTTATTCTCAACTGGACATACTTGTTCCTCGTCCCATGCATTGTCCTGCTAGCTAGCATAACCTACTCCAATGTAAGCACAATACTGCCGCTGCGCCACATAAGATGGCTGGTTTTCATACCGCCGCTGCTGACTTATTGGCTGAATATGCTGCTATACGAGGACCCTTATGACGTTCGACTTCCGACTATATGGATTACCCTTTATTATTCCGCCGCTGTCTTCTTACTCGTATACTCCTACTGGAGAGAAAAGGACTTGATGCAGCGCAGAAACCGACAGTACGCCATGCTCATCATCTGCCCTTGCATCGTTGGAACATTAAGTCTAAATTACTACGCCGAGATTTGGTTTCCTGCGTACGAGTTGCATCTTTTGTTCCCTTTAGTTATCGCGAAATCATTCCTTACCTTTCTCATCGGCGCATTATATCACGGTGTCTTCGGTGTTCGAATTCGATTAGAACGACAAGTAATGGGTTCCAAAGTCCGCTCTTTCGCATACGGCACCTCGTTATTAAATCATACGATGAAAAATGAACTGGATAAAATGAAATACTGGACGCTCAAGTCCAAGCTTTCCATCGATCAGAAGCAATACGAGCCCATCCAAAGCTACATGGAATCGATTGAGCATTCTCAAGGACATCTTGAAGATATGATTCTCCGTATTCACAACCAGTCCCAAGAAATTATATTGAAAGAAACGGTATGCGACATTGTCGATTTGCTGGAACAAGCACGGCTTTCTTCACTTCCGTATTTGAATGAGCGGCGTCTGACCATTACGATCGATAATAAAATGACCTCCCTGCTGCTCCAGTGCGACCCCGTTCATATGTACGAAGTGTTCATGAATCTGATCAAGAATGCACTAGATGCAAGCAAAGATCAGTCATGCGACATCCATTTGCGCTGGTACCGCTGGGGCAATGAATGGATCATCGAATTTCAAGATAACGGAACTGGTATCGCCAAAACCGATTTGGCGCATATTGCAGAACCATTCTATACGACGAAAAGATCAATCGACAACTTCGGGCTCGGCTTATATTATGTCAAAGCTGTCATGCAGCAGCATAACGGATTGCTCGAAGTTCATAGCGAGTATGGGCGTGGAACCGTCGTACGGCTACGATTTCCAAAACGCAGACAACCATCCTGACGTATACATGAATGATCCGGGTATCATTCTCAAAAAGAGGGAGCCTTGCGCAATCATGCAAGGCTCCCTCTTCTATAACGCTATCAAAGTGTATACAGAGACCGTGTACACTCTTTATTCATTATGCTTGTTGATATTTCGCAACAATCTCTGCATAGGACAGCAGCGATGTATTCGGGTAGAGCAGATCTGCCTTAGCCAATGATTCCGGCGATCCCACTCCAACTGCGAACATGCCTGCGCCTTTAATGGAATCTACGCCTGCCGCAGCATCCTCAACTCCGATACAAGCTGTTGCTTCAACCCCCAGCAGGCGAGCTGCCGTCAGGAAGATTTCCGGATCTGGCTTGCCCTTGCTGATCGTAGCCGCATCCACGATGACATCGAACTCGTCCTTCAGGCCGAGTGAGGTCATAACGGTGAATGCATTCTTGCTGACAGAAGCCAGTCCCAGCTTCAAGCCATTGGCGCGGATCTCGGCCAGAAGCGGCTCAATGCCCGGCAAAATATCCGCTGGCGTAATGTTCTGGATCAGCGTGCAGTAATGATCGTTCTTCTTCTCTGCCAGACTGTTCTTCTGCTCTGGCGTGAAATCATTCTGTCTACCGCCAAGGACCAGAATTTTCTCCAGTGAATCCATTCGCGAGACACCCTTCAGCTCTTCATTGAACTCCCGTGTGAACGGAATATTCAAGTCCTCGCCAAGCGCTTTCCACGCCAGATAGTGATATTCTGCGGATTCTGTGATGACCCCATCCAGGTCAAAGATAAACGCCTGAAGTGGTTTGCTCATTGTGCCACCTCTTCAGTCTGCTTCACATCTACCGACACTTCGCCGTTCTCCGGCAGCGTGTAGCTCTCGTTATACAAACCAATGACCAGCTCAGGTCCCTCTTGGGAAATCGTAACCTTCGCCTTGTCTACCTCAATCTTCAGGTAGTGCTCGCGGTAAACGATCTTGAAGCTGTAGCGCTCCCAAGCCTGCGGGATAAACGGTGCAAAGGAGAGCGACTCGTCAGGTGTTCTCATACCCGCGAAGCCTTGTACGATCGACAGCCATGAGCCTGTCATGGACGTGATGTGCAGACCGTCCTCGGTGTCATTGTTATAGTTGTCGAGATCAAGACGCGCAGTACGGTGATACATCTCGAATGCCTTCTCTTCCATGCCAAGCTCCGCCGCGAGGATGGAGTGGATACATGGGGAGAGCGAGGACTCGTGAACCGTCATCGGCTCGTAGAAGTCGAAGTTGCGGCGCTTCTCCTCAATTGTAAATTCATCGTTGAAGAAATAGATGCCTTGAAGCACATCCGCCTGCTTGATGAAGCAGCTGCGCAGAATTTTATCCCATGACCACTTCTGATTAAGCGGACGCTCTTCCGGCTTAAGCTTGTCTACCGTCTTCAGATCCTTGTCGAGGAACGTGTCATGCTGTACGAATACGTTCAGCTCCTCGCTGAATGGATAGTACATTTTGTCTATAATTTGCTGCCACTTGGCTGTTTCTTCATCGGTAATATGCAGTCCTGCTACACGTCCGCCATGACCGCTTGCTTTCAGTTGCTCGATAACCTTCAGCGTGTACTTCAGCGTCCAGGCAGCCATCTTATTGGTGTACCAGTTGTTGTTCACATTGTTCTCGTATTCGTTCGGTCCGGTAACGCCGTGCATCATGTATTGGTCCTTCTTCTCATGATAATGCACGCGGTCCGCCCAGAAGCGGGAGATTCCAGTCAACACGTCAATTCCGTACTGGTGGAGATAATCCTGATCGCCTGTATAGTTCACATAGTTGTAGACGGCATAGGCAATTGCGCCATTCCGGTGGATTTCCTCAAAGGTGATCTCCCACTCGTTGTGGCATTCCACACCGGTAAAGGTAACCATCGGATAGAGCGCGCCCTGCAGACCTTGCTGGCCAGCATTATGGTAAGCGCCTTCCAATTGCGTATGACGATAGACAGCCAGATTGCGAGCCACCTCAGGCTTAGCTGTAGACAGGTAGAGCGGAATGGCATACGCCTCGGTATCCCAGTAGGTTGCTCCGCCGTATTTCTCGCCTGTAAAGCCTTTAGGACCGATGTTCAGACGAGCATCTTCGCCATAGTACGTACAGAAAAGCTGGAACAGATTGAAGCGGATTCCCTGCTGCGCCTCATCGTCCCCTTGAATCTCGACATCTGCAATTTCCCAGCGCTGCAGCCAGCCTGCCTTGTGCTCGTCAAGCAATGCGCCATAGCCTTTGGCTGCCGCTCTTGCCAGTACTTCCTTGCCCTTGGCAACGAGCAGACTTGCATCATGATCGCGGTCCGTCGTGACAGCAACATATTTGTTCAATGTAACAGTCTGTCCCTGCTCAGCTTTCAGCTGGATCGTATTCGCTACATATTCTTCCTCTTGTGCGAAGGATATGCTCGCTACGGAGCCTTCTACCTCTGCCTTCATCGCAGTCGAAACCTGGAAGGTCGGCGTGCCGAATGGATTGTCCTTCGTTTTCATTACGAGACTGGCTTCATATTCCGAAGCTTCATGGCTGATTGGAACCCAGAAATCCTCGTCATAGTTGGAATCCTCATTGCGGATATCCCCATCCAGATAAGGCACGAAGGTAACTACGCCGCTGTAGTTCTTAGGCGTAACTGCATAACGAATAACAGCCAGCTCTTTCTCTGCAATAGACAGGAAGCGCACCGCTGTTATTTCGGTTTCTTTCTCCCCTTGGAGAACAGTGAATTTACGTGTCAGAACACCGTGCTGCATATCGAGCTCACGATAGAATTCCTTCACAGTTGCGTTATATAGATCCACTTCTTCCCCATCGATCAGCACGCGGACACCGATGTAATTGGTGGAGTTAATCACTTTGCCAAAATAATTAGGATATCCGTTCTTCCACCAGCCGACACGCGTCTTGTCCGGGAACCAGACACCCGCCACATACGATCCGCGGTGGAAATCGCCGGAATAGTTCTCTTCAAAGTTGCCTCGCATGCCCATATGACCGTTACCAAGGCTCATCATACTTTCGGCCAGTCGGAATTCTTCCTTGTGGAGTTCGGTTTCAACGATTTTCCAACTGTCCACCTCAAATAACCTTTTCATGAGTTCACCCTTTTTCATAATTTTCGCGCAAACGTTTGCGCACTTGTGTGCCTGTTCCTATTATAATGTTTCGTGAAGATATAGGGAATGACTATTTTGAAGCATTCCGTTACAGACTTAGGAACCATATCGACGATGAGAAAAACGGGCTGCTCCGGAAGCGTTTATCGCTTCATATGGAGCAGCCCTGTCCGTGCAGCTAACTATCATTATTGATTATCCGGCAACCTTTTGCAAATTCGACTCCGCTTCCTTGATCCGATCCAGACTAACACGGTTGTTCTGCAATAACGATGCCAATGTGGCGGACAACTGCTCCAACGTAGCTGACACCTCTTCGCTGATGGAGGAAAGATTCGAAGTAGAATCCGCAATAATCAGAGAGGAGCCGCTAATTTTGTTCATCAAGCCCCCGCTGTCTCTGGACAGATCGTTGAGCTGGGAAACAGCATCGGTAATGGAATCGAAGGACTGCTTCGTTTGCTCGGTGATCCCATTGCTCTCGTTCATGCGCAGCGCCGCTTGATTCATCTTCTGACGGGTTGATTCAGACTGACTCGTGAATTCACCAAGCTGCTCTGAGATTCGTGCGGCTGCCTCGGAGCTCATCTCTGCAAGCTTGCGTATCTCCATGGCGACAACCGCAAACCCCTTGCCATGCTCTCCCGCCCTCGCTGCTTCAATGCTTGCATTGAGGGAAAGGAGATTCGTTTGGGTCGCGATATCCCTAATTGTTGAGCTGAATTGACTCGTCTCTGCCAAGCGGTCTATGAGCAGCGATGTTTCTTTGGTAACAGATTCAATATCATTGGTGAACTGGCCGTTCGTCTCGGACAGCTTGTTCATATTGCTCTTGCCCTGATCGGACAATAACGCCGCTTCGCTGGTCTTGTTCAACAGCACCTCAAAGGAATGAGACAGGTCGCTCACAAGCGTGTTCATCTCTTGAATGGAGTCGCTGATGGATAGTGTGGAATCCACCTGATCCGCTGCGCCGCGAGAAATTTCCTGAAAGGCAATGTTCATCTCTTCAAAGGAGCTGTTGTTCTCCTCGCTTGCTTTGGTCACGGTGTTCAGATGCAGGGTGACGGACGTGACATTATCAAGAAGCGACTGCTTCTGACTGCTCTGCAGCTGAGATAGCTCCTCCGCCCGTTCTCTTGCAGTCTCCACGCTGTTGATCATCTGTCTGGAGACGACGACCAGACTGTATAATACGGCTGAGATCAATATGTAAATAATGAAATAAGTCATCATGGATTCTGAGGCTATCTGTGTCGCCTCACCCTTCCACGCCACGTATGACAGCTGACATAAACCGGCAATAATTCCGAACAGAAGCGGACCCATCTTCATGAAAAGCACAGAGACGACAGCCAGATAAACGATAGAGAATGCCGTACTGCTATCCGGCGATTGCAGCAGGGAAGCCGTTGTATTGAATATGATGCCCGTTACTGCGATGTAGCCGATATGATGGATATATCTTCGTTTATAATGAAAAAACGCATATATGCTTGTGGTAATAACTTGCATGACCATGCTCAGAAGAACGTTTGTACTTGTAGTCTCTTGTGCCAAGGAGCTCAGCAAACCTAAAAGAGTCATCCCGAACGCAATGTACATCGCCACCAAGGCAATGAAATTCCTCCGAACCATATCACGATCCTTCTCAGACAATTGTGAATCCGAATTCTTCACAGACATACGAAGCTTCCTAAATACATTAACCATGCTTGTCTCCCACCTTAATCAAGAAATTATACCGTTGTCCTGTGAAGTAATAAAATCATCTGTAATGTATCTATCGGTGAAATAGCGTCTCTCTTAAAGAGCAATCTCTAAATCATTTTTGCCCCATTCCGGCAGCAGCTGCTCCCTTATAAGCTCAATGAATGCAGCAGTGATTGCCGTCACTGGGTTATGCTGCGCAGTACAGAGAGCAATTGGCCGCCTGAGATCAACATTCGGGACGAATACTCTGGCAACCTCTCCCCGCTCAAGAAACTCTTTGACCGCCATCGCAGAGATGAGATTAGCCCCGTATCCGGCGCCAACAGCTTTGATCGATTCAGAAAGTCCATTGAACTGCATCCCGATCTTCGGCTGCCGGACATTGTAGGTGCGGCACATCGAATAGAACCTCTCCCGGGTAGAACTGCCCTCTTCTCTGATGACGAACGTCTCCTGCATCATGTCCTGCAAGGAAACCTCCTGATTGGCATAGGGGTGCTTCGGCGGAACGATAAACCACAGCTCGTCATCGAATAAGTGCTCCCAGTGGATCTGCGGCAGCTCCCACCCGCCCCCAATAATGGCCAGATCAGCGGTGTGATTGTTCAGGAGCTCGAATGATTCCTGGCTATTCCCGGTAATCACCTTAATCGCGACATCCTCATTGCTGGACTTGAATCGCGCAATCCACTTGGGAAGCAGCACTGTCGCAGGCAAATATGTGGAAGCAATTGTAAGATTCCCTCTTCTTCCTGTCCGGATATCCTTCATTCTACTCTCCATTTCATGCTCCATTGCAAATAACTGGCCTGACATCCTGTATAGTTCATTTCCCGCAAATGTGAGAGCGATCCCTCTGCCCTCCGGCTTAATCAAACTTATACCCAGCTCCCTCTCCAAATTTCTTATTTGCTGCGTTACTGCTGGCTGGCTAATGTGAAGTTCCTTGGCTGCTTTCGTTACCGCTCCGCGCAGGGCCACATGATGAAACACTTTTAATGCATGCAAATTCATCACATTCCAACCTTCCTATTCATACATAATTTCAACTTATCATTTGAGCAATATTATATATTAGATCATTGTAAAATGCTGGTTTATTATTGGGAATGAAAAAAAATCACAAATTGCTGGTGAGAGGTGGAAGGACCTTGATTAGAGAGGCTGCAGACTGTGATATCTCCTCGCTATGTGAGCTGATGTCTGAATTGAGTGGTGGAGGGCATATTTCGGGACCTGATATGCAGAACCGAATGCGGATGCTAGAAGAAAGCATGACTGACAGGGTGTATGTCTATGAGCAGGACGCCAAAGTGCAGGGGGTTCTTGTGCTGCGAATCAGAGAGAATATTCGGGAAGTGAGCAGGTATGGCGAAATATGCGTGATCGTTGTGCATGCTGAGGCGAAGCGCAGAGGGATCGGCAGAGAGCTGATGGTCTTCGCCGAACAGAGGGCCATAGAGCTTGGCTGTAAAGCCGCCTATTTAATCAGCGGGTTTGGACGCAAGAACGAAGCCCATCCGTTCTATCTAGAGCTAGGATATGAGATTACCGGTTATCGTTTCATCAAGCCATTAGAAAGGAGCAGTACAGATGAATCCGCTGCGCCCGCTGCATTTTCGTAAGAACGGAACCTTCAGAATCGTCCAATTCACGGATATCCACTGGCAGAATGACGATCCTGCTGATTGGTTAAGCAGGGACTTGATGCAGGAGATCCTTAATGCGGAAGCACCTGATCTTGTTGTGTTCACCGGAGATATCATTCATAGCGAGCTCTGTGACAATCCGGCGGCCGCATTTGCTCATGCTGTATCAGCCGTCAGTGAGTCGGGAACACCTTGGGCCTTCGTATTCGGCAACCATGATGCGGAGGAAGGCATAACACGGGAGGCGTTGATGACGCTATCAGGGAGGCTGCCCGGATGTATCGCACAACGCGGTCCATCAGAATGCAGCGGTGTCGGCAATTATTCCATTATCATTGGAGGTTCGGAGGATTGTGCCAGAACTGCCGCAGTACTCTATCTCTTCGATTCAGGCAGCAAGGCCCCTCAAGATATTGGCGGCGCTGCCTGGATCGAGCAGGATCAAATCCAATGGTACCGCCAACAATCACTGCGTTATAGGACAAGCAAGAATGGCGGCGCGGTTCCTTCCTTGGCCTTCTTCCACATTCCGCTGCCAGAGTATAACGATCTGTGGGATTTCCACACTTGCTATGGCACTAATCTTGAAGGGGTGGGATCTCCGAGAATCAATTCCGGTTTGTTCCATGCGTTCTGGGAAAGCGGCGATGTGAAGGGTGTATTCGCAGGGCATGACCATCTGAATGACTATTGGGGTTATCTGCATGGCATTTCATTATGCTATGGACGAACAACTGGCTTCAATGCGTATGGGAGAGATGGGCTTGCGCGCGGCGCGCGTGTGATAGAACTGCGGGAGGGCGATGGAGAATTTGCAACTTGGCTGCGCCTTGAGGGAGGCGTCCTTGTTAAAGAACAGCCCCTGCATTCCCCTCTCTACAGCGATCTAGCCCTTCAATTGAAGAAACGCCTTCCCTCTTCTATAACGCGTTAAGCTTCTCGTATTTGCTTGCTTCGCAGCTGTCCGCATGCAGCATCGATATCGGTCCCGTGCTCAAGGCGGACGCTGCAATTGATACCTTGCTTCTTCAGCACGTCATAGAATGCGCTCACCGATTGCTGCTCGCTTCTCTGATACTGGCTATGCTCGTCCACTGGGTTGTATGGGATTAAATTAACCGTCGCAAGCTGGCGCCGGTCGCCAATGAGCTCGGCAAGCTCAAGGGCATGCTCCTTGCGGTCATTCACATCCTTCAGCAGAATATATTCCAGCGTTATTCTGCGATTCGCCTTCTCCAAATAATAGTCGATGGACTTCATCAGCCTGTCGATGGGAATGGCTCGGTTGATCTTCATAATCCGCGTCCGAAGCTCGTCATTCGGCGCATGCAGGGAGACTGCCAGGTTAACCTGCAGATTGGCGTCAGTGAAAGCAACGATCTTGTCAGCAAGACCGCTGGTCGATACAGTAATATGCCTCGCGCCAATGGCGAGCCCCTTGTGATCCTTGATTACTTCCAGGAAATCAACCATGTTGTCGAAGTTATCGAATGGCTCGCCGATTCCCATCACAACGACATGGCTAACCCTCTCATCCTGCCCCGCGTTATCCAGGTGCTGCTGGGCCTTCATAATTTGTCCGACGATCTCGCCGCTGGTCAGATCGCGGCTCTTCGCCAATAATCCGCTCGCACAGAAGCTGCAGCCAATGTTGCAGCCGACTTGCGTCGTAACACATACGGACAAGCCGTATTTATGCCTCATCAGAACCGTTTCGATCAGATTGCCATCCTGCAGCTTGAACAGAAACTTAATCGTTCCATCCGCTGACTCTTGCTTCAAATGCTCGTTCAACGTTTGGATGGCATAATGCTCCTCCAGCAGCTGCAGACATTCTTTATGAACATCCGTCATTGCTGCGAAGTCTGTAACCCGCTTCCGATAGAGCCAATCCCAAACCTGGGTTGCCCGGAACCTCTTATGCCCATGCGCCAACAGCCAGGCCGCCAGCTGCTCTAATGTTAATCCATAGATGGATGTCTTGTTCATTCGTTGTCCTCTTTTCATCTTCCGTTCTGATCTGCTCATAACGCAGCAGCCAGGCTAATATGCTCACTCTGTATTGTCCCAGAATTATTTGGCTAAAACAAGGGAGTAACGCATGCCAGCTGGACGCAATAAAAGCAATAAGCGCGGTCCTGACTGACTGCGTCTATTGCTTTTCATCGATCCGCATATTTACCTGAACAGCACTTTGTCTACATTATATTTGGACTTGAGCTCATTAATAATGTAAGTTTCATAGATCTCTCTATGCACGGGGTCCTCGACGAGACAGACATCGATTCTGGTCACTTCGTCTCTGAACATTTTGATCGGGGATACTGTATCCTCAAAATGCTTCTTAATTCTTGGTCTTAGCTTTCTCGCTTTACCAACGAACAATAATTCCCCCTTGCCGTTGTAAAACATGAAGATGCCGCCCTTATCTCTGGAAATCAGGTGGAAATCAGTAAACCCGTAAATATTGCTAAGCTGCGGAGCAACCTGCTTGTCAATGGTCACATCCGGTGTTGGAATGGTTATGTTAATCACTCATGTCACTTCCTTATTCTATATAGATGTAAATACTATCACAAATCTGATACTGTTGCCATTGTCTTAGCCTCTGCAAATAGAAACAACCCCGCAGCAGCTGCGGGGTTGTTGACGATATGCCAGAAACCATCCTTGCCCTCAATTGCTGCCTACGTGACCGGCAGCGCTTGATGGGTCTCTTTCACTAATCGGCCCATCCACAGCGCCTGCAGGAAGCTGAAGCAGAAGACCAGCGCCAGCGCCCAGAACCAGCCCCGAATACCCAAATAAGAGGTCAGCACTCCTCCTAATGCAGGACCAGACAAGCTCCCCATGAACTGCCAGGAATTCGTAAATCCGAAGGTTCTTGATTCCATTCCTGGGCGAACATATTGCCGGATTTGAGCTTGAACGTTGGGCAGCAGTGCCGCTACGCACACACCCATCAGAAACCGGCAGATAATAATCATCGTATAGGAATGTGCCATCGCCTGTACAACGCTTAACGTCGAAGCAAGAAGCGCCGCTGCTGTAAGCATGGGCAGCGCCCCGATTCGATCCGACAGCTTACCCAGCAGCGGAGAGGACAGGATGACTGCGAAGGAGGTTATCGAAAGCGCGAATCCAATATTGAAGCCCCCGGTCCACCAATGCCCATCAGCCGCCTCAATGAAGAATCCAAGCAACGGCACTGTGCCGATCAGACAAAAGTTTATGCAGAAGGCGCTTATCATAAGCTGCGGAAACGGCTTCGTACGCCAAATCTCGCGAAAATCCTGCCACAGGTTCGTCTTTACTTCTGCAAGGAGCTTCTGTTCCTTTGGGTCCTGAACAAATCGCCACACGAAGATTGTAGCCGTCAGAATGAAGGCGCTCATAACAGGAAAGCCAAATCTGGGCTGAAGGAAGGCGAGAAGCAACGCGCCGATTAGCGGGCCTATTACGGCTCCACTTTCAGCCATCATCTGCATTTTGCCTACGGATACCCCTACCCGATCCTTAGGCGCTCCAGTGACGACAAGAATCATCGAGAATGGCAGAATGCCGGTAAAGCAGCCCTGCAGGAAGCGTAGAACGGCCATCTCGATCTGGCTCCCCGCAGCTGACATAAGCAGTGTCATCAATGCCATCCCCAGCCCCGACCACAGCATGATCGGCTTCCGGCCGATTCGGTCACCCATCCGTCCAAGCAAAGGCATGATCAGCATCATCGCTGCGAAATTGCCGGCAAATATAATGCCCGTCCATGTCGTCAGCTCTTCTGCGCTCAACCCCAAATCACTTAGTTGTCTGGGCAGCAGAGTAATATACATGCTATGGGCTATGCTCATAAACAATTGAACCATCATTAATGAAGCATGTTGTCTACGCCAGTGCACGATGATCCGCCGGATTGATGGCTGCTTCGATCAGCTGAACTGAATTTGTCATGATGCTTCTCCCGCTCTCTCCCTTATTTCAAGATCCACGCATTGATGTCAAAATCATTCTCGGCCAGCTTCTCCTCGACGAGGAAGTTCTTCGTCCCCTCCAGCAGCTCTACCCCGCTATCTGTGAAGGGCTGATCCTTAATCGCCTCGATTGGCGCTGTTTTCTTAGCCAGCTCCGGCGTCGTTTTCTGAATATCAGCAATGAACTGATAATACTCCTCCGGATGCTTCTTCAAATCCTCCAGCGCTTTAAGCCGCGCTTCATTCCACACCTTAGGGAAATCAGGGAATTTCTTCAGATACTCCTCAGAGACGACAGTTGCGTTCGAGCCGTACAGCTCCGGGTGCTTTGTCGCATCATCCAAATGGGAGAAGCCTTCCTCGATGAGCTTGAGGGCATAAACTCCATTGTTCGTCATGGCGTCCACCTCGCCGCGAGCTAGCGCTGCCTCTCCATCAGGACGAAGCATATGAATGAGCTTATATTCCGTTATTCCTTCTTTTTTGAACAAACCGACAACGTATCGATGCATGAATGAACCCTTCTGAATCGCGATGGTTTTTCCTTCCAATTCCTTCAAGCTCTTCAGATCCTTCTTGCCGATCAAATAACCAATATTGTCTGTAGAGGCTTGTGTGATCAATCTTGTCTTCGCTCCAGAGGAACGCGCAAGAATTGCCGGCGTATCCCCCAGACTGCCGATATCAAGCCTTCCGCTAATGAGAGATTCGTTCAAATCGGGGCCGTTAGGAAATCCGCTTAGCTTGATTTCGGTGATCCCGTGTTTCTTCAGCTCCGCTTGAATAATCCCTTTATGCAATCCCCAGCCCTCTGCAGCTCTGGGCAGATTCAATTCGTTAACTCCGATATAGCCATAGTTGAGAACGGTCGGAACTCCGCCTCCCTGCTCCTTATCGTCCGCTGCGTTGCCCCCTTGGCTGCCGCATGCCTGCAGCAATATCAATGCGCCTAGCAGCAGCACCGATATTCCGAAACTGAACTTGTTCCCTCTGCGTCTATCTCTCTGTTGCTGTACCATCTGTATGTTCCTCCCCATTCTCTGTTTCATTCGACCACAGCCTATCTTGTTTTTGCTGAAAGCTGGTACATGTAGTCATGCTTGGCTACCGGTGTCCGGCCTTTTCCCCAGCCAACCTTCTCGCGATAACCGCCGAACAAGCCGAGATTCTCCACATCCTCTTCGCTTTTCAGTGTGATCTGCTCGGGGTTCGGGTCCACATACAGTGCGTCTACCGGGCAATACAGCTCGCACATGAAGCAGGTCTGACAATCACTTTGACGGGCGATAACTGGAATGCCGCCTTCGACTTTGTCGAACACATTGGTCGGACAAACGGACACGCACAAATTGCACGAAATACATTTGGACTCGCTCACTATCTCTATCAATGCAATACGGCCTCCTTCGCAACTTCCTCCTTCTTAACCCAGACCTTGTCAAGGCCGCCGCTAATAAGACGATACTGCTGCGAAGCATCCTGCTGCGGGAAATCCTCGCGCTTGTGCATGCCGCGTGTTTCCGTGCGTTCAAGGGCCGTATTGTACATCCATCGTGCCGTCGCGGTCATTGCCGCAGCTTCTCTCTTCTTCACCGAATGCGCATCCAGCGAGATCGTCTCATTGCGGATATCCTGCCAAATATGATCCAGGGTCGATAACGACTCGTTCAGCCCTTTGGATGTTCGGAACAGATTGCGATCATACGGCGCCACCTCGTCTTGTACCGCGCGGACTCTCTCCTCCGTCTTGTTCGGCTTGGCATCGGACGCGCCTCTCGTTAATGTGGACGACGACAAGCCCTTCAGTGATCGGGTTGACGACGAATCACCCAGAGTCGCTGCGTAGACTGCCGCACCCTCACCGGCAAATGAGCCCGAAGACATCGCCCATGCCGCATTATGGCTGCCGCCTCCGGTGAAACCGCCGCATATCAGCTCGCGAGTAGCCGCATCCCCCGCCGCATACAGCCCCGGAACCTTGGTCGCACAGGTTTCATCCACGATATGGATGCCGCCCGTGCCTCTAACCGTGCCCTCAAGACGGAGCGTTACGGGGAATTTATCCTTGAACGGATCAATGCCCAGACGATCGAACGGCAGGAAGAAATTCGTCTGATTCACGCGCAGAAGCGGATGAATATCTTCCGGCGCCTGATCAAGTGAAGCGTAAACCTGACGCCCCTGAAGCAGATTGCGTGCGATAATGGACCGCCCCCGCTGTGATCCCGCTCCTTCCACGGCCGTCCCGTCTTCATAATAGAAGCTGGCATAACGATAGTAGGCCGTCTTGGTCACAGATGAGAACGTTGGCGAAATGGCATATGCGTTCGAGAATTCCATTCCCGACAGCTCTGCGCCAGCTTCCGCTGCCAATAAATAACCGTCTCCTGTCAGCACATTGCATCCAAGCGCCTTGCTTAGGAAGGCGCAGCCGCCTGTTGCAATAATGACCGCTCCAGCCTGAACGCTCCACGTCTCTCCCGTGTGCAAATTGTAGCCATGCGCGCCGCCGACGCCATGGTCATCCGCAAGCAGCTCCAATGCGGGGCTATGGTCCAGAATGCGGACCCCCGCTTTCAGAACGAGCCTGCGCATCAGCTTCATATACTCCGGCCCTTGAAGCCCTCTCTTGTATGGATTGCCTAGCTCATCAAGCGGGAACGGATATCCGAACTCTCCCAGCTTGTTCATATTCTCATACGTTCGATCAAGAACACGATCCATCCAGCGGTTATCAGCAAGCTGTCCGCCGAGCCCGTATCGGCTTTGCTTCGCTTCCTCCCGCTGCTGCTTATCCGGATTAATGTACCAGACTCCCGTTCCCGAAGGCGCTGTCGCTCCGCTTGTGCCGCAATACCCTTTATCGACCAGCACAACCTTTGATCCTTTGGATACCGCTGTAATTGCGGCCCATGTCCCCGCTGGTCCTCCACCGATTACCAATACATCGGCTGTTAATTGCAGATCCGGTTTTCTCTCGCTCATCTCATATTACCTCCCATATTATCCTTTATAGCTATCCTGCCATTGCAGAAACCTGCGCTCCAGCAGCCGAACGAACGAATCGATCAGCTTGCCGACGACTGCGAACAAGATGACACCGACAAAGATGATTTCCATAATCGAATTTTGCTTGGCAATCGTCATTAAGAATCCAATGCCTGCTTGAGAGCCAATCAGCTCTGCAACGACAAGACCTAGCCAAGAGAGCGCCAGCGACAGCCGCAAGCCCAGGAACATTTGGGGCAGAGATGCTGGAATAACAAGCAGAAATATTTGTTTCCATCGGCTGAACGACATCACACGGGCTACGTCGAACAGCTTGTTGTCTACATTGCGAATGCCTAGAAAGGTGTTGATATACAAGGGAAAGAACGCGCCCTTGGCAATGATCAATATTTTGGAAACCTCACCGAACCCGAACCACAGGATGATGAGCGGCGCGATAGCCAGATGCGGAACCATCCGAAACAGCTGTACGCTAGGGTCCAGCACATACTCCCCATATCGGGAGAATCCGACAACAAGCCCCAGCAGCAAGCCAATGCTTCCGCCAATGGCAAATCCCACCGCCGCACGACCAAGACTAACGCCCAAATGATAGGTGAGATCACCGCTTGCGAACAAATCTCCGAAGGCCGCAAAAATCATCGAGGGCGTCGGCAGGAAAAAGGTATCGATCAGCCCTAAATCGCCTGCCAGCTGCCAGATTGCCAATAAACTGACCGGCAGGATTGCGCCGATGGCGAAGCTGCTCAATCGCGCCCTCCATTTTGCCGAAATTGCCCATCTCTTCTCATTCTGCGCTTTGCGGTCCGGCTGTCCCAGCAGCTCTAACGGCTTGCTCAATTCAGTCACTCCTTCCTATCCCTTATAGCTGTCGCGCCACTTGATAAGCCGATGCTCCAGCAGTTTAACGAACGAATCGATCAGCTTCCCGACTGCGGCGAATACGATGATGCCTACGAATACGACAGCCGTCTTGTTGAACTGTCTGGCATCGGACATTAAATAACCTATACCGGATGTGGAAGCCATCAATTCCGCAACGACAAGTCCCAGCCAAGAAACAGCAAGCGACAGGCGCAAGCCAAGCAGAATATTCGGCATTGAAGCAGGCAGGGCCAAGCGGATCACCTGCTTGAATCGGCTGAATTGCAGCACCCTCGCTACCTCGAACAATTTGTTGTCCACATTGCGTATGCCTAGAAACGTATTGATATAGAGCGGAAAAAAAGCGCCTTTGGCAATAAGCAGCACCTTGGATTCCTCCCCGATACCAAACCAAAGTATGAATAGAGGGGCAACAGCCAAGTGCGGGATCATCCGCAGCATCTGTACGGAAGGATCAAGCGCCCTCTCGGTTTGGCGGAACAGGCCGACAAGCACGCCGAGCTGCAGGCCCAAACCACCGCCTAATAGAAAACCTAGCCCAGCCCGAGTGACGCTTATTTGCAAATGCTCCATAAGCTCGCCGGATTCAATAAGCTTGCCGAAGGCCTCCGCGATTGTGAGCGGTGTAGGAAACAATAAGGTAGAGATGTATCCCAAGTCGCCGAGAACCTGCCAGCCGACAAGCAATGAGACCGGAATCAACGAGCCAAGCAGTACAATCGTCGTCTTCCGCGTCCCTCGATTGGTTAATGCAGTCGTTGGAGCACTCATCGCATCATCTCCTCTCCGAGCTGTCGAGGACGCTTAAATACCTGCACCGCCTACCAGCTCCAGTTCCTCAATTTTGTCGAACTCTCCAAGCACCTTGTAACGAAGCTGCTGAAAGGCTGTACTGGATTTCTTCCGGGGAAACGTCAGATCCACCCGAATGACATTCTGAATCGCGCCTGGTCTGGGCTTCAACACGATGATCCGGTTGGCCAGGAACACCGCCTCGTCAATATCATGGGTAACGAATATCATCGTTGTCCGATTCCGCTCCCATATGTCCAGCAGCACCTCCTGCATATGCGCCCTTGTGAATGCATCCAGCGCACCGAACGGCTCATCCAGCAGCAGCACCTTGGGATTTCTGAGCAGCGCCCTCGCAATAGCTACCCGCTGCGCCATTCCTCCGGACAATTCACGCGGGTATGATTTCTCAAAGCCCTTCAATCGAACCAGCTCTATCAATTCGTCAACCTTCTTACGCACCTCGGGCTTGCGAAGAGACAGATCAGCTGCAATATTCCGTTCAACCGTGAGCCATGGGAACAGCCTCGGCTCCTGGAATATGAATCCTTTATCGATGCCGGGTCCCTCTACCGTGCGGCCTCCGAGACTGACCGTGCCGTTATAATCAACATCCAGTCCCGCTATAATCTTCAACAGCGTGCTTTTGCCGCAGCCGCTTGGACCGATAACCGTGACGAACTCGCCCTCCCGAATGTCTAGCTGGATATTATGCAGCGCTTTAACATCCCCTTTAGCTGAGTGAAAAATCTTACTAAGATGCTGAATGTGTAGCAGGTTCGTTGCGCTCATTAGACGGTCTCCTCCTAAAAAAGGTAATAAAAAAAAGAGACATTCTCATGGTGCTTGAAAGAATGTCTCCGTTTGAACGGTCGTTTATTATTATCATTTCCTTATTCCCTTATTCCCTTATTCCACTATGAATAGTATGAATTAAAGAACACTATATCGTGCTGCTTCCCCTTTGTCAACTGCTAATGTCATTACACTGTGATAACTACTGATATAAAGGAAAAAGGGCCGTTGCGGCCCAAGGTTCGTAAAACTAATCCAATTTTTTTATAGCAACCGAAGCGTTTACACTTGCTTGTGTTCCTCCGATTGGAGTCGCAAGGCCAACCGCTGCGCTAGAAGAATGATTGCGAAGAGTAAGAACATTACCGGCCCCTATAGCGAATATTGCTTGACCGTTGTTTTGCTGCGTTCCGGCACCAGAAGCATAAATAGTTCCAGGAACCAGCGTACCATTTAAGAATAGTGCAAATTGACTCGGTTCTGAACCTGACACGGAGAAAGTAACCTCGTATACACCCGCATTGGCGAATAAAATTTGAGTGCTTCCAGGTGCGTGAGTAATTCCAGGTGTAAGAATACCATTGGTATCAAAAACAACATCTGCCTCTATCGCAACCACTTGAGCCAATAAGTTATAAATGTACGCGAATTGGGACAATCCGCCTGCGGCTCCTGCAGCTCCGGTGGCTCCTGCGGGTCCTACAGCACCGACACTGCCTGCTGTTCCTACAGCGCCTGCAGCACCCACATTGCCCGCTGTTCCTGCTGTACCCACACTGCCTGCTGTTCCTGCAGCGCCCACGCTGCCTGCTGTTCCTACAGAACCCACACTGCCTGCTGTTCCTACAGAACCGACGCTGCCTACTGTACCTGCTGCACCCACACTGCCTGCAGCACCCACACTGCCTGCAGCACCCACACTGCCTGCTGCTCCTACAGCACCTGCTGTACCTAAAGCCCCTTCAGGAATAGTTACATTTACAATTTGCTCTCTGACGACAATTTTCTTACAACAACAGGTTCTCTTCGACAGACGTTTTTTGTTCAAGAGGCATTTTTTCTTCAATCGTCTTTTTCTCTTCGATGGGCATAAAATAACTGTTTTCTTTTTACAACCCTTTTTTCGATTGAGTTGGGAGCACCCCATTCCAACACCTCCATTTAGATTTGCTGTATACTACTCCATTTTTCTAGTGAAGGCATGGACATTTATCCTGTAACTAATAGACGACTATCTATTTTTTAAAAAATAGGTTCCGTGAGAATATATCCATATACTTGTCTCATCGCTTGGTGTAACAAATGATCGATCATAGAGTCCTGCTGGCTTGTATCGATGGTTTTACACTCTTCCCTTCTTCCTAAATAATAAAAAAAAGGCCTGTAGAGGCCTCTCCGCTAATTCAAATCGATTTTATACCTTTCGAACAAACTCAGATTTCAATTTCATCGCGCCGAAGCCGTCGATTTTGCAATCAATATCATGATCGCCGTCAACTAAACGTATATTTTTCACCTTGGTGCCTATCTTCAGAACGGATGAGCTGCCCTTCACTTTCAGGTCCTTGATCACGGTTACAGTATCGCCATCGTTTAGAACATTTCCATTGGCATCTTTGATCACCTTGGCATCTTCACTATTCTCGGCAGCCGCCCCCAGCGTCCACTCATGAGCGCATTCCGGGCAAACTAAAGAGCTTCCATCCTCGTACGTGTATTGTGAATTGCATGCAGGACAATTTGGCAGATCAGACATGATTTATTTCCTCCCATTTATTCTGTTATGGTCTTTAAAGCAGTATTCAAAGCATGGATGACCTTATCACACCAAAGATCGAATTCCTCATCCTCTGTTTGAAGCTCGGGATGGTTTAATAGGTATTCCACCGTTTGCTTAATCCCTTGGTCGAATCTGGTAGTCGCAACAAATTCGGGGACAAGCCTCTTCAGCTTCGCATTATCAAAAACAACAGAATTGGCCTTATCCCCCAGCAAGCCGCCCCTGTAATCCTCTTTGCTGCATGCAGCCAGAAATTCTGATGACACATGAACGGCATGGAGCTTCACACCTAAAGCACTGGCGATTGCCTCGTAAATCTGGTTCCAGGCAACCGTCTCATCCGATGTGATATGAATGGACTCGCCAATCGCATGGAGATTGCCCATTAAACCAATGAAGCCCTTGGCAAAATCACTATTGTGCGTCATTGTCCACAGCGATGTGCCGTCTCCATGAATGATTACGGGCTTGTTCTCCAGCATACGCTTGGCAACCTGCCAGGAGCCCTTGCTTCCATGCACGCCAAGCGGAATGGAACGTTCGCCATACGTGTGGCTTGGCCGTACAATTGTAATCGGAAAGCCATTGTCACGATACTGCTTTATCAAATAATCTTCACATGCAATCTTGTTTCTGGAGTACGCCCAGTATGGATTGGATAGCGGAGTGCCCTCCGTAATTCTGTAGTCGGACAACGGCGTCTGGTAAGCAGAAGCCGAGCTGATGAACATGAACTGCTTCGTTTTCCCCTGAAATAAACGATAATCCCTTTCCAATTGGGCGGGCTCAAAGGCTATGAAATCAGCAACGACATCAAACTCAAGGTTGGCGATAAGCTTGGCTACGCGGTCTTCATCATTAATATCGGCTTGAATGATAGTTACGTTAGCCGGCAAGGACTCATTTCTAGTACCTCTGTTTAGCAGATAAAGCTCCCAGCCTGTTTCCGACAGCTGCTTCGTGATGGCAGAACTAATTGTCCCCGTTCCTCCGATAAACAATGCTTTCATGAAATCCACCTCCATAAATTAACACGCAGATGCAAACAAAGCCTTATAGCCCGTCCCAGGAGAAGCAAAATACGGATCCATCCCTAAGCTTACGATAGCATGCGTTCATTACCAAGACAAATCGTGCAGCAAATGCCAGTATTTATTCATCCTTTCTCCTTAACATGGTATTATTTAGGAAGAATCAAGTCACTAGAAGTGAGGTGTGTAATTGTTGAAGTTACAATGTGTAACGCTGCTTACTCCGATGCTGGAACAGCAGAAAATATTTTATACGCAAGTTATTGGCCTGCCTATATTGAACGATTGTACCGATGCTTTCACCGTCAAGATTGGACATTCTCATTTGAAATTTGAAAGGTCAACCATCGCGGGTGCAAGTCCATTTTATCACTTTGCTTTTGACATTCTGGGGAACAAATTAGACGAAGCAACAGTCTGGTTAAATGCGAGAGGAATAGCATTAAATGGATTGCCGCAGCATACGGATCAGTTCTATTCAGCGACGTGGAATTCCACTTCCATCTATTTCTATGATCCTGCAGGCAATATAGTTGAGTTTATAGCCAGACATAACTTCAATCATTCATCAATGGACCCATTTACGACCGACAGCCTTCTAAATATTAGTGAAATCGGTTTGGTTGTTCATCATGTGCCTGCAGCAAGTGAACTGCTGCGATCCTACTTTTCAATTGATGGATACAAAGATAGTAACGACTCCTTCGCTGCAGTTGGGGATGAGGATGGCTTGTTTATTTTATCTGCAGATCAAAGAGTGTGGCTGGGCTCTAATAAAAAGGCGGGCGTATACAAAACCGAAGTGGTTATTGAAGGAGCAGGTAACAAAGGGGAACTGCTTATTGAGGGTTATCCTTATAAAATTACAGCTTGCTAAATGCAAGTCTCATGGAAATTTCCGGCTTGCAGTGCTAGTCGAAGTGGATTTACAGGCGATTCGATTCGTCGCGGTATACGGATTTGGCTCCTCAACAGACTGAAACCACTCCGAATAATGGAGTGGTTTCTTAGATTTCTTGGGCTAGTCATGGTGCTGTTATTAAAAAATGATCGTTGCTTCTTAGAAATTAGCAGCTACTGATGCTGTTTCTTTCAAGCCTTCAGAGATAATTTCTTCCGTACGGTCCTGAAATTGATTATGGCCTTCAATAATGACTTCAATTGGCTGAATGCCGAACAAGCCAAGCGTCGCCTTCAACGGTCTAACCGCTGATTCCATTGCTGCCATAGGCTCTACGGAATATACGCCTCCACGGGCGTTCAACAGAATGACTTTCTTATCGCCAACAAGACCCACTGGACCTTCTGCTGTATATTTAAACGTTTTGCCTGCTTGTGAAATGTAAGCGATGTAGTTGATCAATGGTGCGGGAGGCGTGAAATTCCAGAGCGGGAACGCAAGAACGATTTTATCGGCAGCAAGAAACTGCTCCAAGTAACGATCGACGATCGCTGCTGCATTCTTCTCTTCCGCTGTGAGGTCATAACCTTGGCTCCGCTTATACGTTCCTGTAATGGCTTCGTTCCCGTAGAAAGGAAGCTCTTCTTTATAAAGATCGAGCTCGGTAATGACATCGGATGGATGCGCTGCTTTATAGGATTCAAGAAAGGCTTCGTACATCTTAACGCTCACCGCTTGTTCTACAGGACGATCATTTGCTTTCACGAATAATATAGTTGCCATTGTATGTTTCTCCCCTATCTGTTGATAATAAAATGTTGTTAGGCTGCCAAGCCCGTCTTATGTGCCAGTTAAGCGGCAATCTTCTATCCGCTGCTTTGCGCTTATGGTCTGCCCGTCAGGGCTTGGGATTCGTTCTCGTTCTCGTTCTCGTTCTCCCAAGGAGTATATGCCGAATTCAAATGCCGCATTACGTGTTGATTGGCATGCACGTCGTTAAATCCTTCACCTCCCCTCCATTCATCGTTACAATCTCCATTTCTATTGCTGCCTGTTGCAAAATATGCAATCAAAACAAGCACATATTAAAATGCAATAACTTTAAATGTGCTTAATACAGGCACATTTAAAGTCAAAATAAAACGCAGCATTAAATGCAACTGACATAAGCACATAATAATCGCTTTGCACTCGTTTGTCTAGTGGACTGCTTATCCAAAAATGTCAGACAAAGAAATCGATGCGTTTCATAACATCCGCAATTGTATATTCCCGTAAATAATCAATCGTACGCTGTTCGGCTTCACGAAGAATTTTTTCCAATTCAACATCCAACTGTTCGCCAGCTTCACCGCAATCTACGTTAAATTCGGGCTCAGAGCAGACGTTGCTCACCGCAGAGTAAATGTCGCCTAAAGTAAGCTGATCTGCAGGAATCCGCAAGAAATATCCCCCGTCTCGACCGCCCTTTGATTCGACGATACCAGCGGCAGCCAACTGCTGCATAACTCTGCGCATAAAGGTCGCGTGTGAATCCACCTGATCTGCAATCATGGCGCTTGACAGCATATTACCGCATTGCGCTAACCATACAATCGAATGAACGGCAATCTTAAATCGAGGAGGCCCAATGTTAATCCCGCGATTTGCTGTACTCAATTCAATCCCTCCTATTGAAGCGGCTCCCATTCTAAATATTACCTTACCATTCAATTGCAACTATATGGAGCACATTATAGATCAAACTTATTTTATTTACAATAGAACAAGCTTCCCTCATCTATATGAAGATCCTTCTGTCCCCGCAGTGGCTTCTGTTTCTATGATTGACGGCATCAGGCTGTATTGCTTTCGAAAAAATGATTGCTCAGGAGTAGTTTACTCGTTCCTTCTATGGTAACATTATTGCTAGTCCTATCTTGGGCGGGAATCATAATGCGTTTGGAATTCATCAACGATTATCGGCATGCTGTCTTCCGTTTATTTTCTACCGTTTATGATTAAACAAATAGAAAGCATACGCTAGCTGATAAATTTCATCGTAAGTGATATACTAATTTTCTATAGTGGTTTATTACTTTTCTTCAAAATACAAAATCTAGGAGGATTTGAAAATGGCATTGGTTTCAATGAAAGACATGCTAAACAAAGCACTGCAAGAAGGTTATGCTGTTGGTCAATTCAACATCAATAACCTGGAGTGGACGCAAGCAATTCTGGGTGCTGCACAAGAAGAGCAATCCCCGGTAATTCTTGGTGTATCTGAAGGCGCGGCTCGTTACATGGGCGGATTCAAGGTTGTAACTTCCATCGTTTCGTCTCTTATCGAAGAGATGAAAATTACCGTTCCAGTCGCTATTCATTTGGACCATGGTTCCAGCTTCGAGAAGTGTAAAGCAGCAATTGAAGCAGGTTTCACATCCGTTATGATCGATGCTTCCCATCATCCTTTTGAAGAAAACGTTGCAACCACTAAACAGGTTGTTGAATATGCACATAGCAAAGGTGTTTCTGTAGAAGCTGAGCTTGGTACAGTTGGCGGACAAGAAGACGATGTTATCGCTGAAGGCGTTATCTATGCAGATCCTAAAGAGTGCTTCGAGCTTGTACAACGTACAGGCATTGATTGTCTGGCTCCTGCTCTTGGTTCTGTTCATGGCCCTTACAAAGGCGAACCAAACCTTGGCTTCAAAGAGATGGAAGAGATCTGCAACGTCATCAAGCTTCCTTTGGTGCTTCATGGCGGTACTGGTATCCCGACAGATCACATTAAAAGATCCATTTCCTTGGGTACTGCAAAAATTAACGTAAATACCGAAAACCAAATTTCTTTCACGAAAGTAGCTCGTGAGATTCTTACTTCCGATCTGGAAGTATACGATCCGCGTAAATTCCTGGCTCCAGGACGCGATGCCATTAAAGCAACGGTTATCGGCAAAATGCGTGAATTTGGTTCTGCTAACAAAGCGTAATCGGTAATAAAAAACCTTCAGCCTCACTTTTATAGTGGTGCTGAAGGTTTTTTTGCATTTTATGCGATTGATATTGCCGGCTCGTTTTACTTCCCTTTTTTCACAGGGGCCTTGGGATTCGACAGATCGTAGGTGACTGGCCTTGCGAACACGTATTGCCTGGTCTTGGGATCGTACGCATAAACCTTGAACGTAAGCTCCGTCTCCGGCAGTCCCCCAGGTACAACGATGGCTAGCTTGCCTGTCGTCATTGCTGTGAAATCGAATATCTCGCCCTCTTCTTCATCCATCCAGTAAACGATATACTGCAGCCTCTGAGCAACAGCCGGCGTTCCCGAACCAACATCGTAAATCAGCTTATGGTCGATTCCGCCGTCTTTGGTCTTGATAGCCTGCACCTTCGTCAGCTTTGGCTCCTTGAAGGTCAGTGGCAGCGGGTCCTTTATACCGCTGAGTTTCAACCAGTAGCTTCGAACCGCCGGAAGGGTCATGGCCGAAGGAATGGTCTCGTTCTCAATCTCGCCGTAGAAGCCCGTTCCGTCCTCCGTCCGCAGCGAGTTAGCCATGCTCAGCTTGGCAGTGGGAGAGCCGAATAAGGCCATATAGTCATCTGCCATAATCTCTCCCGCATCCCAGTAGTGCGTATAATCAGGATCGGATGAGTCGTCCGTGAACAAGACCGGATATCCTTTGATTCCCCTTATTCCCGCCCACTTCGTAGTGGGGTTGCTAGGCAGCTTATGCTCCCTCTTCAGCATCCAATAGTATGTAAAATGATGGCCGTATTCATGGCTTAAAGTCGATGACATACTCTCGACGGTCTTATTATAGTTGGCATTATAAAGAATGATCTCTGTGGGCTCGTCCATTTCAATGTCGGACAGATCATCCTCCGTCCAGGAATAGCTCATATTCGCGACGCCTGCCTCTCCTTCCTTCTCCTCGGCAGACAGGATAACCTTCCCAAGATATTTGAGCTCTTGACCGTGCAGATTCTTCATCAATTCTGCATACAACGCCTTCAGCTTGGACTGATTCCAGCTCTTGCTGTAGCTGATAAATTGGATTTTCTCAGGAGATACATACGTAGCAATCGGCTTACTTGAAGCCGCAAACGCCGATGTGCCCGATGAGCCGCCGACTAATCCGACAGCAATCATGATCAACGCCAGCAGCATGACATTACGATAAATGATCCGCCTCAATCAATCCGCCTCCCTTTCTGTATTCTTGTTTGTTTATACCTATATCGGTAATAACGGTTGGCTTGATGAGCGCAGAGAATATCATCGGATTAACCACAGAGGTTTTCCAATGCTCATTCACGGGGTGCATCGTATAATTGCGGAGCAGGTATGGATTCTAATTGCTTTATGGCATTACAAGCTCATGGTGCCTAATGTGTCAAAGCCATAATAAAATCCTGGCTTACCTAAATAATCAGATAACCATTTTCCATTGCTCCAGAACGTGGAATTCCGCTTGTCTTGAAGGTCACGGCAACTCTCGCTGGAGGCTGAGGAGCTGAGAGCTTCTCCTTTACGGTTAAGCCCCTACTTTGAATGAGGCTTCTAAAGGGTTGGACTTTTGCGTTTGAACGTTCGAAGCATCAGGAATAAAAAGTATGGTGCGCCGATCAACGTAATCAACATACCCGAAGGAATTTCTTTCGGAGCCATGATGGTACGACCAATCGCATCTGTCAGAACTAGAAGCAGAGCGCCCAGCAATCCGGATAGAACGATGGACTGCCTCGTATGATGGCCGATTAACAGGCGTACGGCATGCGGCACGATCAACCCAAGGAAGCCGATTGTACCGACTGCCGCTACAGCCCCTGCGGCAAGCAGAACACCGACAGCCATGGCGGCCAACCTTGTTTTGCGAACGGCCAGACCGATCCCTGAAGCGGTGTCGTCACCAAAGGCCAGCAAATCGAACCTGCGACCGAGGTACAGAGCAATGGGGAGCAGGACGGCCAGGAAGATGGCGATCAGCACAACCTGCTGCCATGTCCGGCCATACGTAGAGCCTGTCAACCAGACATAACCCGTGCTGCCCCAAAGCGAGCCGCGCACAATTAAAGCCGAAATGCCGGCAGATCCGAAAGCCGACACCGCGATTCCGAGCAGAATTACAACAAAGGGATGCAGCCCTTTGCGCCATGCAAGCACGAATACGACTGCTGCTGCAGTCAGACCTCCAATGACGGCAGCCAGAGGCATGAGACCAATCGGAACCTGAGGCCAAGCGATCAGAATGAACATTGCCCCGAAGCCTGCCCCTGATGTGACGCCTATTATAGAAGCATCCGCAAGCGGATTGCGAACCGCCGCTTGAATCAGCACGCCGCTAACCGCAAGTGCAATTCCTGCTCCCGCCGCAACGAGCGTCCGCGGAAGCCGCAAATTCAACAGCGTGGAATACGAGGAGGCTTCATTTGTTCCGAACAGACTGCTGAACAATTGCCCCAGCGGTATTCTGGTCCCACCCATCGTCATGCTGAACAGAATGAGAGCGACGACGAGAATAAGCATAATGACAGCTATACGTTTAAAACGCATATGCAGCAATCTTCCGCCTGCCTGCATGGACATTTGTCCGACTGAACCGCTTGTTCCCTTCATTTTACTTAAGACAATCCAGACCAGGCATGGCGCCCCGATAATCGCCATCACTGCGCCGATTGGCATTTCTCCCATATTGCTTCTGACCACTCTGGATAATACATCGGCAGCGGTTATCAATACGGCGCCCCAAAGCGCTGCGCCTGGGATCAGCCAAACATGCTTGCGTAATCCCATCAGACGAATGAAATGCGGGGCGACGAGTCCAACGAAGCCGATCGGACCAACTACGCTTACAACGACAGCAGCAACTAGTACAGCCAAGGCAAGCCCTGCTAATCTCGTTCGATCCACCTTCTGTCCGAGTGAACGCGCCGTCGATTCATCCAGATTGAACACATCCAATTGCTTGGACAACAAGATTGCCAGCACTAAAATGCCAAGCACCCAAGGCCAGGCAAAGATAACTCCATCCCAATCCACCTGGACCAGACTTCCAGCGCCCCATAAGAATAAGTTCTGCGTTTCCGTGGCCTTAAAAATGTGGATCGCTCTTGTAAAGGATTCGATGACTAACGAGACGATCATACCGGCCAGTACGAGACGGATGGGACTTGCCGATTTGCCGCCTCCAAGGAAGTAAGCAATGGTCGCAGCCATTGCTCCGCCGACAGCTGCCCATGCAAGCGGAGATAAGGCGAGCAGGCTAGGGAAGAAAGCAGTCCCGAGCACAACCATAAAGTAAGCTCCCGAATTAATACCCATCGTGTCCGTGGAAGCTAGCGGATTTTTTGTAATGGTTTGCAGCAGCGTGCCTGCCAGCGCAAGTCCAGCTCCCGCTATCAGCCCCAGAACGGTTCTCGGCATTCTTAAATCCCGCACAATATTATGATCAGGCAAGCCTTGATTGCGAAACAACGCATCAATGACTGTATGGACTGAAATTTGCGCTTCGCCGAAACACAGGCTCACAAAAAAAAGTATACCAAGGGCGACAATGCCGCCCCCGAATATACAGATCATTCTCCATGCGCTTATCATTGCGTCAGCGAGGCAACAACACGATCAACCAGCGATTTGGAGGAAACCGGACCGCCGAAAGTCCAAGTGTCTCCAGCAATCGGATAGGTTCGCTTTTCTTTGACGAAATTCAGACCGTTCCAGACAGAGTTGTTTTTAAGCGGCTCACCGAAGACATCGTCATTAGGCTGAACGATATAGATAAAATTCGAATCCGTTACAGCAGGAAGTGCTTCGATGGTCGAATTCGTAAATCCGTATTTCTCGAATTTCTCGGATTTCCATTCGTTTTTGAGTCCGATGCGGTCAAGCGTCTGGGAAACGGTGGAGGTATCCGTAAACATCCGAACGGTAACGACATTCTGATGAGTGAAAGCTTGCGCAATGACATAATTTAAATCTGCCTTGCCTGCTGCGGCAAGCTTCGCCTTCGCATCCGCATAATGCTGATCCAGATCGGAGAGCACCTTGTCGGCTTCCGCCGTCTTGCCGGTCGCTGCGGCTACCGCATTAAAAATCTCAACCATTCTCGTATAAGAATCGCCTTCATCCGCATAGGGATCATACTCGATCGTCGGTGCAATAGCTTTCAACTGATCATAGTGGGCGGCATTATTATCTGTATTCGAAATAATAAGATCAGGCTTCAAGGCTGCAATAATCTCCAAGTCAGGCTCCCAGCGCAAGCCGACATCTGTGACGTCTGCACCTAGCGCAGCTTCTTCTCCAACCCATAGCTTGTACTCGGCATTATCGGCGTTGCCGACTGGCTGAACGCCCAAAGCAATTAGGCTCTCCGAGAAAATCCATTCCAGTGATACAACGCGAATCGCCGGTTTATCCAGCACGGTCTCGCCCTTCGCGTGAGAAATCTTTAGGGGGAACGCGCTCTCCGCAGCATTAGCGCTTGAAGCTGTTTCGGGCGCCTTATTATCGGAAGAGTTTGCCGACGGTTGAACGGAGCTTGAATTGTTGCTGCCGCAAGCGGCAAGGACAAGAACAACTGATAAAACAATAAATAGAGCTGATGATTTAACTAGACGCAATTTCTTTATCCTCCTTGGAATTAAACACATTCATTTTTTAATGGCTTTCTATTTCTGACCAACCACCATTGCAGTGATAATGATAATTGTTATCAATTATGTCGTCAACCCGAAAAATTTGTAAAATATACCGATGCCTCTTAGATCTTGTAAATGATAAGTGCTGCATTGGCAGACGTCCTTCCTGTTAATAAGCAAAAGGTTATTGTGATATGGGGCTCCTATTAAAATAATTATCTTGTATATGTATTGCTATTTTAATATGATAATATTGTCGATTTTACTCATATCCTGTAAGATGCTCATCTGGAAGTAGTATAGATACGTGAATCTGTTTGGCTGTCTGTAATTATATTCCTTTTAAGTGCTTGATTTCAGGACTGCTGTATGCTTTAGAATTACATAATTAATGGGATGGTGTGCAATGATTACTCAGAGGAATATCGTGTTAGCAATCGTACTTACCTTTATTACATGCGGCATTTATGGGATTTTCTGGTTTATTTCTATGACCGATGATGTCGGTAAGCTGAACGGGGACTATACTTTTACTGGAGTAAAGAACTTCCTTCTCATCCTGGTTACTTGTGGCATATGGGGCTTCATATGGGCCTATCAAGTTGGCAAGCAACTCGCAGAAGCGCAAAGAAAGCGCGGTCTGACCGTAACCGATAATTCTACTCTCTACGTTGTCCTCACCATCTTCGGTCTAGGCATCGTAACCTACGCATTGGTCCAATCGGATGTCAACAGGCTCGCATAAGTGGAAGCTTGATCCAAGAAAACACCCCAAATTATTTTGGGGTGTTTCACTTGGTGTCGGAGGGTTACTCTATTTAAAAGTATGGCTGCCTGTTACAAATATCGGGGTTCCTTGCCCGTTTCATGCGTTAACCGGGTTTTATTGTCCGGGATGCGGAATAACGAGGGCCGCTCTTTCTTTATTGGAACTGGATTATAGTCAAGCCTTTCGATATAACTCCTTGTTGTTTGTCCTGATTCCCTTGTATGCGATGTATGTCATTGCGAGTAGGAAGAAAATACGGCGTGCCAGCAATTGGATTATGACCGCAATGCTGATCATGACGCTGGCATTTGGACTGCTGAGAAATATTCCAATCTTTGATTTTTTGGCCCCTGCGGTGATTCGTTAGCAACGCCTAACAACGGATGTTGCCTGCCTGCTCCAATACGTATTGGAGCTTAACCCGAAGGGCGGCCTTGATTTGTTATTCGAATAACTTCCATAACATCAATCCGTTGCTTTGTGTTTTCATGATACAGCCATCTTCCTTGAACATGATCGACAAACAGCACCCCGTTAAGATGGTCGATTTCATGCTGAATACAACGGGCAAGGTATCCCTCGCTCTCGATTATGATTTGCTCCCCTTGCCTGTTCAAGCTTGTTACTTTAATCTGATTCGCTCTCTTGACATCTCCATAATATCCAGGGAAAGACAAGCATGCCTCCGCACCCACCTGTTCCCCGCTCATGTCCAACACTTCAGGATTGATAAGCTCTACGAGCCCTTCTCCGCAATCCATAACAATCACTCGTCTAAGAATACCAATCTGCGGTGCAGCAAGCCCTGCACGCCCTTCAGCCGCATATAAGGTTTCCGTCATGTCATCCAGCAGCTTTAAAGTTTTGGCATGAAGTGTTTCCACTGGCTTGGCGACTTTTCGCAAGATGGGGTCTCCAAAAGGCACAATACTTTTTACAGTCATCGTTATGCTCCTTTTATTTTGTGAGGTGGCGTATGCATCCATAAATCATTAGGCGAGCATTCCAAAGCTGTACATAAGGCGTCCAGCGTCTCCGCTTTCATCTGCCTGGGCTGGTTCGTCAGCAATGCACTGATGGAAGCAGGGGATAAACTGTAATTTGCCCGCTCCTTCAATATCCGCGCTAATGCGGCCCCCGTCCAAATCCCTCTGTCAGCCATAACATTCCGCAACATCCATACAAGCATTGCATCGCCTCCGGTAAATTTAGGTGTTAGCTTATTATATTAGGCAGCACCTAATATTTCAACCGATACTCCTACGCAATATAGGGGAAAATAAACGAGGCTGAAAACTGGAATAAAAAAGAAAAACACAGACATCTAAATGTCTGTGCAGCGCAAAATGTATGGCCTACATGTTGTACATAAAATGTACGCACTAGTCGGATTCACGATATTGGGTCGAGAACAGTGGGCAAGAGGGAGCTCTCTCTACTATTATGTACCGCAAAAGGTCCGGTAAGGACGGATTGATTCCGCTGGCAATGTGGAATACTCGGCCTGCTCAGGAGTGTGCGCATAAGGACTTGAAAGAGCAGCGAGAAGCCGCTCCATCACGCTATAGTCTCCCTGTTCTACCGCAGCTTCCAAAGCCGCTTCTACCCTATGGTTCCGAGGGATTAGCGCAGGATTGCTGCTGCGCATCAACTGATGCGAGTCGGCTGTTGATTGCTGCTGCCTGCCTAGTCTCGCTTGCCACAGCTCATGCCACTGAACAAATTCGGCGGTCTCAAACAGGTCCGTCTCCTCCGCCGTATCCAAGGTTAGCGCGCGAAAGGTATTGGTATAGTCCGCACGATGCTTCTGCATCATACTAAGAAGCTCTTCAATCAAAGGCTTATCCTGCGGCTCCTCGTTAAAAATCCCCAGCTTGGCCCTCATTCCCGCAAGCCAATTGCGGTGAAACAAGTCGGCAAAGTTTGCAATTGCATCCTCGGCCAGCTTGATAGCCTGCGCCTCGTCATCATGCAGCAATGGCAACAGCGTTTCAGCAAATCTCGCGAGATTCCACGCGGCAATTTGCGGTTGATTGCCATAGGCATAGCGACCATGACTATCAATGGAGCTGAATACCGTTGCCAGATTATAGGCATCCATGAAAGCGCAAGGACCGTAATCAATGGTCTCCCCACTAATTGCCATGTTGTCGGTGTTCATTACCCCGTGAATAAAGCCAACCAGCTGCCACTGGGCAATGAGCACGGCTTGACGCTTGATCACCTCTTGAAGCAAGGAAAGATAGCGGTTCTCAGCAGTTTCAACGTCTGGATAATGTCGCTGCAAGGTATAGTCTGCCAAGACTCGGAGATCCTGGGCAGTGCCCCATTGTGACACGAATTGGAAGGTGCCGACGCGCAGATGGCTGGCAGCCACACGGGTCAGAATTGCGCCAGGCTGGTCGGTTTCACGGATTATGCTCTCCCCCGTTGTTACCACCGCCAGACTGCGAGTCGTCGCAATACCAAGACCATGCATAGCTTCGCTAATGATGTATTCGCGCAGCATCGGTCCTAGTCCCGCTCGGCCATCGCCTCGGCGGGAGTACGGCGTTTGCCCTGAACCCTTGAGCTGAATATCAACCCGCTCGCCTTGAGGGGTGATCTGCTCGCCAAGCAGCAGAGCCCGGCCGTCGCCTAGTAAGTTGAAATGCCCGAATTGATGCCCTGCATAAGCCTGAGCAAGAGGCAGAGCGCCTTCGGGAATCTGGTTGCCGGCAAACACCGCTGCGCTATCCCCGCTTTGCAGTGCGTGGACGTTCAATCCCAAGGATGCCGCCAACGGTTCATTGAGAACGATCAGCTTCGGCGAGCCCACAGAGGTTGGATTCATCCTGGTATAAAATAATTCCGGCAGACGGGCATAGCTGTTGTCCAAGTTCCAACCTGTTTCTAGTATTTCTTTGCTTTGTGTCATCTGGTCTCCTTTTCTTCTTCTATTTTTTTCGTTATCTATTTGCCTATATAAGGCGGCCTCTTTTTAGCGTTTACTGCTTCGAGCTTATTATACCCTTTCCATACCAAGTTGACGTTCTTTCCATCAACAAATTTTGCGAATGACAAAGGACAAACCTCGCAATCATCGGGACTTGCTTATACGACCATTACGTTCCTCCCGCAGATTGCAAAGAGCTGTCCTAAGGACAGCTCAGATTTTTGAGAAAGTATAGGGGTGTTTTCGATGGGGTTAGGCTGCATCAGCCGCCGCTTGAATTTCGAATATCAAATGCAGCTTACGGCTCCAGCCCTTCAGTAACACGGTATTTCCCGCTTTGTCGCGACCGCCGAAGGGAATTCTACGACACCTTGTCATCTGTAAGAAGGTTTTTCAGCCTTACAGCGCGCTTGGTTCCACTTTTCTGAGCTGTAACACGATTTTTCCGCCTTACAGCGATAGTCGAAGCGTTTTTGCGACAATTTGTCATCTGTAAGAAGGTTTTTCAGCCTTACAGCGCGCTTGGTTCCACTTTTCTGAGCTGTAACACGATTTTTCCACCTTACAGCGATAGTCGAAGCGTTTTTGCGACAATTTGTCATCTGTAAGAAGGTTTTTCAGCCTTACAGCGCGCTTGGCTCCACATTTCCGAGCTGTAACGCGGGATTTCGGCCTTACAGGGAATGCGCGCTTCCTGCTTTGAACGCCACATCTCCATCCGCTTTGCAATCAACGGTTACCTTGGCGCGAATTGCCTGTGGACCGTTGCGCCTGCGACACTGCCGTCCTCTACTAGTATATCCATGAAGAACGAGTGCAGGAACATATGAACACCGCATTCAACCATCATCTCGGCTGCAACCAGCTTCGCAGCCTCAGGCTCGAATGAGTAACAGGGTCATGAAGGCTTTACTTTCATGGAATCATATGATAGTTTTATTTCAATACATTTAGAAATAGCGAAACTGGCAGGTGAGCTCACAATGGTCGAGGATAACGCGAAGCTACGGCAGGCCGTCAAAGTATATAAGGCGCTCGGGGAGCCGACCCGTCTCAAAATTGCTATGCTGCTTACTGAAGAGAGAAATCTGTGCTGCTCCGACATTATGAGCAAGCTGGAATCGGTCGCGGGTTCGACGCTTTCCCATCACTTGAAGCAATTGACGGATTCCGGCCTGCTGGATCTCCGTAAGGATGGAACGTATATTTACTATAGCGTTAACCATGAAATGGCGCAGAAATATGCACCTTATTTGCTGGAGTAGTTTTTTCTTTGTTCTAATTTCTATATTTTTAGAAATATAAAAGTAATGGAGTGGAGAAGGGAGCTATACTATCATGTCCAACCATTGGAAAATCTACATGCTGGCTATCGTCAGCTTTCTGGTCGGCACGTCGGAGTTTATAATCGCAGGAATTTTGGATAAAGTAGCAGAGGATATCGGCGTCTCGGTGTCTGCGGCGGGCCAGCTCATTACTGTATTCTCGCTCGCATATGCGTTCGGAACCCCCTTACTTATGGCCGCTACAGCTCGCCTTGAGCGACGAAAGCTGCTGCTCTATGCACTTCTCATATTCATCATCGGCAACGCGATGACCATAGCTTTCCCTGGATTTGAGTTTCTGATCGGATCACGGATCATTCTGGCGCTCAGCACTGGGGTATTCGTCGTCACGGCATTGACCGTAGCATCCAGGCTGGCCCCGCCCGATAAGCAGGGAAGTGCAATCGCAACGCTCGTCATGGGCTTCAGCACAGCGCTGATCATCGGCGTACCTATCGGCAGGGTTGTCGCCGCCGCCTATAATTGGAAGGTGATCTTCGGAGGAATTGGCTTGTTGGGGGTGCTCGCTATGCTCGTAATTTGGCTCACCATCCCGCGTACGGACGGCGAGGAGCCGGTTCCGGTCCGCAAACAGCTTGCTCTGCTGAAGGAGCCAAGAATTCTTATCGCCTTGTCGATAACTTTCTTCTGGATCGCAGGGTATTCCATCGTCTATACGTACATTTCACCGTTTCTTCTTACCGTTACGGGGATGAGTGAAAAAGTAGTAAGTGCAGGGCTGTTCGCCTTCGGCATCGCCAGCTTGATCGGCTCCAAGCTAGGGGGCTTCAGCACCGACAAATGGGGCGTTCCCCGCACATTAATCGGGGGCATGCTGCTTCATGCAGTCGTTCTGATCCTGCTGTCGCTGACGGCTCAATCTCCGGTCATCGTATTCCCGCTGCTTATGTTATGGGCTTTCTCTGCCTGGTCGTCGGGCCCTACTCAGCAGTATCATTTAATCACGCTAGCTCCTGAGGCTTCCGGCATTATGCTTAGCCTGAACAGTTCTGTGCTGCAGCTTGCAATGGCTGCGGGTGCGGGAATCGGGGGCATCATCGTGGTGCAAGCGCCGCTGGCATCCATCAGTTGGGTCGGGGCGGCATCCGTCGCAGTAGCGGCAGCGACAGCCGCTGCCTCCCTTGGTCTATTCCGCTCTCGTTCCAACCGCCGGAATGAGAAAGATCAGTGCTTGCAGAAAGCAGCGGCAAAGGCCTGAGATGATCTGCAAGTGAACAGCTGCTCATTGTCCAAGCTGATGACCGAACCGACAAAAAACGCTGCTGACAACGATTGGTTGTCAGCAGCGTTTTTGCCTTACTCTGATTTCGGATAGATCATCACTTTGATCGCTTTGTCCTTTTGCGTTCTGGAAAGCTGCAACGCCTCACTTATATCCTGCAAATCAAACTGATGCGTAATAATCTCGCTCATATTGAGATCGCTCTTAGCGTAGGCCTGTATCGCTGCCGCATAGGTGTTGGCATATCGAAAAACACCGTAGATGTTCAATTCAGAATCAATGATCTTATCTACATCGAGCAATACTTTATTCTCAGGAGGCAGGCCGACGAATACGATTCTCCCGCCTCGTTTAACCACATTCACCGTACTTGAGATGGAGCTGTGATTCCCTGATGATTCAATGATGACATCAATCCCAGTGTTGTCCGTTAATCTTGCCAGCGCCTCCGGAATTTGATCCTCAAGTGGATTAAAAACTGCTGTCGCTCCCATTTGCAGCGCAACCTCCCGGCGGTACGCAACAACATCGCTCGCATAAATCTCCTGCACGCCAAACAGCTTTGCAGCTTGAATAGCCAACAAGCCGATCGGACCGAGTCCTGTTATAAACAGTTTATCACTAGGTCTAACGTTAGCGCGGTTCATAGCATGATAGCCTACCGATAGCGGCTCCAATAAGGCGCCTTCCTCGAAGCTCATCGTATCCGGCAGCTTAAACAGCGCATCACTGCGCATAACAATGTAGTCGGCCCATGCCCCATTATCGGGCGGAGTCGCCAGAAAGAACACGTCCGGGCATAGATTGTATTTGCCACCCTTGCAATAGTCGCACCGTCCGCATGGCACTCCGGGCTCAATGGCAACCCGGTCTCCGACCGCTACATTGCTGACTTTGGCTCCTACTTCGACAATTGTACCCGCTACCTCATGGCCTAATATGAGCGGTTCCTCAACGACATATCTTCCAATTCTGCCGTGTTCATAGTAATGAATATCCGAGCCGCATATGCCGATACATGCCACCTTTATCAATGCTTCATCAGGACCCGGCACAGGCCGTTCAACCTGCTCCACATCGATATGCAATGTATCCTTCATAATCGCTGCGTTCATCATCGCGTTTCCCATCATTCCCCGCCTGCCTCCTCAGCTATCGAATTTGTACACCCACGATTTCGAATTGCGAATGGCCGTTTGTTTCCAGGCATCGAATTCGCATTTCCTGCATCGCAATGGATTCCTCAAAATAATGAACCTGCTTGCGCTGTCGATTATTCTCCACTTCTGCGACCGCAATCCACTCTTGATCTCGAAGAACTTCAATCGTATAGCTCTTTACTAATTCAGGTATGGCCTGGAACGGTGTGCGATGATGATGCAAATTGATCAAATCTTCATTGACGTCATCATTAAACGTAATATGCACCTCGTTCGCATTAACAGGCTCATCCCATTTGAACTGGAGCCATTCCGCCCCATTAGCCATTGTAGCAGACCACATATGGGGACCGCCATATGGCCTCATATAGCCGTCGATAACCTTGGACGGATGGTAAACTTCCATCGGCTCCTGCACCCTCACACAGAAGGGCTTCCGCACGGTCCGTCTCATATTCCATTGCACGACCAGCTGATTCGGGTCCAGACCTTCCAATCCTCTGGCAACGTTTAATTTCTGCTCTCTAAGGAAGGACAGAACACCGCTCCAAGGCTTGTGGGACAAATGCAAATGAATGCTATTGTTTTCTCGAACAATAATAAATGCATTCTCAGCTGCAGTTGGACACCATGGCAAATGGAATGATACCCACTGCAATTCACCCGCTTGAACCGATACAGCATCCTTAACCTGCAGCTGTACAGGGATATAATTCTCTGGTCTGCCCGTACTCCACAGCTCAACCTCCACAGTAGCCGCTTCCGCCACATCCATTAGAATTTCAATCGTAGTGATTGCAGGATCCACCGGCACTAAAATGGCTGCGTCTGCTTCCAGATGATGCTTCTCATCCGGAGAATCGATGTTAATTGCTGATATATAGCTGGATGCGGATACTGTCGCTGCTCTCGCCAAATCCCTTGTGTCCTCATGCTTCAGGCCAATGATGGAAGCATCCTGCCATAGCAAGGCCTGCTGCAGCTCCTTCATGTGATGCTGATACAGCCCGCGCGGCGTTACGCCATGCTCCACACATAATGCCGCTGCCGTTCCGGCGGCCTCGCCAATGGTGGCACAGGTTCCCATTACCCGGGTTGCGCCGAACGCGACGTGAGTAGCACTAATATTGCGGCCCGCGAACAGCAGATTGCTCACATTGGTTGAATACAAGGAGCGATAAGGAATCTGGAATATGCCGTCACTATGGTAATGCATCGATTTGTGATTGTCAGCATACATGCCTTCCTTCTGATGCAAATCGATCGACCAGCCTCCGAAGGTAATGCAATCGTCGAACAGCGTTTGAGCTTCAATATCATTTTGATTAAAGACGTAATCGCCTATAAAACGCCGATACTCCCTTTTCCCAGGCACACTGCCGACCCATTCGAGCGTCATGCGCTCGGCATCAAACTTGCCTGAGTTCTTAATGTAGTCCCATATTCCGTAAATGACCGACCACAGCTCATCCCGAATACGTTCGTTATCGTAGAGCGTATCGATCTCTCCGCCCCACTCTATCCACCAATAGTGACAGCCTGAATCCCCGCTTTTCAGCACTCGTTTGACCGGAATTGGCGTTTGCGTAATATCCTTGGCGAAGCTTGGCGCGATATATTGGACGGGATGATCCACTTCTTTCGTATAGAACAGCAATGTGCTGCCTAGTGTAATGTCATCTGCTTCTTCCGGCGCCCATTTCTCTTGAAATTCAGCATGGGCTTCCCGCCCGATCCGATATTTGGCTCCTGCCAGGAAGCCGACAAGGCCATCGCCTGTACAGTCCAGGAACACCGGACTCTCAAACCTGATTCTACGCTCAGAGCCCATCATCCAGCCCGTTACGGCATGAATGACCCGATCGCTCTCTGGCCCATCGGCTTCAATCTCATGCACATCGGTATTTAGAAACAGTTGAATGTTCTTCTCGTTTCTCACCGTCTCAAGAATGACCATGTCCCATAAGTACGGATTGCCATCCGGGTTTACGTATTGGTTTTTCAGAAACATTTCACCCATAATTCCCGTCTCTCGCGCATATCGATTCACGCCATGCCCTGTTGCGCCAACAACCCAAACTCTAACCTCACTGCTTGAATTGCCGCCTAGCATCGGACGGTTCTGTACCAGAGCCACCGTTTTGCCGTTTCTTGCGGCTGCTACAGCGGCACACACGCCTGACAGCCCGCCGCCAATCACCGTAATATCTGACTTCACTGATTCAAACCTCATTTTCGCTTACCCCTTTCGCCACTAGACATATGCATTATCCTTTAACAGCAGAGCTGGCTAGTCCCTCTACAATAAATTTCTGGCCAATCAGGAATACAATAATCATCGGAACCATGCCGGCTGTTGCCGCTGCCATCATGCCGTTGTAATCTACACTGTTCTCCAGCACAAAGCTTTGCAGGCCAAGCGAGACCGTATACAGCTTCTCATCCAACAGGAAAATAAGCGCGTTCTCAAAATCATTCCAGTGCCAGGAGAAATCAATAATCGCCAATGTGGCTAATGAAGGCTTGGCCATCGGCAGCATGATGCGAAGAAAGATGCTAAAGTGACCCGCACCATCGAGCATGGCGGATTCTGAGATATCCTTGGGCACAGCAATGAAAAATTGCCGAAGCATGAATACGCCAAGTACAGTGAATAAGCCCGGCAGTATCAATGCCCAATGTGTGTTATAGAGTCCAAGCGCATTAAACATAATGAATTTAGGGATGAAAATAATTTGGTTCGGAATCATCATCGCTACGAGATAGATTAAGAACAACGTGTCTCTGCCTTTAAATTCAATTCTGGAAAACCCGTAAGCGGCTACGGCAGCAAAAAACACGGCTCCAATCGTGCTAATGATCGATATTTTCAGAGAATTCCAATAATACGTGATGAAGCTGGCTGTCCCTGTCCAAACATTCTCGTGATATTTTAAAGTAGGCTGATCGGATATCCACTGAAACGGGGACTGAAACACTTCGAACGGCTGCTTAAAGGAAGTGCTTATCATCCAGAGAAATGGATAGATCATGATGAGTGCAAACATGAACATCACGATTGTAGAAATAAGTTTACGCATATGCTCTATCCTTTCTATGAATAATGAACCCATTTTTTCTGAGCTATCCATTGTATAGCTGTAATGAGAATAATAATAACTAGCAGAGCAACTGAAATTGCAGAAGCATAGCCCATATCATAATATCTGAAGGCCGTCTTATAGATGTATAAGGATAATACGGTCGTACTGTCCCCAGGTCCGCCGTTCGTTACAGCCTGGAAGATACCCATCTGTTTGATCGATACAATAAATCCCGTCATCAGCAGGAAGAGCGTTGTCGGACTAACCAATGGCCAAATTACATATCTGACCGTATGGAATAAGCGGGCTCCATCTATCTTGGACGCTTCAAGCTGCTCGGAGGATATCTCCTGCAAAGCCGCCAAATAAATAATGATATTGTATCCGAGCAGGAACCAGATCCAGATAATGTCGAACACGAATATGGCGGACGAGGTTGAGGAAAGCCAACCCGGCGGATTACTGATCCCCAAATTCATTAATAAAGTATTCACCGGCCCATTGACCGGCTGGAAGATTAGCATCCATACAAAGGCAATCGCAACACCTGTTGTAATGTACGGCAGAAAAAACATCGTGCGAAGCACTTTTTTGAAATAGACACTCTTGTTCAGCACAAGCGCCGCGAGAAATCCGAGCCCGACAGATATAGGAACTGATCCTAGAAAGATCAACGTGTTTTTCAAGGAATTATAGAACACCTCGTCTTGAACCAATCTTGAGAAATTACTCATCCCGACAAAATCAGCACTCAGCTGCGGAAACTCCCAATTCGTAAAAGCCAGAAAAATAGAAAATAAAGCAGGAAGAATTATGAAAGCGGTTACACCTATCATGTTAGGAGCAATGAACATATACCCTACCAGCTGTTGTCGTCTCATCCAGTTAAGCTTCATCTGCAGCTCCCCTAATTGAGCGGGGAAATAGCCAGCCATTTCCCCGCCCCATTATTATTCAAAGTTAGTTCCTCTTCAGAAACTCATTATGTCTCTTAACGACATTCTGAATCGCCTCTTCTAACGACTGTGCTTTAATATAGTACTTATCAAACTCCTCTGTTCTAATATCCAGCACCTCCTGCGGAAGCGAGACCTGGAAAGTAGGCAGCTCATTGGACAGCACTCTCTCTAACGATTCCAGATCGTACTTATCCTTCAAATCGCCAAGCAGCAGCTCAATGGCCTTGGCCTGATCCGCATCCTTCGATGCTGGAATACGGCCTCCCGCAGCCTGAGGGAGCATACCGCCGTCGGCATACCACTTCAGAAATTCCCATGCTTCTTTGGTGTGTTCGGATTTGGCATTAATAGCAATTGCATCGCCCAAGCCGCCCAAATATCGGAAATCATCCTGTCCCTCTGTCATTCGCGGCAGTGGAGCAAATGCAGCGGTAAAGTCACGCGGATAATCCGTCAAATTATTGGCATCCCGGAAAACCCATTCGCCCGCATTCAGCATAGCGACCTTGTTGCCCAAAAACTCTGCAATCAAATTCATTTTGGTCGTCTCGATCAAGCTAATCGGCGGACTCACTTTAGAGGTATGCATCATGTCATATTGCTGCTGCAGGGCTTCCCCTACGATAGGAGCGTCGAAGTTAGAGGTCCCGTCCTCTTTGACTGATCCCTGCACAGCCAAAGATCCGTCAAACGAAACCACATCTCTCCAGAATGGAAATGACGCATAGCCCCATCTGGTATCGGTTTGCAGCGCTTTCGCATATTTCTCAACATCTGCTAATGTCCAATCCGTTGGAACCGGCAGGCCGGCCTCGTCAAGAGCATCCTTGTTCAACCAAACAAAATGCATGTTTCGCTTTGTAGGAAGCGCATAATATTTGTCATCTACCAGCCATTCCTTCGCGCCTGCTCCCATCTTGTCGTCAATGTTATACTCACTGAATGGACTCAGGTCGAGTGCTGCGCCGGACGATACCCGCTTCGACAGCAACGGTTTGGTATAGTTAGCGAAGATATCTACATTCTGGCCGGAGACGAGCGCCGTATCTAATTTCAGATTGCCGCTGTCGTCATTGACATATCGAACGTAGGTTACCTGGATATTGGGGTTCTGCTTATTCCACGTATCCACAATCTCTTGCGGCCCCGCTTCAGCGGGAACGCCTCCCCAGAACGTCAGATTAACCACTTTGTCCGAGGAACCATTCGATGATCCTGCTTGCCCGCTCGTGCCTTGGCTATTATTGTTGTTGCTTGAGCAAGCAGATAGAGCAGCTACTATCATTAGAATAACAACGAATCCAACGCTCTTCTTTTTCATCTTCATTTGACCTCCATCTGTTTTTGTTGTGTTACGTGTCCATCTTATAAAGGATTGAAGATGAAAAGAATGAACATATCCATTAATCGCATAGAACAAAACAATTGAAATACAAGGGCGCTCATCCTTCTCTATATTGAGAAGGCGTGACGCCCTTCATTCGTTTGAATATGCGATTGAAATAATTAATATTTTTGAATCCAACGTTCTCTGAGATTTGATGGATGGTAAGATCGGTCTGCGTCAAATAAAACAAGGCTTTGTTAATTCTGAGCTGATGCACATACGTAATGAGGCTTTCCTTCGTCTTCGATTTAAACAAGCTGCTAAAATAGTTTTCATCCATTGCAATCATAGCCGCCATGCTTTTCACCGAAATATCGTTGTGAAAATTGTCATTAATATACTTGATCACCTTATTTACTTCCGGATGGTCTGTCATAATCGTTGGCTGCGTCTGTTTATAGGCATTCAGGCATAACTGCAATCTCGTCAGAATCGCCCCCTTCAATTGCTCATGATTTCTTGCATCGAATAGCGCGCTCTGGCTGCTGCTTCCCTTCTGAATCATGGAATACAGCGTATAGTCGATATCTGCCGCTATTTTCTTCACATGCACCATTGATAAATGGCTGCTGCGCATATCGTTCCATATATCATCAATAAGCTCCTGGCAGCGCTTCTCTTCCAGCTTCTCAAAGCTGGATATGAGCTCTCGTTTCTTTCTCCATACAAAGTAAGGCGCAGATTCCTTGACCTCCATCGCATCCACACAGAATACGCCCTTCATTCCGCTATACCAGAACATGCTCATCTGCTGAATGATTCTGCTCCACTGCATATGCAGCTGCGAATAGTGCAGGCCCGTCCCATACACAATCGCGTAATTGTTATCTTCTGCGGAAGTGTCAATAATCGGCGCCTCTGGCTTATGCCAAATAAAGACGGTGGTCAGACCTTCACTGTGATAGAGATGGGTCACTTCTGCATAGCGGTAATCAATAAAAGGCAGCGCTCCAATATGCTCCTTGGAGCTCCAGCGTTCCTCGCCTCGAATAACAGCTACAAGGGTGAGATTGAAATGCTGCAGCTCGGCAATCACCGATGGTACAGCCACATGCTCCTCCTGCTCCATCTCGGTTATATGGCGCCAAATCTGCTGATAGAACAGATTGATCCGTTGATCAGCATACTGGGACTGCTCTTCAAGCTCCAATTTAATTTTGGATAGCGCCTCGACTAAACTGGATACACTCATGGAAAGCTTCAAAATATAATTCGAAGCCCCATATTCCAGCGCTTGTCTCACATATTCAAATTCATTCATGCAGCTCAGCATAATAAATTTGCAGTTGTAATCCAGCTCTCGGGCTTGCTTCAATAACTCTACCCCATCCATAACTGGCATCTTAATATCTGTAATGACCAGGTCAAAATGCTTTTGTTGAAGCAGCTGCAAAGCCTCTTCTCCATTATCCGCTTCCCCTAATATGGTGAAGCCAAGCTCCTCCCAATTGACGATCATTTTTACCGACTCTCTGACGAACATCTCATCCTCGACAAGCATCACTTTCCACATAGATGTCAGCTTCTTTCGTATGGTCTAGAAAGCAAATAAGGCAGCTGCATACGCACCAATGTCCCTTGCTCCAACGGAATAACCTCTAGCTTGCCATCTTCCTTGAACAGGATATGGAGTCTGTCCTTTAAATTTTGCAGACCGATCCCTTTCCGGCTTCTCCCTCTTTGCTTCACGCTTTGCTCTGCAATTCCAACCCCGTCGTCTTCAATTTCAATAAACAGCAGCTTGTCCCGGGTGAAGATGCGTATGCGTATAGTTCCCTGACCTTTGAGCGGCGCAATCCCATGAATGATGGCGTTCTCGATTAAAGGCTGAATGCTTAGCTTGGGAACAAGGGTATAATCCATCACCGAGCTGTATTCATACTCTACATCCAGCCCGTCATTGTACCGCAATTCATGAATGAGCAAGTAATCCTCCACCAGCTTGATCTCGTCTTTGAGAAAAATTAATTCTGCTTCTGCATGCAAGCTCGTCTCCAATATATTGCCCAGCGACACACAAATATCCGGAATATCCTTATCGCCTTTTCTTATGGCAAGCCACTTGATTGTATTGAGCGTATTGAGCAAGAAATGGGGATTGATCTGCGACAATAGCATTTGAAAATGAACCAGCTCCCGCTGCTTCTGCTCATCCTTCAACAATTTCACCATCGTATTCATATCTGTCGACATCTGATTGAAGGAACGAATTAATTGCAGAATCTCACCTGAGTAATTCCTCTCGGGAATGGTTAGCTTCAAATTCTGTTTGACGATACTGCTCATTTTCTTTTCCAGCACAGTCAATGGCTTCGTGAACTTATAAGAAATAAACATATTAATCCCTATAAACAGCGCAATAAAGGCAATAAAAATACTGAAAAATCGGATCTTCAATACATAGACCTCATGGAACAGCACTTTTCTGGGAATAACATCAACGAAGTACCACTCAAGCTGTGGGATACTCCGATAATTAATGAGAGAGTCTGTACCTTGATCGAAATAAAAGCCGCCTTTTTCAGACGTTGTAGGAAAAAATGAGAGTACGTCCGGTTCCAGCACGAGCTCGCTATTAAAGGAAGAAACCAGCGTGCCCGCCTTATCGATAATGTAGTACTGATGCTCCTCATCGCTTCTCACAAAAGTTCTGAACCATGAATCGTAATCAATACTGATTCTCGCCAGACTAAATGGCCTATTGCTGGTGTCTCTCATTGTCGAGCTAAGGGTCAGTAAATGCTTGCTGCCAGAGATATTGCGGGAAACATAATTCGGATCATTGGCAATCCACATGTAAGGACGCTCCGCACTTAATTGCTGTGCCCAATTTTCACTTCTTAATTTGTTGTAATCCAGCATTTCTTCCGGCTGAAATGAGGTGTAAACGTTTCCATGAAAATCGAGCAGTGTATAATAGACCATTTGCGAATTAAACAAAAAAATACTATTGTCAATGTTTTTGAGCACCTGCTCCAAAAGATCGATCCGTTCAAGCACGTTGTAGTTCTCAGGCATTGTCAGCACGTCGTAAGTCACACTATCGTTCTGAACCATCACTAACGTTTTATAAACCAGACTCATGAGATCCTCTGTGGATTGCTGCACTTGATCCAGACCTTTAGAGCTTTGCGCAACAATTTTGTCCTGCAGAGCCACTTCGAATTCGTTGAATAAATACACACTCAGAACAATTAAAGGACAAATAATGAGGACGAGCATCGATAGAAAGAGCTGCCCCTTTAATCTTTGGGGTTTCATTTTGTAATAAATCGTCTTCATGCCCATGTGTGATCCCCTTCCACTATGCCTCCCAGCTCCGTTACCTTCTATTCTAATAGATTTCCGTACATGGCTGATTGAACAAACCTTATATCTTCATCATACATATCACTGATATTCCTTAATTGGACAGGCAGAGCGCTCCTTCTTAGTCGCTTATCTTTGTTCCAATGGGTTGTTGGATATGTTCATTCTTATTGGCTGCCGTAATTTATATAGTTTAATTATAAAAAATTGCAGCAACATTCGAACAGGATAAAAAGGGGAGAACAGCCTTTGATTAAAATTGGACCTTCTTTAATGTGTGCAGATCTCGGCAGATTAATCGATAATATTCAGCAGTTGGACCGAGCAGATGTTGATTTCTATCATTTCGATATTATGGATGGCAGCTTTGTTCCTAATATTACGTTGGGGCCCGATCTGATAAGAGCGTTGCGTCCCTATACGGACAAGCCGTTTGATGTCCATTTGATGGTGGAGGAGCCGGAGAAATTCATCGATCTCATTGCCGGGGCAGGCGCGGATATGATCTCCGTCCATACTGAATCCAAGGTGCATCTGCAACGAGCGCTTCAGCAAATTAGAGGCCATGGTCTTAAAGCCGGGGCGGCGCTTAATCCTTCGACTCCATTATGTATGTTGGATTACGTTATGGATTCACTGGATTACATCTGCTTGATGACGGTGAACCCCGGATTCGCCGGACAGAAGTTCATACCGAGCACGCTGGGTAAAATCAAAGATTTGAAGAAAAAAATCGACCAAGCAGATTGTGCCGATATCGCGATAGAGGTTGACGGGAATATAAGCAACGCTATTATTCCGGAGGTTGTAGCGGGTGGCGCTGATATGCTAGTGTGCGGCACATCCAGCATTTTTATTCCAGGACAATCGCTGGGGCACTCCGTTGCACAGGTGAAACAGCTCATTTCGCATGTATAGGGAATCCATCGATTCATTTGCAAGGAGGAGGCAGACCGATGACCATTACAGTTGTAGGCAGTGTGATTATGGATATTGTTTTCTTGACCGATCATTATCCCCAGCATGGAGATACCGTGTTCGGCAAAGAGGTTAGCTACTCCCCTGGAGGCAAGGGAGCGAATCAGGCAACCGCTTGTGCAAAGCTGGGTGCTGCGACCACCTTTATTGGCTGTGTGGGCAATGATGCTTTCGGACATACACTGCTTCACAAATTGCAGAGCAATCAGGTCAATATCGAATCGATGAAGGCAGTAGCGGACAGCGGGACGGGGACTGCGCTTGTTACCATCGATTCATCCGCCGAGAATACGATACTTGTCGTCAAGGGCGCCAATGATTGCCTGACGATGGAGGATATTGATCGCTGCGAGCATATCATTAGCAACAGCCGCATACTGCTCGTGCAAATGGAAATCCGCAGTGAAGTCATTAAGCAAGCTATGATGGCGGCTCGAAGGCATGGCGTAACGATCATATTAGATCCCGCTCCAACTGACGGTATCGACATTTCAGCCCTGCCCTATGCAGACATTATTGTCCCGAATCAGCAAGAAGCAAGGTTTCTCACCCAGATAGAGGTTCACAATATTCCAACGGCTCTAGAAGCAGCCATCTATCTGCATCAGCATTATGGCATTGCCAAATCGATTATTAAGCTGGGGGGACAGGGCTCCCTTGTGTATCAGGATGGAGCGTATGAGCATATTCAAGCCATTGCTGTCCAAGCTGTCGATACGGTCGGAGCAGGAGATTCCTATGCCGGGGCGCTGGCCTATGCGTTAGCTGAGGGGCGAACGTTACTAGCTGCCGCCAAATTCGCATCCATTGTCAGTGCATTGAAAGTCACAAGGCATGGCGCTCAAGACGGTATTCCATCCATGGAAGAGGTCGTGAATTTCTGCAGCGCTCGAAATTTGACTATTGATTGATACAGGTATAAGGGGCTGTCCGAAAAGTCCAATATCCAATGAGTCAGACCCAAATGATGTGAAAAGATGCCTCCAAAACCACTATAGAAGTGGAGCCGGAAGCATCTTTTCATCCTATACGGGGGGCTTAGTAGGGGCTCTGAAATCATTAAACGACTTTCTTGACAGCCCCTTGCGGCGTATCCGTTGGTCCATCGCCTCTTCTCACTGTTGTCTGATGTGGCGACATCCGTACTGCCCCATCGCGCCCCGGGAGCTGCGCGCGGCGCAGAGCTGGCTAAGGCCCGGTTCTTCTGGCTTAAAGTTACGGACAGGCTCCGGATTTAGAGGGGCTGTAGCTGTGAGCTGTCTAATCCTGTCTAATCAGCCAGCCGTCAAAGCTACGGGCACTTCCGAATCAGTGCATTAGAGCCCGTGCCGAGGATTGGATGTGCTCCGCATATCTTTTGGCTTCGGCTGCAAGATAAGCATCCGTACCTGGAGTAACATGAAAGGCAACAAACGCGGGTAAATAAATTCCGTTGCATCTGGTTAACGTTCTTTGGATCGGCCGCAGCAGTTCACTGATTGTGAACCCGTTATCTCCGCCGGACTGGTAGGATTGCTCTGTGCCTCCCGTTGTTGTTGCGAGTATAAACTCTTTGTCCTTTAAGGCTTTCCCTTCAGGTCCGTGAGCCCAGCCATATGTTAGTACGTCATCAAACCACTTTTTCAACAAAGGCGGACAGCTATACCAATAGAATGGGAACTGAAATACTACCCTATCATATTGCGTAAGAAGCTGCTGCTCCCTTTCCACGTCAATGTCCCCTCCAGGATAGTCCTGATAAAGATCGCGAACATAGATGTCTGCATGATGCTGCAGCTCGTGTACCAAGGCTTGATTAGCCCGTGATTTATCTAAATGCGGATGTGCAGCGATTACCATAATACTCATGACATTCACCCTTAATCGTTATTGTAGGATCGCGATCTACCTCCTTATTATTTCGTAGAAATCGAATTGCGAACAGTACGCTCTTTTTTCATACTTAGTCCTATAAACAGTACCATAGACTCCGACACCGGCTATTTTGTCGTGCTGTTGCAAAACGGTATACTTTGATAAAATACATCAGGGAAACTAAACTTCATACGATGGAGAGTTGGGAACGATGCCGGAAGAAGTCCGTGGTGAGAGGGCAACACAGGGAATACAAGCTACCCTTGATGTGATGGGCGGGAAGTGGAAGCCGCTTATCTTGTTTATTTTGCTGCATGAAGGTACGAAACGCTTTGGGGAATTAAGACGCCAGCTTCCGAATGTGACACAGGGCATGCTGACCAACCAGCTTCGTGAATTGGAACGGGATAAATTGATCGTACGGCAGGTGTATCAGGAGATTCCACCCAAAGTCGAATATTCGTTGTCCGATCATGGCCGAACATTAAGCTCTGTACTGGTAGATATGTGCGGTTGGGGATATAAGCATATTGAATTTATACAATCAATAAATCAGGAAAAGCATTAAAGACGGCATGGATCGTACTCGTGGATAAGAGCGGCTGCAAACACTCTCATGATGTCAAAGCATCGCACAATCCTCTTCGGCTCTCTCCATAAGACGGAAATATCGTGTTACAGCCCTGAAAAGTGGAGCGAGGCACGCTGTAACGCTGAAAAACCTTCTTACAGATGTCAAAGCATCGCATAATCCTCTTCAGCTCTCTCCATAAGACGGAAATATCGTGTTACAGCCCTGAAAAATGGAGCGAGGCACGCTGTAACGCTGAAAAACCTTCTTACAGATGACAAAGCATCGCATAATCCTCTTCGGCTCTCTTCATAAGACGGAAATATCGCTTTACAGCTCGGAAAAATGGAGCGAGACACGCTGTAACGCTGAAAAACCTTCTTACAGATGTCAAAGCATCTCATAATCCTCTTCGGCTCTCTTCATAAGGCGGAAATATCGTGTTACAGCCATGAAAAATGGAGCGAGGCACGCTGGATATTTGGAATGCAAGGGATGGATGATGCGGACCCGACCTGCTGAAAATGTTAGAAATGCCATTCATCCACGTTCCAGCTTAATGCCGCGAGCTGTTACTTGTGTTACTTGGGCAGCAAGGAAGCATACTGCTTGCGCATGGCATGAAGCTGCTTGAGCTTATCCATCGCCGCATCTCCCCGTTGTCCGGCCAAGGCTACGGACAGGCTCTCCACAATCGTCATCGGAGCGACAAGGGAATGGAAGGCGTCCGCATCTCCCCGGTCCACTTGAAGGACGATATGGCTGTCGTCGATCATGTCGGACAGCAAAAGGTCCGTCACCAGAATCGTCGTATAACCGGATTCGGACGCCTGTTCCAGAATGACGGCTGCTTCAGGGGATTTGCGGACGAAGCCGAAGAAGAGAACGACGTCCTTCGGGCCTGCGTGAACGAGGCTTTCCAGCAATTCGTGCCCGCTCTGGGCCATAATTCGGACCTCCATTCCGATCCGGTTCAAGCGAAACCGCAGCAAATCGGTCAGGCAGGAGGTGGAGCCAGGCCCATGTACGTATATGGTATCGGCGGCGTTCAGCGCCTCTACCGCCCGGTCGAACGCATCGCGGGATATCCGCTTCGCCGTTTCCTCCAGATTGACCGCCGCTGAGGTAATCATCCGTCCTACAACCTCGCGGTCGGTTTGCTCCAGCACATGCTGCATTTTCCGGGCCGGAGTTGAGTGCTGTGTTTCCTGCAAATATTTCTTGAACGATTTCAAATTGTCATACCCGATGACTCTCCAGAAGCGTGACACTGTGGCGATGCTGACGCCAGCCTTGACCGCGATGTCTTCCTCCGTGTAAAAGGGAATCCGTTCGGCCGACTTCATAATGAAATCGGCTATTTTCTTCTGGCTTTTAGACATTTGATGAACGGGAATCTCGAATTCGAGCTTATTCAATAGGGGTATCCTCCCACAGCGTTACTAACCGTTGCAATAATTGTACTAACAACATTGTAACCCGTCATATCCTATTTTCCAATCCACTGCGCCACATCAGCTATTCCGTTCTTCTTCAACAGTTTCTTGACCAGACTGGCAGCCTTCACCTTCGTCTCCAAGCAGTCAGACACCTCGATCCGGTAACGCCCTTCCTTCAGACATGCCCTCAGATCAGCTACAGTAGTATAATCGCCGTCCAGCTCATTCAGTACGCTCCCGAACTGAAGGGGATGGTGCGTATCGCTGCCTGCCACAACCGGTATGCCGATCTTCTGCCCCAGCCCCATGACAGTCTCCCTCATCCCCGGCCCGTACGAATACACATCTTTGGCATTGAGATCGAAGCAATCAAGCCGTCTGAGTGTCGCGATGTCATGCTGGGTTAGAGGATTGCTCTCCCGATGCGGATGCGCTCCGATTCTCAGCAGCGACAATTCGTCGCACCAATCTAGCAGTTGGCTGAATGCCACAAAATCGTCAGCCGAAGTGTGCGGCTCCAGTCTTGAGCGCAGCTCCAGTATCGACTTTCTTGAACCGATGACGAGGATATGACCGCCGAATTGGACGTCGACCTCCATGCCCGGGAACACCTTGAAGCCCTCCACATCGTAATAATCCTCTTGGTAGGTGTAATGACGGTCCAATGCCTCATAGATATCATGAAAACGGTATGTGTTAAAATGCTCGGTCATAGCAATGGCATCAAGGCCATTCTGAGCCGCTTCATGAATCGATGCCTTGAAATAGTCAATGGAAAACTCGGTTTTCTTGGATAGCTTGATATGTGCGTGAAGGTCGATTTTCATCATGGAATTCTCCTATCGTTACAGTGTGAACTGACTGCCCAGCCAGAATAAGAAGGCTACATAAATAGCGGATACAATAATAAATGCGTAGTCCCGGGGGAGAACCTTCAAGTAGGCCAGCTTGATTCGTTTAACCCTTGGGTCCTTGACGGCATAAGTGAACCCCTTCACTTCCAAAGCCTCAACCGTTGTCCGCGTACGCTTGGCCGTGTTGAGTATTAGCGGATAAAAAGCCAGCACCGATATTTTGCCCATGTAGACGAGCGCTCGCCAGCCAAGGAAGCCTTTTCGAAGCGGAGCACGCCCCCGAAGCCGATACGAGTAAAGAAGATTATTGTATTCCTCAATGAGAATTGGAAGCATCCGATAACCATACGCAACCCCGAAGCTGAATTGAGCAGGCATGCCGAGACTGAGCAGAGCGTCACTGAGCTTCTCCGGGTCCATACTGGAAAATACGGCGATACTCGCAAGCGCGATGACGAGCAGCTTGAGCGTTAGCGTAGATAGCGCCAAGGCGGCAGAGAAACCGCCGCCGAAGGCCAGCGCGACGATCAGCATGTAAGCCGTGTCCGTGACGAGTCCGAACGCCAGCACGATGAGCACGAGAACGCTTGGCTTCGATGTATAGGTAAGGATGGCGATTGCCAGCAGCATGCCGATGAGTACGGTTTTGTTATGAATGAACCAAGGGGCAATCGCGAAGAAAGAATACCATCCGATGAGCATCCGGGGATCGAACCGCGAGAGGAACGTCATGGATTGGCCATATGCTGTTCTTAGCAGCTCAATCTTGATTCGCTCCACACTCAGCTTTTCCCATATTGTCGTTTTGTGTGTCGGTTCAGCTAATTCCATACACAAGCTCCTCTCTCGGCATGCGCTGCATATAAGCGATGAATTGTTCCACAGACAGACAGGCTGGCTCGATGCCAAGCCGTCCGCATAATTGCACGATCTGAGGTGCAATCAAAGCCGCTCTGTCCAGTATTTCCGGGTGTTGAAACACGGTTCTGCTGTCTGTGTCCAGCAGAATCCGCCCTTCGTTCATAACGATCACGCGATTGGCCCAATCCGCTACAAGCTGCATGTCATGTGTAGCTATAACGACGGCTTTGACCTGCTCGCGAAGCTGATCGAACAGCAAGGTCAGCTCCTTGCGGCTTGCAATGTCCAGACTTGCAGTCGGCTCGTCGAGCAGCATAATGGTCGGGCGCATGGCCATACCGATCGCAAGAGTCGTACGCCGCTGCTGTCCCCCGCTCAGAAGCCGCCCATCCCGCTGCTGCAATTCTGTAAGCTTGAATCTGCGCAGCACATCCTCAATAAAGGGCTCGATGCCTTCCTGTTTTCTCGCTTTGAGAAAAAACTCGATATCCTGCCGTATGTTATCGGCAATAAACATTTCCTCGGGATTCTGGAAGAGGAAGGCCACTAGATCAGACAGCTCCTCGGGCGTGCTCTTGCGCGTGTCCTTCCCGCAAACTGTAACCTTGCCCTCCCAAGGACGGCGAAGTCCCGAGATTAACCGCAGCAAGGTCGATTTGCCGGCTCCGTTATTGCCGATCAACGCAATGCGGTCACCTTCATGAATGTCCAAGTCGATGCCTTGAAGAATCGGCTTCTTCTTGCGGTCGATGCCTTGATATCCGCTTATGACGCCCTCGAAGCACACTAGCGGCTCTCCGCCGGCAGCTTGCGATGAAGGAGGCACTATAGACTCGCCTGTGTCAGATAGGAATGAAGCTCTCCTTACAACAGGCGACCAGTGGGCTGCCGCTTCCTCAATCGTAATTGGATAGGCGATTCCCCGTTCTACCGCTTGTTCGCTGCGCAGAGCATGGAACGCCTGGGTCACTTGTGGGGGCTGAATATTCATCTCGGTTAGCTCCGAGACGGCGGACAGCCCTTCCGAAACGGATTTCACCCAGCGTACTCGTCCGCCCTTCTCCATCAGGACCATATTCCGGCAATAATCCGCGATAAACTCTGTATGATGCTCAATGACGACGATTGTTTTGCCATATCGCTCATTGAGCAGCTTGAGCTTCTCATAGATCACCCGCGCATGCGCGGGGTCCAGCTGAGCGACCGGTTCGTCTACTACGATGACATCCGGGTCCAGTGCCAGTGCGGCAGCCAAGGCGGCCATATGCTTCTGTCCTCCGCTCAGCTGCCAGATCCATTCATGGCGCAAATGCTCAATCTCCAGCATCCGAAGCGCATTCATGCCCCGCTCCTTGTAATCCTCGTAGCCGAAATTAAGCGGAGCGAAGCAGACCTCGTCGTATACGGTAGGACGCACCAATTGGTTCTCGAAGTCCTGGAATACGTAGGCGACACGCTTGGAAAGCTCGGCAACGCTGTGATCCGCTGTGGAAAGACCGTCAACGAGGACGGTTCCTTCCATGTCACCGGAATAATAGGTTGGGATAAGCCCGTTGAAGCACTTGCATAATGTGGATTTGCCGCTCCCGTTGCTCCCTGCAATAGCGATAAAATCGCCACGGCAAATCGAGAGACTGACTCCTTCGAGAGAATTGGCTTCTGCGCCCGGATAACGGAAGGTCACGTTGTCGAGTTTAATAATCGGCTGTTCCTCCGTTGACTGGAATGTCATTAAACCGTTTCCCCTTTCCGCTTGCCGGATTTCCTCGATATGCCCCATATTAACGCTGCGATGAAAATAACGGCGGCCACACCCATGCTGATCCAGATCGCCCCATCACCCAGACCGGCTATGAATTCCGATTCCCAGTCGATGAAATTGATATCGGATTCCGCCAAAAATTCCGCCGCGCCCGCAATAGCGAAGAACAGAATGCTCAGAATAATGAGTCGCGGCGTCACGAAATCCCCAATAGATGCGGATGCCCTGCCGTCACGCGGCTTCATGCCGAGCAGCGGCTCAACCTTGCCGTACAGACGAGGGACGAGATACAACGTCGGGAGCAATGCGAACAAAGTGCCTGAGACGATCATCGCATTCAGGAATGCAAAGCCTTCTATGGCCAGCACGCTTTCGGGAAGTCCGGGAACAGCCTCGAAGTCTTCGACTCCGAAATAGACCTTGCCGATATCGACGATAGTTCCAAGCAGTTGATCGATCCCGATGGCGACATAAGCCGCAATTGCCAGCTGACGCCGGTTGGTTGGATTCTTAACGAGCATTCCAGCGATAAAAATCGCGAGTCCGAATTCAATGAATTTCTCCAGCTCGCCCAGCCCTCCGAATTGACCGAGCAGCAGCTCTCCGAAAATCACTTCTCCGAAGCAAGCTCCCAGAGCGGCGTAGAGCGGGTTGAAAAGGATCGCGAAGAGCAGCGGAATGAAAATAAAATATTCGACCTTGAGCTCAATCGGGCCTACCTTCACTTCCGGTATAAGCTCGGTAATCATGTTCGAAATTCCGTACAAGGACATGGACAAAATGAAAATCATGAGCTTCTGCTGCGGTGTTAACTCCCAGCGTTTTGTCATTGATCCAGCGTTCATTTTCGTTCCCCCTATTAGTGTTCAAGTCTTCCTATTCAGAATAAGGAGGATTTGTTATCCGATCGTTAACCCTATGTTATATTTGCATTAAATATTTTCATACTGTTTTACTTGAAAACAAACTTTCACTATAATGGATATAGGACATGGAAATGATACCGGCAAAGGGGCGGCTGTGAAGTGAGAATCGATTTGCATACGCATGCGAAGTGGTCGAAGAGCATTGATTTTTCCTATGAATATTATCGGAGCATGATGAAGGAGGCGGGCAAGTGCCGTTTGGATGCGGTCGCATTGACGGAGCACTTCAACACACGTCAGTTCTGCGATATCTACGATACTTTAGATCGTCATTGCCCATATAACGGGCATTATTATGTTGTAGAAGGGGTAAAGGTATTTCCCGGAATAGAGATAGACGTGATGGAGAACGGTCACATCTTATTGATCGGGTCCAGAGATAATATCGTTGCCATCCGTTCGAGGCTGGATGATCATACAGAGGAAGGCCACTATATTGCGCTGGAACGGTTGCTCGATCTGAGTGAGGAGCATTCCTGTCTCCGTATCGGGGCTCACCCGTTTCGTGGTGCGAACCCGCTGTACCATCTAAAGCCGGAGCTGCTGGCTCGATTGGATGCGTTCGATGCCAACGGCAGAGATTTGCACCATTACGGTCTGGAGATGGAGGAACAGGTGCAGCGCTTGGCGCAGCAGGTTGGATTGCCAGTCGTTGCCGGCAGCGACACGCATCAGCCGTTGCAGTTCGGCAGCGTGTTCAACGAGTTTGAACAAAGCTGCGACACGATCGGTCAGCTACGCGATGTTATACGGCAGGGTGCTTACGGATATCAAATATCGCAGCAGCTCCATTCGAAGGTAGCAGCTGCCGAGGCTGAGCAGGCTCGATATAAGAGGGAGCTGGCGGTCCGTGGGAGCATGCATCTCGTTTGGCCTTGAATGTAAAAAGAACAAACGTTCCCTTTATATATTGAAATTCACTCTTCATTTATAGTACTATTGAATTAGTCATCCATAAGTTTACAGATCGGCATAACGTTTTGAGGAGGGTAAGCGTGTTCTACTCAAAAGAGACTATCGCATTGATTGTCGAGCAAGTTCATATTTCGCTTCATAATTTTGATCCCCAGACGTTTGATTTAAACCCTCCGTTCAATGCTGAGGCGGCAATAACAGCGTTCGGCGGGCATGTTAGAGTCAAGCTTCCTGATTATACAATGATGAACCCCAGTATTGGTGAAGTTAGACCGCTTGAGCCTTTTTCCGAGAAGAGGTTTGAAGTCAGCATTCCTCACGATGAGTACCCGCCTAGAAAGAATTTCACTTTAGCGCATGAGCTCGGACACGTCATTTTGCATTATCAATGGGCGAATCAACAGCAATGGGAAAAGAATTGCAGGGAAATTGAGGTTCTAAAGAGGGACTTGAGCCCGAACAGAATTGAATATGAAGCAAATTATTTTTCCGCCTTCTTCTTGATGCCCGAGAAGAATATTCGCAGCGATGTCAGCGCCACTCTCTCGCATGCGAACATTTCGTCAAATCTGCTCATTGAGAAATTAGCGGAAAATTATAATGTTTCTCTTAAAGCGATGGAAATCAGATTAACTCAATTGGGTATTTTGTGAGGTCTATATATGTCAAAGCAGATTAGTCTTGATATACAGCAATATCAGCCATCGTCGGGAACTGGCAGTTTGGAGCGCCTGAAGTTGTTTTTGTCATTCGATATCGTAGGTTCAACGGAACACAAGCAGAAGAATCCAGATTTGTGGCAAAGCAATTTCAACAGGTTCTACATAGTAATTGAGGACAATATCAAACAGCTTAATATGGAGATTAATAAACACGGTCAGGATATTTTTAATATCAGGCCATGGAAGCGCCTCGGGGACGAGGTTATTTTTGAAACAGACATCATTTCAAACAAATATTTGTTGAAGGCACTGGATGGAGCGTTCAAGGTTCTGCACAAAACTGCGGAATTTCTTGAAAATATTGATCAGGCAAAGCCTTATTTAAGCCTGAAAGCAGCTGCTTGGGTATGTCCGGTAGATCAGGTCAGCAATATTTCTCCTGAAGGCACCAACGATTATATCGGCAAGCATATCGACGAAGGATTCAGAGTTGCAGGAAACTTTGCAAAGAGAAGACAGATGGCCGTTAGCTGCGAGTTGGCCTATCTGATTGCCTATTTTAATGAGCAATCTTCTATGGAGCCTTTTTACTTCCTTGGCTACAGACCGCTCAAAGGGGTATGGCAAGGCAGTTATTACCCTGTCATCTGGTTCTCCAACAATCTCGAACAATCATTAAGCAAGCTGCCATTTGACCAATCTGACAAATGCGATTTGACGAATTTATTACACTCTGACAAGAAGCTGAGCTGCAGAGCCATGAAATCAAAGCTTGACCAAGTCCTTAAGGAAAAACGGCTGTACGGACACATGGCGCTAATGGTCAAGTATTTGGACGCTGCCCCTCAAATTATATATAACAGAGAAGTGTTTCCCGTTAAAATCGAGGTGCATAACGCAATTATTTGCTACGATGAGCGGAAACAAAAGATACTGCTGCACAAGCGTCCGTCTCACAGGAAGGTAGGAGCACACAAATGGGCGGCGCCAGGCGGACAAATTAACCTTAATGAGTCACTATTGGCCTCCTGCCAGAGAAAAGCGTTAGAGGAATTAAATGTGAAGCATATCGAGCCAAAGATGGACATTGTTGTGCCTTACTATATTCCATCAACCGAAACCGGGGTGGGCATAAATGGATTCAGGGTTCTTTGCCTTATCCCTCAAGCAGAGTGCGATAGCTTTATTGAGAAAGATGACCAAGACAACAAACTGAAGTGGTTCTCCCTTGAAGAGATTGCTGAACTCAGGGAAGAAGCCGTCCCGGATCTCTATCAAGAGATAAGCAGATTACTACAGTACTATGGGGCTTAATATGATGATCCCATAACGAGAATAAGGGCATCGGCTGTATCATGCAGCCAATGCCCTTATTCTCGTTATTCTTTATTGCTCCAAGCTGTTCGTGATCATCGTTACCGCTTCTGCTCGGGTAGCCGAGTTAAGAGGTCTGAAGCTGCCGTCTGAGTACCCTGTAATGATTCCCGCTTTGACAAGTGCCGCTACGCTGCCTTGTGCCCAAGGGGATATCTTGTCCTTATCGGTCAAAGCTGAAAGGTCTGTTTCAGGCGCTAGTTCCGCTGCCCGCATGATCATCAGAGCGATCTGCTCCCGTGTAATCGGATCGTTAGGTCCGAAGTGATCCGCATCATAGCCTGTTACAATTCCGTTCGCAACGGCCGTGGAGATTTGTTTGGCTGCCCAGTGACCCTTTGTATCAAGGAACAATTGGTCGCCTTGCTGCTCTAATGCAAAGGCTTTAATCAATACTTGAACGAATTCAGCTCTCGTAATCGTTTTGTTCGGAAGGAATGAACCATCTGGATATCCAGTAATCGCGCCTAGATCAACCAGTTGCTGAATTTTTTTCTCAGCCCAGTGTCCTTTAATATCCTTCAAAACGGTCTTGGCTGGTGCTTCTTTCTCAGTGGCAAGCACAGCGAACTTCGTAAAGTGATTGACATCGCCGCTAATTTCACCAGTCGTCGGATTAATCTTGGGATTGTCCAAGATGACCCACTCTCCCGTTGCCTCATTGAACCAATGAATGGCATACGAATACTTACTGATGTCCAGCTTAGTCACATCTACAAACATCGTAATTGTGACAGACTTATCAAAGTCGCCCGGCTTATCCTTCGTAATGGAATAGACGTCACCTACGATAATCGTTTGCGGGTTCTTCAATAAACCAGCTGTATCTGTTACTTGCTCAATTTTGACTTTCATATTGCCTGATATTACGTTGCTCGGGAATTGAACCTTCACACGATTGCGCTCTGCCACTCCGCCAGTGCTTCCGGAAATATCTGTTTCGCTAGAGGCGGCCGGCCCAGACTGCCCCGCTCCACTATTGGATGCATTGGAATTGGATGAAGAAGTTATCGAATAACTTGCGCTCATGATTCCGCTGTCCGCCATACCTTCATGTACCGCAATCGCTTTGATCGTCTGCGCGCTGCTTATAATGATTGGCGCGCTGTACAGCGTGCTGCTTCTAGTTGGATTGCTGCCGTCAATCGTGTAGTAGATTGCCGCGCCTTGCGTTAGGCTGCTCAGCGTTACGCTTGTCCCTGATGCGACTGCTCCTGCTGCAGGACTTGCAGTCGGGGCAGCTGTTATCCCCCGAATCGTGTAGCTTGCGCTCATGATTCCGCTGTCTACCATTCCCGCATGTACGGCAATCGCTTTGATCGTCACCGCGCTGCTTACAACAATTGGCGCGTTGTACAGCAGACTGTTTCTGGTTGGATTGCTGCCATCAACCGTGTAGTAGATCGCCGCGCCTTCCGTAGCGCTGCTTAGTGTCACACTTGTTCCTGAGGCAACAACTCCACTTGCAGGGCTTGCCGTCGGTGCCGCAACAATCAACGCTGCCGTCACTTCCACAGATGTCGTAGAAATCTGTTCCCCTTGACCGACCTGGATTTGATACGTTCCTACAGCTTCATTCGCTCCAAGGGTAATCGTGTCGTTATATACGCCGCTCTCCACTTTGGCTACATTGAAGTATAGAATGCTATGATCGGGGCGGTAGACTTTAATAATAACCTGGGATAGGTCTGATGTGCCCGTTATGTTAATTGGACTGCCTGGATGGATAGACCCGGTTACTGGGCTAACCGTCACTGCGGCTAACAGCGTACCGGGAAACAGAGCTACGCATAGCACGATAATCAGTGATAACATACTTGTACGTTTTCTCACTTATGCTTTACCTCTTTTCTACTATTTTTCAATATAGCCGTAATGCCAACAATACCGTCTCCATTAATACCAATTATCAAATTGCTGGCAGAGCACATCATATTCATCTGGTGTAATTTCCGTTGCAAGATTATATCCCATGTTATCGGGACTTTCGCCAGTGATTAGAAAAGCTCTTACCGAGTAATTATCATTCGCAGATGCACCTGCCACATTGAAATACGCTCTAAATGTTGCATAATAATCCAAGTCGTTAATCGTATAAGAAACCGTACTAACCGGCACATCCCCATTCATTAGCTGGAATACAGCAGTCCCTTGTTCGTCATATACGTCGTACATATCAGCAGTATCAGTATTCACAAGCAGTTTAGTCGTTGCCGTAATACCACCATTCGTCTTATCGACGATTGTTGCTATATAGTAAGAGTCTTCCGGCTTATAGATATCTTGCTCTACTTCTGCAAAGGTATAGCCCTCAGCTTTGACAAGGATTCTGTTCTTGCCTTCAAGCAGCACGCCTGTATGGAACAAGATCTCTCCTCGTACATACGTGTTCCCCTCCCCGGAGTATTCCTTCTCGTTCGTAATCGTGTAGTTCTCCGATTGTACAACCTGACCGTTCACTTCTATCTCGTTAATATGGCTTGCCCAGTCTGCATTAGGTTCAAAGCCTATCCCGATTTCAGTATTTGTGAAGGGGATTTCACTATCGTCGAGATAAGGAGCCCTGCTCGTCGCTACCGTAACCTCTACTGTATATTTGATCTTATCACCCGTATTATCCGCTGCTTCGAAGCTCACAGTAGCAGTACCCAGTTGAGCTCCAGATAAACGCATATATTCTTGATTCCAGTAATAAGGCATGGATACTTGGACGATACTCGAATTTGAACTCACAACATTGCTATACGTCATGGAGTAGCGTTCAGGGTCCTGCAATAAACTTCCACTATACTTATCAACAAACTCATTAATCACTACACTCGTTTTATTGTAAAGCAGAACCGGCGGTTTGTTCGTACCGATCTGTTCATTGCTTGAAACGGTGAATGTGCCGAACCCAACAACTACACCTGCGCCATTAACCTCAATGACAGAAATGGTCTGACCGACAGCTGCCGGTACAAACGGATTCCCGCTTAAATTGATGTTGTAAATATTCAGAAGCGTAATCGCCTGTGTACCTACATCGATACTTTGCTGAGCACTTTCCTGTCCGGAAGTGGCCCAGAAGGTATTGCTTGAAGAAAGTCCTGTGAACTTCGTTTTCCCAAGCGTGACCATATCTCCGCCTTGCAAGGCTAGCAAAGCAGAAAGCGCACCTACTTGCTCAATCACGGTAATATCCGTACTGCCCGTTCCGCCGTCACTCGCTGTTGCAGTGACTCTGACGATGCCTGCTTCTGTTCCCGTCAACAGACCTGTCTCGGAATCAATACTCGCGTAGTTCTGGGTTGTAAGCTGATCCCCATCCACAACGTCGTATACGTTCCAGGTTACGGTCAGCTCGGAGTCATCTATCATTTGCAGGTTTGATCCAACCTTAACGCTGCTTGCATTATTCTCACCCGTTACCGCAACAGGCGTTCCCACTGATGCCATTGCGCTAATCGGCAGAATCGATAGTACTAAGACTAGCGCTACCAACGAGGATATCATTCTAGTTCTTATCTTTCCTTTGGTAGTTACCCCAATCCAATCCTTCATCATTCGTCATTCCTCTCCCTTTTCGTTTCGCTTATTCGACCATTTATTACTATAGTCCTATTTTTCCTATAAAAAAATCCCCCATTTGGGGGGGATAACGTTTGAAGTGGTCCCTTCATTTGCCCCGACTGAAGGCGGTATTCCTTTATATGGATGAAGGGCGGACGTGTCGGTTGACCTCATCCCCGATAACAGTTAAGTTATTGTTCAGAACAATAATTTATTATTCAATATCGGGATGATAATCAATTAATAAATGGAATAATTGCAAATAAATATGAATGAGGTGGGAAATGAAGAGGAGCGATGCTTTCTGGGAAATGCGCAATCTAGGCAGAACTGTCCTGGAGATTAATTGTGATGATAATGATACCGTGGATTGCCTAAAGGATTTGGCTAGTGATTGTGAAACGTATGATTATCTTGTCGCAAAAATTCCTAAAGGGAGGTTGGATCTTGTTCATGCATTTGAAGATCGCGGCTTTCGATTTCTGGAAACACAAATTGAATTATTGTATGACTTAAAGAAGATGAGGGAAGTCTCAGGTTATGTAAAGAGAATGGCCGATCAAGCCCGTTATAGAAAAGTGCATACATTAGAACAACTGAATGTCCTTCTATCGAGAATAGAGGAAGACTTATTCATTACAGATAGAGTATCGTTGGACCCTTTACTCGGGACGAAGATGGCTCATACCCGATATTTGAATTGGCTAAGCGACTCTCTTCAAACCGGCGCCTCAATATACGAAGTAGAACTGAAATCTCGGGATATTGGATTTTTTTATGTAACGGAAATAGACAGCACAACGGGATATGGAGCTCTTGCTTCCGTATATAAAGAGTATCGAAAGAGGGGGTGGGGATTAGTTGTGCTGGAGGCCGGTTTCAAATATGCGAAAGAAGCTGGTTATTCTAGAATCATAACTCGGGTATCCTCGAATAATTTGGAAGCGCTGCGGGCCAATCTAAATGTTGGGTTTGAATGCAAGGATATGTATTATATTTTAAGAAGGGCCAATTTCTCAAATTAGGATGTATGATCATGATGCACACGCAGCTTTCAGTCATTATTCCTGTTTATAACTCACAGGACTCGATAGGGATCGTCGTAGAGAAGCTACTTATGGAGTACGCTGATTTGTATAGAATGGAAATTATTATGGTCAACGATGGAAGCGTCGATCGCAGTAAAGAAGTATGTACGTTATTGGCGAATCAGCATTTCAATGTTACGCTCCTTGACCTGGAGAGAAATTACGGACAGCAGACCGCGATATTCAAAGGACTTGCCTTGGCTCAAGGTGATTATATTGCGCTTATGGATGATGACATGCAAAACCCTCCAGAGGAGCTTGTTAAGCTGGTTAACAAGATCGCTGAAGGTTTTGATGTCGTAATTGGTCAACGGGTGGCGTATAAACAATCGTCATTCCGGAAACTCATTTCCTATCTCAATACGCTTACGTTCAATTATTTATCGCATTCAGGCAAAAAAATGTATTTCAGCAATTTTATAATTATGCAAAAATCTATAGTGAAAGAGATCCTTAAGCGGTCATCATCCAATCCGAATGTGTACGGATCGATACTTCAAATGACAGACAATATTGCACATACACCTACACTACATCGAAAAAGACAGCATGGACGCTCCAATTACACATTATGGAAGCTATTAAGGCATTGGTTTAACAGTTTGCCGTATTTCACAACCAAAGCAACTCGCTTTTCACTATTCTTGGCACTCTTTCTCATACTAGGTATGGTGATCACCTTTATTTACTTATGGATTTAGCTGTATTTATAAAATCGGATGAAAGCATATTGCGGAACATCGATTTGAAGCTGTTGTTTATCCAATCTCCCTACGGGCAGATAGTATTCGTACGTCTTGTAAGAATCAATCCGGGTAATTAACCTCAGGTCCGATCGATCGCTATTCGTTTCTCCTTTTGTCCCCTCCTCAATTACGTGCTCGCTGTCGATGAATACTAGCAGATGATCTTGAAGCTCGGTTTGCTGATAGACATGCTCCGAATTGTTGAATATCGTCATTTTCATAAGCTCATCCCCGTCTTTTTCACCATAAGAAATGCTCAGGGGGATAATATTGGCATTAAATTGCGTGTCCACATGCTGCTCATTATTCATGCTTGCTAATGGCCCTTCTTGAAAAAACTTGTCATCGTTCAGTGACACCACTTTATTTTTCTTGTCCCAATTTATAGAGGCTCCCAAGCCATCCGCTACCCATTTGGCCGGTACCATGATCGTGCCATTCTTGTTCGTAATGGAGGAATCCAGTGTAACCCCCTCCCCATTAATGATTGCTTCCTTCTCGTTAAGAGTGGCTGTAATCGTTAATGCTGATGATGTCAATGCAACTGTCTTGTCCCTATTGTTCCATTTGATCTCACCGTTCAGGACATCTGCAAAAACTCGCAATGGCACCAGCGTTCTATTATTTGCATCCACATAGGGCATTGTTCCCTTGGAATATATAAGGAACGCACCATTAAGCTTTAATTTCAAAGCATCATTTCGCAATGTTTCTGCCGATACGCTTGCCATTGGAACTAACAGGCATAACACTGCGACCAACGCAGCGACAATACTTTTTCTCATCATAAATCCTCCGTTTACTTGTGAAATTCCAACCTGCTACACATTTGGTGCGTTCATAAGCATGATGCCATGAGACATTTCGCCAATTGAATTACATTATATTATAAATGAGCCTCATGCTGTAAATATCTCGTTGTGTAAAGACGAAATGGATTGGATAAATGTTGCGGGAGTTCCCACATGATTTGCTTGAATCACGATTATCGATAATTAAAGACCGATTCGGAGTATAATAGATACGTATACGATAGATGGACGGTGGAAATCTGTATGTATAGGTATTCGAATATAGCGCAGAAGAGGTAACAGGATGAGCGAGAAGCATTTTACAGATTATCAGTTAAGTGAAGAGATCGTGAGAGCATTGAATAGCTTGGGCTTTGAGACGCCGACAGAGGTGCAGACGGAAGTCATTCCCGTGGCGCTGGAGAGGAAGGATCTTGTTGTCAAATCGCAGACAGGCAGCGGCAAAACAGCTGCTTACGGTATTCCGCTCTGTGAGCTGGTGGATTGGAACGAGAATAAGCCGCAGGCATTAATTCTAACCCCAACTCGTGAGCTCGCGGTGCAGGTCAACGAAGACGTCACGAATATTGGGCGCTACAAGCGAATCAAGTCGACGCCTCTTTATGGGAAGCATCCTTTTCATATGCAGAAGGCTGAGCTGAAGCAACGGACGCATATCGTCGTTGGAACACCCGGGCGTGTGCTCGACCATATTGAACGCGGCACGCTATCGCTAGGGCGGATTGCTTATCTCGTTATTGACGAAGCGGATGAGATGCTAAATATGGGCTTTATCGAACAGGTTCAGGCGATTATTGGGGCGCTGCCTGACAACAGGGTAACTATGTTATTTTCCGCTACGTTTCCTGAGGATGTGGCCAAGCTGTCACGCAAGTATATGAACAATCCTGCTCAAATCGAGATTAAAGCGAGCGGCATCACGACAGCAACGATTGAACACGCTCTTATTCAAGTGATGGAGGCGGACAAGCTGGCGCTGCTTCAAGACCTGCTCATTGTTGAGAGTCCGGACAGCTGCATTGTGTTCTGCCGTACGCAGGAGCATGTCGATCAATTATTCAGACAATTGGCTGATCGCGATTATCCATGTGATCGTATCCATGGCGGTATGGAGCAGGAAGAGCGATTCGAGGTGATGAATGCGTTCAGAAGGGGCCAATTCCGTTATTTGATTGCGACAGATGTAGCCGCCAGAGGGATCGATATCACGAATATTACCCATGTTATTAACTACGACATTCCGCTTGAGAAGGAAAGCTATGTTCATCGCACAGGACGTACGGGACGTGCAGGCAAGACGGGTAAGGCGATTACCTTCGTCACGCCTAGAGATGGCAACCGATTAGCCGAAATTGAGGCTTATATTGGATTCGAGATTCCGAAAGTGAAGGCTCCCTCCGAAGAGACTGTTGAGCGCCGCAGGGAAGATTTTGAGCAGAAAATAAATGTTGGACCCCAGCTGAAAAGAGATAAGCGCGAGCAATTAAACAAGCAGATTATGAAGCTTAACTTTAATGGCGGCAAGAAGAAGAAGCTGAGGGCGGTAGACTTTGTTGGAACGATCGCCAAGCTTGAAGGCGTTACCGCAGACGATATCGGGATTATTACGATTCTCGATCATGTGACAGATGTTGAGATTCTGAATGGCAAAGGACCGCTTGTGCTTGAATTGATGAAGACTACAACGGTTAAAGGCAAGCAGTTAAAGGTGCGCAGAGGGAATAAAAGCTAGCTTCGTTACATTGGAATATAGGACAAGCCGCCACAATAGTGGCGGCTCAAGGGTTGAACACTTAACCATTTAAGAAAAGTACTCACTCACAGGTTTCAGAGTAGGTTCTCCGTTTGGATTGGTTGGAGAGGCTGATTTTTGAAGCTCTGCAGCTTTTTCCATATCCTGCTTGATCCGCTTTGCAATGGATTCCAGCGTTGGCTTGTATATACCATTATATGCGATACCGAGCAGCGCCTTGTCATATCGAGAGAAGTCTATCAATGCAATCTCCCCATTGTCACCCGTGATATCAAGTGAAATCGTCGGATCATTGTTGCTGTAACCTTGGCTGTTGTATGCAACCGACTTGACTGCGCCATGGACAACATTATATTTCTCCGCCATTTTCTTTGCCAGCTCGACATATTCCTGCGGGTTCCTATCGAGAGCCGCGTCAAAGGCTACTGAAACCTGTTTATCCAATTTTCTTTCACGGCCTATGGTTAATAATTCTCCTGTTACAGAGTCTACCCAGAAAGTGGAGTTGAGCTTGCCGTTCACCAGCACATCAGCGTGCCAGCACGAACGGGGAGAACCTTCGGTTGGCTGTTGGTAACCCAATTCAATCACCTGACCCTCCAAGTTCAGGCCAAATATCTCCCATAGGGCCTGTGCCCCTATTTCCGCTGCTTCTTCCCTTGTCATGTCCTTGCTCGTTGGTGTTTGGTTTCGAAAATACTCCCGGTCAATTGCTCTCACCGTATAATTAGCCTTCCTATAGCCCTCCGGCAAACTCTGCTGCGCCGATGAGGATACAATGGATGCAGCCTTAGCATACCTTGTAGGGACAGTCATTGTTTCTTTGGCTTCCACCACCATTACTGCCTGTGTAAATCCCTGGAACAGCAGCGTACAGGCTCCAATGACTACAGCTGCCGCTAATATGTTTTTTCTAAAGCCGTTCTTGTCCACTTTCGTATCATTCATTCGAATTTCTCCTTTGCCGTTTTGTTTGTGATCACAATTTGCAGTATAGAGAGTCCGGATTATAGAATCGTCATCAAGTCATTATGAAGTTGTAAACTTTATTGTTACCGTCGTTCCTTCGCCGGGCTTGCTCATAAACTCCAGCTCTGCGCCATGACTCAAAGCAATCTGTTTACAGATGGCAAGGCCTAATCCAGCGCCGCCGTCCTTGCGGTTTCGGGATTTCTCTGCACGATAAAAGGGCTCTGTAATGTGCCCGAGTATCTCGGGGGGTATCCCTCTTCCGTTATCCTGAATGCTAATCGTTCTCCTCCCTTCTTCTATTGCGGCACGCACCATAATATATCCGCCCATGCCGCACGCCTTAATCGCATTGTCGACAAGATTGACAAACAGACTTTGCAGCAAGCAAGCATCTCCCCGAATATCATCCATTTCACAAAGAAACTCTATTCGAATTTCCTTCTCTGCGATCTTATTATGCAGGGTCTGTTTGACCGATTGAAAGAGTTCGGATACGTTTTGCGTTTCCCATTCGATCCCATCATTATTAAGGTTGGCCAGTTCGAGTAACTGATAGGCCATCGTCTGCATGCGCTTGCTTTCTGACATTATGTAGCCGATTGCTGACAGCCTGTCATCCTCTGTCAAGGCAGCCTTTTGCATATATTCCGCATATCCATAGATTGCAGTCAGGGGCGTACGAAGCTCATGGGCAAAATTATCAATAAACTGCTGCTTCTTCTCTGCGGCGGCAATTAGCTCCGTCATTTGTCGCTGGATTTCCGCCGTCATATGATTAAAGCTTTGTGCCACTTCGGCTAGCTCATCATGCCCGAATACCGGAAGCCTCGTTTCATAAGCACCGGCCGCAATATAGCGGGAGGTTTGAGAAATCTGCGACAACGGCTTGAATATTCGATTAAGCAAGGCAAGAAGACCTAATGCAAGCAAGCCGGAGAGAATCGCTCCCGCGAAGAACAGCATGTTCTTCATATGCTTCCAAGCAGTGACGGCATCTGTTGTATCATAAATATAGACCATGGTATACAAATCAAAGGGCGCAGGAAGCTGCCCCGACACGATTGCATAGGTACGGCCATCTGTATGTTGGATCGCAGCTAGGCGGCTTCCGTTCTTTGGCGGTTCCAAGAAATGGCTCTGGATAGAGATTTCCAGACGATTGGAATAGACGAGCTGATTGCCCTTGTAAAGCGCCAGCTTAACCTTTCTATCCCCGGACAGATAGCTGTATGGCTGGAGCAGAGCGCCTACAGAGCCGTCAATATCTGTTCCGCGACTTTCCACAGCATGAAAATCCTTGATAAGCGCAGATGCTATAAAATAATGTTCATTCAAGCTTCTTTCCTCTGCACGATTAACCGTATCCTTGAATGTAGTGACAGCAATGATTAGTATCCCAAGATTGAAGGCGATCAGAAAAAGTGTAAGTGTTGTTAAAAAGGTTCGGAATTTCATAGATGGCTCTCCAAGCGGTAACCCAGCTTATAGACTGTTTTTATTACATTTTCCCAGCCCAATTTCTTTCGCAGCTTTTGAATATGAACATCAATCGTTCGGGTATCGCCTTCATAATCATAGCCCCACACAAGCTCCAGAAGTCGTTCTCTGGACAATGCAATATTACGGTTGTTTACCAATACCTCTAGCAATTCATATTCTTTCGGCGTACATTCTACAAGCTGTCCCCTATAGAACACCTGATGGCTGTCAAAATCAATCCGCACAGCTCCCGCTTCAAAGCTGCTTTTACTTTTTTGAGTTCGCCGCAGCACGGCCTCCACACGGGCCAATAGCTCCAGCATTTCGAAGGGCTTTGTCAAATAATCGTCAGCCCCCATAGAGAAACCATTTATACGATCGGATAAGCTGCTGCATGCCGTCAAGAAGATCGTAGGTGTTTCATGTACCTTGTTAAACACCTCGAACCCGTCAACCTCAGGCAGCATGATATCTAGAATGATAAGATCATAGGAATGGGCCCGAATTTCAGCAATAGCCGTTAGACCGTCATAAACAGACGTGCATTGATGCCCCACAAGCTGCAAATTCCTTTTAACCAGCTCATTGATTGATTCTTCATCCTCCACAATTAATATGGCCGCCAACAACAATCACCTCATTTTCTATTTAGCAATAGTATTACTGGTTTATTATAGAGTTGTAAAATCTTTGGGCGCCCATAGGAAAAAACCCTAAAACCATACGGTCTCAGGGACTCTTCCACCAGCTTGTAATCTCGCAATTGCATCGGATGCCGAATCAACCTGTAACTGCTGGCGCCAGTAGTTTAACTCTTATATTCTAAATGCAGTAGAGGAAATGGCCTTCCTGAGCTGTCTAGTGCCGACCGTCTGGTCTGTATAAAACCGTAGCGTTCATAGAATCTGCATGCTCCCTCATTTTGCTCGTTAACATCAACTTGGAGGTGGCTTCCTTTTATTCTGGCGGCATGTTCAATTAATCGACTGCCTATACCCTTACCATGATAGCTGGGATCGACGAACAGCATCTCTATTTTGATTCCGTCAAGCCCGATAAATCCTGCGGCTTCATTGCTTTCGTTCAGCTCTACCCAAACTTCAACTTCCCTTAATGCGCCATTCTGAACCATCTGATGATAAAATTGAATATCCTTTTCCGTTAAAAATGTATGGGTATGTCGAACAGCTCGATACCAAATATCCACTAGTGCATCATGATCATTTTCTCGATAAGGAACAATTCCGTTTAGCATAACTCATCCTCCGTCATTCCAACATACAGCTCTGCCTTGCTCATTTTATCACACTATTCCACATCCCCTGCAGCATTCCCAGCACGTTCCCCAGCATAACTTTCACCGTTGCTTCAAACTGCCGTTAAGCAGGCATCCGCCTCGCTGCTTTCCTACAAAACATACGAGTCATCAATCGCTGTGCGCGGAGCCCTGTGCCAGAACGGCAGCTCAAGGAGTGGCCGTTAGACCTGTTGAGTTAAGAGAAACTCCAACACTTCGGCATTAAGCTTTTCATGAAAGTGTTGGCGATCAAAGCCGAGCGGGTCTTGTGAAGGGAGAAACGACGAGGTAATCATCGATTCAGGAAAGGGGCTCAGAAAGGAAAAATGTCCGGCATTTTCGACGGTTCTATATATAATTTTACTCGGGTCAGCAACGCCTTCCACTATAATTTGCGCATGAAAAGGAGGCGTATAGGGATCATTCTCGGCATCCAGCATTAAGATGGGGATGTTAACTGCACGCAATGCTCCCTCTGCCCGAAACCAGACTGACGCCGGCGCCAGCAGAACTAGGGACCGAATACGAGAATCCGGCGCAACCTCTACAGACTGTGGTTTGCCGTCCGGGGTTTCGTGGGAAAAGCAAGTCGGCGCACCGCCCGCTGCTGCCAGTGCTGTATAGCCGCCCAAGGAATGTCCGATAATAGAAACGGCATCTGGGATCAAGCTCTCCGACAGCAGCTCATTTTGGAAAAACCAGTCAACAGCCATCTGAATATGTCTTGGTCTATAGGTGAGGTTCTGCATCGTGCCTTCCAAGCTGTTGTTATTCCGATTGTTGAATGGATGTTCCGGCATGCCGGCGATAAAGCCGTTGCGAGCCAAGTGCCGGGCCAACGTCCGGTAGACAAGCGGTGAACCGCCGGTACCATGCGAGATTAAGACCAGAGGGAACCTGCCTTCCAATGGTTCTGCATCTCTGGCTAATTCCAGCAGGTACGGTCCCAATCGGTCTGCTTGTTCTCGCGTGCCTGCCGGATACATCACCGTCATAGGAAATGTAATTCCAAGAGAGTCATCGGTTATCTCCACTTCGCAGCAGCCTGCATAGCCGTTCTTCAATCTCACATTCCCTTTCATTGTAAGCTTCCTCTCCTTAAACTGTACTCCTGTTCATCTCTATCGGACCAACAGGTATATAGATATCAAATTCCGAATCGTCATTCGCCGGACCCCGATATCTGTCATCAAACCGGGCAAATTCCGGGGCGTTTGTCCGCAGCCTCCCCGATTTGGGCAACCAGGTGTTATAAATATACTGAAACGTATCCGATATTCTCGCCAGCGAACCTCTATGTGAGAATACGGCGTAGGTTTCGGCAGGGAGAACTTTATAGACCATTCCTTCAGGAATCCGCCCCTCTTCGCTAACCTCGACGCAAGTGGTATAGGAAACCTCCCATTGAGCCCCCGTAAGCTCAATTAAAGCGTAAAGGATAGATCCAGTAGGCTCTCGTCTGTTATCAATTTCAGCCAACCGTTTCCTGAAACAGCTCCACAGCTTTCCGACTTCGCCGGAATTTAAGCTCTGTATTTCCATCCCGACCAAATAAAACGTATCCTTGGTTATGAAATAGGGTTCGAGGGTTAATCCGTCGCGTAGATGATTGAACCCGGCCTCGTCCAGCGGCAGCCTCTCCATCGCTCGGAACAGTGTATCCTTCATATCCGTTTGTTTACGGAATTGCCCCGGTGAGATAGAGAACATTTGTTGAAAGGCGCGGGTGAAGGCTGCTTGTGATTCAAACTGATAGTTGACGGCAATCTCTACGATTCTGCGCTTGGTGTGAAACAATTCGTACGCCGCATGGGTTAATCTGCGCCTTCTGATGTACTCTGAAACGGAGTTTCGCGTAACGGATTGGAATATTCGGTGAAAATGATAGGGAGAGTACCCTACTAATTGTGCAACTTCTACTGCGGTGATAGGATCGGACAGATGATTTTCAATATAATCAACCGCTTTCGTTACCGAATCCATGTATTTCATTTCAACGCCTCCATGGAGATATCACAACTGTAATATAATTCGGTTTTTTATTTTTGATATTTTTTGCGGATCATACCGTCATCGTATCTTCTTTGCTTCAACTTGTTTTTTCTGCTGCTATAGAGCATTATTATGGCATTATGACCTTTAAATTTCACTTCATGTTTGCTGCTATCGATTTATTATACCCGGAAAAGGCTCTGCGATCGCGGAGAGTTCTTACGCCATTGCGCAGTGGATTTTTCTTCAAATCCATATTTACAGGAGGAGCGCTTTATGTTTGCTACCGAAGATGTTTTAAGAGTATGGAGAAAATTCGATAATTTTCCTATGGAAACATTAACAAAAGCTTGGTTCTTCAAACAGAATACTGAAAAAAGACAAAGAGAAGTATCACTTATGAAGGAACATCGCGAGCAATATGGAATAACGGGAAATTGTTTTGATCTCGCAATTTGGCTAATGCATGAATTTGAAAACGAAGGTGTTGAAGCTTATCCAATCGGTCATCATTTAGGAACGGCAAAAGCACATATTGCAGTAATAGCGAAAAATGAGCAAGGAAACCGTTATCTTTGCGATTTAGGAGACCAGTGGCTACAGCCCATCCTGGTAGATACCGATAGCGAGGACTATTGTGAAGATCAATTAAACGGTTTCTTTCCGGGGGCAGAAATACAAGTGAAACAAGATGGTGATACGCTTTCCGTTCTATACCATAGACCAAACGGGAAAGTGAGCACGCAGAGCTTTAATCTCGCCCCTGTTACAATCGAGGACTTTTCAAGAGCTGCCGAAATATCCCAAAATACGATCAATAAGCTGCCTTTACTAGAATGCAGGATTCCTTACAAGAATGAAATCGCGCACTGGGAATTTTATAATTGGCGAAGCTTTCTAAGCACAACGGAAGGAATATTCGATGACCCAGAAACAGACGATCTTGAACAATGGTGTGCCAGAATTCATCAAAAAACGGGTTATGATGAAAAATTCCTCTTCGAAGTCTTACAAATATTCAGAGGAATGCGATAAATACCCTTTGGCAAAGAGCCCCCTATTGTGAGGGACCAGAAACTGGAGGGGATATGCGGATGAAGGATAATGAACGCGAATATGCCGCACTGATAACGGACCAGTTTCCCGAATTGAACATGCAATCCGTTGATTCGCTTGGTGAAGGATATCGAAATTACGCGATCCTCGTTAACAGAGAATGGGTGTTTCGCTTTCCCAAGAGCCAACAAGGCGCAGATGAATTGAACAAGGAAATTGGGTTTCTTCCTTTGCTTTCCAGTCATGTGAAGGTCGCGATTCCGGAGTTCGAATACATCGGAACACAGAGTGACGGACGTCCCTTCGCGGGCTACCGGAAAGTCCATGGCGAGATTCTGGGAGAAGACGGAATCGCCTCCATCTCCGAGCATGCAAGTCATCGACTAGCCGAGCAGCTTGCTGATTTCATGAATGCGTTGAACACATTTCCAGTTGAAACGGCTATTCAGGCCGGAGTTCCCGTTCGCAATCTTGCGAATGACATTCATTTGTTGAAGGAGGCCATGGAGAAGCAGGCGTTTCCGCATCTTAATCCGTCTTTACGGGACTACCTCAACAGGCGTTTTCAATCCTTTCTTGAGGAACCGGCATATACCCGTTATTCACCAGCACTGATTCACGCTGATCTTTCGCCGGATCACTTTTTGACGGATGCGCATCAGACAGCACTAACGGGTATTATCGATTTCGGCGATGCGGCGATAAGCGACCCCGATTACGACTATTTGTATCTGCTAGAGGATTGCGGCGAGCTGTTTACCCGGCGTGTGATGACCTATAGGGGCGAAGCCGACCTAGATGACCGCATCCAAAAAATCTCCTTGCTCGTCACGTTCGATCAAGTCCGCTATCTGTTGGAAGGATTGGAGTCCGGAGACCAAGACTGGATTCAAGAAGGGTTTGAGGCTGTGGAACAGGATATGCGGGGCAATCAGTAGAAACAGCCTGAAATACGAGATGAACCAGGTATCTGTCAGGAAGATGCTGGTCGAATTCCAGATTTGAATACACTTACAGAACAGCTACGGATCAGAGGGATTCTGTAGAACCCTCTGCTCCGCAGCGTTTCTGTTTAGCTTATTTTTTCACATCAATCACAATTTTCCCAACATCGTGAGCGCCGCTCGTTGCGAGCTTGAACGCTTCCGATATGTGATCCAAATCAAAGCGGTGGGTAATCATTTCATTGATCCCAATCTTATTCTCTTGCATCAATTGAATCGCGATTTCGAAATCCTGCTTTACATACATCTGTGTTCCTAACAATGTTTTCTCAGCTCTTTGGAGCATTTTCATAGGGAACACAGGGTCTTTCCCGAATAATGCCGTGATGACGATTTCTCCACCATTTTTTGTGATTGATAGGGCTTGTCTTAAGGTTAGCTCCAGACCTGCAACATCGAAAGCAGCATCAAGCCCGATACCCCCGACTTCTTCTTGTATCCGTTCTTCTACATTTTCCTTCATTGGATCGATTACGATATCCGCTCCCAGCTTGCTTGCAATTTCCCGTCTGCTCGCAATTGGATCAGAAGCGACAACAAGCTTGGCTCCGAATGCTTTCAGCACTTGAATAATTAACAGCCCGATGGGGCCGGCTCCCAGGACAGCAATCTTCTTTCCCTCCACACTCTTCATTCTTCGAGCAGCATGCACAGCCACAGCGACACTTTCTACCATTGCGCCATAGGTTGCACTGAAATTTGGCGGCAGTTTCACTAAATTCCCTTCCGGCACAGCAGTAAAGTTGGCAAATGCCCCAGGATGATGCCCTCCTATTACTTTCAATTCACGACAGAGATTAAAGTCGCCTGCCTGACAAGGCTCGCACTTCCCGCAGCCTACTCCTGGTATTGCCGCAACGTAATCCCCCAATTGAAAGTTCCGAACATCAGCGCCTACTTCCACTACTTTACCGGCAAATTCATGCCCCATCCGAACAGGCGGCTTCAGTACAGGGTGATTGCCTCCATAGATGTGAAGGTCTGAACCGCAAATCCCGCACACCTCGATTTCCACCAACAATTCGCTGGCTTTAATTGCAGGTCTTGCTTCCTCTTCAACTTGCATTTGCTTCTCTCCAACTAGAACCGCTCTTTTCATAGGGCACCCCTTCAGGGAATTATTGATTTACATGACTTCATTTATTAATTCACATGACTTCCTTGAAGCCATTAATCTTTTCTCAGTGGATTTAATGTAGGATCTCCACCCAATATACCGCCATCAACAGCAATAACTTGTCCCGTAACAAAGCTCGCCTCATCAGAGAGCAGGAATGCGATCATATTCGCAACATCCTCCGGTGTTCCTAGACGTCCCAGCGGCGTGCGATTGATAAGTCTATCCCTGTAATTCAAGTTCTCAGGCAGCGACAGGTCTACGAATGGCGTTGCAATATAGCCAGGGCTTACTTGATTGACCCGGATACCGAATTCAGCCAGCTCTACTGCAAGTGTTCTCGTTATTTGTGAAACGCCCCCTTTGGCAGCACCATAGATGGAAACATTGTGTACGCCATAATGAGAAAGCATAGAGCCTATATTAACAATGCGACCGCCGTTGTGCTGTTTCATAACCTTCGCAGCAGCAGTAGAAGCAAAGAATGTTCCGGCTAAATTGGTATCGATGATCCCTTTCCAATCTGCCAGCGTGTAATCCAAAGCCGCTTTGCGGAAATTGGTCCCCGCAGAATTGACAAGCATATGAATATTGCCGAACTGTTGACCAATCTTCTCTATCACTCGTTCAAGCTGTTCAACATCGGATACATCCGCTTGGAAGAAATGCAGCCGATCTTTAAATTCAGGCCTATCATTCATAAATTGCTCAGCTCGCTCCGCACTGCGCCCAAGCACCACACATGTTGCTCCATTAGCCAATAGCTTCTTCGCAGCTGCTCCGCCAATTCCCGAATAACCGCCCGTAATTACTGCTACCTCATTGTTGAAGTTCATAGTTGCTCCATCTCCTCTACGCGATCATGCTGCTGTTTCTATTATGATTTCACGGAACCGGCCGTTAACCCGGAAATCAACATCCTGCCTAGAAAGGTGAAGACGATAATCGATGGGATAATCGCAGTTGAAGCTGCCGCTGTTAACGGTCCCCACTCTTGACCGAAGAAGCCCAAATATTGATAGATAGCCAATTGAACAGGTCTTAGATCAGGGCTGTTAATCATGATGGAGGACAGAATAAATTCGTTCCACGCCCCCAGGAATATGAATAATGCCGCTGCTGCCAGAGCAGGTCTGGTTAATACAGCCATCATGCCAAATATAAAATAGAATCGAGAGGCTCCATCAATCGTTGCCGCCTCATCGACCTCGACGGGAATCGTCTCAACGCCTGATTTAATAATCCAGATCGCCATCGGGAGGTTGTAGGCCGTATATAGAATCGGCAAGGTATACCATTCGTTCAGGAAGCCCAATTCGCTCATGTACAAATAATTCGGAATAATGAGGGCTGAGCTGCCGATGGATAAAGGTATACAGAACACAACAAGGTAAAACATCGGCTTCTTGAACCTGAAGGAAAACCGATCAAATCCATATGCCGCTAGAAGTCCGAGAAATAACCCAAAGATAATGGAGGCCACGCAGTAAAAAATACTATTCAAAAAGGTTTGCAAATAACCTCCATTGAAAATTCTGATATAGTGTTCAAAGGTAGCCTCAAAATTGAATAGCTTAGGCGGATAGGAGAATATATCAGAAGGTGACATAATAGAAGTCTTAACTCCCCATAAGATGGGGACGATATTGACAATAACGACTAGTCCAAAGGTTATGAAAAGTATGATCGATTTCAATGATCCTGAGAAAGTAAAATGCAGTCCTTTAGATCTCATATTTCACCATCCTGATATAAAGCGTTATCAACAATACGTTAACCAGCAGCACTACAAAGGATAACGCGCTTGCGACTCCGAAATTAAAGTACACGAAGCCTTGGTGATATAGTTCCATCGTAATGACATTCGTCGCACCGCCCGGGCCGCCGCCGGTGAGTACCATAGGCACATCCACATTATTGAAATTACTAAGCATTAGAATAATGGATGTTACCATGATCGGCGTTTTTAGCAGAGGCAGCTTAATCAGCCAGAAGGTATGCCACTTATTCGCGCCATCCACTTGCCCAGCCTCTTCCAGCTCCTTCGGAATACTTTTGAGCCCAGCCAGAATCAATACCATTGCAAATCCGACTGTACGCCAAGCGATTACAAAGATCAGCGCGATCGGCGCCATTTTGGGATCGCCTAATACATCCACACTCTGAAAACCCATTGCGTTCAGAACATAATTTAACAGTCCCAGGTTATTAAAGATCCATTTCCATAAGAGCGCCCCGACCACCATCGAGATTACCCAAGGAATCAATACAACGATCTGGATGATATAAGCGGTAAAGCCCTTCTTGGAATTAATCCATAATGCGAGCAAAGTGCCTGTAATAATCGATATGAATAGTCCTACAAAGGTCACAATAAATGTGATTGAAATTGAGGACATGATCGCATCGCTCGTAAAAACTTTCGTGTAATTTTTGAGCCCTACAAAATCGCCTAACTGCAAATATCTCATATCGTATAAGCTGATGTAGATGGTATAAAATAAAGGAATGATTAAGATGACGGATAAGAAAAGGATGCTTGGTGAAACCAGAATAGCCCCAAGTTTATTTGCTTTCACAATTGCGCCTCCAATGCTGCACGAATAGCCATCCCATTCATCGGCTGCGGGTTGTATTCCTTCGCCCGCAGCCGATTACAGGACCCTTGATGTTACTGCGCAGAGCTCCGTTAATTGGCCCCTACTCTTTCATTGAACTCTTCTTCTGCTGCTTGCAATGCCGTCTTTGCATCCGTGCCTTTCACCAATATCTCCTGCGCAATCTTGTTCAAGTCCGATCTCCAGCCGCTAACCGGGAACTTCCACGGCTGAGCATAACCATACTTGGCAAACCCTTCTGCCATGACTAACAAATAGGCTTTATCAGGCTTGTTCAAAAACTGTTCATTGTTTTGCACGGTTGACTTGCGAACAGGCACTTGACCGCCAATTTCCATCCAAATCTTATCCGACTCCGCATTGATCATATGCTCAACGAATTTTCCGGCAGCCTCTTTATGCTTACTACCCGACCACACACCTACATTCCAGCCATTAATGACACTCGGAGAGAACGTGGAGCCATCTTCACTTGGGAAGAAGGTCATTTGAATGGTACTGCCATCAAAGGTAGATTCCGCCTGCAGAGTTGGAATACGCACGCCAGCACCAATCATCATGGCGTATCTTCCCGCTTTAAATTCGTTATATACGTCTTCTACAGAGGACGATATCGCAGATTCGGGAGTGACCTTGTGCTTCCTCACCATGTCCAATTGACGATTCATAGCTGCAACACCTGAATCCGTGCTCCAATTGGCCTGTCCGTTTTCTGTAAACATATCGCCTTGCGAATGAATGAGAGCTGGCGGGAATATTTGCGGATCAGGTGATTCCGGACTAAATGCTTGACCCAAACCGTATCTCTGAATGCCCGAAGCCGCGTCTTTCTCCGTTAATTTCACAGCTGCATCGACGAGCTCATCCCAGGTCTTGAATGGAACCTTAATGCCCTTCTCCGCCAATAGATCTTCCCTGTAAATGATGCCTATATAGTTTCTGGACAAAGTAACCTGATAATGCTTCCCGTCCTTATTGCCGAAATCCCAATAGGCATCGTCTACATCTTCGATATCTTCTTGGGACCAGTCATTCAAGAAAAGGCTTTCAAAATCAACCAGCGCATTTTGCTGCAGCGCGGTTCCAAAGTCATCCATTGACGTCCATATCACGTCCGGCGCATTGCCCGTTTGATTCGCAGCGAGGAACTTGGTTCCCAATGTGTCCCATACTTGCGGTTCAACCATGACTTTCGTATTCGGATTGTCCCGCTCGAAATTAGCAATGATCTGCTTCAGGGCTACTTCTCTGGCACTTGTTCCATTCGGATCAAGGAATGTCCACATTTTGATCGTTGTATTCTCAGAAGTTTCGTTGCCCGCATTCGACTGACAAGCTGCAAGCGAAATGCTTAAGCAGCATACCAGAACAGCCATCAGGATCTTACGTATTTTACGATTATTCATTCGTGCATTTCCCCCTAAGAAAAGTGTAGGTAATCCTTGTTGAATACTTGCTGCGTGTGACGTTCCCACTCCCTCCATCAGCCGCCGAGAGTAACTGCCCATTAAAAATATCACATTCAAAATAGGCAGACCATGAACGAATCACCTTGATATGCATTATTATATTGTGATAACATCAACACTATAAAAACGGAATGTATGCGTTTACAAATAAAACTAATTCCAAAGGTGAATGCTATGAACGATGCTTTAGGTGACTTACACAACATGGTTCCTCACTTCACGCAAGTCATCCATAGAGTCGTAAATGGTTCATGGGTCAATCATAGAAAGGTATGGGATACCCACTCCTTAATCCTTGTCTATGATGGAGAGGCTGTTATTGGATGCAATGAAGAACAGCGGGTTGGCAAAGGGGATTTGATCTACTTTAAACCTGGCGATGTGAGATGGGGATATACGTTCGAGGATAATCCAATGAAATGTTATGCGATGGATTTCCAATATTCCTGCCTATTATTCGATGACAAGGAGTGGATCAAGAAGGACATTCCTTTGCCTATGCAGTCGTTTCTTCAAATCACGGATTCTCATCTGTTTTCCAGAGTGCTTAATTTGTTTCGGAATTTAACCAAGGAATGGATCTCGCCCAGTACCTTCAATAAGGTGTTCAGAGAAAGAGCTTATTTCATGGAGATCCTTAACCTTCTCTTCCTGTGGAACTCATCTAAGCAATCCCTCAATTATGATAAAATACGGAAAGTAGAAAAGGTGTCTCAGTATATACTCGAAAATTATTCGCATAAGGTGAAGCTTCAACAATTGGCGGACTATATTCAACTCAGTCAATCTTACCTGCAGGTCATTTTTAAAGAGATAACCGGTAGCTCTCCGATCGAGTATTTAATCAAAGTTCGTATTAACAAGTCCAAGGAGCTTATGAAGGAAGGCTATCAGAATATCGGGGAAATCTCCGAGCTTGTCGGGTTCAACGATGCGTTCTACTTTAGCAGATGCTTCAAAAGGATTGAAGGCACTACCCCGACTGAATACCGAAGCACGATTTCATCACAGAACCAATTTGTTTAACAGGGGCCGTTCAGGGCATTACCTACGCTTGGAGCTTGGACGTAATAAACAAGGCTGCCCGTCTCGGGGCAGCCTTGCTTGGCTTATTGCTGTATATTTACGAGCTTAACGAACCCGGATTTCGACGACCTCGGCATAGGATGTCCCATTGGTTTGTTCCACAACAAGCCTTAACTGCTTCGTCTGCACACCGTTCTCTACGATATGCTTTCTTTTCCGCTGCCTGTTGCCTTTCACTTCAAACAGAATGCTCCAGTTATCCTTCTCCAATACCTCCAGCCGATAATCCCTAACCAATTCCGGAATAATATCGAATTCAGTCCGATGATGATGGAGGTTAATGAGATCTTCATTCACATCATCATTAAAGGTGATGTGAATTTCATTGAATGTCACTTCCTGGTCCCATCGCAATGCAATCCACGCATCATCGTTGGAATGCCCTGAAAGCCACATATGCGCTCCACCATAAGGACGCTGGTAACCATCTATAATTTTTGCAGGCTCAAAGGCCTTTGTTTCATTTCCTAAACGGAAGCAGAATGGTTTGCGCACGACACGTTTCATATTCCATTTCACAACTAGCTGATCCTGGTTGAGCGACTCCATTCCACGAGCGACGTTCAGCGCTTTTTCCTTAATGAATGAGAGCACTCCGCTCATTGGCTGGTGAGACAGATATACGGATACACTCGGATTCTCCTTTATTACCACGAAGGCATTCTGCGCATTTTCCGGTTTCCACGGGAGGTTGAATGCTACCCATTGTTTGCTGCCCTTCTTAGCGGTTTGGACATCTCCCACCTGGAGCTGATAAGGGATGTAATTTTCCTGTCTTCCTGTATCCCAGACCTCAACCTCAACGGTTGTGTCTTCAGCAGCGTCTAACAGAATTTGTATGCTCTCTATGCCAGGATCTACAGGCAGCAAGAAGGCGACATCTGTTGCGAGCTCGAATGCTTCATCTGCCGACTCAACTGCAAGACGGCTTATATAGCTGGAGGCAACAACCTCCGCCTGAAGTGCAAGATCTGCAGGATCATCGTTCTTAATCCCAATAACAGACGCATCTTCCCATAGGAGGATTTGCTGCAATTGCTTCAAATGCTTCTCATAAATCTCCCGAGGGGTAGCCTTGTGATCCACACAAAGCGCTGCAGCGGTTCCCGCCGCTTGACCTACAGAAGCACATGTACCCATTACTCGTGATGATCCAAAGGCAATTTGTGTCGCACTAATGTTTCTGCCTGCGAATAACAGGTTATCTACATTGACGGAGTAAAGGGTGCGATATGGAATTTGATAGATTCCATCCGCATGGTAATGCCGGGACGTGTAATCAGCGGCATACATCCCTTCAGGCGGATGCAGGTCAATCGACCAGCCTCCGTAGGTTATATTATCTTCAAATTGAGTTTGTTGTTCCAGATCGTTCTGGTTGAGTACATAATCCCCTTTGAATCTGCGGTATTCCCGTTTCCCTGGCATGCTGCCAACCCATTCCAAGGTCATCGTATCCGCTTCGAATTTGCCGGAGTTTTTAATATAATCCCATATTCCATAAATGACAGACCATAATTCATCACGTATCCGTTCATTATCATGAAGGGTGTCTATTTCCTCTTCTCCCCCCCACTCAATCCACCAATAATGACAGCCGGAATCTCCGCTGTTCAATATCCTTTTGATCGGAATCGGCGTCTGCGTAATATCTTTCGTAAAGCTTGGCGGAACAAACTTCACAGGGCGCCCAGCATCCTTGGTATAAAACAGCAGTGTGCTCCCGAGCGTAATATTGTCCGACACATCAGGAGCCCACGCTTCGTTATATTCGTGCTTGGCTTCTCGACCAATTTGATATTTGGCCCCAGCCAGAAAACCGATTAAGCCGTCACCTGTGCAATCTAGAAAAACGGGACTTTCGAAGCGAATTTTACGTTCAGAGCCCATCATCCAGCCTGTAACTGATTGAATATGACGGTTTGACTCATCACCCTCAGCCTCAACCTCATGGACATCCGTATTTAAGAACAATTGGATATTAGGCTCATGACGCACCTTCTCCAGAACGATGAGGTCCCAATAATACGGATTCCCCTCAGGGTTCGTATATTGATTTTCTACAAACATTTCACCTAGAATGCCAGTCTCTCTAGCATAACGATTGACGCCATGACCTGTTGCTCCAACGACCCAAACCCGCATCTCACTGCTCGAATTACCTCCCAGAACCGGACGGTTCTGAATAAGGGCTACTTTCTTCCCCAAGCGGGCAGCCGCTACAGCTGCGCTTACTCCTGAAAGCCCGCCGCCCACTACAGTAACATCTGACTGAACGTGTTCGTATCTCATTGTTTTCACTCCGTTATCTATACTAAAGTTGAATTTGTGTCTTCAGAAGATCTCTGTCCTTCGGCTGTTCAAAAAAGTCGAGCGCTTGCTCCAATGAGATCGTCTGCGAAACCAAATGATCGACTTGGATACGTCCTTCGCTGATCCATCTCATCGCAGGAATTGTTGTATAATGAACAGCCATAGAGCCTAGAATGGTCCAATCCTTATTGAAAAGCTTGAATGGATTCAGAGGAACCGTAACCTCACTGTCGGCTACTCCGAATTGCAAGTATTTTGCAGCAGGCCCCATATAGGAGAAGGCGCTTTGGATCACCGAAGAAATACCGGTTGCCTCCACAACGATATCGAAGGTCTGCCCGGACAGATGTGTATCGAGCTCATCGCTCAATACCGTTTGGGTTGCCCCGAACTGCGCAGCAATTTCCAGCTTGGATGAAGAGATATCGACCACAACCAGCTCTGATGCTCCTGATCTTGAGATCGCCTGTACTAATTGTTGTCCCATTGCACCAGCACCGAACAAGATGACTCTATTGCCGGCTTGAACCTGCAACCGATTCATCGCATAAACGACACACGCCATTGGCTCAATGAAGGCCCCTTGCTGGAATGTCATAGAGTCGGGCAGCTTAATAAGCGTATTGGCTGGAACCCGGACATATTCTGCCATGCTTCCATGCCTGGTTACACCTGTTGCCGCAAAATTCAAGCATTGATTGGACCTATGGGTTTGGCAATATTCACAATGACCGCAAAATATATTGGGATCTGCGCTAACGCTGTCGCCCACTGAATATCCCGTTACATTCGGGCCGATCTCATGAATGACACCAGAAAACTCATGCCCCGGAATGAGTGGATAGGACGACATATACGTCCCTTCATAAATATGAATATCTGTTCCACATATCCCCGTTCGTTCCACCTTGATGGTCACTTCATTCATTCCCGGCATCGGATATTCCACTTCCTGAATACTGGCTTGAAACGGCTGTTCGATCACAAGCGCCCTCAATTTTCTTCACCTCTTCGATACACTAGTCTGAGCTATAAAGTGTTCTGCTGAACGTCTGACCTAATGGGGGAAATCAATTCATACTTCGCCATGTGCAACGATGTCATACATGATATCAACCCTCCTTAGTCTCGCATGCTGCCTTGTGATAAAAAATAACATATCCATTGTTGAACTGACATGGACTAATCGGGCTGAAATGTACTATTTCATACTGAATTCTGTTTGTGCCGGCTTGGGCCTTACCACGAGCAGGCTCACACCGGCTAGTTATGCTCGGTTTGACTAGACGCGCAGCAAAATAAAAAGCAGCCGCAATCGGCTGCTTTCTGTCTGAGCGTATACTAGTACTCTTAGGCATGCTTCATACTTTGTATTCGTTAGGATGCCAACTATATCTTACGACGTTCGGTATTGGCTTACTCCTTGTCGCGCAAGCACATCCCTTTCAAGTACGTCGTCAAACTCTCGATATTCATTCGAACATGCCGATTGTCGCCCTCCAGCTTGCTGAGCATGATGCCGCCTTCCATGACGGATAACGTAAAGGTTGCTAGTGCATCGATATCAAGATTCGCTTTGAATTCACCGGATTGAATGCCTTCCGAGATGATCGCTTTCATGTTGTCCAACGTGCGCTCCAGCCCTTGCCGAGCTTGTGCACGTAGAATCGGATGGCCATCGTCGCTCTCGGTAGCCAGGTTTAGCAGCGGGCAGCCGCCTATAAAAGGAGGAGCTTCCACTACGTTTGCATACACCTGCAGATAGACAAGTAGCTTGCCCATAGCAGTTGATTGCTGCTCAAGTGCCTCTTTGATGGTTTGATTCACGATGCTGCCTGCATATTGGTAAGCCTCAACGGCGATTTCGTCCTTGCTGGCGAAGTGGCGGTAAATGCCGCCTTTCTTAATGCCTGTTAGCTCTGTAATGTCCGACAAGGACGATCCCGCATAACCTCTCTGGTTAAACAGCTCGGCAGACTTCGCGATAATATTTTTGCGGGTGTTTTCTCCCTTTAGCATGCTGAATCCCCCTACGCACATGTGGAATGATTGCTTTCATTATATCAAATAAAAATTTACTTTCGATAAGGGGGTCCTTATGTTATATTAAAGATACCGATCGGTATCTTTTTTGAAATCTGCTTCATATAGAGACACGAGCAATGGGGACGAACAACCCAACAGTAGGAGGAGAATGGATGATGCGATTGAATCAGATGCTGGATGAAGCAAAAACACAATTTGTGGCCAAAACGCCCGTGGACGTTCACAACGAAATCTTCCGCTTGATTCGTGAGCAGCAGCAATCGGGCTTGGTGTACGGCTTGCAAGAGGGGCAGCAGGCGCAAGACTTTACCTTGAACAATTCGGCAGGCGTCCCTGTGAATCTGTTCGAGCTGCTTTCCCATGGGCCGGTCGTGTTAACCTTTTATCGCGGAGGGTGGTGTCCCTTCTGCAATATGCAGCTGCGGGCTTACCAAAGCATTTTGCCGGAAGTTGAAGCGCTCGGTGGTCAATTGATTGCTGTGAGCCCGCAAAGTCCGGACAATACGCTCTCCCAGCAAGAAAAGGAGGAGCTTCGCTTCCACGTCCTCAGCGACACGAATGGTCTGGCGGCCGCCCTCTATAATCTGCTGTACGACGTTCCGCCTTCTATACAGGAGATTATGACGAATCAATTCAAGCTGAATCTGATGGAATACAACGCCGCCAACCGCTGGATTCTTCCTTTTACTTCGACATTCATAATCGACAAGTCCGGCGTAATCCGCTTGGCTTATGTGAACCCGGATTTCATGCAGCGACTGGAACCCCAAGTCATTCTCGATCGATTAAAACAGCTCTAAGCTTGAAATCGCCAAATTTGAGGACCACGTCCGATGCCTATTCTTGTTCCCCTGCTCACATGTTGAAGCCAGGGACACCAAATAATCCCTGTCTCCGTATGAGATGGGGATTATTTGGACGTTGACTTAGTCAGACTGTTTTGCTGGAACCGCATTCCGTCGTGCCTTCCTTATTTTCGATCCGATATTACCCCGAATGTGGAGGCTTTAATATAGGTTTGCTTTTGTAATGACTTCAGTTGCTCTGTCGTTCCAGTTACTACGGCTCCAATAATTTTCACATCCCCTTTATCCAAAGCTCCATCTTCCCCCACTAATGATTGGTATACCTCGTCTGCTTCCCACTCGAAATTGTTACTTTCTCGAATGGTCCCTACCCGCTGCAAAAATTCATTCATTGTTTGTTTGCCCATGTCTCTCCTCCCTCCCCCATACAACGTTATGCTCAATAAAAAGTTTACAGGTTTAAAAAATATGTTATGCATGACTCAAGATTGCAATAAAACTAATTACCGAATAAGCTACCACCAAAATGGAAAGCATGCTTGACATTGATCGCGTTGCACGATATGCTCTTCTTGTGGAAAGCTAGCTTTCCATGAGGAGGGTGAACGCATTGAATAACCGTTTGGAAGAAATCCGCAAGCAACGCGGAATTAAGCAAGAGGAATTAGCAGCGGCGCTTGAAGTGTCAAGGCAAACAATCGGTTCGCTGGAAAACGGTCGTTATAACCCATCGATCCTTTTAGCGTTCAAGATTGCCCGTTTTTTCGGTATGAGTATCGAAGAAATCTTTATTTACGAGGAGGATGACAATGTATGAACAAAACGGTTTCGTCTTATTTGATTACCGTTGTAGGCGTAGCAATACTAGCAGTCGGTCTGTACTTCATCAAAACAATTGAAGATCCACAAGGTTTGCTGCGAGCGTTGCCTTATATCTGCGTTGGACTTGGCTCTGGCTTGTTCGGTCACGGTATGGGAGAAATAATGCTCCAATTCGCGAAGAAGCATGATCCCGCCGCCGCAAAGCAGCTAGAGATCGAGAAGAACGATGAGCGTAATCTGGCAATCGCTAATCGGGCAAAAGCGAAAGCATATGACATGATGGTTTTTGTGTTTGGAGCCTTGATTACAGCATTGGCCTTGATGGATATAGATTTAACAATGGTATTGCTATTGGTTTGTGCCTATACGTTTATCATTGGATATGGCGTTTATTACCGATTCAAGTACTTTAAAGAGATGTAATGAAATTCATGTACGCTCGGCCAGCTTAAATTCCCCTACTCGCTCATGTGAGGAAGTCAGTGAATGCCGAATAATCCCTGTCTCCATATGAGACGGGGATTATTCGACGTCGACTTAGTCATGCACACCGTCTTCTCTTGCCAAGCACACCCGTACCGCTCCACCGCGCGCTGGAACCTGTACGCGGCGCCGTTACATCAGCACACCACTTGATTTTTTGTCTTGGGAAGCATGTAGCTTTACCATCGCGAATCGTGCAATAGGTTGAATGACTGCAATCTCAGCGATCAATACAATTAAGAAATTTCTTGGCCAATTCGTTAAGAAGCTGCTAAAAATTTCAGAATGAAAGCCGTTCCCTATAATTTCACCAATAAGCGTCATAACGGCTGACATTCCTAGTACAGTGAATAAGATACGGAATAAAATCCGGGCATTGAAACTGTCCGTTGGTTCCGTAAACTTCCTGACCAATTTTTCTGCAAGGCGACCAATTAGGACTGGTTCAATAATCATGACAATAACCCAAAAAATCGGCAGTGATTTAAGAATCGTTAACACAGCGTCTTTATTGAATTCCCCAACAGCTAGAGTGACATTTAATGTCGTCATTAGCAGTACTGTCAGTGTACATATAATTGCACCGTACAATGCGCCCTCCTTCGCGTTTCTTGGCAATCTTGTTTCTTGATTCATTGTTTTCTTCCTTTCAAAAAAGCTAATTTCAGCCATGCTTTATTAAGCCCTCAATAAAAGCGGTAATCGCCTGGCAATCATTTTCAAAGGATCGGTTGATTTCTGCGTTAAACAAAGCATCATCGCACCTTCAATCGAAGCTGTCATCAACCATGCAATATCGGAAGCTGATTCATTCGAGAAGCCTTCAGTTACAAGCTTCTCACAGTAAATATGTTGAATGTTTTCATAAAGCGCACTGCATGCATGGCGGACAGGTTCGCTCACCGTAGCCATTTCACTGACAATGCTGCTGAATGTATATCCGGTAATCGTTCCGTCAGTTTCCAAGTTGTGAATTAACTTTTCAATTATCGCTTGTATGGCTTCCTTAGATAATGCATGCGCTCTGAAAATACCCTCAATATCTGTCATGATTTCTTCGTTCAAAGCCTGTAAGCAAGCAATTAACAGCTCTTCTTTGCCATTGGGAAAATGATGATAGAGCGCCCCTTTTGTAACGTTGCAGGCCCTTAAGATTTCACTCAGTCCTACACTTTTGTAGCCTTTTTGCTGAAAAAGGATTGTAGCAGTATCAATCATTAGCGATTTTGTATTCACATTCATGTATCCTCCCAACATACCAACCGGTCTGTTTGTTAGTATAACAAAATTGTCTTCACTGATGTAAGTAATTTTTTGTTCCCTAAGTCCACCGCGTAATACTTTCGCTCAGAGACTCTTAATATCCTGAGAAACTTCAAACAAGTCGTTGTTGAACTGATGCCCACGCCCGTCAAACTCGCGAATGATTGCCTGCGGAAATCTTTCTGCGTACAGATTCAGGTGAGTAAACGGCACTATTTCATCGTCACGGCTATGATAAAAGAAAGTAGGTTGTATATCGGAAAGGGTCGACACAACATCTTCATCCAAAGCAAATTCATCAACTTCCCAATCTTCAGTGCCCCAGTATATCCGATTCATGGAACTTCCTTATTTCCATTGCCACACCCTCTCCTCGCAACAAGACTTGTCATTCAATACTGTCTGTAACGGCAAGTTTTGAAGAAGACCATCCTTACTGCAAAGGATGGTCTTTTCTTTAGATATAAACACCACTGAACTATCATTCTTTATCCTGTCTGGTTCCCTTGGTTTTAGCATAAACAATTGAGCGTATTCTTTCCTCGCTCAGACCATATTTCGGGGCTAAGACTTCAATACCAATACCTGATTGAAATGAGACTTGAATTTCCAAATTTCGTATTTCGAGTTGTTGCCTTGCACCTGACTCACTCCCCCAACTCTTGCGTAACTTTTGCGGTATATACAAGTGAGTGCCATCAACGTACCTTTGAATTTCTTCTACCAGTTGCGCAGGAAGTATGTCTTTAGCGTTAACATATTTCTTCATAGGCCTCTGCTCCCGTCTCTACACTGATCTATGGAGCACGACCGTCCCGATAGGTGCTAATGAAAATCCTTCCGCACACAAGGCAATAATACTCAATAAATTCCTTGATGACATTCGTGTACCCACGTAGGATAGGTTCAACTGTTTCATGGACATTAACGTGCAACGGACGAATCGCTGGATCTCATAATAATGGCTTTGATCGTTTGCTTTAGGCCGAATATGTATACCGAGCGTATTCGTGCCTCTGTCTCGATTCACTTTATAATACGCAACACCATCAATCTCTCCATCTATATTGCATAGCTTAATAAATACATGCTCAGGGGTCACTTCAGAAAATTCATATCTGATATTCTCAGCAATATATCTCTCCCCATCTTCCTCAAGAATTTCTAAAATATTATCGATGTCAAAATCATTTGCTGGCAGTACCCTGTCAACTTCGAGATCCACGGGTGGTTGCCACTTAAAAAAATCATTCATCACAACCCATTGCGCATAGTATGGCTCTGGTTTAAATCCATAATTGACCCAAAAATCTATATCTGCATTATGAATTTGACCAGGCAATATTTCGGAATAACAGTAGACTGTATCTCCTCCATTGTGTTGAATATATGTATTGCATGCATTTATCAAAGGTTCTAATGATACCTCTGACCCCTCTTTAATTCCAAGCTTATGGATTGTGCCATTTCTCCCTTCTAACTCTAGGGTAGTTGTCAATATAGCGACAGTCTCTCCACCAGATTCAAGGACATATCCTTTGTTTATGGGATAAGACGAATCATCATTAGAAAAATACTGTTCTTTGCTGATAATCTTTTGACTGTAGTCAATAGAGAAATCATCCTTGATTTTTACACCGTTTCGTTTACCTCTTCTTATATGCTCATCCCACACAAGTTGGTTAAAGCTCTCGAAATCGTCATCCTCACAGAACTCCCTAACACGGTATTGCGATGACATGACTATCGCCTCCATCATCCTGTTATATTTTTCAGCTCTTACATACATCATGTCATTTATTATAAAAAAGTGAAAGATTCACTTTTTTTCAGACTTTTATTTAAATAATCAACCACTGCCCCTACAGCCTGAACAGAGTGCTAAAAAGAGCAGGCTTCCAAAAATCATGTAACACAATCAACTCACCAGAAAAGCCTGCCTGTATTTATGATACCGTTCACCGCATTGACTGAAGCGGCAAATTTTAGGGCCATCCTTAGCGGGATGGCCCTTTCTTTGAAAAATCACACTAACGTTTGCCGTTAATTCAACTTCTTGGTAAGGAGAATTTCCAATGGTTGAGTATCAAGTAATAGGCATCCAGCATCTTGATAGCCAAGCTTTCTATAAAAATGTTGTGCTCCTTCATCAGCCTGGGTGGATGTCATAACCATTTTGAAGCCCTTTTGTTTCATTTGTTCTTCCCAGAAGAGAACAACTTTATTTCCAACACCCGTGCCTCGAAATTGTTCATCTACCCAAATCATATTCATGAAAGGTATATTGTCCCAAAAATAACCGTACCTCATCCATCCGATATTACTTCCATCTCGGTTCCGTAGTATATATATTTCATTTTCCTTTATTTTTACCAGTATGAGGCTCTCTGAAATATGATGGTCACGGCCTCTTATGTATTCAAAGTCTGAATCATTTGCAAAAGAAATGTTCATTGCTAGTTCCCCCTTATGTCAAATAACACTTGAAACTATTATAACCCCCCCCCCTTTGCTTTGTTAAAGTAACTTTTTATTTACTATGTTTAGTTAAAGTGCCTACTCCCTTGAGTTGCCTCGTAGAGACTATTATACCTTTAGTGGGTAACGAGGCTGGTTGAAGGCGTTTCAGTATGAAAAAGCCAAAGAGACTTGGGGATGGGTAAAAGACGTTCCAAAAGCGCTTGTGGTCCTTATCGAGTTAGCAGAATTATTGGGTGCACTTGGAATCATACTGCCTCACGCGACGAATATCGCACCTGTGTTAACGCCAATTGCCGCAACCGGACTTGCCGTGATCGTCCTTTGTGGTGCCCTTTTCCATATTAAACGCAAGGAATATCGGGAAATCGGCGTGAATATCGTCTTCATCGCGATAGCTGTAATTGTTGCGAGCAGTCGTTTTTAAGCCGATGTTTTAATTTGGTTAGCAAATCGCAATCATGATCCTCCACCTGTTAGATCAATGGTTAACTACTTTTACTTGTAAGAGCAACTCACTTTGCTCATAAATTTGCCGTTATTTGTGATACGGTTCACCGTGGTGTATCTAAAGGAGATTTGAATGAATGTACAATAATTAGTTTCCAATTTTTTCATAAATAATATATAATAAAAATAGTATTTTATCGTGATTAAGGGAGGTTCTTTTCTTGTTTAACTTAGAACGTATAGAAAAACAAATTAATGATGAAAGAAAAACTGTCGACTATGACACACGTGAATTTACAATTGAAATCTGGGTTCAAAAATATGAAACAGGATTAGAAGCAGACAAAAATGAAATATATGTACCTGAATATCAGAGAGAATTTGTATGGGATGATGAAAAGCAATCCAAATTTATTGAATCCCTAATCCTAGGATTACCAATTCCTATATTATTTTTAGCTGAAAATTCAGATGGAAGATTAGAAATAGTGGATGGGTCTCAACGTATTCGCACTCTTGCTGCATTCTTAAATAATAAAATAAAACTGACCGATTTACAAAAGCTAAGTTATCTTAATAATCTTTGCTTTAAAGACTTGGATGCAACAAGACAGCGCAAGTTTAGGAATATTGCAGTTAGAACAATAGTTTTATCCGAGGATACTACTGATACAGTTAAAAATGATATGTTTGAGAGAATTAATCGAGGGAGTGAATTGCTTACTCGAATGGAAAGTCGAAAAGGGATCTATTGGGGACAATTTAGTGATTTTATATTTAAAGTGTGCGGAGAAAATGAGGATTTTAAAAAAGTAGCACCCGTTCATGAATCTTGGATTAAACGACAAGAACATGAAGAATTAATCTTAAGGTTTTTTGCATTGGTGGACTTATATCCAAATTATCCTGACTATCAAGGAATTGCAAGGACTTTAGATAACTATTTTATTAAGAAAAACAATACATTTTCTGATAAAGAAGCAAACGATAAAACACTAATCTTTACTAATATGATTTCTTTTGTAGAAAAACATTTTAAATATGGCTTTTCTAAAAATAGTTATCAACAAGTCTCTAGAGTATATTTTGAAGCTATATCGGTTGGAATAGCTTTAGCATTAAAGCAAAGACCCAACTTAAAGATTTCTGAAAATAAAATAAACTCTATCATAAATGATTCAACATTTAATAATATGATTTCTGGTAAGTATAAAACGCACACACCAGATAGATTATTACAAAGAATAAATTACATGAAAGATAGCCTTTTGGAGAATTCTTATATATGATTTATTCATATAATGATCTGCAAGAGATATTCAATGATAGAGTTGATTATATAGAAACCTACACAAGTTATATTGGAACGAATATAAATGATATCTCTGTAAAAAATAGTAACGTATTGAAATCAAACATATTTTTAATGCTGTATAATCTCTCAGAGTGTATTGTTAAAAGTACAATATTGCTATTACACGAACAAATTCTAAGTGAGTCTTTAAAGTTTTTAGATTTAAATGGAGCCATTAAATCAACTTATATTGACTTTCTAATCTGTAAAGATGGATTCAACAACATTAAAGATGATCAAAAATTGAATTTGCGAAATTTATACTGTACTCGTTTAGAATTTCATAATAATTTTATTACTGATTTCTCATATGCCGAATTCACTAAATATAGAAAAGGTCTTATTTCTGGAAATATAGATCACAGAGCTATTGTGAAGTTAGGGAATTTATATGGAATAGAAGAAGTAAAGAGAAATAGAGAAGAAGTTGAACTACTAAGAATTAAAACAATTAGAAATGATTTAGCGCACGGTAGTCTAAGCTATAAAGAATGCAGTAGAGATATTTTGTTTTCAAAAATAGTCGAACTAAAAGATAGTATCTTGGATTATTTTATACTCTACATGGAAAATACAAGAGACTATTTTTCTAACAAAAAATTTATGAGTACTTCAATTTTGGTACCAATTTAGTTATTTATTCAATAGCCAGTTGGCTATTTCAGTTCAAATCTCCTTTACTTATGATAAGGTTCACCATATCACAAGCAAGCCGAATATGCCTGCCTCCCAGCCCACAGCTACAAAAACACCCCCTCGACCCACGAGGAGGCGTTCACTTATATTGTTCGTAGAGCTGGCGAAATTTCTCCGAGGGCTGCAGGCCGAGCTCTTGACGCAGTAATTGTGTATAATGCTCACAATAATTGTGGAGGGACTGTCGATCTCCCATCGCTCCGAATATTTGCAGCAACAGAAGAGCTGACGCTTCTTCAAATTCATTGCGGGACACCAGTCTTCTCGCAATTCGCGCTGCTTCTCTATACCGCTTCACAGACAGCAGCCAGCTTGCAAGACGCTTCGCATAGGAATCGTATATAATTGCCAATCGCTCACGTTCTGCCGTTGCCCACACATAAGATTTGTCCTCTAGTAGCTCGCCTGCAAATAGCTTCTCCAGCTCTATTGCCGCCGCTTCATTAGCTGTATGGATTGCGGATAATCGCTCCACGCCCTGCTCGAACTGAATAAAATCGACATCTGCTTGATCCAGGTCTATCCGATACTGTTCCTGTGAGGACAGGATCATCTCTTTGCCCCCATGCAGCGACAACGCTTTTCTAAGCTGATAGACCGCCGTATTGAGATACGTCTCCGCATTCTTGAGAGGCATCTCAGGGAAAATATCCGCCAGAATCCGGACTTTGGCTACACTTCGTCCTCGATGAACGAGCAAATACGCGAACAACTCCATGCTTTTCTTGGAAATCCATTTCACTGCACCCGCTTCCTTGCTGCTGGCCTCAAGGCAACCAAGTCCCCGAACCGTCAGCCGATGAGGCGTGAGGTCTCCATGGCTTCCAGCACCAGAAGGAGCAACGCTGCGTCTTCCCGCCGCTCTAGCGATCGTCTGAGCCAAGCGCTGTCTGGAAATCGGCTTAACCATATAGTCCAATGGATAAACGTCATAAGCGTGAATCGCATAGTCCGCATGGGAGGTTGTAAAAACGATGTCAAGATTAGCGCGAATCGAGCGCAAGCTGCGGGCCAGCTCTAATCCATCGTCCGCAGCGATCTGGATGTCCAGAAATGCGAGATCCACATCGTCCCTACCCCGAACGAAGTCCAGCGCCTCCGCCGCATTCCGGAAGCTTCCTGCAAGCTCCACATCCTCCATATTCGACAGCAGCCGCTTCATCGCAAGCAGCATGGCAGGCTCATCGTCTACGATGATGACTCTCATCACTCTGCTCCGCCTCTCACAGTGAAGTGAAATACGCTTCCTTGTCCTGCTTTGCTCTCCGCCCATAATCTCCCGCCGCTTAGCTCTACGAACTGTCGGCTTACAAGCAATCCAAGTCCCGCTCCCTTCTCTCCCAAGGTGCCGGCCGATGAGTGGAGCTCCTTCTCAGCAAATAGCTGACGAACCCGCTCCTCTTCCATACCCGTCCCGTTATCGCGGACCGAAACGGTCACCATATCTCCCGATAACTGGGCATCTATCTGGATTGAACCACCCAATCCAGTAAACTTGATAGCATTGGATAACAAATTACGGATAATGAGTCCAAGTGCTTCCCGGTCAGCGTACACCTGAGTACCTGAGGCAATCGTATGATTCACTGTTATATGTTTAGCCTCACTTTTAATATGCAGCATATGACGGCAATCCTCCACAACCTCAGACAGCTCCAGCACCTGTGGACGAAGCGCCATATCTTCCCTCTGGCTGCGAAACCACTCCAACAAATTATTCGCCATCCCGAGTGTATTGCGAATCTGATCGCCTAACGTCACAATGATTTCCCGGTGATCAGGATCAAGACGATCTCTGTCTTCTTCCAGCAATTCAATAAGCTGATACTGCAGCGCCAGTGGACTGCGAATATCGTGCGACACGATCGTAAACAGCTGATCCTTCAACTGGTTGAGCTGTGCAATCTGCTCCATATGCCGCTGTTTCTCTGTAATATCGACGATAAGAGAAATGCTGCCCTGTCCCTTCTTGCGCAGTACTCGTAACGGATACACGTTCACACTGTATATTTTTCTTTCTCCATCCAACCAGGCATCAATCTCTACGCGTCCCTGCTGCATAGACTTGCACAGCTTATGCCACTCCGGCCAAGGCTCCAATAGCTCCGCCACATTCCGGCCATTAATAGCCGCATAGCCCATCTCCGCAAACCATTTGGAAGCCTGTTTATTGCTGTCGATGATCTTGCCTGACGCATTCGCGATCACAATACTTTCCTGAAGCGTATCAAGTACAATATTTCTGGCAATCGGAACCGTTGAGAAAAATTTAATCCGCAGTGTAATAACCAGCATCAATGTACCTGTAAATCCACAATAAACCGACAAAGGAAGCAGCCAGGACGACCACTCAGGATTCATGAGCTTGGCAATCTCCAGAACAAGCGGAAATGAGCTCAGAATAAGAATCAACATCCCCGGCTTACGAAAATCGTTGCGGATATTCCATACATACTGAAATAGAAAATAAAGACATGCAGCGACCACAGAGTAACAAGTGATCGAGAAAGCGGCCGAATAGACGGTCCTCGTCGTCATTAAATGTCCGTTATCGAGCTCAATGGTGCGATAGATCATATGAAGCACAGGGTCCAGCCACGACAGCAGCGACCAGAGAGCAAATACCGTGAAAAGCATGATTTTCCAGCGAGATTTCAATAACTTGTCGCGGCCGATCAACTGATACACGAATAGGAGAAAGAAAGGCACCATTAAATTAAGCGCCGTAACCTGAATATTGCGAAAAAACAGCTTTTCCACGAATAAATAGCTGCTTTTCTCCAGAATGATACTGCTTGAGTAAATCATCCGACACACGACCATGCCGATGAGGTAACCTACTCCACGTTCCCTTCTAAACCCATATATAGTGAATAAAATGATGCCCGTCATGATGACGGAAGCAATCATTAAGACAAGCTCTACAGTGGAATTCATGATGCATATCCCTTTATGTCTGGCGTAAGATGATGACTAGCTTTATATTATCGCTTCTCTCAATATAGTATACGAAACCATGAGGTGCAAGGCGTGGCATTCCATATTTCGACAAAAAAACGGCTGGCCGGTGATGTCATTTAGAATGACATCACCGGCCAGCCTGAAGCTGCATTTATAGGCTACTCCCTTGATTTGCCCGGCATCTCGTCAAGAGCATGCCACAGCCGCAATAATATCGTTGCCGCTTCGGCCCTTGTTGCTGGCTGAGATGGGCTGAATTGATTCCCTTCACGTCCATTCAACAATCCTCGCTCTGCAGCGGCATAAACGTATCCTTTTGCCCAATTCGGAATATCGGCATCATCAGCAAAGGAGGTTATTTGTCCTTGTTCAATATTCCACTTCATGACCCTTACCATCATGGCAGCCATCTCTGACCGATTCACAGTCTGCAGCGGGCGGAGTGAACCGTCCGGGTAACCCTGCAATATGCCAATCTCTACCGCATCGCTAACCGTAGTTGTTGCCCACGCGGGGATCTCATCCTGATCGGTGAAGGATAGCTTGTCCGCAGCAGCGCCAGGAGTAACTCCTAGTGTGCGAAGCAGCATAGCCGCAAATTCTACTCGTGTAACGAGTCCTTGCGGAGTAAATTCCGTCTCCGAGGTGCCATTTACAATCCCTTTTCCTGCGGCTTCACAAATGTGTTGCTCTGCCCAATGACCCTTGATGTCACGAAACGTACAAGCTGGACCTTCCCCTTGCGATGGTACACGCTCTGTCTGACGGTGAATCGTCAGGCTGTAGGTCTTGACCGTGCCGTTCTCCGCTTTGACGATCAACTCGAATACATTGTCCCCCTCAGTAAGAGCGACTGTTTTCCCTCCAACAAGTGTTGCTTCTCCTAGAGTTAGAGTGGCTTTGCCATCGGACGAAGCTGCTTCTATCGATATCTCTGCTGCCGATGTTTCAACTCGATAGCTTGTCGTTTCTGCTGCAAATATCGGCGATAACTTCAGTTCATCTCCGCCAGCTTTCACGACAAGCTGTTTGAGATTCGAATTACTAGATAGCTGAACGCTGCCGCTCCCCGCGCTTCTCGCTTTCACTTGTATCGTGCGCGTCACGGGTACTGCAGCATTCCCTGCGCTATCCTGCGCATCATATTGCAAGGTATAAGTGCCTGGAACCTGATTGTCTACGTTCCCTGTAGTCGTAACCGGTAAATTCCCCTCCAAGCTGTCGGCAGCTGTCGCACCAGCATCAACAAAGGGATCACCGGCTGTAAGAACGATTGAAGCAGCACCCGCAAGTGCAATAACCGGAGGCTGCGTATCCACCGTAAACGAATACTCTACCGAGAAGCTGCCCGTATTGCCTGCTGCATCCGTTGCGCTCACGCTCACCGTATGCGCTCCTTCGGTCAATACAGCGCTTGGGGTCCATGACCAGCTGCCGTTGCCTGCTGCCGTTACCGTTGCTGCAGCGTTCCCATCCAGCCTGATCGTCACTATTGTTCCTGCTTCCGCTGTTCCACTGATCGTCGGCGTGCTCGTATTCGCCGCCAGCCCGTTCGCTGGTGTTAGGAATACAGGTGCCACGGGCGGGGTCCCATCGATAATAAAGCTTGCACGCGCTGCATCGAGATTATTATGGTATACATTTCTCACCACATTCCCGGCTACCACTACTTCATACTCCCCATCTTCCACTGTACCGTTCAAACTTAGGGTGAATTCGTGTGCAAGCGGATCAAAGCTTGCCGTATAGTCTGTAAATGCTGCGCCATCCTTCTCCATGCTGATGAGCGGCAGTGCATTCCCTGCATTTATCTGGGCTCCTCCTACAATCCAATATACCGCCTCGTAGACAGACACGGTAACCGTTGCAGGCGGTATATGAAACAGTTGACCATGCGTAAAATTGCCAAATGCGGCAACCGGCTTGGTCGTATCATACTGGACAAGCAATGTGTTGGACTGCGGATTAGCATTGCCCACGGCATCCGTAACAGCCCCTGCCGCTACGGTTACCTTCACTGCTTGTCCGCTGGTCGCCGGGCTAACGGTAGCCGAATACGTCGTCGAGGTTACAGTTGCCACATTCGATACGGTTCCATTCTCGATCTCAATATCATTCTCCGTAAAGCCCTGAACCACCTCACTAAAGACGATGGTTACGGGGAAAGGTGCGTTGACGGCGGCGCCTCCAGCGCTGGAAACGGCTGCCGTCGGTGCGATTGTATCCACTGTAAACGCACGTGCTGCCGAAGCAGCGCTCGAATTCCCTGCTGCGTCTGTCGCTCGCGCCTGCACCGTGTGCGCGCCTTCGCTCAGCGCTGATGACGGCACCCATGTCCAGTCCCCGCTTGCACCCGTCGTTGCCATTCCCGCCGCACTGCCGTCCAGCACAATCGCCACCGTGCTTCCAGTATCAGCCGTTCCACTGATCACAGGCATAGACAGCCCCAGCGCCTGTCCCGCTGTCGGGCTCGTGATGATCGGCACAGACGGCGCGGTTGTATCCTGCACGTCGAATAAGAATGTTTGCTGTTGTGCATGTCCGGCTACCGTATCCTCCGCCGTAATACTCAGTGTATACGTTCCTTCCGGATAGCGTTGATCATCGATCGTCGTTTGCCAGTCAAATGTTTCCTTGTCGCCTGTAGCTGGCATTTCATATACATGATCGGTCACGATTGCATCCGTATCATTTTGTATCACGATGCTAATCTTCAACGGCTCGCCGATGCTTCCATCCCGGACATGACCCGAAACCTGAAGCACATTGCCCGCCGGCTCTGTGTTATAAGTAGTGGAAATAGGCTCGACCCTTAACACAGGCGAGAATGTCTTCAAATATGGGGTGCTGAGCCCTTCCTCAATGCCCCAAATCGTCGAGCTCCAGCCTCCTAAAGTAATCATATCCTTCATATCAGATTTCTGAAGGGCCCCGCCCGCTCCAGGCTTTGTTCCCAAAGTGGTCAGACCCGGATTATCCGTTGCATTCCAATATGAATTGTTGATCGTATAGGAGAAAATACTACCACTATCACCAATCAGGCCCCCGATGTGTCCGGTTCCGGGAGCCTTAATCAACGTCCCCGACGCATAGCTGTTCGTAATCGTATCTCCGTAATACCCTATCAGCCCTCCTACAGAGCTATCAGGATGGCTAGCTTCAATGCGGCCAGTTGCATAGCTGTTGGATATGCCCCCTGCCCACTTAAATCCAACCAGCCCCCCAGCTTTATTTTGGTTGCCAGTCACTTTCACATCGCCGGTTGCATAGCTTTGTGTGACGCTGGAGCCATTGGCCCCAGTTAATCCCCCTGCCTGACCGAAATCGCCGTTTATATGAACATGCGCGTCGCTGTTGGACACAATATTGCTCGATATCCCTGTTAAACCTCCAGCGGAATAACCTTTGCCGGTAATTGTGCCGCTCACAGAAACACGATCCACTGTGGTCCAAGCTTCGGTAGCCCCTGCCAATCCACCAACGTTGGCATTTGAACCACGGCTCGTAATATTCACATTCTCCAACCGCATATTTTTGATCGTTGTTGTGGTGGAACCTGCGTCAGCGGATTGAGCGAACCCAAACAAACCTACCCTATCCGCGGATGAATCGATGGTCAGGTTGCTGATCGTATAGTGACCGCCATCAAAGTTCCCGCCAAAAGGGCTGCTTGAAGTTCCGATCGGTACCCAGTTTGCTATCGGGGACAGATCGATGTCTGCTCCAAGCTTGTAGTGCTTGGACAACAAGCTGCTGCCTCGGATGTTATCCAGATCCTCCGCCGTCAGAATGACGTAGGGATTCCCGGGATTGCCATCCCCCCCGCCGCTGAAAGTATAAGCGGCCTCGGCTCGTAATGGCCAAGCACCCAAAAAAGGCATTCCCGCAAGCAAAACGATTAATAATATGGCTAACTGCTTTTTCAACATTTCATCCCCATTTCTGCTCCTGTATTCACCTTGGCGGGCCACCGCGCCCACGAACGAAATCGATGACCTTTAAAACAATATAACAGAGCCCAATGAAAGAATAATGAAAGATATCCTTTGGCCTTGAATTCATCCTAATAAACAAGCCCCTTACCCTCAGTTTTAGGGGAAGGGGCTTCTAAGATTCAAGAAGACAATATATTTTCAATGCAGTCATCACAAATTTTATATGATTTTGGTTTTCTACTTACTAGCTCAACGTAACCCTCTTGAACTAAATAATCCATAACTTTGTTAATAATATGTCTGGATTTATTGGACAATTCCATTAAATCTTGTACAGATAAAATGATATTATCCGTTACAAATACATGCATGCTAACTATAAAATATAATAGGTCTCTTTCATCTTTATAATTGTTCCATCTATCGCTTATAATATATTCATTGATTCTCTCCAGCTTCATTAAGTTAATTTCGAGATCCTCAATAATACCCCTTTGTCCAGCAGAGAGTAATTCCAGCATATGAATTAAATAAAAAGTCATATCTCCTCGATTTAAAGGAGAAGCTATTTCCTCTAATGCCTTATAATATTTTGCTTTGTCTCTATTCACAGCATAAGAAAATGTTATAGCTGAATACTTCTCTAAATAACGAGATAAATAACTCCCCACAATCAATCGCCCTGTTCGTCCATTGCCATCATAGAATGGATGAATATATTCATAATAATAATGAGCAACCATATACCGATATAGTGGAGGATGTGATTCATTTTGCAAATAATTCACAAGTGCTGCTAATGCCTCAATAATTTTTTTTTCAGAGCTTACACCAATATGAGTGGTAACATGACCATTATTTATTTCAACATGCCCACTTCTAAATAATTCACCGTCTGGATTATCTTCTGATTTAATTTCATCTGCTACCAAATTATCATATAAGCCTCTAAAATCTTGAACATTCTCGAAAGACCCAATTTGATCTATATAGCGATACGTTTTCATTAAGCCTTTAAATCTCTTATTTTTAGGCTCTGGTTTTCCCACCTCATTAAGAGCTTCTTGCAGTTCCTTTTTTGTACTGCGAATTCCTTCGATTTCGTTATTACTTTGGGCCTCATTAATAATTAGCTTATCAAAATAAGGTTTTACTACAAAATCAGGAAGTTTACTAATGAGCAATGAAATTTTGGAACTATTCAATAACACCTCATTATTTAAATTCATTAAGTCATACGTATTTACATAAAACAATTCAAATGATTCTGTAGTATGCTGTCCTTTTCTAAAACCCCTGATCATTAATGCTGTCAGATAGCCGCCATAACTATCTTTTCTTTTATTTAATTCCCTATCAAAAGACTCATGATCCAATTTATAATAAAGTTTAGATAACTTTTCATACTTCACAAAGATCACCCTTCTATTTTTAAAAATTGGACGTTTTTTAAATTATATACCCATTATATCCTCATTTCAAATGAAGTATTCTAAATGGGGCCTCTAACAATGCGCCAGCCCCCGCTTCCTCAAACACTATTCCGATTGACCAGGAATATCTCGAAATAAATTTTCAGATATCATACCGTCACGCATAATTGCAGCCTGTACATCAACAGCCACCTCCGCTTTGACGAACTCATCATCCCAATGCGACTTCACTATCTTGAAGGTTTGATAGTGGTCGCCCATCAATTTCTCGCCGAACCCAAATATATCGACGCCGTATTTCTTCTGTACCTTGGCTACCGTCGCTTCCACATGGCTCTGAATCGCCTTCTCCGTCAGCTTTCGTATTTGTTCGAATCCGGAAATCTTACTTAGCCTGATTGATTCGCATTGGTTCTCGCTAACGGCCCCTTCGACATTGATGCTAATTTTGACCTTAGGACGATTATCGATATAATCTACGTTTAGCTGTGTTGTTGATCTCCCGATTCGTATTTGTGCATACTGGTCTTCTCCGCATTGTACCGTTAATGACGTGTCCTTGATCCGATCTTGGATCCATAGTAAGTCCCGAGTTTCTTCCGTGTTCAAAAATCCGACTAGCTTGGCCCTGCGCATAACAGCCGTCCCGTCGATAACCAATTCGGTAGGCGAATCAGTGCTCTTCCCGGCGTCCACAGATTGCTGCTGCTTCGATGGAAGCTTCATCGTAACGGACGACATTACCGGCTGCCGGCCTTCCGATGTAATGGCCGCAATGAATTGCTTCAAATTCGTGTTCGGTGAGCCTCCCCAATTCGCCTCAACCGAATCAAGACCTCTGCGGAGCTTCACAGTGGATACCCTGATCTCAGGGAAGTAGAGCTTTGAAAATTCCGATGCGGCTACTCGGTGAGAAACAACCAGTTGAATATCGTTTCGAATGTCCTTCATCGATTCAAGAAACTCGAAAAAAAGAAGGCCCTTATCCGTTGCAAGCAGCTTGGCGTCCAAAATAAGCAGCATCATATGGCTTAGCTCCAGCTTACGGGCCGTCTTCCGCTCGATTCGGCCGAAAGCTTCGTCCATCGTATTCCCTTCTGCGTCGATGGAGTACGTTGGCGTGCTTCCTGTGGCACGAGAGGATGCGAACTCCAGCGCATTAATCATCTGTAAATATACATGGTAATTTGCTCCATCTCCGGTAGTCACGGACATGCTGCTTACGATGACGTACTCGTTAGCCGAGCGCATATCCCAGCAGCCAGCTCCAACCAGGCTGAGCATACCAAGTATAAGCACAATAGCCATTTGTCGAACCATTCTTCCTATCATGTCGATGGATCCTCATTCTTAAGCGAGAATCGTACCAGCATATCCCTCTGCTGCCTCCATCGAAACGGAGCAAATGGCTTGAGATAGGGAACGCCAAACGAGTGCAAGCTCGCCAAATGGATGACCAGGGCAACCAAGCCTAAGAAGATGCCATAAATACCTAGTACCGAACTAAGCAACAGCAGGCCGAATCGGATGATTCGAACGGTATTGCTAAATTCATAATGAGGCGTGACCAATCCGCACAACTCTGTTGAAGCGACAACGATCAGAATAATATTCGATACGATTCCGGCTTGGACAGCCGCTTCGCCGAGTATAATTGCCCCGGCTAGAGGAACGGCTTGGCCGATACTTTTCGGCACTCGAGTGCCAGCCTCTCTAAGCACCTCGAATATGAGCGTCATCGCAATAAGCATAAATCCGACCGGAAAGGGCGAGCCTTGTTCTTGTCCACTGATGGAGTAAAGCAAAGTGGTCGGAATCATCTGCGAATGATAATTGATGACGCAGAGATAGAACGCAGGCAGAAACAAAGAGATTAGAAAAGCAGTATGCCGCAGCAGCCGGATCAAATTAGCCAGAATGGGCCGAAAGTAATAGTCGCCAGCGGATATGAAATAATTCCCGTATACCGCCGGGCCAATGAGAACATATGGGCTGCCGTCCACAATGACTGCACAGCGGCCTTCCACCAGCATGGACGCCACCGTATCCGGTCTCTCCACATCCAGCACTGTCGGGAAAAACCAGGAGCCCTTGTCTCCAATCAACTCCTCTACATTCCCGGAATCATAGATTGCTCTCACCTTGATCGCTGTCAGTCGCCGGCGGAACTCGGACACAAGGGATGGGGCAGCCGCGTTCTCCAAATAGACTAAGCTAATTGAAGTACGGGTCTCTTCTCCTGCTGTGAACGGCTCGATTCGAAGAAGCGGATTTCGCAGTCGCCGCCTTAGCAATGAGATGTTCGTATCCATCGCTTCCGTAAATGCATCATCAGACCCGCGGTTGACACGCTGCGACTTCGGTTCTTCGATCGATCGAGCCGCTATGCCGCCAATCTCGATACATAACGCCTTATCGACGCCTTCAGCCAAGAGGATCGCGTCGCCAGCCAACATTCGCTCGGCTGCTTCACGAATGGTTGCTGCATAGACAAAAGGCAGCACGCCTAGCCTTTCTTGTCTCATTTGTTCCAGCTGCGGGAATTGAAGAGGGCTGTTTCCTTGCGAAGCCTCTTCCATAAGCGGAACGAGCAGCTTATCCGACATCGTCTTGGGATCACCCATCGTTTTGAGTATGCATATGAATCCATTCGCCGAACCGATTCGGATCGCCGTAGACTGAAAGTCAGGCGGATTCCCGAACAGCTCGCGCAATTGAAGCAGTGTTTGCTTCGGATCTGTAGGGAGCGCGGAAGTAAATCGGCTCTCTTGCTTGCATTCATTCCATCCTGCCTTCATAGTGACCCACCTTTCTTAACGATGTCTGGCTCTTTTCACTCCCAGTATGATGAATAGCGCTAAAGGAATAATAAGCTGCATCGGAATATGGATGAACATAGGTACGAACGATAGTCCTTCAAGGGTATGCTCTGCAAACGTATCTGCTATTTTGATCGAAAATATAGCTGCCAGGCACGCAATAGGAAATGCAGCCGTGCGGTAGGGTACCCGAAACAAATGCTCGATTCCTTTAAGCGCACCGAACAGGAATAGAGACACCTTCACAAGAATCGTAATCAACATTACGAAGACAACGGCCATCTCCATCCGTTCGAAGAAATAACCGAATGAAACGTCCCGCACCGTAACCAGGAAAGGAAAGTTCGCACGCTCCTTCATCTGTACACCAAGCGATGCCGTCTCCAGAACTGCCGTACCTGCCAGAATCAATCCAGAAATGCCGATGGCGAAGCTGGATGCTTTTCCCACGCGAGAGGCTGGCGCTGTATAGTGCATGAATACGAGACAAACGATCAATTCGCCGAAAGGAAACGTGATTAGCGTTGGGAAGATAGCAGACAACACAGGCATCAGTCCATCCCCCAGCACCGGCTTCAAATAAAAGAACTGATAATCCCGGTCGATCAGAATCAACAGGAACAGGACGAGGATAATGCCCATAATAATTGGGAAAAAGAATTCGGCCGTTCTGAGAATAACGCCGAACCCTAGCCATATCATATAAGCAATGACCATCGAGAATGAAAATGCAAGCACCTCGATTGGCGTATTCTCAAGCACTGCGCTCGATATCAATTCGAGAAAGTCGCGCATGACTCTCGCCGCAACGTATAGAAAATAAACGACATACATAGCGATGATAAAGCTCCCGAGCCAACGCCCAAACGATAATCGAACAAGCTCGAACAAGTCATAGGAAGGCTGTCTAGTTTGCAGCATTCGATAAAATCCGAATAGACCCCATCCGATTACGGTGGCTGCTGCGATCGCGATCCAGGCATTCTGCTTAGCCGACGATCCCACATTCATAACGATGGCGCTTCCCAGATCGAACAATATGATGACTGCGAATAGCTGCACGGGCGAGACAACAAATTTCGCCTCCTTCATTTCGCTACCTCCTGTCGACTAATTCTGGTTCCTCACGGCAATCCCGCGCCAATCTCTCCAAATGCAATAGGATAGTCCAACGATATATATGGCGATTTGGAAATAATTGCTATGCAGTGAAAACACCATGGTCTCATTCTTCTCCAAACCGATCGTGTCAATCAGATAGATGAACGCAAACATGACACAAGTAATCATTAAAAAAACAGCTGTAAGCAGATGGATTCATCTCTCTTTCATGGTAAATGATGTTTATCTCATTGTCCCTCAATGGATCATCGATTATGCAGAGTGATGTCCTAGCTTGCGCCGATATGATTCTCCACGTGTTGACCACGTAAAAGAGGGTATCCTCAAAGCCTTGAATGGCTAAGGGACACCCTCTTCTTCATGGGAAAACGATGTGCAACTGGTGCACTGCTTTGTGGACAAATCATTCAACTCAAATGGTGTCGAGTATATTTCTAAGTCCATCCATGTTACATACGATAATTTTCTTCTGATCATTGCGTATCAATTGCTCGCTTTGTAAGTCAAGCAATAATTTTGTCACTGTTTCGCGTGCCGTTCCCGTCATATCAGCCAAGTGCTGATGCGTCAGCTTCAAATCAATTAACATACCATCCGCAGAAGGTACGCCATGCTGTTCCGTTAGTCGCAGCAGCATACGAGCAATACGCGTGCGCACGTCGAGAATGGTCAAGTCCGTTATTAATTTATTGGCATCACGCAGACGATCTAAAGCTGTTCCCAAAATGCCGATAAGGATTTCAGGCTTGCTTTTTACTAAAGGAATGAAATGACGTTTTTTCAAAATGCATAAGGCAGACTTCTCGATTGTCCTCGCAGAAGCAGAGCGCACTCTTTCCTTCTGCAGCAAAGCCATCTCTCCAAAGTAATCACCCTCTCTAAAAATAGAAAGAATCACATCCCTGGAGTGGTTATCTTGATAAATTTGAATAACTCCAGATATAACCAGATAAAGCTCATCACCTTCATCGCCTTCAAAGAAGATCGATTCGCCTTTTGAATACATGCGCTCGCTGCATAAGTTAGAAATTTCAGCTAAATATTCTTCATCAAGATGCTCGAAAAGCGGGAAATCTCGTAATAACTGCGGATTCATCTTCAGAGCCCTCCAGTACAAGCAATAGTTGTATGTTAATCATAACATACAAGCCCGACCATTGAGCCTGATCACCACGGTCGTATGCAGGGATACTTATGAAGAAATTAGCAGAGAGGCTCTAGCATCAAATATTTATTGACATATAGTTCTTTCCTTCAATAAAACCAAGACTTTCATACACCGGTTTGGCCATATCAGACGAATGCAGCAGAATTTTTCTAATTCCTTGTGACTTCAAATCGTCTATTGCTTCCCTGACAAGTTTGGATGCCATACCTTGACGGCGGTAATTTGGGATTGTGAAAACAGTAGTCATGTATGCAACCAATCCAGAAGGATTATCAAATCGTGGCGCCAATCGACATAAGCAAAAACATACTGAGGATACAACTACTCCATCATCATCAGCAACCCATACAACGAGTGACTTGTCTGACAATGAGGAATCAAAGTAGTTTCTAAATGTTTCATCCATACTACTGTTGTCCTCATGACCTAGCAATATCTTGCGAAATTTAATTAACTGCGGTATATCGGCTGTAATAGCTTTTCGAAACAGCACGATTGACTTTCCTCCCTGTTATGAGTTCCCACAGTCGATAACAGCGCATTTACGGAATCTTCAACGTGTAGACGTTGGCTCCTCCTTCTGGCGCTACATTAAAATAGGCGCTACCGCCTGCTGCGCCGGGAAACTTGATGCCATAGGTGATACCGCCTACACCATCCTTCACGCCCTCAACCTCGACTACGCTTGGAATCGGGATATCCAGCGCTATCGGTTTATTCATAATGCCGATATTGGCCGCAACAACAACATTATTGACTCTCACCGTTACGACATCACCGTCTTCGGCAGCAAAGTCCCATATGAGCATACGACTGGAAGTCGTGCCTTGTTTCATCTCAATTTCAAAATCCCTTGATAACAATTCTATGCCCTCATCCGTGGTTGCCAGCTTTGTGCCCGCTTGCATCCCATTGCCAATGCCATTGGACATCACATCCCGCATCGAGAAGCTTGACCCGTCGCCTAGCACGATAGATGCCGCTATCGCCAGTATTGCTGTGAGCCCAATCCAAAATCGATGCTTCTTGGCCGCCTTCGATGCCTGATCTACCGGTTCTACGATTTCCGAAACAGGCACAACGTAAGGTACTTGCGGTTCATAGCGCTGCTGCTTGTCCCCTTGCAACTCTTGCGATTCGAGCTGTTGATTGTTATTTCGCTCCTTGTCATGACGTCCATTATATTCCATTCGAAATCCCCCCTTGCAAGGCTCTTTATCTTAATTTTCCCTTTGCACAATCGGATTTTTCCAATACAACAAAGACATCAATAGTCGAATCACAACAAACCCAATCAGCGCAAGCGCAATAGCCCATCCTTTGGAGTATAGAGCCTCATCCGCCCATTTGTTCAAGATGACGGTAGCAATATTTATGGCTATGCTCGTATAAATACACATTTGAAGCAGCGGCAGTAAGATCGTAATCTTGCGGTACGGCTTTCCAAAAAAACGGCTGCGCGTTGCCACATACACTAGAAAAGAAATAATGGCAATTCCAAAAAATGGCGCGGATGCTACCGGTATTTCGAACTTTACTATGTTCATTGCACTGCTATACATCATTAAGGGCAGTAGCAGCGTTACTGGAATCATTATAATCATTATTGGATGATACACTATGGCAACCAACCATCTCACGGAGAACCCCCCTATTCTACAAAGTCTTCGGCTGTAATCGTAGACAGTTCCTCAGCTGTCGCTTCGGCCTTGGCGCTTAATCGCATGGCATGAATTCTTATTGCCTTCTCAACCAAATTGCGCACCAGACGTCCATTGCCGGCGCTCATATGCCCATGATAACCCGCCAATATGCCACGCAGCTTATTCTTCGCTTCCTGTACCATGACATAACCCTGCGATTCCACCATGATATGTGAAATCTGCAACAGTTCCTCCAACGAGTAGTCGGAGAACGTAATGATGTTCGGAAATCTGGATCGGAGGCCGGCATTCTGATCGAGGAAGCGTTCCATGTCTTGATCGTAGCCAGCCAAGATTACGACAAGCCTGTCCCGATAATCATCCATTGCTTTCACCAGGGTATCGATCGCTTCCTTGCCATACTGGTCTCCCTCTGCCAACGCGTATGCTTCATCCACGAAGAGCACCCCGCCAAGCGCCCGCTCGATAACTTCCTTCGTCTTGAGCGCTGTCTGGCCGACATAACCGGCGACTAAGCCGGAGCGATCAGTTTCAATAAGAATATCGGTCTTGATCGCGCCTAGCTCCTTCAATCGGCGGGCCAGTATGCGGGCAATCGTCGTCTTGCCCGTACCCGGATTCCCCTTGAATATCATATGTAGCGTCTGTGCCGATGCCTTCTGCAGCCCAAGCTCCTGTCGGCGTTTGGCCACTTCAATCTGGGCGGACAGGCTTCGGACAAAATCCTTGACCGAAGCCTGTCCCACGACCTCATTCAATGCGCCTAGCGCATTCACAGTATCGCCGGCAGAGCTCACTTCCTCCACTATGCCAAAATCGACCGCAATCAGCTCATTAAGCTTGTCCGACGCAATTTCCGGATGCTCCGCCAGCCGCTCTGCCTGCTTGCGAATAGCCCCCTCCAGCGTATTACGGACAAGACGGCCATTGCCTATATCCTTCTTGCCAGATACCTGCTTCTTATCGAAATACATGCGCAGTAATTCGCTCACATTCGAATCAATCACGAAGCCGCGCGACTTAATCATAATGGAAGCGATGCGCTCCATCTCATTGGCCGTATAATCAGGAAATTCAATTTGCAGCGGGAAGCGGGAAGACATACCCGGATTGACGCGAACGAATTTCTCCATATCTTCCGTATAACCGGCTAAGATAACGACAAGATTATCTTTATGCAGCTCAATCAAACGCACGAGAGTATCAATCGCTTCTTTCCCGAAGCCGCCCCCTTGAACGCCATCCTGCGCAAGAGCATAGGCCTCATCAATAAACAATACGCCGCCAAGCGCCGATTCCACCACAATTTTTGTCTTGTTTGCCGTATGGCCTACATACTCCGCCACCAGATCCGAGCGATCGACCTCGACAAGATGTCCTTTCTTCAAATATCCCATTGAACGAAGCATGCCGGCGAGCAGTCGAGCCATTGTTGTCTTGCCGGTTCCCGGATTGCCAGAAAAAATCATATTGATGGTTTGACCGGTATCGACATGAATGCCTGCTTCCTTTCGTCTCCTGTCTACAATCAGCTGCTTCTCCAGCGCTCGGACGAACGACTTGACCTTATCCAAGCCGACAATGGTAGCAAGCTCTTTCTCAATATTAAAGGCTTCCTTCGCTCCGATTCCAAAATCATCACCTGTGAGAAGCTGCAGATTCGCTTCGTTTGACGACAATCTGCCTAGACGCACAGACTGCTTGCGTACAGACTCTTCGAATAAATTGCGAACAAGACGGCCATTGCCGCTGTCGTTACGGCCGGGAATCTGTCTCTGCTCGAATAGTTCCAACAGCCCCTCATGCGCATTCTGTTCAATCGCGAAGCCGTTCGAATTGGCCATCCGCAGTAGAATTTCCAGCATATCAACCGGCGTGTAGTCTGGAAATTCGACGATAAACGGAAATCTCGACCTTAACCCTGGGTTTGACCGCAGGAAGGTTTCCATCTCTTGCGTATATCCTGCGATAATGACAACCAAGTTGTCGCGATGGTCTTCCATGCCTTTCACAATCGTATCAATGGCTTCCAGGCCAAACGTATCATGATCGTTGCGGGCCAATGTGTACGCCTCGTCAATAAACAGCACGCCGCCAATGGCTTCGTTGATTTTGGCCATGGTCTTAGGTGCTGTGGAGCCCACATATTGACCGACCAGATCCTGTCTCGCCACCTCTACCAGTTGACCATGCGACAGCAGGCCCATTGCTTTTAAAATACGGGACACCAGGCGAGCTACCGTCGTTTTACCCGTTCCTGGATTTCCAGTGAACACCATATGAAGCGCCATCGTTACAGTATTGTGGCCTTCCCGTGTCCTGCGCTGATTGATTTGTACAGTCTCAAGCAATTCCTTCATGAATGTCTTTACCGTCTCCAAGCCAGTTAACTGTTGAAGCTCTTGCAGCACATCATCAATGGACTCCGTGCGGACAAATGATTGTGCCCTAATCGGAACCTCTATTGAAGGCGTCTTCACGAAGAAAGAGTCATTCTCAAACTGAATGGTTACCCTTTCATGGAGATGGATCTCGTTTCTTGCACGCATGCCCGTGACCGCCGGTACAAGCTCCTTGTCTATCCAAAGCTGAATAGCCTCTCCAAACGTTCTGTTCATAGTGGCCATTCCTGCCAATGCATGAAGTACGGAAGGAGTAACGTCGATCGATATCTGTGCTTGCTCCGACAAACTCTCTGCCGCCTTCTTCATCAAGTACTCCGCAATTTGCGCTACAGATCGATCATCCAGGGTTAACGAGATTGCCGCCGTCCGAATGCCTTGCAAGATGGATACAGGAATTTGCCCCGTTAGAGCGGCCGGAATTCGGCCATGTTCCTCGCGTTCGGCAATAGGATAATCCAAATAAAAAACTAGAAAATAATTGGCCGCGCTAATTCGCACACCTTCTTTGTTGCGAAAACTGCCCTCGGTTGCAAGCTGTCCGATGAACCCGAGAATTGAAGAATCCGCCTCTTTAAATCCACGGAATATGACTGTGCCCTCCGCCTCTTGAAAAGCAGCAGACATATCGCGAATGAAATTGCCCGAAATTTCGTCCGCTTCATAACGGCTCAGATCGATATCTGCCGCTTGCCCCCTGGAACTTAGCTTATGCGCATGCATTTCCCTGACCAGCAGTTCAAGCGCCGTCATCTTGCCCGTACCTGCGGTGCCCGCCAACAAGATCGCATTGCGTGCTTGTCCCTCGCGTTCATGGATATATCCCTGTGTATAAGCTGCAATCAACTCTGTCACTAAGGATTGCTGCCCAATTACTCTGCCGTTCATTTTCGTTGCTGCTGCACGAAAAATTTCTTCAATTTGTGTGAAGCTCAGCTTAGCTGTTGACGCACTTGAGGGAGGCGCCGGGACCCCTGACGCAGTCGACTGCACGCCCGAATAGCCGCTTGGCGGGGGTGAAACATTGCCTGCTCCAGATGGCGGACTGTAATCCGCCGCCGTATCTCTGCCGGCACTTACCCTTGTATATCTCTGCTGGTCGTTAGCCTGTGCAGACTGCGAGGCTTCCCTGTTTTGATTAGGTGGAGACGCAGACTCTTTAGGGGCGAAAAAGCCATTCTTTCGAATCAATTGAAATAATTGAATTTCCGGAAAAAGAAATCGTAATATTCCTTTTACACTTCTAACTAGAATGCTCATACGTATGCTATCCTCTCTAACGCTGGAGACAGCTCTATTTTTCTACATTGTAACATAATATTTGCCAAAGAAGTTCGTTGTCCGAGACTAATGTACCATTATAATACAGGACTTTGTGAGGATCTTTTTCTAACTGGACCAAGATTGTTGCCGATGGAACGGTCAATCGAATTCGCGCTGCCGCCGGATAAGCTTGTTCCGGACAACGAATTTGGCCAATCACCAAAGTCGTCCAGATAGCCCCGCAATCAGACACTACGAAGAGGCTGTCCCACCAATGGGACAACCTCTCCAGTTGTTTCTTGTCCACCCACTAAGAGGCAGCTTTTATGGCAGGTACAAGCGGTTCGATGGCACAATTTGCTTCGACTGACTGCTGCTTGACCACGACAGTTGAACGACCGCATCGAAGACATTATCATAATATTCCAATTTAATGTTGTATTTCTGTCCGGCTGTCAGTGTGATCGTTCCGCTATTCTCAGTGAGCGCATGATCCGTCCAGTTGTCAATGACCAGCACGTTATTCACATATAACCGCACTCCGTCATCCGTATTGGTATAGAAGGTATAGGTTTCCGTATATTGAGGTTTAATAAGTCCCTTCCAGCGCACGCTGAATGTATCGGGATCAACACCGGATGCAGGGCTGCCCGTACCCCAGTTAAAGTTGATGTTGGCATCGGTGCGTTCTGCCATCGGACTCGTGAAATCCATGTTATTGAAATATGCGCCACGCAGTCCGTTAGCTTCAACTGTAGCGCTGGCCTGGGTGGAATTCGCGCTTTCTTCCGGACCGTCTACAGCGCTGACAACATAATAATAGGTCATATTGTTCGGGACGATATCATAACGGCTTGTTCCCGTTACATTCGAAGCGATTGTCACATAAGGGCCGCCGCTTGTTGTGGAGCGTTTAACATTATAGGCTGTTGCGCCGACGGAAGCGGTCCAGCTCAATGACACAGAGCCCACACCGGCCGTTGCTGTGAGTCCGGTAGGTGCTGCCAGACTAGAGGCAGGCACAGCAGGGTAGAACTGGCGCTTGGCAACCAATCCATAAGACTGACTAGGGCTGGACCAATATAATCTAGTGATTGCGTAATCGGTGTCGTCATAGAATTCCATAACGATGTCATATTTCTGCCCGCCTGTAAGCGAGATGCTTCCAGTGTTGACATTTGAATACGGATTATCGTTCCAATCGTCAATAATCAATTGGCCGTCGACCCACAGTCGAACACCGTCATTTCCAAGCGCCGTAAAATCATAGGTTTCGGAGTACAGCGGCAGCACCTCACCTGACCATCTTACACTAAATGTGTCAGGGTCAACGCCAGCTGCCGGACTGTCCCATCCCCAATCGAAATCAATCTTGCCGTCAACCCTTGTCATTACGAGATCTGTGAGATCCGCATTGTTATAATATTCCGCATAAAGCCCAGTGCCTAAAGGCTGGCTGAAAGGCGCTTGAACCATTCCATATCCATAGGAGCTGTCGCGCCCTGGAACGCCCAGATCATAGGCTGTTTCAATAAGCTTATTCCTGATCTGCACATTCGTATACATAGGATTCTGCTCCATATACAAGGCAGCGATTGCGGCTGCATATGGCGATGCCATTGAGGTACCGGACTTCAACGTATAGGAGTTGCCGATTGCTGTGCTGTATACGGCTGTGCCCGGCGCAGTCAACTCCAGATGAGAACCCTTATTGGAGTCTGTACTCCGCTCATCCGATTTATTTCCATTAGCGACCGCGATTACAGATTCATAACCGCCCGGATAGCGTGTAGGATCATCGCCGCTGGAGTTCGTGCTATTGTTCCCCGCAGCAGCGAACAACAGAATGCCGTTCTCATAGGCGGTATCGCATGCTTCCTCCAATGTCGGTGCATCGGTCGTTCCGCTTAAGCTCATATTGATAATATCGATATCGTTGTCGATGGCCCAATCAATACCGTCGATGACAAACGAATAAAGGCCTAAGCCGTCATCTCCAAGCACTTTGACCGAGTAAAGGTCTACATCTGGTGCAGCACCTACTACTCCAACCGTATTATCGAGTGCCGCGATAATTCCAGCCACATGCGTTCCGTGCCCATGAAGATCGCCATCTGTACTGCTGACCGTGTAATTAATTTTGCCCTGAATGTTCAGATCGTCATGATCGGCTATCCCAGTATCGAATACAGCGACCTTAATATTATCGCCTGTAACGCCATTTGCCCTGCTTTTATTCGCTTGTATGCTGCCGATTCCCCAGTCAGCTACTTGAGCGTCTGCTTGAATAATGCCATCCTCTTCAATCGAAAGAATGGATTTATCAGCAATTAATTCCTCAAGCTCCTTCTGAGTTACGGTCATCGCTTCCGCATTAATATGCTTGAACTTCTTATGGTTCTTATACTTCTTCTTGCTCGCTTTTCGCTCCGCAGCTACCTCGGGCTTGTACTGTACGATGATCCTTTTTTCTTCCGACGGATTTTTCAAGAGCTGCTCGTCCACAAACTTTTGCGGTTCTTTGGCGATTGCCGATGCCGGACCGGCAGCGGCGATGGACAGAGACAGCATTGAGGCGACAACTGTCCATTTCATCAACTTGCTTAACATAATATTCCTCCCTTGCAAAATTGGTAAATACATCATTATATATATCAACCAACTGCCTATTCTGACAATAGGACCGATACATAGCAGTTTCCAATACAATAATTTCCAATTCAAATTAAAAAAGTGAATGTTCATCGATATGATTCATTAAAACCATAACCACATTATCATTAGCAACAAAATGAATAGGAATTTTGGTGCTTTTAATAAAATCAAGAATATAAAGACTCATTTTTATATAAGGATTTTGCTAAAGCTTAGCGAATAGAAATGATTAATTTCCAAATAATTATATAATACAAACGCTTTCACAACGAGAAAGTTATAAGCTATTATTAGATTCTACGCCGTTATTCATTTATATAATTACTTTTATTTACATTTATATTTTTCTAGTGTAAGGAATATGACAAGATTAGAAGGGGATAGAACTATACATTGGGCTTCATTTGCCCAGCGGAGAGTTTCACGTTTATGTCGGGGATACACAGCAAGAATTATCTACCGTTTTGGACAATGGTTACTTCAAGAGTAGTAAAAAAAGCGCAAGTTTGAGGGTCATTTCGCCCTGTCACTCGCGCTTTTTGGTTCATGCTCACCAGTTCATGTTCGGTCTATGCCAAACTTGCTTCTTTGGTATCCGATAAGCCAAGCGCCCGCGCTGTTGAGGTATGAATGTCGTTGATAAGCGCTGGGTTCTGCAACAGTGGCACACCATAAGAAGGAATCATTTCTTTTATTTTTGGCTCCCACGCCTGTAGATGTTGCGGGAAGCATTTCTTCACGATTTCAAGCATGACGGAAACGGCGGTAGAAGCACCCGGAGAAGCGCCCAGCAATGCAGCTATCGAGCCATCAGCGGCACTGATAACTTCCGTACCGAATTGAAGCGTTCCTTTGCCAGCAGCAGTATCTTTAATAATTTGCACTCGCTGGCCCGCCAGCATTAATTCCCAATCCTCGATATTGGCATTCGGGATAAATTCCCGTAAAGCCTCTATTCGCTTTTCCTTCGACAACATAACTTGCTTAATCAGATATGATGTCAATGGAACGTTTTTCACACCTGCTGCCATCATTGTTACAAGATTATGCGGCTTTACGGAAGTTAACAAATCAAACATGGAACCGAATTTCAAAAACTTTGGCGAGAAGCCGGCAAACGGCCCGAAGAACAACGACTCTTTCTTATCGATAACCCTTGTATCAAGATGCGGAACAGACATTGGAGGAGCGCCCACCGAAGCTTGGCCGTATACCTTTGCACGATGCTGCGCAACAATTTCCGGTTTCTTGCACACCATAAATAGTCCGCTTACTGGGAATCCTCCAATTCCTTTTCCTTCAGGAATACCGGATTTTTGCAGTAAATGCAGACTTCCTCCCCCGCCGCCGATAAAGACGAATTTCGCAGTACGGCGTTCGACGGTACCGCTATCGACATTCCGCACCTTCAATTCCCACGAGCCGTCGCTAGCACGTTTAATATCATCAACATTATGTTTGAATTTTATATCGACGTTCTTCTTCTTTAAGTGGTCAAACAATATGCGCGTCAAAGCGCCAAAGTTGACATCCGTTCCAGATTCGATTCTTGTTGCCGCAATAGGTTTATTCAATGTCCGGTCTTTCATCATAAGTGGAATCCATTCCGTCAGTTTGTTCGGATCATCGGAGAATTCCATCCCTTGGAACAGAGGATTGTTAGACAGCGCTTCATACCGTTTCCTTAGAAACGTTACATCTTGTTCCCCTTGCACAAAACTCATATGAGGCACTGGCATGATAAAGTCCTGCGGATTTCGTATCCGCTTGCTGTTTACAAGATAAGACCAAAACTGCCTTGAAACCTGATACTCCTCATTAACTTTTATAGCTTTGCTAATATCTATGGAACCATCTGACTTTCCGACCGTGTAGTTAAGCTCGCAGAGTGAAGAATGCCCCGTTCCCGCATTATTCCATTCGTTAGAGCTTTCCTCTCCTGCGGTTGCGCGCCTCTCCAGCACTGTGATTTCCCAGTCCGGTACTAATTCCTTCAGCAGTGACCCCAAAGTCGCACTCATGATTCCGGCACCAATTAAGATAACATCTGTTTTCGTTTGTCTGTTGCTCATGTTTACCGTCCTTATACCCTAAGATTTGCAGAAAGGATGCAGGCGCTCCAAGTAGGAGCCACAGCAAGCCAGGACTCGACCTCATCACACATCTATTCTGGATCAACTATAATGTGAATCACTATGATTATTAGAATAATAGATTAACTACTATTATATGATAGTTATAAACGATTTAAAAGCCGGTAAATTTCGGGGCGAACGAAAGACACCCGATTAGGCTTAGACATAATGCCGGGCGTACACAGTAAAGCGCATGCCGATGCCGGCATGCGCTTCTAAGGCTGCGAGAGCCTCTTATTCTTCTTTAGTCGTTTCCGCATACTTCTTGAAGTTGTCCAGAATCGCCTGCCATCCGGCTTGCTGCATCTCTACAGCATTGGTCTCTTCCGCTTCGAATGATTCGATGACTTGCGTATCGTTGTCTCGGCGAATAAACGTGATCTTCACTTTTCTGCCGTCGCCAATCGTATAGGAGATACTCTCGTTAACGCTCACCTCATCGTATACTCCGCCGAAATCAAATCCAAAGCTGCCATCCTTGGCTTCCATTCTTGAGACGAATTTACCGCCGACCTTCAGATCATTCTCGGCGTATGGCGTGTGCCAGTCATCGGAAGGTGAGTTCCATTGTGTGATGTGCTTCGGCTCTGTCCAATATTTCCACACACTTTCGACGGGGGAATGAACGATCGCTTCCACTGTTAACGTTACCGGATTACCTGTTCCCATTACACAACCTCCTTGGTGGATAAAAAACACAATTTACCTGCACCTATTATAGCATGAAACGACAGTTAGATTTCTTTTCGATTGCTATAAATGATCCCCCCTCATCATTCACCGTCCCTTCTTGATTTAAGTCAATGACCCGATATGTGCCTCTGATTACAATGAAAATAAATCATGTTATTTAGGAGGCTATCTTATGACGATCTCAGTAAAAGAACGATCCAATCAGCGAAACTCCGCTTTAACCGCCGGCATTTCGCTTATCATCATGGCGATTGCCGGTTTTTTTTCCTATGGCTTTGTCCATGGAAGCCTTGTTGTGCAAGGCGATGCCAGCGCCACATTCAACAACATCGCAGCATCAGATATCCTTTTCAAGGGTGGAATCTTTAGTTGGCTCATCATCCTGATCACTGACATTCTGGCCGCCTGGGCTTTATATGTGTTTCTAGAGCCCCTTCATAGGAGCCTTTCATTACTCGGTGCATGGCTCCGTCTTGTCTATTCGACTATATTGGGAATTGCCATACTGAACTTAATCGTTGTGCTGATTCTCACGAGACATACAAACGATTTCTCCTCATTTACAATCGAACAAATTCAATCCCTTGTGATGTTATTTCTGGAAGCATTCGAATCGATGTGGTCAATTGGCTTGATCGTTTTTGGCGGGCATCTGTTGGTTGTGGGCTATGTGGCTTTACAATCTGAGGGCATTCCTAAAGTCATCAGCATTTTATTGCTGCTGGCATCCGTCGGCTACATCGCCATTCACCTGGGCGAAACGTTTCTTCCACACTATGATGGCGCAATTGCCATACTTAATCTTGCCTTTTTTATACCCATGGTTGCAGGAGAGCTAGGCTTTGGCATATGGCTGCTGCTCAGAGGAGGCAAACTCCCCAAAGGCGCATGACAGCTTTCCTACACATCATTGGTATGGACCCGTTTCTTAATTCTGCTTAATGACTCTGGCGTAATGCCAAGATAACTCGCCAGTTGATACTGGGGTACACGATGGACTAGCTGCGGCCTTTTTCGCAATAGCGCTTTGTAGCGTTCTTCGGGCGCTGAAGCGATAAATGAAGTCCATTCATCGTGTACCTCACCCAGGTTTTCTTCAACCATCTTGCGCACCATCGTTTCCAACTGAGCGTGTTTGTGAAACATGCTGCTCTCGGCATCAAGATCGCCAACAACCAATATACAGTCCTCTAGACATGTGAGGGTGTACGCAGATGACTTATCTTGTTGATGACGATTGAATATCGAGACCGCCTGCTCTTCGGTATAGAAATTGGAGGTCACTTCTTTTCCCGTCGTTCCATCTATCGAGTACTGCCTCACACATCCCTTCAACACGAAATAACATTGTGCAGGGACATCCCCTTGTCTTAGGAGCACCGTTCCCTTTTTAAATTCTTCAATAAGGATATCTTCAGCAATAGCCTGTTGTTCCTCATCGTTAAGCGATGTAAATTGAGTCATATACTTGAACAATATGCTTTTCATTATTCTCTCCTTTCATCGCGCACATGAGGTTGTTATGGCTAATCTCAGCCTCCTCATTCCTGAATCTTCCAAAGCAGAGCTCTGCGCATTCGCTCGAAGGAACTGCCAAATTACTACACTTGGATCAATGCGAATCGTTCGTTGTTCGACTAGCTTTAACATGTTTAAGCTGGGCCACGATGATGACGCTAATGATGACGAGAAGGAACCACGAGCTGATCTTACTGAAACTAACAAGCTTCCAGCTTTCGTGCTGATCAGGGTATTTCCAAGCACCCAACAATGTGGCTATGTTCTCCGCTAACCAGATGAAGACACCTACAATGATAAAAGCAAGTGTTAAGGGCATTCGATACGTTATCGACCGTACACGATATATGATCCAGGTTTTCCAGAAAACGATGCATACGAGCGCCATCAGCCACCAACGAAAATCGGGAATAAAATGATGGGTGAAAAAGTTCAAATAGATGGCTCCGCCAAGCAGCATCGAAGACGCAATCCCAGGCCAGCCGGTCATGTCCATCCGAAGTCTCCGCCACACCTGGCACATGAAGCTTGCTACACTTGCATACATAAATCCGCTATAAAGCGGGACACCGAGCAGCTTCGTATACCCAGGCTCAGGGTATGCCCATGACCCCATCCATACCTTATATAGCTCCAGCACCAAACCAATAAAGTGAAATACACAGATGACTTTAATTTCATCGCGTGTCTCTAATCCGCTGCGGTACATGAGGTATTGCACGCCAAGCAATACGAGCAGGATCGCATCATAACGATGTATCCAAGGCACCTCTATTACGCTAGAGAGAGCTAACGTTCCAAAGATAGCAACAGGAAATATGCAGCTCATAGCCTGATGATAGCCGAAATGCAGTAGTTGTATGATCGGTTTCAATACGTTTATCTCCTCTCCCTATCTCATTAATGTACAATTCATCTGTATAAATGACATCATCAAATTTTGAAGAGAGCGCCCAAGCGTGTCCTCTTCGGCTGTATCCATATCCTGACTTACAAATAGTTCGGAAACACACCTGGAATCGGGAAATCATGTATTCATATTTTCCTTCCGACAAATTATTGAGGGCACCCCGCTACAGGATGCCCTCTTCTAGAAAACAGGCTTATAACTCCACCTTTTTCTGTGTCTATTTTCAATTATCCTATAATTCCAAGCACATAGGTATTGCTTCCTCTATAGCTTGAAGTTCTATCTTATTTCACCAATTCCATTTTTAATGTCATTTGAGATAAGGTTTTCCGTGCTATCTGCAATGGCAAGTTTTATCGGTATTACTAAACTCCTTACTCGAAATCTATAACTTCAATTAATCCTAAGTCCAGCAATATTAAACATAGCAGACTTAAGAGTCTATACTTCTGATTTATTATATAATGTTCTTCCTGAAGATTAAAAATAAATAAATTTGTATCTGAGAAATGATCTAAACTATACTCGGCTACGCCTAATTGTTTCAATGCATTTTCCATTTCTGTAACTGCCATTTTAATAGAGTCCTCTGTAATCTTACTTTGGTTTATCTTTTGATTATTTAAATACTGTTTTAGTTCATCACCTGTTTCAAATGATAGTTCAAAAGAATTCTCAATGAAATTAGAGGCAACAAAACTTTCTACACACGGATAGCTTAGTAGTAATAAGCCCTGTCTAAAAAAACCATTGTTTTCTCTTGAACTACTCAAAGACCTAATTAAGTCTCTTATTAGAACAGAATCGGTATTTGATTTAACATCTCTATCAAAAACATAGAAGATTGCAGCACGGTCTACTGGAAATTGGTATTCTTCGATTAGTTTTTCAAACATAGAATCCAAGAATTCATCAGTCTCTTTAATAAATGAGATCGCAGATTCTTTAGTGTTAATAACGAATACTGAAGATTGAATTCCTTCTTGTTCGTTGAACTTCCCATACTTAAGCATACGATCTAACTTTTCATATTGAAAATTAAAAATCCGAGTAAAAATTTTATGCAATAAGTAAAATTCAGTTCTCAAGCCCTCGACAATAAGCAGCACTTTCCCTATGTTTTTATCCTTATTGATTTTAATCAAACTTCATCATTCCTGTATACTGGAATTCCTCCAAAAACCCCGCTCGTGTACATCTTCTCAAGATTCTGAGCTACTCGCGGCTGCTCAGTTGAGAATCTTTTTAAAGTACTCCCTTCAATACCCTTAAAATCTACGGCATATATCTGATCTGGTCTTAGAAGTGTATTAGAAAGTAAATTTGTCGAGTGAGATACTATGAAGAGTTGCGCGTTCTTAGAGTTCTTCATAAAGTAATGAATCAGTAGTTCTTCTAAAAAATTATGAAGACCACTACTGAACTCATCGACGATTAACATTCCTCCATTTCTAACGACATGAAAGAAGGGTGGCAATAGTCGTAACAACTTCTGATTTCCCAATGACTCCAAAGGAAACGGTATGGGTTCTCCAACCCCTTCACGCTTGAAAAAAATATCCTTTTCTTCAAGTGTTTCTATCCTTGTAATTTTACCGGAACTTGAGTTCGAATATTCAATTCTTTGATTAAAATTAAATTGCTTAAAGAAATTATTTATTTCATCTGCTCCTTGGCTTTCCAGATACTCTTCAATTTCTAAGTCTAACTTTCCCGGGGAGAAGATCGTTTCCTTATACCCATCCATGTAGACTGAGTGCATTAGAAAATCAAACCATTCCTTTAATACACTCTGATTTCTAAACTTTGTATTAAAGTAAATTTCTCTTAGCAGTAACGTATTTGCGTCAATATCGTTATAAATATTGTTTTCGGTTATTTCTGATTTAGCGCTCTGCCCAATTCGATTTAAAACAATATTATCTTGAATAGATAAAGTTTCTACAAAGCTTTTCTTATCTACCGCATACTCAATGTAATATTTAATTAGGGTATTCGAAAATTCAAATTCATACTCTAAACTCAATGATTTTTCAGATGAAAATAAACATCTTTCCAACCCCATATTAACTTTTCTTTCAGCAAATAACAGGTCAAATAAAACTTTTAACGCACGAATTGCATTTGTTTTACCTGATGCATTTGCACCCACAAAGAAAGTTCCTTTTAATGTATTGTTATGTACGTTTGTGTTTGATAACACTTTATATCCTGTTACACTTAAATCCACTGTAGTTTTAGTTTTAAATGAGCGATAGTTGTTCATCGTTATTGTCCGTAACATTAGCTGTCACTCCCTTCTCAAACTATTTTACCCCACTTCGTAAAAAATATGCACACATTTTTATTCTATCGTAATTTTTTTACCGCACAATCCATCCCGCTACAGGATGCCCTCTTCCTTCATCAGTCCATCAATTGACAACAAGCTCCATAATCTTCGCCACACATCGACCCAGAGAAAGCTTATTCGTTTCTACGATTACATCTGGATCAAGAGGCTCTTCATACGGTGAATCGATCCCTGTAAAATGTTTAATTTCACCGGATCGCGCTTTGCGATATAGACCTTTGGGGTCCCTTTGCTCGCAAACCTCCAATGGACATTGAACGTATACCTCAATGAAGGATTCCCCCACCAGAGAACGAACTTTATTGCGAGTTGCCCGGTAGGGCGAGATTGAAGCAACGATTACATGATGGTTTGCATCCAGCAGAATTTTGGCAATCTCACCCATTCTTCTGCCAGCTTCAATCCGGTCCTCCTCACTGAATTGAAGGTCTTGGTTAATCCCCTTTCGCAGAACATCGCCATCGAGAATATAACCATTTGCAAGCAGCGGTTTCAGCGCATTCGCAATCGACGTTTTACCTGAACCAGAAAGTCCAGTCAGCCATATCAATTGTTTCACTATATTCATTCCCCTAATTATTACTTCGTTCGTATACTCCTGCCAGCGAAAAAGTGTTTAGCGGCCCCAATCATACTTCTCGCCAATCAGCTCAAACAATTGCCGGTTCGGTTCTTCGAAATACTCGTACAACCACTTCAAAGTTTCAGCGGGTATGTCGCTCGTATAATCACCCTTATTCAGCTGCTTAAATTCCGTCAGCCCCCATGCCGGCATGCCTAAAAACTCCCACGCCCTTTGGCAGCATTCGGCGGTTTCCTGAAACAATCTTTCACTGTTCATAATGAGGAGCTGTTCAGGGGGAAAATACTGCAGCCATCTCTCCAACTGCTCCGCGTATAGACCACGTTTCAAATAAGAGAAGTGGATACAGTTTGCGCTCCTGTAGCTGGGGTCCTGCACCATTCTTTCGTATTCATCCTGCACTCTGGCGCTCTCGGCGAGCAATGCCTCTGGGAAAGACAGTTGCTCGAATCCCTTTCTTACCATCATCTGATAATGGGAATAGGCCCTGTCAACAGGATTCCGCAGCAATACAATCAATTTCATGTCCGGCAGCAGCTCACGCACCCTGCTTGGTGTTTGGGGATGAAACAAGTAGTAGGGACTAGCCTCCCCCGTTATATCATGTGCGGACAGATCGGATGGAAAATGCTTCTTGTACCAATCAAAGCCGTGATCATACTGCTCGTCAAAATAATGAATTTCCTTAACTACAGCCGCTTTCATGTTCGGATGCTGAGTCAAGTAATGGTATAAGGAGGTGGTCCCTCCTTTCTGTGTCCCGATAATCAGAAAGGCCGGCTTGGTTGTCGTGTTATCAAATAATACCGTTTGAGCAGATCTCACCATCTCAATTCCACGTTTACTGTTTACGAACTGAACATGCCGGATGATACTTTCATAATCGGCTCCCGGTGGAGCGATCGCCAGGCAACGCTGCGCGTCGCGGCTTGCTTCTTCTTGCATGCCAAGCTCTAGATAAACGGATGAGCGTAATATTTTCACCGAAAATTCGCTATAGCCGTGTTCAAGCGCCTCATTGAAATGCTTCAATGCTTGTTTAAAGTCCAGTTGCTGTTGGCTTCTGCAGCCCATCCGGTAATTGTATTCAGGGATATATGCGTTCGTCATGCAGCTCTTCTCATAGGCAGTAACCACATCGCGTGAAGCCCCGCTTAGCTTAATCTGTCCATCTTCAAGCCAGATGGCCTGATCGCATATTTGTTGTGCCTGCTCGCCCGAATGACTAACGAATACAATCGTTTTGCCTTCGCTCTTCAGCCGCAGTATTTCATTCATGCACTTCTTCTGAAATTCAAAATCGCCGACCGCCAGAATTTCATCCATGAGCAGAATATCCGGCTCCATATGAATGGCAACGGAAAAGCCGAGCCTCATATACATGCCGGAGGAATAGTTTCGTACTGGCATATCGATGTACGGCTCAAGCTCAGAGAACGCAATAATACTATCCAGCTTGGACTGAATTTGCTTGCGGGTAAATCCGAGAACAGAGCCGTTAAAAAAAATATTTTCCCGGCCAGTGAAATCAGGATGGAAACCGGCACCAAGCTCAAGCAGTGTTGAAATTTTACCGTTTATTTTCACTTCGCCGGAGGTGGGATGCAGAATTCTGCAGATCAGTTTCAGAAGCGTGCTTTTACCAGATCCGTTCTTGCCAATTAAAGCTACGCTGGACCCAGGCGGCAGCTCCAAATGAATATCGCGAAGCACCCACATTTCCGTGGACGGCTGCGGATCGGGATTGAAGATTTTGTCCTTTATTGTATTCCTCTTCCCGCTTAGTTTGTTGAACTTCTTATATACATGATGCAATTCAATTGCGTTCTTCATGGTGGATTCTCTCCTGCTTATGCCCATTATACCTCCTCAACCACATTTCGCTGCAGCAACGAAAAGAGGGCCACTATTGCCGTATTCAATACAACCAGCACGAGGATCATTGGAAGCAGCCCTCCGAAATCCGGCCATTGTCCATACAAGAACAGGTCCCGATAGGCATGTATAATAGGGGTCATTGGATTATAATCGAATATCCATCTGAATGATTCCGGGATGAACGACACTGGGAATAGAACCGGCGTCAGATAAAACAAAATCGTTATGCCTACTTGAAGAATATGCTCCAGATCACGCAAGTAAGCAGTTCCCAACGAGGCCAGCATTACAATAGGTGCAATAAGCAGCGATTGTATGAGCAGAACGATAGGAAAGGCAAACAGCGCCGTTGTTAATGGAACCCCGCTGAGCCAAAGCGCCGGAATCAGAATGGCCAGTGTCAATAGATAGTTTATCAAATTGCTGCCAATGACCGCTAACGGAAGTATTTCTCTTGGAAAATACACCTTCTTCAACAGCTCGGCGTTGTTGATGATGCTTCGCGCACCTTGCGTAATCGCCTGCGAGAAGTAATTCCATGGCAGCAGCGCGACCAATATAAACATAGGGAAATTGGGAATATCCGATTTCATAATCGATGAGAATATAAAGCTGTATATGCCTAACATAAGCAGCGGATTCAGGAATGTCCAGAAGAAGCCCAGCACAGACCCCTTGTATCTTGCCCGCAGGTCTTTCACTACCATATTCCGGAACATCTCTCGATAATCATATATTTCCTTGATATGTGCCAGCAGCTCCCTCACCTTCGGCATGCGAAAGGAAAGCTTCATCACCTTCCGCAGCGCATAACCGCTCCCTCGCCAAACCACGTATAGCAGAAAGGACATCAGAAGGACGATTGCTGTGACAACAGGTACATACAACCAAGGATTGCCGTGGACAATGTCCCATGGACGTATTTGGTATAGGAGTTCAAAGAAAACCAAATGACTTAAATACAGGCTAAAAACCGACGAACTGATGAAAGTAAGCAGCCGTGCAGAGCCTGCAGAAATGAAATCGAAACGGATTTGTTTGCACCAAACAAATAATGCTGCAGCTATAATCAATACAGGGAAAGAGGTATAGTTGCTGAAATAATTTTCCAAATGAGCGAACTGGCTTGTCATCCAATAATTACCTAGCACAATGATTAGATACGCCCCGCAGCCACAAGCATACAAGAGCCGTCTCCTACTAACCGCTACACGGGTAACAGATAAATAATAACCAAGCAGAAAATAACCGATATAGCCGGTTAAATAAGGAATCTCAACTCCCAGCCCCCAGCCTGCCATACCGGCAATGGTTGCTACATTGGGAGCCACGAAGCACGCTGCGCAAGCATATAAAATCATCGTTTCAGAAGCATGCTTAACAACTATGCGAAGCAGCGGAGTGATGGAATAAAGAGCAATGAGCATGTACACAAACCACAGGTGATAGTGAATGCTATTCCCGATCAAGCCTCTGATGAAGGCATCCCACTCAAAACGATGGAGCTCATGCCGAATCCCCCACAAATAGTAAACAAAGCTCCATATTACAAACAGCGGAATTACGCTGCCTAATCTTTTCATATAAAACTGCTTGGCCGTCTCGGTTCTGCCCGGGTCAAGTAGAAACATCCCGCTGATCATAACAAAAATTGGGACACTCCACCTGACAGCAGCATTAATGAAATTGGCCGTCCACCAAAACCGTTCTTCTCCTATAATATGCAAGATTCCCATTGTCGGCGCTGTCACATGAATGAGCACAACACCGATTATAGCCGCGATCCGAAGAACATCGGGATATAGCAATCTGGATTTTACCATGATGCGCTTCTCCTAACCCTATTTCATCACTTCAAGCATGTGCAAGGTCCGTTACCTGCCCCGATCCTATTTGCGGTTCAAGACCCGCTTCAACAGCTTTTTCCCTTGCTGGATGACATTCCGGGCAACAAGCTGGACACTCACATACTTCTCAAAGTACTCGTTGCTTTCAGCAAACGGATTTTCCACACGGTACGGAAGCTCCGGGACGTCGCGGTAGACGATGCGGGAATTGCGTTTAATCGTCTCACCGCTCTGAAACAGATCATACGACCACTGCTCCTTGCCAAGGCTCGATTGATCCGCCTCTTCCAGCTGCCTGACATAGTTGTCACGCAAGTTATAGACACAATTGGTCAAGTCAGGAACATACTTTCTGATCATGCCTTCGTTCGCGCCTGAATCGAATCCGGAATAGTGGAAAAACCGCAATCTTTCCCCATTCACTCGGTATGTACCCGAGAACACCAGCTTGCGCTTGGATAAATTCCAAGGGGCGACATTATACCCCGGGTGCTTCAATATATGAACATCGAAATAACATGGCGCGAGATCAATCCACTTCTGGTCGGTGAATATTCCTCTCGGTATATCGTCATAGCAGAACATGGACAACCGGCTGGCCCACCATGCTGCAAAACGCTCCGCTTCCTCCGATCTGGAAATCGCCAGAAACCCCAGGTTGAACACCCCGTGCTGCAGCGCGCTAAGCTCATTGTCCATAACAGCGTCCATAATATCCTCTGGATGGCATAGATGCGGCGTCAGCACAATCGCATGCTCATGCAGGGCATCCTTCAACTCGGCAAGCTCATCATACACTTCAATATCCGGGTCCAAATAAACAAAATGATTCTCATCGGCATAATGCTTCAGCAAGTAAATGAACAGCTGCCCTTTAACTGCTGTGGCCGCCTCGACAATAGAATGCTTGAATATAAATTTATCGAAATGCTCGAAACCGAGATCCTTAGCCAGCACCACCTCGTCAAAAAAAGGATACGCCTTGGCCGCAGGGTGAATCTCCCGCTCAAGCAAACAAACGATGACACGAGCATCTGGGTTTGTTCTTTTAACAGATTGCGCCAATACCATCGCTTTCGGCAAATAATTGGCACAAATCGATGTCGTAATAATCATAATGAGAGCTCCTCTTAATCAAATGATAAGTGATTGTATTCCAGCACATATCGCGCTCGATCTCCCGACACATAGCCCAAGACTTCCCCTGTATTGAACAGAAGCGCCCGCAATTGTTCTTCACCTTGCAGCACCTTGCCCAGCTCGGGATGCGCATGGATGGTAGCCGCAATATTCCCGCTTAGAGGCGATGTGAGCACAGGAACACCTGCAGCAATGGATTCCTGCAGCGTATACGAATAGCTCTCCGGCACAATCGACCATAGCAGCACTAAATCGATGTCATGCTTGGCGAGAAGATCAGGCGCGGCCATCTTCCCGTCTTTTATAAAAGAATACGGGTGCATGACAACATGCTCGGAATAATTCTCCTGGGAGCCAACGTGATGAAATTCATATAACTGCCTCAGCTCATTGTCCTTGTACAGCCGTTCCCATAGCTGCCAGCCCTTATTGTCCATCCTGTAGCCCAGATAAGCGAGCCTTATTTTCCGATGAACAGGCGTTGGCTTGTGGACAATGGATTGTTCCGTGAAATTCAGGTGGCCCTTGACCGTTAATTTATGATGAACAGTATCGCCATACACAGCCGCAACCGTCTCTCTGACAAAATGAGACGGCACTACAACATGATCCGCCTGTGCCAATACAGCTTGGATCGCCTGCCTCCATTCGGAGAGCTGTACACTGTGCCGGCAGCTCAAGCAAATCGGGGCTACACCGCCGGACGAAGCTGCAATGTCGGGAATGCAAGATCTTCGCTGGCTTACCTGCATAATACTAACCGCTGATTTCGGTTCAAACTGCATATGATAGCTGGAGCAAAGTGTAAAAAAGTCGTGCATATAGAGGATGTGCAAGAAAGAGTGCTGCTGTTGGACGCTGCGGCATAAGGTTGTGTAGTCGCTTATTTGCCAGTTCAACAAATGGTGCGTATAGAGCGTCGTTAGTTGGATATGAAGCTTAGAGAGCCATTCGACGATATCCATGATGGCATGGAAGCCTCTAAATTGCCCGTCTGCAACGACCCCATAGTAAGCGCCGTTCTTCGTATCCAGCAACGAATAGCTTTGACCCGGGAAAATTTGAATAACACCTACATCATGGCGGACAAGATGCAAGGACTGTTCATAAATATATTTTTCCGTGCCGCCCATCGATCCCAAATAATTGGTATGGGAAATGACGATCGCATACTTCTTATCTATTAATTTGCCGGGTAAACCATCCGAGCGATTACGTCTGTTCCGCTGGACGGCATACCATTGCAGCGTAATCTTGGCCAGCCTCTTCACACTTCGTTTAGATCGTCTTGCCGCATCTCCCAGCCACCTTAAAGGTATCGTAACTCTCCACGACAACGACCCTGAGAATAAAGCAAGCTCCCTTCGATAGCGTTCGATCTCCTGATCTCTCTGCCTATGCAGGAGCAGCTCATTCATCAGCAGCTGGTCCTTTATTTGCAGCTGATCCTGCAGCTCCGCAATTTCAAGCTGCCTACTATGCAGCTGCCGGTTAAGAAGCCCGTGCTCGGCTTCAAGCGTTTCCTTATCGCGACAGAGCAGCTCCAGCGTATCCAGCTGCTTCTCAAGCTGATCGACAACCAAGCGGAGCGTCTCTTCCTGTTCTACATTGGCCATTTGAAGCTGTTCCATTTGCGTTTTCGAATGCTTCTCGGCCTGATCGGCAGCCAAACGAAGAGCCGCTTTCTCTGTATCCGCCATTTGGAGTCGCCCGATTTGCTGCTGAAGCCTCTTAATTACCACTTCATCAATCTGAAACGAGCAATCGATGTCGATGAGCAAGGTCGCACTTCCTTGCAGCGGCGGCAGGTTGTTTATGAACAGGTAGGGCTCCGCGCCAACACTTATTCCTAGCAACTTATTCGTTCCCTCATCATAATCGCTTAATGCGAGACAATTGACATACTCCATGCTGCCGCTCTTCAGCAGGTCTGCCTCTTCTTTTCCTTGTACAAGCAGTATTCGGGAAAATTGAATATATGGAAGCTCTTTAATGAAGTTTATCCGCAGAGCGGCTCCGAGCTCTTCCTTCAACTCAATCTGATAGGAGGCCATTGTCCTGGAAGCGCTAACAGTAATATACGTCGACTTCTCTTCCGTAAACTGCGCGTCGGCCCCGGCCCAATAAATTTGCATGCGATAAGCTCGCTTATGGTTCAACAGTTGAGCTGACTGTACCAAGCTCTCATAAGTGCTGCGTACAGCTTCATGAAGCATTTCACCGTTTAATTCGTTCTCGTCCCTCTCTCCGCTCAATCCTATTTGATAAATGTGTTTAACGATGGGAGGGACCGATTGCAGCTGAAACATTTCGTTTGTCGCAAAAGTGCCATGCCTTAATGTGCGGTTAGGCAGGGAGCTCATTCTATCCCGAGCCTCTTCATCGAATGGGATATTCAGAAAATGGCTGATTGCTTTGCCCGTTTCGACAGGCTGTTCAACTAAACGGTCATAGCTTACAATGATTCGTTTCTCGTCACGAGTGTGGTACAGACTGGACAAGACATGCAGCGTCCAAAGGGCAAAGGACTTCTCGTTAGTAAACCGATCCCGCTTCTGAAGAGAGGCTGCTACATTGAGCGGATTTCGCAAACATAGTATATATGAGGGGACAATATTCAATTCTTCAAAGATCGGCTTCCATAACGGCAGCAATAGACAGGTGCGCGGGTCCTTGAACCCCCATATCCGATGCTGCGAGAAATCTCTCGCAATAATAGCCTTCAGCTGCTCTCGGCTCGCAGCCGCCTCTTCAGACTGCCACCATTCTGCAGGCAATGGTTCTGTTGTATCCCAAGAGGAGGATAGACTGGCTAGCAGCTTCTCGTGAATATCCACGATCTCCGCATGCTCCCAGAAGCCCTCAGGATTGTCCTCACGCGGACCGATCATCTGCTCCTCGGAGCCTAGACAAACACCCAATGCTCTCACTGTCTTCGCTAGTAAGGAGGTGCCGCTTCTATGCATGCCCAGAATAATGATTGCTGTGTTCTTCATCGTTGTTGTACCTCCCGCGCAGCGACCTGCTAGTTCCTTTCAATCGTCCTGCTTATATAGCTCTACTTCACACACTCTCAGACTGAAAAATATTGCTTGATCAGTCTCGCCGTATAATGAATGTCTTCTTGCTGCAAACCGAAATACATAGGGAGCCTTACAATCCGCTCGCTTTCAGTTGTCGTATGAATGTCCGCTCCATTAAAGGTTCCATACCTTCGCCCCATGGCGGAACTATGCAGGGGTACGTAATGAAATGCCGTAGAGACCCCATTCTGCTTTAAGTATGACATTATTCCGTTCCTAACCGCTTGATTTTCAACTTTGACATAGAAGATATGACCGTTATGCTTCGCATCTCCAGGGATAGCTGGGAGCATAAGCTTATTGTCATGCATGCACTCCTCTAGTGCATGATAGTAGGTGTGCCAGCTTCTTAATCGATCCGCCTGAATAGAATCGGCTAATAATAATTGCGGGTACAAGAATGCCGCATTCAGCTCGCTTAATAAGTATGAAGAGCCGATGTCGATCCATGTGTATTTATCGATTGATCCTTGCAAATATCGGGTTCGGTTTGTTCCCTTTTCCCTTATGACCTCCGCCCGTTCAACAAATCTTACATCATTTATAATCAATGCTCCGCCTTCGCCGCAATGGTAATTTTTTGACTCGTGAAAGCTGAAGCAGCTCAGATGTCCAATCGTGCCCACGTATTTGTCTCGATACTTGCTCATTAAGGCGTGGGCTGCATCCTCGATAACAATTAGATTGTATTGATGGGCAAGCTTCATAATCATGTCCATCTCACAGGAGACGCCAGCATAGTGAACGGGGACAATCGCCTTGGTTCTGTGCGTTATAGCCTTCTCAATCAACATCTCATTCATATTCATCGTATCTGGTCGAATATCTACGAATACGAGCTTAGCGCCACGGAGGACAAAAGCATTCGCTGTGGAGACGAATGTAAAAGAGGGGACAATAATCTCATCACCTTCGGCAATATCCAACAGGATGGCAGCCATCTCAAGCGCATGCGTACAAGATGTGGTTAATAGCGCCCTGCTGCAGCCTAACGTATCTTCCAACCATCTACTGCAAAGCTCGGTAAAGGGGCCGTCTCCCGCGAACCTCCCCGTTTCCATCGTTTTTCGAATATAGGCATCTTCTTCTCCAGTAATTAGCGGCTTGTTAAAAGGGATCATTGTAGCGTATCTCCGTTCATCTCGTTGTCGATTCTAAGGTGCGCAGAACAGTATAATTCGGAGGCAGCGCTTCTACCGCTATGGCCTCATAATTGTTACTCAGGTATTCCCACAGGATCGGGTGCGTATTCCGAAAACGCAGCTCGTCCCTTCCATCCAACGCATTATCGCCGAGAATAACCAAGGCTGTATTGTTCAGCTTTAATTCCTCAATCTGCTGGTGCTGCCTATCTTCGGTTTCGGGGAACAGCAAATAAATATCCCACAATGGCGACTTAAGATCCAATATGGGGTACAACGTAGGCGTATGCGGAGCAATAAAGAGACTCTCACCCTGCTTGAGATATTCATCTTGGATATGCTGTACGGTTGTAATTAAGTTGGCGCTATATGCATCTATCCACAGCTCATTATTCGCTTGCGTGAACTTCACAAAAGCATTCGGAGGCGCCTGTATTTGTTGATATAATGGTTGCACCCTGCCTATGGACAAGAAGGAGACAACCAACATGACGGTCATACATAAGATCCATTTAACCCTGCTAAGCTTGAAATACTGTAACGTCCAGAAACAAGCCCCCAGCAGCAACGGGTAAATACCTTGAGCCAAGTGCCCTAAATCGGCGCGTGAAAAAGCGACATAAGCATACGGAATGCCTACGAATGCCGAAGCGGCAAGATATATATTTGTTTTTTTTGAAGCAAAACTATGGATAGCCCCTGCTGCAGGAAAAAGGAGTACGAGGAGAAATAAGAAGCCCACAATAAGTCCGCTAACGATTTCCATCGTATGCAGATGCGCAAAGTCAACTCTCCATGGCCATGGAATCGGAAGAGGAATATTGGTGTCGCCTAATTGGAATAGCCAGATGATCAACTCTACAAAGCGCTTAAAAAACCCCGGAACAAAAGCAAACATAAGAAGCATCGGAGAATACCCGATCAAGATGCCGACTCCTATGCTGCCCATTTTCTTAACGGAATTCGTTCTGTCTATTTTGAAGAAGATATACACAGATGCAAGAGCAACGGAGACACCTGCATATAAGCCATGATTACTGCCGAAAAAAGCGGCAAGACCTACAACTATTCCACTGTATACATATCGCACAGGCTTAGGGTTGTCCAGCAAGAGAATGACCATATACACCGCAATCATACTGATGCTGATATCGAACATTTTGTGTCTGGGATACACCCATAACATCAAGAGAGTCCCTATGATCAATAAATATCCCCATGATTTAGTCACATGCCTCACAGCAAGCAAAGCACATGTCAGTCCAATCCACAGAAATAACAGAGCAGCAATTCTAAGCGTGAGTATATTAGTGTTTCCAAATATCTTAAACCAGAGGGCCGCCCAATAATATCTACCCGGATCATAGGACTGGAAATCCAAGAATGGCACTTCTCCAATTGATGTATGAGCGGCGCCGTACCAGAGATAGCCTTCATCCGCCAAGTTAATGCCAATATGGCCCTGTATAATAAATGTAAATCCTATCAAGAACAACGATAACCCGCTTGCGTAGATCCAGTCCGGGATCTTGTTCATAGCTGCACATCCGCTCTTTGAAGTGACAATCACGAGTTAATGATCGATAGATTATATTATAGCATTCCCTTGATGAGTAGGGAGAGGTGTTATGAAAAGTGTTATATAGGTCGCATCCTGCGAGAAGGGTATTCGATTTGCCACAAAAAAAATCCCCTATGCGCTCATAGGAGATCACAAACTGTTCATACCATAGCGATGCGGACATAAGTGCGAAGCAGCTAAAACAGTCAGGATTATCGTAATTGCCCTCTCTGTCCCCATAGCATGGCAATCATTCAGCAGTTCCTTTGCTCTCTGGACATAAGAGCTCTCGTATTTCTTCTCTTCAACGCCATTTATAATGGTAAACAATATATCACAACTTCGTATTTACAATTAGCTGAGGCTTGCCCAATGGCTCTGATAACGATGCCAGCCCCTGCGCAAGCAGGAGAAGCGTATCCCCAAAAGAATTTAAATAATCTTGCAGGATGGACGCTGCCAGATTTCCTTGTCCGTTTCGAATCAGCATGACTGTAAGAGGGTGAAAGTCCCGTAACGTAATCATCAGCCGCTGCCGATTATCTGTCATGATCCCCCATACCCGTTGTTGGGTCTTCCCTTTGCTCCTTGCGCTCATAAAGCGAATCGCGGTGGACCAAGGCGGCATCTGTCCCAAGCTAGAGAACAATTCGTCTCCTTTGACCCTCGTCTGCAGCCCCTTTACCTGCTCCGTTACCCAATCTCCCGCGTCTCGCATAGGATATGGGCTTGCCACGAACAAGCGGCTGGCTTTGGTACTAAAGCTCTTGCCTTGAAGGGCCAAATGAAACTTCTTTCGAAAAATAAGGCCTGCCTCCGCTAACCGTTCATTGATTCCCGTCATGATCGTTGGAAACGAATTTAGTCTTGCGGATCGAAGATGGATCAGTTGGGCCAGCTGTTCCAACAGGCCTTGCGGGAGATCATCAGGACGGATGGACGTCATATACAGCCGTTCCTTGGGATCACGTTCCGTGACATCAACAGGTATCAGTAGCGCCGGCGGGCATTGGCGCTCCTTCTCCATCCTTTGCCGCCATAATCGAGCTGCCGACCGTGCTTCTTTAGGATCGGAAAGGCAAGCAAGCGCTTGCTCGACATCCATACTGGGCCTATAGGTTTTGGCGTGCAGCAGCCTCGCTAGCAGGAGCAGGTCATTGATCGTTATTTTGATACCCTGCTGATTCATAAGCTGGAGGGGAGTCGTGATCGACTTCAACGCAATGCCGCCAAGCTCGGCGGACACCTCGTGGACCAACTTATCCGTATGGGGCGCCTCCCGCTCCTTGTTATCAGCATCCCGTTCTAGCTGGACGGTTTGCACCCTATCGGGACGTGCAGCTAACACAGCAAGTGGGTGAGAATCCTCTTGACGGTCAGCTGGCGCATCGAGAAACGACGGCGCCTTTGCAGAAGCAACAACAGTATCCTCCAGCTCGTCGAGCCCCTTGGTGATCGAAATGGTGAAATTCGCAATATAATGCGCAACCCTGGAAGCCCATAGTCCATCGAATAGAATATGGGAAAAGTCGAATACCATCCCCCGCTCGGTACGGATCAAAGTAAGCGGCTGATCATTGCCTCCTCGCTGCGTCTGCCTTATCGAACTGAGATTCCGTGAAGCATCATGGATATTCCAATTGATCACAACAGGGGCGCTAGCCAGCACCTCAAGCTTATCTAGCACCTCTGGACTGTACCGCTTCCGAACATCATGCTGATAGCGCCGCAGTATTCGCGGAAGGGACGGATTGAGCGATACAGGTCCTTCATCAGGCAACTCGCCGATATATTCCGCATAACCGCGAATTTCTTCCTTCGAAATCATTCGGTATGAACCCGTTGCCCTCCCCTGATCTGGCACATATACAGGGATGAGTACGTAACGGTTCCCTTTCCAAACGGCAATGTTAAGCTTGTCGACCGAAATCGGAACTGGGACATCCCCATGCCGGCCCGGTCTAAGCGATTGAAGAAGGCTCATCTGGCGCTGGTACGCGGGCAGAGCCTTCTCCCGACGTCTGATGTGCGCCTGAAGGGCAGCATCATAACCCGAACGCGCAAATAACTGGGCGCAGCGCTGCCTGCGCTCCTCTAATGCCCGCTCATACGCCCGAACGTAGGCAGCCAAATCAGCGAACATATCCGCGCTTGGCTCGATGGTGATGCGGCCGATTGGCCCATCCGGCCCATGCGGCGATGCGCCCGATTGGCCGGATAGCACGCTGCTCGCCAGATCGCGAGCATACATGCGATTGTCCCATTCGCATGCCAGAAGATCCGCATAATGGTGCAGGAGCTGCGCCACCGTGAATATGCACCCTGCCAGGAGCGAGGTTTCCCCATAAAGCGCCGGGCCAGGGTAGGCGCATTCCACGCTGAAGCGTGCCGTGTCATCACGGAGCGCCTTCTTAGCGAACGCTTGAAACAAAGGTTCGTTCTTCCTCATAGCTGCCACTGTCACTCCCAAGGAAGGTAATATGCTCCATGCAGACGATGCCTTGCCCGACTTCGTTCGCCGCATACCAATACTGGTCACCACCCGACATATAATGTCTGGAATCGGATGTCGGCCAGAGGCGAATGCAGCTTATCGATAGCTGGGAAAGTTGTTCGCGGGCGGCAGTCGGGTTGCTTTGCCAGCTTAGCCATGCAGCGCGGAGCATATTCTCCAATACGTTTACAGGCAACTGCAAGCCGGGCAGATGCGGCACCGTCCATAACCTGGAGCTCGGACAATCGGGTACTTCTAACCGGGTCCCGCCATCCGAGGCTGGAACAGGCCGCGCATGCGAGAATACATGCCCTGACCACGTCCAGGACGTTGCCGACGACAGGCTCGGGGCATCCGACCCCCTCCTCGGAATGGATGACAGGATTTCGTCGGTGCGCAACTGCTCCGCTTGTTGTGCTTGTGCCGCATGCTCCATTTTGGCGTATGCCAATTGGAAGCTCCCTAGCCTTATCGGGGCGTCTGGCCCCGGCTTGTCCAGCGTAACGTTCACGATCCACTGATCCCCGTTCCACTGGCCCGTCGCTTTCTTCTCCAGAACAAATGGCTCCTCTTCCTTACCGAAGCATAGAGCTTGCAGGTTGAAGCGCACTTGGTTCAGCGAAGCCAGCTGCATATCCAGCCAACCTTCGGGAACGACCCATTCGGCTAACGATATGCCGTATTCCAGCAGCACGCTGACCGGAATCATCGGTTCTCCGTCGAGCCGCACATCGTCCACGAAAGCCGCTGTTCGGCGATCAATGCGGCTTATGCTGTGAATGGAATGGAACAAGCGGAAATGCATGACCTCGCCGAGAAAAAACACTTGGGAATGGATACGTTCAATACCCGGCGCTTCGATAATGGAGCAAGGCAGAAAGCCGTTGACCTGCATCGGGACGAGCGCTTTCCCTACCTTCCCCATATAGATGCATTCCCCGATCGTGCCGGACAGCAAATTTTTATGCCAATGGTAGATGCCCTCTTCGACATTAATGGCGGAAGCGTACTTCAAGGCGGCACGATAATTCGTAATAAGCCCAAGGCGGTCCCATGTCGGCCAACAAATGGTCTGAACCGGTAAAATCGATGCTGCAGATGCCCAGAACCCCAATCGCGTCAGCGCTTCATTCGCGGCAGAGTAATCGATCTGTCCAACCATACCTCCCCATCTGCCGGACAATGAGCCAACGCTGCAGAAGAAAGCCAGCTTCTTGCCTTGCAGCGCACCCGCCAAATGGATAAATCCGTTCACCTTAATACGAATCGTCGCCATGCAGTCCTGCAGCCGCTTCTGATTGAAACGAACCGTCTCTTCGATGCCGGCATTGTGGATGACGCCGCAGAGGCCCGGGCCAAGCTCTTCGACCAGCCCCGCAACTTGATACGCATCAGTGAAATCGCAGGGAACGTAATCGATCCGCAGTCCCTCGCTCTTCACTTGCTCCATATGGCGGACAAGCTGACGCTGCCGATCCATCCGTTCGAATTGCTTCCGCAGGACCGCGACGCTTTCTCCTTGCGCGATGCTCCGCAATCGGTCATATTGAAATCTCTTGAACTGGTCTTCCGTAAACGCAACATATTGTTCATCGTCTGACGGCAATGCGTCTCTGCCTGTCACGACCACGCGGCATCCATGATGGCGGGCCAATTGCTGCGCCAGCGCGAATCCGATGCCCCTGGAGCCGCCCGAGATGAGCACGGTGTCATGCTCGTCCAAGCTCAGAACGGGACTATGAAGCGGCGCGTGCTCCGCATACAAGCCGTAGCGAACGCCCTCCTGATAGCCGACCTCGAATACCCCCCAATTGTAGAGCTCATGGACAAGCAACCGGCCGAGCTCCGTCTTATCTAGCGGTCCAACGTCGATAACTTTGGCATTGCAATTGGGGATTTCCCTTGGCAGGCTCTTCGCAAGCCCGGCCCAGATGCCGCCTAGCGGCTGCTTCAACGATGATTCCCCGTACCCCATTTTGCCGCCCATTTGCGTCACCGCAATATAGAACAGCCTTCTGGCATCGGTTTCTTCCGCCCATTCCTGGTAGAAAGCGCGTATTACGCGGAACGTACGGGCGAATGCAGACTCCCATTGGTGACCATCAGATAAGGAGAAGGCCTCTTCCATATTGAAGTCGATCATGCCGTCCAAGCGGCCGATCTCCTTCTTCAGCTCCTGCAACTGCGCATCATCCATATCCTCGATGAGATCATAATGATAAACATATGCGCCATAAGCGTGCAGGCTATTCGCGACACGTGTGATGTCTTCCGAAGCGCCGCCGATGAGCAGTATTTTTTTGCCGACCAATGCTGCCGGCTGCGGCTCTGCCGAAGCAAGCTCGATTGGCCGCCATTCGTATCGTTTGACAGGCAGAATCGAACCGTCCTCCGGATAGGAAATGACCGGCGGATCGATCGGATTCATGCTGTGATTAGGTTGTATATGGATCAAACTCACCTTCCTTGCCGCCTACGGCTTTCTTCTTTTAATCCGAATTTTGAGCCCATGGTGCGGATGCAAGATGGCGGTATTAGCCGGAGCGACGAATGAATTCGGAGCCAGATCGACCTGATAGCGCCGGACGATCATCGGAATCGACAACATGAGCTGATGCATGGCAACGTTCATCCCGACGCATTGGCGAGGCCCGTGCCCGAACGGCATATAGGCAAATTTGTGCTGGCGTTTCTCCCAGCCCGAACTGAACCGCTCCGGATTAAAGCCTTCGGGATTGTCCCAAAATTCGGGATGCCGATGCATCATGTACGGCGAAACGATCATCGACGAACCGCCTGGAATGTGATATTGACCTAGCTCATCCTCTTCGATCGCATCCCGTGGGAATCCCCACACAGGCGGATACAGCCTGAGCGCTTCCATAATGGCCATCCGCGTATAAGGAAGCTTGCTCACATCCTCCATCACAGGCACTCGGTCGCCCAATACAAGATCCACTTCCTCTTCCAGCTGCCGCCGGACATCGGGATGTGCGGACAAGGCGTACAGGATCCAAGTGAATACGGCCGCAGTCGTATCGTGCCCCGCTAGAAAAATCGTCGTCACCTCATCGAATACTTCCTGATCGTTCAGCCGATTCTCCGCCTGTTCCTTCAAGAGCATGGCGACGACATCATTGCCCTCGATCTTGCCGCTCTTATGCTCGTCGATGACCCGCTGCACGATCGTCACCAAATGGCGCTTCACCTTGCGCGTCTTGCGATGGTAAGGTGTAGGAACCCACTTGGGAACCAATTCGTTGAGGGATCCAATATCCTGGATCAACGAAGCCACGCCGGACTGTATCGCAGGAACGATATCCTTTGAGTAAATACTCAGATCATGGTTGAATACCATGCATCCCAACTGGCGCAGTACCAGTTGGACCATTTCGACATGCCCGTCTACAACTTGCTGCTGCTCTGCGATTGAATCCCACTGCTGCAGCATAATTTCAGTGCTTTCGGTAATCGTCTGTGTATAGCTGTCTATGCTTTGGGGCCGAAAAGCCGGCTGCAGCAGGCGGCGGTTCTTCAGCCAGGTATCCCCATCATTGGTGAGCAATCCTTTGCCGAAAAAGCGTTCAAACGTTTTGTACAGCCTGCCACGGGTATAATTCTGATGGTTGTCTTGCAAAATATGCTTGAGATATTCCGGGTGCACTGGAAGATAGCTGTACACATTGCCGAAGCGAAAACGCACCAAATCCCCGTACTCGTTCCAAGCGTCCGTCATCAGCGCATAAGGATTGCGGCGAAAAGCATTCAAGCTGCCGAACAGGGATCGAGTGGCCGGTCCAGGCGGCTCCAGCCGCACATTGGTCTCATTTAACATCGTGATCTCTCCTAGAATGAGTTCTATGGCACATGGCCGCTTACCCTCTGCGCTGCAGCCGCACGCGAAGCCCGTGGTTAGGATGGAGCGTTAATGATGGGCTTGGGGCAACCGTTCCGCTCGGTTCCATATGGACTCGGAATCGTTGTACGATCATCGGCAGCGTAAGGTGCATTTGCTGCATGGCGGAATGCATGCCGATGCATTGATGCTGGCCTGCTCCGAATGGGATAAAGGCGCATCGATGCTGTTCTTTTATCTGTGGCTCCAGGAAGCGGTCCGGGTTGAACGCTTCCGGATTTTCCCAAAATGCCGGATGGCGATGTACCAGGTAAGGGTTCACCATCACCGTAGAGCCTGCCGGAATTCTGCACCCTCCGATCATGTCGTCTTCGATCGGGTCACGAGTTAGTATCCATACCGGCGGATACAAACGCAGCACTTCCTGGATGACCCGCTTCGTGTATTCCAGTTCGGGCAGATCATCGACAGTAGGAGTCCGGCCATTCAATACGTCACGGGCTTCCTCGTACATCCGCTGCTGCACCTCCGGGTAGACGGAGAGGACATACATCGCCCAGCTAAGCGCAGCCGTGGTCGTATCCGTTCCAACGAACAGCAGTGTCAGCAGCTCGTAATGAACCTGCTCCAAGGTCAGGCTGCCGTTCGACTGTTGCGCCAAGAGCGCCGAGACGACATCCCTCGCTCCGCTATTCGCGCCTTGGTGCTCCCTGATAACGCCCGCAACCATTCGGTCGAACAAGCGGCGGACTTCCTTCAATTGCAAATTTTTCGGCGTAGGAACCCATTCTGGCAGCAGCACGTTCTGGATAAGCTGCAGAGAACCTTCGTGGGCATAAGGAATGAAATCGTCCGCATATGGGCTCAAATCGGTGCTATAGAGCGATTGGCCGAACGTCGTCAGCACGAGCTGAAACAAGTCGAACGCCGCATCGAATGGCCGGTCATCTTTCGCATTAAGGTCCCACGTCTCCAGCATTCGCAGAGCGCCTTGAATCGCGGCCTCCGCATAATTCGTGACATAGTTTCGTTGGAACGAAGGCTGCATCGTGCGCCGATGCTTCTTCCACTCCTCGCCTTCAATCGAAACAAGACCCTTGCCGATGATGCGTTCGAAGTTTTTGAAAAATTTGCCCCGGCTATAGTTATTATGATTGTCCACCAGCACATGCTGGGCATGGTCCGGATGGGTTACGACATAAACGGGGTACGGACCCAGACGCATGCGGTACAGATCGCCGTACCGTTGCCAATAGTCGATGAGCATACCGGTAGGATTCCGCCGAAATGCCGTCAAGCTCCCCAGCATAGACCGTTCCTTAGGACCTGCTGGATTGTTGCCAATGGGATTGTGCAATTGATTACTCATTCCGATCACCTCGTCATGACGAGCCGAGCTCGGGTTTGCCGCAGAAGGTCCATCTCCTGCAACGATACGAACTCGCCTGTCGTTTGATGTACATAACCAAGCACGGTTCCCGCTACATCGTGCATTTGCAGCAGGATGCCTCCATCCGGCTTGACGGCTACGAACCGATTGCTGCCGTCGCTCTCCAAATCGATATGGCGCGGCGTTGCGTACAAGTCGATCCCCGCATATTCCTTGGCCAAGGCGCAATCGCTCTTGGATTCGTACAGATCGATTCTGCGAATGCTCGCAGGAGCCGCAAGCGGCAGATAGTCCCCTTCGACCAAGCCGAGCACCGCTACGCGTGCAAGCCCGTCCAACATGATGCTAGGGACCAGGAAGCTGGAGAAGATCGGATCATCGTGATCGACTCCGAGCCGATAGACCGCCCTTTTTCCAAGGGGGTGCTGCCTTGTGTTGGCCGTCGATACGAACATATCCGTCAGCAATACCGGCGCCTTCTCGAAATGGTAGGGATCTGGAAGATACAGCTCTCCTGCGTGATCCCAGTGCTTCCAGTAAGGCGCGGCAGGCACCTCGGAACTCATGACCACCTTCGCTTCGAAATGCAGCTTGTCCCGTTGCAGCATAATGCCGCTTGGACTGACGAGATCGGTCATGATCTTGACTTGAATGAGCGTCTGATTCGAACCGCGATGCAGCACTTTAGCTTGAATTTTCTTCTTCGCCGGTTTGCTTGCATCATATACGCGAAGGAAATGGTGGAACACGACATCCTCGAACGCGATCACATGCAGCTCCGGGAGCAGGCTCTTCGCCGCTTCTGCCGCAAGCTCTGGAACGAATGTACCCGGCAAAGTTGCATGGCCGTTCACGACATGATGCTGCAAATAGGCGTCCTTATCCAAATCAAAGATGCGTTCGAAATGGACCTCCTTGGCAGTTCTGCTCTTTTCTTGACCAAGATAAAAGGTCCCTCGCTCTACGCAAGCTGCAGCTGCAGTTGACCCCTCGGCTCCTCCCGTCCTCTGGCTTTGGGCAGCCTGCGAGCAAGCCTCGAAGAAGTTTGGAATGACGCGAGTGATCGCGTTCTTCTCGGCATCACCCAGATGGAACGTCGCGGCATCGCGCGTTGCCATGCTGATTTCCCGAATAAAGTGATGGATGCCCTCTTCTGTGCCCATGCTCGTGAATAACGCGCTTTTCTCCAGAAACGCTTTCGTGAGCGGATTCGCTCCAAGACCTACGCTCTTCCACAAGGTCCAGCCGATCGTGAACTCGTCCGTTCCTTCGGTCTGCCGCACGTAGGCTGCCGCCGTCGACAAGAAGTTGTTGGCCGCCGCATAATCCGTCTCGCCAAGCTGTCCGGTTAATCCGATGAAGGAGCCGAAGTTGCACCACATCCCAGGAGGTTTTCCCATAAGGACATGCTTCAAATTAAGATAGCCTTGAATCTTAATGTCGCGAATCGCTTGGAAATCGCTGAGCTGCTTGGCAGGCGTCGCAGCCGACCGGTTCAATCCCGCAGCGTTGACCAGCAAGTCAATCGGCCGCTTGTAGATCCGCTGAATCTCTTCGAACGCTTCCGCCAGCGCTTGGCGGTCTAAGACATCGCATGCAAGGTAACGAACCTTGCCTTCTCCGCACAATTGCTCCATTTCGCGTATGTTGCGGTACGTTTGGCGCGCTTCAAGCAAGCGGTCGAACTCCTTGTTCAACTGGCCGATCGATTTGGCTTTGTGCAGCAGCTTTTGTTCGCTAAGATATGCCTTGCGGCGCGCTCCGAAGACTTCGTCGGTGCCTTCGAACGTTTCCTTCGGATAGCCGTCCAGCTTGTTGCGGCCGATTATGACCATATGCGGACGGAAGTGACGGGCGACCGCTTTCATAAGCTCCGCTGTAATGCCTCTTGCTCCCGCAGTCGCAACGACCAAGGATTCCGAGCTGATGGACGATAGGCCATCCTGGGGCAAGATGCCCGGTATCGGTTCCACGATGGGTGTCTTCCGCTGACCATTCGCATATACCGCAATCGGAAGAAGCTGCTTCAGGCGACTCTCCTCCTCCGCCTGCCGAACCGCCGATTCGATCCCATTCGCATCGGAGTATACGGCATAGATGCGGCTATCCGGAAGCTCCAGCGCCGCGCTCTTGATCAAGCCGGAGAACAAGCCGCTGTATGGATGCAGCTGCCCGAAAGGAAGCGCCTCAAGAAATAGGGCAACGAGTGAGCTGTTTCCCTGCTGCATGCGGTCGAAGCAGCATTTCAACGCAAGGAAAGTCAAATCATGAAGCCTAACAAGCGATTTCGGTTCTTGATGCAGACAATCCGATACCGGCGCCGACAAGGAGAGATTCGATAGGACCCGAATGTGCGAAGGCTTTCGTTCCAATTGCTGAAGCAGTTTCGACACGGTCTCTTCGCTAAGCTCCGCCAAGTAGTGTACGTTGCGGGCAGGGGCCGGCACAGGCGACAAGGACAACACGATGGACGCTTGATTCGCATAAACGGCCGCCAGTTCGGGACGATCGGTAACGATGCAAGTATCAGGAGCGATGAACGGCTCCCGATCCCTGATGATTTCCGCCTTAACCGGAGCCAAACTTGCCGCGTAACGCTGCAGCTCCAGCGGCTGCCCGTTCGCCCAGTTCTCCTCGTCGAAGAAAGCGGACGGAATTCTTGCTTCCTCCGTCCGAACGGGAACAGAGTCAGCTTGACGGTCTTCGATAATGGCCGCCCCCTGCTGCCCGCCGGTCAGGCGAAGTCTTGCCGCCTCAGCTTGGTTATCCAAGTGGCAAAGGACGTCGACTTGACCGTTCCTGCTCTTGCGCACAATCGCCTTCAGCAGGCCAACGGCCCCCTCAGCTCCCAAGTAGTTCCCGGCTCGGTTCCCGATTCCGCAATCCACCGTTGCACTTGAGCGGTCGATCTCCTGTTCAAGATCGTCATCCAAATAGCCGAGAACGGGAAGCCCCGTCTCCAGTACGGAGCTCTCTCGAACCAACGCGAACATGAAACAGCCTTCGGCCAAGGCCAAATCCGGCAAGTTCAAATGCTCTCGCATCGCTTGGATCATCTCTGGCGTCGTATTGCCGTGCACGCCTCCCACCAGCGCCATGGTCAGTTCACCGCTGCGGAGATATCGGCTCGCAATCTCGATTGCGCTGAACGTCGATTCGAATCCGGTATCGATGGCCATATTGCAGCCTTTCAGATCGAAATAATTCGCGACCCTTGCCGGAATGACGTTTGGCATAATGCCTGGGAAAGAATCCTCATTGGATTCGACGACCAGCCGTTTGACCTCCGCCTCCAACTGCTCCAGTACCGAATTCGTCAGCCTCGAAGCCACCCTCGCGCCGAGCTTGCTCTTGATATCGTCCAGATAGCAGCGCATGCCATACAGCGTGGAGTGCCTTGTCAGTCCCATATGGCCCAAGATCACGCCGGTTTCTCTACGGTGCTGCTCCCAGAAGTCGCCTAGCTTATCGCGAAGCTGGTGCGAGCACTCAAGCACCATCAATTGGCATCGGTCCAGCGTACGAAGCGTCTTCGGCGGCATCTTTACCTTTTGGAAGGGCGGCAGCGGATAATGCTCGCCGAACGATACCCCTGGCGCGGCCCCTTGCCCTTTGACCCAGGCTTCGATTTGCTCGTCACCCGATAGTCCCGGCACATGCGCCGACCAGCCGACGATCGCAATTCGCTCCTTCGGAGCAGATGCCGATTTCGTTGCGTAACGATCCGTCTCCTTGTATTCTTCGACGATCATATGGGCGTTCGTTCCCCCAAAGCCAAACCCTGATATGGCAGCGTTACGTCTGGAATCCGGCTGTGTTTTCCAAGCGACAGGCTGTTTCGGAATGATCAGATTGGAAGTCTCCACCCCAAAGAGCTCAGGCGAAGATTCGTATTGATATTGGGGAGGAATCAATCCTTTTTGCAACCCGAGCAGCACCTGGATAACCGAGATGACGCCCGCTGCCCAGCCGGTATGCCCGATTAACGACTTATTGGACGTAACACAGATCGGTTTGTCCGACATCAAGTGCTCTCTCAAGGAAGTGAACTCCGTCAAATCGCCAGCGGGCGTTCCCGTTGCGTGGGCAACGACCCAGTCGATATCCTCCAGGTTAACGTCCTGCTGCAACAGCGCGCGGTCGATTGCGATGCCCTGACCGTCTGGACTCGGCGCATAAATGGCTTTCCCTTTGCCATCCGAAGAAGTGCCTACCGCCTTGACGACCGCAAGGATGTTGTCCCCGTCCGACTTCGCCCGGCTAAGCCTCTTCAGCACAACGACGCCTGCGCCGTCGGAGAATAGAACGCCGTCCGCCGCCTTGTCCAGCGGGCGCACTTGCCCGCTTGTAGACAGCCCGTGCAGCTTCGAGAACAATACAGAGCTTCTGGGCCCCAAGGCGAACGATCCGCCGCAAACGGCAATGTCGTGCTTGCCGGACAGCAGTCCTTTCATTCCGATATCGATCGCATACAAAGAAGAGGAGCAGGCCGTATCCACCATCAACAGCTCCGTACCCTCCGGCAAAATGTCCTGCATCGCAAGCTCGCCTACCCGATGAGATAACAGCTCGGAGACATCAAGTGCCCCGCGAGCATACTCCTGCTCTAGCACCTCGGAAGCCTGTTCGATGAACGCCTTCTTCTCTTCCGCAGAACCTCCCACCTGTCCCATTACGTTCGCCAGATGATGCATCGTGCTGTTGATCACCATGGATTCTTCCAAATTCTGATTTCCATCCGGCGTATAACCGACGACAAAAGAGTGCTTATCCGTATTCCGGCGTTTGACGCCCTCCAGTGCTTGATACAGCGAATGGCGAAGCCACACCGTGGTCAGCTCACGGCTGCCCAGCTCCGCGCCTCCTTCTTCCTGCAGCGCACGAGCGGGAACAAAATCGGTAATAAAACCCGATGTGTTCTGATAAGACTTGTCTTCCGCGCTTGCATCGTTCGAGAAAAAGGACAGGTTTTCCCACCGGTCGCTGGGAATGTAGCGGAACATGCTTTTTCCATCCATCAACACCTGCCAAAATTCTTCCGAATCATTGGCGCCCGGTGCAACCATTCCCATGCCCACGATCGCAATCGCATCACCGTCTTCTTCTTCGATTTCCGTGGCCGTGGTCGTATCCGCAGCTATGGTCTCTCCCTGGATGTCTGCAGCTGTGGAATCCTGCTGGATGTCCGCGGGAGCTTCTAACGCCTTAGCGACAGCAGCCTCCGTATTTCGCGGAGAAAGAATATAGCCGCCGGAGGACATGCCTCCATCCGTCAGGATCATTTGACCCGATATGAACCGGGATTGGTCCGACGCCAAGAACAGAACCAAATCTGCCAAATCCTCTTCCGTACCGATCCGTCCTAGCGGCGTTGCGGCGATAATACGCTCGCGCATCTCTTCGAACCGCGGAAATCTGCGCGCAACGGCGTTATCGAGAAGATTGGCGGAAGCCGTATTGACGCGAATTCCATAAGGGCCGTATTCGTATGCCAAATACCGCGTTAACGACTCTAGCGCCGCCTTCGATGTTCCGACCGTCACATAGTCTGCCGCCACCTGCGTGGAACCCGTCGAAGAGAGATTGACGATGCTTCCCCCTCCGCGCTTCTCCATCAGCTTTGCTGCGCGGCGCGCACACCATAGGCTGCCCTTCAAATTGGTGTTTAAGGAACGGTCGAATGCTTCGTCGTCCGCTTCGTCCAACGTTGTGAACGTCCCTGAGGCCGCATTATTGACCAGAATATCCAAATAGCCGTATTCCTTCTCTATGTGGTCGAACATCTTGTCCACTTGCTGCTCGATGGCTACGGATCCCCTTATCAGATCGACTTTGGCGCCCAGCGCTTCCAATTCAAGCTTCGTTTGTTTGGCTTCATCAAGCGAATGGAAGAAGTTGATCAGGACGTGCGCTCCTCGTTCGGCAAGCTTGCGGGCAATGATTTTCCCCACGCCTTTGGCTCCTCCGGTTACCAGCGCCAGCTTGCCATGCAAATCGGTCATACCAATACAGCCTCCTTGCCTTGCTCCTGAAAAACGAAATCGGCGATTTTCCCAAGCGTTGGATAATCACTCAGACGGAAATTGAGCGGGCGCTCCGGCAACCCGTATTGCTCGCTAATTCGCGCCATCAATTCGGTCTGTTTCACCGAATCCACCCCAAGCTCCGCTTCCAACGCAGCGTCCTCGGTAAACACTTCCTCCGGGTATTCCAAAGCTTCCGCATAGATCGCAACCAGTTCCCGAAGCAACGTGTCTCGCGTGGCGACCGTAGCTGGCGCATCCGTGACGACCGTAACCGGCGTATCCGCGACGACGGGAGCCGAAGCAGCCGTGACGAAGACCGGAGCTTCCTTCGATGGGCCACGGTTGTCCGCAGCTCCTTCCGTCAATACAGCATGAATAAAATCAACGATGGCGCCCAACGTTTGAACCTCGCTCATCCGGAAGTTCGCAGGCAGCGGAGGCAGCTCGAATTTCTGGCTCACTCGTGCCATGAGCTCCGTTTGTTTCACGGAATCTACGCCGAGCTCCGCTTCCAATGCCACATGCTCCTCGAACACTTCCTCGGGATATTCCAGCTCGGACGCATAGATCGCGATGACATCCTGCAAAAGCTGCTCGCGGCTAACGGGGACGGCACGAGATTGATTCGTTGCGGTTGTGGTTGTGGTTGCTGTTGCTGTTGCGGTTTCCATTGCCGTTGCCGTCGCGATCAAATGATCGTTAGATGGGTTCGATTGATTGCTTGAGGAGATCGAACGATCACTTGATGGGCTCGAATGTTCGGCTGCCTGAGGCGCACCTTGTCCTTTCTCCGAAGCGGACTGTTTATGCAGGAAGCGCTTGAGCTCTTCTCGGATATAACGTTGAATTTCCGGCCCTCGGGTTGTCCAGAACAACTCCACAAGCCGCTCTTCATTCGGCAGTTGATTCATCGCTTGCAAACCTCCTAATTTCTCAATGTTATCTAATGCTTGCTGGAAGGATTCGTATTCTGAGGGGTTAGGAAGTAAACAAGGTACAACATGAACTTCCCCTTCGTTGTAGAGAATATTAGCAACAAGATTGCTGAGCGTGTCTTTCGCGCCGCACTCCACGAAAGCACGAATCCCTTCGGCGTAGAGGCTTTGAATCGCTGCGGGGAACTGCACCGGTTCAATCAAATGCTCGGCAAGACAGCTTGTCAGCTTGTCGTCATCGGTGTAGTAGCGTCCGAGAATCGGGGAATATACCGGTGTGCGAAGAGAAGCTTGATGACGTTGAATGGACCCCATTCGTTCGCTAAAGTAATGAACAGCAGGCTGCAGCAACGGATTATGAAAAGGATACGGGGAGTCGAGAATCGTTGTGCGGAGCTTAATTGCTTCACTGAGCTTCTGGATGATGCTGATTTGTTCTTCAAGGCCGGAAATGACAACCTGCTTGCGGTGGTTTTCCACGGAAATGACGGTGTATTCATTACGCAGCAGCGCCACCAGGTGACCGGCATGCTCCGCATCCGTGTTCAAGGCGGCCATCCTGCCGTTCACGTTCCCAAGCTGCTTCAATGCATGGATGCGATGGCAGACAATCTCCGCACCTTGACGAACGGTGAAAGCGCCGGAACAGACGAGCGCAGCGATCTCGCCAAAGCTATGTCCGACCAGGACGGCCGGTTGAAATCCTCGGGCTTCCATAATTCGATAACTGGCTACTGCAATGCCGTACAGTGCTGCCTGAAGCAGATCTCCGTGATTCGTCAACATCTCTTGGATGTCCCGTTTGCGAGATTCGAAGATCACATCGGATACCGAGCTTCCCAGCATAAGCCGAGTGACTTCGTCTATCTCCGAGAATACCTCGTCAACCTCGGAATAGAATTTCCTAATCTCGCTTAACGCGCCTTCATAATAGGCCCCCTGTCCGGGAAATAATACGGCAAATCGGTGTGGCAATAATAACCCCTCCTCTTTAAATCTAGTAAAAATAGTGCGATTTATACAAAAGTTTTATTCAAAGCATAATTATACACATTTTTTTGCAGGTGACTACAATACAAAATGTATAACCTAATGAATTCATAATTAGCCGAAACGCATGCTCCAAAAACCGTCTCAATGAACCTCCTTATTTCTGAATTTCCATCTTTATCGCAACCCTCCACTTACTTTATTTACCACAAATAATACAGAACACATGTTCCTATGTCAATGCTTATAATGAACTAAATTCGCTGACTTCGGTTTTCATGCGGGAGCTAAAAGATGTTGTTGACATGACACCAAATGGTGTCGTATTATCAAAGCAACACCAAATGGTGTCGTATTAGGAGTTAGTCCTTTGGGACGAGGGTGAGGTGGTGGTGAAATTAACGGCTGTCCCTTCGTACCATCAATAGATTTTTACTATACAGAAAATAATAGGTTGGAGGGGGTGCGATGAGCGAGAACAACCAGTTGCGGGATGTGTTTCACGCGATTGCAGATCCCACTAGACGCCGATTGATTCGTCTGTTAGCTGAGGCAGAGGAGATACCGCTCCATGAGTTAACGGCGCAGTTTCCAATGGGTCGTACAGCGGTATCCAAGCATCTGACAATCCTTAGAGAGGCCGGACTGGTACTTGACCGAAGGGTCGGCAGAGAAACGCGATTCAGGCTGAACGCCTCTCCACTCAGAGAAATTGAGGATTGGTTGGCAATCTACAACAAGTTCTGGGGTACAAATTTATTGCGCTTGAACCAACTATTAGAGGAGGAATAACAATGAGTTTAGCATTATCCCTGGATTTTCAGTACACGACAACGATCGAGAAGCTTTGGTCCGCCTTAACCGATTCAAGCAAGCTTGCCAAGTGGGTGGCCAACATCCATACCGGCGAGGGGATGGATAATGATTTTGAGCCCGTCGTAGGACACCGGTTTCAGTTTCGCACGCAGCCGTCCGAATATTGGGATGGCATTATTGACGGAGAAGTGCTTACCGTGGACGCACCTAACCGGATCTCCTACACTTGGGCCAGTGGAGAGGAGAAGCACACAGTCACCTGGACGCTGCAGGATTTAGGAGACGGCAAGGTTAACCTTCATCTCGATCAAACTGGATTCTCCAATGTTCATGGTCTTGAAGGCGCTAAATATGGCTGGAGCAAATGGTGCGGCGATCTGGACAAGGTATTGGCACAATAACTGCATTCGATACAAAAACAGCCTCCACATACTAAACGTATAGCAGAATTTTAATTCAAACAAATTGAAAACCTTCCATTTGAAGCAAAATAGAATGAATGCTTCAAATGGAAGGTTTTTTCATGATTAAGTGGGTTGTGGAAACGTTATACGCCCAATCCCTTACCGCCCACCGGGCGTATTCGAATCGGCTCGACGCCTGCGATTAAAGGCTTCGCTTGCTGAATGACGGACAGCACTTGTTCGTTCTTGAGAGAGTCGGCATGAGCTTGGGCATCGTGCCATAGCTCGGTGACCCAGATCACATCAGGATCATCTACGGATTCATTGATAATATAGAGCTCGCAGCCCTCCATATCATTCAGGCTCCGAGAAGCCTCCAGCATTAATGAAACGAGTTCCTCACGTTTCCCAGAGTGAGCCGTCAATTTACCGAACATGGCAAACTTGTTCATCTCATTATTCATCCTCTCTTATCACCCATTTTTATTTGCATCGCTCCGTAGTGCTTAAACATTTCCAGGCTGACCTCCGCCATTCTATCGATCAACATTTGCGGCTCAAGTATATCAAGAGACCTCCCATATGGAAGAAGAAAGTAAGGCACGTATGTCATTAACGACAGCTCCTCTAGCTGAAAGAGAGCTTCGCCGGGCTGCTTTCGTTCGATTAGCGCATGTCCAAATAGCCAATGCTTGCATAGTTCGTTAAGCGCGTGCTCGTGTCCCTGGAGCCTTACGACGACTTGCATCTTGGTGTCGAGCGAACTCGGGAGTAAAGAGCGCAAGAGGAAATCCCTCGTGGAAAATGCAGAGGGGCGTTCGAAGCGGGTATCCGCCGCTTCCAAATGGACGATGCGATCCACGCGGAAGCTTCGAATCTCTTGCCGCAAACGGCAAAATCCGACAACGTACCACATCCCTTTCCAATGCACGATGCCGTAGGGATCAAGGACTCGATTGCTAGCAGCTAATTCCGATCCTTTGGCATAGTCCATGTTCAGCGACTCTCCTCGGGCTGCAGCCTCCTCTAAGCGTTTAAGCAACTCAAGCTCGCGCGCGTCTGCGGGTGTCTGGATGACGGCAAGCCCGCTGCTATGTCTGTTTATCCATTCGAGCTGCTCTTCATTGGTGTACCGCTTCAGCTTATCGACCGCTCGCTCAAGCGCATCCGTGAACGGATAGCCCGCTTCTCGGGCGAATACGGCCGCATGCACGAGCGCCATCTGCTCTTCGGAATCGAAGAGCAGCGGGGAATCGATAAACTCGCCGAGCAGCCGGTAGCCACCGTTAGGGCCGGAATCAGCAATAATCGGAGCCCCGCTCGCGCACAGGGAATCCATGCATCGGTATACAGTGCGAACATGAATCTCCAGTTCGTCCGCAAGCTGTTGCGCCGTCACACGCTTCCCCGAACGAAGCAGCCATAGAATGGACAGCATATTATCCGCTTTGGACATGCCGTTCTTCACTCCCTAAGCCGTTTTTTTGAAAACGCATTTAACCTGCCACTTTCAATAGCTCCATTGTAAAGGGATTCAAACTAAAGGAGCAATCCCCTTCTCGATCCAAGTATCGTAAGTCGGGCCGCAGACATTAGGCAATCGAAGACCGGCCTGGCGCATGAGAACAGTCATCTGTCCGCGATGATGAGATTGGTGCATGATCACATAACGAAGGGAACTTCCGTTCAGCCAAGCTTCCTTCTGAATCGTAACCGATTCGCGCAAAGTTTCGTCATTCCACTGCGTTCGAACCGCATGCAGCAAATCCCTGCTTATCCGCCGATCCCGCTCCCCCATTTCATTATTGGCTTAAGCACTACAAGTATACAAATAAATCACTGACAGCTACGGTCAGTGATTTATCCCTGGCAAAACAAATTTTGAAGTGGGTAGGCAAGATAGACTTCAACTACACAAGTGTATACTCAGCTACGCGGTGAACGCCGCGTTGCGTAACGGGCAGCATAACGCGGCTTCCAAACAAAGGAAACGCGCTGCTCCATGTAGAACTATTTAGGATCCACTATGTTCCATTGAGGAGGGGGATCTTGAACAAGTTTGTAGTCCATATCGTTGTAAGTGCCTTATGTATTTTAGTACCGATCGTTGTGCTAGTGTATGGTTATTGGGATATTCATCAACCTAAAGTAGGGCCTGTAGGAGATGGAAAACCAAATTACCCTACGCTGCCTCAATTGCTGCCAATTATAATTTGTTTTCTTCTTGGAGTTGGGAACTTACCTATTGCCATTATGCGTTACAGACAGAACAAAAGGGCCTCACATGAGGACAGAAAGAATGAAGACTAACTACGCTATTGAAGAGGGGCATTCCTTGATGACAACTAGCAGAATGAATCCTAAGGTCGATGGATTTTTAAACAAAGCTAAAAGGTGGAAGGCAGAATTTGAGACATTGCGAGATATCGTCCTTGACTGCGAGCTAACCGAGGAAGTTAAATGGATGCATCCTTGTTACACGTTTGAGTCCAAAAACATCGTTTTAATACATGGATTTAAAGAATATTGTGCGCTTCTGTTTCACAAAGGCGCCTTGTTAAAGGATCCCCATGGGATTCTAATCCAACAAACGGAGAATGTACAGGCGGCGCGCCAGATTCGGTTCACCAATGTTCAAGAAATAGTTGAAATGGACGCCACCTTGAAGGCCTATATTTATGAAGCCATTGAAGTTGAAAAAGCCGGGCTGGAAGTGAATTATAAGAAGACGACAGCATTCATAATTCCTGAAGAATTTCAAATTAAACTCAATGAAATTCCTGCCTTGAAAACCGCCTTTGAAGCATTGACGCCGGGACGGCAAAGAGCTTACCTTCATTATTTTTCGGAACCCAAACAATCCAAAACTCGGGAGTCAAGGATTGAAAAGTATATCCGTCAAATTCTGGACGGAAAGGGATTAAATGATTAGTTCAAGAAATTGGATTCGTTCATATTTCGCGGATCCCGGTTCCCCCAACTTTTCCAACAAGATGTCTGCAACAGCAAGCTTTGAAAAAAGGACATCCTGCGGTCAGGATGTCCTCCAGCTTTCGCTAATGCTCATTTCTTCTCCATAAACCGCCCCTGTTTGAGCTCAAAAACTTTCATCGTGGTTCGGGAATCACCATCATCCACTAGCTCGTTGTTCTCTAAAGCGGCGTTCAGCTCAGTCTGCCAGTAGTATAGTTCTCCGTTATCGTCATTGAACTGATAGCTGCCCATAGTAAGATGATAGTTATCTTGAAATACAGATCGTTCCTTGAGCGTGCCTTTCCAAGCCTCCGTCCATTCTCCTGTATCACTCATGTACATAAGATGAGCCTCGCGAACATCAAGACCTGTTCCACCTGTCCGGGTAACAATGTTATACAAAGGATTCATTCCATCCGCACGGAAGTGCGCGGCACCCCAAGATTCGACATGCCACGGTTGCTCAAAGATTAGTTTATATGAACCGTTGGACTGCTTGTCAAAGATGAAGAAATCTCCAAGGTGAACACCTCCATCAGTTCGTGCAAGCACCTCTGGTTCAGGATCCCGGTCGAGATTCGCTTCCTCTACGAATAAACCTCCGAAATAGTAATCCTTTTTCTTACCTTGCTCCCGTATCCAATCCGCAACTTCATCCTTTGTGGCTCCTGTTTGAATGTTTACCGAATGGGTTTTATGATCCCATGTTACGCGGCCTCCCATCGCCTCCGCCAAATCCCGGACAGGTGCAACTACTTTCCCGTTGTCTAGTTTAATCTCATTATTAAGGCTGACCGATTTCCCATTAATAAACAAGCCAACTGAATCGCTTGCAACTGCCGTCCCAGCAAAGATTGCACACAATCCTAAAACTGGAATAAACCCTCTCCATTTTCTTTTGACATTCATCATATTATCTCCTTAGGTTTAACCTGATCATTTCTTCCAATATAGACGCTCTAGGTGAAACGAATGTTTCATAGCTTTCTGCAGTCCTTTCTGGAGGTTTCAACGCCACGAAAAAATATGCAATTATTAAAAATATTTTTCTTGCCCGATAATCGCTATCCTGCTATTATGAAGTGGTATTCATTTTGGAAAGCTAATATTCAATACATGTAGGATCTTTCCAAGCAGATAATCTTTGACCACTTCCATCAAGGAGTTAAGGCCATACGGACAGCCGGGTCAAATGCCGATTGGCAACTTTCGTTGCCTTATTGATTGAGTTAAAAGCTCAAATTTTATAAGTTGGTTACTTTACAACCAGTGCATCAGCACACAACTTGTGAAACGGTCAATAAGAGTGGTAAAAGTAATTATTTGCTATATAGACTCTGATCCTAACATGATAGATTTGAATATGAAGAGCCTTTCCATGAAGCGATTGCGTTTTATGGCTGACTGACGATGTTGTCTGGTCATGCTTATTGGGAATGTTTTAATATTTGATCATATCAAGCAAGTGTGATGCGCCATGATGCGTGTTTCGCTTGCTTTTTTTGTTGCTTTTTTACACTAAAAAAATAAATTTTGGTTAGGAGAACAAATAATGGGAAAAGCTCTTGTCATTGGCGCCGGCGGCGTAGCATCAGTAGCCATTCATAAATGTGTTCAAAACAGCGAAGTTTTCGAAGAAATCTGCATCGCGAGCCGTACAAAATCCAAATGCGACGAACTTAAAGCGAAATTGGACGGTGGCAAAACCAAAATTACGACAGCACAGGTCGATGCTGATAATGTCGATGAGCTAATCGCTCTTATTAACGAAGTCAAGCCGGATATCGTTATGAACCTGGCTTTGCCTTACCAGGATTTGACAATCATGGATGCTTGCCTGGCCACAAAAACGCACTATATGGATACAGCAAATTACGAGCCGGAAGATACGGCCAAATTCGAATATAGCTGGCAGTGGGAATACCGCGAGCGCTTTGAGAAAGCTGGGATCACGGCTCTTCTGGGCAGTGGATTCGATCCGGGCGTAACCGGCGTATTTTCCGCTTATGCGCTGAAGCATTATTTTGATGAAATTGAATATATCGACATTCTGGATTGCAACGGCGGCGATCACGGCTATCCTTTCGCAACCAACTTCAACCCTGAGATCAACATCCGTGAAGTGTCTGCCAACGGACGCTACTGGGAGAACGGGGAATGGATCGAAACGAAGCCGATGGAAATCAAGCGTGTGTATAACTTTGCTGAAGTTGGCGAAAAGGACATGTACCTGCTGTACCATGAGGAGCTGGAGTCCCTTGCGCAAAATATGCCTGGACTGAAGCGTATTCGCTTCTTCATGACCTTCGGCCCAAGCTATCTCATGCACCTGAAGGCTCTTGAGAATGTAGGAATGACTTCCATCGAACCGATCGAATATGAAGGAAAACAAATCATTCCGCTTCAATTTCTGAAGGCCATGCTCCCGGACCCGGCATCCCTTGGACCTCGCACGGTGGGCAAGACAAACATTGGCTGTATCTTCAAAGGAAAAAAAGACGGACAAGACAAGACTTACTATGTCTACAATATTTGTGACCACCAAGAGTGCTATAGGGAAGTGGGCTCCCAGGCTATCTCTTATACGACAGGCGTTCCTGCCATGATCGGCGCGGCCATGGTCTTGACCGGCAAATGGAATAAACCGGGCGTATTCAATATCGAGGAGTTCGATCCGGATCCATTCATGGAAGAGCTGAACAAATGGGGACTTCCATGGGTAGAGAACTTTAATCCGGTGCTTGTTGACGCTTTGCCAGAGGAAGCTAGGAAGCCGGAGCTCGTTCGCTAATATGCGGTTCGAGGAATTGCCGACGCCCTGCTTTGTAGTCGATGAAGCACTTATCGAGAAGAACCTGAACATCCTAAGCGGCATCATGCAGCGTACCGGAGCCAAGATCGTGCTGGCACAAAAAGCTTTTTCCATGACTGCCATGTATCCTCTTATTGGACAATACTTAAGCGGCACTACCGCGAGCGGTTTATTCGAAGCACGGTTGGGTTATGAGGAAATGGGCAAAGAAAACCACGTCTTTGCCCCTGCCTATCGTGAGGATGAAATCGACGATATTATATCTATTTGCGATCATATTATATTCAACTCCTTCTCCCAGCTGGAGAAGTATAAAGCTAAAGCTCTTGCAGCCGGTAGAAAAGTGGGGCTGCGCATCAATCCGGAATGCTCGACACAAGAGGGACATGAAATCTATGATCCATGTTCAACGGGATCACGATTCGGCGTGAGACGCGACGAGTTCCGTCCGGAACTGCTTGAAGGCGTCTCGGGACTGCACTTCCATACCCTGTGTCAGCAGAACTCGGACGATCTGGAGACAACGCTGAATGCGGTCGAAGACAAGTTCGGGCCATGGCTGGCTCAAATGGAATGGATCAACTTTGGCGGCGGTCACCATATTACAAGAGATGACTATGATATTCCGAGACTCGAAGCTTGCATTCAACGCATGCAGCATAACTATGGCTTGGAAGTCTATCTTGAACCCGGAGAAGCCATCGCGCTCAATGCGGGCTATATGGTCACCTCCGTACTGGATATCCATAGGAACGGCATCGAGATTGCTATCGTTGACACGTCGGCGACATGTCATATGCCGGATGTTCTGGAAATGCCGTATCGTCCGCCGCTCTTCGGTTCGGGCGAAGCCGGTGAGAAGCCATACACCTATCGGCTTGGCGGTCCAACCTGCCTTACGGGCGATGTAATCGGCGACTATTCCTTTGATCAGCCCTTGAAGAACGGCGACCGATTAGTGTTTGGGGATATGGCGATCTACTCCATGGTCAAGACCAACACCTTCAACGGCATGCCGCTGCCGGCCATCGCCGTGCAGGACAAAGACGGCAATTGCCGCGTCGTTCGCGAGTTCGGCTATCAGGATTTTAAGATGAGACTAGCTTAATGAATGAATAGAGCCTTAACCCTGCTTCACGAAGGGTTAAGGCTTTTTCAATTACCGTTGTCGCTTTCCCAATTCCCCGTAATTAACCGTCCTATCGGGACGGGCGAGACACTTCGAAAGCCGGCCTTTTTAATGATTTAGCTTGTTGAGTTAACCGGCACGTTATCATACTCCCGAAATCCCATCTCGTCAAGAGATAATGTGCGAATGAGCGGCAAAGCGGGGAAGCCCCCTAATTCTTTCGAAATCGGAATGAATGTCCGAGAATAAAGAGCGTTATCGCTTTTTCCAATTCATCCGGTTTCACGTAAAATTTTTACGAAAGACAGAAAAGGAGGGTCTGCATGCACAGAGTAATCAAAATCAGATTTACACTCTTTTACGGTGAAGCGATTGAAGCACAATGTTACGGGTACATGGAGTTGAATCAGGATGGCAATATGATCGCGCTCTTCAATAGACACGGCGAGGAAATAGACATGTATGGCGGACATGAATTTGTTAGAGTACGGACAGTTGGCAAATTCGATAACGAAGACCGTGATAATTTCTACTCCTTGTTAGAAAGCGATGGTGTAGGATAATCTGCACGCGAAAATTATTGTTTGTTGGAAATAACGCTATCAAGAAACTTATCAGCGTCGCGATTAAATTTCCAACCGACACCAAGTTTATCAACCAACATTCCGAAGCAGGAAGACCAAGGCATTTCCGATAAAGGCATGATAACATAACCGCCTACAGACAAATTAGAAAAGTAATTTTCCATTGTCTGTTTATCTTCAATAACGATACTAATCAGCATATTGTTGCCTTGAACCAACTCGCCTGTTACCTTCTTCATCGAAGGCAGAATATCCGACATCATTATTTTTCCACCGGCGAATTCTAACGATGACTCCATAATCATATTCAACTCATTTTCGGGCAAAGGGTAGTTTGGATCTTGTGGAAAATCCTTGAACTTGACTTGCTTTACTTTACTTGAATTCAGTGCTTCTGAATAAAACGCAATGACCTGCTCTGTATTCCCATCAAAGTTTAAATATGCAATAACGGACATGAAAAAACCTCCTTATTGTTATACATGAAGTATAAGCTATAATAGGTGACAGCTAGGCTGTCACCTATTATAGCTTTGTCGCCATTTATTTTTTATGCCTGAATCCGTTGGTTTGATCTTGCACCGAATCCTCCTCCCGTCAATCGCATCTCCGTGAGCTTTGCGCGCGGGATCGTCTCGTCTAGCCCCATCGCTCCAATATTTTTTCAATATACCGCATCACTTCCGAGGTCATCCCGTACACTCGGGGCGACTGTCCATCCTCTGGAACAATGTATTCCCAATACTTCTCAGCAAGTTGTTCATCGCCGTTAAATAACAATAAAGCATACTCGGTAATTCGCTTAGCCAGCTTTTGAGAGGCATTGGAATCCGGAGCTTCATGAATGTGATTGTGGATTTCTCTAAGGATGTCCGCCCACTCCATTTCGACAGGCCCCGTTTTGTTTATCGGCATAACCTCCAACTCTTCCGGTGAAAAAACTTCTCTTAGAAGGGCACCCCTGGAACGGTCCTTAGGTTGATCCAGTTCTTTAATAAAGTGCAGCATCTCTTCGAGATTAACCTGACCGGTAACCCGTATAGAATAGAGGGTAGAGAACAGCAGCTGTTCTACCTTTCTCAGATCTTCCTGTTGCTTTCTTACAATTGAGAGTTGTCCTTCCAACGATTGCGTCCATGCCGACACAGCATGATGAGAGGATTCATCAACCAAAGTTTCATTCTGATCAAGAATCACCGCGATCTCGCTCAGCTTAAATTTCATTTTTTTTAGAATTGCGATTTGTTGAAGTCTCAAAATATCCCGATCACCGTACAGCCTATATTGGTTATTCTCGTCCCGAATCGGATTAAGCAGCCCAAGCTTCTCATAATAATGCAATGTGCGAATTGATACTTTCGTCAGGTTCGATAACTGTCCGACGGTATACAACTTAACATCCATCCTTTTCACGGCTCGGCTATCTTCCGACCAGCCCTCTGCCAGAGGTAGAGGGCTCCTACGGTGAAGATTCCGCCCAATATCACCATCGTAAATAATATAAAAAGGTTACCCGTACCCTCATGCAGCTCAGAATACGTCAACAAACGCAGATCGTTCTGCGCAACCACAAATCTTGATATCTCCAAGTAACTAAGATGAAATCCTATAGATGCCCAAAGAGAACCTGTAAAGCGCAACAGCTGCAGTACCGTTCCGAAGGCCAGCAGCAGAACAACATAGTCTGCATTGATGTCAACTCCGGGCTCCATACCTACAAGCTGTTGCAGGAAATTTACCGTGACAGGCACCAGCACGAACAGAAGGATTTGCCCAACAAAAGCCAAGAAAGCAGAGAATTTCGCCCGCAAGCCACTATAGACCAAGCCGCGCATAGTCAATTCCTCAGGCAGCGCTTCGTATAAAAAAGCGAAACATATATTAAAAAGGATGCTGGAAAATAGCTCAAAGGATAGATGCCACTCCACAATGTCAATCCAGCCCAATTGACTGGCTATAATAAAACCGCAGACTACTAACAATAAAGGAAGCACCGCGCCACCCAACAAATGGAGCAGGCCGACTCTGGACAATGGCAGTATCTGCCTAAGTTGAATGCGGTAACGTCTTCGTATCCAGAATACCACAAGAACAACTATTGATGAGACAACTACGCCCCGGGTTATTGCTGAAGCCCAAATTGGGCCGCCTGCTTGCTCGACCTGTTGTCCTATCAAGGTCGCCGTAAAAAGGCCAATGACCATGGACACCCAGCCTAGAAATACGACGGTTAGCCCTTTACTAAATTGCACGTCCTTCATCTACAATCCCTCCTCCCCTCTGATTATAGACCCTCCAGTATACGTCAGGGTCAAGTCATGGACGAGAGATTCTTCGTGCATCTCGGGCGACAGATGTGCATACAGCATTTCTATCTCAACAAAAAAGCGAACTCGTCGCAATGCTCCCGAGTCCGCCTTTTTTTCAACTTAATTATGGATTATCTGATGACGACGTATTCCAAGTTAACCAGCTTGGCGTAGGTCACGATTTGGTCTGTCGTTAGGTTCAAGGAAACGACGGTATGATGGCCGCCGCCATTCTCGATCCAAGCCTTCACTCCATCCTGGAAGTTCGGCTTCACCGTCCACAGGACGCGAGCGACAGGAAGGTTAGGAGCCGGAACCGTCGGCTCGAATGCGGAAACCTCATTGATCAGCAATTTATAATGCGTGCCGAAGTCAGCCATGGATACGACGACGCCTTCACCGGCTTTGCCGTCGAACACCAGACGCGCCGGATCTTCGCGATCGCCGATTCCGAGCGGGGAAACAATGATTTTGGGCTTATTGCTTGCCAAGGACGGATCTACCTCTAGCATATGGGACTGCAGGATCGCTTCCTGACCGGCCGCCATCTCGTAGGTGTAATCCTCCATGAAGCCCGTGTTTTGATTGCGGCTCATCACTTTCAGCAAACGATCAAGCGCGGCCGTCTTCCAGTCGCCCTCGCCGGCAAAGCCGTAGCCCTGCGCCATCAGACGTTGGACGGCAAGACCAGGGAGCTGCTTCATTCCATGCAAATCCTCGAAGTTCGTCGTGAAAGCATTATAACCCCTCTCATCGAAGAAACGTTTGAGGGCGATCTCATAGCTTGCTTGAACTCTGACGCTGGCTTCCCAGGCTTCTTTGCTGTTCGTACCGTAATCGAATTCGTAGAGCTCCGCATACTGGCCCATCAGATCATCGATTTCTTGCTCTGCAACAGCATTCACGTATTGCACGAGGTCGCCGATGCCGTAATAGTCCACGGTCCATCCGAACTGAATTTGGGCCTCGACCTTGTCCCCTTCCGTTACGCCAACGTTGCGCATGTTGTCGCCGAAACGAGCCACTTTGATGTTGAAGCTTTCGTTATAGGCAACCGCTACGTCCATCCAATCCGCAATCTGCTGCTGCACGTCCGGACGTTCCCAGTAGCCTGCGACGATTTTATTTTGTTTCTTCAGACGGGCATTGATGAAGCCGTATTCGCGATCGCCGTGAGCAGCCTGATTCAGGTTCATGAAGTCCATGTCGATCGTTGCCCACGGAATGCTTTCATTGAACTGGGTCGCCAAGTGGAGCAGAGGCTTCTGCAGCAATTTCGTACCGCGAATCCACATTTTTGCAGGCGAGAACGTATGCATCCATGTGATGACACCCGCCACTTCGTCGCGATAGTTGACCTCTTTCATAATGCTTGTAATTTTATCCGCGCTGACAGCCAAGTCCTGCAAGACAAGCGGGTAAGGGAGCACGCCGCTAGTATTCAAGGCATCCGTCATCGTCTGCGCGTGAGCCTTTACCTCAGCCAGCGCTTCTTCCCCGTACAGATGCTGCGAACCTACGACGAACCAAAACTGTTTAGCTGCAGTTGTTGACATCTTGATCATCCTCTTTGCTGTATTTTTATAGGGCTGAGGCAATTACTTTTGCCCATAGTAGGCATCTTTTCCATGCTTTCGAAGATAGTGCTTATCCAGAATGCCCTGAGGCAGCTCTTTGGCAAAATGGTTCAATTGCCGCGCGTACAGATTCGTTTTGCACACTTCCTCTAGCACGACGCTGTTCTCGACCGCCGACTTCACGTCTTTCCCCCAAGTGAACGGCGCATGTCCCTGGAGCAGAATGGCCGGGATCGCCATGACATCCAATCCACGCTTCTCCAGCGTTTCGATAATAACGTGACCCGTCTCTGCTTCGTAACCGCGGTCAACCTCCTCTTGATTCAAGAACCGTGCGCAAGGCACGGAGCCATAGAAGGTGTCCGCATGCGTCGTTCCCATGACGGGTACATCCAGTCCCGCCTGCGCCCAGATGGTTGCCCAGGTCGAGTGAGTATGCACGATGCCGCCGATTTGCGGATAATGCTTGTACAACACAGCGTGAGTCGCGGTATCGGAGGAAGGTCTCATCTCTCCCTCGACCACCTTGCCGTCGAGATCGACAACGACCATGTCGCTCGGTTTCATCTTCTCATAGCTGACTCCGCTCGGCTTAATCACGAACAGGCCGCTTTCCCGATCGACGGCGCTCGCATTGCCCCAAGTGAATTTCACGAGTCCGTGCTTCGGCAAATCCAGATTCGCTTGGCACACCTCTTCTTTCAGTTGTTCTAACAATGTTAGTCCCTCCCGGTCTCTAGCAGATGGTCTACAGCGGCCTGTTCGATGGCAAGCCCTGCTTGGTATCGTTTGATGAATGCTTGGAACCCTTGGACATCCGCAGCATCTGGAGCAATCTCCTGTCCTTCGGCATCCTTGAATACTTTATGCTCTAGGAAGTCCTCCAGGCTCTCCCCTTGATCCTTGTTGGTCATGTATGAGGCCAGAAGCGCCATGCCCCATGCCCCGCCTTCGCCGGCCGTCGACATGACCGAGATCGGTACATTCAGCGCAGCGGCTAAAGCCCGTTGTCCGACGACAGGGGTTTTGAAGAGGCCGCCATGAGCCAAGATGCTGTCAATCGTCACCTGTTCATTTTCGGTCAAAATGTCCATGCCCAGCTTCAATGCTCCGAATGCAGTGAACAAGTGAGTACGCATGAAATTAGCCAGATTAAAGCTGCTTTCAGGCGAGCGAACGAACAACGGCCTGCCTTTGTCGATTCCCGTAATATTCTCGCCCGATAGATAGCCGTAGCTAAGCAAACCGCCGCCATCCGGGTCTGCCTCCAACGACTTATTCAACAGCACGCTGAACAATTTGCCGGAATCCACATGGAATCCCATCGCTTCAGAGAATTCCCGGAACAATCCTATCCAGGCGTTCAGATCACTGGAGCAGTTGTTGGCATGCACCATGCCGACCGGACTGCCGTCCGGCGTCGTGACCATATCGATCTCCGGATAAACGCTGGATAATTCTCTCTCCAATACAATCATTGCAAAAATTGAAGTGCCCACGGAGATGTTCCCCGTTCGCTTCCTAACGCTATTCGTCGCAACCATGCCTGTGCCGGCATCGCCTTCCGGAGGACATAGCGGAATGCCGCACTGCAGATTCCCGGCCGGGTCCAGAATGGCGGCTCCCGCCGCCGTTAGCTCGCCAGCCTGCTCGCCGGAGAGATACACTTCGGGAAGAAGCTCCTCCAGCTTCCACGGATAGCCTTTGGCCGCGATCAATGCATCGAATTGCTTGATCATCGTTGGATGATAATTATGGGTTGATTCATCTATAGGGAAGATGCCGGAAGCATCTCCGATGCCGATCACTTTATTGCCGGTCAGCAGCCAGTGGATATATCCAGCCAGCGTCGTTACGAAATCAATGCGAGGCACATGCTCCTCTTCGTTTAATATCGCTTGGTACAAATGGGCGATACTCCAGCGCTCGGGAATATTAAATTGGAATAGGTCTGTTAGTTCCCTTGCTGCCGCGCCGGTCGTTGCATTGCGCCATGTCCGAAACGGAACTAGCAGGTCGCCCGTACTGTCGAATGCCAGATAGCCGTGCATCATACCGGAGAATCCAATCGAACCGACAGTCCGGAGGGTGACTCCGTAATTCCGTTCCACCTCTTGCTTCATTTCACGATAAGCGGTTTGAAGACCTGTAATAATATCCTCCTGGTTGTACGTCCAACTTCCGTCCCTCAACAGATTCTCCCACTCAAAGCTTCCCGATGCGATGGTCTCGAAACGACGATCGATCAACACCGCTTTAATCCGCGTAGATCCGAATTCGATACCCAGCGAAGTTTCTCCCTTGGTTATCGCTTCTTTCAAGTCTACATGATCCATGATCACATATATCCCCTCTCCATTCGCGATCTCTTACTGACAGCCTTAGTATATTTTTTTGTACGTACATTTGTCAATATGTATTAATAGTTATACTTACATATTTAGCTATGCTGTCTTTGTTTGACTGTGCATTTTATTTTCCAGATAACAAGTGTGCAACTTGTATCTTTCAGATCACGAGCGATGTCATTATGTTTGCATTTCATGCAAATCATGCTAAAATGTGTACGTACAACTTTATCGAACAACGATGAAAGAAGTGGATTGCATGAAGCCAAAGTACCAGCTCATTATTGAAGATATCAAAAGCCATATCCTCTCTGGAACGTACAAAGCAGGCGAGAAAATCCCTTCGGAGTACGTTCTGCAGGAAAGCTATAACGTTAGCCGACAGACGGTTCGAAAGGCTATTCTGGAGTTATCAAATGAGGGGTTCCTGCGCAGCGAGCGGGGTTCCGGCACGTATGTCAGCAGCCACTATCGGTCCAAGTCGGGTGCAAAGACGATGAATAAAACGATCGGCGTCATCACAACCTATATCTCGGATTACATCTTTCCTTCCATCATCCGCGGCATTGAAAGCCGATTAAATGAAGATAACTATTCCTTGCTGTTAGCCAGTACAAATAATGATATCTCCCAGGAAAAAAAGGCGTTGGAAATGATGCTGTCCTACGGTGTGGATGGACTGATTATAGAGCCTACCAGAAGCAATGAATATAACCCCAATATCGCGTACTACCTGTCTTTTAAGGAGCAGGAGGTTCCGTTCGTGATGATCAATGCCTATTATGAAGAGTTGGAGGTTCCTTTCTTCTGTCTGGATGACGTGCAGTCCAGCTATATTGCCACCCGTGAGCTGATTGCCAAAGGACATACCCAGATCGGCATCATTGCGAAGATGGATGATTTGCAAGGGAAGTATAGAATGAAGGGGTTTATCAAGGCTCTGGGGGAAGCCAAATTACGGTTCCAGCAAGAGCATGTGCTTTCTTTCGATACATCGACCAAGCCGGACCTGTCCACTAACCTGGAAGTGTATCTGAACGACAATCGGGATGAATTGACTGCGCTTGTGTGCTACAACGACGAGGTAGGCTTGGAAATCGTACATGTGTGCAGAAAGCTGGGGATTTCCATTCCAGACGAGCTATCCATCATTGGTCAGGACAATTCACATATCGCCAAAAACGCGAATATCAGACTAACGACGCTAACGCACCCCCAAGAGCAAATGGGACGCGACGCAGCGGACTGGGTCATTAAAAATTTACAAGGCAAAAAAGACTTGCCCACCCACACCTACTATCAGCCCGTATTAATCGAGGGTGAAACAGTTAAAGCGCTCGAAGCGGAATAGTATAGGGTAAACTAAGCAGCGAAGGAGAGGCTATTGCAGCCTCTCCTCCAACTACTTTCTGGCGACTTTATAGCATTTGGTTTGCTGACTCTCCGTCATAAAGCCGCCACTTCTATTTAAGTTTGCTTAGCGTGGCTTACGTTCGCTTTGCGTGCTACATTGCAGAAGTACCTTATCAGCTTCCGGTGAACGGCAGGGAACAGGATAAAGAAAATATCCATTGTCCGCCGCAGCGGCATCGGACACACAATCGTTTGATTTCGCTCAAGCCCCTTTAACGCAATGCGCGCAAACTGCTCGGGGCTCATCATTTTCTTCTGCTGCAATTGTGCGGATATCATCTCTTTGTCCATGTTAATCCCTTCGCCGTTGGAGAAGATCGGCGTATTCACGAACGTAGGGCATAGCGCGCTTACCTTGACTCCGAACGCTTCCGCTTCGTAATGGAGAGAGGTCGTTAACCCGACAATGGCGTGTTTGGTTGTCGCGTAAGCTGCCGCCGTAGGCGATGGGCCCAGCCCTGCTACAGATGCCGTATTGGCAATAGAACCGAAACCTTGCTTTTTCATTAACGGATAAGCCGCCTGAGTGCCGTGGATGACACCCCAAAGATTGATGTTGACGATTCTCTCCCAATGCTCTATCGACATATCGTATAGCTCGCCATACATCGCGATCCCCGCATTGTTAAACATATAGTCCAATCGGCCATGTTCTTTATATACACTGTTGACCACAGCGTCTACCTGAGCGGCATGCGTAACATCCAATCTGACAAATTGCGCTCTGCCACCGTTTTCTTCAATATTGCTAACCGTCTGTTTACCGCCCGATTCATCGATATCAGCAACTACGACAAATACATGCTTGCCCGCCAACTGGCTGCAAATCGCTCTGCCAATCCCCGAAGCGCCGCCCGTTACTATCGCTACCTGGCACGAAGTTCCCATGATATACACGTCCCTATCGATTGTTATGTTGTACAATTAGAATAATTAGTACGATCGTTCTAATCTGATCAAATTAAAATTTGTGCTATTTAACAATTCCTCCAAGAAAGATCGTCACGCTTTGTTGAAACATACGGTGCAGCGTTTCGTAGTCCATTGTAAACAAATGTAAACATAACGCTCCCAACCAATTTCCGAAGAGAAATGTCGTAGCCTGCAAATCCTCAATCGCAAATTCACCGGTACTGATTCCATGTTGGAAAATGGCCATGTAGGCTTGCATAGGCGTTTCCACAAGGTTATACAATTGCTTAACAGTTACCGGATCGGTCGCCGGGTTCGTCACCAATTCTTGCATGACCTTGAGCAGCGGCGTTCTATAATTATCCATCACAAACGTCGCCACTGCATATAATTTTGCTGCTGCCGTCGCATAGTTCGGTGAAAGCGCGTCCCATTTCTCAGCCCATACCCGCATCGCATCCTGAGCTATACTTATGAATAGCTTTTCCTTGTTCTCAAAATGATAATAGACATGACCTTTACTGAAACCGGATTCCTTGGATATATTTGAAACCGACGTTCCTGCAAAGCCTTTTTGCGAAAAAAGTTGCGCCGCTTTCTCCGCGATGATCTTTCTCGTTTGATCGCTATCGTAGTGTCGCTTCATAGGGCTTCATCCTTCTTATTGAACGATCGTTCTATTCCCAGAATAAAGGATTGGAGGCTCATTTACAATGAAATATACCGCTGTTCACATATTATCCAAATTCTAAGAGTCGCCATCCTCAACGTACCTCGTCAATGACCTAAAGTTATTTTTTCAGGTTTGCTCGCATAAGAGAAGCGATCTTTGGTTCGTCCCCGTTCTGAATCCGTTCCAGTTGTTTAATGACAAGCTCTTGCCTTTGTATGGAATGGTTTTGACTTAGCTTCACTTTCCCCTCAATCTTATTTATTCTTATTTTGAATCCTTGAATCCCTTTATTCATTCCAGCAATAAAGTCAGCGTCTACATCTTGCAATCTATATGAACTGTCAGGGCTTTCATACTTCAATACCATTTCATGCAAGGAATCCACTAACTCCTTTCCATCATCAATAAGTTCGACTTCTCCGTATACATGAACAGTCACATAATTCCATGTTGGTACTGCTTTATTTGTTTCATACCATGAAGGAGAGATGTAGCAATGCGGACCATGAAAAATGGCTAAGACAACTTGATTGCTAATATCCTTCCACTGAGGATTCGGACGTGCAAAATGCCCATATAAATATTGGTTCTCCTTATCCAAAATTAAAGGTAAATGAGTGGCAACGGGCACTTCATCTTGTTGTGAAATCAGTGTTGCGAAGCTATGTTCTTTGATAATGTCGTACGCGACTTTTATTTCTTCAATATGAAAATGTGATGGGATATACATCTGTTTCTCCTCCTCGTTTGCTCTTACTGAGAAATGTTACATAAGTGTTTTGGTCATTATAAAGTCTATTTGTTCTTCATCACCCATATAAAAAGAGTGAACTCCTGTTTGAACAAATTCCTTTTTCTTATAAAAAGCAATCGCATTTTCGTTTTTTTCCCAAACGCCTAGCCAGATTTTCTTTTTATTGCGTTCCAAAGCTATTTCCATAGCTTGATTGAGCAGATATTTACCAAGTCCGTGCTTTTGAAATTGTTTCTTGATATAAATTCTCTCGATTTCAAGTGACTCCTCACCCATGTCCTCAGACTGAGCATCACTGGTGTTCACCTTTAAATATCCAGCAATTTCACTATTATAATAAACAAAAAAGAATTGCGAAGCAGTACTGAATAATTCTTCCTCTAATTGTTTTAAGCTAAATGCTCTTTCCAAGTAGGCTTTCATATTTTCAGGTGAATTATTATGCTTAAATGTCTCATTAAAGGTTTCAATACTAATTTCTTGGAGTAAGCCTAGATCTTCAAATGTGCACTTTTTTATATTTTTAGTCATTTTATTTGTCCTCCTTTTACAAATGAGTACCAAGGTAAATGAGTCTTGCCGGTTTCAACTTTAATACTGTTGCGTTAGCTAACTAGCTTCAAGCCCACTGCAGATCCGAGCACCATAGCAATAAACAAAATTCTCAACATATTTCTTGGTTCCCCATAAAAGATCATTCCAAGAATTGCTCCACCGGATGCACCTATACCTGTCCAAACTGCATATGCTGTTCCCATCGGGAGAGTTTTCATTGCCAGTGACAAGAATACAAAGCTTAATCCGAATCCTGCAAATAATAAGAGAAATGATGTAACGTTACGGTCTTTGTTCAACTTATTTATCATGAGAACACCGAACATTTCAAATATACCGGCTAAAATAAGATATACCCAATCCATTAGTTACGCCACCTCCTTTGTTTTCTCTTTGCTTAACATTTTCAGCCCAATAACACCCAATAACAGCGTTCCGATGAGCACCATCTTGCCTATTTGAACAGGAGCGCCGAACAAAATGATTTCTGCTAATACTGTACCAGCTGTACCTAAGCCAACAAAAACAGCATAAACAGTCCCTACAGGAAGTGAACGAGAAGCCATAATCATTAATGTGAAACTTACAATAATAGCAATTGCTGTAGCTCCCCATTCCAAAAACCCATTTGCATGCTTTAATCCAATGACCCATCCCACCTCAAATAAAGCGGCAACAATGACTGATAACCATGTTTTGTTCATTTCTTTTCACACTCCTTTAAGATTACGCTGCACTCAGTATCTCCAAATACAGCAAAAATAAAAAAGCCTGGGAAACAAACTGTCGTTAACAGTTTATCTCCCGGGCTTTTATCCCTCCGTGACACAACCTACTTACCCGTTGTGAGTTATCTCTCGGACCAGCCGATTCATCAATCGCGGAACCCTAGATAACATTTTTATTTCGAATTTCATTATTATATTTCATTAATATTATACACACCTCTTTTTATTTATCAACCCTTATCCCGCCTGACGCTATATAAAAGACTCCCTTGTGCAGATTTAGCATCGTAGCTTTCACTTTCAATTCAATTTTCCGCTTCATTACTACTTGTGAACTTGGCGGAGTCAAATAACTCACGAAGATAATCTCTGCGCCCGTGCAAAATCCGATGGATAATCACAGTTTCTTTGATCACACGATAGAATACAAGATATGGATTCACTACAATGAAGCGATAACCTCTTTGTATAAGCGAATAATCATCCTCTGCTAAAACCGCACCCATTTCGGGAAAGTCTGCCAAGCTCGAAATCTGACGATCTAGCTTTTGCAGCAAATGTCCCGCAGCAGAAAGATCATCCTTGGATATGACTTTATTCTGACAATATTATTTCATTAAACTAACCGATACTGCCAGCCTTCGCTAAACACCCGATACACCTGCACGACGAGCACCCATCTCAGCAGCTGATGCGGATACGTAATCCGCTCAAACGACAGCTTCTTGTCGGCGGACTATGACCCTCATGAAGAAGCCGAAAAAGACGCTGGACCGACAGCGTCATCCATCCTTTTCCACAAAATTCCGCCCCACGGAGTAATATTCATCCTTATTCACGGCATCGTCCAGCCACTTCATCAGCTTCACCCCGCCCTGTTCGGCTTTGTAGAAATGATTTACTGGGGAGAGTGTATGTGGGGTCCTGCCCGTCTTCTCGTTAAGACCGTAATCAGTGATGTAATAATAGTAGCCTGGCAATTGTTCAGTTAGCTCTCCGGCAGATTGCAGCATGCGGGCCGACCAGCGATGCACATACTCGCCATCGTCCGAAACATCATCATTCAGATCCTTTTCAAAATCGAACAACAGCTCATCATAAAGCGTATTGGACTGCAAAAGCACCGCATTGTCCGGGAGCAGCTTGCGGTTCGCCGCGAATACGGACGAAATCAAATCGCCGTGGATTTCATAACCAAAGGTTGCTGCAACGTTGGCCTTCCATTCGTTATCGATAATAGCCGGCCAGCGGTCGGCATTTAAGTAGGAGCCGTCCGAATATTGATAAATGCGGGCATCCGGGTAGCGTTTCGCAATCTCAGGCGCCCAGAAAGCAGCTCCGAATCCTCCGGCGCTTTCTCCCGCAATGAGGATCTTGTCCGGCGCAGCGAAATGGGTTGCAATCCATTCCAATGCTGCGCTCGTATTGGCTTGACCGTTGTAACGCATTGTAAACGGCTTGCCTTTGGCGTCCGTATATTCCTTGTATGCATTCCCGATATGCAGATCACCAGTAGTGTAAGGGATATATACAATATTCCAATCCTTGAACGGATTGTCAGGATTATTGTTTTTCAACAGGCCGCCAAGCGTACTTACTTTAAAGAATGGAATGTTCGGAAAGTAATATTTGATCTCACCGTTCTTCATTACATTACTCAGACTGATCGGCTGGGCGGCAGTCATCGCATTCCAGGCCACACCGCCCCCCGAAAAATAAATGATCAATTTATTTTCAGCAGCTGCTCCCTTATTGGCAAGCAAATAGTATTCTGAACCGTCGGATGAAATGACTTGTGCATCCTGGTCAAGCTTGATTTTATTCCAGACATAGCGCTCCGCAGCAGCCCAATTATCCGGTTCAGCAGGCTTTTCAAGAATGAAGAAATAAACATAACCCACTAAAACACCCAAAACAAGTACAATTCCGCCTACCGCAGTCAGGAGAATCTTGTTGATTCTTTTCATTATTTTCTTATTTGCCACAGAAAGACCGTCCTTCCAATGCGGTTTTAAGTTGTACGTACTTGCCTTATGATTTCAATATATTGCAGGTCCCCATATCCAAGTGTCGAGAATACAGCCATCAGCTGATGTACCAATTCAGACTCTGATAGATGGGCGTGATTTTTAATATATTTCTTTACGCTGTTTTCCTCAGCTAACATACTTAAATGCAGCTCAATTGCTTGATACATGACGGGTAACAATTCCATAGTTGGTTTCTGCTGGTTTAGTAATACTTCTTCATATATTTTTTGATAATTACCTAACAAAAGTTCCGTCTGACTCACTTTAAATTCATCATCTCGAAAGCTATTTAAAAACACTCTACCCTTGTATGTAATCTGCTCCAAATAAGCTAATAGTGTTAATAGATTCATTTGGCAAAATACATCTTCTCCAAACCATAACACCATGTAATTATATTGATTTTGAAATAGGGGTTCTAACGGCTTTATGACTATTTGTATATAACTTTCTACTGCATTCTGATGTCCTTCTGCACGCAACCGAATAAAATGATCATCAAATATTTGTTTTGAAGTTGGATGCACACACATCGCTTCATTAAATGGGACATAATCCGAGTTGCCCATCATTTTATTGGAATGAAACTCATCATACATCATTTGCCCATTAAAAATATTTAAAACATCCTCATCAAATAACTCACCATTTCTATTTTGCAATTGTTCTACTTCTTTTATAAAACTCACTCTATTCACATCCCTATTGTGCTCAAGTGTAAGCTTAGCAAATGATTGAACGGGCCCTTGATTAATTTGAAATTCACCCGGACTGACTCCAAATACGGATTTAAAAGCTCTACTATATGCTTCTTGTGAGGAATAACCATATTCAAAAGCAATATCAATCACCTTTTGACCAATTACTAAATCCTCAGTCGATAAATATAGTTTTCTAAGTAAAACATATCTCCGAATACTTATTCCTGTTGCTTGATGAAATTTAAATGAACAATAATAAGGAGAATACCCCATATATTTTGCTAATTCATCTAATAAAAATGTTTTACTTAAATGCTCTTCTATCCATTCAATCATGGACTGTATATAATCATTCATTTCCTTCACCCCACTCACATTATAGATTGAAAAATTTACATTCGTTTGATAGTTGTTGTGATTTCTCTACCCAATCATTCTGTATCATAAAAATACGTGAAGTAACAAAACCACCAAGAACATTGTTACTCCAATGCTCCTGGTGGTTTCCTGTTTTCGGACACTTCCGTTCAGCCCAGCGGAGTAGAGCGGGGCAACCGGATTCACGCTATTAGAAATCCAGGTCAGCTATCCAGCAAACGCTATTTAGAATGAGCCGTTGGATAGCTTCCGGCTTGAAAGAATCTGCCGTGTGACCCGGATGCAAATAGACGACCTTACCTAAACCATACTTGTGTTCCCACGCAGATGGCCATCTCTTTCCGTTATATTCGTATTCGAGAAATACGGTACGGGGTGTGAACGTATCGAATTCAAACTGATACGGCTCCTCCTCGACCGTAAAATCCTCCACTCCTTCTAGTAATGGATGCACATTCATTGCTCGATAAAAATGAACCGTTTGAAAAGGTGGATGTGCAACAAATTTGGCTCCGATTACCTGCAGCAATTCATAACTGCGCGCCAATGAAATGCCGTTATGAATGGCAAGCAGTCCACCTCCGTCTGCAATGAATTTCAGCAAACCGGCAGTTTGCTCGGATGTAAGCGTAATATCGCGAGTCCCGATATCCGCATAAGAGATACAGGCCGCATAATTACTGGTACTAAGCGTCGATAAGTCATCATAATTTTGTGTCACGGTCAATTGAAATTTTCCTTCTAGGATCTTTTCCAGCTCTTCCCGAACTGGTTGGAGTGGATGCCAACCTCCTGAATGATCATCACCAATTAACAAAATTTGTGTTCCAGACATTGCATTCAGCTCCTCACAGATACTCGCCCCAAAGTTTAGTAATTATCAATTATGCAGCAGTTTATGAGAGGAAGTAGCCGCATCGCATCGAAAAGCAGAGCACATTCAAACAGATTTTCACAAATGGTTACCGGTGCCCATTCCCGCCGATACGGAAAAATAATTCATCTGAACTGTCGAGATCGATTTGGATTTGGGTTCTTCCATCCTGTTGTCGGACACGTCGTCCTGAATTTCATCCGAGCAGTCCCGCCGGTACTTTCCCTTCTCCAATTTCATGTCGATAAAATCGACAACCTGCTGCAGAGAGGCGATTTGGCTGACGATATTTTCCCGGTGGCTCCTGAGGAGCTCCACCAGTTCGGGATATTCCGCGGGATCAGCATCAGTGGAGACCGCCAAGAAAGGCCGCATTTCATCCAGCGGCATCCCCGTTTTTTTCATACAAGACAGCAGTTGGATTGTATCGATGTCCTCCTGCCGGTAAATGCGGTGCCCGTTATCCTTCCGTTCAGCCCGGGGGAGTAGAGCGATCTTTTCGTAATAACGAATCGTATCTTCAGAAATTCCGGTTTCCTTGGCGGTTTGCTTTATCGTAAACGTTTGCTCTTCCTTCATCCTGTTCCCTCCCAGAGACTATTTTTTATGCATTATACATCTTGGTGCTGGCTCCAAGTCAAGTCCCTTACCCTTTGGACAGAACTTGGTTTTTCAGTATTGACTTGGAGTCGACTCCAAGTTATAGAGTGAGCATTATCAGGAGAAATTTTCGTTATTAGGAGGAGACATGCAATGAATAAGGGACAACGTGACAATATCGCCGCGATTACGGGCGCAAGCGCAGGGATCGGGTTGGCATTAACCCGGAAATTGCTGTCGGAAAACTGGCAAGTGGTTGCTTTGAACCGTTCCGACTTTCCGCCGGACGATAGTATAATCCAGGAAGCAGTCCAGAGGGGATGGCTTCGCATTTATAAAACGGATGATCTTGCCGATTATGCCGCCTTGAGACGGGCTTTGGAAGAAATCAAACATAAGGAGCAGCGGATCGATATTTTGTTCAACAACGCCGGAGGATCCTTTTCCAAGCTAAGCTATTCGAAACAAGAACGCGAGTATCATTATGAGCTGATGACAGTCGTTCCGTATATCATTCTGATGGAATTGAAGGAGCTCATAAAAAGCGGTCGCTTAAAAACGGTGATCAACACCTCATCTTCAGCTCTAAAATTTACGAAAGAGTTTACTATCGCAAACCTGGAGCGCCCCAAAACCTTTCGCAAGCTGCTTGGCCCTTATGCCGCCTCCAAGTTAGCGCTCTCGCTGTGGACTCAGTCCATCGCGCCGCAGCTTGCCAAGGATGATATCAAGATCCGCAGCGTTGACCCGGGTGGCAACAACACGCTAAGAAAAGGGGGGAAATCCGGACTGCCCCTAGTGGTTACCCTGTTGATGAAGCTGTTTTTCTCTCCGCCAACCCACGGCGCCAGCAGGCTATATGAAGGTGCTCTCGGGCAACACCGGAATGAAACCGGCGTGTTTTTGCTGAAAGATCAGGTTGCGGAATTAAAATTCAAAGATCAAGCGCGGAACGTTTTGGAAAGGATTCATGCGATTTACGAACACGAATTTTGTTTGTCACCCTAAAGCTCTGTACTTGATGTTCGCCGTTCAGCTTATCGGGGCTATCGGCGTTACACGAATAGTCTCCCGCCTGTATTTCTCAACTTTATAACAGAGTCGGGGGATATTCAATGTTTACTTTCCGCGCCCCAGCAAGCGTTTAATGCGAAAAAGTTAGCCGTTGCTTATGATCAGGTTCACCGCGCTGTCTATAACGGCAAGTTTATTATTTCACCTGTTTGGAGAAACTAAAAGACAGCAATCCGAAAACTTGTTCAGGATTTTTTTGGAAACTTCCCTTGCGCGGGCTAAAATGATTCGCTATAATCGTTGTAATCAAGTGTTGAAGGTGAATGAACCCATGAAAAGAAACCAACTGAGTCAACTTCATCATCACAAACAGCGTTAGCACACCTGTAAAAATTCAGGGTGGGCTAACGCTTCTCGCGTTGGCCTCCCTGCGGCATATGAAGCGCGCAGGACCAAGAGGTCCGGCGCGTTTTTTATTTTACCAAAAAGAAGGGAATGATTGTTGTGCAAAATGTAAAAGGTACCTATGATTTCTTTGGAACGGAACAAGCGCTTAGAAAAAAAGTTCAAACCACACTTCAGGAAATCTTTGAACTGTATGATTTTGATTCAATGGATTGCACTATATTGAACGAACTTGACCTTTTGACATCTAAGTATGCTGGTGGCGATGATATACTTAAGGAAATGTATCAACTAACGGACCAAGGTTCGCGGAAACTTGGACTTCGATATGATCTGACTATTCCTTTTGCAAAGGTGATCGCTTTAAATCCCGGTATTGAATTTCCTTACAAAAGATATGAGATGGGGAAGGTTTTTCGGGATGGACCTGTTAAACGAGGTCGTCTGCGTGAATTTTTACAGTGTGATGTTGATGTGGTTGGAATTGCGGGCCCTGAAGCAGAAGCTGAGTTAATGCAGTTGGCAGTTGAGGTTTTCAAGAGGCTGGAGATTCCGATTACACTTAGGTGGAACAACAGACGTTTTTTGAGTGAAGTACTTGAATCAATTGGCGTTCCATCGGCTGAGTTCCTTTCAGTCATGTTGACTCTAGACAAAATTGAGAAAATCGGAAATGTCGGGGTAATAAAAGAACTCGTTAGTAAAGGGCTAGATCCTCAAGTAACCGATGCAATAAATGAGCTAATTCAATTGGATAACCCAACATTCGAGAACGTAGCTAGAAAATATGCAATCCAAGAAAGCCTCGGTGCACAAGAAGCTCAGTCCCTTCAGGATATCATACAGAAATTAGGATTGGAGCAGGTATGTCAGTTTGACCCCTTTCTGTCGCGTGGGTTATCGTTCTATACAGGAACAGTTTATGAGATCTTTGATGCTTCCAAATCGTTTAGTTCTAGCTTAGGCGGCGGCGGACGATACGATGCCATAATTGGACAGTTAGTCGGTAGAGATGATATTCAATTTCCAACAGTGGGAATTTCTTTTGGAATGGAATCCATAATGGAGATGCTTGAGAATCGCCCAATTCAAACACAAGGCACTCTAGTTACTGTCATCCCTATCGGAGATACTAATACAGAAGTCCTTAAATCAGCAGCAATGCTAAGGGCTAGTGGTATTCGTACAAGTATAGATACAAGTAAAAGGAAATTAAAAAAATCACTTGCAACAGCCTCTACTAAAGGAATTCGATACGTCATGCTAATAGGAGAAAATGAAGAAAGTCTTGGAAAGGTACGGCTGAAAGATATGATCGAGATGACTGAAATGGTGTTAACCATTCAGGAAGCCATTAGCGTAATATCTTCCACAAGACCGCAAAGTTCCAATTATTGAATATATATTATATTGATAATTTCATTTGAGGCCGAAGATAGTAACGATTTTCACTTGGACGGGTGCGGCTACATCGTCGTTCTCGAAGTGGGAGACAACGTCCGCGACCTTGGCAACGTCGGGCTGAACCGCGAAAACAGCGGCATGTTGGGAAGTTGCCCCGAGTACGTCGAACTGCTCAACGTAGACGGAGGACTCCAGGTGTACAAAATGGCGGTGCTGTACGACAACGACTACCTGATGACGTTCTTCACGCAGGCCGGAGCGCACGACGAGAAGGTGGAACAATGGCTGAACGACCAAGCGGAATCCATGCCCCGCAAGGAGCTCCGCAAAAAAACTTGCCCTTACTTATGGTACGGTTCACCGTATCACTGTAACGGCGAAATTTAAGGGCACCGATTCCGATGCCCTTTTTGCAAATTATTGTGATGCGGACTTAAGTCATTTATTGCGCAGTCCAACCTCCGTCAACCATCAAAGTAGTGCCCGTTACCATATCGCTTGCTGGTGAAGCAAGATAAATGACAGCACCTGCGACATCACTAATCTCAGCTAAACGTCGATTGGGTATTCTTCCTAATACCCCTTCTAAATAAGCGGGATCATCCAGACGCTCTGAATTGCCTGGCGTGTAGGTAAAGGTTGGCCCGACTGCGTTCACATTTACGCCCCTTGAAGACCATTCCAATGCCAGAACTCGCGTCAGCTGATTTACCCCGCCCTTGGAGGTACAATATACAGCGTGATCTACAATGCCAACAACACTAGCCTGTGAGCTCATATTTATGATCTTGCCATATCCTTGAGCAAGCATGATCTTTCCTGCCGATTGACAACAGAAAAACAAACCTTTGAGATTAACATTCATCATATTGTCCCAATCTTCTTCTGTCACATCGACTGCTGGATGATTATCGCCGAGGCCGGCATTGTTAACCAGGATATCCAATCTTCCAAAATGCATCTTCACCCCATTAATGACCGAATCAATCTCCTTCACATTCCGAACATCCAGTATAAAAGCAACCGCATCGCCTCCGTCAGCCCGGATTTCCGATACTAATTGATCTAGTTCTTCCCCGTTTCTTGCTGCAACAGCAACCTTCGCACCCGCGTGAGCCATTGCTTTTGCAAGCCCGAACCCGATCCCTTTACTAGCTCCTGTTATCATGGCAACCCGGCCAGTCAAATCAAATTGCGGGTACATCTCAGAGAGCACCCTCTTCCTTGCATTCATCTATTTTATATATGATCGTTTCACAGCTATCCATCCATAATGCTGAGCAATCTTTCTCGGCGTGGGGACCGCCCTCTCCGGTGCGATAAAGTATATTTCCCCTATCTTTGATAAATTCGTCTACTAAGGTTTCCTGATCAAACTGAACGCGCACAGGTTCCTCTGACAAATTAACGACAATCAGAAATTGGATGCCTTCGTGCTGCCTAATATAGGATAACACCATGTCATCCGAGTTACGTATGAACGCTAATTCGCCCGCCCAAAGTGCCGGCTCATTTGTTCGAAGGTGGATCAGGAATTTATAGTGCTCGAACATCCCTGTATCAAACGAATCCCAGTTGAGCTTATACTCATCGAATAAGGACGTCCATGTTTCCATCGTATTCTCATTAAATTCCTGTCCCATCATGACGAGGGGAACGCCTTCGAGCGTCAGTAAGATCGAAGCAGCAGGTCCGGCATGCTCCACGCCTAAATACTCGCAGATTCTGGACTGTTCTTTCTCCTCAAGCCAATTCATCCTCAGAGCATTCTTGGGAAAGCTGTACTTGTAAGAGTTATAAATCGTTATAAAATCAGTCTGTGTAATCGTTCTGTCGATCATCTGACGAATAAGAATTCGCGGATTTCCGTTGTAGGTCAAATCACACGATTCAATATGATGATATTCATCGTAGGACTGAGAGATCAGGATGAGATCCGCTTTTACTTCCTGCAGAGCCTGCTTGATCTCAGTGAGGAAATCGTAGGGAGTAATGTCCGAATCATCCAATCGGATGCCGTCAAAATCAAACTCAGTAATCCAGTATTTCATAGCATCAATGACATATTGCCTCATGTCGCGGCTGCTAAATTGCAAACCGGCAAAATATTCGCGAAGAGGCACATCATAATAGATCTGATTTTGTTCATTATGTGTAAAATATTCCGGATGACTTCCTGTCATAATATGATCCACGCTGGTGCGGTTCAAGACCCAATCCAGAATGACCCTGATCCCGTTGTCATGAGCTTTGCGCATAAATAACAATACATCATCTTTGGTTCCGAATTGTGGATCGATCGAATAAAAATCCTTTACCGCGTAGGGATCACCGTATTTGCCAATCCTGCGTTCATGTCCCACTTCGTTAAACGGCATCAGCCAAAGCGTGTTGATTCCCATTTCTTTAAAATAGTCTAGTTTATCAGCCAGTCCTCGAAAACCGGTGTCCGTGTACGCACGGAGATGAAGCTCATAAATGACCGATTTTTTAAGCCATTCCGGACTAGGAAGAGCTGTGAAGTTCTCATACATATATCCCGGATTACTTTCCGAAATCTCATTTGTTCTGATTAGCACATCACCATGTTCAGTTACCGTAATTGCGGAGTTGTTCTGCGCATCTTCCGAAATACTCGGATTGAGCGGGTCCACAATCCACGCTTCCCCATTCACCACAAATTTGTAGAGATGTCTCCCCTTAAGAATAGGCAATTCAATCTCCCAACCTGTCCCATCTTCCATTCTGCTCATGTAGTTTCTATCGCCATTCCAATTATTGAAGGTCCCTGCCAGAGCAACACTATCAACGGGAGTATCCGTATAATATACAAATCGCACACCGTTAGAGCCCTTTGTTGGAAATTTAGTCAGCATGGTATGACCACCTTTGAATAGATTCTTGACTCATAGGGCTGAAGACGACCCTCAGCTAATGTTTCAGCCGTATCTGACTCTACATTGGATAGCAGCAATTCAAAAGATTTGTCTGCTAGCGCCTCGGGGATTTCCAGGTGAGCCAGTGTGGCGGAGAAATTCATAACCACGAACAATTGTTCATTTCCTAAAGTCCTGGTAAAGGCTAGAATGGACGAATGATCCGGGAGAATGGGCTCATATTTTCCATAAACTGCAACGAGATGCTCTTTGCGAACAGAAATTAATTTCTTGTAGTAGTTCAATATGGAATTGGGCTCTTTCTCAGCAGATTCCACATTAATCCAGCTCGCATTAGGGTTAACTTGCATCCATGGCGTTCCGGTTGTGAACCCGCCATGAGAATGATCATTCCATTGCATTGGCGTTCGGGCGTTGTCTCTGCTTGATTGGTGAATGGCCCTCATGATCCGATCCTCCGCCCAACCTTCTTGCTGTGCTTGACGATAAAAATATTGGGTAACGCTATCTCTATAATCATCAATCGAATCAAACTTTATATTGGTCATGCCGATTTCTTCCCCTTGATAGATATAGGGGGTGCCTTCCAGCATAAACATCAGTGTTGCCAACAGCTTCGCCGACTCTATACGGAACTCTTGGTCATTACCGAAACGAGAAATTGCCCGCGGTTGATCATGATTACTCCAGAAGTTAGCGTTCCATCCTTTATTGTGAAGCTTAATTTGCCATTGGTTTATGATTTCTTTTAGCTGAGATAATTGCCAAGGCGTCTTCTCCCAGCCCTCAAGACCCTCATTTCCGAAGTCCATGCCCAAATGCTCAAAGTGAAAGACCATATTAAGCTCGTCCCGATCTTCACCTACATACAACAAAGCTTCTTCTGGCCCCGTGTTAGCAGCTTCCCCGACGGTCATGATGTCATAGTGGCTGAGCACTTCTCGATTGAGATTTTGAATATGGTCGTGTACTTTAGGCAGATTGGAGAAAAAATGATGTGCGGACACGATTTTCTCATGAGCAGGCGCTTCTGCATCCGGATAATTTTCCATCTTGACGATATGATTGATAGCATCGATACGAAATCCATCCAAGCCTTTATCAAGCCACCATCGTACCATTCGATGAAGCTCCTCTATTAAAAGCGGATTTTCCCAATTCAGATCCGGTTGCTTTCGATTGAAAATATGCAAATAATACTCCTTGGACTGTTCATCAAATTCCCATGCAGAACCGCCGAAGAATGATCCCCAGTTCGATGGAGGCTCATTATTTTCTTTCGCTTTCCTCCATATATAATAATCTCGTTTAGGGCTGTCTTTGGATTGACGGGATTCAACGAACCATGGATGCTCGTCAGAAGTATGGTTTAAGACGAGATCGGCGATAACTTTAATTCCCTTGCGATGAGCTTCCGCCAATAACTGTTCAAAATCTTCCATTGTTCCGAATTCCTCAGATACAGCATAATAATCACTAATATCATACCCGTTATCGTCGTTTGGAGATTTGTAGAAAGGACAGATCCAAATCACGTCAACGCCTAAATCATGCAAATAATCGAGCTTCGAAGTAATCCCTTTAAGATCTCCAATGCCGTCCCCGTTGGTATCCATGAAACTTCTCGGGTAAATTTGATACACGACACTTTCTTTCCACCATTTTCTTTTATAAGCTGCTTCTTGCACCATATGGAGTCACCTCGAAGATGTATTATTTATTCTCATCTCCTATCGTATCTGTATTGAAACAGGCTTCCAATATCCGATACCACTCTATAATGATGCTATTCTGTTGTGATCATCCGCCCCTGCCATGAATGGTTTCGTTAGCTCTGGCTATGATGGTGTCTTTAAAGCTTTTGGGGGAACAATGATGGACTCGTTTAAACAACTTGTAGAAATGTGACAGGTTCGGCAAGCCGACCTGCTCAGCAATCTGGGCAATGCTGAGATCTTCGGTCAGAAGCAGGCGTTCTGCGTATTTGATTCTGCGATGAATGACATAGTCAGTGAACGTAATGCCCAGGGTTTGTTTGAAATATTTAAGGAAATAGGTATAGCTGAAATTGACGAGAAGACAGGCCTGTTCAACCGTTATTTTATCCGATAAATGAGCTTCTACATAATCAAAAACTAACTTTAGCTTGGCATAATTCATCGATCGGTTATGCTCTAATAACCCCTCCGTGTCATGACGTATCAATAGAAAAAGACACTTCTTGACCAAATAGTTAATGGCCATCTCATAGCCTCTTTGCTCCTGTTCATGTTCCCGCTGCAACTCTATTACTGTTGTGTAGAATTGTTTCCGCAACTCCGAATAATCTCTAAACAATGCGTTTAACTTTACCAAAGGCAGCAATGATTCCTGAAACAAATAAAGGAAAGGAAGCATGTTGGAATCTAAGAATGCCTCCAGCTCGAATTGGATCACAACATAATCAACCACTTGGTTTTGTTTTCTCAGATCGAGATGGGGTTGGCAAGAACCCAAAATTAACACATCCCCCGCTCGTAAGTGATAAACTTCAGCTGGTGTGTGAATTTCCATTGTTCCAGATCGTACAGCAATAATCTCTAACTCCGGATGGAAATGCCACCCATGCTGGCATATTATCGTACTGTGAAAGCTGCGCACTTGAATACGAAGCAGCGGGTCGTTATAAAGAATAGGCTCTTCATGTAATTCCATAAGATAGATACCTCCGGAGCGGGATTAATTCATAGATTATTAAATCATAATAAAGTTTGTTCCTAGTCCACTATCAAGCTTTCGCAACATACTCAAAAGGCCGGCGAAATAATCGGCGGCCTGGATTCTAGCGATTCAACTATCGCGCCTATTAAGTTAGCACTTCACCTGATGATTAGTCTAATGGCAGCTGCATCTTCTCAATCGGGTATGTATTCAATAAGATCGGATAAATTGCATTTGAACGTATCGCATAATTTAAATAAGGTTTCCATTTTGACTGTTTCTATATTTTCTTCCCTATACAACTTATTAATTGCATTACGACTCAGTCCAGATAACTTCATAAGTTGCGTAATATCATCAATTTTCTGGTCAGCCATTAGTCTTCTCAAATGACACTTTACCATGCTTCCCACTCTCCTACCTCTGATACACAAAAAACGCTTTACATTAACTCTATAAGGTTATATAATGACCTCATAAGGTTAATTTTAGGAGTGAATATATGAAATCTCTTGAAAATACTTTCCAAATACTCACTGATGAACGAGCAAATCACGTTAGCTCCCACCTACGTGCGCATCATGATCAGTTTAAATTATTGTCCCATAAATGTACGGATTATTTCAATACCTTGAAAACCAATTTGCCGGATGATTTTCATGATTTATTATTTCAATATGAAGAGCATATGAACTATCTTCACTCGATTTCTCAAGACCTTATCTATAAACAAGGCTTGAAAGACGGGGCTGGCCTCATTAAGTATTTGTTTTTTGAGCAGTTCAATGATTTTTCTAAGTTAACTTAACGTATATTAATGAACTCTATGAGTACCTCCGGTATAACTGTGGGAATCGCGCCGAAGAACGTGCCAAGGTTAAAGCCACGTTGGAGAAGGAACTGACAGATCAAGACAGCCCGAACCGCATCCGACACGACATGGAGTTGTTGGACGAAGTAATTCAAAAGGGCTTCGAGACGTTGAGCAAGATGGACGTAATCAGCCCTGTCACCGCCATTAAGGCGATGGAGATGAAACATAAGCTCACCAATGGCAGCACTGGGGGTTATACGCACTATGGGTTGGAAGAAATCAAGCTACGTGAGGCTGCGCGAGAAAAGGCAATCACAGCGGCGATTCTACAGTTTGTCCCAGTGGAGCAGCACGATGCTGTGATCCAACGCATGGAAACGGTGACGCGGGAGTATTACGAATCCATCGGCCTTGGCGAAGCCTATGCGCAGCAAGTGGCAAGAGAGGCAATGGAAGATCATGCGTAACGAAAAGGAGAACGCCTGTGAGGGATGTTCTCCTTTGTGTTGGCTTGGTGAAGCGTGTGGGGGCTATGTTGAACGTTTAACTCCACTTTCCGCTTGTTATGCGAAATGTGGGGTTAACGCTAAAAAAACTATATGTAGCCGTCCGGCTTCCAAGAACCGGTTGCATCCACTAGCTTGAACGCCCTTGCCCGGCCCCATTACTCAAAAGCTTAACAGACCTTAAAACTCAATAAGACGGTATTCCGTTTTTCTTTATTACTTATTCTGTTTCTTCACTGTCTTTATCAACCTGCAGATTGGAGTGCTCCCACCGAATATCGTTTGACCCCTCATTCACCGAGCGTATATCTGAATCCGAATTACTCTGGATGTCATCATCATCATATGGATTAATTTTATCCGTCATTTTTTCACCCCCTATATTGCGAATGTAATAATATAAAGTAGAATAATTAGTACTGCTGCAACGGCTGTGCACAAGACTCCTGTATTGAAATACTTAGTCTTTGTATCGTTTTTTTCTGTATTAGTTGAGACAACCTTTACATACGCTTTCATATTTCTAACAGCTGACTCTTCTTCTGTCAATTTTGCCCTTGTATCATTAAAGTCTTTCAGCTCTAGTCTAGTATACTTTTTCGTAATAATAACATGAACAAAGCAATATAAAGATACTAGCAGCAAGAGTATGGGGATGAGAAGAAAGAGACCATAAATTGTTGCATATAGAACAAAATGATTTCCTTGGAATGAACTAAACATAGAAGTATCAATACTTCTAGATATCAAAGTAAAGAGGACACCAATAAAAGCTAAAAAAATACCTGCTCTGGTTTCCAAAGTCTTCTTTCGGTCAACTTCATATTCATACTCTTTTTGTGCTATACCTAGCATAAGTTTGCTGATGGATAACTATTAGAATGCTCCTTCTCTTTTTCAACTCCATCTCCCATAAACGTTATCCCCTTTATTTGTTATACCATATTTTACAACTTATTATAAGGTTTCTCAAGATAGACTTTCGAGATATAAACTAAGCTCAGATACATCTGAAATTTATTGATACGGTTTCCTTCAGCACAATAATTGCTTAGTTCTTCGCCGTCACTTATGGCACTATTCCCCCGATTAATCTAATCACCCGATACACCTGCTCGATCAGGATCAGCCGCACACAGTTAGTGCAGATTGAGGCGCTTGTCGGCTAATGGACAGCGCAAGAAGGTTATGGGGTGTGGATGTGTCCGGCTGCTATTGCTTCCCCGAAACTGAAATGCCTCCCAAATCACATCTAACTCTTGCCGGACCGAGGGCTGAATAGTCCGATGCGTGAACATGGTGTTATCAGATGCCATATGTCCTCTTCGATCGTACTTGCAATAAATATTCATTAATAGCATTTTCTAATTGTTTATTTCTCCTGTTCCCTAAAATTTTATAGTAATTAAATAATTGTTCACCATTTGAAGACTGCAAATCATGTAAAATTTTCGATCTATTCATTTTTTGTATATTAACATTAGTAGATAGCTTATTATTATTTTCAACTCGACGGTTTAAGATAGCTAACATCTTATTTATACCTACATTTGAAGCTCTCTTACCATTTATCTGTATAAGCGTTTCTTTATTTTTAACTTTTGAACCGAAATAATCCAAATAATTTTGAATTGCTTTAATAGTTATTTCATCCAACTGAATAACGTCACCTGCTAAAGAATCATCTTTTGCTCTAAAATTCCTTATTAATCGTCCTTCAAGATATATATCATTCCATTTTAGAGATTGAATATGTTTCTGTTCAAATAAAGCATGGTAAGCTAACGACCAAATTAATGGTGCAGTAATACGCGCCTCAGAATCACGATCATGAAATCTATATTCAACATTCTTACTAAAAATAAACTTGATATCTTCAACTGATAAAAAGTCCAAATCATCATTTCCTGTACTAACAAAAACCTTTATTTCTTTTTTTATATTCAGATAGTCTTGAGGAAAAAGCCTGTTAGTATGTAAATAATATTCTAACAAATTAGATAACGCAGCCTTTGCTGTCGCCCCAGTACGTTTACTTAAGTAATTAGAGATCTTTAACCCGTCAAATAAATCATTATAATTTTCGAACATTGTAGAGTTTTCAAAGTAGTTAGTAAGATAATATTTCAGATCACTTAAATAATGTTTTTGAGTTTCTTCTGAGATCCCCTTATTTCTTAGTTGCAGGAAAACAATAAAATCACTTGTAATTGTCGACCAAACCTTAACAATAAAACTCAAGATTCTCATCCCCCATGAAATATATGTTTTATTCACTTGTTTCATTTTGGTAACTTACTCGGGATTATATCATACTCTGGTCTTTTTTACCAGCCTATATATAATGATTTCTGATACCATCTTATTCACGAACGAATACCCCGTTATACTCTTGTTTTTCGAACCCCTTGCCTAATCTTCTTATACCACAAGAGTGAAGAATTGTTGACAAATTCCAGTTAAAAGAACTGAAAAACCCCTGAACCAAATATTCTCATGAGTTTCCAATCACTTCCCGCCAATCGACTGCGAAAAATTTCTCCGTCACTTATGATACGGTTCCCGCACAATCCTAAACACCCGATATTCCTGCTCGACGAGCACTAGTCTTAGCAGTTGATGCGGATACGTAATCCGGTCAAACGACAGCTTCTTGTCGGCGCGAGAGAGGACGACGTGCCCACTCTCTGGACGACAGGACACGAGTCGGCAACGTTGAGCTAGCCTTCAACGAGGAAAACGAGAAGCATTTTTTAAGCGTAGCCCCCTCTGCTGAACAACAAGCGGAAGGGGCTCTTCCTTTGCCCGGAAAAGCCCCTCTTCTACATCAGAAGCTGTTTATAACAATTTGAACTGGTCATATATTTACTTTCTCGTTTCCAGATCCTTCAGCGCAAGTAGATTTATTTTTTCGTGTTTTTTCTGCCAGACAACGATTTTCACCTTAGAAGGATACGCAAATTTTATACGACTCACTTTAAATGTCCATATAATGAGTTCAAGCAATTCTTGATCCAGTATATTTTCGTATCCTCTGAAGCGAGTGATCCCAGATCCCAGTACGGGCAAGGCAATCGTTCTCCCCGCATAGACTCTGTCTGCCTCATTCCAGAAATTCAACAAGCAGTTTATATAGTCGTTCATCTCGAGATATGCTTTGTTGTTATCATCGAAACGCGAGAACGCCGTAAGGAGATAGTCGTCTACAGTGCATATTGTTCCAAGCCTATATTTGGTCTTCTTCCCGGCAGTCCTACCCACATTTTCACTGGCAATCATTTCTGGCAAGTGGGTGTCAGAAGAGATAATGTTGTCTAAAGCAGCGACATTTCCCTGATAAAACTTCTTGATATATATTCCGTTGAGTGAACTACTTGAGATGACTTTTTCGTCTACCAGTGTGTCGAAGTATTCATTAAAAGCGATTGCTCTCAGATCAGCCTCCTCAGTAAATATATCACCGAACTTTACCTCAATCTCTGAGGTGTTAATCGTTAGTTTGATGCTTCGACGCATATTGGCATGGATCCAAATTCCGATGTAAGCAAGGACCAGCAATACTAGTGCTCCTCCACCAATGACTGCCTTGCTTTTGGGGTCTATTTGAACAAAAAGGAAGACAATAGAGGTGATGACGCTTATCACGCTTAGAAAGCCGTAGAAGGTATGCAGTATCTTTTTATTGAAAAACGTGACTTTCATTCGCATCTTCTCCTTTATCGAATCAGGCCCCATTCTACTTGCGTTTCACGGCTGTAATAATCCTTCCCACTGCTAAGATGCTCACCATTTACATGAAAACGTGTGATAGCATCCAAAATGCAATCTTTAGCAAAAGGGATATGGATTGCCTCTACTCCAGTCTTATTTATACGGTCGGCGAGCGCCTTTGGCCAAATGCGACTGTGGCTCTCCACATTCAAAATGGATGAGAATTCCGGGTAGGCGATAATAAGCGGGATTTTGTATGTGTCTATGGCCTGCTCGATCTCAAAAGATAGAACGCTTCCTGTATTACGAGTCTTACTCGTAATGATGACGAGCATGTTTTTTGATGCTCTAAGCCGTTCCTGAATACGTGCATACAATGTTGCCCGTTTACTTGTATCACGTACTGCATCCGTTTTCTCGTGGCTGTTAGTCAGCGAAAACTGGATGTTTTTGTTCGCACTCCAAGCTTGTAGAGTGGCATAGTATTTGAAGTCAGACTTTGTAGGGTCTGTTTCTCCTAAACCATCAAAGGCGACATAGGTTCCTGTCCGGTTTGCCATAGTCTATCCCCCCGTTATATTTGCTTCTTCATGTATGGAAATATCTTACCATAAATATGCCTTCAGTTGCTCCCACCAAAAATTTCGCCGTCACTTATGATACGGCCCCCCCCGCACAATCCTAAACACCCGATACACCTGCTCCACCAGCACCAGTCTCAGCAGCTGATGCGGATAAGTAATCCGCCCGAACGACAGCTGCATATTCGCACGGCGCAGCACCTCGTCGGAGAGCCCGAGGCTCCCGCCGATCACAAACGCTATCTGGCTGCGTCCATAAGTGCCCAGCTCATCCACATGCTTGGCCAGACGCTCCGAAGTCCACATCTCGCCCTCTATAGCCATAGCGATGACATACGTATCCTGCTTGATATGGCCTAGTATGCGTTCGCCCTCGCGCGCCTTCACCTGCAGCTCCTCGCTTGCGCTTAGCTGTTCCGGAGCTTTCTCATCGGCTACTTCTATTAGAGACAGCTTGGCGTAAGGCCCCAGCCGCTTCGCATATTCCGCAATACCTTGTATTAAATACTTCTCCTTAAGCTTGCCCACCGCTATAATTTGTATCTGCAATGAAGCTCCTCCTGCATCGACATCATTTAAGCAATCCCGCCCAAAGCGCAGATCACCACACTAATAAGTGTAACCTGTTTCCCCCCGCAGTCAATCCTTCCCTATCACTGGAGGAATTGCCTTAATCGGAGTTCCATACTTCGCCTACCTTCTTCTTAGAAAATAAACCAAACCCAGCAGCGAACTGCTGCAGCTATGGGCAGCTAACACAAAAGGGAGCCGCTAGTCAATAAACTAGCGACTCCCCTTTCCTCTGTTTATACTACCAGATACAGCGCAATATTATCGCACATATCGCAGGTAGCCGGCGCTTCCCATTCCGAGAATTTCGTCTCGATCAGGTCCACAATATCCGGCGCATCCTCATAGTCATCCACAAACTTGTCTATCGCGAGCTCGATATGCTCTTTGCATACACAATACATGTGCTTGATGTCCCCCGTATCTTCATCTGTTCTATGTATTATCATCGACCAAATTGCCCGCTCTTAGCCATCCTGATCGCCTTGCCTGTCCACACACTCGTATGCGAAAGGACCAGTTCTACCTGATCAGCCCCATGAACAGAGCCGCAAGCAAGGTGGAACTGATCCCCAACCATCTCCGTCCGAGGAAGGCTTACTCCTCCTCTTTCTCACCCAGCGTCAGATGAAGCGTCTGCTTCTCGCCATCGCGGTACAGCGTCACTTCAATCTCATCGCCGATCTGCTTCTTCGCGTACAGATATTTCCGAAGCTCCATCGTGCTGCCGATCGTCTGCTTGTCGAGCTTCACGATAACATCGTTAAACATCAGACCCGCATCCTTCGCCGGACCGACGGCTTCAAGCACAATAACACCTTCACGCACATCCTTAGGCAGATCCAGCTCGATTGGCGGCAGCTCCGTGCCATCACCCTCGGCTCCATCGTCCTCCAGCCAATCCTCTTCATCCAGCTCCGAATCCTCAGCGTCATCAGCGCCCTTCCGGCTGGCCTGCTGTGCCCAGTACTGTTCCAAATCCATCGAGTACACGCCCAGGTATGGCCGCTTCACCTTGCCGAATTCCATCAGACTCTCGACGATTGGCATCGCATAATTGGAAGGAATCGCGAATCCGACGCCTTCAACTCCGAAATCGGCTACCTTCATGCTGTTAATGCCCACCACTTTTCCGTTCAGATCGATGAGTGGACCGCCGCTGTTGCCTTGATTGATTGAAGCGTCTATCTGAACCACTTCCTGCTCCCAATCGTACACGCCGTCTTGACCGAGCGATATAGGAATAATACGATGCGTCTTGCTTACAATCCCCATCGTCAGCGAATCGCTAAGGCCAAGCGGATTGCCAATAGCCATCACCCATTGACCTGCACGCAGACCATTGGAATCACCGACCTCGGCCACCACATCAATGCCTTTCGCGTCAATCTCCAGCACCGCAAGATCCGTTATCGCATCCAGCCCGACCACACTAGCCTCACGAATCTCCCCGTTGCTTAGCACCGCCTTGACCGCAATCGCATCCTCCACAACATGGTTGTTCGTAATAATGTATGCCTTGCCCTTCTCCTTCTGGAAAATAACGCCCGAACCAAGCGCCGCCTCCTCCAATCCCGAATGCTCATCATCGGAACCTTCAGAGCCAGCAGCCCCGCCTCTCATAGAGGAGAGAGACTGCTCATTAATAATACTGACCACCGCCGGCCGCACCTTCTCCGCAGCCTGAATCGTCCGCTCAAGCGGATCGCCCGTCTGCACTGCAGCGACCGTAGGAGTTGCCCGGTGCGAGCTGCCGCCATCGAAGCCAACGGTCAGACCGAACACCGTCACCGCCGCCAGCGCGCTTACAAGCGACGAAGTCAACGCTATACGGACATTAGACCAGCCGCCATCACTCCGGGGCCTGCCGAATGAGAAGGACTTGCCATCCCGTTCCGAAGAGCGGACCTTGCGGGAGACTCGGGTCGAGTAGAAATCGTCGTCGAATAAGCTCATCTATAATCGCTCCTCTCGATGCGCCAGGCATCAAGAATGTTTTTTACGTTATCTAGGAATGATATCGGAAGAATCGTCTACAATAGTTAATAGAAACCCATTACATAGAAAGAAGGAGCGAACGCCATATGACACGCAAGCTCTCCACCGCAATGGAAAGCGTCAATCTCGCAGCCAAGCTAGCAGATCTCAAAGAGGATCACTACCGCATCCTGCTTACCGTCAGTGCCGTTACCGAGCTTCTGATTGACAAGGGGCTGTTCACTCGCGATGAGCTGGAGCTCAAAGCCGCAGCGCTCGATCTGGAGCTCGACAGCCTTATCTCTTCATCACTTCATCCCATGGCGTAGGCCGGTCATGATAAGTCTCTCTTAAAGGATACTCATCCTTTCGGAAAAAGTGTCCATTGCTTTCCAAAATATTATTTACCGTCAGCTTGGCCAAGTCCATCTGGTTATGATCCAGACTCAAATGCGCGAGATAAACCCGCTTCGTCCTGTCCGTAAACAGCTGGCATAACGCTTCGCCCGCCGCTTCATTGGACAAATGTCCAATGTCGCTTAGAATTCGCCGCTTAATATTCCACGGATATCTGCCCATGCGCAGCAGCTCCACATCATGATTGGACTCCAGCACAAGCACATCAGAATCCTCAATCATGCGCTGCACCTTGTCACTGACATACCCAAGATCAGTAGCCAGACTTAACTTCACACCGTTGTCATCGAACACATAACCGACCGGCTCAGCCGCATCATGCGAGATCGCATACGATGTCGTCCGCATAGAGCCGAAGCTTATCGTCTCACCGGTCTCCATAATGACCCGTTTATCCGTCGCAATCTGACCAACATGGCGTTCCAAGGCTCCCCATGTCTGCTCGTTGGCGTAGATCGGTAGATTGAATTTGCGCGCGAACGCACCCAATCCCTTAATATGATCAGAATGCTCATGCGTAACAACAATGGCATCCACATGATGTCCCGCAACACCGCGCTCCCGCATGAGCTCCTCAAGCTTCTTGGCGCTTAATCCCGCATCCACCAGCACCGTCGCATCATCACACTGTACAATTGTTGCATTCCCCGTCGATCCGCTCGCCAGTACTGTAAACCGTAGTCCCATGTCCCGTCTAACCTGCCCTTTCCCCTGCTCCCGCTGCTGCCATCCAGGCCATGCAGCATTACGAACTCAGCTCATCCTCCGTAACAACTTCCCCGCTCACCGCATGAATATAATACACATTGCCATCCTCAAGCATCACACGCCATGAAGGTGCGGAAACCTGAATATCCGACTTCGCGAACGTCTGTCCATGATAGCCGAGCTTAATCTCCTTAATCACAGCGCCGGAAGCCAGAAACTTCTCGATCAACGGCGCCATCGCAATCGTTGCAGGCAGCACCGGATTCTCAACCGCCTTCTCTGTCGAGACCAGCTCAATGACATCCTGCCGATAAGCGATAATTCGCTGATCCTCAGAATACAGCTCCAGCTTCACATCGAACATCGGACGCATCTGCTCCATGCGATATAAGATCAACTTCTTGTCATCACTTGTTGTCACGTCAAAAACATATTGATCGATATCCGGGATAATATCTCCGAGCCCTTCAATCAGCTGCTTCTCATTAAATACAATCCTGCTCTCCACCGGCTCCTTCAGCACATGCTTCTCGCCATCGCTCAGCTTCGTTCTAACCCGATAGGTCAAATCCTGAAGCTCAGGGGTTTCAGCGGGAATATAAATATTCTCTACCAGCTTAATACCCTTTTCCTCCATAATACGAAGCGTCTCCGGCGACAAATCACCCGCTTTCGCACTCGTGCTCAGCCCTTCCCGAATATTGGACCAGAGCTGATATCCGAGCACCAGATTCAGCATCAAGAATGCGAGTATAAGGACGCTCTTCGCCCTGCGCCAGTCCATCCGTTCATCACCTCCGCACGAGTACGCACATCATGATTAATAACTGGCATCGCCCGTTATCGTCCAAACAAACAGAATAGCGGCCACTCTCTATGGCCCCGCTTAAGCTTATCAGCCGTCAAGCCACTATCCGCCTCGCTCCTGCCCTTCGCACCGCGCTCAGCTCCCAGCGCACGGTGTTTCGCTGCATGACGGCAGCAGGTCGACCAAGCGCTATTTCGGAATATCACCCGCGCTAGCGTTGCCCTTGTCCGAATCCATGAGCGGTCCGCCGCCAGGCTCCCCCGGAAGCGGCTTCTTATGGCCCTTCAGTGCCATCATCAGCACCTCTTGGGTCCCATCTGTCAGCCGCACCACCCATGCCGGCTCGAACTGTATCCGACCATCCCCCTGCGGAGAAGCAATAAGAGCCGGATACAGCGCCGTAGCTTCACCTCTTCGTGCATAGTCCGCGAGCGCCTTCTCCAGCATCTCACCGCCTGGCAGCCACCGTACAGCCTTATGCTCCGCCCTATCCTCAAGCGTCAATAAGGAACGCTCGTATTCCGATACCGCTCCTTGCTGCAGGCGAAGCCTCATATCGCCGAATAAGAACGGCTCCTTGGGCACGATGGGATAATTCCCATAGTATTGCTGGTAGCGAATCATCTGCGCCTGCGTACTATCGATCGGACCCGGATACACAAATCGGTGCAGACCGTCCCAACCGCCATGCTGGTTGATGAACCCAATCGAAGCATAGACATTCTCGCTAATATTGTCCTCTACTTCCTGCCTGGCCACAGGGTCCGTATAACTGATCCATTTGCCGTTCTGATCCACCTGCAGTCCGCGCTTGCCATCCGTGTAGATCTGAGACCCGCTTCGATTGCTGATCGCTCGCGTCACAGCAGGATCGAAGAACAGATTTCCCTGCATTTGCTCTGCCGAATAGGATCTGTATCCTACTACAGCCTCCACAGATTGCACCGGTTCCAGCGGGATATAGATCTCATCCTCAACCGGAGCATACAGCGTCTGGTATTCACCAAACCCGACATAAGTCCCGATGTCCTGCGCAGTCAAATCCGCGCGCACCGATTCATATACCGTATTGCTGTCCGCACTGAAGAAATACGTTCTAACCTCGTTGCTCTCATTCTTCTTGAAGATCCATATGCGGTCAATGACATCGTTCAGGAACAGCAGGTCCCCTTCCAGCTTGATCACCTTGCTCAGCAGCTCCACCGGAACGCCGCGGCCGAATCTCAGCTCAACCCCTTGATCGAGATCCCGCACTTCATCCCAATTCACTGCACTGATCGAACTCCGCTGGAACCCCTTGAACTCGCGCCCGCGAATCCGCTCATAGATGCGGTCATAGAAATTCATTGCCGGATACAGAACCGTATGCCTGCCCTCGCCCATATGGAGGACCAAATCCTCGGGAAAAATCAGATTCTCGACATTCTCCTCCGAGCCCATCAGCACCGTATTCACATAATCCTGTGTAGTCGAAATTGTCGCCCCAATTCCCGGCATGCTGTAAGCAAGCAGATAGCTCTGCAGCAGGCTCAGTACGACAAGAATAGTAAGCATCCATGTCTTTAACTTCTCCATCAGCCCAGCTCACCCCCGCTCTGCAGCGCAGGCAGCGTGACCGTAACCGTTGTGCCTTCATTCAGCTCTGAATCAAGCGCAATCGAGCCGCCATGCGCCTTGACAATTTCCCGGGCAATAGATAGGCCAAGCCCTGTGCCGCCCATATTGCGCGATCTGGCTTTATCAACACGGTAGAATCGGTCGAAAATCCGGCTCAAATCCTTCTTCGGAATACCTATTCCCGTATCCTTCACAGAAATCGCAATGGAGGCCGGGTCTGGCCGATGTGCCGACAACTCAATTCGTCCGCCATCAAGCGTATACTTGATCGCATTGGATACAAGATTGTCCAGAACCTGATCAATCTGATCGCGATCCAGCCAGATCGCCTCAATACCGTCCTCAACACGAACCGCCGCGCGTATCGATTTCTTACGCAGCTGGAAGGAAAAGCGATCAGCCACTTCCTCCAGCATCTCCGGCACATTCATAGCTTGACGCCGCAGCGGCGACTGTTTGGAATCCAGCCGAGAGAGATGCAGCAGATCCGTCACAAGGCGAATCATCCGTTCCGTCTCGTTCCGGATAACACCGATGAATCGCTGTCCAAGCTCCTGCTCCACCATCGCCCCATCGTCAAGCGCCTCTGCATAGCTCTTGATCGTCGTCAGCGGCGTACGCAGCTCATGCGATACATTCGCCACGAATTCCCGCCGGGACTGCTCAAGGCGTTCCTGCTCCGTTACATCCTGAAGCACAGCAATCGTACCGGAGATACCCTTGTCCCGCCTGTGGATAGGCGTCAGCGTCACACGCATCAGCTCTTCCTCATCGCCATCGAACTGCGTATGATAGATGACTGCTGATTTCTCCGCGCCTTTCATAAGCGATGAGAGCTGCCCTTCATCCATACTGAACAGCTCCGTCAATCGAAGTCCTTCGCATGCATTCTCACGCAGCATCTCACAAGCGCGACGGTTCGTAATAATGACCATTCCATGTTCATCAGCGGCAACAACGCCGTCACTCATATTAGCGAGAATAGAGGATATCTTCTCCTTCTCCTCCTCGTTCGCCGACAGCGCGTCGCGAAGACGCATCGTCATGTCATTGAACACCTCGCTAAGCCGCCCGATCTCATCATCTCCAAGCACGGGAACCTGCTGGTCGAAATCTCCTTCCGCAACAGCAGCTGCCTGGCGGGTCAATCCTTTGATCGGATTCGTAATCGTATGCGCCAGCAGAATGCCAAGCACACCTGTGAGACCGAGCGCAATGAGCATGCCGGACATGAAGATCCGGTTAATTCGGTCAACCGTCTGGTACAGCTCATTCATCGAGGCGACGATATAAACCGCCCCAACAATTTTCACCCCATAATATACCGGCTTCGCAATAATCTTCTTCCGGTTATTATTCTCATCGATGACCTCTTCTTCATTGTCCCGTATTCCCTGAAGCGCACGGCTGACAGCAAGCGCCGTATTCTTCTTCCCGACATTCGACTGCTGAGACTCCAGCGAGGTTGCCAGCACCTTCCCGCTCGCATCCAGAATTTGAACCTCCGCCTCATTAATCGTAAAGAGGCCGCGCGCGAGCATACTCAGGAATTCCTCCGTCATCTCTTCGCCTTCAGCGCTTGTTGTCTCCGACTTCTTCGACAGCGTCTGTGCCGTTATCTTGGAGAGCAGGTTTGCCTGCTCGTTTATATTGTTCGCGAACGACGTCGTCAGCGATGTCTTCATCGTACTAATGAAATAGACACCAATCAGCTGCATCCCGATAAGAATGAGAAGCACATAAATAATGATAAGCTTGAACTGGATGGAGCGGAAGAACCGTATACCGTTCATCCGTAGCCGAATCCTCCCGATTTAGGATTGCGCATAAGATAGCCCAGACCCCGACGAGTCAGAATATATTCCGGCCTGCTGGGGTCATCCTCGATCTTCTCACGCAGTCGTCGAATCGTTACATCCACAGTCCGCACATCGCCAAAATATTCAAAGCCCCACACCGCCTGCAGCAGATGCTCGCGCGTCATGACCTTCCCGCTATTGCGCGCAAGATAATAGACCAGCTCATATTCGCGATGAGTCAGATCAAGCGGCGCATTGTCTTTATACACAACATACATATCTGTATCAATGAATAGATTGAAGATTGCCAAGCCCTGCTTCTCTTCGACAGTCCCCCCCGAAGATCCGCTGCTCTGACCGGACCCGGATGATTGGGAAACATCTGCCTTCTGTCGGCGCAAATGCGCTTTGACCCTGGCGAGCAGCTCACGCGTACTGAACGGTTTCGTGACATAATCATCCGCGCCAAGCTCCAGTCCAAGCACCTTATCCAGCTCTGTATCCTTGGCCGTCAGCATAATAATCGGCGTTTGCAGCTTGCTCCGAACCTCGCGGCATACATCCATGCCATCCTTCACCGGCAGCATCAGATCAAGCAGAATCAAGTCCGGCTTCTCGGCAAAAGCAAGCTGAACGGCCTCACCGCCATCGAAAGCACAAATAACCTGATAGCCTTCCTTCTCCAAATTAAACTTTAAAATATCCGCAATCGGCTGTTCATCATCAACAACCAGAATTTTACCGTGCATGCCATCACCGCCCATCGCTTCTGCGTACAATTCGCATGACCAGCGAGGCCATACGTCGTGATAAGTTCGCTGTGCACAATCTTCTACCATTCTACCATAGGTTTTGTTTTTGTTCACAATGAAAGTTCACTCATCTTAGGGACGAATTAGGCCATGCAAACAAAAAAAGCACCGCTTCGGCTCAGTCGACCGCAGCGATGCTTCATTCGTTTCTTACAAATATTTCATCGGATTCTGAATCGAACCGTCCTTGTGAATTTCAAAGTGCAAGTGCGTGCCGAAAGAATGACCGGTATTGCCCATAACGCCGATCGATTCGCCCCGCTCAACGATTTGCCCTTCCTTCACATTTATTTTGCTTAAATGCGCATACGTGGTTTTAAATCCGTTCTTATGGTTAATAATGATACAACGGCCTAATCCGTTCTTCGTTCCCGCGAATTCGATCACGCCGTTATCTGCTGCTAGAATGTTCTTGTTGCCAACCATGTCAATGCCTTTGTGCTGACGGCCCCAACGCTTGCCGAAGGTGCTTGTCAGCCGGGCGCCCATGACAGGCCAAGAGAACTTCCCTGTCCCTTCGCCGAGCACAACCTTCGTGCCCTTCATAATGATGGACGATACAGAATTAGCCAATACTTCCTCACTGACGAATTCTTCACTCATGAGATAACCATTCTGCTTCACGAGCTTATACGTAACCCGCTTCTTCCCGCTTTTACCTTCCCGAATGACCTTTGACTGGCCAGCACGCATATTCTCGTTCTTCTCTACCTGAACAGTAGGCTCAATCGTTTCAAACTCAGTCACATTCTCGACCGTCTCAACCGTCACCTGCGGCTTAAGCACCGTGAGATCCAGCACTTCGCCAACCTTGATCTCATCATCCTTAATCCACTTATTCCGCTCATAGATCAGCTGAGGTGAAATGTCGAATTTCTGGGCGATGCATCCGATGCAGTCACCTGCTTGAACCGTGTATTTAGTTTCTTTGATCGTGCCCTTAACGAGCATAAGATAGACTTGATCAGGTGTGGCAATCTCATCAGGCTGCACATCTGTCGAATCCATGCTGACATCCTCAACAAACTTAACGGATCTTACCGTCGTTGTCGGCTTATCAGATTGCGCTGGTGCTGCCGTATTCTTGTAGGAGAGCGCAGTAACTTCTGCCTTCTTCGCAGCAACCGGCTGCGGAGCGTATTTCGACTGTACCCGCTGCAGAATCGTATCTGCCGTCTCCTGATCCTTCACGATACCGACCAGCTTGCCGTTTACTTTCACTTCGACTCCTGTTGCATGGGAGAGGAATTGCTGCTCCAGCGCTTGTAGTGTAGCTTCGCTGTCTGGATTCGCTTTGTAAGCGCTTTTAAGCTGGTAGCTGATTTCGCCGGTATCCAGTACCATATTCACATTCGGATTGGATTGCTTAACTTCCTCTTGCTTGCGACTAACGAGCTGCTCTACTTGCTCCTGTGAGCTTACTCCGCCGACCAGCTTGCCATCTCTATATACTTCATAGTAATCGACTGTATGTGCTTTTACGTATTGGCTTCCGCTGAATCCGACAATCACGAGTATAGCAAGCGCTGTTCCTGCAAGAATGTATGCTCTCTTGCGGTTCATTCTCTTCATCTTGCCCATACCTTGCTGTTTCTCTAAGCTGACTTGATCGTGCTGGAATCGGACGCGTCGAAAAGTCTTCAGAAACGAGTTCCAAGACTTCCGAATCCGACCCTTGTCCTTAAAAACGGTCATGATCGTCTCCTCTTCGCGTTCTGGTTCATGGATTTGCCCTTTTCCGACAACGAAAATTCTCCATTGTTTGGCTCCAAGTACTACTTTAACATAAGCAAAATGTGCAATTCAACCAAACCACCTACATAAAACATTAATATTTCTTCATTATTTCCATCATTCGATCATATTCATCCCTGTCCAAATGCTGCGCAATCAGCTGTTGGACCTCTGTAAGCTCCTCATTCGTCAGCCCTCCCTCCATTAAACCAGATATACGCTGCCAGGCCTCCTGAGGCAATTTCTTCATCATAACATTGAAAAGCTGCTCCTTATCCTCTTGGCTCATACCATTTTTCGTTTCGTTCAGCTCATCCGTCGTAATCGCCACGCCATCCCGCAGCGCCTCACCAGCTTCCGAACTCCCGCCAGTATTTAAATCAGCGCCTCCTTGCATCTCCGATAAAATACCGCTGTCCCCGCCATGCGCCTTGGAGCCCGCGCCACTATTCCCCTTCGGACCCCTCCCGCCGCCAATATCAGTTAGCGCGCCTGAAGTCTCATCCCCATAAGCATCCACCACAAGCGGCGTTTCCTTCTCATCCATTTCCGATCCTTCGTTTTCTCCCACTTCGTTCTGTTCGTTCTTTTCCGCACTCGATCCTTCGTTCTTGTCGACTCCCAGTCCTTCGTTCTTGTCAACTCCTAGTCTTTCGTTCTCTCCGACTCCGGGTCCTTCATTCTTTCTCGTCCCTGTCTCTTCGCGCTTGTCCTTTTCCGATGCCGCTTCCTCTTTCTTATTCGCATCCTCTCTCTGTTCCGTTATACCTTCTGTTTCCTTCGCAGCTCCTCCGTCACTGGTCCCCTTGGTGTCACTCCCATTACGTTCGGCTGTATCCTGATCAGATTTCAGCAGCGGATCTGCGCCCCATAATCCGCCCCACACGCTGCTCAGTGCAAAAGGCTTCTGATCCAGCGGAATATTGAATTGCTTCAATAAAGTTTCCACATAGCTGTTCACAATATATCCAGTCGTCCATATCGACAAGAAGCTAATGATCAACCCTGCTGCCACCGTCTTCGCCAGCCAGCCAGTCATTTTCCACATTCTCAGAACCTCCGCTCTCATATACCGCCAAGGCTGCTTATAGCAACAACAGCGGAATATACTCCTATCATCTACTTCTTAGTATGGGCATTGGGCGATAGAACCATTCATTTCCATATGAAGAAAGTCGAATTTATCGAAGCATCACTATTCATCCGCTCACCAAGCTGTAAGACGGTTTTACACGCTTTCACGACCAATCACGCATCCTTCAGCACGCCGTAAGCCGGTTTTTCATGCTTAACATCATCATCTACATCACTATTCATCCGCTCGCCAAGCTGTAAGACGGTTTTACATGCTTTCACGACCGATCACGCATCCTTCAGCACGCCGTAAGCCGGTTTTTCACGCTTAACATCGTCATCTACATCACTATTCATCCGCTCGCCAAGCTGTAAGGCGGTTTTTCACGCTTTCACGACCGATCACGCATCCTTCAGCACGCCGTAAGCCGGTTTTTCACGCTTAACATCGTCACCGACATCACCTTTCATCCGACGGTTTTGCACTCGTATGATTCCCCACACGAAATTGCGCAGCAAGTAAGTGTGTTTTTCTCTTCCTAGTACTTAATAAACGGACAAGGGAGCGGAGCGGGAAGGAGGAACCTGTAGAAGCGTAAGCGTTCGCCTTTGTTCTCGGATTTCAACCCTGCCCTTATGATCAGGAAATCCGGGAACAACAGCGATCGGAAGGTCCTCCTGCCTGCGCAGCGGCTCTCCTGTCCTTATCGCTCGCAACAAAAAAACGGCGATCGCCCCCTGTTCCACAGGAGACGACCACCGTTATCCTATTCTTTATCCAATCAGCTTCAACTATTCGTAGATCGGACGCACTTGATTCGTTTGCTCGCGATTGCGGCCTACAGAGAAGATTGAGATTGGAATCCCTGTCAGTTCCGACACACGCTCCACATACCGGCGCGTATTGACCGGCAGCTCATCCAGCGTCTTCACATTCGTAATATCCTCGCTCCAGCCTGGCAGCTCCTCATATACAGCTTCACACTGCGAGATCAGCTTCAGGCTAGCCGGGTAATGCTCGATAATCTCGCCGTTAAGCTTATAGCCTGTGCATATCTTGACAGTGTCCAGACCAGATAGCACATCAAGCGAATTCAGCGACAATCCTGTAATACCGCTAACACGACGAGCATGGCGAACAACGACACTGTCGAACCAGCCCACACGGCGCGGACGTCCAGTAACCGTTCCATACTCATGACCGCGCTCGCGAATCCAATCGCCCGTCTCATTATTGAGCTCCGTTGGGAAAGGACCGTCTCCCACACGAGTCGTATAAGCCTTGGCAACACCAATGACCTGTTCGATCTTCGAAGGACCTACGCCTGAGCCGATACATACACCGCCAGCAGACGGATTGGACGATGTTACGAACGGATACGTACCTTGATCGATATCCAGCATAACACCTTGAGCGCCTTCGAACAGAATCCGCTTGCCGCTATCAATGGCATCGTTCAGAACTACGGACGTATCCGTTACATAGGGACGCAGAATTTCAGCAAAGCCAAGGTATTCCTTAAGAATCGTCTCGACATCAAGCGGCTCTCCGCCATATACCTGCTCGATGACTTGATTCTTCTCCACGATAACACGACGAAGACGTTCCTCGAACTCCACCGCATCCATCAAGTCAGCGATACGAATGCCGTTGCGAGCCGCTTTGTCCATATAACAAGGGCCGATCCCTTTGCGGGTCGTACCGATCTTATTATCGCCTTTGCGCTCTTCCTCAAGTCCATCCAGCACAAGATGATACGGCATAATAATATGCGCGCGATCACTGATTGTCAGGTTATCCGTTGAAAAACCATTCTCATGTATATAATTGATTTCATCAATAAGAGCAGACGGATTGATGACCATTCCGTTGCCAATGACGCAAACTTTGTTTTGATTAAAAATGCCCGATGGAATCATCGTTAGCTTATATTTTTTATTGCCAATGAGAATCGTGTGACCTGCGTTGTTACCTCCCTGATAACGGGCAACGACATCTGCACCCTCTGCCAGAAAGTCGGTAATCTTACCTTTACCTTCGTCTCCCCATTGCGTTCCGACAACAACTACCGTTGACATGGCTATACCCCCATTACATGCTTTAAGCGCACGAAAATCGCTGCCAGTCGCAGGCAGCACTATTAGTGTAGCAGTCCGATCCATCAAAGTCAATTCAAAAACGAACAATCACACGGTTGCCCATATGATTGTTCGGAAATGTCTTGTACCACAGCCTCAAGCAACAAGTCAGGACGCCTGTCCAGGTTCCTGATGCGAACGGTCCAAGCTGACAAATTTATTAAAATTCTTCAAAAACACCAGCTCAACCGTGCCCACTGGGCCATTCCGCTGCTTGGCGATAATAATTTCAATGATGTTCTTCTTCTCGGTTTCCTTGTCATAATAATCGTCCCGATACAGAAACGCAACAATGTCGGCATCCTGCTCAATCGAGCCTGATTCCCTAAGGTCAGACATCATTGGACGCTTATCCTGCCGCTGCTCCACACCCCGGCTAAGCTGCGACAGGGCGATGACCGGCACTTCCAGCTCACGCGCAATCTGCTTGAGTGTACGGGAAATCTCCGATACCTCCTGCTGCCGATTCTCGCCTGACTTGCCGCGGCCTTGAATGAGCTGCAGGTAGTCAATCAGAATCATGCCCAGGCCGCGTTCCTTCTTCAGCCTCCGGCACTTGGCGCGAATATCAGCAACCGTAATGCCCGGCGTATCATCAATGAAAATTTGCGCTTCCGACAAAGAACCAATCGCCATCGTCAGCTTCTCCCAATCGTCGCCCTCCAGATACCCTGTACGCATCCGTCCGGCATCGACATTCGACTCTGCACAGATCATCCGCTGCACAAGCTGAGCAGCGGACATCTCCAGACTGAATATCGCCACAGTCTCGCGTGAACGCACGCCGACATTCTGCGCAATATTAAGAGCGAATGCCGTCTTACCTACAGAAGGACGGGCAGCAACAATAATGAGATCATTCCGTTGAAACCCGGACGTCATTTTGTCCAGATCAATGAAGCCCGATGGAATGCCTGTCGTTCCGCCCTTATTCGTGTACAGATGCTCTACTCGCTCGAATACGTCCATAAGAACATCGCGAATAGAGATGAATCCACTGCTGGAGCGGCGATTGGAAATTTCAAGAATCTGCTTCTCAGCCTCGCCCAGCATAATGCCGACATCATCAGCAGCCGCATAGCCTTCCGAGACGATATTCGTCGCTGTCCGAATCAATCGGCGCAGCATCGACTTCTCTTCGACAATCTGAGCATAATACTCAACATTGGCCGCGGTTGGAACGGCATTGGCCAGCCTCGACAGATAGCTGACCCCGCCGATCTCCTCCAGATGCTGCCCATCCTGCAGATGAGCGGTCAGCGTAATCAGATCGATCGGCTGATTATCTTCCCCTAGTTCAACCATCGCCTCGTAGATTAACTGATGAGACGGGTCGTAGAAATCTTCACTGCGAAGCCGCTCCATCGACGTAATCAGCGCTTCGGCCTGCAGCAGAACGGCGCCAAGCACCGCTTGTTCCGCCTCGACATTTTGCGGGGGCACACGGTCAAACATCAGTTCATTGCTCATCGGCTAGTAGTACTCCTTTACTTGCGATTATTCCTCTGCAGTCTGCACCTTCAGCGATGCCTTCACTTGCGGATGCAGCTTCACCGGCACCTGAGTGACACCCAGCGTACGAATCGGCTCCTCCAGCTCAATCTTCCGTTTATCAACACGAACGCCCTGCGCTTCCAGCGCCTCGGCAATTTGCTTGGATGTTACAGCGCCGAATAAACGGCCGCCTTCGCCGGCCTTCGTCTTCACGATTACCGTCATCTTCTCAATGTGAGCAGCAAGCGCCTCGGCGTCTTCCTTCTCTTTATCCTTCTTCTTCTGCTCAGCGGCGTTCTGCACTTCAAGCGTCTTGAGGTTGCCGTCAGACGCCAGCTTCGCCAGTCCTTGAGGCAGCAGGAAGTTCCGCACATAACCCTCGGACAGCTCCTTCACATCGCCCTTCTTGCCTTGACCCTTTACATCTTTCAGAAAAATCACCTTCATTCGAATAACCCCTCTTCCTCTTCAATGTCTTGCAGCACCTGCTTGAGACGCTGCGCTACTTCTGCGACTGTTCCTTCCATCTGCGAAGCGGCATTCGTCAGATGTCCGCCGCCGCCCATACGTTCCATCACAACCTGGACATTCATATGTCCAAGCGAGCGGGCGCTTATGCCGATCAGTCCATCCTGCCGCTCCCCAATAACGAAGGAAGCCAGCACATCGGTCATATTAAGCAGCGTATCGGCGGATTGCGCTATGAGCAGCTGCGAATATTGCCGCCCCTGCTCCGTAACTGCAATCGCAATATGCTCATATACAATTTCCGCCTGCTTGATCATCTCGGCTTTCTTGATATACTCCGCCAGATCCTCCTTCAGCATCCGCTGAATCAGCATCGAGTCAGCTCCGTTGCGGCGCAGGAATGATGCAGCCTCGAACGTACGGGAGCCTGTTCGGAGCGAGAAGCTCTTCGTATCCATCGTAATGCCTGCGAGCAGTGCCGTGGATTCTCTTACATCAAGCATGACACGATCATGAATGTATTGGAGAAGCTCCGTTACAAGCTCACAGGTCGATGACGCATAGGGCTCCATATAGACGAGAATGGAATTCGCGATGAATTCCTCTCCCCGTCTGTGATGATCCACAACGACGATACGTTCCGTTTGCGTCAGCAGCTTCGGTTCTTTCACCATCGAGGCCTTGTGCGTATCCACAACGACGATAAGCGAGCCGGAATCCGTAAGCCCCATCGCTTGGTCCGGAGTAATAAACCGTTTCACGAGGCGCTCGTCTTCCTTGAGCATCTCCATCATTTTCTGGATAGCAGGGTTGATCCCCTCCAGCACGATGTAAGCTTCCTTGTTGAACAGCTGAGCCGCCTTGAGCACTCCGACAGCAGCGCCGATGGCATCCATATCCGGCATCTTATGTCCCATTATAATAATATTATCGCTTTCGCGTATAAGATCGCGAAGCGCATGTGCAACGACGCGCGCACGAACTCTGGTGCGCTTCTCCACCGCATTGGACTTGCCGCCATAGAACGACTGCCGCTGCCCGCACTTGACCGCTGCCTGATCGCCGCCGCGGCCAAGCGCAATGTCCAGGCTCATCTGCGCCCACTGACCAAGCTCCCCAATGCTTTCCGCTCCTGCCGCGAATCCGATGCTGAGCGTCATTGGAATTTTGTTCTCTGTTGTCATCTCCCGCACTTCATCCAGAATGACGAATCGCGACAGCTCCAGCTGCTTGAGCGTTTTCTGATCGGTAATGATCAGGTAGCGATCCGAATTCAGCCGTTTCAGGTAGACGTGGAACTTATTGGCCCACTCCGTAATTTCTGTCGTTGCCTTCGATAGCAGCGTGCTGCGCTGCTGATCATCCATACCCTGCGTCACTTCCTCCAGATTGTCCATCATGACAATGCCCAGAGCCAGCTTCTCATCCTCATAACGCTTAGCCAGCTGCCAGCGCTGAGTGATATCACGGACATAGACAAGCCTCTCGTCGAAACGAAAGCTCAGCTCATAGACCAGATCGCCGATCGTAGCCTCGACCGTTCCTTCACGATCCTTCGCCTGCGATAGCGTCGGGAACAGCTCCATCAAGGACTCGCCTACAACAGAATCCCGCTCCAGCATGTTCGTTACAAACGCGTTATGCCACTCCACCATCTTATCTTCGTTATACAAAATAATACCGAACGGCAGATCGCTAATAACCTCGCTGCCTGCCTTCTTGACCCGATAGGACAACGTCCCCAGATACATCTTCAGATCACGGCGAAAAGCGCGTTCAGCCAGCACAGAATACACCCCAACCGCTCCAGTCAGTACAAGACCGAGCAGACCAAGCAGCCATTCATACCAAGCCAACGTTACCGTGAAACTAATCATAAGCACGAAGCCCCACAAATGGTGCATTCCGTGCCAACGCTTTACTAAAAACTTCGGCATTTCCTCATTCGCCCCTGTTATCAAGGTTTCTTAAACGCCTTACGGATTGGAAATCCGGCATCCAGCACACCAATCAAGCTAAGCGGCGGGAAAATAAATATAAGCACAGACAGCATAATCGGCACCACATGATGCCAGCCTCTCTCATGCGCAAGGTAGAAGAAGAAGCCCACCGCCTGAATGGAAAATACAAGCTGCAATAAAGGAACCAGATTCAGCAGTGCAACCGTCATGAAGGAATCGCCATGATTTGGAGTTACCATATCGGCTATTAGCACGATCAAATAATAGAACACAACGATACGCGGCAGCATCCATTCCCTTGCCGGCTGCAATCCAGGGACCGCAGCTCCTGACCTTCTGAGAAGGGGTCTTGCAATCGCATGCGCAACAACAGCAAGCAGGAACGAAATCGTAATGAGCATCCTTGGGATCGAATGGACAATCCACTGCACATAAGCATTAACCAGCTCAGCGCTCATAGGGGTTAACAAAATTTTGTTCATATACTCGAACGTCTCGCTGATGAACAATCTGACTTCCGGTATAAGCTTGAAGTTCAGTAATAAATCGAACAGCACAAGCTCCAGAAGCAGCTGGCCCAGCAGAACCAATATCGTGGCTGTTAATACCTTGCGAGCCGGAGCCATCTTCTTATACAGATGTCCCATCACGACAGATGGAGCAAGGAAGAACAGACCGACAATTATCGCTGAAGGACCAAGCAGCACCGTGGCTATGCCATAGACAACAATCATGTGGATGATGAAGTCTCGCTTGGATAAGCTGACATACAGAATGACCATTGGAACCATCATTACAACGAGTGAGAGCGCATTTAGCAGCGGTACTGCAATACTTAACAGCAGCAATAGCACCGCGCCGCTCCATAGAACAGACTTTAAATCGGTTTTCAACACATTCACCTCTTACCAAGCTTGACGAAACACTAAAGCTTTACTCCCCATTATAACATAAAACAGCGGACAACATCGATATCGTTGTGTAGCTGCGGGCCACACTGCAATTACGAGCGACATCAATACTATTGCTGAAATTGACAACGATTAAAGCAACATTTTCAGAATAATTCCGTCTATGGTTATTGATGGTTAATCTCATAATTAATAAGGAGCGGCGCTGATGATGAAAGACTTACGTTTATGGATTGCTGCTATTGCTTTGGTCGTATGTCTTGTTTTTTCAAGTACCACATTGATTTTCGCAGGCACAGTAGGACCTGATGAAGATGGTGCATATCGTCCAACGATATACATCAACGATGAGAAGTATAGTTTGGGAGGAATTATTCCGCCTAGCGGCTCCACTCTCGTTCCCTTCAGAGCACTTTTCGATGCTTTGAAGATCGAAGCTAGTTTTGATAACACAACAAAAACACTTACAGCAGTTAACGATGATTTAACCCTCTCATTAACCGCTGGCCAAATGTATGGCTTCATCAATGATGAGAAGATCGCTCTTACACAGGGCCCTGCTCTCACAGATGAAGGTGTGCTGTACGTAAACCTCCGCTTTATTGCAGAAGCATATGGTGCTGTTGTTGCTTTCGACAAAGAGGCATTATCAATCGCGATCCATTTCCCTGAGAATAGTTGATTTATAAGCCCGTACGAGCTCGAAGCTAAAAGAAAAGCAGAATCCCTCCCGTTTCGGGTACGGGGATTCTGCTTTTTCACTTTATCCTTCAATGGTTAGCTAAGATTCGATCGTCCACGTATCGCCGTCGTTTGTCGCGTTTAACCCTAGCGAATTGAAATGCGAGAGCGGTACAAATGCCCGCTTGCCGATCGATAGAAGCTCGATGGATGCATCTTCAGATACAGCACGGTAACCCCGCTCCAGCATAAGCTCGCCCTTGCCAGGCGCAGCCAGAGGATTGCCGGTTGCTTCTGTCTGTCCACCCTTTTCAAGCTTGAATGTTTTGGTGATATCGTCCCAGATGAGGCCATAGCCCTGCTCGCTCAGAGCGAACAGATCGACATAAGCTTCCTTCTTGTAGCTGACCAGCGGATAGCTCTTGCCATCCCATTGCAGTGTACCTGCCGACTCGCTCACACGTTCAAATTGGCTTCTAAGCGGCTCGCCCAGACGAATTTTCTTATTCATCTCGCCATTATCCAGTGCAACCTGGCCGCCAACAAGCACATATTTAATCCCTGCGGACATAAGATCAGGCTGTTCCACTGTGGAACGGTCACGAATCGTCTCGTAATCGAACATCACGATATCCGCGTCCATCCCTTTCGCAATTCTGCCCTTCTTCTGCAATGCAGGGGATTGCTTCTCCAATCGCTGAGCAGGAAGAAGGCTGAGCTTCGCGATGCCATCCATAAGCGACATCACCCCTTGCTCCCGTACATACATGCCAATTGTCCGCGCGAAGGTTCCCGATGCCCGGGGATGATTATTAAAGCCCGGCTCCAGAATCGCATCGCTGCCGATCATAACATACGGCGCCTTGAACGCATCGACAATCGCCTGCGATGGTATTGCATACGCGACAGCAAGCTTGCCCTGCTTCTGATACTTCGCGAAGCTTTCCTTGGTCAGTCGTTCCGTCGTGCCTGCAATCTGCAGATCGTTGTACGAAATTCGGAACCGCTCCTGCCAGCCCTGATCGAAGCGTGCAGAGTTCAGATACGTTCCCCAGAAATCATAAGGATACGTACAGGCCGTAATATCGTAGCCCTTTGCCCGAGCCTCATCAATCATCGCCAGCGCTTCAGTCATCGTGAACGTACCGCCCGTGCTGTTGATATGATCAATATGTACTGCGGCCCCCGTCTTCTCCGCATAGCCAATTAACTCCTTCGTTCCTTCCAGCTCTGTGCCTGGCTCCTCCATATCGGAATACCGGCCATGGAAGTAAACAGGCACATTGTATTCATTCGCCAGCTCCATCAGCGGGAGGATCTCTTCCGCTGATATCCCAGGCACATACTCCAAGCTGATAGAGATGCCGAGCGCACCGCCATTAAGCGCCTTCTCCGCATCCTGCACCAGCTTCTCGCTCTGTGCCGGACTAGCTTCGGCATAACGGCTCAGCTTGAACTGATTGCGCGCCTGCGTATAGAAGAACGATGCGCCGAAGTGAACCGGCGTTTGATTGCGTTCATAGTAGCTGTACCACTGCTTCGGCGTTGACGTGCCGCCATGCATCGCAATGTTCGAAGTAACGCCGTCTCCGATCTTCTGCCAGACTCCGATCGGATTAGGATCATAGGACAGATTATCGATAAAGCCTGGGGATACGACCAGCCCTGCTGCGTCAATGACACGCTTGCCCTTGAGCGGCTTGGAAGTCACAACTCCGATCGTCCCGTCACTGATTCCGACGTTCAAGCCTTCCTTATCCAGCTTCGTCTCGGGATTAATAACCCTTCCGCCGGAAATAACAATATCATACTCTCTGGCAAGCTCCTCATCCGTCACATTCGCATCCAGCTGCGCTGAAGGATCAAGCTCGCCCTCGTCTTCCTTCTCGCCGGAATTGTTCGTGCCCTCATCGGCTTGTCCATTAGAAGAATTCCCCTTGCCGCTGCCATTATCAGCAACCGAATCCGGCCCCTTGCCAGCTTCCCCATCATTGGATTGGAAGAGCGAATAGGCCAAATAACCAGCGAATAATACAACCAGTATAGCTGCAACCGCCATAAATGCCCGCATCGGCCCTCTCCCGCGCTTCCTTCTAGCTCCGTTTCTATTCATCCAACTGCTCCTCCTGCCGCTCATACATGTAGCGCCGTCCCCCTAAGGAGACGGCGCCATTAATCCAGCCTTCAGTTAACAACGTTACCATTATCCTACTATGCTTCCGGCTGCAGCGCAAACTCCCTCAACCGGCGACCATTTCATTATCAGCAGGCGCCACACCGCTAGCAATAACCTTCTCGCAATAGTCCATAATATCGCTCCGCCTTACAATGCCGATAAAACGGTTCATGTCATCGATAACAGGTACGAAGTTTTGCATTTTGGCTAGTTGAATCAGATCCTCCATATTCGCATCAATTCGTACTGGTCGATTAGACAGCCGCATATGCACATCCGACAGCTTCACCTTATGCGTCTGCTCGAAGGTTACGCCTGGGTTGTTCTTCATGAACCAGAGCAGATCACCCTCTGTCACCGTTCCTGCATAACCGCCATCGTGGTCCAGTATCGGCACAGCCGTATATCGATGATGCTCCATTCGTTCAAGTGTTTGACGCAGCGTTGCATCTAACGTCATACAAACTACTTCTTGCTTTGGTAATAAGAAGAATGCAATATTCACGTACATACCGCCCACTTTCTTCATTCTTAGGTCAGAATAGCGATTGAGCGCCTGCAGGCCGCCTTAACTTGGCGGTCACTTGCCGTAAGTCGCCTTCACTGCATTCGTAGTAGTAGAAGACAAGGAATGTACCGGTTTACTCGGTTTATTCGATTTATCCGCCGGTTTATTCGTATTTTGCTTCTTCAAAAACTGCTCAGGAATCGGCAGCTGCGCTTTCGTAAGCGTCGGATCAAGCCACAACTCAATCAGGTCCTTTACATTCTCCAAATCCTCTTCATCGGCAAAATAATACCACGCCCCATGATCAGACTTCCGATGTCCGTTGCCCTTGAGCGTATGGCTGTAGATCGTACGGGTCTCAGCCTGCAGCATGCTCTTCGCAAGATCAATCATATGCTCGGGTGTCAAATCCGTGTTGAAATTCTCACCCATAATTTCGATAAACTCAGGAATATTGCTCCATTGCTCCACTTGTGCCGCCTTATTCATAATCGCATTCAGGAATACCTGATGACGGCCTGTTCGGCTCGTATCTCCGCCGGCATCCTCACGGAACCGCACATAATTCAATGCGTCTTGTCCCATGTAAACCTCTTGGCCTGCCTTAACAACGAACTTCTCATGATCGGCATCGTCATTAACCAGGTCCTCCGTTATAGGGAGAGCTACGCCATCCATCGCATCGATGACTTCACGGAAGCCGCTGAAATTAATGGATGCATAGTGGTCAAGAGGGTGGCCGAACAGCTTCTCGACCGTTTCCACTGCCATTTTGGCCCCGCCAAACGCATAGGCATGTGTGATTTTATCATAAAATTCATTGCCTGCCTTCGACTTCTTGCCTACAATCTCGGTATACGTATCTCTCGGGATCGACACCATCAGAACAGAGCCATCCGTAGGTCTGACAACCGTATAGATCATTGTGTCCGAGCGTCCTACCTCCTTGCCCCGTTGATCGACGCCCAGCAGCAGCATCGAGAATGGCGCTTCCTTCTTATAAGCAATCTGCTGCGTGTTCCGCCCTTCCAGCGGCTTATAGGAGTTTTCCAGCTTCTTCTCTACGTCGTCCGCCAGAAACATATCAAATCCCCACATACCAAGCGCTACTCGATTATAATAGCCAACACTGCCGACCAATATGACAAATGCGATTATGCCAATTAACCATTTCCATCGCCGCGATTTACGATTTGTTGAATTTATCATTTCTATTGAACTCTCCTATTCTCCCTTTTCTATATAAACGGTTCCTCTTCATTCTAAACGATGGAGCAACTGTGAATGTTACAAAACCTTTAAGATTTAATGATAACAAATTAGGGCATTGTCCCCATTACATTTTTTCACTTTAACCGGTATAGTTTTGCTATATTGCGATATAGATAAAACTAGAATATGAAGGGAAAGGGGGGCTTTCATGCAATCGCCATCCATGACGCCAGATCCATCATCCACTGGCATGGATCCCAAGATTGTCGGATTGCTCTGTTACTTAGGCTGGTTTATTACAGGAATTATTTTCCTGGTACTGGAGAAGAACAGCCGGTTTGTTAGATTTCATGCCATGCAGTCCATCATTACATTTGGCGCAATTACAGTCTTTTTGATTGTAATTAATATCATCCCAATTATCGGATTACTCATTAGCTTCCTGGTTCCGCCGCTTGCCTTCGTATTGACAATCGTACTTATGCTCTTCGCTTATCAAGGTCGCTGGTTCAAGCTTCCCGTTATCGGCGATATCGCCGAGCAACAGGCCAACCGCTTCTAAAGATTCATCGTACAGGTGAAGAAGCCGTCTCATTGCGAGGCGGCTTCTTCACTATATCATGGATCATGCGGTTACGCATAATATACGCCAAGGGTTGCCTTATCATACCATCATAAGTGTCCCTGGCATGAAGGAAAATCGAGATGGCGATTCCTCCGATTACTTGGAGAGCCTAATAATTTCGCCAGCTATCATCTGTGGTGGGCTAGACAGCATAACATAGCCATAATCGCCTTCTTCATTGGTCAAAGAATTCTTCCCCTTTACAACGACCTGCTCGCCAACCTCAAGCTCCTTGTACAGCTTATAATCCTCCACATGATACCACATGAGGTCCGCTTCCGAATCTCTCCAGATACCGCTGCGTATTCTATCATTCACATCCTCTTCCAGTACATTTCGAACAACCAATATCCTGTGTCTGCCGTCATCACTATCCTTGGAGATGATATAATTGCCAGGATCATATTGCTTGTCGCTGTAACGGACTATTCCTGCCGCAGCGATGACAAGCAGCATGACGATCATCACTTTTTTCATCTCGGCCAACCTCTTCCTTATTAAAAAACCTTTTCCTCATATAACGCATCTTTCCTGTAAAATGTTGCTCTCATGACTTATGCAGTTCATGAGATTAATCGGTAATGATGAGAATCTATGCTTGAATAAACCGGCCACCAGGTCATTCCGAGATTCCTTGGCCAGTAGGCTGAAATAAGACTTGAAAAGCG
>NZ_CAKMMF010000006.1:7051-268206 GCF_927798095.1 Paenibacillus plantiphilus | reverse complement strand
GTTCGCACACCAGGATTATCCGTTTGAGGAGCTGGTGGAGAAGCTGGATGTGGCGCGGGATATGAGCCGAAACCCGCTGTTCGATACGATGTTTGTGCTGCAAAATCTGGAGCGCCGAGAGTCGGAGCTGGAAGGCTTGCGGCTGAGTCCGTACGCTGCGGGGAACGGGGTTGCGAAATTCGACCTTACGCTGACGGCGGCAGAGGGAACGGCAGGACTGTCTTTCACGTTGGAATACAGCACAGCGCTGTATGAGCAGGAGACGATGGAGCGGCTGGCGGGTCATTTCAGCCGTCTGTTGGAGCAATTGGCGACGAACCCGGACATGAAGCTGGCGGACATTGAACTGCTGGATGAAGCGGAGAAAACCCAGCTGCTGGAGCGCTTCAACGATACGGGAGCGTCATATCCGTCGGATCGAACGATCCACAGCCTGTTCGAGGAGCAGGTGCGGAGGACGCCGGACCATGTCGCCGTGGTGCATGAAGAGGATCGCCTGACATATGCGGAGCTGAATGCGCGGGCGAACCGATTGGCGCATACGCTTCGGGAGCAAGGCGTGGGACCGGATGAGATCGTTGGCCTGATGATGGAGCGATCAGTGGATATGATCGTGGGCATCCTGGGAATCTTGAAAGCTGGGGGAGCCTACCTGCCGATTGATCCGGACTATCCGGCGGAGCGTATTTCATTCATGCTCGAAAACAGCGGGACGAAGTGGTTGGTCCTACACCCCGCGATTTCGGAACAACCGGTGTTTTGGGGCACCTACATCCGGCTGGATGAGGTGGAACTGGCAGGACGAGACGGCTCAAATTCGGAGCTGCCAGGCTCGAATCCGGAGTTGGCAGGACGAGATTATTTGAATCCAGAGTGGGTAAACGGTCCAAGTGATCTGGCGTATGTGATTTATACATCGGGAACGACGGGGACGCCGAAGGGAACGCTGATCGAGCATCGGAACGTGGTGAGACTGCTGTTGAATGATCGGCAACCGTTTGCGTTTGGCGAAGGGGATGTGTGGACGCTGTTCCATTCCTACTGCTTCGATTTCTCGGTATGGGAAATGTATGGCGCTTTGTTACACGGAGGCCGGCTCATCGTGGTGCCGAAGGAAACGGTGCGGGACCCAGCGGCCTTCGCGAAGCTGCTGGTGGAGACGGGAACGACGGTGCTGAACCAAACGCCGGCGGCGTTCTATGCGCTGGCAGAGAGAGAAGCGGAGAATGGAAAGGAACTGGCGCTGAGGTACGTCATCTTTGGCGGTGAAGCGCTGAAGCCGGTGATGCTGAAGGGTTTCCATGAAAGGTATCCAGAGACGAAGCTGGTGAATATGTACGGCATTACGGAAACGACGGTGCATGTGACGTACAAGGAAATCACGGAGGTCGAAATCGAAAGAAACGCCAGCAGCATCGGCAAACCGATCCCGACCCTCACGGCCTATATTCTGGATAGTCAGCGGAGACTGGTGCCAGTAGGGGTAACCGGAGAGCTGTATGTGGGAGGGGAAGGGGTATGCCGAGGCTACCTGAACCGACCGGAATTAACAGCGGAGCGTTTCATGGAGAACCCGTATGTACCAGGAGAGCGGCTGTACAAAACCGGGGATTGGGCTAGATGGCTGCCAAACGGTGAAATGGAGTACTACGGACGAATCGACGAGCAGGTGAAGATTCGGGGGTACCGGATCGAGCTTGGAGAGATCGAAGCGGCGATCCTGCAGGAGCCTTCCGTCCGCGAAGCAGCGGTGATGGCGAAAGAGGATCGGGATGGCAGCCTGTACCTGTGCGCGTACATCGTGGCGGCAACAGACAAGGAAGGAGAAGTGGCGGCAGCGGGCAAGGAAGCCGAAGCGACCGCCGAGGTGAAGGCGTCGCTGCAGCGGAAGCTGCCAGCGTATATGGTGCCGTCCTCCTTCGTCGTGCTGGAGAAACTGCCCCTAACGCCAAACGGCAAGCTCGACCGCAAGGCGTTGCCGGAGCCGGTGCAAGGATCCACAGGTTTGCCTTACGAGGCGCCGATCACGGCGATGGAAGCCCAATTAGCCCAGCTATGGGAAGACATCCTTGGCGTGGAACGGATAGGCGCGGCGGACAATTTCTTCGAGCGCGGCGGCCATTCGCTGCGCGCGATGACGTTGCTCTCGCGGATGCACAAGGAATGGAACGTGCAGGTGCCGCTGAAGACGATCTTCGAATCGCCGACGGTGCGCGGGTTGGCGCAGGCGATCCAGGCGATCGAAGGGCTAGCGGCAAATCCGTACGCGGCCATCGAACCGGTGGAGGGCCGGTCGTCGTATTATCCGGTCTCGCCGGCTCAAAGGCGAATGTTGATTTTGCAGCAGCTGGAAGGCGCAGAGGTAAGCTACAACATGCCGGGCGTGCTGATGATGGAAGGTCCATTGGATCGTTCCTGTTTGGAGACGGCGTTTGCCCGTCTGGTGGCGCGTCATGAATCGTTGCGGACATCGTTTGAATGGGTGGACGGCGAGCCGGTGCAGCGCGTGCATGAAGCAGTGCCGTTCACGATTTTCTGGGAGAGCTGCAGCGAGGGAGAGGTAGCATCTCGGGTAGAGGCTTTCATCCGTCCGTTCGACCTGGAGACTGCGCCGCTGCTGCGGGTTGGTCTGCTGCATCTGTCGGAGAATCGCCATGTGCTGCTGTACGACATGCATCATATCATCTCTGATGGTGTATCCATGGGTGTGCTGGAGCAGGAGTTTGCTGCGCTGTATCGGGGAGATGAGCTGCGTCCGCTGCGGATTCAGTACAAGGATTACGCGGTGTGGCAAGCTGAGCGGTTAGGTGCAGAAGAGCTGGCGAAACAGGAAGGTTACTGGCAGGATGTCTTCTCGGGTGAGCTTCCGGTGCTCGCAATGCCAACGGATCATGCGCGGCCTGCGGTGCGCAGCTTCGAGGGAGATCACATCGGGTTCACGGTGGAAGCGGAACTGGTGGAGCGACTGCGCCAAGTGGGTACAGATCAGGGAGCGACGCTGTACATGGTGCTATTGTCCGCGTATACGGCGCTGCTGTCCAAATATACCGGTCAAGAGGATATCGTTGTGGGTACGCCTGTTGCAGGAAGACTGCATGCGGATCTGGAGCAAATGATCGGGATGTTCGTGGGTACGCTGGCTTTGCGGAACCACCCGTCAGGAGAGAAACGGTTCGCAGCGTTCGTGGAGGAAGTGAAGCAGCGAGTGCTGCAGGCGTTCGCACACCAGGATTATCCGTTTGAGGAGCTGGTGGAGAAGCTGGATGTGGCGCGGGATATGAGCCGAAACCCGCTGTTCGATACGATGTTTGTGCTGCAAAATCTGGAGCGCCGAGAGGCGGAGCTGGAAGGCTTGCGGCTGAGTCCGTACGCTACGGGGAACGGGGTTGCGAAATTCGACCTTACGCTGACGGCGGAAGAGGGAGAAGCAGGGCTGTACTTCACGTTGGGCTACAGCACAGCACTGTATGAGCCTCAGACGATGGAGCGGCTGGCGGGCCATTTCATCCGGTTGTTGGAGCAGTTGGCAGCGAACCCGGACATGAAGCTGGCGGACATTGAACTGCTGGATGAAGCGGAGAAAACCCAGCTGCTGGAGCGCTTCAACGATACGAGAGCGTCGTATCCGTCGGATCGAACGATCCACAGCCTGTTCGAGGAACAGGTGCGGAAGACGCCGGACCATGTCGCTGTGGTACATGAAGAGGATCGCCTGACATATGCGGAGCTGAATGCGCGAGCGAATCGGTTGGCGCATACGCTTCGAGAGCAAGGCGTGGGACCGGATGAGATCGTTGGCGTGATGATGGAGCGTTCGGTGGATATGATCGTGGGCATCCTGGGGATCTTGAAAGCGGGAGGAGCCTACCTGCCGATTGACCCGGATTATCCGGCGGAGCGCATTCAATATATGTTTGAGGATAGTGGGATACGTGTGCTGCTGGTAGAGGAAGGGACCTCGAAGTTAGCGGCTGGATTCGAAGGAACGGTCCTTCTATTGGATGTTATGCACCTGGAGGGCTACCCGGACACGAATCCAGAAATCCGCAGTGATGCGGATGCGGAGCAACTGGCGTATGTGATTTATACCTCGGGTTCAACGGGGCAGCCCAAAGGGGTAATGGTAGAGCATCGTGGTGTAGCCAATGCGCTGCAGTGGAGAAGCGAAGCGTACAAGCTAGGCGAAGACGATTGTATTTTGCAGTTGTTCTCGTTCGCCTTTGACGGTTTTGTAACGAGCTTCTTTTCGGGAATTGTAAGCGGAGCTAGCGTGGTGTTGCTAGGGGCCAATGAAGCGAAGCATCCTATGGCGATTAAACAGGCGATTGCCAAAAACGGGGTTACGCACTTCATATGCGTTCCATCCCTATACGGCGCGATTTTGGATGAATTGACGGCGGAGGAAGCGCGAACGCTGCGGGTAGTGACCCTGGCGGGAGAGCGTGTGCCTTCGAACATTGTGGAGAAAAGTCTGGCAGTAAGCGGTGCCCTTGAACTGGTGAATGAATACGGCCCAACGGAGAACAGTGTCGTGACGACCTTCTATCGCCATATGGAACGTGCGGAGCGACCGTTGATCGGAAAGCCTGTGGCAAACCAACACGTGTATATCGTAGATCGCGTTGGAAAGCTGCAACCGCTCGGAGTACCGGGGGAGCTGTGTATCGGAGGCGTTGGTTTAGCACGTGGCTACTTGAACCAGCCGGAGTTAACGACGGAGCGATTCGTAGCGAATCCGTTCGCGCCGGGAGAGCGGCTGTATAAAACGGGAGATTGGGCAAGATGGTTGCCGGACGGCAATATCGAGTATTTGGGACGAATCGACGAGCAGGTGAAGATTCGAGGGTATCGGATCGAGCTTGGGGAGATCGAAGCAGCGATCCTGCAGGAGCCTTCCGTCCGTGAAGCAGCGGTGATAGCTAAAGAGGATCGGGATAGCATCCTGTACCTGTGCGCATACATCGTGGCCGCTGCGGAAGCAACTGCCGAGGTGAAGGCGTCGCTGCAGCGGAAGCTGCCGGCGTACATGGTGCCGTCCGCCTTCGTCGCGCTGGAGAAACTGCCGCTCTCGGCCAATGGCAAGCTCGACCGTAAAGTGTTGCCCGAGCCGGAACAAGGGGCCGCGGGCGTGCCATACGAGGTGCCGATCACGGCGATGGAAGCTGGGCTGGCCAAGCTGTGGGAGGACATCCTTGGCGTGGAACGGATTGGCGCGGCGGATAACTTCTTCGACCGTGGAGGCCATTCGCTGCGGGCGATGACGCTGCTCTCGCGGATGCACAAGGAATGGAACGTGCAGATGCCGCTGAAGACGATCTTCGAATCGCCGACTTTGCGCGAGTTGGCGCAGGCGATTGAAGGGCTGGCGGAAAATCCGTACGCAGCTATCGAACCAGTAGAGGACCGGGCGTATTATCCGGTCTCCCCAGCCCAAAGGCGGATGTTGATTTTGCAGCAGCTGGAAGGAGCAGAGGTAAGCTACAACATGCCGGGCGTGCTGACGATGGAAGGTACATTGGACCGCTCTCGGTTGGAGACAGCATTTGCCCACCTGGTGGAGCGTCATGAATCGTTGCGTACATCGTTTGAATGGGTGGATGGAGAGCCGGTGCAGCGCGTGCATGGAGAGGTGCCGTTCACCATTTCATGGGAGAGCTGCAGCGAGGGAGAGGTAGCATCTCGGGTAGAGGCTTTCATCCGTCCGTTCGACCTGGAGTCTGCGCCGCTGCTGCGGGTCGGTCTGCTGCATCTGTCAGAGGAGCGTCATGTGCTGCTGTACGATATGCATCATATTATCTCTGATGGAGTATCGATGGGTGTGCTGGAGCAGGAGTTTGCCGCGCTGTATCGGGGAGATGACCTGCATCCGCTGCGGATTCAGTACAAGGATTATGCGGTGTGGCAGAACGAGCGATTAGGTGCAGAAGAACTGGCGAAGCAGGAGGACTACTGGAAGGATGTCTTCTCTGGGGAGCTTCCAGTACTCGCAATGCCTGCGGATCATCCGCGGCCTGCGATACGCCGCTTCGAGGGAGATCACATCGGATTCACGGTGGAAGCGGAGCTGGTGGAGCGACTGCGCCAAGTGGGTGCAGATCAGGGAGCGACGCTGTACATGGTGCTGCTGGCGGCGTATACGGCGCTGCTGTCCAAATATACGGGTCAAGCGGATATCGTTGTGGGTACGCCAGTGGCGGGAAGACCGCATGCGGATCTGGAGCAGATGATCGGGATGTTCGTAGGTACGCTGGCTTTGCGGAACTACCCGTCAGGAGAGAAACGGTTCGCAGTGTTCGTGGAGGAAGTGAAGCAGCGAGTGCTGCAGGCGTTCGCACATCAGGATTATCCGTTTGAGGAGCTGGTGGAGAAGCTGGATGTGGCGCGGGATATGAGTCGAAACCCGCTGTTCGATACGATGTTCGTGCTGCAAAATCTGGAGCGCCGAGAGGCGGAGCTGGAAGGCTTGCGGCTGAGCCCGTACGCTGCGGGGAACAGGGTTGCGAAATTCGACCTTACGCTGACGGCGGCAGAGGGAACGGCAGGACTGTCTTTTACGCTGGAATACAGCACAGCGCTGTATGAGCAGGAGACGATGGAGCGGCTGGCGGGTCATTTCAGCCGTCTGTTGGAGCAATTGGCGGCGAACCCGGACATGAAGCTGGCGGACATTGAACTGCTGGATGAACCGGAGAAAACCCAGCTGCTGGAGCGCTTCAACGATACGAGAGCGTCGTATCCGTCGGATCGAACGATCCACAGCCTGTTCGAGGAACAGGTGCGGAAGACGCCGGACCATGTCGCTGTGGTACATGAAGAGGATCGCCTGACCTATGCGGAGCTGAATGCGCGGGCGAACCGATTGGCGCATACGCTGCGAGAGCAAGGAGTGGGGCCGGATGAGATCGTTGGCCTGATGATGGAGCGTTCGGTGGAGATGATCGTGGGTATCCTGGGGATCTTGAAAGCGGGGGGAGCCTACCTGCCGATTGATCCGGACTATCCGGCGGAGCGTATTTCATTCATGCTCGAAAACAGCGGGACGAAGTGGTTGGTCCTACACCCCGCGATTTCGGAACAACCGGTGTTTGGGGGCACCCTCATCCGGCTGGATGAGGCGGAGCTGGCAGGACGAGACTCTTCGAATCCGGAGTTGGTTAACGGTGCGCGTGATCTGGCGTACATGATCTACACGTCGGGAACGACGGGGACGCCGAAAGGAACGTTGATTGAGCACCGCAACGTGGTGAGGCTGCTGGTGAATGATCGGCAACCGTTTGCGTTTGACGAAGGGGATGTGTGGACGCTGTTCCATTCCTACTGCTTCGATTTCTCGGTATGGGAAATGTACGGCGCTTTGTTACACGGAGGCCGACTCATCGTGGTGCCGAAGGAAACGGTACGGGACCCAGCGGCCTTCGCGAAGCTGCTGGTGGAGACGGGAACGACGGTGCTGAACCAAACGCCAGCGGCGTTTTATGCGCTGGCAGAGCGAGAAGCGGAGTATGGAAAGGAACTGGCGCTGAGGTACGTCATCTTCGGCGGTGAAGCGCTGAAGCCGGTGATGCTGAAGGATTTCCATGAAAGGTATCCAGAGACGAAGCTGGTGAATATGTACGGCATTACGGAAACGACGGTGCATGTGACGTACAAGGAAATCACGGCGGACGAAATCGAAAGGAACGCCAGCAGCATCGGCAAGCCGATCCCGACCCTCACGGCCTATATTCTGGATAGTCAGCGGAGACTAGTGCCAGTAGGGGTAACCGGAGAGCTTTATGTAGGAGGCGAAGGGGTATGCCGAGGCTACTTGAACCGACCGGAATTAACGGCGGAGCGATTCGTGGAGAACCCGTATGTACCGGGAGAGCGGCTGTACAAAACCGGGGATTGGGCAAGATGGCTGCCGGACGGTGAAATGGAGTACTACGGACGAATCGACGAGCAGGTGAAGATTCGAGGGTATCGGATCGAGATTGGAGAGATCGAAGCAGCGATCCTGCAGGAGCCTTCCATCCGCGAAGCAGCGGTGATGGCGAAAGAGGATCGGGATGGCATCCTGTACCTGTGCGCGTACATCGTGGCGGCAACAGGCAAGGAAGGAGAAGTCGCAGCAAGGGGCAAGGAAGCCGAAGCGACCGCCGAGGTGAAGGCATCGCTGCAGCGGAAGCTGCCAGCGTATATGGTGCCATCCTTCTTCGTCGCGCTGGAGGAACTGCCGCTGACGACCAATGGCAAGCTCGACCGCAAAGCGTTGCCGGAGCCGGAGCAAGGGTCCGCAGTGCCTTTCGAAGAGCCAGCCACGGCGATGGAAGCCGAGCTGGCCAAGCTGTGGGAGGACATCCTCGGCGTGGAACGGATTGGCGCGGCGGATAACTTCTTCGAGCGTGGAGGCCATTCGCTGCGGGCGATGACGCTGCTCTCGCGGATGCACAAGGAATGGAACGTGCAGATGCCACTGAAGACGATCTTCGAATCGCCAACGGTGCGCGGTTTGGCGCAGGTGATCGAAGGGCTGGCGGAGAATCCATATGCGGCCATCGAACCGGTAGAGGGCCGGGCGTATTATCCGGTCTCGTCGGCCCAGAGGCGGATGTTGATTTTGCAGCAGCTGGAAGGCGCCGAGGTGAGCTACAACATACCGGGCGTGCTGACGATGGAAGGTCCATTGGATCGCTCTCGGTTGGAGACAGCGTTTGCCCGTCTGGTGGAGCGTCATGAATCATTGCGAACATCGTTTGAATGGGTGGATGGCGAGCCGGTGCAGCGGATACATGAAGCAGTGCCGTTCACCATTTCTCTGGAGAGCTGCAGCGAGGAGGAGGTGGCGTCCCAGGTGGAGGCCTTCATCCGTCCGTTCGATCTGGATCGCGCACCATTGCTGCGGGTCGGTCTGCTGCGTCTGTCGGAGGAGCGTCATGTACTGCTGTACGACATGCATCATATTATCTCTGACGGGGTATCGATGGGTGTGCTGGAGCAGGAGTTTGCTGCGCTGTATCGGGGAGATGAGCTGCGTTCGCTGCGGATTCAATACAAGGATTACGCGGTGTGGCAGAACGAGCGTCTAGGTGCAGAAGAGCTGGCGAAGCAGGAAGAGTACTGGCAGGATGTCTTCTCAGGTGAGCTTCCAGTGCTCGCGATGCCAACGGATCATCCACGGCCTGCGGTGCGCAGCTTCGAGGGAGGCCACATCGGATTCACGGTGGAAGCGGAGCTGGTGGAACGGCTGCGTCAGGTGGGTGCAGATCAGGGAGCGACGCTGTACATGGTGCTATTGTCCGCGTATACGGCGCTGCTGTCCAAATATACCGGTCAAGCGGATATCGTTGTGGGTACGCCAGTGGCGGGAAGACCGCATGCGGATCTGGAGCAGATGATCGGGATGTTCGTAGGTACGCTGGCTTTGCGGAATTACCCGTCAGGAGAGAAGCGGTTCGCGGCGTTCGTGGAGGAAGTGAAGCAGCGGGTGCTGCAGGCGTTCGCCCACCAGGATTATCCGTTTGAGGAGCTGGTGGAGAAGCTGGATCTGGCGCGCGATAGGAGCCGAAACCCGCTGTTCGATACGATGTTTGTGCTGCAAAACCTGGAGCGCCGGGAGGCGGAGCTGGAAGGATTGCTGCTGAGCCCGTATGCTGCGGGGAATGGGGTCGCGAAATTCGACCTTACGCTGACGGCGGCAGAGGGAGCGGCAGGGCTGTACTTCACGCTGGACTACAGCACAGCGCTGTATGAGCAGGAGACGATGGAGCGGCTGGCGGGTCATTTCAGCCGTCTGTTGGAGCAATTGGCTGCGAACCCGAACATGAAGCTGGCGGACATCGAGCTGCTGGATGAAGCGGAGAAAGCCCAGCTGCTGGAGCGCTTCAACGATACGGGAGCGTCATATCCGTCGGATCGAACGATCCATAGCCTGTTCGAGGAGCAGGTGTGGAAGACGCCGGACCATGTGGCTGTGGTGCATGAAGAGGATCGCCTGACATATGCGGAGCTGAATGCGCGGGCGAACCGATTGGCGCATACGCTGCGAGAGCAAGGAGTGGGGCCGAATGAGATCGTTGGCCTGATGATGGAGCGTTCGGTGGAGATGATCGTGGGTATCCTGGGGATCTTGAAAGCCGGGGGAGCCTACCTGCCGATTGATCCGGATTATCCGGCGGAACGCATCTCATTCATGCTTGAGAACAGCGGGACGAAGTGGTTGGTCATAGACCGGGCGATTTCGGAACAACCGGTGTTTGCGGGAACCCTCATCCGGCTGGATGAGGCGGAGCTGGCAGGGCGAGACGGCTCGAATTCGGAGCTGCCAGGCTCGAATCCGGAGTTGGCAGGACGAGATTCTTTGAATCCAGAGTGGGTAAACGGTCCAAGTGATCTGGCGTATGTGATTTATACATCGGGAACGACGGGTACGCCGAAAGGAACGTTGATTGAGCACCGCAACGTGGTGAGACTGCTGTTGAATGATCGGCAACCGTTTGCGTTTGGCGAAGGGGATGTGTGGACGCTGTTCCATTCCTATTGCTTCGATTTCTCGGTATGGGAAATGTACGGAGCCTTGTTACACGGAGGCCGACTCATCGTGGTGCCGAAGGAAACGGTACGAGATCCAGCAGCCTTCGCGAAGCTGCTGGTGGAGACGGGGACGACGGTGCTGAACCAAACGCCAGCGGCGTTCTATGCGCTGGCAGAGCGAGAAGCGGAGAATGGAAAGGAACTGGCGCTGAGGTACGTCATCTTCGGCGGTGAAGCGCTGAAGCCGGTGATGCTGAAAGGCTTCCATGAAAGGTATCCGGAGACGAAGCTGGTGAATATGTACGGCATTACGGAAACGACGGTGCATGTGACGTACAAGGAAATCACGGCGGACGAAATCGAAAGGAACGCCAGCAGCATCGGCAAGCCAATCCCGACCCTCACGGCCTATATTCTGGATGGAGAGCGGAGACTGGTGCCAATCGGGGTAACCGGAGAGCTGTATGTAGGAGGCGAAGGGGTATGCCGAGGCTACTTGAACCGACCGGAATTAACGGCGGAGCGATTCGTGGAGAACCCATATGTACCGGGAGAGCGGCTGTACAAAACGGGAGATTGGGCAAGATGGCTGCAAAACGGTGAAATGGAATACTACGGGCGAATGGACGAGCAGGTAAAGATTCGGGGGTACCGGATCGAGCTTGGGGAGATCGAAGCGGCGATCCTGCAGGAGCCTTCCGTTCGTGAAGCAGCGGTGATGGCGAAAGAGGATCGGGATGGCAGCCTGTACCTGTGCGCGTACATCGTGGCGGCAACAGACAAGGAAGGAGAAGCGGCGGCAGCGGGCAAGGAAGCCGAAGCGACCGCCGAGGTGAAGGCGTCGCTGCAGCAGAAGCTGCCGGCGTATATGGTGCCGTCCTACTTCGTCTCGTTGGAGAAACTGCCGCTCACGGTCAATGGCAAGCTCGACCGCAAGGCGTTGCCGGAGCCGGTGCAAGGATCCACAGGTGTGCCATACGAGGCGCCGAGCACGGCGATGGAAGCCGAGCTGGCCAAGCTGTGGGAGGACATCCTGGGCGTAGAACGGATTGGCGCGGCGGACAACTTCTTCGACCGTGGCGGCCACTCACTAAAAGCAATGAAGCTTATTTCACGAATCCAGAAGGAACTGTTCGTGCAATTGCCTATAAAAACGATCTTCAAGTTCCCAACACTGATCGAATTGTCGAGGGAAATAGAGGAAATGGAGAAACAGGAGTATCGCTCGATTATTCCCGCTGAAGATCGAGAATATTACCCCGTTACTCCCGCGCAGAAACGTCTTTATATTCTGCATCAGTTTAATCCTATGGATGTAAGTTATAATATGCCTGCAGCTGTGGAAATTAATGGGAAGTTGGACGGAAATCGATTTGCAGCGTGCATTGAGCAATTGTCCAGGCGGCATGAAGTGTTGCGAACTTCTTTCGATTGGGTTCATGGAGAGCCGGTACAACGAATCCACGAGCACGTTCCCTTAGAAATAGACATCATTGATATGGAGGAAGCAGAGGCTAAGGAGGCCGTGAAAAATTTCTCTCGTCCATTCGATTTAGAAAAAGCACCGTTGATTCGGGCCAGTTTGTTTAGAATTGCGAATGATAAACATTACTTTGTATATGATATGCATCATATTATTTCTGATGGTGTTTCAATGGAACTTCTTATAAAAGAGTTTTCCGATTTATATAACGGGAAAGATCTTCATCCATTGTCCATCCAGTATAAGGATTATACGGTATGGCTAGGTGAGCAGTATGCGATGGGGATGTCCGACAAACAGGAAGCCTATTGGCTGGATGAATTTTCTGGAGAACTCCCTAAACTGGATATTGCTGCAGATTTCCCTAGACCTGCTATAAGAAGCAGTGAAGGAGATGGACTTTCTTTTGTCATCGATGAGTCGATTGTCTCCGAGCTGCGCCGTTTGACTCAAGAGACAGAGACAACGATGTTTATGATTTTGCTGGCCGCATACAACGTTCTTCTGTCCAAATATTCTCATCAAGAAGATATCGTCATCGGTACACCCGTTTCAGGAAGAAATCATGCGGATTTGGATCATGTGATCGGAATGTTCGTCAATACATTGCCGATTCGCAATTACCCTGCAGCTGGTAAAAGATTTATCGACTTTTTGGAAGAGGTAAAGGGGAGTGCGCTTGGGGCATATGAGCATCACCAGTATCCTTTAGAATCATTGGTTGAGAAGCTGCAGCTCCCTATGGACCAGAGCCGTAATCCATTGTTTGATGCTATGTTCGTCTTGCACAACCATATCGATTCCAATGACAATGAGGAGTACCCGGAACATGAGTTGCAATTTAAACCTATTGAACCGGACAGCAGTACAGCCAAATTCGATTTGAATCTACAGGCGCTTGAATACGAATCTCAAATTGCAGGTCGATTGGAGTATAGTACAAGTTTATTTAACAAAGCGTCAGCGGAGAGAATGGCAGATGATTATATCCGAATTCTCCAACTAATAGCAGGAGATATCCATATCGAATTATCGAAGATACAACTTGCTGCGAGTAAAAGAGAATTGGAGACAGTCAGTTTCACTGATGTAGAATTTAATTTTTAATGACGTAGCGGCGTCAAAGTGCAACATCTTTGGCGCCCATTCATTCTAACGAAATGGAGCTGACACAGATGAACATGAAAGCCGAATCGATGATGAAGCATCATGAAAAGGAGAAGGAAAAACAATATTGGCTCCACAAATTCCAAAATTTTGATACGCCATCTGAAATCCCCAAAGACTATCCACTTGGGAAATTTGCGCAACGTTCTATGGATCAATCTAGCTTGGAGCTTTCAGAAGAGGTTTCGTCCTCTATTATAAAAATCAGCGGTGGTTCCGAATATGCATTGTTTATGATCGCTTCAACAGGTGTGAAATATATTCTCCACAGGTATTCGGGAAATCAATCCGTTACTATTGGAATGCCAGTATTTAAACAAAATACAGATAAAGACTTGCTCATAAACCATATGCTCCCTCTAAAAACGGAGGTGGAGAATAGTGACACTTTTGTGGATTGGATTCAACGAGTCAAGAAAGAGCTGGAGGGCGCAGTAGAGCATCAAAATTATCCGATTCATCATTTCGTTCAATCTTTGGGACTAGAACATGATCCTTACGAATTCCCCTTGTTTAAGGTAGCTGTCATGTTGAAAGGACTGCATGACGAGACCTATATCGAGGAGGAGCCTTTACCTATCATCGTTGTGTTTGAACAAGCTGGGAATACGATTCGAATAAGTGTGAAGTTTAACGAGCATGTTTATGAAGCGAACACGATACAAAGATTTTTAACGCATCTGGAAAACTATTTTACTGAGATTGCAAGAAATCGAAACGTACTTTTATCCGAAATAGACATTCTGAGTGATGATGAGAGGAACGCCGTTATTTATCAATTTAATGATACGGGAAAACCGTATTTCAAGGAGCAGACCCTGCACGGACTGTTTGAACAGCAAGCTGCTGCTAGACCTAACAACATTGCACTCATTGAAGGGGATCGATCGATAACCTATCAGGAATTAAATGAACGGTCCAATCAGGCTGCGCGAATGCTTAGAGATCACGGTGTACGACGGGGTGTTCATGTAGCGTTGCTTATGGACCGCTCTATTGAAATGATCATTGGCCTATTCGGCATATTAAAAGCTGGGGCGGCTTATGTTCCGATAGAACCTGATTTGCCCAATACACGCATCCAACAAATATTCAATCAAATTCAAGTCGAGCATGTAGTTACGAACGTTCATCATTATACGGTAGTTAAGCGGTGGAAGGCTGCTATCCCCTCCCTTCAGCATTTTTTTTGCATGGATGGGGCCGACTACTCTGAGAATGGGCTTGATCATAAGGATGATTTTGTATGGACGCAAAAAGATAGGGATCGTTATTCGAAAGAAACGTTATTGGACATGCATCATTCCAGTGATACGGCATATGTAATCTTTACATCCGGATCAACAGGCATCCCGAAAGGAGTAACAGTTTCTCATCAATCCGTTGTCAACTTGATTCAGTGGGTAAATGAAACGTATGAAATATCAGAATCTGATCGGATATTGTTTATAGCTTCTATCAGCTTTGATCTTTCTGTATATGATATCTTCGGGATTTTAGGTGCTGGTGGTTCTGTAAGAATTGCCAGGTTAGAAGAATTGCTTAATCCCGAATCTATTTTGCATATTTTAAGAACAGAATCGATCACATTCTGGGATTCTGCACCGGCAGCAATGCAGCAGTTAGTTCCACTTATGAATCTGCTCGGGGAAGAGTGTTCCGATAGCAAATTGAGACTCGTTTTTTTTAGTGGAGATTGGATTCCTCTGACACTGCCGGATAACATTAGACGCCTGTTTCCGAACGCTCGGATCATTGGGTTAGGGGGAGCGACAGAAGCGAGTATATGGTCTAATTACTTTGAAATCGAACAGATTGATGCGAATTGGATAAGCATACCCTATGGGAAACCGATTCAGAATGCAATGTACTATGTGTTGGATCAGAGGCTTCGTCCTTGCCCGATTGGCGTGCCAGGAGAGCTTTATATTGCCGGAGATTGCGTTTCAAAAGGATATTTCGGGGATGTGAAGCTTACAGAAAGCAAATTTTTGCATAATCCATTCATGACGCAAGCTAATAACCTAATGTACCGTACAGGCGACCTTGCACGTTGGAAAGCAGATGGCATGATGGAGTTTATGGGGCGTCTGGATCATCAAGTGAAAATTAGGGGATACCGAATAGAGTTAGGAGAGATTCAAGCGCAATTATTATTGCACGAAGAAATAAACGAAGTGTTAGTGACAGATGGAGAGGATGCACAAGGGGATAAGTATCTATGTGCGTATGTAGTATCTAATCAACAACTAGATTTAAAGGAGGTTGGTTCTTTTTTATCAGATAGACTGCCACCGTATATGATTCCAAGCTATTTCATGCAATTGGATCATCTCCCATTAACAATGAACGGAAAAGTAGATCGCAAAAATCTGCCGGACCCTTTGAAAGAGCAACAAAGTAACAAAGACACAAGTGAGTATGTAGAACCGAGAGATAGCTTGGAGCTTGAAATGGTAAGTATATGGAAAAGAGTACTCGAAATGGATACGGTAGGTGTTTATGATAACTTCTTCGAATCTGGCGGGAATTCATTAAAGGCTGTTAGTTTAATCGCTGAATTCAAGGCGTCACAAATCCCTGGTAAAATATCGGAGCTTATGCAATATCCAACGATTAGTGAGTTTGCTGAGTATATAAGCAAGGAGTATGGATTCGAAAGAACTCCACTTATTAAACCATCTGAGTCTAGTAAATCCGTTGTCCTTGGTAATCTAAAGGTATTAAGTGAAGTTAGAGAGAATAAAAATGATCCCTATACATGGGATCAATTGGACTGTTTTTATCGTCCTGTAGCGATTATAGCGGATTCTTTTTACAGGGGCGGTTTCGATTCGATCCTCTTCCAACTGTCGCTTTATACTTCCTTTAACCCGGGGAAATGGCGTAAAGATATTTTCGTATTGGAAGCGACCCCAAGAGCTGATTTCTTTGAGTTATATGACAATCATTTGAAAGATCACTATAACATGGGGATCCATACAATTACTTATACAGATGAGTCGGATATGCATCAAAAAATTATGGAGGAAATCAAGAAAGGAAGACCTGTATTAATACCAGGAAACCATTATGGATGTTACTACAACGAAGGGTATCGAAAAACGCATCAACCTCATTTTTGGATTATTAAAGGTTATGATACGGAAAGGGATCTTTATTTTATTCTGGATAATGTTCATATTGATCTGGCTTCCAGTACGATTTATAAAGATTACTTTGCAAAGTCCTCGGATATATTTGAAATGTGCGAGTTGTTCTATGATTATCTTCAGCCCAATTCCACTAGCAGGCATTTCTGGTCTTTCGAGAAATCCAAACGTCCAATCGTACTAACACCAGATAAAGCATTAATCAATTTATATGATATTTTCCGCCAAGTTGATGCAGGAGAAGTAGGGTTGGAATATCTGGAATATGAGGTTATCAAAGAGATTTTGGAATATGGCGATCCTTCCAGATGTGAGGAGATCGTTCCCAAAATAAACTTTAGGGAAGTCTTCTATGATTTGCTTTTCAAATTTTTAGACGCTGTAGATATTGAACATGAAAGTGTTGCACGACTTAGAAAACAATGGGAACGAGCCAATGTGCTGTGGAGTGAAATTCGGATGAGGATTTACGATCATATTGGCGAGGAAAACTACAATTTTGAAGCTGTCATGCCACTGGTACATGAAAATCTGAATAATGAACGGATTTGTAGAGAAGCATTCGTAGAATTGATGGGAACATTCATAGAAAACATGGAACAATCGGAAGAAACTGATTTGCAAGGCGGGCATAGTTACATTGAGGAGAACCCGAATGATGCCGTCATAAGCGTAAAAGACAATGAAATTGAATTCGTACTTTCATCCGATCGAAAGTATGATACATGGATTGCTACAGATAATTGCCCTAAATTGCTAATTTATCCTGAAGAGGGTACCGATTTTGTTGTAGAAACGACAGTTAATATAGGGAAAAAGCTTAGTGGAGAGTTCCAAAGCGGAATCATTGTAAAGTTGGCAAACGGCCATAAGTTATTGTTCGGAATGATGCCACGTGCTATTGCTTTGTTCAGTCCAGAACTTGCGGATGGGGCTCGAATTCATAGTGAATATTACACAGAAGGTATGGTCTCCCTTCAAGTTAAGCAACAAGATGGTTTGATTTATTTTGCAATGAAACATCCAGAAGAGGAGAAATGGGCAGAGCTAGTTGGACTAGAGATGACGGAAGTTGTTTCTTGCTTCGGAATTTTTGCTAGAACATACAAACATGAAGAACTTAGGGTTCTTTTTACAGATACTCATTATTCTTTGGATGAAAATGAAAGATCGCTCTGATCATAGTAAAACAAAATGGTGACAATTAGATTGTTAATTAACGGTTGTTAATTTACATTCCAATTAGAACATTTAAATGGTATAATAAATCATAATATGAGATAAAATGGATTCCTCCTAAAACTTCACATATCGATTGTCAGAACCTCAGAGAGGTATCCGACATGGTTCTGTGAATCTTTGGGGGGATTCTTTCAATCTAATCTAATACATAGAGGAGGCACTTCATGCGAGCGGTGTATGAATCCGAAACAGATATTAAACCGAAGATTGACTTGCGAGTGCTCATACATAAGTTATCGGAGGAACAATATCTTCATTGCTCTAGTCAAGCTATATACCAATTACTTCACAGCCTTGTGGAAGGTGAACAGAGGGATGAATCTAAGAGTTAATGCATATTTTTGAAACAAACTAGCTGCCTTTTTTTGTTATTCGATTCAACATTTCAAGAGTAATGTTTCGTTCTTCTTTATCCATGCTTGCAATACTAAGCAGGATTTGAATAATTTTATTTTTCTCCTCTTCAGTGTACGTATATTGATAATCGTAATGTATGGTAGATGATTTAATGAGTGCAACAATTTGATCTTCAAAGTTTACTGAATCTGTTTCGCTATCTTTATGACCAAGAAGGTAATCGATGGATACTCCGAAAAAATTCGATATTTTTTTCAATCTAGGTTCTCTTGGAAGAGATCTGGATCCTGATTCATAGCCAGCAATAGTAGCGCGGGGTATGGATAATTTAATGGATAGTTCTTCTTGGGACATCTTTTTTCTTGTTCTTAATTCTTTTAAGCGCCTTGAGAACATCTGCATTAAAAAGTCGACACCTTTCTAGGCTATTAATATTAATGTATGGATGTATCAACACATTATAAAATGAATTTAATCGAGATACAATGGTCAAAAATCCACTGTGGAAATAAGGAATCAACCTTGAAATTAATGCATGATGATTAATATATATGCTATACCGATTGCATTCCGGAAGAGTATCGCATTGATATCGGGTTACTCGTCTTGTTGAATAGTTCTTTTCTAACGAATGGGCTTACAGCTATAATAATCTTATGAACGAACAAATAACAAAACAAGAGCATGATAAGTATGCCGTATTTTCGATAAAATGGATTTATATCGTGCTGGCTGTAGCGCTGGGATTACGTGTCTACTATATTGTCACCACTGCATTTCCGCCGCTGGAAGGAGATGCTTTTGGCTATGACAAGATGGCCAGGCAGTTTCTGGAGACCGGTGTGCTCGGATATTTGAAGACGACGCCGAATGCTTTTGTCATGCCGGGTTTTCCATTGCTGTTATCCTTGGTGTACTTTGTATTCGGAACGAACCTGATCTGGTTTCAACTCTTGCAGGTCGTATTTAGTGTCGTCACGATATTAGTTGTATATAAAATTTCTCAAAAATTTATGAAGGAAAGCTATTGTTTATTGTGTGCGGCAATTATGGCGATTTATCCAAGCTTCATCTATGCCAATGGACTTCTACTAACTGAGGTCAGCTTTACGCTTCTGACAGCCTTGTTTTTCTGGACATTATTACTGGGTATTGAGAGCGGCCGCAGGTTTCATTTTGTATTAAGCGGTGTTTGTTTAGGATTGAGTGTCATGTTCAGGCCAACACTGGCAACGCTTATCATTCCGATCATCGTGTATTTTATGATGCAAATTCCATCCAGGAAGCGAATATATCAAGCGATTCTCTATGTGGGTTTGAGTTCATTCGTTATTGTATTGCCATGGTGGATCAGAAATTTTTTATTGTATGGCGAATTTGTTCTATTTACGACATCTGGGGGCAATCCGCTTCTTTATGGCGTACATCCCTATCTTATCGGTGTACGGGATACATTTGATGCGGTCTATAAGTTGAACGCGGACGAGCTTACGCGCAATCAGCTCTGGTCGGACAAGGCGAAGGAGATGTTTGCCGCGCAAATAGACAACGTGCTATTTATCAAATGGATCGTTTTTGGCAAGATGAATGTATTCTGGAAGCTGCCTTGGGTTGAGAATGGCGAGATTGCCCATTTATTGGAGAAGCTCAGGAATCCGTTGCATCTCGTTCTCGTTATCGGCGGCTGGATTGGCATTTGGCTTAGCGTCATTCGCAGGAGCCCCTTGCAATGGATCGCGGTTATGGTCATTTCCTATACGATTCTGCATCAGGTTATGCTGTCCATTCCCAGATATGCATTTCCGGTCATGCCTTTTGTCATTGTTATGTTTGTTTATATGGTATCCTCTATTGATGATCTGCTCAGGAAGAGGTTCGCTCGATGATGCGTAAGATTGGTTTGGTCCTTGCAACGATAAGTCTGTTGATGGTAATGGGAGGTCTTCTGTTAAACCGGGACAAGGAGGAGCTGCGCTGGAGGCAGAGCGGGGTTGCAGAGCTGACACATGTCGTGTACACCGATATGAATGAGTGGGAGGCATCCGGCATTGAGAAGGATGGCGAATGGAAATCAACAAGCAATGATCCGATTCTGCTTAGTCCCCTCCTTGCGGTAGCCGATGCGAAGCAAACCTACCTTCATATTGAGATGGTTACCGGCAGCGACCGGGTTCAAGTGTTCTGGAGAGGGCAGAATGAGGGTTTTGCAGAAGAACGAAGTAAAGTATTTAACAGCCACTCTGCACTGGAAATAATGATTGATGGTGATGTTGAACAAATTCGTATCGATCCGGCTGAACAGCCAGGCGTTATCTTGACCGTTCATCAAGTCGATGTGAAGAAATACAAGTAGGAAGCATAGCTGTCATTTTGAGCCGCCAAACACAATGGCTTTGATTGTTTGGCGGCTTTTTCTTATGACTGAAAGATGCTGTTGTTAAGGCGCGGCTGAAAGTTATTGGAATGTCTTGAGTGACACAACTTCGGATTCGGATAGTCCACTTGCTTTGGCGATAACAGAAACTTCAATTCCCATCGAGAGCATGTTTTTGGCGATTGCAATTGCTTTTGCATGTTCTCCTTCTGCTCGACCTTCAGCCCGACCTTTCTTCAGCCCTTTTTCCGTAGCCCATTCAATCATAGAAGCTTCGTCATGCAAATACTTTTGCCGTTCCTCGTATAAGCGACGGGCTTCTCGATCCTGGCTGAGAAACTCCAATGTATCCATCGCCTTCTTCAAAGTCGGTTCATTCATCTTCAGCACCTCCCAATTCGATTTGTCAGCACCCTTCAGGAACAGCAGCCAATTGATCAAACCACCTTCTAACGGAACAGACTGATCATCCAGCTTGGAGAGTTCGATAAAATGAATCGATATCGTATTTGTTGAAAAGCTGCATCTCGATATTGATCAATTTGCCCTCGGATGTCTTCGCCCAAATGTCGAAGATGGATTGTTTATCGAGAGGGGGCTGCCAAAGATTCGTTTGAATACGAAATCATTCCGAGGGTCGAGCAATTCCGGCATCTGACAATCAACTCCATTTCTTCTTATTATACCATGCATGAGGTGCTTTGTTGTAGGTCAGCACCCTTAGCCGAGAAGCATAGTCCTATATGGTTTCCCTTAAGCGCCAATAGAACATTTTGATGCGCCGCTTCCGCATAACCTCACAAAATGATGCATTTTGCTCCCGATTCCGTTCCCCGTTTGAAATGATGATATAATGAGAACACCATAAGCAAGGGGGGAATACTGATGCGGGGCTGGCCAGGTTTCTTCGTCCCCCATAAACTCAAATACCGGCTGTTTGCTGTGTTTGTCCTCGTCATTTTGCTGCCTTTCAGCATATTGAACATTTACAACTATCAGAGGATCGAGACGCTTGTGCAAAATAAAATTAGCGAGCAAAGCCATGAGCAGCTCGACAATTTGCATCGGACGCTGGAGGACCAGCTTAGCATCGCGTTTAAAACACTTATTTTTCTGGAGCAGGACGCTGACGTGCGCGATATTCTCCGAAATCCGGACAAGCGATCCGTGCTGGACAACAAGGAAGCGATGGAAAACAAGTTCAAAGGGCTGAACAACAGCTTCTTCCTATATAACCCATCAGTATATTTTACGCTGCTCGACGATCAAGGGCATGTCTATACCTCTTATCAACCCAAGTACACACTCGATTATGATCAAATATCATCTACTCCGTCGTTTGCCGAGATGAGAGAAAGCGGAGCTTCTTATTTCTGGGTGACCGATGATGAAAACTATGTGTCGAGCGATATTTCCAAAAGTCCAACGCTGCTGTCCCTCTATTCGGCGCTCAAAGATAACCGGGCTCGGACCTATGGCAGGGCGAGAATCAGCATCGACTTTTCTTTCTGGTTCCAATCCGTCCTGCAAAAGCCAGCCAGCGACCAGACCTATTTTATTCTGTCGAGAAAAGGAGAGGTCATTGCCAAATCCGCTCTGGAAGCGAATTTGTCGCAGGAGGTCATCGGGCAGGTGAAGGCTTCTCCTGCTAACGGCTACTGGACCGATACCGGCAATAACACGCTGGTCAACTACAGCTATTTGCCGTCATTGGACTGGTACATCGTGAATCAAATTCCGCTGGATGTTCTGTTTAAGGAAATCGAAAGCTTGAAGCAGCAATATTTTGTAACGTTTTACGGCATTACGGCGGCCTTTATTGCTGTTGCTTTTATGATCGCATATACGTTCACCAGACCGCTCTCCCATATGCAGGCCAAGATGAAGGAGGCGGTACGCAAGGATCTCAGAATCCGTCTGCCGGAGAAAAATTACAAGGGAGAAGTTCTGGAGCTGACGAGAACCTTTAACGCGATGATGGTTGATATGAACGGACTCGTTCACCGGCTCAAAGCCGAAGAAAGACAGCGGGACGCGGTTCATTTCCAGATGCTGCTCGCCCAGGTCAACCCGCATTTTCTGCTGAACACGCTGAACACGATGAAGTGGATTGGATTGCGCAGCAAAAACGAGGATATTGTGGAAATATGTCTATCGCTCGGCAAGCTGCTGGAGACAAGCCTCAATTCCGACGTCGATCTCATTCATCTGAAGGATGAAATCGAGCTGACCAAAGCGTTTATTTATATCCAGCAGGTCAGATACAGCAACAGCTTCGAGGTGGAGTTCAGCTACGAGGAAGACATTCAGTACGCGCTCGTGCCGAAGCTGAGCCTGCAGCCGCTTGTGGACAACGCTATCCGCCACGGCATCTCGCATCTGGACAGCGGGGGGCGGATCTATATCCGAATGGGGCTTGCCGACAACAACCCCTCGCAGCTTGTGCTGGAGGTTGAAGATAACGGCATCGGCCTGGAGCAGTCAAGGCTGCATCAGGAGGCGGGCCGCAAGCGTCCGGGCATCGGGCTTGCCAATGTGCGCGAAAGGCTTCACCTGTTGTTTAAGGATAACGCAGCTCTGGAAACGATACCGCTTGAGCAGGGCACGCTGTGCCGCATGATTTTGCCATTTCTGTTGTCCGAGCCGTACGCCAACGCCAATATCGACCGATAACATCCGGTTACGGAAGAGGGGGACATTTCATGTGGAAGGTCATGCTTGTCGAAGATGAAACTTTTGTCCGCGAATCGGTGAAGGAAATTATTCAATGGGAGGATATGGGCTTCACGCTGACCGGCGAAGCGAGCAACGGGGAAGAGGCGCTGGAGATGATCCGCAATCAGCCGCCTGATCTCGTCTTATGCGATATCGTCATGCCGAAGATGGACGGGCTTGAGCTTCTGAAGGAAACGAGGCGGGCGGGGATCGCCTCCAAGTTTGTTATGCTGACCTGCATGGGCGACTTCGAATCGATGAGGCAGGCGATGGAGTTTGGCGCATCCAACTATATTCTGAAGCTGTCGATGAGCGTCAAGGACCTGCGGGAGACACTGGCCAAGATTAGCGCGGAGCTGTCCGCCTCCAAGCCTGCCGCCATGTCAGCGGGCGGAGAGACCGCGGAGCGAATCACGCATCCTGAGGTGAAGAAGATCATCCAATATATCGATGAGCATTACGATGAGGAAATTACGCTTGCATCTCTATCGCGGCATGTCATGATGGGTGAAAATTACGTCAGCGCTTTGTTCAAGAAGAAAACCGGAGAGACGCTGATCCATTATTTGCACCGCATTCGCATCGAAAAGGCAATTGCACTGTTGCTGACGACCGATTTGCCCGTCAATCAGGTCGGACAGAACGTCGGGTTTATGAACGACAACTATTTTATTAAAATATTCAAGCGGATAACAGGAACGACGCCAAGCCAATACCGCAACGCCAAATAGAACGATTTGGTCGGCGTCAAACGAGAAAACGCTTGCAAATTGCATATTTATGTTCCATGCGAAACGTGATTTTGTTACTTCTAACGCCCGCCGCTGTCTTGTTATCCTTGAGGAGCAGCACGAATTCAAGACATTCAAGGAGGTCGTCGATTGTGAGAAGAAAAAGATTATTCACCAGCATGGTATCGCTTGTTCTTATTATGGGATTATTGGCAGGGTGTTCGGGCAACGGAAATAATGGCAGCAGCGGCAATGCGCCGAAGCCGGGAGAGCCGTCTCCGTCTACTAGCACAGGGGAACCGGTCAAGCTGAAAATGTGGGGAGGCGTGCCGCCTGAATCGGGGCCGCAGGAAGTGATTAATGCCTGGAACAAGGAGCATCCCGACATTCAAGTGGAATATGTGCGTTTCGTCAATGACGATGAAGGCAACCTGAAGCTGGATACGGCAATGATGACGGGACAGAATGTCGACCTCTTCATCAACTATACGATTTCACAAGCGGGGAAGCGGATGGAATCCGGTCTCGCGGCAGATTTGAGCCAATTCACCGACTACAACATCGATGAGAAAATGGGCCAAGACGCCAAGAGCTGGCAGATTGACGGCAAATATTACGGGATTCCAACGACCAAAAGCCCGTTTTTCGTAGCGCTTAACAAGGATGCGCTTGACGCAGCAGGGTTGAAGGTGCCGAAGGACTGGACCTGGGACGAGCTGCGCGAATATGCGAAAAAGCTGAAATCCGGCGATGGCTACAGCTTCATCCAGCATACCGAGCCGTTTGTTGATCCGATTGATTCGATATTGTCGCAGGAAGGCTATACAAAGCCGGACGGCAGCTCTAACCTGGATCATTCGCAAGTGAAGAACTGGCTGGAAATGTTGAACGTTATGATGAAGGAAGACCAGACGACGCCTCCGCTCGGCGAGCAGCTGACGTCGAAAATGCCGGTCGAGCAAGAGTTTTTGAGCGGGAAAGTACCGATGCTTAATATTGGCGCATGGCTGCTTCGCAGCTCGAATAATTTTACAGACTTCCCGCGCGATTTCAAAATTGCATTTGCGCCGGTGCCAAGACTGACGGGCAGTGCTGACGAGTATGTGACGCGCGGCGGTCTCGGCGACTATATCTCGATTAACGCCAAGTCCAAAAATCAGGCGGCGGCATGGGAGTTTCTGAAATGGTACGCAGATGGTGGCATGGCCCCGATGGCTGCAGGAGGAAGGCTCCCAGCTTCCAAGGACGCCGATCAGGATGCGGCGCTGAAAAGCTTGCTTGGCGATAAGAGCAGCACGTACGATCTCGATTCTTTAATGTACGTCATGTTTGACAGCAAGACGCCGACCTACGTCAGAAGCTTGGCGCAGGAGGTAATGGACATCCGCGCTCAGGAATATGAGAAATATTTCCTCGGCACATCATCTGTAGATGATACGATTGCCGCCATGGTGACGAGACATAACGAGTATTTGAAGCAGAACAAATAGCAGAACAAATAGGGCGATGGCCCGCAAAGGAGGGGATTGCCGTCAACAGCGGCGGTTCCCTTTTTTTATGAACAGGAGGAATGCTGCATGATATACGGTCAAGCGGAGCTGCATAATGTCGAGGAATTGGTGGAGGTGGAGGGGCGGCCAGGCAAGCTGATGCAGCGTGTGCCCGAATCAGTCCGCTCGGGTCTGCTTAAGCTCGGGAGCGAGCAAATTCGCAGGGCGGCCTCTATCGAGATTCGGTTCGCGGCGGAATCGGGGGATGCAGCTGTCACGATCGCCAGTTATGGCGGGAGCAGCAAGGTGCAGCTGTATTACGGTGATTATTGGATAGAGGACAGCGAGGTGGGAGCGGAGCCGAAGACGATTGCGATTAAACAGCCGGCGCCGGGCTTTCAGTTCGACCCGCCGTTGCAGGGGCAAGTTCCGAGGCCGTCGTTCGGCCCGATCTGGCGGCTTGTCGTGCACGGCTTCGAGGTCCATCTGCTGGATATTGCAGGCTCCGGCATGCGGCCTCCTGAAGTGCATGAGAAGCCTGCACTCACATATTTGGCTTATGGCACGTCGATTACCTTCGGCATCTCGGCTGCAACGCCAGATCTGTCCTATGTCGGGCAAGCAGCCTGGAGGCTGGGGCTCGATACAGTCAATCTCGGGATGCCGGGCTCCGCTTATTGCGAGCCGGCAATAACAGCGCATATTGCGGGCAGGAACGATTGGGATATCGCGTCCCTGTGCGTGTCTGTCAATATGCTGAATGGAGGCGTAAGCGTGGAGGAGTTCGCGGAGAAGGCGGGAACGATGGTTCGCCGGATCGCCTCCGCCCATCCGGCGAAGCCGCTTGTATGCATCGGCTTGCTCCCAAGCTTTGCGGACTTCGGGTGGACGTGGCCGGGGCGCAATGTCCAGGCTTCAAGCTCGGAGTACAGGGATGCACTGAAGGAAATAGCGGAGGGAGTCGGTCTTGGTAATGTCAGCTATGTGGACGGACGGGAGCTGCTGGACGATTGGCGCGGGTTGTCCCATGATTTGCTGCATCCCGGCAACAGCGGCATGATCCGCATCGGGGAGCGGCTTGCCGAGCGGCTGCGCCCTCTGCTGCCAGACGCGCGGGGATAGAACGATTTTATGCGAGTGTTGTAGGAAACCGCCCAATCGGGCGGTTTTTTGCGTGAAATCGTGAGATGAATCCGGTAGATTTGTTCATTACCGATCGCGGGGACGGTTGATAAACTGGATGTATTCCATGATGAAACGAGGATCAGACGCATGAACAACAACTGGATGAGAAGACAACAGCTGCTCGGCTATATTTTTATCGGACCCAGCATGCTTGGCGTACTGCTATTTTTCCTGATTCCGGCCGCGTATTCGTTCGGATTGATGTTCACGAATTACAAGTTCATGAATCCGAAAGTCGAATTTGTCGGTCTGGACAACATCGTCCGGCTGCTGCAAGACCCGATGTTCTACCTCTCGCTGAAAAACACGCTCCTTTTTCTGCTTGCGGTTCCCGTTTCAATCGGACTCGGTTTTGTAGTCGCGGTCGTGCTGAACCAGAAGATTTACTTGAAGAAGCTGCTTCGCGGGCTATATTTTATGCCTTATATTACGAGCGGCGTTGCCGTGGCGTTCGTCTGGATGCTGCTGTTCCATCCGAAGCAGGGGCCGATCAACGGCCTGCTCCGCAGCATCGGATTCGATAATCCGCCCGGCTGGCTTTCGACCACCACATCCTCCATGTTTGCCATCGATATCATCTGGATCTGGTTTCTGCTTGGCTACAACATGATCATCTATATGGCTGCGCTGCAGGAAGTATCGCCCGAGCTGCTGGAAGCGGCCAAGATGGACGGGGCGAAGCGGGGGCAGATCCTGCGGAGGATCATTTGGCCGCTCGTCAGCCCGACGACCTTCCTGCTGCTCATTACCGGTCTGATCATGACGATCAAAACGTTCGGCATCATTCAGGCCATTACGCAAGGCGGACCGGGCAACAGCACGACGATTCTGTCGCTTTTCGTCTATCAGAACGCCTTCCGTTATTATGACATGGGCTATGCATCGACGATTTCCTGGGCGCTGTTTATCGTCATATTGCTCATCACTTTGGTGCAATGGATCGGTCAAAAACGATGGGTTCACTACTAGGACGAAGAGAGGATGATATAAACGATGGATACGAAACGAACCCGATCGGCTGACGTGCTGAAGAAGCTGGTCATTACAGTCGTCATGCTGGTGCTTGCGATCGTGATGGTTATCCCCTTTCTGTGGATGATAAGCACGTCTCTGAAAACGCCGTCGCAAGTGTTCGAATACCCGATACGCTGGATTCCGGCGAATGCGACCTGGGAGCATCATTTGAAAATATGGACAGGCCCGAATAACTTCGGCACCTATTATTGGAACTCGTTAAAAATTTCGATCATCGGGATGGTGGGAGCAACGTTCCTGTCGGCCTTTGCCGCTTATGGCTTTGCTCGCATCGAGTTTAAGGGCCGGAACGCTTTGTTTATGCTTTACCTGTCAATGATGATGGTTCCGCCACAGGTGCTGTTTGTTCCCAAGTTTCTGATGTTCGATTGGGCCGGCATTTACAACACGCATTGGGCGCTTATACTGCCGGGACTGTTTACGATATTCGGGGTGTTTATGCTCCGCCAGTTTTTCCTGTCCATTCCGAAGGACATTACCGAATCGGCGTTTATCGACGGTGCGGGGCATTTCCGGATTTTCTTCCAGCTGATCCTGCCGCTTGCCAAGCCCGCTCTTGCTACGCTTGCCATTATCGACTTTTCCTGGCAGTGGAATGATTACGAGAACGCGCTGGTGTTTCTGATCGACGAGCATTTGTACACCGTTCCGCTTGGGCTGCAAAATTTTATTCTCGAAAACACGGTTGACTATAACGGAATGATGGCGGCAGCGTCCGCCGGGATCTTGCCGATGATTGCCGTCTTTGCGGTCGGTCAGCGCTACATTATTCAAGGCTTAACCAATTCTGCGGTCAAAGGGTGATAACTATGCGTAAAGAAACGATTCAGTCGGACGTCACAATTGTCGGGGGAGGGTTGGCTGGCGTTTGCGCCGCAGTAGCGGCTGCGAGGCTGGGGAGAACGGTCTCACTTGTCCATAATCGGCCTGTACTTGGGGGAAACTCCAGCAGCGAGGTGAGAGTGTGGGTATGCGGGGCGACCGCTCACGGGACGAACCGATATGCCCGGGAGACGGGCATTATGGGCGAGCTGTTTGTGGAAAATCAATTCCGCAATCCGGAGGGTAATCCGTACCTGTGGGATTTGGTTATTCTGGAGACGGTGCGGGCGGAGCCGAATATTCGGCTGTTCCTGAATACTGATGTGCACGAGGTCGAAGCCGATGGGGATGAGGAACAACGGACGATTCGCTCGGTTACAGGCTGGATGATGGGCTCGGAGCGGCAAATTCGCTATGAAAGCCTGTATTTCCTCGATTGCACGGGCGACGGATTGATCGGCTTCCTCGCGGGAGCGCGGTACCGGCTTGGACGGGAAGCGAAGGATGAATACGGCGAGGCATGGGCACCTGAGACGGCTGACGATATTACACTCGGCAGCACACTACTCTTTTATACGAAGGACGCAGGCCATCCGGTCAAATTTGTGCCTCCGAGCTTTGCCAAAGATATTGCGCAAACGCCGATTCCGATGAAGCGGGTCATCCGCAGCGGTGACTCCGGCTGCCATTATTGGTGGATCGAGTGGGGAGGAGAGCTCGATACGGTGCATGACAATGAGCGCATCCGCGACGAGCTGTGGTCGGTCATCTACGGCATCTGGGATTATATTAAAAATTCCGGGCAGTTCGACGCAGCCAACATGACGCTGGAATGGGTCGGGTCCATTCCAGGCAAGCGGGAATACCGGCGCTTCGTCGGCGACTATGTGCTGAACCAGAACGACATCATCGGCCAGCGCCAGTTCGAGGACCGGATCGCCTTCGGCGGCTGGTCGATTGATCTTCATCCGCCGCAGGGAATGTACGCCGCCGAAAGCGGCTCCAAGCATATGCATGCGGACGGCATTTACTATATCCCGTACCGCTCGCTCTATTCTGCGAACGTCAGCAATATGCTGTTCGCCGGGCGCAACGTCAGCGCGTCCCATGTCGCTTTCGGGACGACGCGGGTCATGGCGACCTGCGCTGTAATGGGCGAAGCGGCAGGCACAGCGGCCGCTTTGTGCCTGGAACTGGGCGTTTCGCCGCGAGGTATGTATGAAAAGGAGCTGGAAGCGCTGCAGCAAACGATGCTGAAGCAGGACGCTTCCGTGATCGGCCTCGCGAATCGGGATGCCGCCGATCTGGCGCGCGGGGCGAAGGTCCGCGCATCGTCAGCGAGGAGCAGAATTGCTGTAGAAACGGGCGAGGGGCGTTATATGCTCCTGCATGACGCGGGCATCCTGCTCCCGGTTGAGCCGAAGCTGCACGGACTGGAGCTGCTTGCGGATGCGACTGAGGATACGACGCTGACCGTGGAGCTGTGGGACACGGGTCTTCCCGAAAACTATGTGCCGCATCGGCTTATTGCGACAGCATCGACTGCTGTCGCCAAAGGGCAGAGCCAGTGGATTCCGTTTCCTCTGGAGTGGGAGCCGGACCGCCCGCAGAACGCTTTTGTCATCATTCGAAGCAACGGAAAGATTGCTCTGCATCAATCCAACGAACCGTTCACTGGCGTGCTGGCGTTCGAGCGCGGAGCGGCTCCCCATGCGGCAGCGGAGCTGGAGGATCATGATCCGACCCAGCCGATCGTGGACTGGAGCATGAAGAAGCTGGTACGCCGTCCGTTCTGCTTCCGGGCGTTATCCGCTACGGAAGCCTACTCGCCGCAGAAGGCCGTCAACGGCTATAAGCGTCCTTACGGCGGCCCGAATGTTTGGGTTTCGGAAGAGCTTAATGCGGGGGACGAGCAATGGCTGGAGCTGAGCTGGGAGCATGCTGTTACAGCGGAAGAGATCCTCATCACCTGGAATGACGATGTCAATGAGGATTTAATCAATCTCCATCATCACCGCACAGCATTCGAGATCATTCCCGAGCTGGCGAAGCATTACCGGCTGGAAGCACGAATCAGCGGGGAGTGGGAGACGGTTTATGCGATCCGCGACAATCGGCGCCGGACGAACCGGATCAGGCTGGAGCAGCCTGTCGCAACTGACGCGCTGCGTATCACGATCGAAGATACCAACGGCTCAGCCTGCGCGGAGCTTGTGGAAGTGAGAGTTTACGGGAAGTAGTCTGTGGAAGGGATAATAGTGAACACAGGATGCGTGAAAGCTGAAGAGCCGCCTTCGTGCGGCTCTCATCTCATCTCATCCGCCGCTATGTCTGGGATGAAGATGGACAAAACTCGCCAGAATTAATTTGTAAGCGCTTTATTTGAATAAAATCAGATGGATGGAGGTTTTACAGATGAAACGATTCAAAGGGCTGCGAACCTTACTGCTTGTATTGCTGTGCGCGGCGTGCGTCATGCCGGCGCTTCCCGCAGCGCCCGTGAAAGCGGCAGACTCTGCCGATGAATACGATGCTTTAAGGCTGCGGTGGTACGAGATGCTTACTGGAGGCGATTACGATCCGGCAGATGTGGATATTGCCGGCGTCATTGGGACGATAACGGACAAAGCGCAGACCAACTGGGATTCGATGAACAAGTTGCAGACAGGACGAACGTATCTGTGGAGTGACTTGGCAAACGGCGCGACGAACCCGACGCACATCAGGCTGTCGTATGTGAAGCTGTACGAAATGGCGCTTGCATACAGGAGTGCAGGTTCGCCCTTGCATGGAAACAGCGGTCTTAAGGATAGTGTGCTTGATGGCCTTAAGTATTTGAACGACATGTATTATAACGATACTGTTACGCCGTACGGCAACTGGTGGGAGTGGCAAATCGGGGCGCCGCTTGCGCTGAATGATACAGTTGTGCTGCTGTATGACGAATTGACAGCCTCCACTGTCGCAACGTACACGGGCGCGATCGAGCATTTTGTTGCGGGACCGCGAGATACTGGGGCCAACCGGATATGGTCCTGCGCGGTTGCGTTGGGCAGAGGCATATTGACCAAAGACGGCGCAACGATCGAAAGGGCCGTCAACGGCTTAAGCCCGGTATTCGACTATGTCGCTGCAGGCGATGGATTTTATGAAGATGGGTCGTTTATCCAGCATGTCAAATTTGCTTACAACGGCTCTTACGGCTTAAGCCTGATCGAAAATCTTAGCACCGTGCTGTATTTCATAACGGGCTCCTCGTGGGATGTAACCGACCCTGATTCTGCAATCGCTTACCGTTGGGTCGACGACTCCTTCATCCCCTTTGTATACAAAGGGGCATTGATGGATATGGTGCGTGGGCGCGATATTTCCGTATTCAGCCGGGAGGATCATGATACCGGACATCAGATGGCGAAGGCTATTCTGCGGATGGCGCAATCCGCGCCTGCCGAGGATTCGGCGCGTTATAAAAGGATGATCAAGCATTGGATTCAAAGCGATGCCAGCCATAGCTTTTATGAGGGAATGCCGATTGATTTTATCCGTAATGCCAAAGCGATCGTAAACGATCCCGCGATTGCCGCGGCCTCCGAGCCAATCACCTCTAAAGTGTATCCGGCGATGGACCGCGCACTTCACTTGCGCCCGGGCTTCGGCATAGGCATCAGCATGTTCTCCAAGCGGATTGCCAATTACGAAACGACGAACGGTCAGAACTTGAAGGGCTGGTATACAGGAGCAGGCATGACTTATCTCTACACCGGGGATAGCGGGCAATATGGCGGCAATTACTGGCCGACCGTCAATTCGTATCGGCTTCCGGGAACTACGGCTGTCGCCGGGAAAGGTATGGCAGCAGAAATGCTGAATAACCAAACCTGGGTCGGCGGAACAACGCTTGGTAATGAATACGGCGTTGTCGGCATGGCTCTGGAGCATGTGGATGCGGATGTTACGTCCGATATGAATGCCAAAAAGTCCTGGTTTCTGTTCGATGACGAGGTAGTGGCGCTCGGAACCGGCATCACGTCCACCTATATGAGCAGCGATGTGGAGACAATAGTGGAGAACCGGAAGCTGAACGGAGCGGGCGACAATGCGCTTACTGTCAACGGCGCAGCGAAGCCGGCCGCAATCGGCTGGTCGGAGACGATGACAGGCGTGAGGTGGGCGCACCTGGCAGGCAGCGCTCCGGGCTCGGATATCGGTTATTATTTTCCTGGTGTCGCCACACTGGATGGCTTGCGTGAGGAGCGAAGCGGCAAGTGGTTCGACATTTCGAAGTATACGGGCGTGCTTGAGCCTGGAGATCCGACGCATACGAACCGATTTCTGAATCTGTACTTCAATCACGGCACGGCGCCGACTGATGCCTCATACGCTTACGCGCTGCTGCCGGCAAAGTCGGCTTCAGAGGTCGGCAGCTACGCCGGCAATCCGGACTTCATCGTACTGGCCAACAATTCCGGCGCGCAAGCCGTCAAGGAGAAGCGGCTGAATGTGATCGGAGCCAACTTCTGGACGAGCGCCGAGCAATCTGTCGATATAATCAAAAGCTCGGGCATGGCCTCGGTGATGGTCAAGGAAAACGAAGGCAGCGATTTGAAGCTGTCGGTGTCCGATCCGAATCGGCCGGCTACTGGTGCGGTGACCATTACGCTGGCCAAGAGCGCCAAAAGCGTTTTGTCCGCCGATACGCGCATAACGGTGAACCGTCTCAGCCCATATGTTCAAGTTACGATTGACGTTGGAGGGTCGCAAGGGCGGGCGATCGAAGCAGCCTTTGAGCTGGAGACGTCTCTGGCGACTCATGTAGAAGCGGAAAACTACAGCAGCATGAACAAGGTGACGAGAACGTTGACAACTGACACAGGCGGCGGCTATCATATTTCCGGCTCCGATGGAACCTGGATGGCCTATAGCGGGCTCGATTTCGGAACGAGGACGGACAGCATCGCAATGCGCATGGCAACAGCGAATTCGGGAGGCACGATCGAGCTGCGGCTGGACAGCGCGACGGGATCGCTGATCGGATCGCATCCGGTGACGAGCACGGGAGGCTGGTCTACCTGGGTAACGACTAACGTGCCTCTTACGGGCGCCAGCGGTGTGCATGATTTGTATATCGTGTACAAAAAATCGAATACGACTGGTGTCGCAGCCATCAACTGGTTCAGCTTCCGCAATGCGAATGATACAGCCGACAGGGAGCCTCCGATAATAATGCTGCATCCCGATACCGCCGATCCGACGGATCAGGATGTATCGGTTACGGCCGACATTCAAGACGGGAGCGGGATCAGCATAAAGAAATGGGCTTACGGCAATCAGCCGGCAGCTTATTTCGAGGCAGGGGGGATAACATTTGCCGATCGCTTTCTGGTGACGATGAACGGAACCTATACCGTATACGCACAGGATTTGGCGGGAAATAAGTCCGTTAAGACCATCGATATCTGGAATATAACGAGGGGAGAGCCGACCATTCTGCTGATTCCGAACACTGCCGTTCCAACAAACGGCAACGTAGCGATAGCTGCAGCGGTTAGCGTGACGCACGGACTTGCGCTTCTAAAGCATGACTTCGGACAATTCGAAGACAGCCATTTTGCCTCTGGCCGGGTTGTGCATGCCGATGCTTCGGAGCCGATCATAATGACGGATAACGGCTGGTTAACCGTCTATGTGAAGGATGGGGCCGGCAACGAAAGGACGAAGCAAATTCAGATTGGAAACATCGACCGCGACAAGCCGGTTGTTACATTAAATGGCGAAGCCACTATCGAGCTTCCATACAATGGCGTCTACCACGATGCTGGTGCGGCGGCGGCGGATGCGCTGGACGGCGATATAACCGAATCTATCGTGGTTTCCGGCGATAAGGTTGATACAAGCCATCCCGGATCGTATGCGGTGCATTATGATGTTACGGACAGGGCGGGCAACACGGCGGACCAGGTAAGCCGGATTGTGATCGTAGCGGAAGGCTTTGATGCTGTGCCTCCGGCATGGCCAGCGGGAAGCGGAGCGAATGTGACGAATATCGCCCCGACAAGCGTGAAGCTGAGCTGGCCGTATGCATCGGACGATGCAGGTGTGGCTGGATACCGCGTATATAACGATGGCACGGAGCTGACCTCTGTTGCCGAAGAGGTGACGGAGTACACTGCAAACGGCCTGAAGCCAAATACCAAATACATGTTCAGAATAACCGCTTTCGATAAGGAAGGAAATGAGAATGAGGGCTTGACTCTGGCAGTCTATACGCTGACAGTTTCCGGAAGTGAAGGAAGCGGCGGAGGCAGTGGAGGCGGGGCAAGCTATGTGCCGATATTGTCCAGCAATGCCGGACTGCGCCAGGTTGAACTGCGCGTTGGCGGCAAAACGATGACGTTCACGTTGATCGACCGCAATGGCAAGCAAGTGTACTGGATCGAAACGGATGCGGAATGGACGGAAATCGCGGCCAACCCAGCCGATTCCTCCGCAACGTATCGGCTTCTATCTGCTGCGATAGACGCTGTGGGACGTGTACAATTGCTCCATGGAGACAACGAGCTTATGCTGGAGGTCAAAGCCGCCGATGGAACGGTGAAGACCTATCCGATTGTCATTCATCGCACCATGCCGGCAGAGCCGGAGACGCCGGAAGGCCCAGAAGCGCCGGAGACACCGGAAGAACCTGCCGCGACATTCGTCGACGTTGCCGGTCACTGGGCAGAGCAGGCTATTCAAGAGGCGGTGTTCAAAGGTATCGCGAAAGGATATCCCGATGGTTCGTTTAAGCCTGACGCTTCGATCACGCGCGCCCAATTTGCGGTTATGCTGGTTCAGGCGCTGGCATTGGAAGACGACGGCTCGGAGCTGTCCTTTACAGATCGCGACGCCATCGGAAGCTGGGCGAGAGATGCCGTCTCGGCAGCGATGAGTGCGGGCATTGTTGCAGGGTACGCGGATGGCAGCTTCCTGCCGAACGCGCGCGTGACCCGTGCGGAAATGGCGGTTATGATCGGCAGGGCGCTTAAGCTTAGGCCTGCTGCAAGCTCTGCCGAGGCGTCTGGAACCAGCTTCGCGGATGATTTCAGTATCCCTAGCTGGGCGAAAGGCTCCGTAGCCGCCGTTCAAGGACTCGGCATCGTAAACGGCCGCTCCGGCAACATGTTTGCCCCGAACGAGACGGCAATAAGAGCGGAGGCCGTGGTGATGCTGCTGCGCATGCTGGAGCAGCCGCAACGATAGCGAACCATTTTATAGTTTTTCTCGATAAAAAATAATCGCCTTGCCCTTATTCAACAGGGCAGGGCGATTATTTTTGCTCAAATTCAACATGTACAATGAATCGTCATGCAGGTATGCTTGATCTATCCCTCAGACAAGTCGCGCTCTTTAGCTTCTGCTTCCGCCTTTGCCTTAGCTTCAATTGCTAATGCGCGTGCGTGAAATCGTTCCAGACTCGACATACGGGCTCAAAACTTGCGTTTTTGGTAGGGCAGCCCTGTTCCATCTTCACAATAGCTTTTCAGACTATAGAGAAACATGGCCCAGTTGTAATTGCAGAAGCGGTAAAATGGAGTAACGCTCTTCCAATTCATATGGCGCAGGGTGACATAGGATTTGCCTTTCTTTTCCTCTATATCGAAGGATATAGCAGTGCCGACCCATTCCGGGTCCGACTCGGTACAGCGCCATTCTACTCTTGTGTCGGGTATAAGCTCGATGACTTGCATTTTGGTTATATCGTCGGGACCGAAATGAAAATTATTCACGGCATTGACCTCATTGTCACGGACGGACAACTCGTTAGTCCATACGTTGGAAAGCCCCTTGGCGGTGGTCAGTGCTTCATATACTTCCGCTGCCGGTTTATTGATGATTTGCAGATGTTCAATATTAGCCATTCTCAACCTCTTCCTTTCGACGATTGGTGTAATGGGATGCCTTAATGATACTTTTACAATAGCACATTTTCCGGCAGAACATTTCTTATCGATTGCTGAACAATGATTAATGTAACTATTGCGGAAGCGCAGAAATCGTCATACTTGATCTAGTCTTGCGGCTTTTTTCGAAGATAGCATTAGAAAAGTTGAGCAGCTGTAAACTCTAAAAAACAGAAGATTAATGAACATGATCGCCAAAAGATTATTATGCATGCTATAATCTGAGAGGAAAAAATAGGTCTTTATATCTAAATGTTAATCAGCATGGGGGAGCATCTATGAAAATGTTAGGGTTGGCCGCAGCTATATTGACACTGTTTCTACTTGTTGGCTGTGGTGCAGACGCAGCAGACAATAGCGAGGGCGGAGCGGAGGAGAAAGTAACGCAGCTCGTTAAGGAGAGTATAGGCAATCAGTATGGACCCGAAGCAGCGGAGACGGTTAAAGTGCATTTCATTTCCGTCCAGGAAGGGGCAACAGCCGGCAGAATGTTTCTCGATGGAAATACTGATTTCACAGTGGAGGACGAGGGGATGAAGAAATCCTGGGACTACACGAAGAGCTTTCAATTTGAACTGCAGCATAACGGCACAGATTGGACGGTTCGCAACAAGATGTTCTTCGATGAAGAACGGGAAGAACGATAATAGATCACAGAGTTTTTAAGTGCAGAAGCCTGGAGTGGGGGCTTCTTCTTTTATATACGATGATTTAGACGACATCGATGAAGGATTCCATTTTATGTAGTATGATTGGGATGACAGCCAATTTCAAGGAGTTGAATTTATGAAGGAAAGCGAGAGATTGGAGCAGTTGGAGAGCCTGATGCTTGTTGGGCGGGGCCATGAGCTGCAATCCTTTGCCGCTATACTGGGTGATGAAACCTTCTCCCATAAAATCATTAATGTATACGGTACGGCCGGAATCGGCAAAAGCTTTCTGCTCGATGAGTTTGGGCGGCAGGCGCGAATGGCCGGTGCGTGCCCCATAACAATCGATTGCGAGCATTTGGTCAAAACACCCGAAGCATTTTGCCGGGCGATTCTGCAAGTGCTTGATCGTTCCGCCGCGAATGCAAGTTCCACCACTTCTGCTGATATCGCGGAGCAGTGCATTCGAACGCTCAATGGGAGTTCGCCGGGGCGCATCGTCCTTTTTATCGATGTGTATGAACAGCTGGCAGCTATGGATCACTGGCTTCGCGATTATTTTCTGAAGCAGCTCAATAGAAGCATTCTTATTGTTATCGCGGGCAGGCATACGCTGTCTGAGGCATGGTTCGTATCTCCCGTCTGGAGACAGTTTATTCATCGGATGCCTTTAACCGAGCTTGACTTTCAATCTGTGGAACGGTATGCAGGGTGCAGCTCTATTAGCGACAACGAACGGATACAGCAAATATGGCGGCACTCTAAAGGCCATCCTCTGACAATGTCGCTGGTAACCTACATTAGCCAACAGTTGGATATGAACGAAACGAATACGCCGCTTGAGGACTATGGAAGTTTACCGTACATCGTCAATCAATGGCTGCGCGAGGTTCCTGACGACAGTCAACGTACGCTGGTTGAGACGGCGGCTCTTCTCCGATTTTTTAATCAGGAAAGTCTCTCCTTCGTTATGGATCGCGATATTGCCTTGTCCGAGTTTCATCAGCTGATCCGTTGTTCATTCGTACGGAAGGTGGACAATGGGTGGACCGTTCATGCCCTGATGCGGGAGTTGATTAACCGGGAGCTAATGTCGAGATCCCCCGGTCTGTTCGAGGACAGACGAACTCGCGTGCTGTTGTACTACTATGACAAGCTTCTTCATGCTTCAAATCCGCTTGCGGTAGAACAAGAAGCGACCGAGCTGCTGTATGTTATCGGAGATGCTGCTCTTCGCGCGTTCATCCATTGGTTTGATATGTCTCCCAGCCGTTTCAATCATGTTGGAAAAGCCGATAAGGGCGAGATGGAGGCATACATGCAAAGACGGCACAGCGAGGCAAAAGATATTCGGATTGAGCTGAACGATCCGCATACGAACCGATGCTTCGACATTAGCATAACGGCGGAGGAAAGCGGCTATACGCTGCGGGATTTGAAGCTGGACGCCTTAATAGCGCTCGATTGCGATGTCTTCTGGACGATGAAGGATGCGTCAGGCGCTATGATCGGTCTGGCGGTCATTATCCCAATTAATCGGAGAACGCTGCCTTATTTGCAGCAAAGCATGCGCTCTGCGCCTTTTTTCAACAGTCTTACACCTGAACAAACGAAAGCGATGGCAGTGCCGGAGACCTCGCGTTCAGGCTGGTTTATCGAAACGATTGATACGCTCGACTTCGGAGATCCGATGCAGCAAGCGGCAACCGGCCATTTGCTATATGCCATGATGCTGACGGGCGAACTCATTGTGGAGTCGCCGGCCCCGTTCCCATATTTCATTATGGCGCATGAAAGCTTGGGCTTCGAACGGGTCCAGCACGCCACCCATGACGGCTATGACGGCGTCACTCCAACTCCGACGTTCGTTTTCAATTGGAAGGGCGAGCAATTTATTCATCATATTCATCAAATCCTTAACCAAACAGAGCTCGGACGCAAGCTTCTGTCGACTAAAGTAGCAGAGGAAGAGCCTGCCCGTCATGCTGTCTTGCCGATGGTCGATCCCATTCTTGCGCATCCCGATCTGACTCCGAGGGAGAAGGATGTGGCCAAGCTTCTGGAACAAGGGCTCACGAATGCCGAGATTGCTTCTGAATTGTACGTGAGCGAGATTACAGTGAAAAAGCATATGACCTCCATGCTGGGCAAGCTGAATGCGAGCAATCGGACTCAGCTGCTCAAGAAGCTGCTGGAGCCATCGCTATAAAGCTAAGCCTCCAAATCCACCACGTTCACAGTGGGTTTGGAGGCTTTTTGAATGCTTTCTGGGGGACTGACTTCTTCAGCATAATTACTTTGAGTCAGCATCAACAAGCGGAGAGTATCGAAACGATATGGTTAACCTGGGCAGCCGTATGGTGGTTTAGGCAAGTTTAACCGATCCAGGTTGCCGCACACCACGCCTTGCCAGTAAGCCAATTGATCGCTGAAATCTTTCGCTGCATGCTGCTGAATGATTTGCACCGATGCCGTAGCTGCTGCAATTTGCGGGTCGAAGGACCAGTTCCAGTAGTCCGTGCGGTCATAACGGCCGATCCACTTGCCGTCGACTCCGAACTTCTGCATGTTGGTTACGCCGATTACGGCGCCATCCGCATTACGCAGCAGGATGAATACACCACCTGTAAAACCCGTCATGAGTACATTGTTTTTCGTGCGGGTCATGACATCCAATTGTCCGGCAAGCGGTCCAGAGCGCTGCAGCGTAACATCTGTATACATGTTTCGTCCGCCGTCGGAGCTTTGCCACGAGGATTGTTGCGTGAGCGGTCCTGCACCTGTATATGCGTTAGTAGTAGAGACCGGGAATAAAACGAGCAGTGCCATGCAGGTTAAGGTTACCATTGCCATTAAAGACTTGAATTTTTTTGTAATCATCATCATTATCCTCCTAGATATGTTTTCTTCATTTCATTGACCTTGCAGTGTTGCAAACCAGCGCGTATCGGCATCACGACATTACGTTACTTCATGTGAAATGACCTCCTGATTTCTTAATGTTGCTGAACACATTAGTAAATATATAACAGGATACGGGGAATGAATATTATACGAAGGTATACATAAGGGATAGTATCGGGTATATGAAGCATCGTTAATAAACCGCATCCCTCCACAGAAACGACTTGACGGATTTATGAGGAGTGCTATAAAATGGTTACATACTGATTGGTACAGAAAGTGAGATCATAGCTATGGCAAGACCGCGGGAATTTGATGAACAACAGGCATTGGCTGCAGCCATGCAGGTATTCTGGGAGAAGGGGTATGAAGCCAGCTCCATTAGCGACCTCACCTCACGAATGGGCATTCAACGCCCGAGTCTATATGCGGCATTCGGAGGGAAGAAGGAGCTGTTTGAAGCAGTGCTGGGCTCTTATGCGCAGATGAGCCTTGCCTTCATTGAGAAAAGAATTCGCAGCGCGGCTTCGGTTAAGGAAGCGATGCGCGTTTATTTTCAAGGGATCATTGAAGGGGCGGGCGGGAGCAATCCTGATCTGGGCTGTTTGTGTGTGAATACGATGGTTGAACTGGCGCCTCATGATGTGATCTTTGCCCAATTCACCAGAGACTACCAGCTGAAGCTGACCGAATTGTTTCACGGGACAATTGAGGGCGGTATTCGTACAGGAGAGCTTTCAAGTACGTTGAATCCGGCAGCTGTCGCGCGTGCATTAATTATCTCAGCTATAGGACTGTCGGTAACGATGAAGACTAGACCCGAGCGTTCATTGGTTGAGAATGCGGTGGAGGAAATTCTGACTTTGCTCGAATGAGCTTTTTTTTAACCATTTTGTACTGATAGGTATGTAATAAAATAATTTGAGGGGGAATCATCGATATGGAGAAGACAATCGCATTGATCACAGGAGCAAACAAGGGAATTGGCTTGGAGATTGGACGGCAGCTGGGGCGGCAGGGGATTACCGTGCTTCTTGGAGCGCGAAGCTTGGCGAAGGCAGAGGCTGCAGCCTCCCAGCTGCAGGCAGAGCATATTCAAGCATATCCGATTGAGCTGGACGTGACCGATAGCGGGCATATCCGGTCGGCAGCAGCAAAGATCGAAGCGGACTATGGGAAGCTGGATATTCTCGTTAATAATGCGGGGACCTATCTGGACCATGAGGGAAATAACACGGATGTGATGCGGAGAACCTTTGAAGTTAATTTGTTCGGCGCGCACGCGTTAACAGCAGCAGTCCTCCATCTATTGAGCGCGAGTCCGGCAGGGCGCATTGTGAATCAATCGAGCATACTGGGCTCTGTAGCGACGATACTAGAGGATGAAATGTACGCAAGTGCTGCCGTTCCGGCATACACGGCATCGAAGGCGGCGCTTAATGCGTGGACGGCACAGCTGTCCATTCAGCTCAAGGGGACGAACGTGAAGGTGAATGCTTGCCACCCTGGCTGGGTCAAAACGGATATGGGCGGAGACAATGCCGTCATGGAAATTGATGAAGGGGCCGCGACAGCTGTTTCGTTAGCGACACTCCCTGACGATGGACCTACGGGTGGGTTTTTTCATAAATCTGCGAATCTGCCCTGGTAATCCATCATTGGAGCTGGAATTGCGGGATTGACCGCTTTCATGATATCGACGCGGAAACGTTGTTGCATAAACATTGACCTTCTTTGTCAGTGAATGTGCTATATTAGGAAACAATGAGACGCGTCAGGAGGAGAGCGAGTGGCAGGCACAATTTTTAAGCAGGCAGTGAATGAAGCGACCGGATGCGCATGGGAAGAATGGATCACGAAGCTTGGGCAGGAAGTGGATCAGCTATGGACTCATGAGCAAATCAAGCAGCATATCGGCGAGCAGCATGGAGTGTCCGAGGAGTGGAGCGAATGGATCGCTCTGATGTACGAGCAAATGATGGGCCGAGTGCCTGTTGGAACAACCAAAGATGCTGGTGTGCAGATTGGTGTCAGAAAGACAATGCCCCTGGCTAAGGAGCGTGTCTGGGATTTCCTTACTTCGGCAAAAGGGCTGCCATTATGGATCGGGGAATTGCCCTCTTTAACGTTACAGGTGGGACATGAATATGAGTCCAAGGAAGGCGTGTCCGGCAAAATTACAGTCGTCGAGCCTTACCATAAGCTGCGGATGACCTGGAAACGCCGGGAGTGGGACAACCCATCCCGGCTCCAAATTTATTTGTTGTCAACGAATACTGGAAAAACAACGATCGCGATTCATCAGGAAATGCTGGACGACGTCTATATGAGAGAAATAATGAGACGCTACTGGGAAGAGATGCTGCATACGCTCAAAAATCATGAGGAGCTGAAGGCTCCATAAAAGAAGATGCTGATCCGGGCTGCCGGGTCAGTTTTTTTTCTTTCGTTGCAGATTATTCAATCGCCGGTTCTTCCATTCATATTCAGTTCATAAACTTGCGTTATCATCCCCCTATAACAGTGATATGGAGGAATTGCGATGGATGATAAACAGAGAAGGATAGCGGGGATAGACAGCGGCGAATGGGCGGTAGAAGCGCATGGGCTCGTCAAGATGTTCGGCGGCAAGTCTGCGGTTGATGGTGTAGATATGAAGGTGCGGGCCGGCACGATCTATGGCGTGCTCGGGCCGAATGGAGCGGGCAAGACGACTACAATTCGAATGCTCGCAACGCTATTGCGGCCGGATGGAGGTTCAGCTCGCATCTTTGGGCATGATGTGGTGAAAGAGCCGCATATCGTGCGTCAATTGATCGGGGTGACTGGGCAGTATGCATCTGTTGACGAGTCACTTAGCGCTGTTGAGAATCTGGTCATCTTCTCCCGGCTGCTCGGGCTGGGACATGAAGAGTCGCGGCGCAAGGCAGCAGAGTTGCTGGAGGAATTCGGTTTGACAGAGGCCGCAAGGCGTCCGCTGAAGCAATTCTCCGGCGGTATGCGCCGCAGGCTGGATTTGGCGGCAAGCCTCATTGCACAGCCGCCGCTCATCTTCCTGGACGAACCGACTACTGGTCTGGATCCGCGCACGCGCGCCCAGATGTGGGATACGATCCGCCGGTTGGTGAAGACAGGCTCAACCGTGCTGTTAACAACACAATATCTTGATGAAGCGGATCAGCTGGCTGACCGAATCGCGGTGATCGATCATGGCCGGGTTGTAGCTGAAGGCACGGTTGATGAGCTAAAAGCATCTGTTGGCACTTCGTCGCTGCAGTTGAAGATCCAAGATCTGCAAGCTATCGAGCGCGCCCGTCAGATCGTTGAACAGGTGCTTGCGGCTCAGTCGAATATATCAGCGGAAGCCGCCAGAATTACTGCGCCGCTGGCGAATACGGACAAGGTCACTGATGTGCTTGTCGCTCTCCGTGCGGCTGGGGTTCATCTGGCCGAGATTAGTGTGCAGAAGCCGACTCTCGATGAGGTGTTTCTGGCCACAACGGGTCAAGGTGTACAGGATAATACGTCTCTCGCGTCCGCAGATTCGAATATAGGGAGGAAGTAAGTATGCAAAGTACATCCATTAAGCCGGGCGCTGACCGCCAATTGAAAAAATATACAAGCTTCGGTCAAACGGTGCGCAACTCCTTGACCATGGCCTATAGAGGTCTGCTGAAGATTAGGCGCACGCCTGAGCAATTATTCGACGTTACGCTCCAGCCCATTATCTTTACTCTTATGTTTACTTATATCTTTGGCGGGGCTATCTCAGGAGATGTAGCCAATTATTTGCCAGTTATCATTCCCGGTATTCTCGTGCAGACCGTGATCACAACCTCGATTGCCACAGGTGTCCAACTGCGTGAAGATATGGATAAGGGTGTGTTCGACCGATTCAAGTCACTGCCAATCGCGCGTATTGCACCCCTGGCAGGAGCACTGCTGGCAGATACGATCCGGTATACTATTGCGACAGTACTCACCTTCACGATGGGATATATAATGGGCTATCAACCAGATGGAGGTCTGGGCAATGTCGCCATCGCCGCGCTGCTTGTCATTGTTTGTTCCTGGGCAATCAGCTGGATCTTCGCCTTTTTCGGCGTGATAGCTCGCACGGTTTCAAGCGTTCAGGGGATCTCGATGATTGTGCTGTTTCCGCTGACCTTTCTCTCTAACGCTTTCGTTCCGGTTAATACGATGCCAGGCTGGCTCCAATGGTTCGTGAACATCAACCCGATCTCGCATCTTGTCACTGCTGTCCGGGATCTTGCCAACGCTGGAACGTTTGGCCAGGATCTTGCCGTCTCCCTCATTGGCGCCGCAGTTATTGTAGCGATCTTCGCGCCGCTCACAGTGCGTGCGTATATGCGCCGGACATAGAGGGAATGTGTCAAAGAAGAGGGAACGGATTGACATGATCCAAAGAAACCTATCGTTCCCGCGAAGAGGACGCGGTTTCTTGACAAGGGTGAGATGGTTAGGGCAAGCTTGCAAAAGAGGTGACGGTAATGACTCGGATTCTAGTTGTTGATGACGACCCGCATATTCGTGAATTGGTGGGGCATTTCATGCGTCAGGAAGGGTTGGACGTACTTGAGGCGGCGGATGGCCTGGACGCGCTGCGTGTCCTTGCCGACATGAAGGTTGATTTGGTCATCCTTGATATAATGATGCCCGGTATGGACGGGTGGGAGCTGTGCCGCGAGCTGCGCGGTCAGACTGACCTGCCCCTGCTTATGCTCACGGCCAAGGGCGAAACATCGCAGATCGTCAAAGGCTTCGCGCTTGGAACGGACGACTATCTCGTGAAGCCTTTCGACCCTATGGTGCTTGTTGCACGCGTGAAGGCTTTATTGAAGCGCTATCGAATTATGACGTCGCAATCGGTGCAGATCGGAGATGTTGCGCTGCGCCGTGATACGTTCGAGTGCCGGGCGGGCGAAGCAGAGATTACACTGCCGCTCAAGGAGTTCGAGCTGCTGTTCAAGCTCGCCAGTTATCCGGGCAAGACGTTCACGCGCGACCAGTTGATCGAGCAGATCTGGGGTTACGATTACGAGGGCGACGAAAGAACGGTCGATGTGCATATTAAGCGCCTTCGGGAACGATTCCCAGAGGAGCGCCACGCTTTCCGAATCAGCACCATACGGGGATTAGGCTACCGGCTGGAGGTGCAGCAATGAAGCGGGAACCGGGATACATCCATTTCGTTACGAGCGTGGGAATGGTATTATTGGCGCTGTTTCTCAGCTGGACAGCAGCATTCTATATAACGGGGGCCGTCTACTCGCGAATTGGATGGGAGCCCCATGGTTTGTTCGCCCTGCTCATTAACGCTACGCTCGGTTTCGTTCTCTTCGGTACAGCAATCGCGATTGTGGGGCCTTTCCTCCGGCCAAGAGAGCATCACTTTTTTACTGAGATGAATGAAGCGTTGAAGCGCATATCACGAGGCGACTTTCGCGTTAATATTGAGATGGGGATCGATCATAGAAAAGCAAGAAAGCGGCAGCAGCATCCCTATGTGCAACTGGTGAACAGCATCAACGATATGGCAGCGAATTTAAAGGCGATGGAGGAGCTGCGGCAGGAGTTCATTTCGAACGTATCGCATGAGATTGGAACACCGCTCACATCAATCAGCGGATTCGCCAAGGCGCTCAAGGATGAGAGGCTGGACCTAGAGCAGCGGCATCAGTATTTAACGATAATCGAGACGGAATGCGTTCGTTTATCCAAGCTCAGCGATAATCTAATGAAGCTGGCGGTTCTTGATTCGGCTCAGCAGACGTTCCATCCAGCACCTTATCGATTGGATAAGCAGCTGGTATCGCTGCTGCTTGCCTGCGAGCCGCAGTGGGAAGCCAAGAAGATCGACATGAGCGTGGAGGCGGAGGAGGTTGAAATCATCGTAGATGAGGATCAGATGAGCCAGGTCTGGCTCAATCTCATTCATAACGCGATTAAGTTTACACCACATGGCGGGTCAATAAGCATCTTCCTTGCACGCGATGGAGATCAGGCGGCTGTCCGTATAGCCGACACAGGACAGGGGATCGCTGAGCAGGATCAGCCGCGCATCTTCGAACGATTCTATAAAGCAGACAAATCACGCACCCGTACCGCAGGAGGCAGTGGCCTCGGACTTTCCATCGCACATAAGATTACCGAGCTGCATGGCGGCTCGATCTCCGTGTGCAGCAAGCCGGGGGAAGGAACTGAATTTACGGTTCTGCTGCCATGGACACAATCAAGTTTTGCAACGAATGAGTGAATGGGAGCCTGTGCAGCCTGCCCCTTGCGCTATGATCGAGATCTATAAGTCTGCATACTGCAATCTCCACTTAAACCACTCCAATCTGGTGATCTGATAGCCTCATATTAACAAACTCCTTGTGCAAGGCAATCGATTCTCAGGCTGTTATCCTCTCGGTCTGTCGATGGACTGATATCATCTTCCAAAACCGTACTTAAGTATCTATATGCCATTGACCTGTAGCAGATATACTACTTGTAAACAGGATCAAGGGCCATCTGGCACTGCTCTCGGTCATTGACATTGGACCCGGTCGTTAAATACATTCGTGCCGTACCCGAGGAAGGAGCTTCATATGAAAGCTATCATCTGTACACAATACGGATCGCCGGATGTTCTTCAGCTCAGAGAGGTAGAAAAGCCAGTTCCCAAGAACAATGAAATACTGATCCAAATCGTTGCGGCCACCGTAACTGCAGGAGATGCGAGGCTTCGGAATGGCAGCAGAAAGTCATTGCCCCTTTGGCCGTTCTCCAAATTAGCGATTGGTCTCAGAAAACCAAGAAAAGCGATACTGGGCGTGGAACTGGCTGGGGAAGTTGAAGCTGTAGGCCGGGATGTCACACGATTCAAACGGGGGGACCAAGTATTTGCGTCAAGCGGCTTTGGTTTTGGCGCTTATGCGGAGTATTTGGCAATGCCTGAGAACGGGGCAGTGGCATTGAAGCCGGTCAATATGAGCCATGAGGAGGCTGCCGCTGTTGCGGTCGGGGCAGCAACTGCGCTGTATTTTCTGAGGAAGGGAAATATTCAGAGTGGACAAAAGGTTCTAATCTATGGCGCTTCCGGAGCGGTGGGAACCTATGCGATACAGCTTGCCAAATATTTTGGGGCTGAGGTAACGGGAGTATGCAGCACCGCGAATGTGGAATGGGTGAAGTCGCTGGGCGCTGATGAGGTCATCGATTACACGAAAGAGGATTTTACGGAGAGAAATGTGGCCTACGATATTATTTTTGACACGGTGGGTAAGACATCGTTCTCACGCTGTAAAGGCTCGCTAAAGCAGAAAGGGTCCTATGTTCAGGCTGTCATGAATTATGTGCAGGTTGCCCAGCTATTATGGACTTCTGTAGTAGGAGGCAAGAAAGTCATATCTGGGGTAGCGAGCGATAAGGCGGAACATTTAAACTACCTCAAAGAGCTTGTCGAGGCGGGAAAGCTGCAGTCGGTCATCGACAGACGTTATTCGTTGGAGCAGGCTGCCGAGGCGCATGAATATGTCGATAAGGGACATAAGAAGGGGAATGTGATCCTCACGGTGTGGCGCGATTTTGATGGAGATAAATCATGAGCGCCATGATTTAGACATAGTATGGATCACCGGGAGGTGCTATTCGCTTACGGGGCAAAGCAAGCCTGTCCCAAGGATAACGAAATGCTCGGATATGGCAGGACTAAGCAACTTTTTCCTGGGGTGGACGTCTAATGGGTAAGAACACTTTGGGGTGAAGAGCTGTGTTAATGAAAGCAATGACTATATGGCGGTATGTGTTGATAATAGGCTGTGTAAGCATGGGAATGGTAATGGCTTCGTGTGGAGTTAACGATTCAGGCAAGTCTGATGTGAAGGGGACTGATGCCGCCACTGGAAACATTGATGCTGATTATTCGAATAATCCCTCTATAGCAAGTGGCGCTCCAGATGGAGCAGCCGATTCAAAGCAGGGAGATCGCCAGCAGGAGTTTAAGTTCCCGAAGTCTGTCAAACTCCAATTTCAGCGGGTAGAGCTTATCGAACTTTCTAAGGAACAGGCCGGTGGGACATGGGAGCATACCCAGACAATCTCCTTCGGTGAGATCGATGGTGAGCCCGTATTGCTGGAAGTGTACAAAACTCACGATCAAAAAGCACTTTGTGGGTTGAGCTATGAGCGAGTTGTATTGATCGAATACAAAAAAGAAAAGTATCGCTACCAGGATTGTTTTTCGGCAAGTCTTGAGGATGAGAATCCTGAACAGCATGCTGCGCTGTTCTTATTAGGCTATAAGCATGAGGAGAGTCGGGATTCGACTCTTATCGTTCATGGTGCAGCGGAACTGAGTGCCAATGGTCCGGGCAGGATGGCTTATTTTTATTTCGATGTCGCGCAAGGCCGATGGTATGGTTTTGAAGATTGGGGCTTACCCCGAGTGGTTGATCTGGATGGAGATGGTATCGCAGAACTGGTGAATCAATTCCAGGGATTACATATGCAGTGGCCTGATATTACTGTTTATCGATGGACGAATCGCATTCTGGAAAAAAGTCCTTCCCTTAAAAGCCTGATAGGACTACCAAATGAATCATATAGTGCGGCAATTTTGGATGATCAGGCTCGAATAAACGTTACTGCCGTTATGAACGTCGAAAATGAGCATAAAGTCACGGCCAGCTACAAATATACTAATGGTGAGATATATGTTGAGTGACCCAGCCTTTGTGTGAGAGTGGGACTCCGGCTGCATGAGAAAGGAATGCGCTGGATAAGTGGATGTGGAGCGTTGACAAAATAGGTGGAGAGGAATATTCTGAATGGGTAATGGGTTTACATTTATCCCCATTTCATTGGGATTGAACCTCCAGGTTTAGGATTGATCGTTTGAATGGTCCATTCTGCAGGTGCGAATGTGAAGCTCACATGAAATCCCTGGGGGATTCGCACCTCGCTGCTGGCGCGGGTTTCGGGGATTTTTCAGACATATTTTTCCATTTTTAAGAGTTCGAAAATGGGTTTCGCACTAAAGCGCTTTCAAAACCTTGCCAGACAAGGGCTCAAAACGCCCGCTGTCACTCCCTACGCGGGAGTGTGGATTGAAATATTACAACTCCCCTCTCTAATAACATATACTTGGTCACTCCCTACGCGGGAGTGTGGATTGAAATGAACGCAATCGTGCCGAGCTTCTTCGAATATTTCGCGTCACTCCCTACGCGGGAGTGTGGATTGAAATCCATGCGGGAGGTCACGCTCCTTCACCGTATTTGTCACTCCCTACGCGGGAGTGTGGATTGAAATCTCTGAAGACGAGCCACGCAGACATTAACGCGGCGTCACTCCCTACGCGGGAGTGTGGATTGAAATATAGCATGCACATCTGAACTATAGTTCATGAGAGAGGTCACTCCCTACGCGGGAGTGTGGATTGAAATACTGAAACGGACGAAGGAACCGGCATTTACGGAGTCACTCCCTACGCGGGAGTGTGGATTGAAATGGTAATCTCGAAACTGGCGAAGATGGCTTCGTAGACGTCACTCCCTACGCGGGAGTGTGGATTGAAATTTAACTAAGTGCTTTAGTATACCATGAGTTTTTCCGTCACTCCCTACGCGGGAGTGTGGATTGAAATCGGTCGCTCAATTCGTGGTCACTTTGACCAAACATGTCACTCCCTACGCGGGAGTGTGGATTGAAATTATTTGTTCTTTTGTTAATTGATTCAGTTCACTGTCACTCCCTACGCGGGAGTGTGGATTGAAATAACGGATGAGGAGATGATTTTCAATGTTTGATCAAGGTCACTCCCTACGCGGGAGTGTGGATTGAAATTTTAAATCACGATCGAGATCTCTCAATGTGTAAGGGTCACTCCCTACGCGGGAGTGTGGATTGAAATTCCAGTTCAAGAGCTTCCATGATCTTATTTAAGGTCACTCCCTACGCGGGAGTGTGGATTGAAATAACCGCAATGGTATGCTCCCTCCTTCCGCTCCTGGTCACTCCCTACGCGGGAGTGTGGATTGAAATAAACCGAAAAGAAACTAATAGGTGTAATATGCCTGTCACTCCCTACGCGGGAGTGTGGATTGAAATCATGAAAATTAAGTGTGCGGGCAACATTTTTCGTCGTCACTCCCTACGCGGGAGTGTGGATTGAAATAAAAATGGAAAAGTTACGGAATGGAGAGATTTTGTCACTCCCTACGCGGGAGTGTGGATTGAAATGACGAGGTACACCTTGCGTTTTTGGAGCCTGACAAGTCACTCCCTATGCGGGAGTGTGGATTGAAATTCTTTCTTTCTTTTCCTTCGCCCTGCGCTCGTTTATGTCACTCCCTACGCAGGAGCATGTATCGAATCCATACGCAAAAGTAGCCTTGCTTTTCAAAGAAGCAAGGCTGCTTTCGCATCCCTGTTGAATGCGTTAACCGTGAAGACATTTTGGACGGTCATTAAACCAGCGATTGACGAACCCACGAAACGGTTATTCAACAACCTCAATGCAGCCTGATAAAGGCTGCATTTTTTCGTTGACGTACTCAACCAATAGGGTCCATAAGCAGTATGTCCATACGCCTTTGCTTGTCGCTTTATGACGATCGTCACTTATCATATGATGGCGCCTTCTCATATAGTTGCCTTAGGAAATAAATTCGTCCTAAGAAGGAGTGGGAAGGATGCATGACGAAATGGAAGTAAAACAATACAGTGTTCGGAAAATATTGGGGTTATGGGCATTGGTTGCTTTGCCGATGCTCCTTATGCGATTCGGATTGATGCCTGTTCTAGTGCCAATCGTCAGTTTTCACCCGGGTATTCTCTATTGGCTGCTTATGATTGCCAGCATGATCTGGCAGTTCGTGCTGTCTGTCATCATTTTGCGGAGAGAACTGGGCCCTTTGAGCTGGGAGAAGCTGAAGCAGAGGCTTTGGTTGAATCATCCGATTCATCCGAGGACGCATCGGGTCTACAAGCTCGCCTATTCATTCACGATTCCAATCATTCTGTATGCTTTTTTCTTTGAAAGCTCCGGCTTGTTCGGGTTTATGGAAGAGGCGATCAATCGGCTTTTCCCGGCAATGGCTCCAGAGGAGTATACGTTGATTGAAAATCTGGCGACTCCCGAATTCGTCGGCGCCTGGTATCTGCTCGGTATTGCGCTTGTCAGTTGTTTGTTTAATTATTTATTGGGGGAAGAGCTGTTCTTCCGGGGCGTTCTGCTGCCTAAGATGAGGGGAGCCTTTGGCAGATGGGATTGGGCCATGAACGGCGTCCTGTTCGCTGCCTACCACCTTCATAAAATATCGGAAATCCCTCTGTTTATTATCGGATCGATTTTTTACGGCTTTTTGAATGTCAAATATCGGAGCTTCTGGCCGGCCATCATCATTCACGGAGTGGAAGCTATTCCTCTGCTGCTAGGCGTTGCTGCCGTCGTTCTGGGATTCTTATGAAACGCAAACGATCCAGTAGTAAAGGAAGTGCGGTCCTATGAATATGTCAACGGTTCAGACACTCAGCAATACGAAGGTTTCGAGAATTTTTTTCTACGGACTGGCATGCGCTTATGTGGCTCTGCTATTGCTTTACGTTGTTCTATCTCAATATAAGGGTATTATCCTGGTTGCGATTCTTATCGGGCTTTATTTCATCAGGCACTCGGAACGAGTATTGAATCATCCCAGGTATCACCCTGTTGCAGCCGTATCCCCAGTTGTCGAAATCATCCTTCTTTTTCTCTTATTCCTGCGAAGCGGCACGGAAATTGAGAGTATCGTATTCGTGCTCTTTGCTGCGGATCTTCTTCTGCACTACAAGTCGTGGTATGCTTTTCCGTTTGCCTATGGCGGGTTTCTTGCCTATATTTTTGTGTGGCCGGGAGAGGGCGAGGATGTATGGAGCAATGTGATCAATATTTTGAGCTATTCGTGTTTGGTTATTCCGATCTGGAGCACGAAGCTGCTGCTCAATCAAAGGGAGCTGAACCTTCGCTTAAACGATGCTCTGATCCAGGAATCCAGAACGAGGGAAGAGATGGCGGCATTAAAGGAGAGGACCCGGATCGCGGAGGAAGTTCATGATACGGTCGGTCACACGTTAACGACAGCGATCGTCGCCCTTGAAGGGGCGCAGCTGCTCTTCGAGAAGAGACCGGAGGAAGCTTACCGGAAGATTCTCGTTGCTCGCGAGCAGATGAAGCAAGGACTCGGCAACATCCGTCAGGTCGTCAAGACGTTGAAAGCCGCGGATGGGACAATGGGCGACCTGGGGCTGAAGGAAGGGATAAGCAAGATCATAAGCGATACGGCGGAGCAGACGGGTGTTCGGTTTATTTTTCATTATGAGGTGGCCGCCCCTCTTATCTCGCTTCAGGAGTATGTTGTGCTCAACGCGATCAAGGAATCGATTACGAATGCGCTGAAGCATGGCAAGGCAGGTGCGATTGAGATTGCAGTGCTGGAGCAGCAAGATACGATACATATTGCGGTAAAGGATGATGGAAGAGGCAGTGACTCGGTGGTATACGGCTTTGGCCTGAATACGATGGAGGAAAGAATTGTGGCTATCGGAGGTCAATTCAGTGTGGAAAGCGAGCCGATGAACGGGTTCGCACTCCATATCCGGATGCCTGTTGCGAGGGGGATGGTTCATGGATAGCGATTGCAAAATCAGTGTCATGCTTGTGGATGATCAGAAAATTATGCTGGAAGGGCTGGAAACGCTGCTTTCGATCCGAACGGATGTGGAGGTCGTCGGGACGGCTCAAACGGGAGAAGAAGCGCTTGAACGGCTACGTTCGGTTGTTCCAGATGTCATTCTGATGGATATCCGCATGCCGGGCATGGGAGGCGTAAAGGCAACCGAAGCCATTAAGGCGCTCTATCCGCAGGTGACCATTCTCATCTTAACGACTTTCGACGATGATGCGTATATTATTGAGGCTTTAAGCAACGGAGCTTCCGGTTATTTGCTCAAGGACATCGACGGAGAGAAGCTTGTACAATCTATACATGAAGCGCTATCCGGCAATTTGCTGCTGACCGGCAAAGTGGCGCATAAGCTAGCCCTTAATATCCGCAGCAAGAACAGCCGGTTCGAGCAGGCAGGCGAGGAGCTTGAGCTGACGCCAAGAGAGCTGGATCTTGCAAGACTGCTTGTAGAGGGGTACAACTCAAAGGAAATTGCCAACAAATTATTTCTGACTCAGGGAACGGTGAAGAACTATTTAAGCGGTATCTATACCAAGATCGGAACCAATGACCGGGCTAAGGCGGTTCTGTTATTAAAAAGGTATTTGTTCGATCCTTAATGAATGTTTGCGTTTGTCAGGTATCGCTCTTCATCGGAACAGACAGATGGGTAAGCACTTTTTGAGCAAAGTTCGATTAAAGAACTGGGATTACATGGATATCCGTGATAGTATGAAAGGGTACACAAGTATTAGCAGATAAACATCAAATATAGATGGAGGTAGGCAAATGTCTGATGCAAGAAACGAAAATTCGGTTGAAGCATTGTTCAAGCCTTTTACAACCGGAAAATTGCAGGTGGCCAATCGCATTGTAATGGCGCCGATGACTAGAGGGTTCTCTCCGAATGGCGTGCCAGGGGAGGATGTGGCGGCTTATTACCGCCGACGGGCGGAGAATGGAGTCGGCCTTATCGTGACTGAAGGAACGGTGATCAATCATCCGGCCGCTGCGGCAAGCCCGAATTGGCCCCATTTTCACGGGGAGGAGGCACTGGGAGGCTGGTCTAATGTAGTGAAAGAGGTCCATGAGGCAGGCGGCAAAATCATCCCGCAGCTGTGGCATGTAGGATTAACCCGCAAGCCAGGCGATCTTCCAAACCTGGAAGCATCGCCAATCGGCCCATCGGGACTGAATCTCTCAGGAGAGAAAATTACGGAGCCTCTAACGGAGAATGAGATTGGGGATGTCATCGCAGCATATGGACAGGCAGCGGCAGATGCGGCTCGAATCGGTTTTGACGGGATTGAGCTTCACGGAGCGCATGGCTATTTGATCGATCAGTTTTTCTGGGACGTAACGAATCAACGCTCGGATCGCTACGGCGGGGATCTTGCAGCCCGGACACGGTTCGCGGTTGAAGTTATACAGTCCTGCCGCCGAGCAGTCGGACCGGATTTTCCAATCGTGCTAAGGTTTTCCCAATGGAAAGCTGGCTATTATGAGGCCAAGCTGGCCGAGTCGCCTCAACAGCTTGAGCAATTCCTAACACCGCTTGCAGATGCAGGAGTGGATGTCTTCCATTGCTCGACACGCCGATATTGGGAGCCGGAGTTTCAAGATTCGGATTTGAATCTGGCAGGCTGGACGAAGAAGCTGACAGGAAAACCGACAATAACAGTAGGCTCGGTTGGCTTGGATAATGAGTTCGGAAGCAGTCGCGGGTATAATGCGCATCCGGCAGCTCTTAACAGCTTGATCGAAAGGCTGGAGAACGGGGAGTTCGATTTGGTGGCAGTAGGCCGTGCCGTACTCGCTGATCCGGCATGGACAGCGAAAATACGTGGTAAACGAACAGATGAGCTGTTGAGCTTCGAACCAAGCTCCACCCAGACATTATATTAATGAAGCTGAGTTCGTCAGCTTATATTATTCGTTAGAAGAGGAGCCTTCACACAGGGTCCTCTTCTTTCTTTTATTTGTGAACTGACCGTGGAAAATGAAAGCGTGCAATGAGTGCACCATGAATGGAGAAAAAGCGGTATGGAGAGCGTGGGTAAAATAATGTTGGAGTAATGCAATTGGAGCTCAATCGATGTATGGGAATTTGAAGCTGAAATTTCGGGTCAGAGGAGGTCATCTCCTTGCTCTCCAAAATTGTGAAATTAACCACTTTAGAGAGAAGTGGATTTTCTTTTTGGGAATGGGTTCCATACGGATGATTGACAAAATAGTCGTCGAGGACTACTCTGAATTAATAGTAGTCTTACAATTATTACTATATAACCGAGGTTGCTATATGAAAGTCGTGGAATTGATTGTTTTGGATGGTTTTTTATCTGTTGGTGCGAATGTGAAGCTCACATGAAATTCCTGGGAGATTCGCACCTCGCGATTGACGCGGGTTTCGGGGATTTTAGAAACATATTTTACCATTTTCTAATGATCAAAAATGGGTTTCGCACTAAAGCGCTTTCAAAGTCTTGCTAGATATGGGCTGAAAACGCCCGCTGTCGCTCCCCACGCGGGAGCGTGGATTGAAATGATGAAAAATATGTTAAAATAATTTCTAACAACGTCGCTCCCCACGCGGGAGCGTGGATTGAAATTCATCATGAGGTTACTATTTACGTAGTTACACAGTCGCTCCCCACGCGGGAGCGTGGATTGAAATTCGTCGGAGTAATACCGGACTTTACGTATATACGTCGCTCCCCACGCGGGAGCGTGGATTGAAATGTCTCAGGCATGTCCCAATAGTCCGCCACTCCAGTCGCTCCCCACGCGGGAGCGTGGATTGAAATAACGATGAAATGCGTTCCCGTGTGGATCGCGGATAGTCGCTCCCCACGCGGGAGCGTGGATTGAAATTTGTAGGAATCGTCATAGAAAATTTCCGGAATGTAGTCGCTCCCCGCGCGGGAGCGTGGATTGAAATTATGTTATCGTGTATATAAATATCGCAAGGCATAGTCGCTCCCCGAGCGGGAGCGTGGATTGAAATGTATCGAATATCATGATACCGTCTCTAGGTTGGGTCGCTCCCCACGCGGAATCCGTACTCAATAATATGACCTTCAAGCTAATGCCGGATGGCGCTCGGTGGTATTTACCTGTGCTTGGTCCCAAGGCAACACTGGTTATGAACATGCGAAGGCAGATTATCCTGCTTCGTCTTATGTGGAAGCCATCGAGAGCTTTACTGAGTTGAGGCCATCCAGAACATATACGATGTATTCATAAAGTATTCCGTCACTGTTTGAGTGCGGAGTGCTTTTTTTTCATGACGCTTCTGGAGAGGCAACCGGAACGGAAATTTAATCTGCATCAGCAAGAAAAGCTTCCGCGGATTCGTCAGCAAAGTCTGGAAACGATCTTTCAAACGCGGAGAAAATCCATGAATTATTTGGAGAGAGGTGCAACAATGGAGAATAAGGATAAGTTTAAAGGATGGAGAGCGAAGAGACTTGGAAAGAAGCAATGAGCAGTCAGAAAGAATTTTTGAAGCGGACGTATGAGGTAGGATGACTTTCATCTGCGGATGCTCGAAGACCAGCAGACGGGCCTGGCCTATTATCGTGCCGCTGCTGCGGATGCTATTGTAAGCCGCCCATACAACGATTGAGAGGGATCATTCATGACAAATTCCCAAAGTATGAGGGAGTATTTACGCCGCATTCATAAAGTGCAGGATTACATAGAAGCCCATGTGTGCGAATCTCTTTCACTGGATGAGCTTGCTGCCATTGCGGGTTTTTCAAAGTATCACTTTCATAGAATATTTAAGGGAATCGTCCATGAATCTTTATTGCAATATGTCAACCGTGTGAAGCTGGAGAAAGCGTTGAATTTCCTTATCCATCGACCAGATATGACGATTACCGATATTGCTTATCAATTTGGTTTCACGGACCCTGCAATTTTCTCCCGCGCTTTCAAAAATCATTATGATACAAGCCCAAACGATTATAGAAATCAATATCGCAAGAATTGCAAAGACTCGACTAAAAATTCTCCTTATCATGAAAGCATGATGAAACGTACACGAAGGGGGAACGAAAATAAAGTGCAAGGCAATGTTGCCATTGAAACGATCGATGAGATGCATGTCGCTTATGTGAGACATCTTGGCACTTATGCGGAACTGAAGATTGTTTTTGAATCTCTGATGCAAAAGCTGCTTGATGAGTTAAATCAGCGAAATCTCATAACGCCGACAAGTACTAAAGTGTTGACTATGTATCACGATCATCCTGACATTACAGAAGAACAGCATAGAAGGACCAGTCTTTGTGTCACGATCCCAAGCAGCTCTGCTGAGTCCGTAGAAAATAGCGACAGTGAGATAGGAAGGATGACAATACCTGCTGGGAGGTATGCTGTAGGCCATTTTGAAATTTTCCCGAATGAGTATAGTGCGGCCTGGGATTATTTGTGCGGGGAGTGGCTGCCCCAAAGCGGTTTCCTGCCTCGTGACACCTCTAGCTTTGAAGTATACCTTAGCAAGCCAGACCCGGATCCACTGACAAAGCAGCGGGTAGATATCTACTTGCCGATAGGACCTCTTGCATAATCGAACACAGAAGAAGGGGCGAATGAATGAACAGCATAACCATTCAAGGAGCGCGAGTGCATAACCTCAAGAACATAGACATCTCCATCCCGAAAAATAAGCTGATAGCAGCAACAGGTGTCAGCGGATCAGGCAAATCCAGCCTTATGTTCGATATCCTCTTCGAGGAAGGGCGAAAGCAATACCTGCAGTCTATAGGTATGCTTGCAGGACTGGATGAGGAAGACAAGTTCGACAGTATACAAGGGCTAAGCCCTGCCATAGCCGTGCAGCAAAATATAATTCGCCAAAGCAACGCACGTTCAACTGTGGGCTCAAGAACCAGCATTATGAACTTGCTGACTCTGCTCTATGCCGGAGAAGGCGAAGTCTGCTGCTCCTCCTGCGGAACAGCTGTGAATGACGGTCTTTCCTGCCCAACATGCGGGAATGTAGAGGAACGCCTGACGCCAAGCTATTTCTCCCACAATTCTCCGAATGGTATGTGTATCAAGTGTTCCGGGCGCGGGGCGTACTTTGAAGTGAATATAGACGTGTTCATAACAGACAGCCGCACGACCTTCGAGCAGGTTCTTGACAGAGTCGGGTTAACCCCTGGTTATATGCGGCTATTCCAAAGAAAATTCCAGCAATATTTCGCGATGCCTTTCATGCAATTACCCGAGGAAGTGAAGGAAGAGATCATCTATGGGCATTATGCACACGACAATTCTCAGAATCGCAGCGCTTGTTTATCAAGAATCCTTCATAGTCGCCACCAGAGAGGTGAAGACATGAGCGGTATGTATGCCCGTGTTCGATGTGCCGATTGTCATGGATTTCGGATTGGAGAAGAGGCGCGGGGAGTGCTGCTGAATGGCAAGCATATTGGCGAGCTCGGGTTAATGACAATCTCAGAGGTACATAAGCTCCTTGGAGATTTGCTGCTGCAGCAGCATACGCTCACGGCATTTGGCAACAACCTGCTCCAAGAAATAATGCGTAAAACGAATAATTTGCTCCGAGCACGGCTCGGCCATCTTTCCCTGTACAGAGAAATGCCGTCTTTGAGCGGCGGTGAAATACAGCGGCTGTTTCTGCATTCCCATCTGGATTCTCGAATGGATTCCCTGATCTACGTTCTCGATGAACCGACAGCAGGACTGCATGAATCGGAGAAAACAGAGCTGTTGAAATCCATTCGGGAGCTACAAGAATTGGGCAACACGGTTATCGTTGTAGAGCATGATCGCAATGCAATCACAATGGCGGAGCATATCATTGATATCGGACCCAAGGCCGGCATTGAAGGCGGACAGGTTATTTATGAGGGTGATTTGGAAGGACTGCTTCAGTGCAAAGAGTCCATAACAGGCCAGTATCTTTCTGGCACAATCGCCATACCTGCGAGAGCTCTGCATCCAAGCATAGAGTCGGCGCTTAGTCTGACCATCCGTCACGCCAATACAAACAACCTCAAGAATGTGACAGCAGCATTCCCTTTGGGAGCTATGGTCGGGATAGCAGGCATGTCGGGAAGCGGGAAAAGCTCGCTCATTTCCAATACGCTGCTCCCTCTACTGAAAAGTCATTTTCGCGGCACGTCGGCAGACACGGAAGACGACGAAATGGACAGCTTAGAAGAAGGAGCAGTGACTTCATTTGTTGCGGACAGGCTGGAGGGCATGGAGCATATAAGTGGATATGCAGAGCTGTCACAGGCTCCAATTGGCAGGAATACGAGCTCCAACCCCGCATCCTATATAGGCATTTGGGATAAAATACGGGGCTTATTCGCCAAACAGCCGGAAGCCATCCGTCAACAATTATCCGCAGGCCATTTCTCATTCCATTCAAAAGGTGCTTGCTCGGTATGCGGTGGCAGCGGGTGTGAGACCATCTGGCTGGTCGGTAATCTGAAGATTGATAAAACATGCACAGAATGTCATGGAATGAGGTTTAATGAGGAAGCTTTATCTGTCATGTACAGTGGTAAAAATATCTTTGACGTCCTGGAAATGAGTGTTTCGGAAGCAGTTGCTTTCTTTGAGGATAACAAGGGAATTGTAGGGACTTTGAAGGTGATGGAACGTATTGGCATGGGCTACATCAAGCTTGGCCAATCCACGCCAACGTTAAGCGGCGGTGAAGCGCAAAGAATCAAGCTCGCCAAAGAGCTTGGCCGAAGACGGAGGGGGTACATCCTCTATATACTTGATGAGCCTGCCACTGGACTTAGTCTATATGATACTGCGAAGCTCATTGAATTGCTGGACGAGCTAGTGGCAACGGGCAATTCTGTCATCGTCATTGAGCATAATCCCGTCGTTCTGGCTGCCTGTGACTGGATAATAGAGCTTGGGCCGGGAGGAGGCCCTGATGGGGGGCATATCATTGCAGAAGGTTCACCTGAGGTGCTGAAAGAAAATCCGAACTCTATAACCGGGAGGTATCTATGATGCAATGCGACTACTGGCCCACGACAGAGTGGCGGACGCAAGACCCGGCAGCTTTGGGAATGGACGCGGAAAAGCTGTATGAGCTTGATCCTATGATAAAGGCCCAATACAGCAATCTAAATGGTATTGTCGTTGTGCATAAAGGCTATATTGCCTTTGAACAATACTATAACTGCTGCGGCCCGAACGACACCTACCATGTAGCTTCAGTAACGAAAAGCATCACATCTGCGCTCATTGGCATTGCTATAGACAGAGGATCTATCAACAGTGTTGACGAAAAGGTGCTCGATTTCTTTCCCGAATACGTTGCCGGTGCTACCGATATGCAGAAACGGGCGGCAACTATACGGCAGCTTCTCACCATGACAGCGCCATTTCCTTTTACATGGAAACCAGGAGGAGTCGTGCAGGAACCGCTGGACAGGCTGCGGAGGCAGAAGGATTGGGTGAAATATGCGCTTGATCTGTTGGGTCAGAAAGGAAGACCTGGCGTGTTCCAGTACTGCACAGCGGGGGCGCATCTGCTTTCAGCTATTCTCACATGCGCTACAGGCAGAAGCGCTCGGGAGTATGCAAACGAGCATTTATTCGGGCCCATTGGCATGAATGTGATTCCTGATTGCAGGATGAAATCGTTTGGTCTCGAAGATGTGTTCGGGATCAATCTGAAAGGATGGATTCAAGATCCGAGCGGCAATTCAACAGGCGGATGGGGGCTTGCACTAACTCCCAGAGACATGGCGCGTTTCGGATTTCTATATTTGAATGGCGGTATGTGGGACGATAAGAGGATTGTCTCCCAAACGTGGATCGATGAGTCGATAGCGATGAACGCCAACAAATACGGTTATTTGTGGTGGCTGCATGAAGAGGACGACGTTTCTGCGCATTTGGCAATGGGTGATGGCGGCAATGCGATTTGCTGCATTCCAGCAAGGGACCTGATCGTAGCCATCACATCCACAATCGTAAGCAAGCCGCGTGACATATGGCCGCTGATTCAGAAGTGTGTGATTCCCTCTGTAAGAGGTTAAGTGCTGCAAGCGCAAATCTATTGACAGCTAATCAATTTTACATACCTGGCAGGGGATCTTTGCATTGGTTCTTCAAGAGGAAGAAGAGCGCTCCATACAAGCGGATATTGAAGCGAGTCCAGCTTTAAAACAGATGATCGAGGAAAGTCGTGAAGAGTACCAAACAGGCAAAGGAATGACGACATCGGATTTGTTCACGAAGGGAATTCCTTCTTCTATGGTCAAACACAAACATTCTTAGCTAATATATGGCGTGATGTTTTCGAGCAGGTATCAAACAACGGTTCTTCAATGGGGTTGATTGAAATGATATCGTTATTTTGATGAAATAACGATATCATTGTTGTGAGGAGGACTGACATGCCTACTATTCGACCGAGCTCAGACTTAAGAAATAGGTACAACGAAATATCCGAGTTCTGCCATAAATATGATGAGCCTGTCTATATTAAATAGAAAGGGCTAAGCAAAATGCTCAGTCCCACTCCCTTGGTTACATCTATAATTACAATCCGATGTTAATGTGTCTGTTTCAACTACTCCAAATCAACTGAGGAAATGCCCGTCAACTCTGAGATAGTTGCTATGTCCATGCCTTTACCCCGCATATTCCTTGCCACTTCAAATTTGCCTTCTTCCTTTGCTCCTTCAAGCATAGAAGCTTCATCATGTAGTGCCTTCTGTCGCATTTCATACATACGCCCCGCTTCCGCATCTTGGCTCAAGTACTCCAGTGCGGTCATAGCCTTGCTCAATGTCGGTTCGTGCATCTTCAACACCTCCCAGTGTTTTGTATCGTCACTTTTCAGAAATAGCATCAGAAATAGCAGCCAGTTTAACAAGCCGCCTTCGCTCGGAATAGGCTGTTCATTTAGCTTGGACAGTTCCATGATGTGTATCTCTATGTCGTCGTTCAGTGTAATACCGCTTGGGTCTTCTCGCAGATGGAAGACATTGTGTTAACGATCATTGGGTAAGATCGTAAAATTCAGGATATTAATCGTTACGCATTTCCTAAGTTTTTTATAAGACTGTCCTTGCTTGAATATCTTGCTTCGTCGAATAGACATCCATGGAGGCCTTAGCTCAGCGAGTTTACCGCTACACAAGGGTTTCCGAGTGTTGGCGGCTTTTTGCACATTGAAATAGCACTGACAATTGTTCGTGGTCACTCGTTGGGTCGTAAAGCAGCCATTTCTTCGATTGTGCGAAAAACCTCTCCCTTTATGGTGAGCATAAGTATCGCTGCTGCTGAATGCCTAAAGTCTGTCCGTTGTGTAAGATTAGAAATTAAAGTAATTTAAACTTGACTCAATGTAATGTATAGATTACTATTAGTCTTGTTAAGGTTACAATATGTAGAGTTAAGATGACAAATGGAGGGGTATGAATGACATACCAAGAAACAAAGAATTATGTATCCTTATTCAGTTCGATATTGATTTTTGGAGCCTACTGCTTGTATCTATTTCAGAAATACAATGAAGAGATCTTGGACTCAACAGCTACCCTCAGCTTTTGGGGGGGCAGCATCTTAATTTTGATCTTGGTATCCATTGTGGCCAATATCGTCATTACAATTGTATTCATCATCATCTATAGAATAACTACGAACGAAGAAGAACCTGCATTTGCGGATGAACTCGACAAACTAATCGAATTGAAGGCCATCAAAATTTCCCATTATGTATTTCTCCTTGGCTTTCTACTAGCCATGAGTTCATTGGCGATGGATATGCCGCTGTCTGTGACTTTCATCCTATTGATTTTCTCAGGGTTTTTGGCTCAGCTCGGTAACATTGTCACGCAGCTGTATCATTATCGGAAAGGAGTTTAAGATGGGCAAATGTATGATTACCAATAACATTCGAAGGTTAAGATTTGAACGTGATGAGATGACTCAACAACAGTTGGCAGATAAAGTAGGTGTAAGCAGGCAGGCGATTTTATCCATCGAAAAGGGAAATTATTCTCCATCTCTGGAACTGGCTTTTCGGATCGCACAAGTTTTTGGCGTCACTTTAGAAGAAGTATTTACGTATGAAGGTGAACCTGATTGATCTTCCTATATAAATGAAGCGATGTAAGATGAATTTATTGTGGAAAGGAGAGGTGAAAATGAATAATTTCAAAAAAATAGGAGGGTATGCCGCGCTCATTGAAGCCGCGACATTCATCGTAGGATTTGTTTTGATGTTCACTTTACTATTGCCCTCTGGTTACTTGGAGAATGATCCGGCCCAGTCTGTAGCATTCCTTGTGGAGAATATGACTCTTATGTATGTATGGAACCTGATTATTTATATTATTTTCGGCATCTTTTTAGTTGTACTGTCGCTAGCCCTTAACGAGCGTTTAAAGTCCGGTGCGCCTGTCTTAGCGCAGATAGCGACGGTCTTTGGGTTTATCTGGGCAGGGCTCGTTATTGCGAGTGGAATGGTTGCAAATGTCGGTTTTGGTATAGTTGTAGATCTCTATAAAAATAATCCTGCTCAAGCGGAAGCGCTCTGGCTAGCCATTCGATCTGTTGAATTCGGATTAGGGGGAGGGAATGAAATTGTAGGCGGCTTATGGGTTCTCCTAGTAAGCTCGGCAGCTTTGCGAATAAGAGAGTTTCCCCGAGTACTGAATTACTTGGGTGTAGTGAGCGGTGTAGCGGGCTTATTAACGGTTATCTCGGTTCTTAGTATGCTAGGAGCAATTTTTGGTATAGGTCTGATCGTGTGGTTGATATGGATTGGACTCTTCATGTTGCGCAATAGCAAAGCATGATCAATTGGAGGGATCTTAATGAGAGCCATGGTATACACCAATTACGGATCACCCGAAGTCTTTCAACTGAGAGAGATGGAAAAACCGAATCCTAAGGAAAAAGAAATAGTGGTAAAAATACATGCAACACAAGTAGGTTACGGTGATGTGATCGCTCGAAATTTTAAAAAAATTTCTCCTCGCCAATTCAACATGCCGTTTCTCTTTTGGATTTTTGCAAAAATTTGTTTTGGTGTTCGGAATCCAAAGATCGCAATTCTGGGAAGTCAGTTTGCCGGGGAGATTGAAGCGATAGGAAGCAAGGTACAATCATTTCGTCCAGGTGATCAGGTTTTTGGATACCTTGGTCAAAGCATGGGTGCTTATGCTGAGTATGTTTGTATGGCTGAAGACGGGATTGTGACCATCAAGCCCGCGAATATGACCTATGCGGAAGCGTCTGCCGTACCTTATGGAGCATTAGTGGCATTGAATTTGCTTAGAAAAGCAAATGTTCAGAGGGGACAAAAAGTGCTTATAAATGGTGCTTCCGGAGGGATCGGATCAGCCGCGGTACAGCTTGCCAAGTTTCATTTTGGGGCGGAAGTTACCGGAGTTTGCAGCACCTTGGGATTGCAATTGGTGAAATCTATCGGAGCTGATAAGGTCATTGATTACACGAAAGAGGATTTTACCCTAAACGGTGAAGTTTACGATCTGATTGTTGACATTTTAGGCAAGAGCACGTTTTCATATTGTAAAAACTCGCTAAAGAAAGACGGCCGTTACCTGTTAGCCAGCTTTAAGGTGAAAGAGCTTATACAAATGCTATGGACTAAAGTAGCCGGCAAAAAGAAAGTGATTTGTGCATTGGCACTCGAAAAGTCCGAAGATTTAATTTTAATCAAAGAGCTTATTGAGGCAGGGAAGATAAAATCGGTCATTGATAGAAGCTATACATTAGAACAAATGTCTGAAGCTCATACCTATGTCGAAAGCGGACATAAAAAAGGAAGTGTAGTCATTACGGTAGGAGGTAATAACAAAGCTTAAAAGGTAATTCTAATTCATGATAGGACCAAAACGGTTGTTTAGAGAAACGGAGGGTATGTAAAATAAAAAACATTTAATCGGGTTTCATACATCCCATGATGGGAAGACGAGCTTGCGCGAAGTCGGATCCCCATAGGCTCCATACGATTGAAACACCATCGCAATTCGTGATGGTGTTCAGACTGTAGATAGAGGTTTTTTTATTTGAATGGGTTGTACTGATGTAGACGAGGGAATCATTGACGATTCCTTCGTCTTTTTTATGCACTATTTATTGTTACTGACCGATGCGGTTCGGATTAATAAGACAGCCTAATACGCTTCACATCTAACGCCACCGTTCTCCACGTCTCTTCACGTAGATCAAAAACACATATCGCCAAGGGATAATGAAAGGGAAAATGACAACCATCAAACAAGAAAATGCAACCTCCCAAGTTGATTCGTCCATAACGCCAGTTGCCCATTGAGGGACCGCAACAACAATTAGCCAAAGGGATTTCCACACTAATTCCCATAGAAGGATCGGCAACATCTGCAGAGGATACCGCAATCCTAAGATGCAAAGTAACCAGTAAGCTGCCAACATGGAATTGACCGCGCTTTCCATGAGTTCCATTGGTTCTTCTCGAAAGATGACACCAGGCCACACCATGACAGCCAGACCCAAGACAACAAAAAGATACAACGCTCTCAGTATATAAAGACGAAGCAATGAAACCTGGACCATTATGAGCAACTCCTTACCATAAATGAATGTAAGTCACACGGTTGACGTATGCACACCTATTAGCCCAAATTTTAACTTGAAGGAAAAGAAGTATGTAGATACTTAAGTAGGGTTTGCTATAATGGAAGTATGAACATGGAGATAATATCCACAAAACTATATATGCCTCCCCTTCGTCCGACAATGGTGCTGCGTCCGCGTTTAACCTCTCGGATGGAAGGAGGCAGGCATCGTAAGCTGACGTTGGTATCTGCTGCTGCCGGCTTTGGGAAGACAACAGTAGTGTGCGAATGGCTGTCGGGGCTTTCAATACCGATTGCTTGGTTATCCATAGATGAGGGAGACAATGATACCTTCCAATTTATCGCGTACCTAACAGCAGCATTGAAGCAAGCCGGGGTCCCAATCGGGGAGGGCTTGTTCGGCTTGCTACGATCGTCGGAAAGGCCTTTGATGGAACCGCTCCTGACGATTCTTCTCAATGAAATCGAGATGTTCCCCGCTTCATTAATACTAGTTATCGATGATTATCACATAATTCGTGAAGAGGCGATTCATAACCATGTAGCCTTTCTGTTAGACCGAATACCCTCCCATATGCATGTCGTCCTTATCACTCGAGAAGAACCGCATCTACCTTTGTCCCAATTGAGAGTCCGAGACCAACTGAACGAAATTCGCGTTAACGACTTGCGGTTTCTATTATCCGAGGCGTCCAACTTCTTAATAGATGTAATGGGGCTGCACTTGTCGTCTGGAATGATCGAAACGCTGGAAACGCGTACCGAAGGGTGGATTGCAGGCCTCCAACTGGCGGGGATATCGATGCAAGACCATGCGGATGTCGAGGGGTTCGTCGGTTCCTTTAACGGCAGTCACCGCTACGTGTTGGATTACTTATTAGAAGAGGTTTTGCAGAAGCAGTCAGATGCCATTCAACGATTTTTGCTGCAGACCTCAATTCTTGATCGGTTTTGCGGTCCGCTTTGTGATGCGGTCACAGGTATGAACAACGGAAGTGAATTATTAGAAGTATTAGAGCGAAGCAATTTGTTTGTAATCCCGTTGGACAATGATCGGAATTGGTATCGTTATCATCATCTTTTCCGTGAGTCGCTTCGTAAGCGGCTGACGTCAAACAATTCGCCAGAGGAACTGCATCGAAGAGCCAGTATCTGGTACGAAGACAATGGACTGGAGACGGATGCGCTTCAGCATGCTTCCGCTGGAGGTGATGTCGATCGTGCTGCTAGACTCATTGAAGGCAATGGCATGCCGCTACATTTTCGCGGAGCTGCTTTTCCTGTTTGGTCCTGGTTGAAGTCTCAGCCGGCAGAATTGTTCGATAAGAGGCCTGCTCTATGGGTGATCTATGCCTCCGTGTTACTGACAGTCGGTCGATTGCCCGCCGTTGATGAGAAATTGATGGCTGCCGAAGCTGCCCTACAGCACTATGATCAACAAGAAGAGGGAATTCGAGACTTAGTCGGGCATATTGCCTCGATACGAGCTTCGCTGGCTGTAACACGTCATGATGCGGATACGATCATGATCGAATCCCGCCGCGCGCTAGATCTTCTGGATGCGCGTAATCTACCAGTAAGAACCGCTACGACATGGGCACTGGGATATGGATATGGATTAAAGAAGGATCGCATCGAAGCCGAACGGGCATATAGAGAAGCAATAGCTTCTAGCGAAGCCATTGGTCACCAGCTCATTGCCGTCCTGTCAACACTCGGACTCGGTCAGATTTATGAAGTGAACTCCCGTCTTAGCCTTGCTAGAGATACTTACAAACGGGTCATTACATTAGCAGGCAATCCGCCACTTCCAGTTGCATGCGAAGCGTATCTGGGATTAGGACGCATCTACTATGAGTGGAATGAACTTGAGATTGCGGAAGGCTATGGCCGCCATATGCTCAGATTAGCGCAACAAGTAGAGTCATCGGACAGAGTGATGGCAGGAGAGTTATTCCTTGTGCAAATACGGCTAGCACGGGGAGATAAGCATGGTGTCTCCGAAATGCTGAACAGGTTGGAGAAAGATGCTCACACACTCAGGCGCGAGAACCTGATTCCATTAATTGATGATGTGCGGATGAAGATGATGTTCATGGAAGGCAATCTGTCTGCTGGGGTGGACTTAGCGGAAGATCTTATGCCTGAGGACCGAATACGGGCGTTGCTATTACAGTCCGTCACTTCTGTAGTAATGGGTGAGGTGAGTGACGCACTCGTGCCATTCTCCGAAGCATTATCATTGGCAGCGCCTGAGCGGTATATCAGAAGCTTCTTGGATCTGGGCGAGCCCATGGCTCGTCTGTTGGATGAAGCACAGTTGTGCGGTATTATGTCGGAACACACAGCGATGTTGTTAGCTGAATATCCGACGAAGTTGCGGCGTACCAAGTCATCGCGTGTGCTCGTTGAGCCATTAAGCAAGCGCGAATTGGAAATTTTGCTGCTCATTTACCAAGGATATTCGAACGAAGAAATTGCTAAAGAGTTGTTTCTTGCACTTAGCACGGTGAAAGGTTACAACCGGAATATTTTTGACAAACTGCACGTTCGTAGGAGGACAGAAGCAGTTGCGCTCGCTCGCAATCTAGGTCTTATTAAATAGATAGGATGAGCAGCAGAGAAAGATGATGTGAAACCGGTAACGGCGGGAGAGCGCATCGCTGGCAGCGATGAGGTCAGGGGTTCGATCCCCCCAGGCTCCATAATTTAAAAAGCCTTTAAACACAAGGATTTCCGAGTGTTTAAAGGCTTTTTTCTATGCCTAGATAGTTATGAATTGAGGGTGTGGTCACACGTTTGGTCACAGTAAGGATTTTTTTGGTGATATTTCATCTTTTGCAAAGCGAGTGGATTCCGCTCAGACCATTATTTTTCTCGATCACAAATAATCGCCCTGGCTCTTTGGAGGCAGGGTGATTTACTTTTACTCCGTTCTAAATGCTCCGATGAAAGGCGGTCAGTAAGTTGAGGATGAATTATTAGAGATAAACGAGATAAGAATGCCCAAATTACATATGGCTTAGCAAAGTACGGACTTCAAGAAATCAGATTAAGAAAAAATCAATGGGGGTATCGACAACTTGAGGTGCGACTCAGACCGCAACTCCTGATCGATCCAAATGGTTACTATTCCTTGACAGCATTACATGATTTTTGTCATGTGGCCCAGCGATTTGACTTTATTATGAAGGATTTAGAGATAACTTAGTATCACAATACCTGGTATTATTCAAAAAAGGCAAAATACCTGATTATGTTTTAGCTTGCGAACAAACTGTGAAGTATTGGAACTCGACAACAAATGTATATTTGATGAGCGCTAATAAAACGATAAATTGGTACAATCGGTATGAAACCTTGCTGAGTAAGCAAGAGAAAAAGCCACGGAAGATTATGCAGGATTTCTCGTGTACAAAAGGAATTCTAAGATTTGAAACACAAGTGAGGAATGAAGAAGCCAGCGTGGCTCAAGTGCTTTCACAGAAGCGTTACGAGAAGGAAATAGAATATTTCTATAAGTTAATTGTAGGAAATGGCGATTATTACACTTTGGATACAGCGATACAGCTTATTCGTAAGAACGTCACTGATCAATCTAAGAGAATGGCTCTGGAAAGGCTCATAAAGCTGATCGACCATTCAGGAGGAGTATGGCAAGCTAAGAAAATTTACAGAGAAGGAAATGCAGACAAATTCAGCAAGCGATTAAACCAACTACGGAAGTTAAACATTAATCCTGTTGTATTACCGCCTGAATGGGGTGTTGACAGGCTAGAAAATCTCCATAGCAGGATTGTTGACTATATGAAGAAAAGAGAGGCGGAAGCGCCTCTCGAATAATAAGAGCGATGGCACGCATGGTTGCCGCAGCTGACAAAGGAGAACGAAAAAATGAAAAAGTACATACTCTTCGATCATGATGGTGTACTGGTTGATACTGAATTCTGGTATTACAAAGCGGGAGAACGCGCTCTGGCTGACATTGGATTTACATTGAATAAAGATCAATACCTCCGCGACATGACCCAGTCATTAGGCACTTGGTCCCAAGCTAGGGCGGCAGGTATTGATGAACAGACCATCAGCAAGCAGCGTGAGGTCCGCAACGTCTATTATCAGGAATATCTAAGAACAGAAGCCATAGAGATTGAAGGCGTAGTTGAAACCCTAGCCGAACTGTCCAAGTACGTCCGCATGGCCATCGTGACGACTGCAAAACGTGCGGATTTTCAACTTATTCATGAAAAGCGCCAGATTAGAAAATTCATGGAATTCGTCCTTGTTCGCGAAGACTACGAGCATACCAAGCCGCACCCGGAACCATACTTGACCGGCCTAAAGCGCTTCGGAGCTACCAAGGAAGAGACCCTGGTCGTAGAGGATTCTAACAGAGGGTTGAGCTCAGCCGTGGCGGCTGGTATCGACTGTGCTATTGTCCATAACGACTTCACAAAAACACATGACTTCTCACAGGCCAACTATCGAATCAAGACTCTGATTGAACTAAAGGACATTATCCTGAATGTAACTTGAGAAAGCATATGTAACCTGAGAAAGCATTCGCCAGCGTGTCCCGTACTCACTTTATAAGTGAAGGGCGGCGCGGACTTACGTAATGCCCGTGGAGCTTGGCTTCTGGGTACCACGGCATGGTCGGGTTTGATTAAAGTGTGACCCGTCCCGACTTCTCGCAAGGTTCGTTAGACTACTTTTCGGAATTTTGTGTATGAAATGTATTCATTAAATAGTGTCTCCATAGCATCATTTTTTTCTTCTCCGAATCTACTCTATGTTAAAATAAGTGCGTGAAATGTTCAGAATAAAGTCTTTATCAAAGATGGGTTTGGTGATAGAATTCACAAGAGTCAAGTAAAGGATCACTCCTTCGAGCGATCCTTTACAATTTTCGATATTTTTCTAAAATTGCTTTCCGAGAATACCACATATTTATCAGTACCCTCGAAATATCCTCTGAACTGAAAAAACTCCGTTTTCTCAACTCGGATAATTTTGTGAAAATCTGCGACCTGTGCGCGATCCGTCTTCTCGAAATTGTATCCCGAGTTATTGAGGTTTTCTACAAGCAGGCTTAGATTGTTGCCTATGTGACAGTAACGGTCATACTTGCTTGCATAACGCTTGGGCTTCTTGTCTTGACAAACAATCGGGCTGCCTTTAGAATCTAACTAGTTAGTTATATTTGATTGGAGCTCTGTAACGATGAAAGAAAAAAGCAAGAAAACTTACGATGCGGCTAGAACCAAGGAATTGATTCTTAACGCCGCAGAGGAATTGTTTGCCGAGCAAGGATATTCTGCAGCCCGCATCGATGCAATCGCCAATTTGGCCGGCTATAATAAAAGCTTGATTTATCAATATTTCAAAGATAAGTTAGGGCTTTACACCGAGGTCGTTAAAAGGGCCGACCAATTGGGCAATAAGATTTTTGAAGCGTTGGCTGGTGAGTTGCTATCTGATGAGGCGACTGCCAGCGATCCAGTTAAATTTCGACGGCTGCTGGAGGAAGTTATTCGGATATCGTATCAATTTTTATTGGACAATCCCCGCTATTTGAAAATCTTCTTGTGGGAATCAGCCGAGGAATGGAAGACATGGAAGCTCATCTCTTATTCACCCGATGATTATGTTCTCTTGTATGAGCTGGCGAAAGCCGCGAAGAGAAATGGAATTATTCGGAAGGATTTGGATGAGATGATGATTCCCATTCTTATGATGAACATGGTTATTCCGTTCGTGCAGTCTTACAAGCGTCTCAATGATATGCTGGATGATAAAGCAAAGTGGATGTCACAGGAACAATACAAAGATCAAATTGTAACGTTTGTTATTTGCGGAATTATGGAGCCGTCCTTGTTGTAATGCAGGATGGCCTTCCTTTTTCCTAAAATATAAATAACTAGTTAGTTTTAAATGGTGACATTCTTTATTTTCAAAAAGGAGATGGATGACAATGAGATTTCAGAACAAGGTTGCTATTGTAACTGGCGGAGCCGGCGGGATCGGGGAAACGACAGCCAGATTGTTCGCAGAGGAGGGAGCTTCAGTCGTTATTGCTGACTTGTCCGGGAAGGGGCAGGATGTGTCCGATGCGCTCAATGAAAGAGGGCTGGAGACCTGCTATATGAGAACGGATGTAACGAAAGAGGAAGAAGTGATTCGAATGGTCAAGCAGACGGTGCAAAGATACGGCAGGGTGGACAGTTTATTCGCGGGTGCGGGAATAGCCAGTGACGGACCTGCGGACCAGGTTGATTTGGACGTATGGGAGCGGACGATTGAAGTCAATCTGACAGGTGTATTTCTGTGCAATAAGCATGCTATCAAGCAAATGCTGATGCAAGGTTATGGAGGTACGATTGTAAACTGTGGATCGGTCCACAGTCATGTCGGTAAAGCGAGAGTTGCTGCTTATGCTGCATCCAAAGGCGGAGTCGAGATGCTCACGAAATCGACGGCAGTAGCTTATGCATCCAAAGGGATACGTGTCAATGCAGTATGTCCGGGATACATTCATACGAACCTTATTAGCGGGCTGGATGAGAGAATAGTGAATGTTCTCATTGGACAGCATCCCATCGGCAGGCTGGGAACAACTGAAGAAGTCGCCAAAGCCGTTCTGTTCCTGGCCAGTGACGATGCTTCTTTCATTACAGGCACAAGCCTGCTAGTCGACGGTGGTTACACGGCGGTTTGACAAGGAGGCTGCAGACGCGGCGAGGTTGGAACTCATTGGTGAGAAGCCCGACAACCCATAAAGAGTATTAGTTGACCTAGATTTTATTTATAATTATATTAGAGTTGAATATGGTAAAATATATGATTATACATATAAAAAGGGGTAAGTTATGAAGAGGTTTGATCTGAAAGCATTGTGTATTGGTTATATGGGGTTGTTTTTTTCAAGCTTCGTTCTAGTTTTATCCACATTTGTGCTATTGAAAGCTACAGGATTGGAAGAATGGCATAATGATTACGAGGATCTTATAGTGTTAGCTCTTTTTGCGTTATGCATGATCATTGGGGGTTACTACGCACAACGCCATACTAGAGAAGGTGTCATATGGAATCAAGCTTTAATATTGGGTCTAATTTTATTTACTTTGAGGTTTTCACAATCCATAATTTCGATAGGCGATCCCGAAAGCTATCCTTTTTTTGTGAGCTTTTTGATTGATCTCTGCCTCATAGCACCTCCATATATAGGAGGAAAGTTTGCTAAAATAGAGAAAAGATGGTATGGAAAGCGTGTGTAAGCTAATGTCGGCCCCCGACTGGGACTGACCCGTATCGTGAGACAAATCAAAACACCTTCAAGAGAATGCCCCGATGTCGTAAAATGTGGGGACAACTTGGAGGTGTTTTTGCGTTGAGGGTCAATTTTTCAAAGCGTCATTTATATTAGCTTATCATCCTATTAATGTAAAAAGTTGCTTTTTTTATATTGTTTATAGTACAGTCTCCGTGAGTAGTTTGTTTTGATGTTAATAGACGATGTAAGGTTATAACCTAAAAGGATGGATTCCATTTGTATACATATCGAATGTATAACCGCTATTCCACAAAAAAATCCGAGGTGCACAATGATCAGGGAGAAGTCGTTGCCTACATTGAACGAACTTATTCCAATCCCTTCATGAGATTGCTGGACATCATGACAGAAGGGTCCATGTTTGCCGATTATCGAATAACAGATGCGAATGATAAACTGGTTGTTGGACTGGGGAAAAATCATTCTGGATGGGAACACGTTGGCTGAGTGGAAAGAGACGCTGTCAATTCCGGCTAAAGCTAATTTCAAGCTGGTGGATCCTGCATTCTCTGAGCATGAACTGCTTCTACTAGGTATCTTCCATACTTATCTTCATTCTCCAAAATAAATAACGGGCTGATCAGCAGCCATATTAGCTGTCAGAGTAACGATTGAGAGTGTTTATCTCGCGGCGAATCCTTATCGTTGTAAGGGTTCATTAAAGTGATCTCAGTCAGAGGTGACTCTCCAGCCTCCATAAACGTTCGGTTGAGAAAAGCTAACAGAATATCCTTGTCCTCTTCGCTACCGAAGATGCGTTTGAAGACGAAATAAGCTTCGAAGGTAATACTTCAAGAGTAGGAGCACGGCGTCTGAATCTACCGCTAAAAGTCCTCGTTGAATAAGCTTCGTCAGCCTAGTGCTGGCCTTCCTTTTTAGCATATATGCATCAAGTTGACAAATGGACAAACCCCCTTCTAGTATAGGGGGAACATAATCTAATCTGCGGCTGAGGTGATTCGCGTTGAAATTGGAAAGGCTCCTGTCCATCATCATTCTGCTGCTGAACCGTCGAATGGTGCAGGCTAAGGAACTTGCGGAGCGGTTTGAGGTCTCCGTACGGACGATTTATCGGGACATCGAAACTATCAATGGGGCTGGCATCCCCATCGTCACCTACCAAGGAACCAATGGCGGCATTGGGCTGGCGGAAGGATACCGCTTGGACCGCAACATGCTGACGAACGACGAGCTTGCTGCCATTGTCACCGCGCTTCGAAGCATTTCCTCCTCCTACGGCAACGAGAAGCATCAGCGGCTTATGGAGAAAATTCATAGCGTTGTCCCGCCCGCAGACTCCGAAGCATTTCAGCGCAAGTTAGGTCGAGTATTGATCGACTACTCGCCTTGGGACGGCAACGAACAGCTTCGCCCCAAGCTGCAACTGTTAGAGAAAGCGGTTGATTACTGCCTCATAGCGGAATTCGTCTATTCCAATGCCGATGGTGAAATGTCACATAGGATCGTAGAGCCGCACAGGCTCATCCTGAAAGGAAAGCAATGGTATCTGCAAGCCTACTGCTTAGAGAAAGAGCAATTTCGTCTTTTCAAGCTAAAGCGAATGAAAGATTTAGAAATCGTCCCGGAGAAGACGTTTACTAGCCGAGAACTTCCGGTACAAGCGCGAACTTCAGACCCGAGCTCGTCTGAACCTTCTCGGGCGACACAAATCTCCCTGTGTTTCCAGGCTGAGGCTCGTCATTTGGCGGAGGAATGGTTTGGCATTGAGGCGCTTTGTCCAGTGGATGATGGCAGTTGGTTAGTAAAGAAGGCATATCCGGAAAATGAATGGTTGTATCGCTTTATTCTCGGCTTGGGTCACCATGTGGAGGTGCTTGAGCCTCCACATTTGCGGGAGATCATTGCTGATCGCGCTGAGCAAATTGCGAAAAAATATAGAAAAGAAAAACCAACCTGACAGATAGTTGTCAAGTTGGTTGTTTTATACTAAACTCATTCTAATCGTAGGAGTGATTCATGGTGAAACAAAAATGCAATGAGCCCAGCCGTGTCGAACAATTTCCCTCTTTCACGTTAGCCGGCATAAGCGCAGTCACAACAAATGCTGCCGAATTAAACGGCAGTGGAAAAATTGGCATGCTCTTTGAACAATTCCATTCAGACAACATTGTTGATCAATTGAGAGAATATCAACAACAACCTGGCCATTATAGCTGTTACTACAACTATGAAGAAGGCGATGCTGGACAGTATGAAATCATGGTCGGGGTGCGCGTTAAGGAAACACCGCAAGAACAATTTCCCGAATGCATAAAGACATTCATCGTTCCTGCTGCAAAATACGCGGTTTTCGTTACAGAGCGGGGACCGATTATAGAGGTGGTACAGCGAGCATGGTCCCATATTTGGGAATGGTCGCAGCAACCCGGCAATGAACGGGCGTTTTCCGGAGATTTTGAGTATTATGATCCGCATATCGACCCGAACGATGGACAAGCCGAAATTTATATTGCCTTATGCTAGCTGCCTGTATCATTGACGAAAGTTAAAGTAAGGGATGATCCGTATGGGTGAGATTGAAAATACTAAGGTAGCCGCTGTATTTGAACAATATCCGATAAATATTCAGAAGAAGCTGTTTTTTCTCCGTCAACTCATTTTGGATACGGCTTCCGAGACTGATGGGGTTGATTCCGTGGAAGAGACATTAAAATGGGGTGAGCCCAGTTATGTTACAAAAACAGGGAGCACCCTTAGAATGGGTTGGAAAAAGTCGAATCCAAGTCAGTATGCCCTGTATTTTAACTGTAACACGAAACTGGTTGAGACATTCAGGGAGTTCTACCGTGATACATTCATTTTTGAAGGAAACCGAGCGATTGTGTTCAAGGAAGACGACGACATATTCGTAGATGAATTAAAGCAATGTATTGCATCATCTCTCACTTACCATACTCGGAAGCATCTCCCTATGTTAGGTTTATGAACACATGACTAGTAGCCTCTGGGGCAGTGAAACCGACAATGGCGGCAGAGCGCATCACTGGCAGCGACGAGGTCAGGGGTTCGAGCCTCCTATTCTCCACCACTACCGCACATTACGACCTCTTCTGAGGGCTTTTATTTTGCCCAAAAAGTGCTCCTTACCCTTCCCAAGTACCCCCACTTGTCGAAGAAGCCATAACAAATGTGGCTTTAGAGTGAGAATAGATATATTTATTCCTTCTTCCCGTTCTTTCCTCTCTCACTTCTGCTCTTCGTGGACAATTCAGCTTTAAGTGGACCTAAGTAGTAACATTTTTTTATTTTATTCTTACCACCGCCACGAATCAGTTATATAAAGTAATTTCCAAACATTATCTTCAAACTGAAACACAAACAGCTGCGCATCTGTTTCAATTGCTTCGTAACCATCGATCTTCTCTGTATATTCTACCCAAACAGGTTTAGCACCATCAGGAGGTGTAAGGTCAGGTTTCACCGTGAAATCTAATTTATCGATACTTAAAAAGTGCTTTTTAAAATCAAGCTTCCCTTTAATCGGAGTCATATCTCCTGTAATGAATGAATTATGTGCATCAATGTCCTTCTCGTATAAAGCTTTCACCATGTTGTTTAATGTCTTGACGATCCCTAATTCATCGCCTTCATATTTACTTTCATCGATGTACTGAGGCGGTTGATCATTTATCGTTGCTGTAGGTATTGGACTTTCAGGCCGGCTTGAACCCTTATCAATTTGATTAATCGGTAAATCCGATTTTTCTTCACTTGTTGATTGAGTCAAATCCTCAGCTGACTTACATCCGAATAGAATCATAGAGATACAAATTAGGCATAAAAAAACAATCGCAGTTTTGGTCCTCTTCATCACATTTCCTCCGTAGGTTAGATCATTCATTAAATTATGATGTATATATCTGAACCATACTGGAATTCGAAGGGAAGATGAGGTAACCATCATAATAACTCAATGGTTTTGTCGTAGAGAGCATCCTAGAGTGTGTTAACCCCCCCTCTCTTTATAAAACGCATTCGAAGATGTTTTGTTGCAACGATACCCATTTTTTATAAATTATAGAGATGATTCAGTAACGGGAACTTACCATTTATAATAAACAAATATCGGATGAGGAAGAGGCAGAGATTGGTGAAATGCTGTCTTTTGTTTACAGTGGTGATGATTTACCGCAGGTTACCGTAGATCCTACTGTTTTTCAAGAGCAGCTAAACAATGAATGCTTGTATGAGGGCTTTTCTAACCTTACTTCCAAACAAAAAATCGTTGTTACACTCGCATACTCAGCGCTTTCAAAGGATAGCGAGATAGCTGTAATGCTTCATGCCAAGTACCTATTAGGACGAGGAGGTGAAAGACATGGATCAACCGCAATTTATTACTTTGGTTACATCATTGATTGGAAACTTCGGTTTCCCCATTGTTGTGACAGGGTATTTGTTGCTTCGCTTTGAAAAAAAGATCGACTCCCTTACAAACACGATGCAGGAGTTCAAGATTGCATTGACAGGAGAGAGTGATAAGAAAAATGACAAACGATGAGCTCCGGCTTATGCGTCATCACACATAGTATTTATAAGTAATCTACTTTTCCTCCAAATCATCCAGAAATTCTTCCCCCCAATAGCCATTTCCTTGGTCAATGTATCGAACATAATCTATTCGTATCCCCAACTATGTAACACCCCACCTACTCGATTTCTAATTACTCTGTTCTCTAGTCTAACAAAATTCTCTCAAAGTTTAGCAGTTGATTCTATACACCGTCTTATTTGAAGCTTACGATCACAATGGCTCTTCAACCAAATAAGGGAGTGTGCGTGAATTGTTTAATAGGTTTGATACTTGACATAAAATGGGTGGGTTAATATAATGAATGCGTATTCCCTTAAATTGCTAAAAAGGAGGATGGTTCTATGGTTGTGATTTAGTAATTTAACAAGGAGAGTAACAATAATGTTGGGAGGATGTTTTATGAAGCGTATACTTGTAATAATAATGACGCTTGTCCTATGCCTATCGATTTCTACTAGTAGTTTTGCATCTGAATCTGAGGTAAACACCTTTAATAACGAATCCTATCAAAGTACAAAATCACAAGTCATTCGTATATACACAAACCCTTCTTTAAAACCTCACTTAATCAAACGCGAGATTGTTGTAAATAATTCCACTTCTTCTATTGCTCCAGCAGCCGCGACAGACAGTTACGTAGACGTAATGAATTATTTGGATTTTAAACAAGGTCAATCATCCATTACTATGTCATATAAAATTGTAGCGGTTTCTGGTGTTGCACCAGATACATTGACAATCGCACAGACGGCGATGTATAAAAACTCACGACTCGGCATTCCTAGTACAAAAACCACCTTGACTGCTACAATATTAAAACCTAATATTAAGGTTGGGAAAACGGGATTAAAATCTTTTTCGGTCAGTAGCAGTAAATTTTGGTATTCGTCTATGAATGTAACTATCACTCAAGGTCGAAATGTTGGAACTTTCTATGGTCAAACAAAAACATTCTTAGCCAATAGTAAGGCGACTCTGTATCCATACTATAAGGATTCTACTTCTGGTAAAGTTATGACAGAACCTTCAACAACAACAATGTCTAAAACTACCTCAATAAAATGGGAAAAAGCTGATCGTGCAGCTTATATTAAAAAGTATAGTGAATTGTACCCGAAAAACGGGTATAAATGGGATGATTATGATATTCACCATATCAAACCGAGAGAATATGGAGGTACAAACGATTTTAATAACCTGATTCCTGTTCCCCGTAATTTTCATGTTTACACGGTAAATGATTGGTGGAGATACTATTAAGGAGCATGATATGGAGCAAAGTTTAGTTTTACAAACTTTAAATGGTTTAAAACAAAGATTGTCAGGGGAGTCAACACTGATTACACAAGACACAAATGGACATGTAAATGAGTGTCGCTTTTCATTCAATTCAGGTGTTGACGATAAGGAAATTGAAGAATTTGAGCAGTATACCAAGTGGAAACTGCCAGATGATTTGCTTGCTTTTTTGCGTCTTCACAATGGAGGGCGTTTTTTTGAAGATGAGTATGGAACATTCGTCCATTTATTAAAATTGTCTGAAATGATGCAATATCATACCGACTATATGCCTGATCACTATTATACAATCGCAATATATATGGGATGTCTCCTTATCGTAGATTCCGATGCAGTAAGGCGGGGAGACAAATATTATTTATATTGGTTTGAAGCAGGTGAGTTTTATAAATTAAATGATCGTTTCGATATCTTGTTCAACCGATGGATAGTCGCACAGGGGGAACCCTATTGGACGTGGAGTTTGTTTAAATTCGAATAGAAACTTGAAACCATCCCCAAATGCATCATCGAACATTTACCTCATAGCGATTTCTTTAAAACGAAAAAGCTTAAGAGCTATTTCTACAGCTACTTGAGCTTTTTTCTATTCTATTTGCTCTGAAACGTGAACCAGTCAGCCTTAAATAGTGTCTCCATAGCATCATTTTTTCTTCTCCGAATCTACTCTATGTTAAAATAAGTGCGTGAAATGTTCAGAATAAAGTCTTTATCAAAGATGGGTTTGGTGATAGAATTCGCAAGAGTCAAGTAAAGGATCACTCCTTCGAGCGATCCTTTACTATTTTCGATATTTTTCTAAAATTGCTTTCCGAGAATACCACATATTTATCAGTACCCTCGAAATACCCTCTGAACTGAAAAAACTCCGTTTTCTCAACTCGGATAATTTTCTGAAAATCTGCGACCTGTGCGCGATCCGTCTTCTCGAAATTGTATCCCGAGTTATTTAGGTTTTCTACAAGCAGGCTTAGATTGTTGCCTAGTGTGAAGTAATACATTTCTGTTGCTGAATGGACCTGAATACTTGCTTCATAGAGTTGGAAATACAGGATGCAGTCCAGTAGCAAAGACACTATGCCTGTTGCGCCTTTTGGATCTCGACTAACAGGGAGCTCCTTAACCCACTCCATACGCTCCTCCTACTGCAATTCTTCAGGCATTTCAGGATCGTACAGACCCCAAGAACAAGCAAAGGAAGCTTGTGCAAATGCAACCATGCCTAAAATCGAAGAAATTGCGAACAATACTATTAGCTTAAATTTTCTCATATGCGTCATCACCCCCCTTTCCTGAACTGTATGAGCGTTACGGCTTGCAGGAAAAATGCTATGGCTAGAACGGGCGACATCACAATAAAATTGACAGCTATTATCGCCCCTCCTGCTAGCTTAATAATCTGATGTTGCTTCACGATTGCTCTATTTCCTTGAGGTGCGTATATGATGCAGAGCAGGAGACTTCCTATAGTTAATATCAAGATGGCAGTTGTGGAATGTACATATTGGGCGAGTATCGGAACGACATTAAAGCCGATAACAGTTGTTGCGATACAAGCTGTTGGCGATGAGAAATGGCGACCGCCTGTAATGAAACGCAATAAGGGAAATACAATGATTATTGACAGAACCTCTAAAGCTTGTTCGAGTAAAAGACCGATTAATAATGCCACACTGGTAATGATCGTACTTACAATAATCGTCTCTATAGCGTAACTCTGAACAGGGAGACTGACAGAGTGATGAGGATTTGCCGAGTGAATTCTGACCGCCAAATTGTTTGCAAGCTTACGACTCCAATTCATTATAAGCCTTCCTCCTTCTCCATTTTATTACTTAACAGAAGAAGTGCAGTAAGGGTAACAACGGCAGCAATTATCATGGTAAGTTTGTTTACATAAATAAACTGCAGTATTAAGGCAATCAAAATAACTTCCAGCATGACTAACCAGAGATGCTTCCACCGCCACGAAGGAAAGTCAAATACGAACCCGCGACCACGATAGTAATAGAGGAATAAGAAGGTAAACATAACGATTGCCGTCATGACTTGAGCTAACACTAAGAAGAATAAATTTCCTTGGACAGCCGCCATATCGACTCCAAGAGTATCAAAGAGCAGCAATAAGGACATTTGAACAGTACCGAGGAGTGCGTAACCCGTTGACATCATAATGGATGCCCAGACAACCCGAATCTTACTGACGAAGGTAATAAATAAGGTGTAAGCTAGGAGGTAGGTACTAGGGACGAGAATAGTGTAAATGTTAACGATAGTTATATCTCTCATCGAGTAGGAGAACACAGCTAATAATAGACTGAGCATTAACTTCTTCCAGATAAATTCTTTGAAGTGGAATCGAAACAGCATGTAGCTAGCCGTTATCGTACAAAATGCTTCCAGAGTATACACTGTTATGTATATGAGAGAATTCAACCGTCTACACTCCTTTTAAGCAGATAATGACTTAATTATACACAATTTCCTTGTTGCTTACGAGAGAAAATTGAGAGAAAGTGGGTTTATTCAAAGAATAAATGTTTATATCCCCACTAGTACCTTGACTACATCAATTTTATGGTTTAAGTAAACAAGCGAGACGTACAGAGTTAGACCTTCAATCATGAGCGACCATGAACAAGCTCGTCCGTGTTCATTCTATGTGATTTTTCGAACAGAACGGGTTCCACGTTTGCTATATTGCGAATTGTATGTGATTTATCGTATACAATTGCGAATTTAGCTTCTTGAAGGCCAAATGTATGTGATTATTCATATACAATGGGTCACGCGGGCCTGCTTGTCGGTGCACCGCGCGCAGCTCCCAGCGCGCGGTGGGACGGTACGGGTGTCACCACACAGATGTGGTCAAGGTATTAGGAATGAGACTGGTGAACAAATAATGCGCCGAAACTTCCACATTAATACTTGTATGCAGTTGGTGGAGATATTATTAAGAGGAGAGAGACTAGAATGGAAAATAGCTCAATTGAGAAAACCTTGACTGGACTAAAACAGCGCTTATCCGAGAACGCAACACTTACTATACAAGGTCCACAAGGGTATGTAACGGAGTGCTGTCACCGCCATGCATTGGAAAGCTAGATCCACTGAATATAGGTTGATGAGGTCCATTAAAGTTTGGTAAAATTATGTAATTAAATCGATGGAGCTGGAGGAGATAAAGAATGGGTTTCACTCAAGTGATTGTTGAAGTATTTGAGGCCATACAAGAAGGTGATGCTTCGCGATTGAACAACCTTTTGGAGTCTGATTCGAACCTTGCAAATACGGAAAATAGCGATGGCCTCACACCCTTGGGATTCGCAGCGCATTTTGGGAAGAAAGAAGTGGTACAGGTATTGTTAGATCATGGCGCCCGCATTGATGCAGTATCTCATTCCACAATCTCTTACATCCCTTCTAATACACCGTTGCATGCTGCGATTGCAGGGGAAAGAAGCATGGATGTCATCAAATTGCTATTGTCTCAAAAAGCGCAAACAAATATATTGGATAGTAACGGTCATACTTGCTTGCATACTGCTGCCTTTCATGATGATAATATAGCAATTATTCGTTTATTAATCGAACATGGCGCCGATGCAAATGCGATTTCTGAAGAAGGGGATACTGCATTAGCTCTTGCAGTCAAGCAAGGCAACCATAATGTGGCTGAATTTCTTCGCGAGCATCAATTAGGAAAATAAGGCTTCTCCTCTTTGTCGCACATAATATGCAGGAATGGTTGGGTTATCGTGTTGAAAAGGAACAGCGGCTATAAAGGGATAGCGATATTTCTGGCATTTCTGCTCATTTTGTTCATTCCTCTAGCATTCTTTATTTTTGAAGATTCCAATGCGGAGGCGCCGTTGTCTCAGGACGGCTTTATCGATTTGTCCCAGTGGGATTTTGAGCACGATGGTATTGCCGCCTTGAATGGAGAGTGGGATTTTTATTCGGATGTCCTTTTATCGCCTGCAGATTTCGATACGAAGACGCTGCCGCAGAGATGGCCTGTCCAAGTGCCAAGCCGCTGGGTGAGCATCGGGGACGGCGGGATCATGGCTGATCAGGGAATCGGTACATACCGGCTAAAGGTTAAAGTAAATGAGGGCATTCCTCTATACGGGCTAAAGACAAAAAATATTAGATCGGCAGCCAAACTGTTCGTTAATGGAATAGAAGCCGGCAACAGCGGCAATCCTGCTGCAAGCAAGGATGCAGGCTACGAAACGAACGTTGTTCCTATTGTCACTTTTTTTCCCGCAGGCGGGGACGGTACGCTGGACATTGTGCTGCAAGTGGCCAATCTGGATTATTATAATGGCGGCATTATCCAACCCGTTTATTTGGGAAGCAAAGATAGCATCTTGAACCATACGCTCAAGGTCAATATATATGAAATAGTGGGCATCATGACCTTCCTCTTGTCCGGAATCTATTATCTCGGTATTTTTCTGAACCGGAGGCAGGATCGGCATTTCCTCTATTCAAGCCTGTTTTGCTTGACTCATGCTTACATTACGGCTACGGATAATGAAAAAATATTCAACAAGCTGTTTGATACGCTTCCTTTTATGTGGATATTAAAACTCAAGATCGCCGCGATTTGCCTGAGCATCCTTGTTGCGGCTTTGCTTATACAGGAAATGGGCAAGGCCTTTATTCCTGCGCCTGCAGTAAAGACGATTGCCGTGGTCATGTCAGTTAATGCGGGATTAATTATAGCTGCTCCAGTCGCGTCTATCGCGATGCTGGAGCAATTGATGGGACCTCTCTATCTGATCGCCTATGCAACAATAGCCGTTTTCGTCTTCCTGGCGATCCGGAAGAAACAATACGGCCGATTGGGCAAGTGGATGTCTATTTTGCTGCTTGGCGGCATTCTGCTCCTTATTTTATCCTATGCCAGCGCGTTTCTTTATTTCTTCTCCGTCATCCAAACGTATATCCCCTTGTGGTTCCTGGTGTTTCTGCTGCTTGGCATGGGCGCTATGTTTGTCAAAGAGTACTCCAAAGCCTATGATGACCTCGAAGCGATCAGCCATGAGCTAATCGAAGCGGACAGGTTGAAGGATGAGTTTCTCATTCATACCTCCCATGAGTTCAAGACGCCTCTACACGGGATTATGAATATGGCGCAAGCCGTGCTGGACAAAGGGACTGGCGATTCTGCGGGAAAGCAGGAGGAAACGCTGATCTATATTATCGCGATTGCGGCGAGACTTTCCAGTCTGGTTAACGATATTATTGATGTTCAAAGCCTGAAAAATAATAAACTGCGGTTAAATCCAAGAAGCTTCGACATCAACGGTACGGTGGTAGCTGTCCTTCAGATGCTGAAGGACATGAGAAAGGGCGATGACATTAAGCTGATTAACCGTATTCCTGTCGGGGAATGGCATGTTTATGCGGATGAAAACAGATTTAAACAGATCGTTGTGAATCTGATAAACAATGCTTTGAAGTATACGGAGAAAGGCTATGTGGAAATCAATGCGGAAGCCACAGATGGCAACATCTGCATACGCGTCGTGGACACGGGGATCGGGATGGACGCTGCGGAGCAGGAGGAGCTTTTTAAAGGCGGCATGCATACCGGAGCAGTCAATTTCTCGAACGCACACTCATCGGGGCTGGGGCTTTCCATATCACGTATGCTGGCGGCGAGAATGGATGGAGAGCTGTATCTGGAATATTCGGAGCCGCATAAAGGCTCAAGCTTTGTCCTCAAGCTTCCCCAAGCGATGGATCATGCCCATGATGCGGACTTGAAGGAGCAGTTGGAAGCTCAAGAGAAAGCTAGCGAGCATCATGCCAATGAAATCGCCGGCGCTCTAGGAGAGAACTGCGACAAGGATAAGCGGAGGATTCTCATTGTGGATGACGAGCCTTCCAATATCAAGGTTCTGAAGGAGATATTCCATGCGGATGAGTACGAAATACTGGTTGCCTATAATGGTTACAGAGCGTTGGAGTTGATTAAGGGCTGCAGAGATTTGTCTATCGTTCTGCTGGATGTTATGATGCCCGGATTATCCGGTTATGAGGTGTGTACAAGAATACGTGAAGAATACGAGCTGTTCGAGCTTCCGATTCTGCTGATGACGGTCAGAAACACGCCGCAGGATGTTGCTATAGGGCTGGAAGCCGGAGCCAATGATTTTGTGGTTAAGCCGTTTGATGCCAAGGAGCTGAAGGCAAGGGTGCAAACCCTCCAGAAGATGAAAGAAGCGGTCGGAAATGCGATAAAAATGGAAAGCGTGTTTTTACAGTCGCAAATCCAGCCTCATTTTCTATACAATGCGTTGAACATTATTATATCCCTGTGCCATAGCGATGGCCCAAGGGCAGGACACCTTCTGGAGGAGTTAAGCAACTATTTGCGCTGCAGCTTTGACATTGATCCCCACCATTCCATTGTCAGCTTGAAGACGGAACTATCATTGGTTAATTCCTATGTGGAGCTGGAGAAGGCGCGTTTCGAGGAACGATTGTCGGTCGAGTTCGATATTGAGGAGCGCGCGCTTGGTTGCAGAATCCCGGCCTTAACTTTACAGCCCTTGGTTGAAAATGCGGTGCGCCATGGACTGATGAAGCGGATTTCAGGCGGCACGGTTCGGATATCCGCAGTGCTTGATAACAGCGGGTTAATGCTGACCGTAGCGGACGATGGATTGGGAATCGATGCCAAGAAGCTTGAAACGCTGCTGGACCACCGCCTGTCGACAGGCAGCATCGGCTTGAAAAACGTTCATAAAAGATTGTGCAATCAATATGGGCAAGGTCTGCAAATTGAAAGCATAGCAGGCAAGGGGACTACTGTCGCCATCCATATCCCGGTTAAGTATATTCGCAGTGATTATTCATTCAGTCAGGGCAGCAGCTTCAACTGATGAGCGAGCCGCAAAATTTTTGTTATTATTAAATACGCCTATGGACATACCGATAGGGCATGTTCATAGGCGTATTCTGCATATCTCCCGACCACTTTATCGTTAAGCGGCAACGTCGCGCTTGGTGAATAGAAGCCAGGCGACTAATTGGAATACCAGATAATAAGCAACGAGCATCATAATGGAGAATGAGAGCGTCATGTCCGGTCGAAGCGGAGAGGCGCCTTCGAGATATTGAGTCAGATCGATGTTGGCGAAGAGCAGGTACTTCACCCAACCGTAGCCGCTCAATATTGCCGTTAGTGTAGTGCCGATGAGCATGAACAGGAGCGAGAAGGCGATGGCCATCGAAGAGCTGCGAAATGCGGCCGAGATCATAAAGGCCATCGTTACGTACATGATCAGCGATACGACTGCGAAGCCATATTTTTGCAAAGCATGCACGATCATGGAACTCTCCTGGACGACATTATCCGCGTTAATCGACAGATGGGGTTGGTTTACACCGCTGAAGCCCTCCAGTATTCCTCCAGCGGCAAAGGCGGACGCAAAGCATAATAGAAGCAGCAGCAGCGCGAATCCCATTGTAGCTATATATTTGCTGGCCAAGATTTTGGTTCGCGAAGCGGGTCCGACAAGGAGCAGCTTAATCGTGCCCCAAGAGAATTCTGCAGCGATCATGTCTGCGGCAATAATGACCGTCAATAGTGTGACGAGTATGGTCAAGGAGGCCGAGGTGTTCACATAGTCCCACAGCTGAAGCTCGTTCGGATTGATGTCGTGGTCCAAATAATAGTCATTGAGTTTGATTCGTTCATTTAAGTATGCTTTGTGATCAGGATTGAGATCCCTATTGTCCGCCAGCTGTTTTTGTATGCCGGCATTTTCCTGTGATATGATCTGCTTCCAGTTGGCGTGATTATCCTCACGTTCGTCCCATTTCATAATTCCGCTAAGCAGCGCGACAGTGAGGATGAGGAATGCAATCATGACCCAAGTCCGGGGGCGGCGATATATTTTCATATTTTCATTACGAATAAGCTTCGATAAACTAGACAACCATCTCACCTCCGGTAATTTCGAGGAATTGCTCTTCCAACGATTTCTGCACAGCATGAATGCCGTAAATTTCGATTTCGGCGGTTACGAGAAGCTTGGCGATGCTCGGTATGGCTGTTTTATCCGCTATAAGCTCTAGCTGGTTGCCGGATACGGATACCTTTGATGCATCGAACATGGAGACGAGCAGAGTCTGGGCGGCGGGAATATCATGGGCTTCGATGATGATTTTCGTCTGCGCGGTATCCCGGGTTTCCTGCAAGGAACGGATATCGACAAGCTTGCCCGCCTGGATGATGGCGACACGGTCGCACATGAGCTCCATCTCGGACAACAGATGGGAGGAGACGATGACCGAAATGCCTTCTTCGCGGGTCAGCCTGCGCAAATAATCACGCAGCTCGCGAATGCCCGCAGGATCAAGGCCGTTGGTCGGCTCGTCAAGAATGAGCAGAGAAGGGCGATGCAGAATCGCTTGCGCGACGCCAAGGCGCTGCCTCATGCCAAGGGAATAACGCTTGACCTTCTCGTGGATGCGGTTTTGCAGTCCAAGCATATGGATGACCTCGTTGATCCGTTCTTTTGTAATGCCGCTGTGCCGGCGTGCGAAGTGGGTCAAGTTCTGGTAGCCGGTCAGAAATTTATACATTTCCGGATTCTCGACTATGGCCCCGACGTGGGTCATGGCGAGCTCAAACTGATTGCGGACCGAAACGCCCTTAATGATCGCTTCGCCCTTCGTCATCGAGATCAAACCGACGATCATGCGAATCGTCGTTGTTTTGCCTGCACCGTTCGGCCCTAGAAATCCGAATACTTCGCCTGCGGGTATATCGAAGGTAAGATTATCGACGATCGTGCGGCTGCCTATTTTTTTGGTCAGGTTGCGAAGCTGCAACACGGCTTCAGTTGTCATGCCATTAAACCTCCTGGAATTTGTTCTACAACAGAACTATACCGAAAGTACTCATCGTGCAAAATAGACCTTCGATCAGGATTTTCCCCCTGCTTAGGTCGAGGATGGTATGATAATTATTAGTTTGGAATTGTTTTCTCCGGTTTTCCAAAATCATGATATAATGGGCCCATTCGAATACCCACTCATTCTATAGGTGCGAATGTGAAGCTCACATGAAATCCCTGGGAGATTCGCACCTCGCTTATGGCGCGGGTTTCAGGGATTTTGCATACATAAATTCCCATTTACGACCCTCGAAAAATGAGGTTCGCACTAAAGCGCTTCCAAAGCCTTGCCAGACATGGGCTCAAAACGCCCGCTGTCGCTCCCCGTACGGGAGCGTGGATTGAAATAGATGTTAAACAAGTCTTAGCATTTATGGAAAAGTCGCTCCCCGTGCGGGAGCGTGGATTGAAATTTACTGCAAAAATATATGGCGAACGACACTCAGAAGTCGCTCCCCGTGCGGGAGCGTGGATTGAAATCTCCTAGTGGGCGGCGAAACTCCACCATCAACGCGTCGCTCCCCGTGCGGGAGCGTGGATTGAAATATATATCGAAGAGGGATTCGGTGTTAATATCGTGTCGCTCCCCGTGCGGGAGCGTGGATTGAAATCTTCCCCACGTGTTAAAAAGATTCAGATATTATCCGTCGCTCCCCGTGCGGGAGCGTGGATTGAAATCCTCCTATCTCTTATTGGATTTAAACAGTCGTTGTCGCTCCCCGTGCGGGAGCGTGGATTGAAATTGTCGTTTCAAGGTATCCAAAGTAAACACCTTCGTCGCTCCCCGTGCGGGAGCGTGGATTGAAATGTAACCGATGTCTTCAAGGTCTTGACAGATACGTGTCGCTCCCCTTGCGGGAGCGTGGATTGAATTAGCATAGCCACAAAATAGAATTTATTATTATCCTTGTCGCTCCCCCTGCGAGAGCGTGGACTGAATTTGCCAGATAATCTTTGCAATGAGCTTGAGGCTCTGTTGGAGCAATAGGATACGTTATGGACAAGCAATGGGTCGGACAGTGCGCATAGGCAGCACAGCCGTGACTTAGAACAATAAGATCGGCGGAGGGACTGCTATGCAAGCTGCTGTCAACAATGCTCAATTTCAGGTTTATTCGCTGAGGACCTCTTCCCTCCGTTTTATCAATTACTGCTATCTCATTGTGGAGAAGGCATCCAATTATGCGATTCTTGTGGACCCCGCCTGGGAATGGGAAACGATCACGGGCAAGCTGGAAGAGCTGCAGGTACAGCTGAAGGCTATTCTGCTCACCCACTCCCATCAGGATCACGTTCATCTAGTTCAGCCGCTATTGGATGTCTATGATCCTCAGGTGTACATGTCGCGTTGTGAGATGGACGATTACCGCTACGATTGTAGAAATTTGAACGCACTGCAGGATTCTGACATCCTATCGGTAGGAGGACTTAAGATTGCAGCGCTGCTTACCCCAGGTCATACTTCGGGCAGCATGTGTTACCATATGCAGGGAGTGTTGTTTACAGGGGATACCTTATTTACTGAAGGCTGCGGCAACTGTAACACGAAAGGCGGATCTGCGGAGCAAATGTTTGAGTCCATTCAGAGATTACGGCTGCTACCGACTCATACGAGAATTTTCCCAGGGCATTCGTTTGGCCATCCGCCGGGTCAGACGCTCGGCTATTTGTTGAAAGAAAACATCTATATGCTGATTCACAATAAGGAGCAGTTCGTACATTTTCGCAATAGAAAAAATCAGTCCACCAACGCGCGCTTTCGATGATCCCCAGGCGGTTCACCTGATCGGCCATTGAGAATGAGAGATGGAGCGCTGCTGATGCATGAGAATCGCTGGACTATAGTCACCTACCTAGTACCTTGACCACTTCTGAATAAAGGTTTGGCACCGACAAGCAGGCCCGTGTGACCCATTATATATGAATAATCACATACATTTGGCCTTCAAGAAGTTAAATTCACGATTGTATACGATAAATCACATACAATTCGCAATATAGCAAACGTGGAGCCCGTTCTGTTCGAAAAATCACATAGAATGAATACGGGCGAGCTTGTTCATGGTCGCTCATGATCCGGTTGATTTTACCGCAAGAGGCGTTTACAAGGACAATGTTATTGAAGTGTCCAAATTCAACTTTATGTAGAGCGATTGATTGCAATACCGGACGGAGTGGATGCGGACAAAATCACAACAGGTATTGTCGTGGATCAGGATGGAACCGTACGCCATGTACCGACAAAAGTCATCATCATAGACGGCAAGCATTACGCAATAATCAGCAGTTTGACAAACAGCCTGTATTCCGTTGTGTGGCATCCGCTGGAATTCAGTGATGTAGCCAACCATTGGGCGAACAAAGCAGTCAACAATATGGGATCGCGTATGGTAATAGAGGGTACTGGCAGTGGCGTATTTAGCCCGAATCGTGATATTACCCGCACTGAATTCACTGCAATCGTCGTTCGAGGATTGGGACTTAAGCCGGAAGAGGCGGCAGCGCCTTATTCGGACGTGCATTCAACAGATTGGTACAGCAGCGCAGTTCATACAGCCTATGCCTACGATCTTATTAGCGGCTTCGAGGACGGGACGTTCCATCCTAGAGACAAAATTACACGGGAGCAGGCGATGGTCATTATCGACAGAGCGATGAAGCTCACCGGCTTGAAAGACAAGCTTCCAGAACCAGCGGCGGAGCAACTGCTGCGTCCGTATGCGGATCGTGCGGAAGTGTCTGTCTGGGCTGTAAGCAGCCTTGTCGATAGTGTTACAGCAGGCATCATAACGGGAAGAAGCGGCTCCGAGCTTGCCCCGAAAGCGTATATTACAAGAGCCGAGGTCGCTGCAATTATCGAGCGCTTGCTCCAAAAATCCGAACTGATATAATAACAGTTCAAAACATAAGGGGTTGTTCCGATTTTTTTCGGGGCAGCCCCTTTATACTCTGGATTGAAAACGAGTTTACATTTATTATATTCATATGGCTGTTGCTAATCTTGGTAACATAGTGTTGTTCATTTTGGAAAATGTATTCCGCAGGTGCGAATGTGAAGCTCACATAAAATCCCTGGGAGATTCGCACCTCGCTCCAGGCAAGGCTTTCGGGGTTTTTGTTAACATATATATCCAATTTTAAGTGTTAAAAAATGGGATTCGCACTAAAACGCTTCCAAAGCCTTGCCAGGCAAGGGCTCAAAATGCCCGCTGTCGCTCCCCACGCGGGAGCGTGGATTGAAATGAGAAAAGAGAATGGTCATGTGCGTTTTTATATGTCGCTCCCCACGCGGGAGCGTGGATTGAAATCCATAACACAATGTCCATGTCAAAGTGTGTCGAGTCGCTCCCCACGCGGGAGCGTGGATTGAAATCCATCAAAATTTCAGGGAGGTCTATATAAATGGAGTCGCTCCCCACGCGGGAGTGTGGATTGAAATGAAAAAGGATACAATAGTAATTAAATACAGCGTTAATTTTTGGCTTTTGTTTCTCCTTTCAGCGGCTTCATATGAATGTTGCGAACGTAACAACTCCAGCCATCTGGACTCGGATATATTGCTGGCATTCGAGCCAGCAGTAGCCGTTTGCTTCCTGCTCAGTTGGAGCGGAGTTCAGTGGAATCCGCCCTGCGTTTCCAGATTCTTTTCAAATCTTTGATTACGTATTTGGCTTGGCGATAGCTTACAGCCCACTAGACGGGTTGAACTGCCGAATGATATGATGGATAGTGGGTGAAGCAGATGATGAATAACGAGACAAAAAACGCAGAAGGCAACAGCAATCAAACGATCGATTCCGATGAGAAATATGTTGAATTGATCAAGGCTGTTTACCAAAACGGCCTCACTGCTTTGAAAATGCACTTCGACAATGTCGAAGGTCAGGTAACAAACAAGGAAATTTATGGTCCTGTTTTTGTGTATCAAGTGAAGGATGAATCCAATAATGGATATGTATGCGGTTTCTTTCTTCATGAACTGGTCACGAAGTTCCAGTCAGGCAGTGATCCGTCAGGATGGATGGCTTCTTTCTTCGTCGAGTTGATGAGGACTGAAGGTGGAAAATTGCTTCCTAAAGCTCCAGAAAGTGAAGACGAAGCAAAAGCGTTTATCGATAAGGTGTTGGTTCCGCAATGCATAGCGGCAGTTCGCGAAGAATTCGCCCCGCAGGACGTTCATGCGGATCTTGCTTGGAACGAAGAGCACAAGGGTATGGTCTTTGAAGCTGGATTTCCAGAGATAAAGGATGGCAATAACGTATGCGCTTTTCCACTCCATGCATTGTATACCCATTTCTTTCTGAATCGGGATCCTGCAGATTTGGTTATTTACGGCTTGTACAAAATACGTGAAGAACACGGCATACACTAACCTAGCAAAAAACACACCATCTGGTGTGTTTTTTGCTTTCGAAGATCGGGCTGGAAGCTCAGTTCGACCAAGGTTTCCTTATACTTCTCGCCGCAATTAGCCTGCGGTTGACGGTGGAAAGCGATGATCATTATAATTTATTTATGATCATGCCAATTTTAACCACCAAATTATATATTCCCCCGTCTCGGCCGAAAGCTGTCCTCCGTCCTCGCCTGATGGAGCGGCTGAACGAGGGGCTGCACGGCAAACTAACCCTCATCTCGGCATCAGCCGGATTCGGCAAAACAACACTGGTCAGCGAGTGGCTCGCCGGTTGCGGCCGATCAGCAGCATGGCTGTCTCTGGACGAAGGGGATAACGATTCCGCACGCTTTCTGACCTACCTCTCGGCTGCTTTGCAGACGATTGGGGCAAATATTGGAGAAGGCGTATTTGGCGCGCTCCAATCTCCCCACTCACCGCCAAACGAATCGATTCTGACGGTAAAGACGCCACAGGCTTGAGGTGGCCCCTGTACTGCGTTCGGACTTTCACTATTTGGATGCCAGGATATGCCTACCAGCTTCAGGGAGATTATGCTGCCGCTGCCCGATCCTATACCGAGGCCATCACAATCAGCGAGGCGATTGGGCATTACATCATCACCATAATGGCTGCAATCGGCCTTGGAAACTTGAAGAAAGCAGAAAATCAGCTTCATCTGGCGGACGAGACTTATCGGCGCGTCTTGGATTCTTGCAGGTGATCCTTGACAAAGCACTCTGACCATAATTTTTCATGCGATGAAAGCAGCCTGATAAAGGTTGTTTTTTTATTTGGCGAAATGGCTGGGGATCAACGTTGAATGATAACCATATTATTCGCCATAATGATTGTTGAGAGAAAAAATAAAGTGGATACTAACACTCTGCATGGTAATATATAACTATATTACAATTTAACTATAATAGAAGGTGATGATTAATTTGGCTAACAGCAGGAAGAATAAAATTGCTATTGCACTTATTTGGATCGGAGTTTTGAATATAGTAGTTGGATTCATTCTGGGAATCATGTTAGGAAGAGAGAATGTTGGGACATATACAGACAGGTATGAACAAATATGGCCATTAACATTTATTTATTGGATTTCGGGGTTTGTTTCAGGAATGTTTTTTGTCGGTTTATCGGAAATCATAGAACAATTACATAAGATTAATTTGAAATTGGGAAAAGAATCAGAAAATGACGAGTTGGAATTATTAAATGATTGATCCGGAGGATTAAAATGCTAGTAAATGTCGATTGTCCAGTAGAATGGCTTGATCATGAGCTCTATAAAAGTAAAAAAAACGGTAATGTTCACTGTTCATTAACGTTTAATAATTTGTCTCAACAAACGGTTAAAGGACTTAAAGTCATTATCTTCTGTTATGACCAATTTGGTGATCCTATTGACATGGGCAGGAATGACAATGGATTCGAATATGAAATTGAATTTAAAGAGGGGTTGCCTCCCAACTGTAAACGAGCTACGGACAATAAGATTGTACTGTCTGGATATCAAAACACCAGGAAAATCGAAGTTGATATTCTGAAAGTTTTATTTGATGATCAATCACTATGGGCTAAGGACACCACGGAATCGGAAAAGGTCGAATTAATCAAAATAGAAAATCGAGTTTTACTGAAATTTGTACAAGAGCGTGCTGGAGCGGATGCCGCATACTTTGCTAGGCAAACTCAACATAGGTGGACATGCGTTTGTGGAAGATTGAATCGTGACACGCAGCCCAATTGTAAAAGATGCAGCAGAGGAAAAGAAGATGTTCTAACTAGCTATAACGATGAGGCGACTATAAGTCATCATTTAAAAATTAGAAAACAGAAAATGAAAAAAATGATGAAGTATTCCTCTTACGCAGCAGTTGTACTGCTGGTCGTTGGAGGTGTATTTTACGGTTATAAGACCAAGTTTACATTCTCTACAGTGGAGGATCAGAAGGTAAGAGAGGTTTTAGCTGCGGACGGGATAATAGACACTTCATTTATAGCCTCTGAAGGAAGCGATGGACGAGGAGAATTCGTAATTAAATACAATAAAAACGGTGTTGTTAAAAATAAAGTGATCAGTGATACCACTGAACCCCGCATTATTGATATAGACAGCAATGGCGTGAATGAAATTGTATTTACATATACAGTCGCTCAATCGGATCAGAGCAAAGCTCAAACGTTTGGTTGGGATGATATATATGATTTCGACATCGTCAAAGAGGAACTTACATTTGCCAGCAGTGAGTACCCAGATTATTATCGGAATCATTATATGCCGGTTCTAAAAAAACGAAGCGCTGAAAGTAATGATCCTCTTGAAAAACAAGCGCTATCTGTGCTTTTACAGGCTGCTGAAGGTATCATTCAAGGCAATTTCATTCCTGATGCTAATCAGAAAGAAATTACTCTATTGATGAAAGCGAATGAATCGTCGGCCAATCCACTGAAGATCAGCAAGCAAGATAATACTTTCTATATTCAAGGCGTTACTTTGGGTATGAGTATAAAAGAAGCTATACAAATACTGGGAGAGCCCAACGAGACCTTCGAGATTAACTCAAAAGTGGCAATTTGGTATTTGGAGAATGATTTAAAGCTGACCGCCGAATATGCAGTAGCTGCTATTCATTATATTGATTTGGGCGAATTTGACCAGAAGACGCTTGAACAAAGCAGGAAATCTTTAGGCGAGCCAACAGAAAAGGGCCAGAAAAATTTCTCTTACATTACCACCACTCAGGCACTGAGATTCCATGAGATGGTAGAGCCAGGGGACTTTAGAGTACAGCTCATGGCTCCGGATTCACCTTAGGTGAGTCAAGCAGATATCATCCAAAGAGCGATAGCAGGAGCGAGTTAGAGCAGGGGAAACGTTAACGTATGCATTGCCATTAATTTCAGATCATACATGAAGAGCATCATCCGGTCGGGGGTGTTCTTTGTGGTGCGCAAGCGATGTCCTTATTGTTTCTTCAAATAGTGGATCGCGATTTGGGTCCGGTCTCTGAGATTCAGCTTGCTTAGAATGAAGCTGATGTAATTTTTGATCGTCCCTTCACGCATAAATAATTTCTGCGCGATTTCTTTATTGCTGAGACCTTGGGCGATTTCTTTTATAATGTTTAATTCGATTTCCGTGATTCCGTATTCGTCCCAGGAAATGTCGGGTTCCACCATGGATGGAAGCAGATCGGCTAGTTTCTTGGCAATATTCGGGTGAATTAAAATATCTCCGCGATGAACTGCCTTAATATTCTCGATGATCCGATAGTGGGGAATATTTTTTAGAATATAGCCGTTAGCGCCGTTCTTGATCGCTTCCACAATATAGTTCTCGTCTTCGAATGTGGTTAGAATCAGAATCGTGACCTCAGGGAACATTTTCTTGATTCGCTTCGTCGTTTCAACCCCGTCCCATATCGGCATACGAATATCCAGCAGCAAAATATCCACATTCCCATTGGATTGCACGAAGTTGTAGGCCTCTTCACCGTTCGCACAGGACCCGACAACTGTGATCTCTGGATCCAGCTCCAGGAGAAGCTTCAGGCTTTCGCGAATGAACGGGTCGTCGTCCGTAATAAGCAGTCGGATCACAGCAGTTTTCCCCCAGTTTCTTCTATTGATTGTTGCTCTCTCGGGAGCATCGTCGTGATCGTAAAGCGGTCGCTAGCTTCAATGCGGATTTCTCCTCCGAATAGAGCAACCCGCTCTTCCATTCCAAGTATCCCCATGCCCTTCTTGATATGGCGATTGTCCGGTTTATTCCCGTCATTGCTTACGGAAAGAGTGATGGCATCGGACTCGTAGTGCAGGTGAATCCATACGTTACGGGCATTCGCGTAACGGATAGCATTCGTGATGGCTTCCTGCACATTCCGGTAGAAGACAAATTCCTCGCTTGGATACAGCGGATAGGGAATTCCGGTTACTCGGTACTGAATGTCGATTCCGCTTGATTCGGCGGCTTCTTGAATGAGCTTCTTGAGGGAATACGCTTGGATGACCGATTCATTCGGCTTCAAATTGCGAACGGTTATCCGCAGCTCTTCCATGCCAAGGATGAGCTCATCGCGCACCTGATTGAGCAAGGAGGTGCTCTTAACCGGCTGGGTATGCATCAGCTCGATCCCTGCTTCCATCATCATTTTCACCCGAACCAGCCGATGACCCAGATTATCATGGATCTCCATGGAGATCCGGTTGCGTTCTTCCGTTTGTGCAAAGCCTTCTGCTTTATTGACGTACTCCAAAATGGAGAGGCGTGCGTCCTTCAGCTCGTTGTGCTTCACCCGAAGCTGGTCGTACAACTGCTCGCTCTCCATACGGCTGGAGGCCGAATCGTTCAGCTGATATAGCAACACGCCCATAATAATAAAAACCATGCCGCCGAACAGCCAGAAGGCCGTAGAAGGCATCCAAGGGCCCAAAGCATTAAACAGCACGAACAAGATCACGGTATAGGGGAGACTTCTATCGCTGGCTTGAGGAGACTGGTGAATCAAGAGAAGCAGAGAATAGAACAGAATAAACAAATATCCTTGAAAGGCATAAGTAAGCAGACTTATACAAACAGCTTCAATGATAAATCGATAAATGATACTGCTTCGGCTCGTGTACCGATCGAGAAAGCGCTGCAGTCCAAGCAAGCCAAGGGTGCTCAGCATGTAGATGTCGATATTCGGGATCGGCGTTGTGATCAGTGTACTGACGATAGCGGCAATGACGACACCATAACGAAGCGACAGAATGATAGGCATGGAATGCTCCTCTAAATGGAATGGGCTCAAGATCCAAATGACTAAAGTCATTACAATTCATGACCAGACTACTTGAAGGTTCATGACTTCATACCAGTTATCTAAAGTACAGAATCTACTATAATTACTATAAAGCAAGTTGAGGGCAAAGAAAATCCCTTCATTTATAATAAATGGAATAAGGAGGCGCAACTGATGAGTTTAGTTCACATTGATCAAGCATTGAAGAAGTACGGAAATAAAACGGTGGTCGACCATCTTAATCTTACGGTGGGATCCGGAGAAATCTTCGGCCTGCTGGGCCCCAACGGGGCAGGTAAGACAACGACAATCAAAATGATGTGCGGACTCGTCAGTCCGAATTCTGGAGATATACGAATTGCTGATAAATCTATCATCAAGCAGCCCGATGAGGTGAAGCGGTTGATCGGGGTTGTCCCTCAAGATATTGCCATCTTCTCTAATTTAACCGCAAAGGAGAATGTCACGTTTTTCGGCAAGCTGTATGGTCTTAAAGGGGACTTGCTTCGCAAGCGTGTGGAAGAAGCGTTGGAATTCGTCAGCCTGCATGACCGTCAGAACGATCGGCCGGGTGCCTTCTCGGGCGGGATGAAGCGAAGGCTTAACATCGCATGCGCCATAACGCATCGTCCCTTGCTGATTATTATGGATGAGCCAACGGTAGGGATTGATCCTCATTCCCGCAATCATATTCTGGAGTCGGTGAAGCAGTTGAATCGGGAAGGGGCTTCCATCATTTATACAAGCCACTATATGGAGGAAATATCGGCAATTTGCAGCAAGATCGCGATTATGGATTACGGCCGTCTGGTCGCCATGGGGACGAAGGAGGAGCTGCGTCAAAAAATTGCAGGAACGGAAAAGATCGTGCTGGAGATCAAATCCATGAATTCGGAGGCGACCTTGGAGCTTGCAAAACACCCTCACATCAAGAATGTCGAAGCGAAGGACGATAAACTGGAGATAACGGTCCCTTCCGCCCAATCCTACATTCAGGATATCATCTTTATTTTGACGAAGCATCAAGTGGCCATTAAGGGACTTTCCATTGAGGAGCCTGATTTGGAAAAAATGTTTCTGTCCCTGACCGGACAGGAATTAAGGGATTAGGGAGGAACCGGAATGCAGCTATGGATTGGGATAAAATACGAGTGGATCAAGATGTGGAGGAGCTATACGATGCTGATTTCCACTTTTCTGGCTCCGATTTGTTTAATCGTTATTTTAGGGGTGGCCCTATCAGGAGAATTCGGGGGCAATGATGAAGAGATTAATCCTGCGCAGGTGTCCATCTTCAGCTCAGACCAAGGCTTGGTATACGATAAGCTGCGTCAATATTTGGCCGATGCCGATGTGTCGCGTTATGCAACCACGATATATCCCAAGACGATAAGTGAATTTGAGGAAGGACTGCGAAGCGGTCAAACACATCTCGGCATTGTCATCAGGGAAGGAGCCTTCGCATCTTTATTGGAGGGGAATCCAGGAGCGCCGCTTGAGATCATTCACGGGACGGGTCTGAATAAAAATATGATCTCAGAAGCATTTATTCAAATATTTGAAAACCGGCTGGAGTGGCTCAACGGCAAGCTTGCCTCTGCCGGCAGCGAGTCGGACAAGATAGGGGTCATTTCGAATATGTCCACGGCTTGGGATTCGGAAGGCGACGCTGTGAAAATGACAAAACTGACACCGTTAACATCGGTCGAATACTTTTCCGTCTATGTGCTTATCATGTGCGTTTCCTTGAGCGGGCTGTTCTTTGCCATTAACTATTATTCGGAGAAGCAGCAGCATACGCTGGAACGCATGCTGACCTTGCCTATTTCCCACGGAACCATCATTTTGGCCAAAATGATTGCATATGCGGCACTCGGCATTGTGCAGTCTGTCGTAATACTCTTATTCTCCCGCTTGTTTTTCCAGGTGGGGTGGGGCAGCTCGTTCACAGTGATCGCATCTATTATCCTTCTTACTATAGCGATCTCGATAAGCGTCGTTTTTCTGCTGATGCAGTTCATCGGCCATATCGGCGGAGTTGCGACGGCCTTTAATGCGCTGGTATTCGTCAGTGCTTTCCTGACCGGTGGATTTTATCCAACTCCTGGCGGAACGGTTGAACGAATCATTCCGTTTACCTGGAACCACTGGGCAGCGAGCGGGCTATTCAGTACTATGCTTCAAAGTGATTCTTCAGTCATTCAGGAATATTTGCTTATCCTGCTTGCGTATGCAATTGCAGCGGCTTTGGCCGCGCTGCTTTCGTACCGCTTCATCCTGAGAACAAAGGAGCTGTGATGAAAAGTGACCATATGGACGATAAGCTCCAACCTGCTTCATCGGACAATCGGGACCGTTCGAGGCTTCAGTTCATGGATTCTCCTCCCGACCTTGATCATCTCCCTCTTTATTATATTATTTGGAGGAGACTTCAAGGATACCGTTCATCGCGTGTACTATATGAACATGGATCAGGGGAAGTTGGGACAAGGGCTAATTCAGCAGCTCTCAACACAAGCCAACTACCGTCTGTTTCCCGTTAGCCACCCCGACCACATAAGAGTGAAGACCGCTACACGGAAAGCCAATGAGGCGTTTATCATTCCGGAAGACTTCACAAGCAATATTCTATTGGGCAACCGTGCATATGCGGAGGTGGTGTATTCGAATGTGGAGTCGACGAATTTTGCACTGAAGGTACTTTTGGATAGTATGGTCGAGGAGGTGGTTCTTGCTGCGCAGCCCTTCCGTGCGAACAAGGACAGCTTAATTGACGAAGATGCCGTCGCAGACCGGATTCTGGCTCAGAAGAATGAACAGCTAGTCGTCATGAGTGAAAGCGACAAGAAGCTGTGGAGCACCCCCAATGTCAACAGTATCGCGGAAGTCAACAGAGTCATGCTCATTTTTATAATGGGAATTATCAGCTATGTGATCGTGTTAGTTGTGCATGATCGGAAACAGCATATCCTAAGCAGAATGTTTACGGCACCTGTTAAATCGCATCATATCGTGCTGGCCAACTCCTTGGGTGCGTTTATCGTGGGAACGCTGCAAATCGCGACCATGCTGTTTACAACCAGAGTATTGTTTCAATATGACTATGGCGGCATGCCTGTAATACAACAATTCGTGGTTCTCATTATGTTTCTTCTGGCTTCGCTAGGCATCGCCAGCCTGGTGGGGGCACTGTCCAAAGAATCCAACCAGATCGGTTTGGTCCATCTGCTGGTCGTTCTACCGACGAGCATGCTCGGAGGGTGCTTTTGGTCCATCTCGGATATGCCTCCCTTACTTCAAAAGATTTCAAACCTTGTCCCACAATCGTGGGCATTGAAGGCTCTCAACAAAGTAGAGGACGGAGCGGGATGGATGGATCTTTCAACCAATCTATCGATATTGGCTGCTTTCGCTGTCGTTCTGCTTCTTTTTGGCAGCTATCTCTTTGTGCCGAAAGAGGCTGACTGAGCTATGCTCAAAGACAGTCATAAACAGCACTAACAGCACAAACAGCACAAACAGCACATAAAAAGCGGCAACGCGGGACTTATTTCTAATTCCCAAGTTGCCGCTTTTATTTTGGTACAAGCAGTTCATTCACAAGCTCGGAGACCGGGCATTCGCTAGAATCTTGGATCACATTGATTTTTTATTAATAGCCGACTTGTGAACAATTTTAATTGATTTGCTGTAGATGAGCAGGATGTACAGCATATCCAGTATAAAGATCAGAATGGACATAAGCGTCAATAAAATAGATTGCGGAAAGAACGAATAGCAGAGGATGGAGGCGCACAGTGTGCCTATCATTTTGAAGTAAGCGATAGATAGTGATTGGCCTTGGAGCTCTTTGACCAGCAGCATTCTTATGAAGAGAATGGACATCATCAGATTGATGCCAAAGGCCGAATAAAAGCCCATTTTATCGTGAAATTCAACGCTCACTGCATACTGCAGCAGAAACGCTATAACAAGCAAGGAGAAGACAGAGGCTTGAACGGTGCGTTTTGGAAGAAGACCTTTGGAATAGTAAAGAAATTGGAGCAGAATGATGCAATCTAATAGAAACCAAATCAAGGTTATGATTTGCTGAAGCGGGTGGAATGGTATGATAAATGTAAATAAAAATTCCCAAGTGATATTTGCACATATAGAGGCAAGGGGCATTCCGCAAGACTGATCCTTGAACCCTTTTACAATAACGAGAATGTAGACGATCGTCCAAAATAGGGCTACTCCAAACAGCAGTAAATACACAGCTTTTATCGGTAATAAGTGCTCCATATGGCTGTAATCGCATCCTCTCAAACAAATTATCCATCAAAAATTTGCTTTGCTTTTAAGCTTGTCTATGTATATGAAACAAACATTCTCTATAGACCGCACACGGTTATGCATTTACTGGAAGAGCTCGTGACCCGGACACAGTAAAAGTGGTCTTATGGACATGGGCCAATGGACTTGCTTGTCCTTGAAACTGCCTGGGGCGATATTTTTAAGAACTGTGCAATCTCGTTGTCCCGATAACACAGTGCATAACAAAAGGTGACGATTAACTTTTGTTTTTATTTGGGGAATAATGGAAAAGTTCAGTTCAAGCGATTCGTTTCTCATCGAGGTTTGGAATGTATCAGGATCTGAGGAGTAAATACGATGGGATCTTTTTTCATACTTTGAAGATATAATTCGCCGAGCGTAGAGGCCTCACTATCTTGTGATACTGGGCGATCAAATACGAGGACATTTCGTTCGTTATACTTTTGATACCTTCTCATTTGATCGATGGAGTAAACCTTAATGATAGAAACAATGTATTTAATAAAACGAATTCGGAAGAAATAATTTCTGAACGCTTCCTCCAGCTCAAAATTGCACCCTTGATTATCCTCAAGCGTTAACGCCAGAAGCATTATACGATGTTCGTCATTAAAAAATTCCCTTACCACGGGTTCTGCAAAAACGGAAGAGTTCTGATTGCAGAAATCGCTAACCACTTGCTGTTGACACTCCTTTATCTTGGATACAATCCTACAAATGTTCTAATTTTGTCGAAATTGCACCATATTCTTCTCTCCTTTAGAGAAGAATCAGAAGAATCATATATGGAGTGTATCCTGGCATTACGCCAGGAAATCTGCAGGGTTATCGTAACGGATATCAAATTGTCATCCAAAGGATCGCGATCAACTTCTCCACTTCTTATGAATGGTCATTTTTAACTTTAAATGTAAGATAGTTAAAAAATCTTTTGGCTGGGTTGTTTTTTGCTTTCCACTGTCCACTTTAGATATCAGCAAATCATTCGGACAACGGTGCACAGTTGTATGAATCGATTTGACTAACAATTTAAAGTGAGGTAATTATTATGCCTTGTACTCAAACCGTACTTGTAAAAAACACTGATACTCCAAGTGTCGTACCTTTAATTAAACTTTATGGTAGTGGAACGGGTACACGTCGGATGTTTATCTCGGATAATCCGGAGTCTATCTTCCCAAGTGATTTTACAAATGCCGGCACGTCATACTTGACCCTTTGGCATGATTCCGTATCGCAAACATCGGTGAAGTATCGGTTATTTTTTTGGCACTTGAACAGTACACTTTCACCGATCAAAATAGGCGTGACGCTAGGTAACGCTTCAACTACTGATACCATTAGCGTGTCGAACGTGAAAACCTCTGTTTATAACGGCCCTTATTTCCAAGCCGGTGGTCGATGTGCTGCTCAAGCACTTGTAGGCTCTACACTCGATTCAGGAAGTTCTGTATCGGCTGCTTCTAACTCCATAACTGTAATTAGGGAATGGGTTGTAGCTCCAAAGCAACTCGTAGGTGGAATTATCGAATTCGACCTTTCAAACGCCACTAATGCATCAAGTGCGCTGAAGTATAAGCTTCGTACGATTGCATCCAAAACCTCAACAGGTAACCTGACATTACATCAAGGAGCACCTTGTGCTCCTCACGATCAGCACCCACGCGGAGCATGGGGTTACAGCGACTTGACGGAGTTTAGCGACGCGGCTAAAACCCAGCCGGTGAGCTATGCCGCAGGATCGGGGAATTATAGTGTTGCTTTAGGGAATGGGGTGAACGATCTCGTCTTCCCAGCCGGTTCGAGCTATGATGCTTCCAACGCTTTCGCAAACAAAGCCTTGTATGGCGCAATCTATAGCACTACGTTGAAACTGACAAACAACACCGGGGCGTCGAAAACAATCCGGATTTCTGTAGTTGGACGAGGCGGATCCTTCGCTGGTGCGGCTTCAGTCAACGGCGTTACTGTTGGTATCCCGACAATCCTTGCACAAACCAGCGGTGCAACCACGCAGGATGGTGTAATTATTCACGAAGTGACGGTTAGCCAAGGAGCTATCGTTAACGTTCCATTGAAAATGACTACCGCTGGTGGTGGAAGCACAGTAGTTGCAATTCTATTTCAAACGGTGTAAACCAAGAAACAAAAAAGAAGCGTGAGTACCCGCTAGTAGGGTATTCCGCTTCTTGTTCTTAATTTAGCCACTCTAAGTTAAACGAGAAAATTAAAGGAAATTGATCAGAACCCTTGTGGTTCGAGCTTGGTCAAGCCTGCCCCGTCCTGCTCGGGCTTTCGCCAAAAGCTGTAGAAGAGAGGATATTCCAAGCCATTTCGCAGTACAGCTTGAAGCACGACGACAATGAAAAGCGACTAAGCGTGTACTGAGCCAACTTTCAGGATTTTACAAACATATATTCGATTTTCAACCACGAAAATTGGGGTTCGAACTAAAACGCTTCCAAAACCTTACCGTACAAGGGCTAAAAACTACCGCTGTGCCTCCCTACATGGGAGCGTAGATTGAAAAATGTATAAGTATATACAAGGCGTAGGCAACAGTACTGTCGCTCCCCACACAGGAGCGCGAATTAAAAAAATCGCCGACATACTGCGGCGATCCCTCTTTTAAAACCCTTTCCCGCCAAGTGCCTTCAAACGAATCGGACTTACGCCGGCGATCAGTGGACGTCCGCGCTGCAGCAGCGCCAAGGCGCTCTCATCAGTCAAGGAGGCGGCATGCGCTGCGGCATCCTTCCACAGCTCTGTCGCCCAAACACTATCCGCATCCTCATCCGAAATGCTGACAATGTATAGATAGCAGTCCTCATTGTCTTCTAGCTGCTGGACCGCTTCGAGCAGAATTGCCACAAGCTCGCCCCGTTTACCTGATAATGCGGTTAATTTGCCGTACATCATGAATTTGCTCACGGGTTGCATTCCCTTTTTTTTGTCCAAGCTTATGAACAGTATACAGCCGAATCACTGACAGATACGGTCAGTGAAGCTGCCCTTTTGCGCTTTGCGCCAAGTATATCAAATGTGATGATTCTGTACTCTCCTGCATGACACAAATTCTCTATAACTTCTATTTAACTATAACATGACAAAAAAATTGATATCAGCTATGATGGACAAGATCATTAATTTAATAGTCAAACAGGTGCCAAATATACGGTTCGTTGAACGGAGCCTTGTCATTTGGTTAAAAGGGAAGCGGGTGAGAATCCCGCGCGGTCCCGCCGCTGTAAAGAAGAGTCCATGCAAGTTGCCACTGGGAAACTGGGAAGGCTGCATGGGTGATGAGACTTGAGCCAGAATACCTGCCTGTTTAGCTGCACCATCAACTCTACGAAGGATAGGGAGGTGTTTATTTAGCGTATGCCAAATCTAGCTGCATGCTCTATTAAACCTCGCCGTCATTTGTGATGGGAGGTTTTTTTGTTTTAACATCATCATGTGAATTGAGAGGGAATGATCAAATGAGAAAAAATAAATACATAGCCTGCCTGCTCATAATCACTATCATTTTCTCGATGTTCTCAACCGGCTTGACAAGGGCATATGCAGCAGAGCCGATCGGCTCAGTCATGCCTGCAGCAGAGAAGCCTGATTTGGCGGTTGATTTGAAGGAAGTATACAAGGATGCAGGAGATATCTCTTCATGGGCGTATCAAGCGATTGGCGAGGCAACGCAGCACGGAATTGTGCAGGGCAGCGACGGCAGATTCAATCCGAAGACGACCCTTACCAGAGCGGAATTCACCAAAATACTGGTCGCATTGCTTGGACTCGATATTAACGCAGGCAAGTCGGTCAGCTTTGCGGATATAGCGGGAGATGACTGGTTCTACCCGTATGTGAATGCCGCTTACGGAGCGAAGCTGATAACAGGCTACAATAATCAATTCCGTCCGAACGATAAAATCACCCGTGAACAGATGGCGGCAACTATTGCAAGAGCGCTGGAGCTGAAGCCTACCAGCCCGACGGCAGCCATTAAAGATCTGGATACGGCTGCGACTTGGGCTAGAGCAGATATTGGGACCGTTGTTGAGCTCGAATTGATGCTTGGGGATAATGGCCGCTTCAAGCCGAAGGATGCTGTAACGCGAGAGATGGCAGCGGTTGTCGCCATAAGAGCGTATGGGTTAAAGAACAGCGCCGTGGCTGAGGCTGGCGATGACAGCCAAACGGACAATCAAGATAGTAAGGACAACAAGGATGTTGGGAAGCATATTGCAGCAACAGCGGCTTTTCTGCAGCAATCCGTAACTGATCCTGTCATAGCCAGTGTCGGTGGGGAGTGGACTGTAATAGGGCTGGCGCGCTCGGGGCTCGACGTACCTGAGCAATATTACGACACCTATTATGCCAATGCAGAAAAAACGTTGAAGGAAAAATCCGGCAAGCTGCATCATGTGAAATATACAGAATATGATCGGGTTATTCTGGCCTTGACGGCAATCGGAAAACGTATTGACAATGTGGCTGGCTATGATTTGAGAGAGCCGCTTGCTGATTTCAATACTTTGATTAAGCAGGGCATTAACGGGCCGATCTTTGCGCTCATTGCGCTGGACAGCAGCAATTATGACATTCCTGTTGTGCCAACGGTCAAGACGCAGACGACGAGGGAACTGCTGATTAATTTTATTCTGGACAGAGAAATAAACGGAGGGGGCTGGGCATTAGGCAGCAATGCGGCTGAACCGGACCCAGATATTACTTCCATGGCTATACAAGGGCTGACGCCTTATTATTCAACTGATTCTGAGGTTAAAGCGGCTGTGGACCGCGGTGTGGAATGGCTGTCCAAAGCTCAGAAGGCGGATGGAGGCTATGCGAGCTGGGAGTCGGTCAACTCGGAGAGCATCGCTCAAGTCGTCGTCGCCCTGTCAGGGCTTGGCATCAATCCGCATCAGGATGCAAGATTTATTAAAGGAGGCCAATCGGCAGTCGAGGCCTTATTAAGCTTTGCTGCTTCGAGCGGAGGATTTTATCATGTGAAGCAGGGCGGTACGGATAATGGCGGCGCAAAGCCTGGGGAAGTCGATCTGATGGCGACTGATCAGGCGATGTACGCGCTTGTTGCATACGACAGGTTAGTTCATGGACATGCTCGTCTCTACGACATGACTGATGTTGAATAGCCATTCATAAGGAGAACGAAGCAGGGGAGAGAATGATGCCCTTGCTTTAGTTATTTAAGGTGGGATAGGCATTATGAATAAGAAAAAATGGCTGGCAGCCATATTAATTGCAGGTATATTGGCAATCGCCTTCTTTTGGAACGGAGATTTCGGTAAAAGCAAGGTAACCGTTGATGATAGCAGTGCTCAGTCTCATGCTGGGGACGCGACTGCTTCCTCTGGAATTGCAGAGGAGCAGCCGGAGCAAGCGTACAACGAGGACGGTGACGTTTCGGTCCCGTCTGAATCGGCTGACAATCCTGTTGGGAACACGGATGCCGCCAAACAAGCGGAAGCAGCAGGGCAATCGCTGGACTCGGCAGGAACAACTGGTCCAACAGGCACAGATGGAGCAACGGGCACAGATGTAACGAAGGGAACATCAGCCGGAGTGACGGGTTCGGATGGAGCGCCGGGACCATCAGTCGGTGCGACAGGTGCAGACGGAGCAACGGGAATATCAGCGGGTGCAACGGGCACAGTTGGAGCGACAGGAGCATCATCAGGTGCGTCGAGTTCGGATGGAGCAACGGGAACAACAGCCGGAGCGATAGGCACAGATGAAGCAACGGGAACATCAGCCGGAGCGACAGGCACAGATGTAACGAAGGGAACATCCGTAGGGGCGACAGGCACAGATGGATCAGCAGGATCGTCAGGTTCAAAAGCAGCGGCTGAGCAATCTCAGCCGTCTGGCTTGGATAAGCCGGCCGCTCAGACAGGCAAAGGGCCGGAGAAGGTTGCCTCTTCAGGGAACGGCAAGAGCAGCACTGCGTCACAGCCGCCTGGCAAAGGGGCTCCGTCGAAACCTCCAACTCCAGCTTCGGCTCCGAAACCGGCGGCCTCGGCCCCGAAGCCGGACAAATCGGCTGCACAACAAGCGAAACCGGAAACAAAAAAGGATAAATATTTGACCGATCCAGTGCCAGAGGGCAAGCCGAAGCCTGTCGAGTGGCAGGACACAGAGGTCGACAAGAAAAAGGAGTTCACCGTTACTTTGTCTGTGACAGCGGCCACAATACTGGATAATCTCGATCAATTCAACGAGGATAAGCTGGAAGTGCTGCCTAAGGACGGCATCATATTTAAAGCTCGCACTGTCACCTTCTATGAAGGAGAATCGGTGTTTGATGTGCTGCTGCGGGAAATGAGGAAGCACAAAATCCATATGGAATTCGAAATGACGCCCATCTACAACAGCAATTATATTGAGGGGATCAACAATATTTATGAATTTGACTGCGGAGAGCTGAGCGGCTGGATGTACAAGGTGAACGGCTGGTTTCCCAATTATGGCAGCAGCCGCTATGCCTTGAAGGACGGCGATGTGATCGAATGGGTGTACACCTGCGATCTGGGACGGGACATAGGGGGAGACATGGCCGCTTCGGGAGGCAAGGAATAAATGAAGGATCATTTCTCTACCTTTCATCCGATTGTCAACTTTGGTTATTTTGCCGCTATATTGATTTTCAGCATGGTGTTCATGCATCCTGTGTTCCAGTGTATTGCGCTCGTCAGCGCCGTTGTTTATTCCATTATGCTCAAGGGAAGGGGAGCAGTCAGGTTCAATCTGCTCTATATGGTCCCGCTGCTGCTGCTGACGGCTGCTATGAATCCCGCATTCAATCATGAGGGTGTGACGATTCTGTTCTATCTGAGTAATGGAAACCCGATTACGCTCGAATCCATCCTGTTCGGTGCGGCGGCGGCCTGCATGTTTGTGACGATTATTATTTGGTTCTCCTGCTACAACGCTGTCATGACCTCGGATAAATTTATCTATATTTTCGGTAAAATATGGCCTGCGCTGTCGTTGATTTTCTCAATGGCGCTCCGGTTCGTACCGCGATATCTGACCCAGATCCGAATCATCTCTGGCGCCCAGAAGTGCATTGGAAGAGATGTAACGCAAGGGAATATATGGAGAAGAGCCCGCAACGGCATTGCGATTGTCTCCATTATGACCACCTGGGCGCTGGAAAATGCGATTGAAACGGCTGATTCCATGAAGTCCAGAGGCTATGGATTGCCAAACCGCAGCAGCTTCTCGATCTTCCGGTTCGACAGCCGGGACATGATCGTATCGGCAGCGATGCTGGGATGCATGAGTGTCGTTCTGATCGGCGCGGCGATGGGAGAGAACACGATTCGCTTCTTCCCATCTGTGAAAATGATAGAGCTGACGCCGTTCAGTGTGGTGGTGTACGGCTCTTATCTTATGCTGTGCATGATGCCTGTAATCATTACGATGGTGGAGGAAATCAAATGGAAACGTATCGAATCGAGGAGCTAAATTTCACCTTCCCACTGCAAGAGTCAAAGACTCTTTCTCATATTAATCTGACGATACAGAGCGGTGAATTTGTTGCGATATGCGGGAAGTCAGGCAGTGGCAAGAGCACGTTGCTCAGACAATTAAAGTCCATTCTCGCCCCGCACGGCGAGCCCAGCGGGCGCATCCTCTTTTGCGGTCAGCCTCTGGAGGAGGTTGATCCGCGTACCCAGGCGGCACAGATTGGCTTCGTGCTGCAAAATCCCGACAATCAGATTGTGACGGACAAGGTATGGCATGAGCTGGCATTCGGGCTCGAAAATCTCGGCTTCGATCAGCGCACCATCCGGCTGCGCGTGGCTGAGATGGCCAGCTTTTTTGGCATTCAATCGTGGTTTCATCGCGATGTGTCAGAGCTGTCGGGAGGCCAGAAGCAGCTACTGAATCTGGCATCCATAATGGCGATGCATCCTGCTGTATTGATCCTGGATGAGCCGACCTCTCAGCTCGACCCGATTGCAGCCGCAGAGTTCTTGGCAGCATTGACCAAGATAAACCGCGAGCTCGGCACAACGATTATAATGACGGAGCATCGTCTTGAAGAGGTGCTCCCGATCACGGACCGCCTCATTTTGATGGACGAGGGCGCGGTCCTTGCAGATGCGCCGCCCGCGCAAGCAGGAGAAGCCTTGTTCAGAATGCAGCATCCGATGTCTGCGTCCATGCCTTCCCCTATGCAGATCTATGCGGAGGTGGACGGCGCATCAGCATCGGCGTATCCGGTGACGGTGAAGGAAGGCCGCCAGTGGCTGAATGACTTCCTGAGCAGCCGAACGGCTGCGCCTGACACGATGGCAGGAGATTGTCCACAACTGAGCAGCCGAACGGCTGCGCCTGACACGGCGGCAGGGGAGCCTCCGCAATCATCGAAGCAGGTCGCGATAACGTTCAAGGATGTCTGGTTCAAATACGACAAGCACGGACCGGATGTGCTAAAGGATTTGTCCCTTGAAATAAGAGAAGGGCAGTTTTATTGTGTGGTCGGCGGCAATGGGACGGGGAAGACGACAGCGCTGTCGCTGATTAGCGGCATCCGGCAGCCCTATAGAGGAAAAGTGCTGATCGGCGGCAAGAATCCGGCCAAAATGAAGGCAAACGAGCTTTTCATCAATCATCTGGGCGTGCTTCCGCAAAATCCGCAAACGTTGTTCGTCAAGAAAACAGTCGAGCAGGATCTGCATGATATGCTGGCCGATACCGCTCTGTCCAAGGAAGAGAAGAGCGCGAAGGTTGCGGCTATCGTACAGTTTGCCGAGCTGGAGCATCTGCTCTCGATGCATCCCTATGACTTGAGCGGAGGTGAGCAGCAGCGGGCAGCGCTTGCAAAGGTGCTGCTGCTGGAGCCTCGCATATTGCTGCTCGATGAGCCGACCAAAGGGCTGGACGGATTCTTCAAGGAGAAGCTCGCCGCATTTCTGAAGAAGCTGAATGATAGCGGCGTCACGATTGTAATGATCTCGCATGACATTGAATTTTGCGCCAGACATGGGGAAGTATGCGCCTTGTTCTTCGATGGCGGTATCATCGCCTCCGACTCGGCAGGCCGATTTTTCTCGGGAAACAGCTTTTACACAACAGCGGCCAACCGTATGGTGCGCCATGTATGGAGCGGGGGAATAACGATAGAGGATGTGATTGAACGATGCCAGACAAGCAGCTGACGGAACGCCATTGGAGCAAGCGGATGCTACTAGCTTCCGTATTGATCCTCCTCGTCATCCCGGCTACGATCATGCTCGGAGTATTCGTGTTGAACGATCGGAAATATTATTTTATCAGTCTATTAATTGTTCTCTATACGATGATTCCCTTTGCCTTGGTATTCGAGAAGCGAAAGCCGCAGGCGCGGGAGCTGATTGTTATCGCTGTAATGGCTTCCATCGCGGTCGCAGGGCGGGCTGCCTTTTTTATGCTGCCGCAGTTTAAGCCGGTTGTCGCCATCGTCATTATCGCAGGTGTGAGCTTAGGGGCAGAGGCAGGCTTTCTTGTTGGCGCTGTTGCAGGCTTTGTGTCCAACTTCTTCTTTGGTCAAGGGCCTTGGACGCCCTGGCAAATGTTCTGCTTCGGCATTATTGGTTATTTGGCGGGCATTTTATTCCACAAGGGGGCGCTGGGCAGGAGGAGGCTCACCCTGTGTCTGTTTGGCGGTTTGGCGACCTTTGTTATCTATGGCGGCATTATTAATATCGGCTCGCTGCTCATGTTCACGTCCCATTTTTCTTGGGAGGCGCTGCTCGCCACGTATGCTTCGGGCTTCTGGTTTGATATGGTGCACGCAATCGCCACAGTTGTCTTCCTGTTCTTCCTCTCACGGCCGATGCTGGAGAAGCTGGATCGGATAAAAATAAAGTACGGCCTTATTCGGGCGCAGGACTAGCGTCGTGTCTTTCTATATTTCTAATAGCTGCTCTAATTTCGGAAAATAAAGTATTTTCTTAGCGCTTCGATTAAGGTGGAGCTCCTAATTGGCTTTTTACATATAAAGTTTCCTTATAATAACTTTTTAAGGTAAAATGTGTCCAAAGGAGTGATGGATCAATGTTAAACAAGGTGAATATCATTTAAGTCCACAGAAGGACTTTTCATTGTTGGTTTTTCCTGTCGTAATTTCAGTGCGGGAAGTGTTGCAACAATTTTAACTGGAGGAGATATTATAAATTATAACGAGGTTGTTACTATCAGTGATGCATATTTGCTACCATTAGTATCAGAGTTGTACGAATTAGAAGGCTATGAAATCAAGCCGGTTAAGGCACATGATGGAGGACGTAATGTCGTTTATACATGTGAGAAAGAGGGCGCCGATGCCAAAATACTCAGAATCGCCTTCTTAGATGACAGAAGCCGGGAAGATTTTCTGGGTGAGCTTGAGTATGTCAGGTATTTATTCGAGCATGGCGGAAGTGTTTCGAATGTAGTCAACTCCCTGAAGGGGAATCTGCTGGAAGAGATATCTTATAATCATCATACCTTTTTTATCTGCCTGTTCAATAAGGCCACGGGAAAAATGCTTGTGGAAAATCATTATCAGTACCGTGAAGGTGCTCCAATTACCGAATACTATTATAATTGCGGTAAAGTACTGGGGAAGCTGCACCAAATATCGAAAGGATATACGCCTGTCCATCGCCGGTACAGTTTTTTTGATAAATACAATGCTGCATATATCGAAAAACGGATACCCGGTTCGTTGCCTCTGCTGAAGGAGAAGCTGCTAGATCTTCTTAAAACCTTAGAAGGATTGAACAAGGACCGTGCGTCTTTCGGTATGGTCCATTTTGATTACAATGATGGGAACTATTCGATAGATTTCGATACTGGGCAAATAACCGTATATGATTTCGATAATTCATGTTACGGCTGGTATATGTTTGACCTAGCGAGTCTCTGGACTAACGGAGTGGGCTGGATACAATTTGAACCAGATGCCGGTAAACGAAAAAAGTTCATGGATGATTATTTTGAAGCAGTTCTCGCAGGATACAGATCCGAGACCGATATCGAACATTCGATGTTGGATAAATTGCCCTTATTTATCCAAGCAACACTCATGGAAAGCATTGTAGATGCATTCGAGGTCATGCAAAGCAACGGCGAAGAGCCGGAGTGTGATGAGGAGTTGTCGTATCGCATCAAATGTCTGGAAGACGATATCCCGTATATGGGGTTTTACCATGACATTTACTCCTGTGAAGAACCCTTTGAGTATGTGAAACGAAATATGTAGTCTTTTCATTGAATATTAATTAATAACCCTGACACACATGCTGTCAGGGTTATTGCGTTATGCTAGCTCTAATAGATGGGCGATAAGCATGACGAAGAGGGGAGTGACATGATGAGGCTGGATCGCATGCTCGGCATTACGTTGGAGCTGATGACGAAGAGAAGAGTGACCGCGACTGAATTGGCGGCGAGGTTCGAGGTGTCTGTCCGGACGGTCTATCGCGATATCGAACTGATCAATCAAGCGGGGATACCTGTTGCTTCGTTTACGGGCGCAGAAGGCGGCTTTGAGCTGATGGACGGTTTCTTCTTAACGAAGCAGCACTTCTCTGTGGATGACTTCTCGCTAATCTATAATCTGTTGAAAAGCATGGAAGGAGCGATCGGGAGCAAATTCACCACCTTATTGCATAAGCTTGGCAGCCTGCATCCGGCTCTGCTGAACGGGGAACGCGATGACAAACTCATTATTGATTTAAGCACGGCCGAGAACGAGAAGCCAATTATTCATCCTCTCTTCAATGCAATCCATGAGACTAAAGTGGTTGCTTTCTCCTACACAAGCGCATCCGGCACGTCCTCGGAAAGAAACGTCGAACCGAACCGGCTCTATTGGGAGAAGGGAGCTTGGTATTTGGAAGGGTATTGCTTATTGCGCCGGGCGAAGCGGTTTTTCCGCATTACAAGAATGGCAGCTCTCCAAATTTCGGAGGCAACCTTCCGGCCAAGAGACCAGCCAATAGAAGTGTCCGCAGCTCCGGTGGAAGAGGCGTTTCAAGGGACGGAGGTCCATCTACGGTTTGATCCTGCTGCCCGGCAGCGTGTGCTGGAGCAGTTCCCGAGCGAGTGTATTCATCAAGAAACGCATATTGATGTGAAGACGATTTTTTATGTCAGAGAGTACGCGCTTTCCGTTGTTTTAAGCTATGGCTCGAAGGTGGAGATTATGAAGCCGGATGACTTGAAGCAGGATTTATTGAAGGCGATTGAAGATATTCAACAACTTTATAGGGGGAAATGATGATGACGATTTTAGTAACGGGCGCTACAGGTACGGTAGGACGGCATGTTGTCAATCAGCTTGTTCAAAAAGGAGTGCAGGTCAGAGCAGTGTCGCGCAGCCCGGAAAAAGCGGGTTTGCCGAATGGTGTAGAGGTTGTTCCGGGTGATCTTAATGCGCCGGAGACGCTGCGGGCTGCTTGTCAGGGAATGACTGCGCTCTATCTAATTCTGTCCAGCGACAATGCGGACGCTGCTTTGCAGACCGATCACCGAATAATTGAATTTGCCCGGGAAGCCGGGATACAACGAGTTACGGTGCTGATGGATTATGAAGGGAATCCTGTCGAGCAGGCTGTTCTAGAGAGCGGCATGGAATGGACATTGCTGAAGCCTGTTGAATTTATGGCTAATGCCCTCGCAGATTGGGCGGAATCGATTCGTACAGAGGGCGTTGTCCGCGAGTCGTTCGGTCATGCTCTTAGCGCCAGAGTGCATGAAGGGGATATTGCCGCCGTTGCTGTTGAAGCGCTGATGAATGACGGTCATCACGGTCAAAGCTACTATATTACAGGGCCCGAGGCTATGTCCCGCATTGAGGCGGTTCGGAAAATCAGTGAAGCTGTCGGGAAGGAGATCCGGTTTGAAGAGTTGACGGAAGAGCAGGCGCGGCAGAGATGGATGGAGCAGGGATATGAGGAGGGCGATATCGAGTTTTTCGTCCAAATGGGCAAAAATACGCCCAAAGTCGGATATACGGTGCTGCCGACAATAGAGCAAGTTACGGGGAAGCGGGCAAGAACGTTTGACGAATGGGTCGATGAGCATAAACATCTGTTCCAGTAAAGTTCCAGTAAACCAGCATGAATTCTCATCCGTTATTTCATTACGAAGGGGGCTGTCACAATGTCCTATGCCATTGAAACCAATGATCTCCGCAAATCGTTCCATGGGAACGAGGTCGTTAAAGGCATCCGGCTGCGCGTCAGAAAAGGAGAGCTGTTCGCCCTGCTAGGCCCCAACGGCGCCGGAAAAACAACAACGATTCATATGCTTACCACACTGCTGAAGCCGGACGGGGGTACAGCGGTCGTTGCTGGCTACGATGTGGCTGGCAATGCTGGGGAAGTACGCAAAAAAATCAGTGTGACCGGGCAGTTTGCCGCGCTGGATGAAGGATTGTCGGGGCTGCAAAATTTGCTGCTGATCGCCAGATTGTATGGCTACTCCAAGAAGGAAGCGCGTTCTATCGCGGAGGAGCTTATTCAGTCCTTCGGGCTATCGGAGGGCAAGGATCGCACAGTTGAGAGCTATTCCGGTGGAATGCGAAGGCGGCTCGATATTGCCGCAGGCATCATTACCCGGCCGGAGCTTATTTTTCTGGATGAGCCTACAACTGGTCTGGACCCCCAGAGCCGCAAGCAGGTGTGGGAGGTGGTTCGCATGCTTCTGAAGCTCGGCACTACGGTGCTGTTGACGACGCAATATCTGGAGGAGGCCGATCAATTGGCGGATCGGATCGCCGTGATTGATAAAGGGAGGATCATTGCGGAAGGGACGCCGCATGAGCTGAAAGCTTCCATTGGCGGGAAAACGTTGACGCTCCGATTGAGCGAGGGAGCGGACCGGGAGGGGATTGGCAGGCTTATAATGGAGCGTTGTCAATTGAAGGTCATTCAAGACGAGGCGGACCCGCTCCTGATCCGAATAGCGGTGAAGGAAGCCAAGCAGGCTAGTGGAGCGATTCATACACTGGCGGCTAACGATGTTTCTATTGAACATTTTTCACTTAGCGAACCAACGATGGACGAGGTTTTCTTGGCGCTGACGGGCTCAGTGGAGAGAAGGGAGATTGTTCAATGATTCATAGGACGAACCCTGATATTCCATCCGTACTGCTGAGGAAATCCGTTCCCCGAAATCCCGGCGCATTCGCAGTAATCCGAACGTTCATGTGGCGATCTCTGCAAACGACGAGAAATCATTTGTTCGGCTATGCTATGGAGGCTATTTTGGCTCCTGCCATGATGCTGCTTATTTTCAATTACCTGTTTGGAGGAGCCATTGCCGGTTCAACCGGGGCCTACATTCAATTTCTTCTGCCGGGGATTCTCATCATGACGGTTGTTCCCATGACAGTCTATAGCGGGACTACGATAAGTTTGGATATTGCCAAAGGGGTATATAACCGGTTTCGAACGATGCCGTTCTGGCAGCCTGCCTCTGTGCTGGGGCTGAATATAATGGATGGATTGCGGTATACGGCGGCGATGCTTGCTGCGCTCGGTACAGGAATGCTAATTGGCTTCCGCCCGGAGGGTGGAGCGGCAGGCGCAATAGCGGGTGTGCTGTATATCATTCTGTTTGCTTTTAGCGTAAGCTGGATTTTCTCGATGATCGGCGTGTTGGCCAAACGTCCGGAGACGGTTTCGGGGACGAGTATGGTTTTCGTCTATCCGCTCTTGTTTGCAAGCAATATTCTGGTGGATTCAGCGACGATGCCGCGGTGGATTCAAATTATTGTAGATCTGAATCCGATCAGTATCGCGGCCTCCACTGTGAGGGGGCTTATGTTCGGTACGGCCGGCACAGCCGATATTGCGGCGGGTATCGGCATTTGTCTGTTGTTCATTATTATTTTTGCTCCACTTACGTTTTATTTATATTTGACAAAAAATAATCGTTAATCGACGGTTCAATACGGATAGACAGTGTCCTTGAAGGATGCTGTCTTTTTTCTGTTTTCTTGTTTATTCCATGTTTATTATGTTCTAGTACAATGAATATGTTTTTAAGTTCAATTTTGGAGGAGAAGCAATGATTTTTGCCTACACTACTAATCAGGGGGAATTGGCTATGGGATTCGGTTCACTGGATAACCAGATTCACGTTGCGAATAATTCGGGGGAGAACATATATGTTATTGTAACGCCAAACAAGAATTGGGTATGGGGTGATGTTGGTTTTGCGGTGGCCACTGCACTGTTCAGCGGCGGCGGAACTGCTGTTACCGCTGTAAATTCACTTTCCAAGCTGCAGAAGCTTATTACTATGGTAAAGCTGGTGCTTAACAATCCTATCGTGAAGGGGATTAAATACGGCTCGCTCATCTATAAGGTTGGAAAAAATATCGGGCGGGAAATTGATCATGCCACGGAGGCCAAGGCGCAGGCAGCACGCAAGGAGATTATGGATTTTCTGAAAAGAGAGGGCGTCGTCATTAAACCGGGCGATTTCAAGCAGGTCAATAACGAGAAAAACTATAATCCGTTTCGGATGATTTCGCCCAGTGGCTGGGGCGGGCTATTGGGGGCATCTAACTGTACCTTGTTCATCGCAACTGAGTCATTGTCGCGCACGGCTCTATTCAACACGAACAGCGACTGGTCATGGATCGTGCAGCCTGATATGGTTTCCAGATCCCGGTACGGGCATCTTTGGCAGGAGGATTTGGGTGAAGGGTTTTACCGATTCTCGGCATCCGACAGGCTGGGGACCGGTCAGTTTCTGAAGCCGAATGAATCGATCAGCTCACCGGACCGATGCTACGATTTTGTCTATCAGGAGGATGGGAACGCGGTTGTGTACGAGCGCGACAAGCCGGATGGGGAGAAGCCGATCTGGAGCTCCAATACGTATAAAAGACCGGCATGGAGAACCTGCATCCAGGAGGACGGGAATTTTGTCGTTTATGAGAATGAGGAGAAAGCCTCATGGGCCTCCAATGTGTACGGCAGCGGTCCCAAATACGAGGGCTGCAGTCTTGTTATGCAGGATGACGGACGGCTGGTTGTCTATAACAAAGATAATGAGGAGATATGGGCGAGTAAGAAAAAGTAATCGGCTGTTCAGCGCGGGGAAGACGGCTCTTCTCCGCGCCTGGCCGACAATTTGCGTCAGTGGTGTTCTGTCTGACGATTTGCGTCACGGCGTTCTGACTGGCACTATGCGTCACGGGCGATCTGTCCGGGCAGTATGCTGCCAGATGGGCGCCTTCGTCTCTTAAGTGCTGGGCGGCCTCTGTTCTTTTGAACGCCCCAAGCTCCAAGAAAGCCAAATAGACGTATATGAAGCGGCTGAAAAGTGGAAAAGTTGCTCTAACGTCTCAAGAGGAATGAGCCTAGTGCCTTGAACACTACTTACTAAAGGTTTGGCAGCGACAAGTAGACATGCGTGATGCGTGATCTATTGTATATGAATAATCAAACACATTCTGCTCCCAAGAAGCTAAATTCGCGATTGTATACGAAAAATCATATATAATTCGCAATATAGCAAGCATCAAACCCATTCTATATGAAAAATCATACAGAATGAACATGTGCAAAGCTTGTGCATAATCGCTCGCTCATGATTGGATGTCTGACGGGTGTCGTCTGTACTTCTAAACTATAAATTTGATGTGATAAAAATACTAGCTTGTGAGCATCGTTAATGGCTGGATTATGATCCAGTTGTCAGCACCCATATGCTGCAGAATCTCTGCTTTGGCTTGATCGTCATATTTGTCATAATGGTATTCGCTTGTCATTTCAAACTTTTTAATATAATAGCGACCGTCGTTATCCCACACCATAATATATTGATCTTTCGAAGTGGTCATACCTTCCTTCTCGTAGACCAATTCGAGAACATATATCCTGCTTATTTCATCAATCGCAGGCAGAGCTGCAGGGGCCGTTCCCGCCTCTTCAATCTCGCGAACAGTCGCGCTTAGGAGAGAGTCTTCATATTCCACATCGATTAGTTCAGGTTGCGGTTTAATCGAAGCATCACTGTACATATGAAGATAAATGGATGACAATACTTCTTCCGGTTCATTGCTTTGAGCTGTTTGCTCCAAATTCGAGCACGATACCATAACCAGGCACAATAGAAGCATAAGAATAAAAACTCTGTATACATACATTGTGGCGATCCCCTTTGAATTTTAAGTGAGCAATCCGATTTCTATCAAAATATGATGAACACAACATTCCAGCAAATATACTATATTTTGGGTGATATTGTATATATCCGATTTGAAAAATTGACGGAGGAGCAGGCAACTGCAGAGATGGAGGGAGCAAGGGATTAGTGGATTAGGGGATCAGGGAATTAGTGGATTAGGAAATCAGGAGATCAGGAGGGATGGTCAGTTGAAACGGACCGTCACCGAAAATGTAATGAAGATCGCCGCAAATCCGGCCGTATAGAGCGGATGCGGTGATCTTCATTGATCTTCATTATCGTGTTGCATTGTGAAGCAAGCAGTTTTGTTAACAGTTATGATGAAACAAGGAGGGCTGCCCCCTTGTAGCTCAACTGACTAGTCCGACTATTCTCGGACCTTAATGAGGTAATCCAGCATTCTTACGATTACAGCCGCCGCTTGAGCTCTGGATGCATTGTTCTGAGGCTGGAAGCTTCCGTCCGGATATCCGCCCATGATGCCCGCTTCTGCAAGCGTGGCAATCGCGTCACTAGCCCATCCGGAGATGCTGCCGCCGTCTTTAAACGGACTGTTGCTTGAAACGGCTGCCATATTGGCGACTCGGGCCAGTATGACGGCCATTTCCTCTCTCGTAATGACGGCATCCGGCGCAAACGTATTATCGCTTTTGCCTCTTACGACTCCAAGCGCTCCTGCAATGGACACATATTGCTGCGCCCAATGACCTTCCGTATCGGCAAACACCTTGCTGCCTTCCGTTTGCAGCCCCAGCGAAAGCACGATCATCTTCAGAAACTCCGCTCTTGTTACGGATGCGTTAGGCTTGAAGGTTCCATCCCCGTATCCTGAGATGGCTCCCAGCTCTACCAGGCGTCTAATTTCCTTGCTCGCCCAGTTCGTCTCAGGCACATCCGCAAACTTAGTCACCGGCTGTTCCGGTTGCTCCGGCTCTACCGGCTCTACCGGCTCTTCGGGTGTTTCCGGCTCCGGCACAACAGGCTGCTCGCTCCATTTCGCGGTCAGCGTTCGGCTGGAATAGATGGCTGCTGAAGCGGAGAATGCTGTTCCGTCCGCATTGTACCATCCTTCGAAAACATAGCCATTTCGTTCAGTCCCAGGCAAACTGCCTACTGCCGAACCGGCGATTACCGTCAGGCTCGATACCGGCGTTCCGCCGTTGGTGTCAAAGCTGACGACATAAGTTGTCGGCGGAACAACTACGACCGGTCTGGCAGCAACGTTGATCGAATAGGTTGCTGTGCGGCCTTCATATGCAACAGTCAATGGCTGGCTCGACACCGCATTGCTGCTGTCGAACCCGCTTACCATATCCGGTGTTGCCGCCACTTCCGTCGTAGTATTGTCGCTCCAGCGCACTTCTAGCGTCAAGCCCGTTACATCGAGCGTATCGCCGACCTGATATTGCGTTTTGTGTCCTGTCGATTTGATCGCGATGCTGTCTACTATAACCGGGATAGACACATCCACAATGTTGATCGTATAGGCTGCCGTACGACCTTCATAAGTAACGGTCAATGGCTGGTTCGTCACCGCACTGCTGCTGTCGAACCCGCTCACCATATCCGGCGTTGCCGCCACTTCGGTCGTTGTTTCGTCGCTCCAACGAACTTCAAGCATCAAGCCCGTTACGTCGAGCGTATCGCCGACCTCGTAATGCGTCTTATGATCGGTCGATTTGATCGCGATGCTGTCTACAACCGGGACAGTCGCATCCACAACAGTGATCGCATAGGTTGCTGTTCGTCCTTCGTAAGCAACAGTCAGCTGCTGGCTGTCTGCTGGCGCACTGCTATCGAACCCGCTTACCATATCCGTTGTTACCGCCACTTCAGTAGAAGTATTATTGCTCCAGTTAACATGAATAGCAAGACCCGTGACATCGAGCGTATCGCCGACCTGATATTGCGTTTTGTGTCCTGACGATTTGACCGTGATTCCTTCGATTGTCGGCGCTTCCATAATGGCCACATTATACGTAGTTGTTGCTCCCTGGTAAGCAATCGTCAGCGTCTGGCTCTCAACAGCAGCGCTGCTGTTGAAACCTTCTACCATTTCGGATGTAACCGGCACCGTTGTTTTGGTTCCGTTGCTCCAGCTTACTTCCAGCGTCAAATCTGCAACGCTGAGCTCATCTCCCGCCACATACTGCGTCTTATGCGTCGTCGAGTTGACAGCAATACTCTCGACTTCCGCTTCCGGTTCTGCCAATTCGCCGTAAAGCTTAAGCTCGGCCAAGTTGCCGAACCAATTGCCCGGGTTCGTTACCTTCAAATATCTGTAAGCCGTTTGATCTGTTGCGCTGAACGCTTGCCAAGGCTGTATGCCTTGCGCGCCCGTAATCAGATCCGTCCAGCTCACATTGTCATTGGAGCCTTGTATCACTGTTCCAGCCGCCCGTGCAAGCTGATCCTGTCTCGCAATCAATTTAACTTTGGACAGCTTGATCATCCGGTCCTTGAAATCCATAACGAACCAGCCTGCCCCGTTGTTGCCGGGACCGCGGAAATCCGAATTCGTTCTTATATCTCCATCGAACAGATAACCTACTTGTGCCAGAGTAGCCTCTGCCGCTCGGTTAGGCGTTGAGTCAATGAAGCTGGCGATATCCATTACATGATGAATGTATCCCGGCTCCTCAAGCACCGTTACGGATGAGCCGTCCGTTGTCTGTTCCACGGGCCATCCATTCTTATAATTAATGACAAATTTGATGTCTCCCGGCGTATCAAGCTCGCTGACAACGAATTCCGCCTTCCAGTTCAAACCATCCTGGGATACCGGCACTACAGGTTTGCCATAAAGGACAACATTTACATCTTCAATAACATTGTCCGCCTTAAATGAGAGCGACACCGTATCTCCGACATTTGCAACCGTTGGGTTTTCGTTGCTCGATGCAAGCGATACCTCGCTAATTTCTTCAAGCAAGTTCAGATCTGTAAATGTACCGTACAATTTAAGTTCCGCCAAATTAGCATACCAGCTTCCGTTATTAAACACTCGGATATAACGGAAGGCCGTCGCGGCATCTTTGCTGAAAAACTTCTGCAGGACATCCGTATTCGCGGCGGGGTCCGTTAACTGCGTCCAGTTCGTGCCATTGTTGGACCCTTCAATGCGAACGCCGGAAATTCTGGACCCCCATTGCGCTCTGGCCAATATTTTCGCCCGGTCCAGCGTGAAGGTTGTAGCCGGCCCGAAATCAAACATCGCCCATTGGTTGCTTCCTGCCCATTCCGTAAAAGTGTTGGGCTTGCCGTCAAACCAGATCGACACGATGTTTCGAGCTGTTCCGCCCGTGTTGCCATTGTTAAGTGTAATGTTAAAGCTTTTGCCGAATATATCGGCCTCCTGTATTGGGAGAGCCGTCTCCAGCGCATGCTTCAGACCATAATAGGCCGTCTCCGCATCCTCTCTGGATGGAGAGACCTGGGCCGTAATGGCCTTGGCATTGCTCAGTGCGGAAACAATAATCTGCCAATTCTCCGGCGTATAATCGTCTTCTGCAAGCGCTTCGGCGATCGGATACAAGTTGATCGCATCGGCGATCAGCTTGGCGATATAGTTCTCGCTTTGGAGAACGTTGTATTGCACCATAAATACCGATGTGCTGACGCCATCGCCGCCAGTTGAGGTCAATGTGATGTATCCTTTTCCTTCGGGCTCATCCACTGGCACCTGCCAGATCAAATTGCCGCTTTGCGCATCATAAGCAGCGGATTCGGGCTTGGATGTCGCGACAACGGCAGCCTGATTGCCGTTTACGTCATGGGCCAGCACATGATTGGTATAACTGGCTCCAGGGTACAACAAAATCTCATTGACATTGGAAGCCATCGACAGCGCAGTGTAATCCCGCGTCTCATTGAACAGAAAATCTTTCAATTCCACGGTCCCGGAGCTCTCGCTGGAAGCTGTGACGCGCAAAAAGTTTGATTTGCCGATCTGGGATTCGTACCCGGTGGCCGCGAGATTGAAATTTAGCGTGATCCAGCCATCGGCGCCAAGTCCATCCGTTTTGGGCACATTGAATGTCGCCACTCTGCCGACCGGATCGCCCAGCATGTCGACATGCAGGACGGCGTCTGTATCGCTTTTTACTTTAACCCGCAAAGTTGGACTTCCTGTTAGAAAATCAACATCTGTGTAAGACACGGAAGTTTTTGCTCCCGGTGCTACTGCAAGCTTGACAGATCCTTGTTTTCCTTCCGCTCTTGCTGCCTCTCCTTCAATCTGGAAAGCATAACTTCCGCCGCTGACGGGTTGAAAGGTTGAGGCATTAACAGCCGGCTTGGCAACCATGCTGTCAATTGTAATGCTGCCGGCGCCCTCATACACGAGATAGACATCATTATTGCCGCCGTTGCGGCCGTACAATTGCTCATTGTCGCCATGCTCGAAGGTGAGCGTCCGCATCAATTCGCCTGTGCTTGTCAGCGCGTATTCTTTGAAGGGGGCGCTGCCGGGCGATCCCAATACGAGCTTTAATGTTCCGCCGGTTGTTTTGCCATTGAGATTAAACGTGTGGATTCCTTTATCGAAATCCATGTTTTTAAACCCTATATATCCGCCGTCTGACAATGTAACGGTTTGATCCGGATTTTTGACGGAGGCCGCAGAACTGAATAGATCGGCATCCGCCGCTTTCGTATTCGTGGCCAGCGTTGACTTCGTAAATTTGAACCAAAGCGTATTTCCGTGAAAATTGTAGCCGTTGCCTGAGCCGTAGAAGTAGAAATAAACCGTTTTTTGACCGGTCAGAAGGTCAGGTCTGTTCTTGAGCTTGTGCGAATTGGTCTTGAAAATGTTGTACCAGCTCGTATTCTCAACTTGTATAGTGCCGGCAAGCGTCGAATTGTTGAAATGGTTCACTGTAGGATTCGCTGTATGCTCGCCAATTCGCACATCTATACTGCCGCCAATATTCGAATTCATGCCGAAACTGATCGCCAGCATGTCCGCAATGCTGCTGGGAGTGGAGCCGAATTGGTCAAAGTCCACGCTATAGGCTGTCCAGGCGCCGTTCTTCACATTGCTGGTAGCAAATCGCATGATGCCATCCTCATCCGGGAACGGTTCGGTTATAACGCCGCCTTCCGTACCGCCTGTAGCTGTGTACTGATAGCCTGGTAGCCGGTTATATACCTTATAAGAGTCATCTACCGGATCAGGATCTGCGGGAAGCCCCGCTCCTGTCTGCCCTATGCCCACCGTCCAAGGTGTAGTTACCATCTCTTCGACGCCAAGAGTATCAGCGCTTTCATAAGCGGCATCGACATATTTATACAGACTTCCGTAGGTGCTGTCTCCATACAAATCCAGATAGAAACCGTCCTCGTCGCTTATGTAGGGATCGGTTCTGACATCCTCATCGGCATATCCCTTTTCATGCTTATAATAGTTCAGCAGCGTGCCAAAGGAATTGAAAATCCGTCCTCTGCCATCCGTCGTAATTTTACCGAACGGGGCTTGATCTCCGGTTCCGTTGATGCTGGGCTGCCAGAAGACATCGCCGCCAAGATTATATTTGGAGAAATAGGCGGCATATTTCAATAGCTTTTGTCCGTATAACTCGAACAGATTGACTCCGCCTTCTTCGGCGGTTTTGAACGCTCCCGTCTCATCTACCAATGTGCCTTGAATATAGGTTGTGCGCGCCATCGCAGACATCGGAAACATGCTCTCCTGGGCATGCGGAATATCGCGTCCCATCTCAACCTGCTGGCCGGAGTCCAGAATCATCGAATCAATCGAGAAATTATGCGATATCCCGGATAAGCCAACCCGAGCCTGATTGCGCACAATACGCTCGACGGCATCCTTATACATGTCCAGATCGTCCAGATAGATCGCTATGGCCATATAGGCTTGCGCGCCGAAATTTCCTTGATTGAAGTAGCCGTCCTTCCGGTCGACGCCGGGGAGGAGAAGCCTCAGCATACTTTCGAATTTCTGGAGCTCCTCATCGCTCCCCCAGCCGGAGCTCGGTGTATATCTGAGAATTTCGGCTGCCATCACCAGCATGGGAACGGCTATTCCGCTGCGAATAATATCCCGCTTCGAATCCGTCGCCAGCGTATTGGACCAGACGTTCAGAATATCCTTGGCCTTATCCACATAATCGTCATTGCCTGTAATGTACCACATTAAGGATAAGTAGTAGGCCGCGTTCGCATCGCGAATCAGCGCGTAGGTTTCCCTGTCGCTGGTCAACGTAGTAAATGGTCCGCTGTTGATATAAGTCAAATTGGAGTAGGCGCTTTTTCTAAAAGATTCAAACGATTCTTTCCACGGCGACTTTCCTTGCCAGATCATATCGCGCATGACGTTCAAATCTTCACGACTGATAAAATAACCCGGATGAACAATACCGGCGCTTGATTGTACGATCATGTTGTCATAATCCCTGTTGTAACCGGGATTGATCAGATTGCTGTTCTGTGGCGTAGGGATTGTGGATACATACGGTTCATCAGGCGCAACCGGATTAGCCCAAGCTGTATTGAAACCATCTAATGCCATTGCCTGCATAAGAACAAGCAAAGCTAAAACATAGACTCCTGCTTTTTTTAAATGCTTCCCCATGTTCTACGATCTCCTCTTCGGGTTTGATTGCCTTGCAAGAATTGAGGTCGAATGCGTGGAGCTCGCTGAATGAATTCGTCTACCGTCTCCTCTCATACGCAAAGTGATGAAGTTCAAAACATATAAAGCGCTTTCAATCGCGAGCCTCACATAAAACCATATCATTCTCTTTTCTGCTGCTGAATGAAGTTTTTAAAGCTTGATGTCTACTTTTTTAACATGATTGCGCTGTTTTTCAGAAGATCGTGAACGATCAGATTGATGCTAATGGCAATCATAATGAAGAGGATAATGAACCATACTAAAATGCAGAAGGGCAATTCAACGATCAAATAAATGTAGGAAATAATTTTCATAGCAATAAAATTGGTGAAATTAATTTACAATATCGAAATTTAGTGTTATCTTGTTCTTGTCAGACATTACGGATAGAGGAGGCAGCGCAGTGCAATTTGACAAGTTCCACGGAATCATTCCCGCTTTCTATGCTTGCTATGATGATGAAGGAAATATCTCAGAGGCTCGAACGAAGGACTTAGGCCAGTATTTGTATGAGAAGGGAGTCCAGGGTGTATATGTCGGAGGCAGCTCCGGAGAGTGCATCTACCACAGTCTGGACGAGCGCAAAGCGGCACTGAGCTATGCAGCGAACCATTTGAAGGGTAAAATGACGCTCATTGCCCATGTGGGAGCGCCTTCCACAAGAGACAGTATTGCATTAGCGAAGCATGCGGCAGAATTGGGTTACGATGCTCTATCTGCGATTCCGCCTATTTATTTCAAGCTGCCGGACAGCGCGGTTCTTAAATATTGGAGCGAAATTATCGATGCCACTCCTCTTGATTTCATTATTTATAACATTCCTCAGACGACAGGATATACGCTCACGACTTCGCTGTTCGAGAGGCTGCTGAAGAACGATAAGGTCATCGGCGTCAAAAACTCATCGATGCCAACGATGGATATTGAGCGCTTCAAAAAAACCGGCGGAGACAATGTCATCGTCTTCAACGGTCCGGACGAACAGTTCGTCGCCGGCAGAATCATGGGCGCTGACGCCGGAATAGGCGGAACCTATGGCGCAATGCCGGAGCTGTTCCTGCAGGCGAACCGCTTTGTTCAGGAAGGCAAGTTTCAAGAGGCGAAGCTCCTGCAGAGCGAGATTAACGACATCATCATCGCGCTATGCTCGCTGAACGGGTCCATGTACGCAGGGATCAAAGAGGTTCTGAGAAGAAGAGGCGTCAACATCGGCAGCGTAAGGGGGCCTCTCGAAGGAATTTCCAGCGAGGATGGCGGCCGAATCGACAACATTATCGTCATGATCGATCAGGCCATTCAACGTTACTGCAGGTGATTGGGGTGAAGAGAAAAACGATTGTATGCTTTGGAGACTCCAACACTTGGGGCTATAACGCAGAAACAGGTTCGAGGTTCGATGAGGAGACAAGGTGGACAGGACTGCTGGCTTCCAGCCTCGGCAGCGAATACCGGGTTATAGAAGAAGGTCTCAGCGGCAGAACGAGCGTATGCGAAGATCCCTTGTTCGAAGGGCTGTCGGGGTTATCCTATCTCCAACCGTGTCTGCTGTCGCACTCGCCTTTGAACCTCGTTATCATTATGCTCGGTACGAACGACACGAAGGAACGGTTCGGTCTCACTTCTTATAACATCGCTCAAGGTATCGTCAGACTCGCAAGGAAAGCGCGGGCGTCTGCAGCAGGAATCAGCGGACAGGCTCCGGAGGTTCTCGTCGTTTCTCCGCCTGCTATAGGAGAACAATATGCACAAACCTCAATCGGCAAGGCGATGGGCAGCCAATGCAGCGGCAAATCGTTGGAGCTGGCGGAGCATCTGGGCAGCTTGCTTGCAGGAGAGGATATTCACTTTGCGGATTCGAAATTGCATGTCTCGATGAATGAAATTGACTACATGCATCTGGATGCCGAAGGGCATCGACTAATGACGGAATTTATGCGGGGTCAGGTCGCAAGTATATTAAACGGGAGGTAATGTTTATATGAAAAGGAAGCGGTTACTTGTTGCTGCTGTCGCTCTGATGATGTTGACTTCGATTATTGCTGGCTGCGCAAGCGGCAATAATGAAGCTGGTAATAATAAAGGAACGGATACATCCTCCGGCAAGGAAAAAGTGGAGATCAAGGTATGGCTGACGCCGCAGTGGAAAGGTGTTCTGGACGCTTCGGAGCAAGGGGCCGACTATGACAGCTTCATGAAATACGCAGCCGACAAATTCACGAAGCAATATGAGAAGTATGATGCGAAGGTCAATGTGGAAGTTATCGCAGGGGATCAGCGCGACCAGCTTCTCAATGTTAACCTGAGCGGTGGAACGCCACCGGATGTGTTTTTTGAAAGCGTTTTTGCAATGGGGGACTATGTTCACCGCGGGGCGCTAGTACCGTTGACCGATATCGTGGATGACAGCGCGAAGGGCGATATTGCACAGAACTATTGGGATGCGGTGACCTTCGGAGACGATGTTTATTTCTATCCGTTCCAGCATAATCCGGGCACACTGGTATACAACGCGGACATGTTCAGAGCAGCGGGTCTGGATAAATTCGTAGGCGAAGAAAATGAAATTAAAACATGGACACTTGCGGAATACGAAGAGGTTCTGAAAGGTCTTAAAGACAAGCTGCCGAAGGACAAATATTCCAATGCTTACCCGATGGCACAGTATGCTGTGAACAACCAAGGGGACACATGGAATCTGGCTTACCTGAGAATGTTCGGCAACCCATTTTTTGACGAGCAAGGCAATATCGTTGCGAATGATGAGAAGGGCGTTAAGGCAATGGAGTGGCTGAAGAAAATCAAGGACGCAGGCTACACGAACCCAGGTGCGGAATCGGTATCGTCCAATGATGCCAACGGCATGTTCCAGAACCAGCAGCTCGCGATCAGCTTCACGAACCCGATCCTGTTCAGCAACACGAAAGCGGATATGGAAAGCGGCAAAGCGAAGAAGTTTGATATGCGTCTTGCCAATATCCCATCCGAAAGCGGAGATCCGCTGTCCTTCACCTATGTGGTGGGAGCAAGCGTCTTCCAGACCAATGACGAGAAAAGAATCGAAGTGGCCAAAGATTTCGTGAAATTTTTCTCCACGGATCCTGAATTGGTGAAGTCATCCAAGAACGGCATTCCAGTAAGATCTTCCGTTTCCGAGGAGTTCAAGAGCGAGAAGCCTCTATTTGCCGCTTATGATGCGAATTCCAAATATCTGTTCAACTTCACGGGCAACATTCCGGGCTACAGCCAGCTAAGAGAGGTTCTCTATCCAGAGCTTCAAGCGCTCTATATCGGAGCCAAGACGCCTCAGCAGGCCATTGCGGATTATCAGACGAACGGCAACAAGATCATTGAAACGAACAAAGCAAGCTCCGTCATCTACCAGAAGTAAATGGATAAATAAACGATTAACAGCCTTGGGGTCAAGCGGTCTCAAGGCTGCTAATTAGAAAGGTAAAACGATATGAGACTACGTAATCAATCCATCAAAGAGAATTTTACCGGATATTTGTTTATCTTCCCTCAGATCCTGATTTTCTTGATTTTTCTGGTATATCCGATTATTGAAGGGATAAGGCTCAGCTTCTATCAGATTAATTATCAGAACGAGAAGTTTGTTGGACTGGATAATTACGCGTCTCTGTTTGGCGATCCTGTATTCTTTAAAGCGCTTATCAACACCGTTGTATTCGTTGTTTTTATCGTCATTCTAACAGTAGGCTTCGCGCTGTTCGTAGCATCTGCTGTATTCGACAAGAACGCCAAGTATGTCTCCTTTATTAGAGGAAGCTACTACATCCCTGTGATGGTCTCGATGGTCGTCATGAGTATGGTATGGAGCTTTCTGCTCAACCCTGCCAACGGACTGATTTCTTATTTTTCTCAGGAAATGGGTCTCGGTACGGTTAATTTACTGGGAAAATCACAGACGGTGCTGCCGGTTATTATATTCGTAACTTTCGCGACCAATGTTGGGCAAGCCATTATCCTGTATATCGCGGCGATGATCGGGGTTCCCAAGGATCTGTTTGAAGCAGCGGAGGTGGACGGGGCGAGCAGATGGCAGGTCATTCTTAAGATTCTGATTCCTTCTGTCAAGTCGTCCACAATTTATATTACGATCATCAACATCATTGCCGTCTTGAAAATATTCGTCGTGATCCAGCTCTTGACCGGGGGCGGACCGAACAATGCCTCTGTGACACTGATGTACTATCTATACAATAACGCCTTTAAATACAATCAGCTCGGCATGGCTTCTGCGGTTGGGGTTATTATGTTCCTCATTACGCTGCTGCTGTCGGTGCCTCAGCTAAGAAGCTTGATTAAGGAGAAGTGAGGGGTAATCAGCATGTCGCAGACGAAAAATAAGAAGAAGATGGAGCGGTTTGATGTTATAACAAACGCGATCGTCATCCTCTTCGCGATTGTTAACCTGTTTCCTTTATATTGGCTGTTTACAAGCTCGCTTAAGAACAGCTCGGATGTTGTGAAGATGCCGCCTGACTGGTGGCCGACCACGATCACGTTCTCCAATTATGCGGATGTGTTCCAAAGCCAGCCGGCGCTAAGATGGGCCTTCAACAGCCTGTTCGTATCGGGCGTTGCCACGATTCTTGTCATCATGGTAGGGGCAATGGCAGCTTACGGCTTCTCGAAGCTCAGGTTCAAAGGCAGAAACATTATTTTCATCATTTTTATTTCGAGCTTGATGATTCCTAAAGAAATTATGATTGTGCCGTTATTTCGCATTACGCAGGATTTCGGGATGGTCAACAGCTACGGCGGCATGATATGGCCTAACGTTGCTACCGCATTTGGCGTATTCCTGTTGAAGGGCTTTTTCGATTCGACGCCCGATGCATTAAGAGAAGCATCCCGAATTGATGGGGCAGGCGAGTGGAGAACCTTCTTCCAAATCATGCTGCCAATCATTAAGCCCGGTATTGGTGCTTTGTTCATATTGAACTTCGTGCAAGTGTGGAACGATTACCTGTGGCAGCTAGTCATCGGTCAAGAGAAGACAATGAAAACATTGATGGTAGGAACTGCGACCTTGATGCAGGATCTTAATCCAAATTTCGCCTATAAGATGGCAGGAGCAACCGTTGCTGCAATTCCGATGCTGTTGATCTTCTTATTATTCCAACGGTACTTTACACAAGGCATGACGGCTGGAGCAGTGAAGGAGTAAAACTAACAGGTGTGGAGTTGGAAACTAATGCAAACGCAAAAAACTATACTCGAATTGATAAAACATAAGCTGATCGTTTCTTGCCAGGCATTGCCTGAGGAACCGCTGCACAGTCCATTTATTATGGGCAGAATGGCATACGCGGCTTTCTTGGGCGGGGCATCGGGCATTCGGGCCAACAGCGTGGAGGATATACGGGAAATTAAGAAGCAGGTGAATTTGCCGATCATCGGGATCATCAAGAACGTGTATGAGGGCTCGGACGTATTCATCACGCCTACGATGAAGGAAGTGGATGAGCTTTGCCGCGAAGGGGTAGATATGATTGCGCTGGACGCGACGGATCGGGTAAGACCAGACGGCTCGACGCTAGCGGAGCTGTTCCCGGCAATAAGAGAGAAGTACAAGGACCAGCTCTTCATGGCTGATTGCTCCACGTACGAGGAGGGGGTCTTGGCTGCCGGGCTCGGGTTCGACATTGTGGGAACGACTTTGAGCGGTTATACGGAAGGGACGAGGGACAGGCCCTTGCCTGATTTTGATTTGGTGGAGCGGCTTGTGAATACGGTATCTGTTCCGGTCATAGCAGAAGGGGGCATCTCGACGCCCGAGGAATTGAGAAGATTGTTCGATCTCGGTATTTATTCGGCAGTGGTAGGGTCTGCAATTACGAGACCGATGGAAATTACGAAGAAATTCATGAAGGCTGTCGAATAGCCCATGAACATGAGAATTTTGGCGGCGGATATCGGGGGCACGAATACGAAGATCGGCATTTGCGATGAACAAGGCAATATGGGGCAGTTTAAAGAATACGCCACCGAAAGCCATAAGGGTGGTCGGCATGTAGTGAGCAGATTGCTGGATCAGCTCGCAGAGTACGATTACGATTATGATGCGATCGCGATCAGTACGGCGGGACAAGTGAATGCCGAGGAAGGCAGCATTGTATACGCCAACGAGAACATACCGAATTACACAGGAACGAAGCTTAGGGAGATGATCGAGGGCAGGTTCCATAAGCCGGTCAAGGTGGAGAATGACGTTAATGCTGCTGCGCTTGGTGAAGCAGCCTTTGGCGCGGCCCGATCGTTCGGTGATTTCCTGTGTCTGACTTTTGGCACGGGCATTGGCGGAGCGATTATCATCAATCGCCAGATCTATCGAGGAGCGAATGGAGTAGCGGCGGAATTCGGCCATATCTTTACCCGTCCTTTGGCGGGAATGAGCGGTGGCGCGGGGCGGCCCCATTATGAGTCGCATGCTTCAACGACAGCTTTAATACGAAAGGCGCGGGAGGCGGACCCGGAATGTGTGGACGGAAAGGTATTTTTTGATAAAATAAGTAAAGGGAACGTTGGATTGCAGCACATTTTACATGACTGGACTGCTGAAGTATCTCTTGGCTTGGCCTCCCTGATCCATGTGTTCAACCCTTCGGCAATTATTGTAGGAGGCGGAGTGATGGAGCAGGAGAGCCTCGTTCGTCTCGTGGCGGAAGGGACCAAGGCTATGGTGATGCCAAGCTTCGCTGATGTGTCGATCGTTAAGGCTTCCCTGGGCAATAAAGCCGGTTTATTAGGCGCTGCCTCCCTCTTTCTACGCTGAACGCGCCGCTAGCTGGAGCTGCTGTGATCGAACGGACCCAATCCTGAGCATTCAAGAGGTGATAGATTGCGCACAATTAATATTTTTACAACGATTCATTCCAAGTACAACAATCTGACGAACACGGAGAAGAAGGTAGCGGATCATGTACTGGAGAATGCCAAAAGTGTTGTATATATGTCGATTACGGACCTCGCGGATGCTTGCGGTGTAGGCGAATCCAGTATATTCAGGTTTTGCAGGTCGCTCAGCTATAAGGGATACCAGGATTTCAAAATTGCGCTTGCGCACAGCATTACGGTAGAGAATGAAATTCCGCAGCTCACAGACAAGGTGCTGATGAACGATTCGATCGAGCAGGTCGCATCCAAGGTGCTGTCAACCAATATAAGCGCGTTGAACGAAACGTTTAATCTGATTGACAACTCGAAGATCGATCAAGCGATCGGGCATTTGCTGGGGGCAGAGCGGATCATTTTCTTTGGCGTCGGTTCTTCATTAATGACTGCGATGGAAGCGAAAATTAAATTTATGCGCATCACGAACAAGACAGAATGCTCCATCGATTCGCATCTGCAGATGATGTCGGCAGCTTTAATGACCCCGCGGGATGTCGCGGTTATCATTTCTTATTCCGGCTCAACCAAGGATACGATTGAGGTGGCGAAGAAGGCTAAGGAATGCGGCGCTACCGTCATTTCCATTACCAGATTCGTGAAGTCTCCGCTGACCTCGTATTCTGATCTTACGTTGCTTTGCGGTGCGAATGAGGGGCCTCTGCAGGGCGGTTCGTTGTCCGCTAAGATTTCGCAGCTCTACCTGCTGGATGTCCTGTATGTTGAATATTTTAAAAGAGATTATGAGGAATCGATACGGAATAAAGAGCATACAGCGGCTTCGGTGGCCGTGAAATTGCTTTAAGATATATGGCTGTGCGGACGGGCTGATCGCAAGGATTAACCGCGCGGGCTTGCGCCCTACGAGGGCTGCGCCGTATTCAGAAATCCATTGCTGGGGGAATGAATTATGATTCTAGGTTCTATGACATCATGGCAAGACCACTCTACATTTGAACATAGAGTCATCGTAGAAGCATTGGAGAAGCTGAATGAACTTCTTCTGAATAATCCCGCCGAAGGACGGATCGAGATGGATGGCGACAAGCTGTACGCTTCGATTATGGAGTTCGATGCCAAGCCGATGACGGAGCTGCTAGCCGAGAAGCATGAGCAGTATATCGATGTCCATTATCTGATTGAAGGTGAAGAGACGATAGGCTGGTTTTCCTTGCAGGAAGACAGCGCGGCTGCTAAGTCTTATGACAGCGAGCAGGATTATGCGCTGTACGAGCCTTCGCCTGAGGAGCTGCTGATTCGGCTCAAGCCGGGCATGTTCGCAGTCTTTTTCCCACACGATATTCATAGACCGGGCATGGGAGAGAGCGGAAGAATCAAGAAGGCGGTCATTAAAGTTCATGTGGGGCTGATGAATGACTAGCGCGGATTTATGCGGGATAGGATGGTAAGACAAACCTCAGCTTCTATGCGTTGCTGAGGTTTGTTAGTTTTCCAGCGCAGCCATCCTAATATCATTCCACGGAGGCTGCTGAAAAAGTTAATCTAGAAAAGATGAAGAGTCGTCACAAAATGTCCATCGTGGCTATGGTCGTAATGCGTTTTCATTTGCAAGAAGTCGCTCATAGCTGCAAAAATACATCTCCTACATCAAATAGAGCTGCTCACAGACGGAGTAACTGCAAAAATACATCAAATATCGCCAAAACCCAGCGTATTCAATACTTTTCTGGTTTTTTGATGTATTTTTGCAGGTGAATGGCTTGAAATGGTCCATACGGGGCATGTTACCTGTATTTTTGCTGCAATGGAGGTGAATGCAACGGCTGGATCAGCAATACGGTGGGAAATAACGTATGGACTTTTTCAGTGGCCTCATTCCACGCTGCCAGTACTTTTTTTCGAACTTATTTGCCGGAACGATTGAACAGTCAGCATGAAGCTAATACCAATTAGAAACGTGTAATAATTAATGTAAATTGTATTTGTATACTGGTTGATTACACCGTACTTGAATTAGCAATCAATCCGTTGATATTTGTAGCATAATCGAACTGTAAAATGATAGCTGCAACGAATATAACAAAGAAGCATATGGGAAAGATGATTGTCCTATTAGCAAAATACTTTTCTCTATGAACGAAGTAGAAAATGCCGGCAAGCAGCAATATGTAAGCTGGGATTTCAATGAACCACAATAGTAGTGCTGGATTTCCATTTCCTGAAATCGCTTTGCCAGGAAGCATTTTGATCGTAAATATATCTACTAGGAGAATGAAAGTAAGGTTGAGGATAATCAAAACGATGGTAACTATTATACCGATTTTTGTTTTCACCTAAACAATCCTTCCAGCACAATTTTAGTAGGACCAAGTTAAATGGATAGAAATTGCAGAAGGTCTATTCGAATCAATGTAGCGCTAAAAGGTGTCATAGTCAATACTGCTATACGGTCAGTAAGAGAGAGTGAACGAGGTTTTAACGCCGACGTGTGACTGAGCACCGCGTGCCGCGATGGCACCGCATGCGGGTACGCGGTGTGGAAGAAACAATGGCCCTGTAACGGGTTTGGGTGACAGTATACCAGTGCAAGGAGTTGGTACATTGCTGCTTGCGATGTAACAATATTTCTAATATGATGTATACAATGAGTAATATAGTTACATTGTGATTTGCATTCAATCGCACAGGAGTTGAACCTATGCATACAACAGGATCTTCGCTCACACGTCTCGCGGGCATGCTTTCGGCGTTGCAGCCTGCGGAACAGCGGGTTGCCCAGTTCATCCTTGCGCAGCCAGAGGCGGTATGCCGCATGTCGGTGCAGAAACTGGCAGAGAGCGCGGCGACAAGTGTCGCGACAATTGCCCGCTTGTCGCAAAAGCTGGGAATTGGCGGCTTTCAGCAGCTCAAGCTTGACATCGCCGCACGGCTGGGACAAGAAGAAGCCGCAGAGCACGCACAGCGGAGCATGTACGATGATATTCGCCCGTTTATGGATGCGTCCGAGGTAGTCGCCCAATTGTCCAATTGGGCGCTGAAGTGTATCGAGGATACGGCGGCGGTGCTGTCGCCCGAGCTGCTGCAGCAAGCGGTGAATGCGCTGATCGCCGCGCGCAAAACGCTGTTCTTCGGCGTTGCCAGCTCGTCGTTTGTAGCCTTCGAAGCCGCTCACAAGTGGATGAGGCTGGACAGGTGGAGCCACGGCTACAGCGATCTGCAGCTCATGCTGACCTCAGCGGCGCTGCTGCGTGAGGGAGATGTCTGTGTCGTGCTCTCGTATTCAGGCAAAACTAAAGAGGTGCTGCAGGCGGCCAAGGTCGCGCAGGAAAACGGGGCGACTGTCATTGCGATTACTCAGGTTGGGCATAACCCGCTTCATAAGCTCGCTGATATCGGGCTGTGGGTTACGGCAACGGAAGCGGGGATGAAGCGGGGCAACATCGGTTCCCGCGTCGCGTTGTCGCATGTCATTGATATTTTATACATGTCGATGGTCAGCCATTCATTCGAATCGACGGTCAGCCGGCTGGAAGAGACACACACAAAGGTTCAGCAGAAAAAAGAGGAGGCCTGATTCTGAATGGAAATTCTTGTCGCACAAACAGCTGCAATCGGGCAGTTGGGTGGAGAATTGATCGCACGGCAATTACGGTCGAAGCCGGACAGTATTCTGGGATTGGCTACAGGTTCAACGCCGATTCCGTTCTATAAGGAGTGGATCTCACTGGTTGGGAGGGGCGAGCTGAGCTTTGCGCGCGCACGCTCGTTCAATCTGGACGAGTATGCGGGCTTGCCGCGCGCCCATTCTCAAAGCTATTGGACGTTCATGCAAGAGAACCTGCTTCGACATATTGATCTACGGGTATCCGCAACAGAGATTCCAAATGGAGAAGCAGCTGACCTGCAAGCCGAATGCGTCCGCTACGACCGCACGCTGGAGAGCGCCGGGGGTATCGACTGGCAATTGCTGGGCATCGGGCATAATGGTCATATTGGCTTTAATGAGCCGGGACCTTCGCTGACTGCGGGCACGCATGTCGTTGAGCTGGCTGAGGAGACGCGCCAAGCGAACAGCCGGTTTTTCGACTCGCTGGATGACGTGCCGCGGCAGGCGATCACGGTCGGCATGGGCACGATATTGAAGGCGCGCGAAATCGTACTTGTCGCTCAGGGAGAGGGCAAAGCTGAGATCGTCGCTCAAGCGCTGACCGGACCTGTAATGACGGAGCTGCCGGCATCGTTTCTGCAGCTGCATGCCAAGGTCACGGTCGTATTGGACGAAGCTGCTGCCTCCAAGCTTCCCGCATCGCTGCTAGGTTCGACGAGAGAGGCGGAGCTTCTATGAGCAAAGAAGACAAGCAAGCTGTCGCGGGATTGATCGCAGACGGACTGGGGGGCGAGCCGTATTACGGCATCGTAGTCATCGAGGATGGTGTGATCGAACGAATGATTAAGACGGGTACTTCTCAGCACGATCTGGAGACTATGGCGATAGATATCGAATTAGCGCAGGCAGAACTCGAATCAGCGCAGGCAGAACTCGAATCAGCGCATGCTGAACTCGAATCAGCACTGGCCGATCTTCAGTCGGCAGTGTCTGATAAGGGTGGAGCGCTGCATATTACCCGGGCCGAGAAGGCCATAATCGCACCGGGCTTCGTCGACCTGCATGTGCATGGCGGCGGCGGAGCGGATGTAATGGACGCCGACAAGGAGCAGCTGGCAGTTATGATTGGACATCATCTGCGCCACGGCTCGACCTCGATCGTAGCGACAACGATGACAGCGCCCAAGGCTGATATTGAGAAGGCACTGGCGACAGTTGAGACTTTTCGATGCACGTCGCCGCTTGGCGGGGCCATTATCGGCGTTCATCTGGAAGGGCCGTTCATAAGCCCCGTATATCCTGGTGCGCAGAATCCGTCGCATATAGCGGCTGCCCACGCGGATTGGATTGAAGACTGGAATGCCCGCCATCCGGGGCTGCTCCGCATTCTTACACTTGCTCCCGAGACGGAAGGCGCGGAGAAGACGATACGGACTGCTGTTTCACACGGAATCGTTGCCGCTTGCGGACACAGCAACGCGACATATGATATGATGCAAAGCGCTATTGGGTGGGGTGTCACGCATTCGGTGCATTGCTGCAACGGTATGCGGCCCTTCCATCATCGCGAGCCGGGCGTTGTCGGAGCTATTCTGCTGCATGCGGAGCTGTCGACAGAACTCATAATGGATGGACACCATCTGCATCCGGCTTCATCTGATCTTGTGCGCCGGGTCAAAGGCAATCGCGTCTGTGTCGTAACAGACGCGATGCGCGCCAGCGGCATGCCGGATGGCGAGTATACGCTTGGCGATCTTGATGTCAACGTGCGGGAAGGCATTGCCAGGTTGAAAGAGGACGGAAGCCTGGCTGGAAGCACGCTGACGATGCAATCGGCGCTGGCGGAGCTTATCCGCCAGCATGGACTAGCGCTGCATGAGGCGCTGCCGCATGCAACGTCTATTCCGGCGGGGATTATCGGAGCCGCCGACAAGGGTCGAATTGAAGCCGGAGCAGCAGCGGATCTGCTGCTGCTCGACCCAGCCGCTTACACCGTGCAGGAAGTGATGCTCGGCGGGAGCTGGATCGGCGTCGAAGGGAGCTGATCTGAGATGAGTGTTCGTACATGCATCAGTGTCGACTTAGGCGGCACCAAGCTGCTTGCAGCGGTCATAGACGAGCGCGGCTCGGTGCTGCGCCGTGAGGTGAAGCCGACTCCCGTTGGCGAAGGAGCAGCGGTCGTATTGGAAACAATCGCGGCAAGTGTTCTCAGCTTGACGCGGGAGTCCAAGGAAGGCGAGCTGCCGCCTGAGGGCATCGCCATCGTGGCGGCGGGTACGATCGACATAGCTAGAAGCATCATCCGCTATGCGGCGAACTTGAAGTTCCGCGACGTGGCGATCGGCGATGAATTGAGGCGTCTGACAGGATTGCCCGTGCTGCTTGAGAACGACGCGAACGGCGCAGCATACGGTGAATGGAAGCACGGAGCCGGAGTCGGTTCTGACGACTGTCTATTCATCACCGTATCGACAGGGATCGGCGGCGGCTTCGTCAGCGGGGGGCGACTGGTTCGCGGCGCGACCGGAAGCGCGGGAGAGATCGGCCACATCTCGATTGACCGCAGCGGCCCGCTGTGCCCGTGCGGCAATCGGGGCTGTGTCGAACTGTACGCTTCAGGTACGGCAATTGCCCGTACTGCGGCAAGGGATATGATCTCCGGCGCAAGGCCGGCAGGCCGTGTCGGCGAACTGTCCGGGGGCGAGGCGGCGAATGTGACGAGCAGGCATGTCGCCCAAGCGGCAGCCGAAGGCGACCCGTACGCTTTGGCAGTTGCAGCCGAAGCGGGGAGGGCGCTCGGCTTCGCGTTAATTAGCGGCGTTCATCTGTTGAACCCGCAGGTAGTAGTCATAGGCGGGGGAGCCTCGCATATCGGCGACCCGCTGCTCGGTCCGATGCGAGAGACATTCGTCCGATACGGAATCAGGTCGATGACGGAACCGGTGCGTATCGATCGTGCGAAACTTGGCGGAGATGCAGGCATCATAGGGGCTGCGGCGCTATGGTTCGATTCGGATTCCGCATGCAGATAGGTTAGTGAGAGAGGCCGTTTTTGCAGTTTTTGCAGACGGTCTTTTTTTTATACAAAAATGGTCCGCTCAACAATTACCTTTATTTTCTACATCATTTCTTTGATTTGAACTCTTTTCTATTCAGGTTATCGAGAGTAAGATAAGATAATATCTCGCTATGGAGAAACGTGTGCAGTGGCAAATTTAACTTCAGCTATGATGCCATCCTGTATGATCGACAAAAATGAACGCGCTTCCATTTGAGCTGTGAGGCTCGTCCGTCTGACTGAAACCATACAGAGGGGGATGGCGATGGGGCTCAGAAGAGCGTACCAAAACTATATAAGCAATAACTTTTTCGTCAAATTGATTCTTATCTTCTCCATAATTACAGTACTGACGATTGTGACCCTTTCTTATTTCACCTTCCAAACAATGTCGGAATCAATGATCCAGAATGAGCTGAATAAGCAAAGGGACGCGATGGAAAGTGTCAATCGTTATGTGAACAACAAATATGAATCGGTGCAGCTCATGCTCCAAGATGTATATCGGAACCCCAAACTTTCCGAGAATGTGACCTATCTGTTGAAATATTCCTTTCAGGAGTATGTGATGCATCGATTGGATCAATTCTCAAGCAGCAGCAGTACCCTCACGGGACTGGATTATTTCAAAAATTTGATTGCGGATGATCCGGATATTGCGAACATTATCTTCTACAGCTCGGAGAAGCAGTTTCTGTATGTCAACAGCCAGCAAGGCTTGACGAAGCTGATCTATACGAATGCCTCCCGATCATTCGTCCCGGACGCAATGGCGCTGCAAAACCCGGGAGTGTCGCTTCCGAATTACTGGGTGCGGCAGTCGATAAATCAATGGGAGCCCAAGCTTTATTCCGTTCAGAGCACGATTAACGATATGGGAACCTTGAAGTCTGTCGGGCAGCTGATCGTTTATTTCAACTCCGAAAGGATCAAGAGCGTAATCTCCGGCAATGTTGGCAATTATCACGGCTATATTCTTGTGCTGGCATCGGACGGGAAGGTCGTCTTCGATTCCTCTGATCAATATTATGGCAGTATCTACCCGTATGCCGACAAGCTGAATACGTTAACAGGATCAGGTGTGCTGCAGGAGGATTCTTATATTACGACACTGGCATCCCCTGGCAATTCGGGCTATCTCGTGGTGGGGATTGCACCTAAGTCGGAGGTGGCTAAGACCTACAAAAGCTTGCAAAGGCTGATCATTCTGATCAGCACGGCTTGTATTCTGGTGGCGGTTATTATTCCGTCCTTGTTCGTTATTAATTTCGCCAAGCGCACGAACAAAATCATCCGGTCTATGCGCAAGGTAGAGACGGGCGATATGACGGTACGCATTCAGGACACGAAGGGTGATGAGCTGGGGCAAATCTCTCGGGGCTTTAACGAGATGCTGGGCGAATTAACGCGCTATATTGAACGGGTCTACAAAGCGGAGATCAAGCAGAAGCATACAGAGATGACCGCGATGCAGGCCCGTATCAACCCGCATTTTCTATACAATACGCTGGAGGTTATCCGCATGAGAGCGATCTCGCAGGGGATAACCGACGTGAGTGAAATGATCTACAGTCTGGCCATGCTGTTCAAGAGCTTTGTACAGCAGCAGACCGTTGTCACCCTGCGGGAGGAAATGGAGAATTGCAGCCGCTATCTGGAGCTGTTCCGTATCCGCTACAAGGACAAGTTCAGCTACAGCTTGCACTATGACCGCGAATTGGCCGAACGGAAGATGATCAAAATGTCGCTTCAGCCGCTCGTCGAGAATTATATTGTGCATGGCATGCGGACGGATGGTACGGACAATGAAATTACGGTATGTGCTGTAGGGGAAGCCGATGTCATACGAGTTACGATACAGGACAACGGCATCGGCATTCCTCAGGGGAGGCTGGAGGAGATCAAGCGGTCGCTTGACCTTCCCGAGACCGAGGAAGAAGAGAGCTCGCTTGGGCTGCGCAGTGTGAACGAAAGGTTGAAGCTGATGTACGGCAAAGAATACGGCGTAGAGATCACGAGCCAGCCGGCGATCGGAACGACTGTTACCCTCTGGTTCCCATACTCGGAAGGGAGTGGCGGCGACAATGTATAAAGTATTTCTTGTTGATGATGAACCGTTCATTCTGGAAGGTCTATGTGACGCGGTTGACTGGTCCTCCTACGGACTAGAACTGACCGGACATGCGGGGAACGGAAGGGAGGCGCTGGAGAGACTGAAGGAAGTGCCGGCAGATATTCTGATTACGGATATTACGATGCCTCTTATGAACGGCTTGGAATTGATCCGCAGCGTCCGTGAATTCCGTCCGGACCTCAAGATTATCATTCTGAGCGGCTATAATGAATTCAATTATTTGAAGGAAGGCATGGCGCTGGGCATTGAGAATTATTTGCTCAAGCCTATTAATTTCACAGAGCTGACGGAGACGCTGCAAAATACGGTAGAGCGGCTGAACGCCATTCAGGAGACACGCCGGGGATATACGGAAGATGAGATCAGCATCTTGAAGGATAATATTCTCTATCGCTGGATAACGGGGCGAATCTCTCCAGCGGAACTGGCGGAGAGGATCAGCTTTCTTGATCTGCAGTTGTCGGGAGCCTATATGCTTGCGGTGATTTTGCGGGCGGATGACAACACCGATGAATCTCGGCATAAGGAAATCAAGCGAAGAATAGATGCCATGCCGAACGTTATCAGCTTCACCGATATTGAAGGAGATATCGTTGCTGTAGTTATGGCCGGTAGTCCTTCCCAGTGCAAGGACAGGGCTGCTGAACTGTTGACGCATCTGCGGCAGGAGCTGCCGGAATCCGCCCAGTATCGTATCTCTCTTGGCACAGCCGAGTCAATGGGAGAGGGAGAACGGCTGAGCTATGAGCGGGCGCGGAGAGCACAGGAATATTTTCTGCTGATTGGCCGTTTGGACATTGCTGAATATGAAGCGCTTCTTCCTGAACAGAAGGATGAGCTGCCGCAAATTCAGGTGGACTGGTCCGAATTCGGCAGGCTTATTATTGCGAAGGATACGGAAGGGCTGTTTGCCCGAATTGACCAGGATTTCGATCAGGCGCAGACACAGGAGGGCATTACGCCTGAGCTTCTTCGTGGTCTGGCCATGGAAATGACGATCAGGCTGAAAATGGAGCTTGATGCTATCAAACAACAATCGGAAGCGCCTGCCGAAGGGTTGTTCAAGGCCGTGTTCGGCAAGGTTGCCAACGCCTCTGATCGGGATGCGCTGGTTGCAGCCGTTAAGGAAACTGCCGTCATGATAACCGATTCGCTCATCCGCGATGATAAGAGTCCGGTCATCAAGCAAGTTTTGCACCATATACACGAATGCTACATGGAGGATATGTCGCTGAAATCATTGGGGCTTCAATACAAGATTCATCCAGGCTATCTGGGCAAGCTGTTCCACAAGGAAACGAACGACACCTTCACCGAATATATTAACAAATATCGCATTGAAAAGGCGAAGGCGCTGCTGAAGGATACCGTGCTGAAAATTCACGAAATCGCCAAGCAGGTCGGCTATTGGGAAACAGGCTACTTCCACAAGCAGTTTAAAAAATATATAGGTATATCGCCTACTGATTATAGAGGCTTGCTGTAGATAAATCTGCAGCAAGCTTTTTTGTGGAACCGTTGGGACAGCCGTCGTGATCAAGGTGGAGGGCTGTTTCACAAACAGCCTCACTTTCTTTATTTTGAACAGTATTTCGCTAGTTTGTTCACTACATGAAAGTGTTTTCATAAGTTAAGGTTAATACAAGCCTTTAAGAAATAAAGCGAAGGTTAACAACAACAAACAGGGAGGGTTATGGAATGACACAAACGAAGAAACGCTTCACCCTTGCGCTCACACTGCTCATTGCTTTGACGATGGTGCTTAGCGCTTGCGGCGGCGGAAACAACAACAAGAATAACACTGCTGGCAGCGACAAGACCAATGAGAACAAGGGATCGGACAACAGCGGCAAGACGGAAGAGCCTGTTGAACTGATCTGGTACACAATTGGCACACCGCAAAAAGATGTGGATAAAGTAATGGCTGAAGTAAGCAAATATACGGCCGAGAAAATCGGCGCAACCATTAAGATGACTATGCTTGACTGGGGCGACTACGACCAGAAGATGAAAGTATTGACGGCTTCCGGTACGCCGATGGACATTCTCTTCTCAAGCTCATGGGCACTGGATTATGTGCAAAATGCGAGAAAAGGCGCATTCCTGCCGATCGACGAGCTGCTCACTACTCACGGTCAGGACATTGTAAAAACGCTCGATCCCGCTTTCCTGGAAGGCTCAAAGGTTGACGGACACAACTACGGCATCCCGGCAAACAAAGAGCTTCCTGCACAAGAGGTATGGCGCTTCAATAAAAATCTGCTGGACAAGTACAAGCTGAGCCTTGACGGCGTCACTTCCCTTGAGAGCCTGGAGCCGCTGCTCAAAGCAATCAAGGAAAAAGAAGCAAAAGTAGTTCCGTTCGCAATGAACAAAGACTACCTGCCAGTCGTGCCTTATGACTACATCATTCAAAACCTGCCGATGGCCATCAGCATCGATTCAGGAGACTACAAAGTCATCAACGTGCTTGAAACGCCGGAAATGAAGAAAGCGCTGACAATGATGCACAAGTACTACATGGCTGGCTACATTTCGCCGGAAGCATCCACGACGACGTCACTGGATGACCTGCAAAAATCGGGCAACTGGTTCCTTGACCGCGCAGCGACTCAACCGCTTGCCGACAACCTGTGGTCCATCAACTACGGCTATCCAGTTGTATCTACAGCAGCTAGCGATTCCATCGTTTACAACTGGTCTGTAATGGGCTCCCTGCAAGCGATCTCGGCGAATTCGAAATACCCTGAGAAAGCAATGGAATTCCTGAACCTGTTGAATACCGATCCGGTTCTGCGCAACATGATCGACTCCGGCATCGAAGGCGTGCACTACAAGAAAGTCGGCGAGAACCGCATGGAGAACCTTCCTGAAGCTGACAACTACAACATGCCTACCTTCTCGCTTGGCAACATCATGCTGACTTACCTGAATGAAGGCGACCCGGACGATAAGTGGGAGCAATTCAAAACGTTCAACGCTGCAGGCAAGCCTGCTCCAACGCTCGGCTTCAACTTCGACAGCTCCAAAGTAACGAGCGAGCTTGCTGCTGTACAGAACGTTAAAGGCGAGTTCTGGTCCGCATTGATGACAGGAACGGTTAATCCTGACGAGTACCTGCCGAAAGCGATTGAGAAATTCAATGCTGCCGGTCTGGACAAGCTTATTGCAGAAGCACAGCGTCAAATCGACGAGTGGAGAGCTGCAGCGAAATAAGTCATTGCGATTGGAATGTAGGGCGGATGCGTGCGTCCGTCCTTTTATATACCGCAATTTTGGAGAAGGAGGATGAGATGAACATGCTGGGACGATTTTTCAGAGACATAATCAAAAACAAAGCCATGCTCCTGATGGTGCTTCCCGGAACGATATGGTTTTTCTTCTTCTCATATTTGCCGATGGCGGGTACGATCATCTCTTTCAAAGAGTATCGGTACAGCCGAGATGGATTCTTAGCAAGCATACTGGAAAGCAAATGGGTCGGTTTGGACAACTTCAAGTTTCTGTTCAGCACGAACGATGCTTACATCATTACGCGCAACACCGTTTTATACAACGGCGCTTTTATTATTCTTGGTCTGATTTTTTCCGTAGGGTTGGCTATTATTCTCTCTGAGATTATTAATAAACGGTTGTCAAAAAGCTACCAGACAGCAATCTTCATGCCATATTTCTTATCATGGGTCATTGTAGGCTATTTCGTATTTAGCTTCCTTAGTCTGGACAAGGGGCTGCTGAACCAAATTCTCAGCTATGTCGGTATTGACCCGATCAACTGGTACTCGGAGTCGAAGTACTGGCCTTATATTCTGGTCATGATCAATATGTGGAAGCTGATCGGCTACAACAGCGTTATCTATCTGGCGGCCGTCATCGGCATTGACAAGTCGCTGTACGAGGCTGCGATGATCGACGGTGCGAACAAATGGCGCCAAATCCGCCATATTACCATTCCGATGCTGATCCCGCTGATGACCATTCTGACCCTGCTTGCCGTCGGTCGTATTTTCTATGCGGACTTTGGTCTATTCTATCAGGTGCCGCGCGATTCCGGAATGCTCTACTCCGTCACCAATGTTATCGATACCTATGTATACCGGGGCTTGAAAACAAGCGGAGAGATTGGCATGAGCACCGCAGCCGGATTATACCAATCGGTCGTAGGCTTTACGCTCGTTATCCTCTCCAACTATATCGTCCGCAAATTCAACAAAGACAATGCTTTATTCTAACAGGAAAGGAGCAACCGCCATGTCCAAGAATAAAACAAAAACTCGCGATTTCCAGCGATTATCTCCTGCGTGGAATATTGTCTTCAATATCATTGCAGCAGTTGTCGCTTTCGTGTGCGTGTTCCCTTTTCTATTCGTATTGATCATATCCTTTACGGACGAAAACACGCTGGCCAAGAACGGCTATCAGCTCATTCCCGAGAAGTGGAGCGTTGAAGCCTACAGATATATTATCGAAACGGGAGAATCTCTGATGCGCGCTTACAGCGTGACGATCTTCATCACCGTGGTGGGGACGATTGTCAGTCTGATTTTCATCACGCTGTATGCGTACGCGATATCCCGGAAGAGCTTCAAATACCGTCATTTCTTCAGCTTTGTCGCATTGTTCACGATGCTGTTCAACGGCGGTCTTGTACCGACCTATATTGTCGTTACGCAGGTTCTCCATCTGAAGGACAACATATGGGCGCTCATTCTGCCGATGACGGTCAATGCCTTCTACATCATGATTATGCGGACCTTCTTCAGCACGATGATTCCCGATGCGATTATAGAATCGGGGAGAATCGACGGCGCGAGCGAATTGCAGACCTTCGTTAGGCTTGTCCTGCCGCTCTCGCTGCCCGGTATTGCCACAATAGCGCTGTTCAATACGCTCGGTTACTGGAACGACTGGTTCAATGCGCTGTTGTATATCGACAAGCCGGGTCTGGTGCCGCTGCAGGCGATGCTGATGCGAATTGAGAGCAGCATGCAGTTTATTATGCAGAATTCCACCAACGCTTCACTGAACACCGGCATTCTGCAGACGATGCCGCAGGATACGTCGCGGATGGCGATGGTCGTGCTGGCGACAGGTCCAATCATACTGGCTTATCCGTTCTTCCAGCGCTATTTTGTCCAAGGATTGACCGTTGGCGCAGTGAAGGAATAGATTATGGCGGCAAAAGGAGACGAGTGAGAGATGAGAGAAAACCAGACACTGTTTGCGATTGAGGAGCGGGCAGCTCAATTGCTGGAACAGATGACGATAGAAGAGAAGATCGGGCAGCTCCGGCAGCCCTTCGGCTGGAAAATGTATACGAAGGATAACAGCGGCGGCGTGATCGTAACCGAATCGTTCAAGCAGGAAATGGCAAGCGGCGGAATCGGTTCCCTGTACGGGACGCTCAGAGCGGACCCGTGGACAGAGGTGACGCTGGAAACAGGGCTGTCGCCCAAGGAAGGGGCGATAGCAGTCAATGAGCTTCAGCGCTACGCCATTGAGAATTCGCGGCTTGGTATTCCGATCCTGTTCGGCGAGGAATGCTCGCACGGCCATATGGCCATTGGCGCTACGGTGTTTCCGGTTCCGCTCTCCATTGGGAGCACATGGAATCCGGAGCTGTTCCGGACCATCTGCCAGGCGATTGCCTTGGAGACAAGAGCACAGGGCGGGGCTGCTACCTATTCGCCGGTACTGGACGTAGTCCGCGATCCGCGCTGGGGCCGGACTGAGGAATGCTTCAGCGAGGACCCTTTCTTGATCGGGGAGATGGGGGTTGCCGCTGTCGAAGGATTACAGGGAGAACGGCTGGATGGAGCGGATAGCGTTATTGCGACCTTGAAGCATTTTGCAGGGTACGGCAGCTCCGAGGGTGGACGCAACGCGGGACCTGTGCACATGGGACTGAGAGAGCTGCATGATATCGAACTGTATCCGTTTAAAAAGGCGGTTGACGCAGGAGCCGCTTCCGTTATGACCGCTTATAACGAGATCGACGGCGTTCCCTGCACCTCCAGCGATTATTTGCTGAGGGAGCTGCTGCGTGAGCAATGGGGCTTCGACGGATTCGTTATTACTGATTGCGGAGCCGTGGATATGCTGGCCTCCGGCCACGATGTGGCGGAGGACGGAGAGGAAGCGGTGGCGCTGGCGCTGCATGCGGGTGTAGACATGGAGATGTCGGGCCTCATGTTCGGCAAGCATCTGGCTGCTGCTCTGGAGCGGGGCGATGTCAGCATGGCGGCAATCGATGAGGCTGTGAAGCGGATTCTGCGGGTGAAATTCCAACTGGGCTTGTTTGATAATCCGTATGTTGATCCAGACCGTGCGGAGGCTGTTATCGGCCGTCAGGAGCATATCGAGCTGGCGCGGCAAGCGGCCCGCGAAGGCATTGTTCTCTTGAAGAATGAGGGCGGGGTACTGCCGCTTGGCAAAGGGACGGGCAAGATTGCCGTTATTGGACCCAATGCAGACAACAGCTATAATCAGCTGGGAGATTATACCTCCCCTCAGCCGCGGGGCAATGTTGTTACAGTGCTGGACGGAATCAGAGGTCTGCTCGGCGGTGACGAGAGTCGTATCTTGTATGCGCCGGGCTGCCGTGTGATTGATCCGTCGAGGGAAGGCTTCGAGCAGGCGCTGCTGTGCGCGGCGGAGGCGGATGTCGTCATTATGGCGATGGGCGGCTCCAGCGCCCGCGATTTCGGGGAAGGCACGATTGATTTGCGAACCGGTGCATCTGTTGTAAGCGGGGATGCGCGTAGCGATATGGAATGCGGCGAAGGCATTGACCGTACAGGTCTCGGGCTGGCAGGCGTGCAGTTGGAGCTGATCCAGGAGGTGCACAAGCTGGGCAAGCCGCTCGTGATCGTCTACATTAACGGCCGTCCAATTGCCGAGCCGTGGGTGGACGAACATGCGGACGCCATTCTTGAAGCGTGGTATCCCGGACAAGAGGGCGGCGGCGCCATTGCCGAAATTATATTCGGCGATGTGAATCCTTCCGGCAGGCTGCCGGTATCCGTGCCTAAGCATGTCGGACAGCTGCCGATCTATTACAACGGCAAGCGGACCAGAGGCCGGAGATATCTGGAGATGGATACGAAGCCGCGTTATCCGTTCGGCTTCGGCCTGAGCTACACAGAATTTACTTACTCGGACCTGCGTGTATCGCCAGAGGAAATAACAGCGGATGGGGAAGCTGTCGTTCAAGTGCGTGTAACGAACACAGGAGCAGTCCGGGGCGCAGAGGTGGCGCAGCTGTATGTCACTGACGTTGCATGCTCGGTCGCAAGGCCGGCGAAGGAGCTGAAGGGCTTCCGCAAAGTGAAATTGAATCCGGGTGACTCAACGGTGGTGTCGTTCAAGATAAGCAAGGAACAGCTGATGTTTATGAATCAGAACTATGTGCAGACAGTGGAAGCCGGAGCTTTCATCATAGGAGTCGGCGGCAATTCCGAGGAGCTGCTGAGCGCCAAGCTATATGTAAAGGAGACTGGCCATGGAACGGATTAATCGCTTGATTCGTGAGCTTTCGGGGCGGCAGTGGCTCGACAGCATCGAGCTGAAGGAATGGGATATCCGAATTGCGGAATATGTGAAGCCTGGCGAATATGTCTATAAAGGCGAGCCTGTAAAGGGTGATGTTACCGATTATTTGACCGGAACGGCAGGCACAACCTATTTCCTCCGGCTGACGCTGGACATTCCTGAAGGCTGGAGCGGCGATCCGGTCGGTCTCATTGTGGAAGCAGGCGGTGAAGGGCTGGTACGGCTTAACGGCATTCCCTATCATGGCCTGGATTCCAATCATACGTATGTTCCCCTGTTTATAGATAAAACAGGTGCCAATCCGGTCGTAGAGATCGAAATGTTCGACCCCATCTCCGAGCCGAAGGACCCGCTGAACCGTCAAGCTACGCTGCGCGATCCGATCCGGGCGATCCGCAGCCGCCTTGTACACGGCAGCCGTCCGCTGCAAAGCCTGATCCTTAGTCTGACGGTCGTCAGGGATATGGTGCTGCTGCAGCCAAGCCAGAATTTGACGAGGATCGGCTTGCTTGAAGCGCTGTATGAGGCTATGGATGCGGTCGAACGGAATTTGCATAATGCGAACGCGGGCTTGGAGTGGCCGATCTCTGTTGAGGAGACATTGACAGGCAAGGTTCGGACGCTGTCTCCTGACCGGGATTCCAACGGGACGATGCATATGGTCGGCCAATCGCATATCGACGTAGCCTGGCTGTGGCCCGTGCGGGAGACAGTCCGCAAGAGCAGCCGGACTTTCTCCACTGTATGCACGCTGATGGATGAGTATCCGGAGTTTCGTTATACGCAGAGCCAGCCTTTGCTCTATGCCTTCGTCAAGGAGCATTATCCGGAGCTGTACGAGAGAGTGAAGGCGCGAATCGCCGAAGGACGCTGGGAATTGGTTGGCGGTATGTGGGTAGAGCCGGATTTGAACCTGCCAAGCGGGGAATCGCTAATTCGCCAGCTGCTGCACGGCCAGCGCTTCTACCGCGAAGAATTCGGGCAGACGTCAACGATTGAGTGGCTGCCCGATACGTTCGGCTACTGCGCATCATTGCCGCAAATAATGAAGCACGCGGGCGTGCAATATTTTATGACGACTAAGCTGAATTGGAATGATACGAACGTCTTCCCGCATGATCTGTTCCAATGGACGGGCATCGACGGTACTTCCATGCTTACCTATCTTAACCATGGTGTTAACGAGCATACCCATCCTAAGGATGTTCACGAGCATTGGGAGTCCTTCCGCCAGAAGGACAGGCATGAGGAGCAGATGCTGCTGTATGGTCATGGAGACGGGGGCGGCGGAGTAACCCGGGAAATGGTGGAGTATGTGAACCGCGCGGAGCTGATGCCGGGTCTGCCTGCGGCACGTTTCAGCACGGCGCTCGATTTCTTCGAGGGCGTCGGCGCGGACCGCACCGATCTGCCAATCTGGCGCGGCGACCTGTATCTGGAGCTGCACAGAGGAACATATACAACACATGCCCGCAACAAGCGATGGAACCGGAAGGCTGAGATTATGTACCGCGAGGCAGAGGTGTGGAATAATCTGGCGTTCCCGTTCGGGTCGCCGGAGATGAGGGATTCCTTCAAAACGGCGATGGAGGAAGGCTGGAAATTGATTATGCTGAATCAATTTCACGACATTATCCCCGGCAGCTCGATAACGGAGGTGTACGAAACCTCGGAGAAGGAGTACGAGACGATATTCGCCATCGGTGGAGATAGTCTGGACAAGGGCCTGGAGTCCATCACGCAGGGAATCGCAGCGGCTGGCGAAGGCCGTCCTTACGCTGTCTTCAATAGCCAGGGCTGGGAGCGGGAAGAAATTGTAAGCATTAAGGGAGGAGCGGAATTGTCTGGCATGGCCGCTTATAATGAAGCGGGACAATTGCTGCTGAGCGACTTGTACACGGACTTTGATACGGAAACAGGGGCGGCGTTCCATGAGCTATCCGTCCTTGTGCCGTCGGTGCCGGCCTTTGGATATACGACGATATGGCTGAGAGAAGCAGACGCGGGTGTGGGTGCAGGTGTTAGTGCGGGTATGAGTGCTGCTGCGATTGCAAATGCAAATGCAAATGCAAATGCAAATGCAAATGTTCAGGCTTCGCCTGCACAGCAATTTGCTTTCGACGGAAATTGGGAGACGGGGCAGTATGTGCTGGCATTCAACGAACGGGGCGAAATTGTACGCTGGTATGACAAGGAGGCAGGCAGAGAGCTGCTGAAGCCAGGAGCGAAGGCGAACGAGCTTCAATTTTTCCATGACAAGCCGACACTATGGGATGCCTGGGATATCGACCCGCGTTATGAGGAGCAGCCCGCCGGGGCATCCGAACTGCTGAGCGAGAAGGTTGTTCTTAGAGGCAGGACGAAGGATGTTCTGCGCTTCGAATGGCGTCTGAATCATTCGCTCATTCAGCAGGACCTGATTCTGTATCATCACGACCGTCGCGTTGATTTCCGTACACGGGTGCGTTGGGAGGAGTCCCACAAGCTGCTGAAGGCCGCATTCCCGCTTGATCTGGTGACGGATAAAGCGACCTACGAAATTCCATTCGGGGCGCTGGAGCGCGTAACGCACCGCAATACAAGCTGGGAGCAGGCGCAGTATGAGGTCTGTGGACACCGCTGGGCGGATATGTCGGAGAACGGCTACGGCGTTGCTTTGTTAAACGATTGCAAGTACGGCTATGACGCCAAGGAAGGGCTGCTCCGTCTGTCGCTGCTGCGCGCGCCTAAGTGGCCTGATCGGGGGGCAGACCAAGGTAGTCATGAGTTTACTTATTCGGTCTATCCCCATCAGGAGGATTGGCGGAATGCCCACACCGTTCGCAAGGCGGCTGAGCTGAACGCTCCCCTTCTTGTGAAGTCGATCCACGAAGGGAAGGCGGATGGCACGTTGCCTCTCCGGTATTCTTTTATTGGATTAGATAGCAAGCATGTCATTCTGGATACGGTCAAGCCTTCCGAGGATGGAGCGGACACCATTCTCCGTCTCTATGAATCATCGGGTGGACGGGAACGGGTCTTCATCAGTTGGCCGTCTCCGATCGGCAAAGTGATGCTGGTCAATGCGCTGGAAGATGAGATCGAGGAACTGGCTTTGGAGAATGGCGGACTGTCACTTGAATTCCGTCCATATGAAATTAAATCTATTAAACTCATTGGTTGATTCCAACCATTACTATATCCCCGTGGGGATGCGGGAGGACATACAAAATGAAGCAATTTCGATTACCGGTCATTTCACTGCCGAAGCTTGCGCTGCCGGCCGCTGTCCAAGCAGTGCTGGAGGAGGCGGATGTGAATCTTGCGCACCGCCCCAAGCTGCTCCGTCTGTTCAATAATTGTTTTCCGAATACGCTGCAAACAGCGGTCAAGCTTATGGATGACGGAACGACATTCATCCTTACCGGCGATATTCCGGCTATGTGGCTGCGCGATTCTGTCGAGCAGGTCATTCATTATGTGCCGTTGGCGAAGAATGACCCTGCTCTTCAGCGGATAATCGGCGGGCTGATCAAACGGCATATGGCCTGTATTCGCATAGATCCGTATGCCAATGCTTTCAATGAGTCGGCCAATGACTGGCACTGGAATGCAGAGGATAAGACGGACATGGGACCATGGGTCTGGGAACGCAAATTCGAGCTGGATTCCATCTGCTTTTCGATTCGGCTGGCTTATATGTATTGGAAGGAAACGGGACTTACTGACATATTCGATGCGGGTTTCAAAGAAACGATGCGCATCATTCTGGATCTGTGGAGAACGGAGCAGCGACACCTTGAGCTGTCGCCGTACAGATTCACCAGGGATATCGAGATTCCAACAGAAACGCTCTACAATGACGGACTGGGGATGCCGGTCAACTACACGGGCATGATCTGGTCCGGATTCCGCCCAAGCGATGATGCCTGCGATTTTCACTACAATATTCCGGCTAATATGTTCGCAGCGGCGGTTCTTGGGCAAATGTGCGAAATTGCCGAGTGGGTGTTCCGCGACCTGGCATTCGTTCAGGAGCTGCGCAAGCTTGAAGCGGATGTCCGTCACGGCATAGAGCTGTATGGCATCTACCGCCATCCGGAATTCGGTCCGATATATGCCTATGAGACAGACGGCTTCGGCAACTACTGCTTGATGGACGATGCCGGAACGCCGGGGCTGCTCTCTATTCCTTATCTGGGCTTCACGTCCAAGGATGATCCGATTTATCAGAATACGCGCCGCTTTGCATTAAGCGCCGCCAATCCATACTATTACGAAGGCAAGGTCGCAAGCGGAATCGGCAGTCCTCATACGCCGCCCCAATATATTTGGCATATGGCGTTGTCGATGCAGGGCTTGACCGCCTCCACGGATGAGGAGAAGCTGGCGATGATCGCGGTGCTGGAGTCGACGGATGGAGATACTGGATTTATGCACGAAGGATTCCATGCGGATGATCCTTCCGTGTATACGAGAGACTGGTTCGTATGGTCGAACAGCTTGTTCGCCCAGCTTGTACACGGAGCAATGAAGGATGGGCTGCTATGAGCGGATATATCGTATTCTATGACAGCTCCTTTCCCGTCGCAGGCAACAAGGAAACGATAGATTCGCTCGCGGCGGCGCTGCGGGAGCAGGGCGGCTTGCCCGGCGAGCCGGGTGTGGGGAACAGGCTGATTGCGGCTGATGCCTCACAGCTTGCCGAAGTGCTGGAAACTATCGCAGCGGATTGCCTGATCAATCTTCATGCGCCGTATTTTCCCAAGGCTGCGTGGCCTGCTATTCTCGCTTTTCTTAGAGGCGGAGGCGGCTTGATCAGTCTTGGCGGCGCACCATTCAAACATCCTGTCCGTCATTCGGACGATGGCGCATGGCATATTGAAGCGGAGCAGACGGCTTATCACCAGCAGCTTCATATACACGAGGCGCTGCGGGTAGATTCGGGACCGGTGGCCTCTTTGCTCGCATCGTCCGACATACCGTTGTTTGCGGGAGCGGAAGCTTTGTTCGAGGTGGCAGATACGTGGAATTTGGTGCCTCATGTGACGAAAAGCAGCGATTTGCCCCATCAGATGGGCTCGTCCGGACCTATGGACACCCGGATCTACCCGCTGTTAAAGGGGATCTCCACTGATAGCCGCGAGGTGGCAGCCCCTGCCGTTCTGTGGGAGAACAACGGAGGTCCGTTTGCCGGCAGCCGCTGGTTGTTTATCAACCAGCCATTGACGGCATCGTTCCTTGCCGGAGGCGGTGCCGAGGCGCTTGCTCAATGGGCGGCCTTCTGCGCGAAGGGCATCACCGAATTGTGGCTGAAGACAAGCTATGCTTCCTATCTTCCTGGCGAGAAAGCCATACTAACGCTGCAACTGCAGCGGATCAGCGGCAGGAAGCGGCGCGCTGCGCAAAGCTGGCGGTTCGCGGTATCGTTAGTTAGCGAGAACGGCAATGACAAACGAGCCAGCAACGAGAGCTCCAGTTCCAGCTTCAGCTCCAGAAATAGCACCAAAGGCGGGCAGATTTGGACAACATCATTCGAGGCCGTGGTCGGCGGCGAGCTGCAGGTGGAACGAATGGTTATTCCACTGGAACTTGATAAAGGGCAGTATCGGGTGGAATGCCGGGCTGAAGCCGCCGATGGCGAGGTGCGTCTACTGCATCAAGGCTTCTGGTGCTTTGATGAACGTCTGCTTGCAGAAGGAAGTCCGGTAGCTTGCGGGCGGGATTATTTCGTCAAGGACGGCAGGCCGCTTCCCGTCGTAGGCATGACATATATGACGTCGGATACGTCGCGCAAGTTTCTGTTTCTCCCCAATGTGAGCGTGTGGGACAGAGATATGGCGCAGATGCATAGAAGTGGAATCAACTGGATTCGGACAGGCATATGGACCGCTTACCGCAACATTATGCAGGTGGATGGACACGCATCAGAGGAGGTTCTGCGTTCTATCGACGCTTTCCTGCTGACGGCAAGCAAATATGGCTTTCAGGTCACCTTTACGTTCTTTTCCTTCACGCCGGAGACGTGGGAAGGGGTCAATCCGTATCTCGACCCGCGCAGCGTCGAAGCCCAGAAACGGTTCATCCGGCTGATCGTCTCGCGCTACCGCAATGCAGCCAACATAGATTGGGACTTGATCAATGAGCCGTCCATGTTCGATCCTAAACGTATTTTCTCCGATGGTCCTCGCAGCTGCGGTGATCCGTTCGAGCGTGCCGCTTATGTGAAATGGCTGAGGAAGAGGCATGGATCTATCGACGTGCTGCAGGAGCGCTGGAATATGTCGCCTGAGCAGTTGAAGGATTTTGAAACGGCAGCGCTGCCAGAGCCTGAAGAGATCAACTTCGATGTGCAGGATATGCATCAGGCCAAAAGAGGGACCCGCTGGCTTGATTATGTGCTGTTCTCTATGGACATGCATAACCGTTGGGCGGCAGAGTTATACGGCACGATTAAGCAATTATGTCCGGATCATCTTGTAACCGTAGGACAGGATGAAGCGCTGGGAGCGCAGCGGCCTTCGCCGTTCTTTTATGCGGAAGCGGTGGACTATACGACTGTCCATTCATGGTGGCTTAACGACCAGCTCGTATGGGATGGAGTATTCGCCAAGACGCCGGATAAGCCCAATCTTGTTCAGGAAACCGGGATTATGTACGTGGAAACGCCAGATGGCCGCGCTAAAAGGTCGGAAGCAGAGCTGCGCAATATACTGGAGAGAAAATATGCCTATGCCTTTGCCACAGGCGGAGCTGGCGCGGTGCAATGGATATGGAATACCAACTTCTATATGGACAATGCCAACGAGTCGCATATCGGAGCGCTGCGTGCGGATGGAACGGAGAAACCGGAGGCAGAAGTATCCCGGGATTTTGGACGGTTTATGGATGAGATTCGGGACCTGTTCCATGATCGTGTGCTGGAGGAGACCGCTGTTATATTCCCGTACTCCAATGATTTCTCCAACCGAAAGCTGGCCTTCGATGCTACAACGAAGGCGGTGCGTGTGCTCGCTTATGAACTGAATCAGCCGTTCCGGGCTGTCGGGGAATATCATCTGGATGCTCTGGAGTCCTCTCCAGCCAAGCTGATTATATTGCCGAGCGCACATAATATCGATGATGCCGCTTTTGAGCGGCTGCTCGATATCGTACGGAAGACGGGAGCGGTTCTGCTCGTCACCGGACCTGCCAGCCTTGATGCCTATTGGCGTCCGAATGGTCGGCTAGCTGAGCTGCTTGGACCAAGAGAGCTTGCCAATGTGCTGCGCGAGGAACAACTCATTGTAGACGGTCGAACACTGCCTGTCTCATTCGGCGCTCGCCGGATTGCGGAGGTGTTCAAGGAAGTAGGCTCAAACGGGAGCCATTCTATCGTTGACGTACCGCTAGGTGCAGGACTGTTGTTATGGTGCCCGCTGCCTGTCGAGCTGAATGAGCGGTCCGAGACGATTGCGGCCTTATACCGATATGCTGCATCAGCGGCAAAATGCTCCTCAGAGATGGAATGGATTAGCGGCGGCGAGCTGCTCGGTATCTATGGCAATAAGCTGACATTCGCTGGCGGCTCGCTTTATGTGTTCGTCTCCGAGTTTGCCAGGGATGCCGAGATTGCCATCAAGGATTCGCGAACAAATAAGATGTATTCCTTCAAGCTGGCGAGTGAACGATCCGTTCTGTTTGCGACCGATGCGGAAGGCTGTATAGCGTCCGTGTACCGCCCGGATGAAGTACGCGTCGTGTGCGTGTAAGTGACATTGACGAACGCTCGTTAACGATTCCAACAACTCCCTTGTCCGCTTACCGCTAAACTGGCCGATTTGGGGAGTTCGATTTGGTGGCAGTAGGTCGCGCCTTGCTCACTTATCCTGAATGGGCAGCCAAGCGAGCCGGGCTTGTCAGCAAACATAATATTAGCCAACTACAAAGAAGAGGAGCCAGTAATAATCAGGCTCCTCTTCTTTGTAGTTGAATGTTGAATCATCTGCAGCAAGCAAGTACCAACTCGCGGCAGACCTTGTCGTACCCGCGTCCTAGTATGGGTTTGAGGTTCCCTTCGGCTGCTAATGATGATTCCAAGCAGCAGTTCTTCCTCAGATGCCCTGCTGTTGCCTTATGTATTCCTTTGCTTTCTTAATACAGGCGGCTCGCTGCTGCTCGGCGTAAAGCTGTGTATTAATCGCCTGTTCATATACATCTGATGGGAATTTCTCTTTGATTGACGACGTGTAGTAGGAGCCATCCGACGCTTCCCAATACTCTGTAAGTGCATAAACTCCGCTATCATCCTTGGAAAAGGTCAGAGAAACGGGGATATGGCTGCCGCTGACCAGCTCAGGTTTTCCCTCTGGAAAATCGTACACGGCATAGTAGGCCATCAAATAGACCATTGTCGTGTTTTCATTCTCAATGGTTTTGAGTGTGACGTGAGATTCAGTTTGGAACGCTCCCTCCTGATAGTAGTCTGCGTTGTGGGCAAGAATTGCTTCCGACACATAGGAATCAAGTGTTGGCGGCAATGCTATGTCATCCTTGATCAGCGATGATTCCGTGGTCAATACCCTATCAAGCTTTCCTTCGGTTCGCAATTGTTGAGGTGCAAGAAGTTTATAGCTTAAAAAGCTGATGACGAATATGAGGAAAAGAAGCCCGATATAATTAATTGGTTTTTTCATTACTGTTCCGCGCCTCCTATTAGTGGGCCTATCTAGCCTAAACACCAAACTGAAAAATATTTTTCATGATGCCAATCCCCCAATTAGATTCGTTTATTCCTTATTTGTAATCGCGATCCACTATTCCATTATAGCACATACTTTGTCATTGATTCCTTCTCGATTGCTTTCCTCCTTCGCATTGTGAATGAAGATGTTGGGTAGAATAACGGATAAATCTATTTTATCCTGACTGACATGAGGTGCTGGATTGATACAGTTTATAAATGTGACGAAACGCTACAATGACGGCATGACTGCGCTGAAAGGCATCGATCTGGAGATCAAGGCGGGAGAGCTGATAACGTTGATTGGACCGAGCGGCTGTGGAAAGACGACGACGATGAAAATGATCAATCGTCTTGTCGAACCAAGCTCTGGTCAAATTCTAATTGACGGCAAGGATATTTCGGGCATTAATCCGGTTGAGCTGCGCAGAAATATCGGCTATGTCATTCAGCATATTGGGCTGTTCCCGCATATGACCATCAAGGATAATGTAGCCGTTGTCCCTAAGCTGAAGGGGATGAATAAGAGCTCCTATGAGCAGAAGATTGATGAGCTGATGGAAATGGTGGGGCTGAATCCCGATGAATACCGGGATCGTTACCCTTCAGAGCTGAGCGGCGGCCAGCAGCAGCGAATCGGAGTTATTCGCGCGCTCGCTGCTGAGCCATCGATTATTCTGATGGATGAGCCCTTCAGCGCACTTGATCCGATCAGTCGGGAGCAGCTGCAGGATGAATTGATCCGGCTGCAGGAGGAAGTGAAGAAGACAATCGTCTTCGTCTCTCACGATATGGATGAGGCGCTGAAGATCGCCGACCGCATCGTTTTGATGCAGGGCGGGGAAATTGTACAGGCGGATACCCCGGATCGTATCCTTCGCCGTCCCAAAAATGATTTTGTGCGAACCTTTATCGGAGGCGGCCGCTTGTACGATTCAGAGCAGCTGACGGTGGATGATGTCATGGTGGCGAATCCTGTGACGGCCTCGATGACGCGAGGGCTGGCTCACGGGGCGAAGCTCATGAAGGTGTATCGTGTAACCAGCCTGCTCGTTATCGACAAGAATCGTATTCTGAAAGGCATTGTGACGAAAGAGATGCTCGAAGAGAAGTTTCGGTATGAGGATTTGACGCTGCAGGATATTATGAACGCCGAAATTACAATTGTTCAAACTGGAACAGGTGTAGCGGAGGCGGTAGAGATAATGAGAGAAAATGGCTTGTACAGCCTGCCTGTCGTTCATCCGAATGGCTTACTGGCCGGATTAGTGACCAATTCCAGTCTAATTGACGCTCTGCTTAAGCAGATTTAACAGGAGGGAGGCAACCGTGAATCTCTGGGATGTAATGATAAGCCGGCAAGAGGACATTTATCGCGCGACAATGGAACATATCGAGCTGTCGTTTATCTCTCTGCTCATTGCGATCGTCATATCGATTCCGACAGGACTGCTGCTGACCCGATTCCCAAGGTTTGCTTCGCCGGTAATTGGCGTGGCATCCTTGTTCCAGACGATTCCGAGCCTGGCTTTGCTGGGGTTCATGATTCCGATACTCGGCATTGGGATGGTCCCGGCTATTGTCGCCCTGACCGTCTATGCTCTGCTGCCGATTCTAAGAAATACATATACAGGCATCATGAACGTGGAGAAGCCGATTAAAGAAGCCGGCATCGGCATGGGCATGACGAGTCTGCAGGTGATGCTGAAGGTGGAGCTGCCGCTTGCTCTTAGTGTCATAATGGCCGGCATTCGGACGGCGACCGTCATGCTGATCGGTGTCGCTACGCTCGCATCGCTTGTCGGAGCGGGCGGGCTGGGCGATCTGATTTTCCGGGGCATCTCGACGGTTAATACAGAATTGATATTGGCAGGTACGATACCGTCGGCGTTATTGGCGGTGATCTTCGACTACTTATTGGGACGTATGGAGAGAGCGGTCACCCCTAAGGGTATGAGGAAAGGCCGCAATGGTCGCAGCTCCAAGCTGCTCCGAGGCTTGCAGATCGGATTGGGCGTCGTTCTCGTTATCGCAATACTTGCGGGCATTGTGGCTCAAGGCAATCCTTTTGGCGGCTCTGATTCTATAGTGGTCGGAGGGAAAAATTTTACCGAGCAGGATATTTTGGCGCATATGATGGCCTCTTTAATAGAGGCGAAGACGGATCTGAAGGTCATCCGCAAGCCTTTTCTCGGTGGATCGCAGGTCACGCACAGTGCGCTTCTGAGCGGTGACATTGATATTTACCCCGAGTATACGGGTACGGGCTGGACCTCTGTCCTGAAGGAGCAGCCGGTCGGAGGCGGACCGGAGGAAACATACAAGCGGGTGAAAGCAGCCTATGAGCAGAAATTCAATGTCGCCTGGCTGCAGCCGATTGGCTTCAACAACACCTACACGCTTGCTATGAGAAGAGATCGAGCCGAGCAGGAGGGAATCGAAACCTTTACTGATTTGGCGCGCAAATCTCCTGAATTGCTGCTTGGTGCGACTCATGAGTTTCTGGAGCGGCCTGACGGTTATATGGGCTTAAAGCAGACATACGGTATGAAATTCAAGGAAGTGAAGGGTTTGGACCCCGGGCTGACCTACAGCGCTGTCAAGGAAGGGACTGCGGATGTGAATGACGCCTTTTCCACGGACGGGCGCATTGAAGCATTCGATCTTAAAGTAATTAAGGACGATAAGCAGTATTTTCCACCCTATTACGCGGTTCCCATCATTCGTATGGAAACCTTGAAGGAGCATCCCGAGCTGGAAGAAGTGCTCAATCTGCTGGCTGGCAAAATCGATGATCGAATGATGTCGGCGCTGAACGGCAAGGTGGATCTGGAAGGCATGCAAGCGCGCGAGGTTGCAGAGCGGTGGTTGAAGGAGGAGGGGCTGATGGGTCCCTAATCGTAAACGGTTGGTGAGAGTACCGCTGAATTAGCCATGCTTGCGGCTGCGCTGCTGCAAAAATGCAGGTAACATCGCGGGAAAGGATCATTTCAACCCCCTCACCTGCAAAAGTACAGAAAAAAATCATAAAAATGCCGAATTCGCCGGGTTCTGACGTCTTTAGATGTATTATCGCAGTTGATCCGGCTGAGAACTGCTATAATGAATGGAGGAGATGTACTTTTGCAGGTATGTGCGGATTGGATGCAGGTCTAGTACACGATGACGGCCATATAAGGGGGATGCAGATTGACCTATGAAGTAACTGTCGTGAATTATAATCCACAGTGGTTCGAGCAATTTGAACAAGAAAAGGAACGAATCCAATTAGCTTTGGGTGACTACGACATTACTGTTGAGCATATCGGCAGCACCTCCATAGTAGAGCTGCCAGCTAAGCCTATTATTGATATCGCTGTTGGGGTTAATGAGCTTTGTCAGGCGGATGTGTTCATTGAACCGTTATCCATAATTGGCTATGAATATGTTCCGAAGGAAGAGTTTCCAGCTCGTCGATTTTTCAGAAAAGGTGAATGGAGAAAGGGTACTCATCATTTGCATGTGTATGAATTAGGCAGTGATGAATGGATGAATAACCTGCTGTTTCGCGATTATTTGACAGAGCATCCAGAGACACGCCGCCAATACGCACAATTAAAGGAACAGCTGGCGAAACGGTATCCTGACGATAGAATCACATACACTAGCTTAAAAGGCCCCTTTATTCAAGCGGTTATTGAAAAGGCGAGAACGCATATTGAAATGAGTATTGAAATGAGTATTGAAATGAGTATTGAAAAAGGCTGCCAAGGAGGATTTCCTTGACAGCCGCTAGATTAGTGAGACTGATTTAATTTCTTTAATTCCTCCATTGGAAGTCCAGTGAACTCCGCAACGGAACCCATGTCCATTCCTTTAGCCAGCATCTTGGCGGCTACTTCAAGCTTGCCTTTTAACTCGCCTTCTTCTCTTGCGCCTTCTCTTAACGAAGCCTCATCATGCAATGCCTTTTGTCTCATTTCATAAAGTCGTCGAGCTTCCGCATTCTGACTTAGGAATTCCAAGGCTGTCATAGCTTTGCCGAGTCCAGGTTCCTGCATTTTAAGCACCTCCCAATTCTCTATATTGTCACTTTTAAGGAAAAGGAGCCAGTTCAATAACCCGCCTGAGTGGCTAGTCTTGTGATCATTCAGTTTGGAGAGCTCAAGAAAGTGAATTTCCAGGTCATCCGTCAATGGGATGCCGCTGTCCTTCTCCCGCAAATGAAACACATTGTGATAGCGTGCATTAGGCAAAATAGTGAAATTAACAATATTGATGGTGACACATTTCTTTAGTTTCTTATAGGACTGTCCTTCTTCAAGCTGGCTGGCATACTGCTTACTCCAATAATACAGCGTGCGCTTCTCGTTATCATAGCGGTTAAATAGCTGCATCTCGATGTTTATAAGCTTGCCTTCTGTTGTCTTAGCTTGAATATCAAAGATTGATTGCTTATCTTGAGGTGAATCTTTATCCGTGTAAGGGTTCATGAGTAAGATCTCAGTAAGCGGCGGTTCTCCGGCTTCATGAAAAGTACAGTTTAGGAAAGCCAACAGCACATCCTTGTTCTCTTCACTACCAAATATGCGTTTAAAGACAAAATCGTTTTTAGGGTCAAGCAGGTCTCTCATGAGAATCAACTCCAATCCTTCTTTTATTATATCATGAACCTTCCTAAGGCTGCATGATATGTCAGCTTTAACAGCTATCAAGCGCCAGGTGTTGATTGGTTACTAAGCATTTTGTTTAATCATTCATAAATGGCGCCGCTTTAGTCGACGAGAATGGCGTGTTCGGGGAGCTTGTCTATTAACAATGGTCAGGATACAAGTAGCGAAGGCTGCCGAGCATCCGATTAATCAATTAACCGATTAACCAATAAGGAGATGTTGCCAATGGAAAAGAAAGTTGTATTGGAAGCAGCGGCTTTGCAGTTCGCAGAGGATACTGCCAATCCCCCTTATCTGTTCCATCATGGCCCGGAAAAGGGACGTGAAGTCGTTGATTCCGTACAGGCAGGCGACGTTCATAAGAAGCCCGTACATATTCAAGAATTGAATATAGTAGGCGGTCCGACAGGACAGGTATCGATCAGACTGCTTCGACCGGAGGACGAAAAAGACACATTGCCAGTCGTTCTCTATATTCACGGTGCGGGTTGGGTATTTGGCAATGCACATACGCATGATCGTCTTGTTCGCGAGCTTGCTGTCGGAGCGCGGGCCTGTGTTGTTTTTCCGAATTATAGTCTGTCTCCTGAAGCCAAGTATCCGATCGCTATTGAAGAAATCTACACGGTGCTGGAATGGCTTGCAGATAACGGTCATGAGCATGGCTTGGATACAGGGCGTCTCTATATAGCGGGGGATAGTGTAGGCGGCAATATGGCTGCTGCTGTCACACTTCTGTCTAAGGAGCGGCAAGGGCCGAGGATACACAAGCAGTTGTTATTTTATCCAGTAATGGATGCGTCATTTGATACGGAATCCTATCGTATGTTTGAAACAGGGTATTTTTTGCGCCGAGATGCCATGAAATGGTTCTGGGATCAATATACGACGGACCCAAGCGAAAGAGCGCAGATTACGGCCTCACCGCTCCGCGCAACCAAAGAGCAGCTCGCGGGCTTGCCGCCTGCTCTGGTGATTACTGCGGAAGCGGATGTGCTGCGGGATGAAGGCGAGGCCTACGCCAATAAGCTCCGAGACGCCGGCGTTGAGGTTACAGCAGCACGTTTTCAAGGCATAATCCATGACTTCGTCATGCTCAATGCTTTGGCAGATACAGCTGCCGCTAGAGGAGCCCTATCATTAGCCAATGCATGGTTGAAGAAGTAAGCCATAGCAAACTAAAGCACGTTCTCCATTTGAGAACGTGCTTTAGTTTGCAGCCATCAGCGGTGTCCATATTGGACCCGGCGCCACGGCATTCACCCGAATTCCGCAGTCTGCTAATTGAAGCGGCAGGGAGACTGGGGCGGAAAAGCGAGCGGTACCTGCTTGCACTTCGTTTCCTGACCATAGTAAGGGTATATCGGTATCATAGAAGAACCTCCATCATCTTATCCCATCGCAAGCTGATACAGGATTTTCACCCATTCGGCTAAAGGTGTGAGAAGAGCTCTGTTCGCACCGCTTGCAGCCCCCAGTATACGGTACGGCGTTGCGTTGCATGGCGGTGAGGAAATTAGTTGAACCGCGCTTCCCTTTCATGTTATTTTGGAACAAGCTGAATAGATGGTTCGTTTGGCGGAAAATATACTATACTGCTCGGGGATGTGGGAATGTGACTGGCTATCAAAAGCTTTGCTGAAGCGACTCTCAATGGCGTCTCGGAAAGTGGGAAGGGGTAACCCCTTCGGCTGTCTGTACGCGCTTCTTCCGTATCTATCTTCCAACGATCCCCGTTATTGCGCCATGCGCCTCGTCCATTGAGCATCCCACGCCTCAGAATAATATAATCGGGTATTTCAGCAGCCGCCTGTTCCCATGCATGCGATAAGAGCCAGAGAGAACCGAATGATTGATCTCATCATGTAAGGAGCGGATATTGTGCTTGGAAGGACCATTGTTATTTGTCTGATCGGCTTGCTGTCATTGTCGTTTATTCCGCTGTCCATCATGCTGGGAAGCGATGAACGAATAGATGATTTGCAGGTTCGGGACGGCGTCATGGACCTCTCCGCTTGGGATTATGGGAACAACCAGAAGAGAATAGCATTGGACGGCGAATGGGAGTTTTACTGGAACCAGCTATTGACCCCTGAGAATTTCAGGCAGGAGGGGGGCGCAGTGCCCGCCTATACAACCTTAATGATGGTCCCCTCCCAGTGGAATGGAACCCTCGTTAATGGAAATCCACTTCCAGCCTATGGCTCAGCCACATATCGGATGGTGCTGAGAAACCTGCCCGTCGGCGGCATGTTTGCCCTGAAGAAGCCGAATATACGTTTTTCGAGCGTCGTTTATATAGATGGGCAACGGCTTCTGGAGGACGGCAAGACTTCTATGGATGAGGCGACTTATGAGCCGGGCAATATCCCGCAAATCGGCTTCTTTTCCTCCGACCAGCGAGATGTCGAAATTATTATTCAAGTTTCCAATTACGACTATATCAATTCGGGTATTCCGGTATCGCTCTATTTCGGACAGCAGGATGCTATGATTGAGCAGCAGCAGAAGAGTATGGTGCGTGAGTTCAGCCCTCTTGTTATTCTCGGGGCGCTTGCGCTTATTTACTTCATCTGCTTTGTGGCGGCGTCCTTATATCGCAAACGGGATTATGCGCTGCTGCTAATTGCTGTTATTTGCTTGCTCTATGCCATTTATCACGGCTTGATCGGGGAACGGGCGCTGCTGTTGTTTTTCCCTGAAATTTCATTCGAAGTGTTATATAAAGCAAAGGATGTCAGCTCCATCGCCTGCTTCATTATACTGGCGTTCTTCTTCCATCAGCTGCAAAAAAGCATTATATCGTCCAGACTCACGCAGGCTGTCGCGATTGTGCTGGGCGGCTTCCTGATTCTAGTTCCATTCCTCTCCATTAGCATTTATATGACCGTTCATGCTTACATTATCGTATTCTATGAATTGCTATTGATATGGCTGCTATTGCGGGCAGCTGCTCTTCATATCAAGAGTGAAGCGGACAGCCGCTTTAAGTCACTTCTGCTGTTCATGGCGATTCTTATGATAAACCTCTACTCGGTAGACACGATTCTGTTTGCGATTGCGATCAAAGACAATCTCTGGCTTGGGCAATCCTATATTATTATATTTAATATCATTATGATCTTTTTTATTGTTCTTCGTTTCTTCGAGGCCTATCGTACTATCGATGAGATGAAGAATCAGCTTCTGAAGCTGGACAAGATCAAGGATGACTTTCTGTCCAATACTTCACATGAGCTGAAGACGCCATTGAATGCCATTGTGAGCATTACCGATTCTCTTCTCAAAGGGGTGGAAGGGCCAGTCACCGAAAGACAAGCGCAGAACCTGGGCATCGTAATGGGAAGCGGAAGAAGATTGACCCATCTGGTTAACGAGCTGCTTGATTATTCCAAAATGAAGCATGGCGATATTACGCTATATAAAAGCGACATGGATTTGAAGGCCGCTGTCGATTCGGTCATCCGGATTCATCTGTTTCTGCTCGGAGACAAACGGGTGACGCTAGTCAACAGCATACCTGAGGAGCTTCCCGCGGTATATGCGGACGGCAACCGTCTGATGCAAATTTTGCACAATCTGATCGGCAATGCAATCAAATTCTCCGATCGGGGCGAGGTGAATATAAGCGCTGAGGTTATCCGTGACAGGATTGAGGTGCGAATACAGGACAGGGGCATCGGAATTGCGGCGCATATGCAGGAGCGCATCTTCATGGCCTTCGAGCAGGGGGCTGCTTCCGAAACGAATCATGATGGCGGAACTGGTCTTGGATTAAGCATAACGAGGAAGCTGGTGGAGCTTCATGGAGGACATATTCATGTGGAATCCATGCCCGGAGAAGGCTCAATCTTTATTTTCACAATTCCGCTGGCTGAAGCCTCTTCGCATAAAATTTTGAGGCAGGCGGAACCGAAGGAACGACCGCGCAAGGAAGCCAGTGTGCCTCATATCGAATATCCCTTCTACGTGAAGGGAGAGCTGGATGAGCCGATTCTGGTGGTGGACGATGATTATGCCAACCTGCAATCGATGATTAACCTGCTCAAGCTGGAAGGGTATTCTATCGTTGTGGTCAATCGCGGGCAGCTTGCGCTGGAGGAGCTAACCCGTAAACGGGATTTCTTCCTGGTCATATTGGATATTACGATCCCGGATATGTCCGGCTATGAAGTGTTGAACGGAATAAGAGAAAGATTCACTCCCTTCGAGCTGCCGGTGCTGATGCTGACGGCGAGGAACAGGGCGGCCGATATGAAGCTGTCGATGGAGAACGGGGCCAACGATTATGTGGCGAAGCCGTTTGAAGCGGAGGAGCTGATGGCGCGTGTCCGAAGCCTGACCAAATTGAAGGCCTCTGTGAAGAATGCCAGAGACGCGGAAATCGCCTTTTTACGTTCCCAGATCAATCCTCACTTCCTATACAACGCTTTGAATGCGATTGCCGAGCTATGTGTGGACGATCCGCAGCAGGCGGAGGAATTGACATTGCAGCTTTCGCAATATTTGCGCGGCAGCTTTGATTTCAAGCAGCTTGAATCACTAACAACCTTGGAGAATGAGCTGGAGCTGGTTCATGCGTATATCCATATTGAAAAAGCGCGTTTCGGCGACCGGCTGGAAGTGGAATACGATGTGGATGCAGATCCGCATCTGCGGATTCCGCCGCTGACTCTGCAGCCATTGGTGGAAAATGCAATCAGACATGGCCTGATGTCCAATTTAAAGGGCGGCATGGTGACAATTTCGGTTAAAGAGAATGAACACGACGAAGTCAGCTTTACAGTAGAGGACAATGGATGCGGAATGAGCCAGCGGAAGCTGGAGGAGATAGGGAAACCCGATGCGGATAAGAAAGGTGTCGGGTTGTGGAATATAAGCCAGCGCATCAAGCTTCTGTACGGGAATAGTATTCGGATTGAAAGCACGGAAGGGAAAGGAACAAAGGTTTCCTTCGACATTCCTGTGGAGCTGGCAGAGGACGAGCGGATTGGAGGCTGAGGCATGCTGAGAGCCATTATTGTGGATGACGAGGAATTATCGATGAAGCGGTTGAAGCGGATATTATCCGAGAGCGGCGAGTTTGGCGTCTGTCATACGTTTCTGAATCCGTTGGAAGCTTATGAATTTATGAAGACTAATCAAGTAGATGTCGCATTTCTGGATATATCGATGCCGGACATTAATGGAATGAAGCTTTCCAACTGCTTGCTTGAACTGGACAGCTCTATCCAGGTCGTCTTTGTTACCGGTTATGACGAATATGCGGTCCAAGCCTTTGAAATGAATGCGCTGGATTATCTGTTGAAGCCCGTAACTGTGGAGCGGGTGAACAAGACGCTGGGCAAAATAAACAAAAAGCAGCGAGCCGCAGCTGTTGCGCCCATTCTGACCGTACTGTTCTTTAACGGATTGAAGATCTATCAGGGGGACCAGAACGAGGCGCCTGTTAAGCTGCGGAGCCCCAAAACCGAAGAGTTGCTTGCCTTTCTTGTCTATAAGGGGGCAGTGAGCCGCGAAGAAATTATCGATACGCTGTGGAACGGGCTGGAGCCCGAAAAAGCAGGAAAAAACTTGAACTCAACCTTATACTACATTCGAAAAGCAATCAGCGCGAGCAAGACAGAGGAATGCATACTGGCAGGCAGAAGTGAAATCCGAATTGACGAGAGCGGCATCCATTGCGATTTGTATGAATTTGAACGATTGCTGAAGGCGATCAGGCTGGCTCCTGCATGCAGGGCAGAGCTGGCAGAGCTGTTCAAGCAGGCGGAAGCGCTGTATGCGGGGCCAATGCTGAAGGGCAAATCATACGATTGGGCAAGTGAAAAGAGACGCCGGATCGAGCAGGATTATATTGAGCTGCTGGAGCTTGCCGCCCGATTCTATCTGGAGGGGCAAGAAGCGCATATATCGCTGCATTATTACAGTGAGATTCTGAAATTGGATGGGCTGAGAGAGGATATTAGCTATAAGCTGATCCGTCTATATGTAGAGCTGGAAAGAACGCATGAGGCAATCAGGGAATACCGCAAGCTGGAGGAGCTGCTTCAGCAGGAGCTTGGAATGAAGCCTGGCCTTCCAATGACAGAGCTGTTCATGAAGCTGAAGCAATAGAAGCAATCGAATGAGATAAGGAGGCTGAATATCATATGAAACCGCGCATTACAGTGCTCACAATAGGTGTCGATGATTTGGACAGGTCGTTGGCCTTCTACCGCGATGGACTGGGGCTGCCGACACAAGGCATTATATTAGCGCATTCTCCACCACACACAAACGAAACGGCAGGGTTGCCTTTATCATATTGTTGAGAAAGTCAATTCAAGCATCCCCTGTAAGGCGGAAATTCCGCGTTATAGCTTGGAAAAGTGGAGCGAGGCGCGCTGTAAGACTGAAAACTCCTCTTACTGATGGACAAAGCATCGTAAAAACGCTTCGACTATCGCTATAAGGTGGAAAAATCGTGTTACAGCAATGAAAAATAAAGCCAGTTGCGCTGTAAGGCTGAAAAACCTCCTAACAGATTTCAAGGCGTCGTAGAATCCGAAGCCCTTTATTCTGGCAGATAATCGAGGCTCGCTTGCTCGTAGCGCGCATCAGGGTTGCAGCCTGTAAGCTCCAGGGGTGCAGCCAATTCTGGCTTTGAAGGCGTTGGAGAAATGGCTGACATCGGAATAGCCGCAGAAATCCGCGATTTGGGCCAGTGTATAGGAAGTAGACAGCAGCAGCTCTTTGGCATGATTCAGCCGAAGCTGAACGAGATATTGGTGCGGGGGCATTCCGAAACGGTTGCGGAATACTTCTCTGAATCTTGAAGGAGATAGATGTGCGCGCTTCGACATATCCTGTATGGACAATGGCTCAGCCAAATGATAGGACATGTAGGAATCAATCCAATCCAGCGTATCTGGAGAACGGTTTGCTAATCCGGATTCACTCGTATGATCACGAATAATTTCATGGACGAGCTCTGTGCCTGCTGCTTGTGCAGCAAGCTTCATTAGAGGGTCTGGAGTGAGCCAGCATTCGATCATTCGGAGCATGAGCCGGCGGTAGAGCTCAGGCTGCCGAGGCTTCAAAACGACTGGGATGTGGATGCCTTCAAAATCATTTAGTCTGGGCTGCATGAGATGTCCATAGTCGCCAAGGTCGATCTGTCCGGGCTTGGTCGGAAAGCTCTTGTCCCGATGGGCCTGATAGAACAAATCCAAATGAGCAAAAGGCGTCTCATTGTAAGCAGCAGCGTGCAAATTATGGACAGTCCCCGGTTGAAGCAAGCAGAACTGATCCTCAACTAATCGGTGCTCAATTTCATCAGCAACAATAGTCAACTCACCCTTGTGCACATAGATCAGCAAGTAATCCAATAGCTTCCGAAAGGGCAAATAACAAGCGTCCCGCTGGGGAATATCGCTCTCCCGAATGAAGGGGACAATCGGATGCTGCTGGGTAAATGCAAATAAATTCATATCATTTCACCTTGGAGTACAGTCGTTTTTTACAATCAAGATCATCATGTCATACAATGACGAGGATGTCAAAATCCCATACAATGTTGTTAAATGATCGTATCTTATTGTAGGGGGAATTACGATGACAGCGTCCAAATATAACGGATTTCCTGAGCTTCGCAGCGAGTATCCACTGTTGCCCGAGCAGATTCAGGCATATGAACGAGATGGCCATTTAATTCTAAGAGGACTTGCGAATGAGGATGAGATCGGCATTTATCGCAATGTGATCAACGAGCTTGTCCAGGAGCACAACAACCAGACCAAGCCGCTGGAGGAGCGCGATACGTATGGCAAAGCCTTTATTCAAATCGGCAATATATGGATGATGAGCGATGCCGTTCGCCAATTCGTGCTCGCTCGCAGATTCGCTAAAGCAGCTGCTGATCTGATGGGGGTGCCATCTGTTCGCATCTATCACGATCAGGCACTGTTCAAGGAGCCGGGAGGCGGCCATACGCCTTGGCATCAAGATCAAATCTACTGGCCGCTGGATACGGACAAGACGATTACGATGTGGATGCCGCTCGTACCGGTTCCGCAGGAAGTGGGATCAATGACTTTTGCCTCAGCTTCGCATAAGCATGGTTATATTTCCAAGCAAGAGATTTCCGATGAATCGCATCGCACTTTGAAGGATTATATCGAAGGAAAAGGGCTTGAAACCGTCGATTACGGTGCTATGGCAGCCGGTGATGCGACGTTCCACGCAGGCTGGACACTGCATAGCGCACCTGGCAATCCGACAGAACGTATGCGGGAAGTGATGACGATTATTTATATCGCGGATGGTCTGACTATTGCCGAGCCGGACAGCAACGCACGCAAAAATGATATGGCGCAATGGTTTCCGGGGCTTCGCCCGGGCGATGCGGCTGCCAGTCCGATCAATCCGATTGTGTATCCCTAGCATCAGGGACAGTTTCAGGCAAGCGAAGAAGAATCACAATCCCGGAGTGAATAGGAGACTTCAATGATGGAACTGGAGCTGTTCAAAGCATTGTGGGGGATGGAAGGGACGTATGAGGAGCAATTCGCCCGTGCGGCAGCGGCAGGATATGCTGGTATTGAAGCGCCTCTGCCAGCGATATCGCAAGAAGGCGAATTCATAGAGCTGCTGAATCGTTATGATTTCCAGTATATCGCCCAAGTATTCACAGGTGGAGATCATATTGCAAGCTTTGAGGAGCAGGTGATGAGTGCAGCCCGATTCAAGCCGATCATGATCGTCTCGCATAGTGCGCGTGATTGCATGACAGAGGGCGAGCAAGACCGATTCTTCGCGGCTGCAATTGAGGCAGAGGAGCGAGTCGCGATCCCCATCGGGCACGAGACGCATCGGCAGCGTGCAATGTTCACCCCCTGGACGACAGCGCGACTGCTGCGGAAGTTCCCCGAGCTGAAAATTACGGCGGATTTCAGCCATTGGGTGAACGTGTGCGAATCGTATCTGGACGATCAGGAGGACAACCTGACCATTGCCATGGAGCGGACGATTCATATTCACGGTCGCATCGGATATCCGGAGGGCCCTCAAGTTCCACATCCCGGAGCGCCGGAATATCGAACAGAGCTGCAGCTGTTTCTTGGCTGGTGGAAAGGAATTCTGCTCTGTCAACTGAAAGCAGGCCGTCCATTCGCTACATTTACCGCCGAATTCGGGCCTCCCGGTTATATGCACACGCTGCCTTTTACAAACACACCCGTCTCGGATCTATGGGAAGTGAACCAGTGGATGACCGAATTCGTATCGGAGAAATTTATGAGCTGGAGAGGGTAGGAGGGCTGTTGGAAACAGACAGATCAGGAGGCCCCCTGTCAATTGTCAGGACGATATACTGCCTAGAAGTTAATATTTGTTTAGTAAACTGCACGACAATTATTTAGCGGCTGTCCTGAAAGTAGGTTACTACTACTGGGACAGCTTGTTTGTACTTAAGAGGAGGACTTAGGTCGCCAGTTTCTTGAAGATAACCCCATGTTCAGTCTGAGCGGGCGTAGTGGAGATCATGATTTCTAAGATAAAGATAATATATCAAATATGGAATTGAACATTCCGATATGAAAAGTAAAGGATTTTGAAGCGGTAATTACTATATTAATTGGAGGTAATAAATGAATATGTTATTAGAGACCCCGGTTATTATTTCAGCAGTAATTGGTGGGGTAATTGCTTTAATTGCATTGATATCTAATTTATTGATGTCTTTATCGAAACATAAGTATGATAAAAGAAACAATTATGAAAAAGCTGTTATCGACAGGCTGGAAAAGGTATATACCCCTTTAATCAGAAAAACGAGAATGAATAGCAATAAGCGATACCTGATTGACGAGGATATTCAATTGCTACTGGAAAAGCAAGGGTATTTACTATCCGACGAGCTGTTTAACGATTTATCATCACTTCACATTGTAGAACAGCAGGGGAGACTGCAAAGTGATCGGTTGCTTATCGAAGAGAAAAACTTAAAAAAGAAAGTGCTTTTAAAGTTGAATAAAGAGTTTAATCAATTGCGAGACTACAATAGTAAAAATTTCATAAGGCATACTAAAAAAATGAATATGTCAATGTATGAAAAAATTATTCGGAGGATCGGCATTTTCTGTATTATTATTACTTCATCCTTTTACATATTTCTAGCGGGATTTTATATTGTATCCAAAATAAATGAAGGTAAAAAAATTGTTGATAATATATACCTTAACTCGATCTTCTTGATCTATATGGTAATCGTACTTGGAACATCTGTAATAATTCTTGTTATTATTACTTTGAATATAATAGAATTTCTAATGAATAGGAGTGGCAGGAAAAAGGGTTTTTTTGCAGCTGATGACTATGTTCCTAAGACAGGAAACTACTATTGCCGCATATGTAATGAAAAAAGATATAAATATCAAAACTCAGAATTTGATTATTGCACAGAGCATTCGCTCCCGCAGATACTTAAATCGCCTTTAATCCTTTTCCCATGGCAAGAAGTAAAATAATAATAGTCTATATAGTAATAAATCAGTAGCTGCGTCCAAGTGAAGGTGGATGGATTCGCCGGATACATGAATGATAGGCGGTCGACCGAACATATTGGATCGTGTCGGGAGCTGTGGAATATGCGTTATGTTCGTGTAAAATGATGTGGTAAAGGAGCTGATGGTATGACTGCCAGCAAGCAACAGTCGGACAAAAAGGGCGGTAAATCGAAGAAGCTGTCCGGTACGGAGCAGGTTGCCCAATATTTAAGCAATCTGGAGCATCCATTGAAGAAGGAAATCGAAGAGGTGCGGAGCATTATTTTACATACGGATGGGCAATTGGAGGAAGGCATTAAGTGGAATGCGCCGAGCTTCAGTTATGCAGGAGAGGACAAGGTGACATTTAATCTGCGTGGCAAAGACTATTTCCTGCTTGTCTTTCACTGCGGGGCCAAGGTAAAGGAAACTAAGGTGCGGACGCCTCTATTCGAGGATGCCACAGGGCTGCTGGAGTGGCTATCGGGTGACAGAGCGACAATTACATTTACGGATATGAATGATGTGAAGGCGAAGGAAGAAGGTCTGGCAGCAGTGGTAGCGAAGTGGATAGAAGCGACGAGTGCTGGCTAAATTGAGCTGTAGGAGGAAGCGAAGTGTCACCGAGAAATGTAGAGAAGGATATGCAGATGAGAGAAGCGCGCATCGAGCATATCTTGACTTCCGCGCTGGAAACGATTGCGAAGCTTGGGATCGATTCAGCTAACATTAAGGATATCGCCCGTGAAGCAGGGCTTAGTGTCGGCAATGTATACAATTATTTCAAGTCCAAGGACGATATATTCAGCGAGGTTCTGCTCCGTGGACAGATCAGCTACGGGAAAGCGATCAGCGGCTTTGCCGGTCTGGATATGGACCCGCGCGAGAAGCTGTATGAAATTAGCCAAGGTTGGCTGTCAACGAAGAGCAACTGGGCGTTCACAATTATGCTGCAGAGCATTCGAACGAATCAGTCTGTCAATCCTGAGATTAAGGAAGCGGCGACGCGGCGGTTCACGGAGAATCTGAGGCCATTGGCCGACATTATGCGGCAGGGGCAGACGAAGGGCGTTATTGTTGGAGGGGACCCGCAGCAGCTGGCGTTTTATTATGTCAGTCTTATTCAGGGTCTTACGCTGCAGCTTGCGCCTGGCTATGAAATTCCAGTACATATTGAGCCGGAGAATATTGTGCGCCTGTTTATGACGCCAGCTTCGACAGCGGCGGAGACCGGCTTTTTTGCAGTGAAACGTGATCATAAGCTGCTTTATAAAAAAATGTTTGACATGACATAAATATGACTGATAAAATAGCGACATAACAAACCGAACCGAATTTCAGTTTGTGGGAATGAATAGAATTAGAGGTAAAAATGTGGCAATGCAGGGGGCTTCCAAGCTGCTAAGACCTGTTAGAGCTCTTTTTTTTACACCTAATACCAAGTAAACAGGTATGTATTATTGTTTTTATCGGAAAGGATGATCACCTTGGCCACAGAAATGCTCACGATCGACAACTTGAACAAAACGTTTGCAGTTCCTTCGGGTGATGTTGTCGCCTTGCATAACATCGGCCTAAAGGTAAAGAAAGGCGAGTTCATTACGATTATCGGCCCTAGCGGCTGCGGCAAGAGCACCTTGCTCAAAATTGTGGCAGGTCTGGACACTGGCTATAGCGGTACCGTTCTGCTGAACGGCAAGGAGATCGAAGGTCCGAGCATTGAGAAGGGATTTATTTTTCAAGAGCCAAGATTGTTTCCGTGGATGACGGTGGAGGGCAACATTGCCGCTAATCTATCGCTTAAAAATCCGGAGGTTCGCAAAAAAGTAGATGAGCTGATCGAGCTTGTTCGATTGAAAGGCTTTGAGAAATCCTATCCTCGCGAGCTGTCGGGCGGTATGGCACAGCGGGTGTCGATTGCCAGGGCGCTGCTCCGCAACCCGGATGTGCTGCTGCTGGATGAACCATTTGGCGCGCTTGACGCCTTCACAAGATCTCATCTGCAGGAGGTGCTGCTCGATATTTGGCAGACCAACAAGACGACGATGCTGTTCGTAACGCATGATCTTGATGAGGCGGTGTTTCTCGGAGAGCGGGTCGTCATTATGAATCCTCGCCCTGGTCATATTCGCAATATACTTCCGATCGATCTGCCGTTTCCGCGAAAAAGGACAGGAAGCGCATTTCAGGAGCTGCGGAGACTGGTGCTGAATGAATTCGAGAAGGTTGAGGAACCGCTGTTCGAGATAGGCGCGGGTATATAGGCATCCAGACTAAGAACATTCCCTAGTGCAGCGGCCCCTTTGTTCATTTCCATCGTTCAATTTATAGAGAGAGAATACACCATTTACTTATTCCGAGGGAGAGATTATCTATGAAACGATTCCATACTGTACTCATTGTTGTTCTGATTCTATCCATATTCGCAACGGCTTGCGCATCCAATGAAAAGGATGAGAGCGGCGGTGGTGCTAACAAATATGAAGGTGCAACGATCAAGATTGGGGTACAGGGCAGCGGAGCCTTGTTTGGCAAAGCGCGCGAGGAGAAATGGTTCGAGCAGGAATTCGAGAAGCTGGGCGTTAAGGTGGAATGGTCGGAGTTCCAAAGCGGACCTCCGATGACCGAGGCAATCGCTTCGAAGAAGCTGGACATAGCAACGCTTGGCAACATGCCGATTATTGCCGGGCAAGCGGCCGGCATTCCATACAAGATTGTATCTCAGGTGCTGGATGGCAAAAACAATGTCGCCATAATCGTGCCGAGCAGCAGCACGGCGCAAACATTGGCGGATTTGAAGGGCAAGAAGATCGCCGTTACGAAAGGTAGCAATGCTTACAACTTCCTGTACCGTGGACTGGTGGAAGCGGGTCTGAAGGATACGGATTTTGAGATTATTCAGCTGCAGCCGGATGAAGCGCAGCCTGCATTCGACTCGGGGGGTGTTGATGCTTGGGCAACCTGGGACCCGTATATTACGATTAATGCGCTGACAGGCAAAGGCAGGGTGCTGACAGACGGCGAGCAATTGAATGTGCTATCCCCGTCATTCTCGATTTCACGCACCGAATTTGCGGAGAAGTATCCTGAGCTTGTTACTTTGTATTTGAAGGTTTACGGCAAGGCATTGGCGTGGGAAACAGAGAACCAGAAGACAGCTGTTGATCGATACGCAGCAGAGCGGAACATACCTGCGGCGGTTATTGAAGGGACATTCGAGCGTGCACGAATGATCAACATCCCGGTAAGCGAGAACATCGTTGCTGAAATGCAGAAGACGGCAGATTTTCAATTGGAGATCAAGAACATTCGCAAGGGGATCGATGTCTCCGCGATAACGGATAATCAATATATCGAAGCAGCGCTGAAGGACCCGTTGAAATAAAGCAATGCAACTATAGAACGGTAGGAATGAGGCGTTAATATGCAAGCGAGTGCGGAAGAGGCTGTAGTCTCGACATTGATGAAGAAGAAGAACCGGGCTAAGAGACGCGGCCTCTCCATACGAGCGACCAATGTGCTGCTGGGAGCGATCCTCCCGCTTACTCTTCTTCTTGTATGGGAGGTCGCTGGAGCGAGGGGGCTGCTCAATCCGATTCTGCTTCCTGCGCCAAGTGAAATATGGGAGGAGCTGGTGGGCTTGACCGCTTCCGGCGAGCTGGCGCAGCATTTGGGCATATCGGTATGGCGTGCGCTGCTTGGCTTTGTTATTGGAGGAGGTCTGGGCTTGGCCGCAGGCATCTGGGTAGGCTTTTCCTACAAAACAGAACGTTTGCTTGATCCGTCGCTGCAAATGCTGCGCATGCTGCCCCATTTGGCGATAGCACCATTGTTTATCCTTTGGTTCGGTTTTGGTGAAACCTCCAAGCTGCTGCTGATCGCAAAAGGCGCTTTCTTCCCCCTGTATGTGAATACGTTCCTGGGTATTCGTTCCGTGGACGGCAAGCTGTTCGATGTGGGAAGAGTGCTGCAATTCAGCAAATGGCAGCTGGTCACCAAGCTTATTGTTCCGGCATCGCTGCCTAATATTTTTCTCGGCATACGGTTGTCTGTCGGCGTTGCCTGGCTTGGCCTCGTCGTTGCGGAGATGATGGGCTCCAGCTCAGGTGTCGGATATTTGATCAATGACGCGCGATCATTCTCGCTGACCACTGTGGTTTTCGTCGGTATTATCGTCTTTGCCGTAGTGGGCAAGCTGTCAGATTCGTTGGTTAAGCTACTGGAAGCAAGGCTGCTCAGATGGCAGGACAGCTATAAGGGGGATGGAATATCATGAGCGAGCAAGCAGTCGGTACGAATAAGGGGCATGACCGTGATTGGTTGAGCCGAATTCCGAAGGGCATTCATGGCTGGCTCGTCCCACTTGCCATTGTCGCGGTGTGGGAGGCTGCCGCAGCTCTTGATCTGATCTCTGCGGCAACATTGCCCGCTCCTTCAATCATTATCGGGCAGTTCTTCTCCTTGATTGCAAGCGGCGAGCTGTTCGAGCATCTGGGCATCAGCGCATACCGTGCAGGACTTGGCTTCCTGCTCGGAGCGGCTGCCGGACTGCTGCTTGGCCTGTCTACCGGCCTCGGGAAGCTGGCGGAGCGCACGCTTGATCCGTCGCTGCAAATGCTGCGGACGATCCCTTTGCTGTCGCTTATACCGCTTTTCATATTATGGTTTGGCGTTGGCGAGTTTTCGAAGATTCTGATGATTGGACTGGGAGCCTTCTTCCCTGTCTATGTGAATACGTTCCTTGGCATACGCAATGTTGACAGCAAGCTGATCGAGGTTTCCCGTATTTTCCAATATTCAAGATGGCAGCTGCTCGGCAAGATGATCATTCCGGCGGCATTGCCGAACATTTTGCTCGGGCTGCGGCTGTCGCTTGGTGTGGCATGGCTTGTGCTCGTCGTTGCGGAGATGATGGGAACAAGCGCAGGCGTCGGTTATATGATTCAGGATGCGAGAGCCTACTCGCAAACGGATAAGGTGTTTGTAGGCATTTCGATCTTTGCTATTGTAGGCAAGCTGTCGGATTCGGCGGTCAGGCTGTTAGAGAAAAGATGGCTTCGTTGGCGCGATACATTCAAAGGGTGACTAACACCGGAAGGCGAAAGGTAGGGTTCAACATGGGAACGAGACAAGAACAGCTGCATCTGGGAGCATTCATTTATTATACAGGTCACCACCATTACGGCTGGCGTCATCCCGAATCGGGCGCTGAAAATATTTTTGATTACAAATTTTATCGCAGATTGGCCCAGACAGCAGAGCGCGGCAAGTTCGATATGATGTTTCTGGCTGATTTGCTATATGTGATGGGAGCGGATCAGGCTGCCTCCGGCATGCTGGACCCGTTGACATTGCTGTCCGCACTTTCGACGGATACGGAGAAGCTCGGACTGACCGCGACCGTATCGACGACCTATAACGAGCCCTACAATGTAGCGCGCAAATTCGCATCGCTTGATCATATTAGCGACGGTCGGGCAGGGTGGAATATCGTTACCTCACAGCTCGATGTTGAAGCCTATAATTACGGGAAGGCTGAACATCCTGAGCATGGACTTCGCTATAAAATGGCGCGGGAATTCGTCGAGGTAGCAACTCTTCTCTGGGACAGCTGGGAGGACGATTCTTTAATCGTCAACCGCGAGGCTGGTCAATTCGCCGATAAGTCGAAGGTGAAGGAAGTGGAATACAAGGGACAGTGGTATTCCACCAAGGGAACGCTGAACGTGCCTCGTTCGCGGCAGGGCTATCCTGTACTCATTCAAGCGGGATCATCAGAGCCGGGACAGGATTTCGCCGCCAGCTTCGGCGAGGTGATCTTCACGGCGCAGCAGTCGTTGGAAGCGGCGAAAGCCTTTTATGAAAGCATCAATTCCAAGCTTGCGAGCTACGGACGCAAACGCGGCAGTGTGAAAATTATGCCGGGCTTGTCGCCAATCATCGGAGCGACCGAAGAGGAGGCGCGGCGCAAATTTCAAGAGCTGCAGGAGCTGATCCCGCCGGCGGCAGTTGTAGGGATGCTGTCTGGCATGCTCAGCTTTGACCTCTCCAGCTACCCTGTAGAAGGACAACTGCCGGATATTCCTGATCCAGTCGAAGCATCCAATGGAATGAAGAGCCGTGTCCAGCTAATTATGGATATGGCTCGCAAGGATAAACTGTCGATTCTTGAATTGGGCCGCCGCCTGCTGGGCGCGCGGGGACATATGCAATTTGTCGGCACCTATGAACAATTGGCTGATCTTATACAGCTATGGTTCGAGGAGTACGGCTGCGATGGCTTCAACATCATGCCTCCCGTGCTTCCAGGCCATCTGGATGAGTTCGTCGATCATGTTGTGCCCATTCTGCAGACGCGTGGATTGTTCCGTACCGAGTATACCGGCAGCACGCTTCGCGAGCATCTTGGCCTGGAACGTCCAGAGGTCCGTCACTTCGAACGATCGAAATGAACAAAGGGGCCGCTGCGCTGGGGGAATGTCCTTGCGAGCGCTGACGCTTCTCCAGAATCATTCCCCCTGCTCCGCTCCGTCTCTCTCGTTCAAGTGATATAGAAAAGATGAGAAAACGACAGATAAAAACGGCAGACATTTGCCGTTTTTTTGTCGTGCGACCCACTATCGTATGATCGCTTGCCTTACTTTATGGCGCAGCTTGACAAGAAATACTCTAGAGTATGGTTGAATGCATCGGGTGTATCGACATTTGCGCAATGACCCGCCCCCGGCAAAACGACTAATTGCGATTGTTTTTCTAATGCATGAAGCTCATTAGCGCCCTCCAGGATAATCTTGAGATCATGTTCTCCAAGGACAATCAATAGCGGGTATGGCATGGGGGTATCTTTTTTAATGAAAAAGGTGTTCATGCCGGACATTGCGGAAAAAGACTTTCTTCTAAAGTGTTGAATCCCTTGCGCGAGCAAAGCACGGCCTGAATCGGTATGGCACGATACCGTTGTAATGTAAGCTCTGAATTTCTTCATTGAAAATAAGAAATACAGCATCCATTTCAGACCTTCTCGTCTCTGCGCCTTCATTATCCGCTCGTTGGCCTTATGTATCGAATAGCCGCCAACGATGCTTACCGACTTTACCCGATCGGGATATCGTTCAGCAAACGCTTGTGCGATCAGTGATCCCATGGAGACACCGAGAAGATGGCAGGCAGCAATGTTGTTGTCGGACAGGATTTGGTCTAAAACGTCAGGTATTTCTTTCATGGTGATTGTGGATGAATGGCTATAGCAGCTTCCATGTCCTGGAAGATCAACGAGAATAATCTGATAGCTATGCTTGAAATGATCCATTTGCTGCTGGAATATGGTATGATCCGCAAATGCTGGATGCAGCATCAGAATCGTCTCTTTGCCCTCATTTGCCATAATGAAATAAGTGAACCGCTCGTTGTTGAATGTCAGTGTTCTCGTTTTTTTCTCCACGTTATCCATTCCGCTCAGCCTCCAGTTCCTTCGCAAGTCTCCCGAACCATTCCAACATCCTTTGGTGATAGAAGAGTCCCAGCTCCAATGTTTTGAATTGATAGACTGCGATTTCATTGAAATGCTCCGGCACTGCCTTCTGCTTGGCTTCGATAAAGGCAGCTTCATATTGTTGAATGGTCGCTTCGAGCAGCGCAATGACTTCATTCATAATGGACAGACGCTCTGCCTGCGTCATAAACCCGAGGAAAAACAATCTTGTAGGTGCGTCCTGCTCTAAACGACTCGGTATGATCGGAGAAAGCATCCAATCCATAAAATGCTGCTTCCCCAGACTGTTAACCGCATAGAGCTTCTTCCGCCGCCCATTCTCAACAACGTCATGACATGCAATATGTCCATTGCGCTCCAGTTTCTTTAATGCTGCTTGTATGCTTCCGAGACTTGCGCTGTAGAAGGGCGATATCTTTTGCTGCAGCACATTCCGGATATCATATTGGGACATATTGCGCAGCAGTAGAAGTCCTAAAATAACAAACTCCATTGTGTTCACTCCTCAAACCTATATGATTATCCAAAGTATAACATACCTATTAGGTATATAAAGCAACTTTTTTACTGTTTCTATTGTAGAAGCTGGACGATTGGAATGTTAACACCGACTTCGTGTCACAAAATAAGACCTCGCCTCGTCACATGCATAAGCAGGAGAAAGGGGAGAATGAGATGAAATGGGATACTGTAATTATTGGCAGCGGACTGAGCGGGCTTATCGCTTCGATTGTTGCAGCACAGGCAGGGCATGCCGTTGTGCTAGTGGAGAGGAATGATAAGCTGGGTGGCCGCGCTTCATCGGAAATGATGAAGGGGAGCGTGCTGAACATGGGGGCGCATGCGCTATATCGATCTGGAGAGGCGGCAGCCATCATACGGGAATTAGGGATCCCCATTGAAGCTGGCAATTTGCCTCTAAGCGGAACTGCCGTATTGGAAGGAAGTTTGTTCCCGTTGCCTATCAACGCGGGTGCGCTGCTGACTTCCAAGTTGCTGACATGGAAAGGGAGAATGAAGCTTGCCAAGCTGCTGCTGCGATTGAAAGCGATAGATTCTTCGGCTTTACGTGATATTTCATGGATGGATTGGGTTGTAAAATATTTTCCGCATGACCGGGGCGCACAGCAATTCATGCTCGCTATGGGGCGATTATGGACCTATTCGAATTGCCCGGAGAAGCTGAGTGCTGGCGCAATTATTAAGCAAGGACAAGTGGCAGTGGACGGTGTATACTATCTGCATGATGGCTGGCAAAGCCTGATCGATGCATTAAAGAAACGCGCTGAGATAGAAGGCGTGGCAATTATTAAGGGCAAGGCGGAAGCAATCCTGATAGACGGGGGAGAAACCGCAGGCGTGGTGCTTGCGAATGAGGAACGATTAGCAGCATCGACAGTAATTGCGGCGGTATCGCCTGAGGAAGCAATCCGGCTGCTGAGTAAGGCAGGCGGGCAATACGGGGATAAGCTAAAGCAGTGGGGGGCAAGAATGACCGCATCCTATGCGAGCTGCCTGGATATTACGGTCCGAAAACTTGCCCAGCCCAAGCGTTCATTCGCCCTTCATATGGAGCGCCCATTGTATTACTCGAACCATTCCAAGGCTGCGAGACTGAATAATGAGGGGCATCAGGTAATTCATTTATTGAAATATCAAGCTAGTGTCGAGCAAATCGACGCCGCACAGGACCGCAAGGAGCTTGAGGCATGGATGAGCATGCTGCAGCCCGGCTGGCGGAATGAGCTGGTATCCGAACGGTTTATACCGAAGGCAGTGGTTGCGAATACGATGCCAATCCTGGGCATGGCGGGCAGGCCAGCCGTAGAGGATACAGGTCTCAGGGGCATGTATGTTTCTGGGGATTGGGTCGGACAGCAGGGCATGCTGGCAGATGCGGCAGTTGCGAGCGCGAAGCAAGCAGCGCATGGTGTTATCCGATTTTTGCGCGGATAGGGTCGACCGCCGTCAAGCAACGCCGCACCGCGCGCTGGAGCTGCGCGCGGTGCGATGAATAGATATGGGAGAGGACAATCATGGAAGCAGGAACATTATACGAAGCGTACAAATCGCTGCTATTTTCATTAGCTTACCGCATGCTCGGCAGCGTTATGGATTCTGAGGACATCGTTCATGATGTCTTCCTGGATTGGGAGCGGAAGCAAACCGCTGAGAAACATATTTCTCGGGAAATAAAGCATGTGAAAGCATATCTGTGCAAAATGGTAACGAACCGCTGCATTGACTATCTGCGCTCAGCCAAGCATCAGCGAGAACAGTATTTCGGCGCATGGCTCCCCGAACCTATGGTGAGGTTTGGCGAGGAAAGAACAGATCATCATGCGGCTGTTGATCGAGAGGGAGTCGATCCCTTGCAGCGGCTGCTGCTGCAGGACTCCTTATCTGTCGCCTATCTGATTATGCTGGAGCAGCTGTCTCCTATTGAAAGGGCAATTTTCTTGCTTCGCGAGGTTTTCGCCTACAGCTTTGAGGAAGCAGCCCAGATGGTCGATAAAAAGCCCGAAAATTGCAGACAAATACTGAGCAGAGCAAAAAAGAAGCTTGCCTCCTATGAGCAATCCAGCATCTATCCGTCCATGCGGATGCAAGAGCTCCATTCTGATCAATCGGAGACGTCCGATTCTGATCGGTCAACAACTAAGAGTGACACAGCAGGCATAACAAACGTAGATGGATTGAATGTAGATAGATTGAACGTAGATAGATTGAACGTAGATAGAATGAATGTAGATAGATTGAATGTAGATAGATTGAATGTAGATAGAATGAATGTAGATAGAACGAATGTAAATAGTTTGAACTATGGTATGGCGAATGAGGCTGTTTTGGCGCAATTTATGCGATATGTAACGGAAGGGAACATCGATGGATTGATGCGCATAGTGGCAGGAAATGCCGTATTTACATCCGATGGCGGCGGCAAGGTTCAAGCGGCGGTACATCCTGTTCTGGGCAGTGATCGCGTTATTCGCTTTGTACTTGGCATTGCGGGCAAGCTGGCTGAAACCGGGCTGACAATCGAATTGGCTGTGGTGAACAGCCAGCCTGGAATTGTTATTTTCGCGGGAGCTGTCCCCTATTGCACCATGGCATTTGCCTATGAGGATGGGAAAGTCGCAGCCATCTACAATACGATGAACCCCGACAAATTGCGCCATGTTCGACGTTGATCACCTTAGTTGCCCTAATCAGCGACAAGCATCTGGCGATCCAACTGGCGCGTCTTACAGCCACAGCATATGAGGATACTGGGGTTTCCTGTGGTCTTTAAGACGATATTTCAGTCTTACAGCGCGCCACGCGTCATTTTTTCGAGCTGTAGCGCGGAATTTCCGTCTTACAGCGACAGCATATGAGGATACTGGGGTTTCATGTGGTCTTTAAGACGATTTTTCAGTCTTACAGCGCGCCACGCGTCATTTTTTTGAGCTGTAGCGCGGAATTTCCGTCTTACAGCGACAGTATATGAGGATACTGGGGTTTTCTGTGGTCTTTAAGACGATTTTCAGTCTTACAGCGCGCCAAGCGTCATTTTTTTGAGCTGTAGCGCGGAATTTCCGTCTTACAGCGACAGCATATGAGGATTCATGGTATTTTCATCTATGAGATGGTTTTTGTGACCATTGTCGAAGAAAGTGGCTGAACACACGATGGAACCTGCTGTTGCTCGCAGTATCCTCTCACAAATAAATGCGGGGTTAAGTAACCAATTGAAGAGTGAATACAGATGCGCTTGTACTGCCCTGCGTTCAAGTGTGATTTAACATCCATCTTCGGTGTATAGAGGATTGTATTCGTCCAGATGATATTGCTTTCACATTTCAGCGAACAAGCTCATCTATCCGGCCTATAACCTTACAATATACAAGTGTATCGGTGATCTTTTACCGTTGGTTGGAGGGTGCGTGCGGTGTTTGTTATCATACTACTGGCGATACTGGTGACAAAATGACTTTCTGAAGCAGGCCGGATCAACATACGCCTGGTTAGCCTGCACTTGGTTGGCATGCGCTGGGCTAGCGAACGCCTGATTAGCGTGCGATTGATTGGCATGCGCTGGGCTAGCGAACGCCTGATTAGCCTGCACTTGGTTGGCATGCGCTGGGCTAGCGAACGCCTGATTAGCCTGCACTTGGTTGGCATGTGCTGATATAGCGTATGGCTGATTAGCCTGCACTTGGTTGGCATGCGCTGGGCTAGCGAACGCCTGGTTAGCCTGCACTTGGTTGGCATGTGCTGATATAGCGTATGCCTGGTTAGCCTGCACTTGGTTAGCATGCGTTGGAATGGCATATGCCTGGCCAGCATGCCTTGGATTGGAATACGTTGGATGCGCATGATGATGTGATGGCGCTGATTGACTCTGGACCTGATGCTTGTTGCAATCGGCAGGGGGACCGATGAAGACGGTTTGGGTAATGGGGGCGAAGGTTGCCTTCACTTGTGCTTCATTGAGACAATACGTATGGGCAAACACACTCGCTGGCGTTAACCGCAAAAGATCGGAGCCGCCTATAAATTCCGGGATCGGTGCATCGAATATCGCCAATACATGCGTATTATCGACAGTAGCAATCTCATAATGCCACCAGCCCTGCGGCACATTCGCTACCTGGCCCGGCTGGATGGGAAAGTTGCGCAGCTCCTTTGTAAACGGGTTGATTAACGAAACAACTAGCGCTCCGGATATACAGTAGACCAGCTCAGATGCATTCTGATGGATATGCGGCTCGATGACATTGCCCCTACTAAGGTGAATATCGAGCAGAGACACATTCCCGAGCGTGTTCAACTGCATGATGGAAAGGGAATTAATATAGTTCTGGGCGTCTTTTTTGAAAAATGGGTTGTTGCTCACATCATAAGTAAATTGTGCGGAGGGTGAAGCGTAGTCCATATACGAAACCGCCATTTCAGTTCCTGCCCTTCATTTGGTAGTAGGCTTTTGCCTTGAGGGGATATCATATGTCGCTTCTCAAATGAAAGTTCGCTGTTTCAATCGACAGCCAATAATCTCATGGCAGACCCTTGCCCAAACATGATGATGAAAGCTTATAGCTCTTGATATCATGAGATGTTTTGTTCATTTAATTGCAATAAGAAGATTTCAGGTTGGAATTATTGATAGAATAGGGACGGGGATGGCAATAGACTGTGCCCATGTAGATTTTCGTATAGAATGATTGTCATTCCAAAGACGGTTCAGAGGAGATGGTCACATGCTGCTGCTGAAAGGGCAAAAGATTGATATTACAAAGGGAAGAAGCTTGTCCAAGCTTGCCTTTCAATTCGGATGGTGGGCAGCCAATGACGCTATGAGCATAGATGCTGCTTGCTTCGTGCTGTCGGAGGGAAACCGGTGCGAACGGGAAGAAGACTTTATTTTCTACGGAAATCCGTCTGCGCAGAGCGGGGCCTTGACTCATGTTTCATTGAATGGAGCCGACAAGGAGGCTGTTAAGCTATCGCTGTCCGCTCTCCCCTCAAGTGCTGCCAAAATTGCGTTCACAGTGACCATTTATGAAGGCGAAAAGCACGGCTACGGCATGAAGGATACTTCGGATATGTATTTGCGGCTTATAAATGAGGAAAACGGCGAAGAACTGTTCCGTTATGAGTACGGCTCGGACCTGTCCAAGGAGACAGCCATCGTAGTTGGCGAGCTGTACAAGCATAACGGGGAATGGAAGTTTAATGCGATTGGCAGCGGCTTCTATGGCGGTCTGGCGGCATTATGCACCAACTTCGGATTGGAAATCGAAGAGGATTCGGCGCAGGAGGCTGCCGCAGCTGTAGAAGAAACGGTCATGTCAACGATCGATTTGCGCAAGAAGATCGTGGGGATTACTTTGGAGAAGAAGGGTATGACCCAGGTAGCAGCCAGAGTGGGTTTGGTGCTCGATATTTCGGGTTCAATGCTGAACCTGTATAAGAATGGTACGGTTCAGGAAGTCGTTGAGCGAATCCTGGCTGTAGCTTGCAAGTTCGATGATGATGGGGTGCTGGATATATGGGTTTACGATAATGAATACAGCCGTCTGCCTTCCGCTACGGAGAAAGACTTCGAGCACTATGTGCTGAATCATATTATGAACAATAAGAAAATACACAAGTTTGGCCGCAATAACGAGCCGCCAGTAATGGAGGATGTTATAAGGAAATACACGCAAGAAGAGGATTCGGCATTACCGGTATTTATTATATTTATCAATGATGGCGGGGTCGCGAAATCGATTAAGAAGGTCATAACCGAGTCTGCTGTGCAGCCTATTTTCTGGCAGTTCGTAGGGATTGGCAATTCTGATTTCGAAGTGCTCAAGCGATTGGACACGATGGAAGGGCGGATTGTGGATAACGCCAATTTCATTCATATCAAGGATGTTTCTGCGGTATCGGATGAAACGCTGTACAGCCAGCTTCTGAACGAATTCCCGCTGTGGCTTAAAGAGGCGACGGATAAAAGAATTATTCGGGCGTAAATAGAGCAATTGACAAGAAATTTGAGCTTCGAACAGGCGCTGTTCGTAAGCGGGAATGATACGGATGCCAAAAACAAAGCCATCGGATACCAGAATAGCAATCGAAGAGAAGCAGGGCCAAAAATTCCATGCTACAATAAAGGCGTGTGAACATATGGACAGCTTCTCAAAAAAAATCATCTGAGGTGATCTGTAGTGGGATTAAGAGCAGACAAAATATTCGTTAATTTGCCAGTTAAGGATCTGGACAAATCCGTTGCGTTTTTTACTGCGATCGGGTTCGAATTCAACGCCCAATTTACAGACGAAACGGCTACTTGCATGATTGTTAGCGATAGTATTTTCGTCATGCTGCTGGTTGAGGATAAGTTTAAATCCTTTATTAGGAAAGAAATTTCGGATGCGCAGACAAGTACGGAGGTCATTGTAGCACTGTCTGCCGACAGTAAGGAGAAGGTGAATGAGATCGTCAACAAGGCGCTGACTGCCGGAGCTGCATCTTCCAAGGAGCCTATAGACCACGGCTTTATGTACGAATGGGGCTTTCAAGATATTGACGGTCATCTATGGGAGTTTATGTATATGGATGAGAGCGCGCTCAGCCAGCAATAGAATTTCAGCTTTTGCTGTGACAGAAGGGGCTTTCTCAAAGGTAACAGCCTTTGGGGAAGTCCCTTGTATCAATTTATATTGAAGTAAAATAGTTTCTACCTTATAATTTAAGATGATTCAAGAATTTGTAAAACATACTGGGGGAGAGCTCGATGTTCGTTGGAAAAGGCGCAGTACGTGAAATGGCGAATGATATCGATAAAGTAGTCAGGGAAATTGATCAGCTCACGCAATCAAAGATTGACCGGGTTGCCGATAAAATTGACTCCGAGCTAAACTCCTGCGGACGTGAATTAACGAATGCAGCAACTACGCTTTCTCAAATCAAGCCACTGATTGACCGACTGGTTGGGCAAGTGGGACAGAACGCTCCTGACCATGTGCAGGTTCTTGTAACATCCATTGCGCAAGAGGTTATGTCTAAAGTTGTTGCTGCGACCGGAAATATTGACGAGGTTCAGAGAAACATTAAAGACGTAGACAAATTGACGAATGAAATTGATAGTTTAACAGATGAAATCGACAAGCTGACGAATAAAATCGATGAGATTACAGATAAATATCAGAAATAATAAGGAGGCTTGTTTTTATGAGCGATTACACACCGCCGGTTGGTCAGTCCAACTATAATTCCGGATGGGGAAACAATCAAGCTAAAGAAACTGCCTTGAAAATTGATCACATCGCTGATAAAGCAAAGTTTGGCATTGAAATGCTCGGTACAGGTTTAATCGGTATTGATGCCATAGAGAAAGAGTTGATCGAGCTGTCGCAAGCGCCTCAGCCACCATCTCAGGTGCAGGTCAGATCTCTTGCCCATCGTCTTGATTCTCATCAAAAGCAGCTTCAGCAAGGTTTGGACCGCATTAAAGAAATGATGAACGAAATCGATAGAGAAACGGATGCTATCCAACGACCGCGTTCGGGCTGGTAGTTCATTCTTATTCCCTGAAATCATAGTCTCTACTATATTTCTTAAAACAGAGAGTCGGCAGCCATTTATCCAATGGTTGCCGGCTTTCTTCATATTTAGGGAACTTATCGATATCGCGTCTTGTCTAATAGGTTGGAGGTGAATAGATGGAATCGGAGTATTTGAAATATGCAGAATGTGTTAGTAGTACGGAGCTGCACATGCTCATGAATGAATATGGAAACGAGGTATGGAGATATGCATATGCAATAACGAAAAATCACGAGCAAGCAAAAGATATTGCACAGGAAGTATTCATCAAGGCTTACTATAACATACATACATTCAGAGGACAGTCATCCTTAAAAACATGGCTTTTCACCATTACCAGAAATCTAGCAATAAATGAGATGCGGTCCAGCTATTTTCGCAAAATATTTTTATTCGAGAATGTAAAATATCGCGAGGCGGCCCAGTCTGCTGAAATTGCTTATATGGAGCAGCAAACAGCATCCGACATATGGGCGATTATTATGCAGCTTTCCAGAAAATTAAGAGAGGTTCTCGTGCTCGATCTGGAGCATGAGCTGAGCATGCAGGAGATGGCACAGCTGCTGAATATATCGGCTGGGACGGTCAAGTCAAGACTCTATCGGGCCCGTAAGGAAGTAGAGCGAAAATGGAGGGAGCAAGAACAATGAATCATGTGAAACCAGAGTGGTATGCGAAAGCCAGGACAGGCTTCATGGAGAAGGAGGGATTCTCCGACGATATGAAACGAGCGGTCATCCGTCGCATTGAGCAGAGACAGCCATCCAAGAAATCAACCCGCTTCAAGCTATCCATCGCCTTGCTGGCTAGTATAACGGTTTGTTCATTCATGATTGTTCTGTATAACAGCAACCCGTCGCTCTTTCCATTTCTGAAATCTGCTACGGACCAGCGTACAGGAGGAGGTTCAGTAGAAAGTGGAGCTGATCAGGAGTGGAAGCTGGACTATCAGAACACCCCTGCTGTATTGGTGAATAATGAAGGTGATGGCAAATATCTCTCTTCGCAGGTGGAGGAGCGAAAAAATAAATCAACCGTTATTATGAAGGAAGAGGTCGCATTTGATGGCATTGGCAAATTTCTTAGTTATGTACATCCGGAGAATGAGCGGCAGGATCTTTACTTCGGTATCGAGGTTGCAGATGATAACGGTTCTGAGGAAAGTTTTTTTTATGAAATCGGACCCGGTTATTTGCGTGATGTTATAATGTTGAGGAGCCACGCTTTCGGTCAATCGAATATTCGAATGTCGGGTGGATGCGGCGGACCTGATATTCATTACGTGTGTACGTTATGGTTAACCATTGAGGACGGAATTCCTGTCATTAGTACCATAATGGGTTCGGATGTCTACGAAGCTGATTTGGATGGGGATGGCATAACAGAGGTGATAGCGGTGACCTCCGTTAAAAAGAACAACACGATCTATATCCATAAAAAAGTCGGTGACCGAATCGAGTGGGTTGATGTCAGCGTCGCTTTGAAAGCTGAACCACAAGATGCTATAAGCTATAACCCTGACAACCAGCAATTTTGGGTTCATTCCAGTGACGGAAACAGAGGCTATCGATATGCATCTGGCGAGGATAAGCTTGTGCGCGTGAGCGATTGACATATTCCGAATTACAACCAAAGCGCCGAACACTTTTGAATGTGTTCGGCGCTTCTTTGAGCATTGGCCCGTTTGTTCTCGGCTCTATAATCGTTTATTGCGCCTGTGCCTTGATTACCGGTGTCTCGTAAGGAATCGGGTTTCGCTTCACCTTCACTTCCTGGAAGATGATTTTGTTGGAAATAATATAGTCCGGGGTTTTGCGTTTGGAGTGGGATTCACGGAAGGCCTCGCTTTTCGTCCAGTTCTGGAAGTCTTCCTTCGAATTCCAGCGGGTAACGACGGACACTTCATCATACTCCGACAGGTTCTGGGTGAAGAGAACCTCCAGACCAAGAAAACCATCCATTCCTTCCACCTTGCCGATCCGATCGAAACGCTCGATAAGCTTGTCGCCATTGCCTTTCGTGATGTGGGACGTGTTCGTAACGATAATCATTGTTGTTTCCTCCTTGTGGTTTCTAGGTATAGGGATAATGACGGGATACTGTTCTTCAAAGCTGACTTTGGCCTCAATCTCGTAGACCTCTCTCAGAAAGCGTGGCGTTATGATACGCTGTGGAATGCCTGCTGCCACAATCTCGCCGTCTTTCATCGCGATCATATGATCGCAGAAGGCAGCCGCCTGCTGAAGGTCATGCAGAACCATGACTACGGTGATGTTGTACGCCCGGTTAATCTCGGTCAGCATCTCCATCACCTCAAGCTGATGAGCTATGTCCAGATACGTTGTCGGCTCATCGAGCAGGATGATGCCGGTTTTTTGAGCCAATGCCATCGCAATTCGCGCCTTTTGCTGTTCACCTCCCGATAAAGTATGGAACATTCGGTCCTCATGTCTGCGTATGCTCATCACTTTCATTGCCCAATCGATAATTTGCTCATCCTCTGTATTCAAGCGCTGCTTGAACAGTCCCTTGTGCGGAGAACGGCCGTAAGCGATTAGCTCGCGCACTGTCAATTCAGGCAGCATATCCTTCGCTTGCGGCAGCATGGACAACATTTTGGCAAATTCCGCCCTGGAATAATCGGCTGCTGGCCGATTCTGGACAACAACACTTCCGCTGTCCGCAGCCAGCAAGCCGGCAATGATCTTGAGCAGCGTGGATTTCCCCGAGCCGTTGGGGCCAACAATGGCGGTCATTTTCCCTTCCGGTACAGCGGCCGATACGTCGAGCAGCTGGAACATGCCCACCTCTAACGCTAGTCCATTTGTTTGGATCGCTGTCATCGCCAATTACTCCGTTTCCTAAGTAGATATAAAAAGAATGGTGCGCCGATGCATGCCAGCAATATTCCGACTGGAAGCTCGATCGGATCAAACCAGGAGCGCGCTATTGTATCCGCGAATATGACAAGGGCTGCGCCGCCTGTAATGGATACCGGCAGCAAATAACGGTAATCATCGCCAATGAGCAGCCGGACAGCATGCGGAACGACAAGTCCGACGAAGCCGATTAAACCGGCGGCGCTGACCGCTGTACCTGCAAGGAGCGAGGAGAGCAGAATAAGCAGCAATCGCTGCAGCTCTACCTTTTGCCCAAGCAATTTGGCTGAATCATCGCCAAGCAGCAGTAAATTCGCCGGTTTGATTGCCAGCATCGCCAGCGCAAGCCCGATAATGGCATAAGGGGTCATGAAGGTCAAATGATGCCAGCTTCGGCCATTCAACCCCCCGGATAACCACGGGAGAATGGCTTGAATTCGGTCGCTGTAAACGACCATAATGCCGTTCATGACAGCTCCGAGCAGGGCGTTGATCGCTACACCGGCCAAGACGATTTTGACTGGCGATGTACCTTTATCCCAAGACAGCGCATAGATGATGATGGAGGTCGCAAAAGCGCCGACAAATGCGGCAGCGGGCAGCAAATAGCTGAACTGCGGCAGCAGCACCATCGTTACAACAGCAGCAAGGCCGCCCCCGGCAGACACGCCGATTATGCCCGGATCTGCCAGAGGGTTGCGCATAACGCCTTGAAGAATAGCGCCGGCTGCGGCAAGACAAGCGCCGGTCAGCAAGCCGACCAACACGCGGGGGAGCCTGAGATCCATAATGATTGTTGCCTGCGCCGATGGTGTATCGGTTGTCAGAATGGTCCATATTTCCTGCAGCGGTATGGATACAGCGCCGCCGGTTAATCCGAATAATACACTTGCCGCCAGAAGCAGCGGCGTAATGACGAGGACAAGCCTTCTTCTCTTCGCACGTTGTTCTTTATTCATGAGCTTCCTTTCAATGCCGGACTGCTGCGAGCTTGTCGTGCATGAACGCGAGCGCATCGACTATGCGAGTCCCCGGATTTGTGCCGAATAAATCGGAGGGCAGCACCTCGACTTTATTTTGCTTCACAGCATCAATGTTGTTCCAAGCGGGATTCGTCTGCATCTCCTTCACGAAGCTTTGTTTCACTTCTTCGGGCTTGCCATGCGTCATTATAAAGACAGCCTGCGGATTCGCCTCGACAATACGCTCTGTGTTCATCTGGGCATATTGCGGGTAGCTTTGCAATCGAGGATAGTCTGCTGCGATATTAAATCCGCCCGCGAGCTCCAGAATATTGCCGCTTAACGAGTTCGGCAGCGCAGCCATGAAGGTGCCTGGAGCACCGTATATGAGCAAAGCTCGCGGTTTGTCAGCGACTGCAAGCTTGCTGTATTCCATTACTTCAGCCTCAATCTGCTTGTTAATTGCCGCTGCTCGTTCTTCCTTCCGCAGCAGCTGTCCAAAAAGGGTGATCTGCCGCTTGATCTCGTCGACTGAGTTGGCGCTTGTCAGAATTACTTTGGAGCCGATCCCCTCAAGGACAGGAATGTCCTTCGTATTCATCGGATCGCTGCCAAGCACGACGTCAGGACGGAGAAGCGTTATTTGCTCCAGATCAACCTCATGAATGCTGCCGATTTGCGTCACCTGCTCGGCGCTCGAATCAGCCAGCGGAGTGGAGGAGGAAGGGCGGCCGACAAGCTGGCCTCCTAGCGCATAGATAATATCTGTCTCGCCGTTCGTTAATGCAATAATATTGTTCGGCCATTCACGAAAGGCCACCTGTCGCCCGGCAAAGTCGGTCACTGTAAGTACGGCATCGCCCGGCCTTGCATCCAAGGAGACTTGCATTGATCCGCCGTCGCAGCCTGCTGCAGCAAGCAGAAGTAAAGCGCAAATAAAGAGAGACGCTTTGTTCATCAAAACTGACTGCTCCTCACGTTAATGTTTGATAGTGATAATCAATATCACTAAAATGATAATCATTCTCAATATGAAAGTCAATGAAAAAGCAGAATAAATATATTTTTATTTTTTTGATTTTTATTTGATTAAATTATGAAAATATTGTATTAATGAAAGGGAATTTCAATAGCTAAATAATGGTTGACGTTCTCAATTAGAATAGAGTAATATCGTCTGGAAAGCTTGATAGCCTAGCAAACAAAGAGGAGAGATGCGATCGGAGTGGCTGATAATGTGATGATGTCAACGCAGAAATCAATGTGAATTCCTTGAATTCACGGTTGGTTAACGTCGGGTTTGACAAGGTGGCGAAGAGCTGGAATCCTTCATACGATGTGAGAAAGTCTTTTTTTTCACATCTAATTGAGAATGATAATCATTTAATAAATTTATTTATCCACTATCGTGATTTACCTATTATATGGTAAAAATAACATTCGCAAAAATGCGTGATTTTATCGGCTTTGGAGGTGAGAAAATGAAGCGGATTTTAGATTTTAAGCTCTGGGTGACCGTAATGGTTGGCGTGACTATGCTTATGACAGCTTCCATCGTTCATGGGCAGACGAAATTGGCAGACGGAACGTATACAGCGGAATATGTTGTGCTTAAGGCGGAAGACGATTCAGTCTCCATGGCGAATGACTATTGGGAAAAGCCTGCCACGGTTATTGTGGACAGGGGCCAGACGACGGTCCAAATGACGCTGAACCACAGCAAATGGGTGACAGAATTCAACGTATCAGCAGGCGGCAATTATGTCGCGACTACAGTCGTCAGCACCGATAAAGCGGCTGATAAGCGGGTCGTTTCGTTCAAGGCGGATGATGTATCGAAGCCGATTACAGCCAAAATTCATGTGACAGTAGAAGACATTGACTACGATCATGACTACACCATTCGTATGGTGTTCCAAATGGATAGCTTCAAGCTGGTGAAGCCGGCTGTCGTCGAGCCGGAAGCGGCTCCGGCTGTCGTGCAGGAGGAGCCAGCGGCAAAGGTGCAAGCTCCAGAAGTGAAGACTGCGCCTGCTGCGGCACAGCCAGCTAAGCCGACAAAGCCCAAAGAAGTTGATGCCAAGCAGACAGAGACAGAGACAGAGACAGAGACAGAGACAGAGAGCAAGAATGCATCCGGTGGCACCAAGACTGCCGGGCAACAGGCGGCTGATAGCCCCACGGTAAAAAGCACAAAGGAAACCGAGGGCGATAAAGCGCCAACAATAGCGGTGGTTGGCACGACGGCAAGCGATGATGGGGCCAAGCAAGCAGCGCCAGCGGCATCGGAAGCGGAGCCAGAGGAGAGTGCGGGAGCTTCAACCGGACAAGCACAAACGGGTTCAACAGTTGCACCGACGACAGATACAGTGAAGGAGACGGCTTCGGTGAACGAAAGCGGGCAGGGTTCAGCAGTTGAGCCGCTGGAGGAGGGCACTGAGGTCGAGGCAAGCGCTGTTGAAGCGGCTGCTGCAGAGGGTTTAGCCGCTGAGCCGGTCGAGACCAAAGCTGCAGCTTCAAACACGGGTGTCTGGCTTATTGTCGGTGCTTGCGCGGCTGCTGCTGTCGGCGGGCTTGGATTCTGGCTTGTACGCAAGCGCAGCACAGGCCGATCCGCATAGCCAGCTAGCTTTTAATAGTTGAGAAGCAAGCTGCCATACCAATACATGACGAGAGAAAAGAGGAGAACAGAAACAAATGACTACAAATCAATGGTTCAAACAAATAGCAGCCTTTCTAGCAGTGCTGGTGCTGCTTGCAAGTGCGCAGATGTACCCGGCCCAAGCGGATGCAGCCTCCGATCTGCCAAGCGACGGCTGGTACGCAGTCGATATGGATGCGCTCAGCTATAATACCGATAAGCTGTCGGCCATGACATCGTTCATGGAGGATCTGTCCTACCTTGAAGTCAAGGACGGCAAGGGGTATGTCTATACACTGCTGAGAAACAGTGATTGGATTAAACAATTTGATATCGGCGCAACTACGGCGAACAAAGCGCCAGTTGTCAATATAACGGAGGATTTGAAGCTCAGAATCAATCCTAAATATGCGGAGACAGCTCCGTTTGTCGGGGCGCCTGAGCCAATCGAGTACAGCACGGATTACAGAATCGTCAAATATCCGATTGAGAATTTGAACCACCTGTACGAAGGCAACATGCATGTGCATATTCCAGATGGCGCTCTGCCGTTCCTTTATAACCATAAATACAATATTCATTTCAAAATGCATAGCTCGTCCGTTACGCAATCCGTCTACAATAGCGATCGTTCAGCGCTGGACGTCCAGATTAGTGCGGCTGAGACGGCATTAAACGACGGGAAGGCCTCCGGCAAGCATACGGACACGACCATCCTCGTGCTGAGCGACCTTATTCTATTCGCTAAACAGATTGAAGAAGATGCGAATTCGAATGAGATCCAGATTGCTGCTGCGAATTTTTTCCTGAGCGAGGGCATCAAGGAATTCCAGCAAGCGGTTCAGCCTGCTGCCTATATTACGATTCATGGGTCCAATGACTACGAGAGTTCCGATGCTTCTCAATATTTGACTTCGTCTGAAATTATTTACGAATATAAAGTGCCGAGCTTTGGCTTCACCGTGGACAGCGGGCTTATTAGCAAGGTACAGTTCTCGACTGATGGAAGCTTCTACCGTGATGCTGCCGTTCAATCGAGTACAGCGAATTCGGTCCGGTACAAAGCCAGCCTTACGAATCTGACTGCGCCCCTCTATCTGAAGCTGTCTGTCACGGAAGCAGGAGGGACTGTCGAGAAAGTTGTACGTGTTCTCTTCAACCCGGACAGCAGCTTGCTTGCAGCCAAAGGGGATTTTGACACCTTTGTTCAATCAGCTGAGAATACGTATGCGACTGCAAGCTATGGCGTATGGAACGGGCAGTATCCGCAGCTGGCCAAGGATACGCTGAGAGATGCGATGGATGCGGCGAAGAAAAAAGGCAGCTGGCTGGCAACGCCGACCTTGATCGGTGAAGCGAAGAATGATTTGACCGCTGCCCTTGCCGTTTTCCAAGGGGCACAAATAACAGATCATGCAACTGCGAAGCCCATTACGATGACTGCCATTCACGCGACAGATAATTTCTCCACCTCGTCGATGAACAAATATTTTGAGCAGCCAGAGGCAGTGCTTGTCAATGGAAATACCTTTGTCAAGCTGACTGTCAATGACAGCGCGGTAGTTACCGGCTTTAAGGTGAAGCAGGGCGGGCAACTGGTGGATACTGAGGTTCTGTCCCTTAACGCGAATAAACGTGTGGTCCAATTCCCGGTAGCGGACCTTTCCGGTGTATTGGATGCGCAGGTGCACATTTCGACTAAGCTGCCGAATGGCGATCCTTATGAAATGGATCATACGATTCGATTGCTGTTTAACCGCACCATTGACAAAACGAATCTAGACGCTCTCGTCAAGTCAGCGCAAACGAAGCACGATAAGACAGCAGTCGGCAATTACTACGGACAGTCCCTGCAGTCCAACAAGACGACTCTGCTGACGGCTATTCAAGCCGCGAAATCGAAAGGAACCTGGTTCGTTTCGCAAGGACCGATTGATCAGGCTTTTACGGAGCTTACAGCTGCACTCGCCCAGTTTGAAAGAACATTGGCAAGTGCGATTCAATTAATCGTTTTGGATGAGAACGAGAGCTTCGCTAAGTCCGCGCTTAGCAGCTACTTCATGGCTTCCAGCGCCAAAATGGTTAGCAATCAGCCTTACGTTGCCGTTACTCTCAAAGAGATGGACAAAATTTCAAGCTTTAAGACCGAGCAAAACGGCCAACTGGTCGAGGCTGAGGTCTTTAGCGAGAATCCTTCTAACAAAAGAAGAGTTATTCAATTTCCAGTCAGTCCTCTGACAACGATCAATGATCTGCATAAAACGGTGAATGCGCAAATAACGATTAATGGCGTACAGCATAACATCCGTCTGCTGCTGCATACCGATATTACGAAAACGTCGCTGGATGCGAATGTGACAGCTGCGGTTAAGCTGAGCGCTGAGGCAGCAATCGGTACAGAACAAGGACAATATCCACAGTCCGCCAAAGACGCGCTGGACAGCGCAATTCAGGCTGTTCGTGTCAAAGGCAGCTGGCTTGCGACACAGGTGCTTGTAGAAGAAGCCAAAGCAGATTTGGCCGCAGCTGTTGCGGCATTTAACAGCTCTGTCAACGGAGAAGGCTCCGGGGGCGGGGTCGTCAATCCTCCTGTGGGGCTGGCAGATGGGAAATATGTGTTGAACTTTAAAATATTGAAGAAGGACACCGCAGAGACCTCTGTAATGGATGGATATACGGTGCATCCAGGCCGATTGCTCGTTGAGAATGGCAATAAGTATGTCATGCTCAACCTGAAGCAAAGCAAGGAAATTACAGGTTTCACCATTGAAGGGGCAGCACCGGAAACCGTTGAGTCAGATATGGCTGCGAATACGAGACGGGTGAAATTCGAAGTATCTGATCTGTCACAGAAGCTTGAGAGCTGGGTGAAGGTAGATTGGCCGGAAGCTAATTACCACCACCAATATGAGGTGCAGATCGAGTTGGGCTCCTATACGAAGGTCGATGAGTGGAGCGCTGATGTGATCGGGCCATCTATAGAGCAGCCGAACCCTGAGGGTGGAAACGGGTCCGAAGGTGGAGAGAATGGCGGCGGCAATGGCGGCAATGGTGGCACAGGAGGCACCGGAGGTACTGGGGGCAATGGCGGAGTTACCCCGCCTGTGGGACTTGCTGACGGCAAGTACGAATTGAACCTCACGATTCTGAAGAAGGGGACCTCGCAAACCTCTGTTATGGATGAATATGTTGCACATCCAGCCCGCTTGCTTGTAGAGAACGGCAATAAATATGTCATGATCAAGCTGAAGCAAAGCAAAGAAATTTCTGGCTTTACGGTAGAAGGCTCGACACCGGCAACAGTGGAGGCGGATGCGACTGACAATACAAGACGGGTGAAATTCCCCGTATCCGATCTGTCGAAGAAGCTGAACGGGTGGGTCAAGGTCGATTGGCCGGCAGTGAATTACCATCATCAATATGATGTTCAGATTGAGCTGGGCTCTTATACGAAGGTTAATGACTGGAGATCGGATTCATTCGGGGCGGTCATAGAACGGCCGAATCCGGAGGAAGGAACAGAACCGATAGTAACACCGGGACCGGGAGCAGGCACAGGCACAGGCACAGGTACAGGGACTGGTACGGACAAGGAAGGGGATAAAGAAACCGGCTCAGAGCAGACAGGAGCTGGCACGAATAACGGTAATGGATCTGGCGGGGAGGCTCCTGTCAACGAATTCAAGGATGCGAAAGCTCACTGGGCGACAACAGCTATTAATCGTGCTGTGCAGCTCGGCATCGTTACCGGTTACGCTGACGGCAGCTTCAAGCCTAATGCTGCTGTCAACCGGGTTGAATTCACTGCAATGATCAGCAGAGCATTGAAGCTGGAAGGCAGTTCAAACAAAGTAGCGTTTATTGATTCTGACAAAATCCAGCCTTGGGCGAGACCGTTCGTTGAACAGGCGGTTGCAGCGGGCATTATCGGCGGCTATGAAGACCAATCATTCCGTCCGGCCAAAGAGGTGTCTCGTACAGAGATCGCAGTCATGATCGTGAGAGCGCTTGGCCTGCCGCTTGAAGACAACGCAGCGCTGGCGTTCGAGGATGCGGGAGAAATTCCGGCCTATGCGAGAGCTTATGTTGCTGCGGCTGTGAAATACGGTCTTATGAACGGACTGGAGAACAACAAGTTCGGCGCAGCGAGCGCTGCAACGAGAGCGCAGGTCGTTACACTTATTCTGCGCGCAGTAGATTACGCGGACACCAAAGCAGCCGAGGCTGCCAAAGCATCAGCGAAATAATCATTCAAGCTGTATGAAATTCAACAGATTGCAGGAGGACACCGCATTGCTGGTGTCCTTTGCACTGTTTCCCGGGAGGCTATATGAAGAGGCTGAATCGATCATTCTGGCTGGCGGCGCTATCCCTTCTGCTGATGTTAGCGGCGGGCTGCTCGGCAGCTGGAGAAGGAGCAAATGGAAGAGGAGCGGAATCCAATCCGCCCTCGTCGAGGGCTGTGCAGCCGGAAGGCAAGAAAGAGTCAACGGAGCAGGAGTACCGCATCGTATCTACTACCGTAGCTATTACACAGATCATGGATGCCCTTGGCATCGATCTGGTCGGCATACCGAAAAGCGCCAAGCAATTGCCTGAACGGTATGAAGGCTTGACGAAGGTCGGCAATCCGATGAGCCCGGATATGGAGATGGTGAAATCGTTAAAGCCGACAGAGGTGCTGTCCGTAACAACACTGAAATATGAGCTGGAGCCAGTATTCAACAATGCCAGCATACCGGCAACATTTCTTGATCTGACCAGCCTGGAAGACATGCAGAGGGAGATCACTCAATTAGGGGCCAAGTATGGGCGTGAGGAGCAGGCGGCTGGGATTGTTGGCGGCTATACGGACAAGCTGGACGAAATTCGTGCAGCGGTTGAAGGAAAGGAGAAGCCGACAGTGCTCATCCTGCTTGGCGTGCCGGGCAGCTATCTGGTTGCGACTGAGCATTCCTACATCGGCGATCTGGTTCGTCTGCTGGGCGGTGTCAACATCGTACAAGGCGAGACCGTCGAATTCCTTGCGTCGAATACGGAATACTTGCAGCAGTCCAATCCCGATGTCATTCTAAGGGCTGCTCACGGCATGCCGGAGGAGGTTGTGAAGATGTTCGACGAGGAGTTCAAGCGGAACGATATCTGGAAGCACTTCAATGCCGTGCAGACAGGCCGCGTCTATGATCTGGAGGAAGCCTTGTTCGGCACAACGGGCAATCTTGCGGTTAATGAAGCGATGGACGCCTTGAAAGCGATGCTGTATCCATCATGAGAAGGAAGCAGTGGATCAGCTATATTTCTGTTGCCGCATTGCTGCTTGGCGTCACGATCTATTCGATGACGACAGGCAGCATTAAGGTCGGGTTTATGGAGCTTGTACAAGGATTGTTCAGCGGGACGAATGAAAATGTGGAGGTTATCCGGGATTTGCGGCTGCCGCGCATTATTGTATCGCTGCTGACGGGAGCAGCGCTGGCGGTGTCCGGGGTGCTGCTGCAGGCAGTCATGCGCAATCCGCTGGCGGATGCGGGGGTGATCGGAATATCATCGGGAGCGGGCTTTATCTCGCTGCTCATGGTTACGATTTTCCCGGCGATGTTCTTCTGGATGCCGTTATTCTCGTTTCTCGGAGGGGCGTTTGCCTGCTTCCTGGTTTATTCGCTTTCCTGGCGGACGGGCCTTAATCCGATGCGGCTTATTCTGGTTGGGGTTGCGATCAATGCGACCTTCACTGGCTTAGGACAATCCTTTAACTATCGCGGCAGCTATGCCGTAACCTCGGTCAATCAAGCGGTTAGCTCTATTTTTACGATGAAAACCTGGTCAGACGTCGAAATATTAGGACTGTACGGCTCGATAGGACTGCTGCTGTCGCTGTTCGTATGCTCGTGGTGCAACATGCTGTCCTTGCAGGACAAGACCGCAGGCAATCTGGGGTTGCGGGTTACACGGGCACGGCTCATCATATCGGTTATTGCCGTATTGCTTGCATCCGTAGCGACAGCCGTCGGCGGCTTGATCGCTTTCGTCGGTTTGCTTGTGCCGCATATTGCGAGGCTGCTCGTAGGCTCGGATCATCGGACATTGATACCTTTCTCCGCATTGGCGGGGGCTCTGCTGATCCTGTCGGCGGATACGCTGGGCAGAACGCTGCTGGCGCCAACTGAAATTCCCGCCTCCATTATAATGACCATTATTGGCGGGCCTTTTCTAGTATTCATGCTAAGAAAGAGTGGTCGCAATTATGGAGCTTAAGGGGATTACATTTTCCTATGATAAAAAACAGGATCAGCTAAAAGGAATATCAGGGACGATTGAGGTCGGCCGGATTACGACGATAATTGGACCGAACGGGAGCGGGAAGTCGACGCTGCTGGGCGTTATGGCCCGCAACTTCGCTCCGCAGAGCGGTGCAGCGGTGCTGGATGGCAAGGCGGTCGCCTCCTATCATCCCAAGGAGCTGGCTCGCAAGCTTGCTGTCGTGCATCAGCAGAATGATGCACCCTCTGACCTGACGGTTGAAGGGCTGACGGCATTTGGGCGGCTGCCGCATCGAAGCATGTGGTCACAGCGGGGGCAAGAGGATGAGGACGCGATTGAGTGGGCGCTCGAAAGCACCAACCTGCTTGGCAAGCGGCGGCAGCGGATTGTTGAGCTGTCCGGCGGCGAGCGGCAGCGAGTATGGCTTGCGATGGCGCTTGCACAGAAGACCCCGATTCTGTTTCTGGATGAGCCGACTACTTTTCTGGATGTGTATCATCAGATTGAAGTGCTGGAGCTGATCAGGAGGCTGAATGTGCGCGACAAATTAACGATAGTCATGGTGCTGCATGATATGAATCAAGCGGTACGCTACAGTGACAAACTGATCGTTATGAAGGACGGTCAGGCGATGCTTGAGGGTGCTCCGCAGCAGATTGTAACGGAGCAGATGATGCGGGAGATTTATGGTGTCGAGGTCGCCATTAAGCATGATGAGCAGACAGGCATGTATATCGTTCCTCTAGGGATCGGGAGGGGGTAGGGGATGCAAAGCGGATAACAACTGAGATTGCGGTTTGTTGGAATATTATAGTAAAATGTATGAGTGTCGACAGTGATAGATTGCTGTAGGGAGAAAGAACCATGCACCTGCTGCAGTCGGCGATCCCCCTATTCGTGAACGGGTGAGTCCAGCGCTGCATTACGACGGCTATGAAAAAAATGGGAGACGGGGAGCGGTGAGGCGGCTTGATTTTGAAACGTTTATTTAGCATCGTCCTGTTATTTATCGTTCTAATTGGCTGCGGCAAGGTAGAGCCAACGATTCCCGGAAGCATCGATCATCCCGCCGAATTCGATCCGTCCTTTGTAAAAGAAGGGGACAGCATAGCCGGATTGAAAGTGAAATCAATTCTAACAGGTGATGATCCTTTGCATCATGTTTTGGTAGAGCTGGAAGGCGAGTTAGAAGTCAGCGGATACTACTATCGTGCAGGGCAGAGCATGGCTTTTCAACCTGATCTTGCCTCCTTGAAGAATGTTCCCCATGTGAAGAATCAGTATGCCCGGCAGTATCGGGATGGAACGAAGGTGTCCCGATTGACAAGATTTATGTTTGATGATCGGGCTTGGCTTGCGCAAATTCCTGCGGATTCAGGGACAGGTCGAGCGACAGTCGTGTTGTCCCATTACAAGGTTCAGTATATTCCAGAAGCGAACACCCAAATGACGGATTCCGTGCTTATTGACGGACAATCCTATCTTAAGCTTGGGGAAGAGCTTGTGCCATTCGGATTCAGGTATGTGGAGGATGCGGCGAAACCGGTTAGAATGATAGACGCAACAAAGTATCACTATTTGAAGCCGCCGAAGGGCGCACAAGCTCTATCCAATGAGCAGAATCAATTCGTGTGGAAGGATCTCAGGGTCAGGCTGGATTTGATGGCGGACTGGAACAGTACGGTTGATAAACCGAATTTTTCAGCGCTAATGGGGAACCATGCCAGTCTGGTTAAGACAGATACGCTGCATATACCCGGTATTGGAACAGCCTATCTAATGGTAGTCGAGCGAGATAGATGGGATATGGAAATTGATTATTACAATGGATTCGAATATGAATATTGGATCATTGCGCTGCGGGAAGATCCGATGGTTCGGATGGCTGGAGATGATTACTTGCATGCTTTCTGTCTTATTGGCGTAACAGATCAGCAAAGCGAAACAGCGGAGATTAATATGCGGGAGCTTGCCTCATTGTGGCAAGTGCCGCCTGAGGATTTTTATAGCAGCGATGAAGGGGAAGGGATTCCTCCCACTGAGGGAAATAGCGCATACTAATGGGGAAGCCGGCTCAGGGCTTATGTTCCTGCGGTTCACAGGAGCATTCGATGATTGCGGCGGCTGTTCCTCATCGCACAATAACGAAAAGCGACTGGCAGGAGTAGTCCCTGATCAGCCGCTTTTTCGTTTATATTATCCACTTCTGTATTCGGTATTGTCCTCTCGGTATTGTCCTCTAGAGATATCGTTCAGGTTGAACCTCGGCCCGTTCAATTGTCCTTATTGTTCAAGCTGCTCAGCCGACGGCAAAATGTTGAAAAGTCCGGTGTTTGGTCCAGATTATAGGACATGATCTTTTTGATCACCGTTTCTACAATCGTTTGCTCCAGATCATCCTGCAGATCCTGCTTCGTATGGCTTCGCGCGCTGCGGATGGCGGGAGAGAACAGGTCGATGACTTGAGACAGGGCATCCTTATCGCCACGTTGGGCTCTCGACACTAAATCATAAAGTTCATTTTCCATGGCAATCATCATCCGATTTTTTATTAATGATTTCCGTTAATTTAAGAATAGTCTCTGTCAGGATTTCCAGCTTCTTCTCGAAACGAAGGAGCAAGTAGCCAGTGAGCACGATAGGAAATCCAATCTGGCTAATAGCGGTTAGGAAATAAGCGAGAGGCTGTGAGTTATCCACTGTAATCCCTCCTCTCCGGAAAGGCAACGCGCAGCTTCTGGAGGGCATGATTTCTCATTTTACACACGGCTTGAGGTGAAACGCCAAGTAGTGTGGCGATTTCATTATCACGATAACACATACCATATCCTAGTGTTGCAATTGTTTTTTGTTTTTGAGTTAATTGGGCGAAGGCCTCCGCAAGGAGCTCGTTTGTAATGGAGGATTGAAATTCCTCTGGATCAGAGGTGTTTGCTTCGGAAGGCTCCGGATTATTCGTATTGGCGAGAAGCTCTCCAATTGTGGAAGCGCTTCCTTCTTTTAAGGCAGGGTGATCAAAAATAAGCGGGTTTCGGAGACTGTTTCTTTGGTAGGTTCGCATTTGGTCGATTGCGCAAAACTTGATCGTTGATACGAGATACTTAATAAATCGAACTCGAAAATAATGCTTACGGAACGCATTCTCTAATTGCTGCTGACTCTCGAAGCTGCCGTCAAGAACTTGAAGCAGCAGTTGGACATGGTCATCGCTTTGGAAAAAATCTTTCACGACACGGTCGGCACAAATGGACGGGTTATTGTTGCAGTAGTCCTGAAATCTCCGGTTTTGTTCTTCTGATATCATCTAAATCACTCCCAACATCCCCTTTTCTTGTCATGTAAAGCGAACTGAATGTTCGAAATAACAACCTTAAAGGAAAATAATTGTTCGATCTAGATTTCGATGGTGCGAATAAAAAGGTTTGCTGATCTTGTGGTGGATTCGTAGGAAATACGTCCACGTCATCTATAAAGAGAGAAGCGTCTTCAAGAATAATAGTATCACATGAATTGAAAATTTAAAGAAAAATTTCTTGAAATATACAATTTATTCACTGTTCCATTGGTAACGTCGGGACTAAGACGGGCATTCCCGATATGCCTGCCTAGTTTTCGTTACAGTCTCTAAAGTGCTTCGATTGGACAAAAAAACAACCTATCGTGTTGGATAAATAGAGGCGCAGCAATTATTATTTTACATACATACTGTATGTATGTTAAAATCAATCTATCTTACGAGCCAAAGGAGTTTTAGCGATGAAAGTAAACAGTTTTTATCCCGTCCTCTTGACGGAACAGGTTTCGGCCAGTGCGGCATTTTACGTTGAGCATTTTGGGTTCGAGCCGGTTTTTGAGGCAGATTGGTACGTAAGCCTGAGAATGTCGGGCAGCAAGCATGCCTATGAGCTGGCCATCATGGATGCTGCTCACCCCACCATACCGACTCCGTTCCGTTCACGAGTACAAGGATTGATTCTGAACTTTGAAGTGGACGATGTGGACGCAGAATATGAACGGCTCATTCGGTCGGCCAAGCTGCCATTAGAACTGGATATTCGCGATGAAGAATTCGGTCAGAGACATTTCATAACCGCAGATCCTAACGGGGTTCTCATCGATGTCATCAAGATCATTCCGCCTACGGAAGCCTTCAGCAGCCAATACGCCGAGCAAATATGGTCTGGAGTGGAAGCGGACAAGGAGGTATAATGGCTTCGTGAGTATGGAAGCACCAAGAACGGGAAACAGGAGAAGCTGCGTGTATGAAAAAAAGTAAAGCGGAAGCTAATGAAACGATTCGCAGACTGATAGAGGTTGCCAGAGCGCATTTTACAGAGCATGGCTATGCGGATGCAGCGCTCGAAACGATCGTTGCAGAGGCACAGTTGACACGGGGAGCGCTCTACCATCACTTTGGCAATAAAAAAGGGCTTTTCCGCATCGTGCTTGAATCCGTACAGCAGGAAGTCGCAGCGCGAGTGGAGGAAGGAGCGTCCAAGGGAGAAGATCTATGGGAGCAGCTTTATCTTGGATGCCGCGCTTTCGTCACCGCTGCGGTAGAGCCTGCCAATAAACGCATCATGCTGATCGATGGACCCTCCGTGCTGGGGTGGTCGGCATGGCGGGAGATGGACGCGAACAATTCCATGCGTCTGCTGCGCGGGCAGCTTCAGATGATGAAGCAGCAAGGCTATCTCAGTCCAGTGTCCATCGATGCGATGACCCACTTTCTCTCCGGGGCCTTGAATGAAATCACGCTTTGGAATGCGCAACAGCTGGATCATCAACAGGCTATGGATGAAACAATGAAAGTGATGTCCTTGTTTCTGGATGGGTTCAAGCGCAGAGCGGCGGAGGAATAAGATGTCGCTCACCTATATGATTCTCCAGCTTGCGAGAGGGGTTGTCCCAAGGTCATTGACCTTTGGGGCAACCCCTTCGTTGTCTCGCTTCCTGTTAAAAGGTTGGCGGCTGAATGCGATTCCTTTATGTTAATTTTCCATTATTATGGAATGAGATACATATTTTATAAATCTCGAATCTCGCAGGGCTAAATGGCATAAAAAAGTTGCAAATATTAAATATTTTTTAATATTTCAGCGAGAAACTTCAAATAGACTTTAACTTAAGTTGATACTATTAATGCTGATCGTGAAAACGTTTGCATTTGAAAGGAGGTCATTTCTGATATAGGAATGCCAAAGAGAACCAGCAGACAGCAAGGAAGGTTCTTAGAGTGAATTGAATAGAGGAGGAATATGGTTCATGGTAAAGAAGTGGATTAGCGGTGCTTTAAGTCTTATCATCTGTTTGTCAATGTTATTGACAATTACCCCAGTGCTCATTAGTGCTGAAGCTGGCGGTACAGCAACGGTGTATTATTATACGCCTTATAAGAATTGGGGCACGGTCAATATGCATCACAGCGGCAGCGGCGAATGGACGACGCTGCCGGGAACGGCAATGGAGACTGCTTGTACGAATTGGACGAGCAAAACAATCAGCTTGGGCAGCAATGCTAATTTCCAGATGGTCTTTAACAACGGATCAGGGAGCTGGGACAATAATGGCGGCAACAATTATACCGCAAGCTCCGGCATTCATCAGGTGAAGAATGGTCAGCTGTTGGCGGGCGCAGGCAATCCTTGCGGCGAGCAGCCGGACGGAAACAAAACGACTGTGTACTACAAAGCGAACACAAGCTGGACGAATGTGAACATTCACTATTCACCAAGTGGCGGCACATGGACGACGCCTCCTGGTGTTGCAATGGAGCAGGCTTGTGTAGGCTGGAAGAAGAAGACTGTCGATATCGGCACGGCTACTGGCCTTGTCGCGGCCTTCAACAACGGCTCCTCATGGGACAATAACGGCAACAAAAACTATACGCTCGGTACCGGCGATGTTAAGATCGAGAACGGCGTCATCTCTGCGGGCAGCCCTTGCGGCGACTCGACACCTCCGAGCGTACCAACTGGCTTAACCTTGGGAACGGTTACGAGCACATCAGCAGCCATCACATGGACGGCTTCAACGGATAATGTGGGCGTAACGGGGTATGACATCTATCGCAATGGCACGTTGGTCAAAGCGGATGCAACAGCTACCTCTTATACGGATACAGGGCTGACGGAATCCACGACATACAACTACACTGTACTGGCGAAGGATGCTGCCGGCAACAAATCGGCACAGTCAACGGCGCTGCCGGCAACTACAACTGCAGGCGTGGATACGATTGCTCCGAGCGTACCAGCAGGCGTGACCAAAGGTGCTGTTACGACCACTTCAGTAGCCATTACCTGGACGGCATCTACAGACAATGTGGGTGTAACGGGCTATGACATCTACAAGGGCACTGAATTGGCTGGCAGCGTAGCCGGAACCGTTACGAGTTACAACGCAACTGGCTTAACGCCGAACACGGCCTACAGCTTCACAGTTAAAGCGAAGGATGCGGCTGGCAATGTATCGGATGCGAGCGAAGCACTCAGCGCGACGACGCTTAACATTGTTGAGAGCAGCAATCTGCTTATCAACCCAGGATTCGAAACGTATACAGGAACGACAGGCATTGCGAACAATTGGACGAAATCCGTAACCTCAGGCGTAACCTCCACATTCGAAGTGGTGACAACGTCTGTGTCTGAAGGAAGCAAGGCACAGCAAATTGCTGGCTCCAGCCTGGCTAACGGAAACGTAGCTATGCTGTATCAGTATGTACCATTTGCAGCGAACGCTTCTTATACCGCAAGCGGTCAATTTAAAGTCAACAGCCTGACTAATGCAAGAGTTCAGCTGTATCTCGACTTTTACAATGGCAGCACAATTATTAGCTCCAAGAAGCTGGATCACACGCAAACTACAAGCGGCTTTATTCCGCTTCAGCTGAGCGGTACAACACCAGCAGGAACAACTAGAGTTAAGGTCTACGCGATTCTTCGCGGCTCCGCAGCAGGCGGCGCAGGCAGCTTTATTGTGGATGATATGAAATTCCTTAGCGGAGACGGCCCTGGCGATGACACACAAGCGCCAAGCATTCCTGCGAACCTTGCTTCTAATGGCAAGACCGAGACAACAGTAAGTCTGTCATGGACGGCATCGACAGATAATGTTGGTGTAACAGGCTATGACATTTTCCGCAATGGCACGAAGGTTGGCACATCCGCAACAACGAGCTATACGGATACAGGCTTAACGGCAGCAACGTCGTACAAATACACGGTTAAAGCCTATGACGCAGCGGGCAACCGTTCGGCAGTCAGCAATGAAGCAACGGTAGTTACTTCAGAAGGCACGGATACACAGGCGCCAACTGCTCCGGCAGCTCTTGCTTCGACTGGCAAAACAGCAACAACAGTAAGCCTGTCATGGACAGCGTCGACGGATAATGTTGGTGTAACAGGCTATGACATTTTCCGTAATGGCACGAAGGTCGGCACATCCGCAACGACGAGCTACACGGATACAGGCTTAACGGCAGCAACGTCATACAAATATACGGTTAAAGCCTATGACGCGGCGGGCAACCGCTCGGCAGTCAGCAATGAAGCAACGGTAGTGACCTCGACAGGCCCTGATACACTGGCGCCAAGCGTGCCGGCAGATCTTGCTTCGACTGGTAAAACTGCAACAACGGTAAGCCTGTCATGGACAGCTTCAACAGATAATGTTGGTGTAACAGGCTACGAGGTATATCGCGGTACTGCGCTGGTAGGAACAACGGCAGCGACAACCTATACGGATACAGGTCTGACAGCAGCAACTGCATACAGCTACTCGGTATTGGCGAAGGATGCTGCTGACAACAAATCTGCGAAATCCCCGGCGCTTGAGGTAACGACTTCCACGGGCGGAACCGGCAACATTGCAGAGGTTTATTATTACTCCAAGACACGCAACTGGAGCCAAGTCAATATCCACTACAGACCTACGGGCGGCGCATGGACGCCAGTACCTGGCGTGGCGATGAGTGAAACAGCTTGTACGGATTGGACGAAAAAGACGATCAATCTGGGCACAGCTACAGGTATGAACGCAGTCTTCAATAACGGCTCTTCATGGGATAACAACGGCGGAGCTGACTATAATCTCGGATTTGGCATCATTACGGTGAAGGATGGCGTTATAACAGCTAATGCACCTAGTCCTTGTGCCCCGCTGCCAGTAGACGAGACAGCACCATCGGTTCCGCAAAATCTTCAAGCTGTTGCAACGAATATTAATATCGCAATCAGTTGGACTGCTTCGACTGATAATGCAGGCGGCCGCGGTCTTGCCGGATACGAGGTTACACGTACTGGCGGCACACAAGGCACGAAAGTATTCACAACGGCGAATAATTTCTACAACGATTCCAAATTGGATGCGCAGACGACGTATACGTATACAGTCAAGGCGTACGACAAAGCTGTTCCAGTGAACACGTCGGCGAGCAGCCTGCCTGCATCAGCCAAGACAGGCGATGCGCCTCAGCAGCCGGTCGGCGGTACGCCGCTTGGAACGGATATTCGTGAGGATTCCATCTATTTCGTAATGACAGCGCGTTTCTTTGACGGTGATTCCTCAAACAACCAAGGCGGCAGCGAGCATGTCAAGAGCGGAAATGCAGCAAACAACGATCCAATGTTCCGTGGCGACTTCAAGGGTCTCATCGATAAGCTGGATTACATCAAAGCACTTGGTTTCTCCGCTATCTGGATTACACCAGTAGTATTGAACCGTTCTGATTATGATTTCCATGGCTATCATGGCTATGACTTCTTCAGAATCGATCCGCGTCTGGAATCCCCTGGTGCTACTTATCAGGATCTGATCAACGCGGCGCATAACAAAGACATCAAAATTGTTCAGGATGTTGTGTACAATCACTCCAGCCGTTGGGGTGCCAAAGGTTTATTCACACCGAAAGTATTTGGTATTCGCGATAGCCAGTGGAGCAGCTACTACGATGAGCCGCAAGCTGGTCTTGAGTATGATGGGGTAACTGCAGATGCCAATGGCAAGCCATATAATGGCGACTTGTGGTCTACAGAAGAGCCAGCAGACAATACTTGCCGCAATTGGGGTGTTCAGCAGAGTACAAACCCTCAAGGCAAGAAAGTTTACAACTGTCAGTGGCCGGGAGCGACAACAGGCATGTTCCCGAGCGAATTCTACCATCCTTGCTGGATCGGCAACTGGGAAGGCGAAGATGGCCGCAGCTGTTGGATTCATGAGGATCTTGCAGATTTCAACACAGAGTCAGCAGTTGTACAGGAATATTTGAAAGAGGCGCATCGCAGGTTTATTGATATGGGTGTTGATTCCTTCCGTATCGATACGGCTGTTCACGTACCTCGCGTCATGTGGAATCGCCACTTCCTTCCAGATGCTCAGAATTATGCGATAGAGAAGTTCGGCGAGAAGGGCAAGAACTTCTTCATGTTCGGTGAAGTAGGCGCGTTCGTGCATGACAAGTGGAATCGTGGTTCAGTTAACCACTCGGCTCAATTCTTCACATGGAAAGAGCGCAAAGAGTACAGCTCGAATGATACAACAGCTTCTTTGGAGCAGTACAACTATGAGAACGGCATGGGGATCAGCAACCAGCCGACATCGACGAATGCTTTCTTGAACGGCAATAATTATCACACGCCTGATCACAGTAAATATTCGGGCATGAGCGTTATTGATATGCGTATGCACATGAACTTCGGTGAAGCGAATAATGCATTCCATAACGGCAAGGACTCGGATGACAGCTACAATGATGCGACCTATAACGTCGTCTACGTTGATAGCCATGACTACGGTCCTAACAAAGCGAAGAACCGTTTTGCAGGAGGTACAGATGCATGGGCTGAGAACATGAACCTCATGTGGACCTTCCGCGGCATTCCGACGCTGTACTACGGCTCCGAGATCGAATTCAAGGCTGGCGCTCCAACCGACTGTGGAGCAAGCTGTCCACTGGAGACTACGGGACGCGCTTACTTCGGCAACCATATCGAGGGCTCCGTTGTTGCTAGTGAATTCGGCAAGGCTGATTCCGCGACTGGCGCAGTCGCAGCTACACTGAATCACCCGTTGGTGAAGCATGTACAACGCTTGAATCAGATTCGCCGCAAAGTTCCGGCATTGCAGAAGGGCCAGTACTCGACGGACAAAATCAATGGCAATATGTCATTCAAACGTCGTTACACGGATGCAGCAAAAGGTGTTGACAGCTTCGTGCTCGTAACGATTAGCGGATCGGCTACCTTTAATGACATTCCGAATGGAACCTATAAGGATGCAATTACCGGCGACACGAAGGTCGTTAATAACAATTCTTTGACGGCATCCGTATCTGGCAAAGGCAACATGAGAGTTTATGTGCTGGATCTGCCGGGCAACCCTGCTCCAGGCAAGATCGGTGTAGATGGAACTTTTCTGAAGTAGAATGATGGATAAGTAATCAAGTAATAAGATTTGAACATCTATTGAATCACCCTATTGTCGCGGGACCACTTCTTCGGAAGTGGTCCTTCGTGCGTTTGGCGAGCTATTGATACGCTCTAGGTTAACCATTCTCTCTTTTCCATTTTCGCACCGCGCGCAGCTCCCAGCGCGTGGTGTTTCGCTGCATGATGGCGGTCGGTCGACCTTGCCTGGATACGTTGAAGGATTCTTCTGGAAATTGTCGAATATTGTCTAACGACTATGGCTTAAGTCATGCTTAAAACCAAATAATACGGCAGCTGGGAGTGGAGCGTTCGTGGAGCTTTTGTACCTTTATATCGATCAATATAGGAATACGTTTAAGGAGCAGGAGTTTAATTTCAGCAGCGAGCTGCGGTTCAAATATAATAAATCAATTCATGAATTCAGAGTTGAGCGCAATGAGATGTATATTCCTCATTTTTTTCGGCATTCGCAAGCGCAAAAGTCCAGTGCAGGGACGATCAACAATATTACCGGAATCATTGGCAAGAATGGGGCGGGAAAAACGACCATTCTTGATTTTATCAAGGATAACTTTGTTGAAGGCGCTGGGGGCTTGGTCGAGCATGCGATCGTTGTAACTAGAGATCATAACGGTCAGGGTTATATCCATTGCTACAAGGAGCTGAAGATTGAGAGCGGGAATTGGGATGATGCAAGCTTCAGGCTGCAAGCTCCGATCTATTACACTGAATTGGGAAATATCCATTCTATGCCGATGAGCCATATCATGCCTGATACGTCAGTTATCTTCTTCTCGACGATATTCGATGCCAAGCAGGAGAGGGAATGGAGCGGGATGCGGAACATCTCCACCAACTATTTGGTGAAGGATGCAATGCGTAGGCTGGCTGATACGGAGGTGATGGGACCAGGGCACAGTGAAACGGAATTATATCGCAGAGCTGAAATTAAGCGGCAGCTTCACTTTATTCGCCGGAATCAGAAATACGGCTATGAGCTGCCGTTTCAAATGCCTGAGCGTGCAATCGTCATTGCGAGGCCGATCGATGCTTTTCAGGCTGTTGGGGATAGATATAAGAATAAAGTTATCTATTCTTTCAATAAGCTGCTGAACAAAATCAATACCTGGCTAAGAGATATGAAGGCGAAAGCCAATGGAACGGATAGCGTGAAAATCTATTTTTTCTCTACGGTTGTGTATGCATTTTTTCATGAGTTGATGACTTATTATATGGATTGGATACCAGAGGAAGAGATGTCTATCGATTTGGAAAAGCTCAATGAAAACAACCCTGATCATCATGTTAAAATATTGAATCTCCTGACATTGATCCACTCCAATTTAGTAATACAAGAATACAAGAATGGTGATCTCTTGCTGTGGATGGAGAGGATCAAAGAGCTTGTAGAGCTGCTGAATATATGCATCAGACCGGATAATATCGTGGGCGACACCTTTCATCTCCCCGTGCTTCCGAATGATACTACGTCCACGATTACTATTTTGGATATATTAAATGCCCATCTGAAGGCGACCGTGTTCACTTCTTTTCTCGATTTCGATTGGCGGGACCTGAGCTCAGGGCAGAAAGCATTGCTAAGCACCTATGCCAGATTCTATTCCATAACAGATGAGCAGTCTATGGCCAACAACCTGCATCTGGAGAAGAATATTCTCATCCTGATCGATGAGGGGGAGCTGTATCTGCATCCCGAATGGCAGAAGCGGTATTTAAACAGCCTTATCGAATATTTGCCGCAAATATATACCAATCGAAATATACAAATTATTATGACGTCCAACTCGCCGGTCATTATCTCTGATTTGCCGAAGTCGCATTTGATATTTATCGATAAAACAGATAAAGGCTGCCAAGTAATCGACGGTCTGCTGGAGAATAAGCAAACGTTCGCCGCTAATATTCATACGCTGTTCTCTGACGCCTTCTTTATGGATACCGGACTTATCGGCGAATTTGCCAACCAGAAGATTCTTGCGCTAATCAATCAAATTAATTCGCTGCCATCGGAAGCCTTGTACAAGCAAAGCTCGGACATTGAGATTCTGATCGGCCAGATTGGCGAGCCTGTCTTGCGAAGCAAGCTGAGCAGCATGCTCAAGGATAAGATCGGGCCTTATCAAGAGAGAGAGCAGCATAATCAACAGCTGATAGATATCATTTTGAAGATGCAGCTCGAAATTCAAGAATTGAAAAAAAGGATTCCGCCACAATGATCATCATTAATGCAGACAACAAGGTGAATATAACCCAAGTCGAACAGGAGCATCTGGCATATTTTAAGCAAACGTTAGAGGATGAGCTTGACCACTATATGACCAGCGCCAAGTCGCCCTATAAGAAGGTTTACAGCTATTTGAAGGATCATATCGATGATATCCTGATCGGGCAGCCTAATGCTTTGAAGGGGATCATCGAGCATGTGACGACACAACTGAAGCTTGCTCTGGGCAAGAAAAGCAAGACGCCGACTCTGGATAAGAACCTGCGGGCAATATTCAATTACAAGAGTAAATTTGTAGGAAGCTATCCGCCGAAAAAATGGGGAGCCTACCAATTCGTCACCATGCTGAACGTTAAAGTGTGTCCTTACTGCAATCGTCAGTACATATTCACAATCTGTGAGGAAAGCGGCAAGACGCGGGGCAAGCTCGATCATTTCTACGACAAGGCGACTTACCCTTATCTGGCGTTATCCATGTACAATCTGATTCCTTGCTGCAGCATTTGCAATTCGGATCTTAAAGGCTCCGAGGCATTTACGATCGATACTCATTTGAACCCGTATATTGAGGATTTCGGCGGATTGTTCAAGTTCAGCGTTGCGATGAAGAGCGGAGATGAACTAAGACCAGGGGATACGAGTGGGATTGACTATTTGCTGGGTGTTGGAGATGAGTTTGATATCGTAATCAAGGACAGCTGCCTTGACCTGCAATTGAAGCAGAGGGTAGAGAATAATTTGGAGATTTTCAAGCTCAGAGAGCTCTATAATATGCACAAGGATTATGTTGTGGATCTCATCAAGAAGCGGGTCATCTATTCCGATACACAGATCGATGAGCTCTTCAAAAAATACGGGGGCAAGCTATTCTCAAGCCGCGAGGATGTCATCGCAACGATCATTTCCAACTATGCAACCGATCAGAATCTGGACAAGCGAGTGTTGTCCAAGCTGGCTAAAGATATTAGTGATGAGCTGAATTTGAATCTCGTATGAGTGGGGGAGAAAGATAGCGATTCCTTTTTGATTTGTTCCAAAACTTTCAATTCATGATGTAATAGCTTGACCTTTGATTCTGATATTGGGATGGAGACAAAAAAATCAAGTTCACGCAAATAGCATGCCCAATCTTCTACTTTTTGTAAGGCTTGATATTCTCCATCAAATGTTAGAAACCGTAAGTTTCCATCACCATTCGTCTGTAAGTATAGGATATCTTCACTCAGCTTTAAAATTTTATGGTTGCCATAAGAAGATTTTAAGGGTAGATGCATATACTCTTCTACTAATCTCCAATCTATGAGGGAATTGAATGTTCTTTATACAATTATAAAACTTATAAGTTTTATAATTGGCTATGTTAAACCTTAATGTTGATATTTACGAACAAATGTTCTATATTAGAGGTAATATCACTTGTTCGGAGATGATTTACCTATGGATTTAAAGGAACTGAAGAAAATTGCCGATACTTTGGACGATAACGGTAAGCGGGAGCTTATCTACTTCTTGCAATCCCGAACCAAGGGCATGTCGGCTCCAGTTCGAGCAATTGATGAAATTCAAGAGCAGAAGCACAAGGATGGACTTGTGTGTCCGCATTGCCAAACCCATTCTGTCGTGCGTTTTGGGAAGTATGCTGTAACAACACGTGCTGGCATGGTCAAACGGCAGCGTTACCGTTGTAAATCCTGCCTTCAAACGTTTAATGACCTCACAAACACCCCTCTTCAGCGCACACGTAGACCTCATCTTTGAGTTCGTTTCATTGAATTCATGATTGAAGGTTATTCGCTAAGGAAATGTGCCGAAGAGTTGCTTGGTGAAGTTACACATGTCACCTTGTTTTACTGGCGGCACAAAATACTCGCCGCGCTGAAGCAAATACCAACTGAAGAGTTCCAAGGTATCGTCGAAATGGACGAAACCTATTTCCTGTTCTCTGAAGAAGGCAAGCGGAATCTCGTTGAACGAAAGCCTCGAAAACGCGGCGGCAAATCCAAATACCGTGGAATAAGCAACGACCAGGTTTGCGTCCTCGTAGCCCGTGACCGTCAGAAGATGACCTACTCTGGCGTTCTTGGACGTGGGCGTATTAAGACAACGAAGTTGGATGAAGCGATTGGCGGACATCTATCCGACTCAAACGTGCTCTGCACGGATTCGTGGAGGGCATTCAGCTCTTATGCGAATTCAAAAGGTTTGGCTCATTACCGTTTCAAGTCCGATGGAAAACAGCGTGTCAAAGGCGTATACCACATCCAAAACGTAAACAGCTATCACAGCCGCTTGAAGAAATGGATGGACCGCTTCAATGGTGTTGCAACTAAATATTTGCAACATTATTTGGCATGGTTTCGCTTTATAGACAGCAAGGAATATGAAAACACCTCATCGAACAAGAAAAATATGTTAGTATTATCATGTCTATTTGCTGTAAAGGAGACAAACGTTCATCTCCGTCAAGCATCGTATTCTTGCTAAATTGAAACTCAAATTCTTAGAAAGATGGTGCGAAAGTGCAATATTTTCTTGGTATTGTTCCCCCTGATGAGTACAAAGAACAAATAGCATTATTTCGTAATCGTTGGGATAGCAATCGGCTTAGGGAAGTTGTCGAGCCTCACATCACTGTGAAGGCTCAAGGTGGACTTACCGAAGATATGATATGGCTTGATAAAGTGCGAGAAGCTTGCTCATCCGTGCAAAGTTTCCAATTGTCGCTTACAGAGCCTGCAACGTTCGGAACTGCGGTTGTATTCCTGGGCGTTCAATCGAAAGAGATTTACGAATTGCACAAACTGCTGGTAGAAACGGTATCACCCTCGCCTGAGCTTATCAAACGTTATTTTGAGTTGGATAACTATCATTCTCATTTGACTTTAGGTCAGACTTACTGGGGTATGAAAGAATCGGAAATTAAAGAAATGGAATTCGCATCGAGAAATGCATTAGCACCTTTTCCGACCTTTAATGTAACTTACGTTCGGGTGTATAAAGAAATTGAACCTAACAAATACGTACCATTTGAAGATATCCAACTCGCTATTTGACCGCCTTATTGAAGGCGGTTTTTACTTGGTCAGTAATCAACAATTAGATTTAACATAGCCTTATAATTAATAAATAAATCTAATGGGAGGCTTATAATTTTTGATCAAATTACCTACGCTCATTATATTGAGGTGGGATAAATGACAGTTCTGCGAAAATTAATTGGAGAGAAAGTTCGTTTCATTCGTAAACAGCAGGGCCTGACTCAGGAAGAATTAGCTGAGAAAGCACAGCTCATGTATCAGTATATCGGAGCTGTTGAGAGAGGAACGCGTAATATCTCCATCGATTCACTGGAGAAAATCATAGCTGCCCTCGGGGTGGACTACAATCAATTCATCAATTTTGATGAATTTGGACTTCCTGGAATCCGAGAGGATGAGGTGGATAAACAATATATCCTCACTATTCATAATGAAGCATTGAGAAATAGATCTCTGGAAGAGATTAAGGCTGTACATCGTATAACAGCAGAGATTCTAAATTCATTTCGATAAGTCTCTAACAATGAAAGTGAAGCATCCATCCGGATGGTTCTCAGACTGTCGAGAAAGCCCGATGGACAATGCGCCTGAAATTCCAATTACACCTACTATCATTCTGCATATAACTGCAAAAGTACCTCTCTTGCATCCAATATAGCTGCCCAGAGCCGAAGTAACGGCAATTATACATCAACGATCACCGGAAACCAGCATATACCGTATTTTTTTGATTTTTTACTGTACTTTTGCAGGTAAGTGGCTTGAAATGGCCACCTTTGGCCATGTTAACTGTATTTTTGCAGTAACGCAGATGCAAGCAACGGTTGGAGCAGCTTACCGACGGGGAACCGTCTCGTAGACTTTTTCAACAGCCTGAGAACCATCCAACCGGATGGTTCTCTTTCATGTCTGGACATGCCAATCAGACAAAATCCTTTTATAAGAGACTGGCACGGGGGCTTGGAACAAAAAAAGGAAATGCATGCTGCCTCACGAATTCATTATGGAGATAGAAAAGCGGTTACTATGCGTGTATGTAGAAGAATTGCTCCAGAGAGTATGAAGGTATAGATAGACGATATAAAATAATTCAACCTAACGGAGAATGAGCGATGAATCGAGCTAGAAGGATACTCATCATCGAGGATGAGAAGGATATTTCACGCATTTTGATGGATTATTTGCTGGTCAACGGCTATGAGCCTCATACTGCTGAGTCGGGCGAGGAAGGACTCCGTATGATTGAGCGTTTACAGCCGGATTTTATCATTCTGGACATTATGCTCCCTGACGCTGATGGCATCGACCTGTGTCGTCAAATTCGAGAGCGGCATGAGACGCCTATTCTAATTCTTAGCGCGAGAGGGAGCGATACGGACAAAGTTCTCGGACTTGGCTTTGGCGCGGATGATTATATGACGAAGCCCTTCTCGCTAAGTGAGCTGGTTGCAAGAGTCAATGCCAATTTGCGCAGAACAGACGGCATAGGCAGCATGACGAATAAGAAGAAGGAGGAAGAGGGGATTGTGCGCGCAGGAGCTATCGTGATGGACAAGAGGGCATACAAGGTAGCGGTAGAGGACAAGGAGGTTTCACTCTCAGCAAAGGAATATGAGCTGCTGTTCTTCCTGGCGGAGCATAAGAATCAGGTGTTCTCCAAGAGCCAGCTTCTGGATGCCATATGGGGATTCCAATCCTACGGCGATGAGAATACAATTACCGTCTATATTCGCAGACTGCGGGAGAAGCTGGAAGCCGATCCGTCCAATCCTGTTCACATTCGAACCGTGTGGGGCGTAGGCTACAAGTTCAGCGCGGAATGAGAGGAAGCGGGGGATAGCGATGACTTCAAGCAGCTGGTTTAGACGGGGAATCACAGCTATTCTGATCGGACTGCTAATCATTGCAGGCTGCGGAATCTATCTGTACGGGAATAGCAGCAGTGGGAACGATGAGACACAGCCCCACTATGCAATCAATCAAGCGCGGCTGATCGTGAGCGACATGATGCTCTATCTTGAGCGTTATCATGGCGCTATTCAGCATGACAGCGCGGTGCGGGAGACGCTGCAACGGATGAGCGGCGACAAAGGCATTCAACTGATTGTTGCGGGGCTGGATGGCGGTATTGTATACGATTCGTCGTCCGCAGCGGACAAGGACAAGCGGTCCGTGGAGCGACTGGACCCCAGAACGTCGCTTCACTATGATCTTTATGCGGCAAGAGTAGACAAGGATACGTATAGGGTCGCTTTTCCAGTGGTGGATGAAGCAGCCTCGGCACAGGTTGGGAATGCAGTCTTCACTCTGCCTGCCAGTGCGATCGTCATAGAGCCGCAATCCAAGCTCTCGCTGCTGCCGTATCTCTTAATGGCGCTCTCCATCATTGCCGTGCTCCTGCTTCTGCTCATGATGAGACGCAGAATGAACCGGGATATTATACAGCCCATTTATAAGCTGAAGGACTATTCGGAAGCGATTCTGAGAGGGGATTATGGGCAAAAGACCGAGTATGGCAGAATGGATGAGATCGGCGAGGTCTATGCCATGTTCGACCAGATGAGAATGGAAATTATGACGCTTCACAACCGAAGGAATGAGCAGGACAAGGCGCAAAAAGAGCTGATCACGAACATTTCGCATGATATTAAGACACCGCTGACTACATTAAAAGCCTATATCGAGGCGATAAGGGACGGTGTATGTCCCGATATGCCTGCAGTTATGACCTATATCGCAATTATGGAGAGCAATACGGACAAGATGACGAGACTTGTAGAAGATCTCCTGATCCATGCGCTCAAAGAATTGGGACAGATTTCGGTCCATCCGGCAGAGCAATATAGCAGAAGCGTTATACAGGCGATTATTGAGCCGATTGCCCATTATGTCCGTACGACGGGTGTTGCATTCCAGGAACCGGCGGATATTCCGAACGTGCTGATTGCTGTGGACGCCAATCGGCTGGAGCAGGTCATCTCGAATTTGGTTGCCAATGCATTGAAGCACACCTCAGCCAGCGATACGATCAGCATGAATGCAGAGCTGGAACGGGAAGAGCTGCGGGTCACCATTGCCGATACGGGCGGAGGCATTCTTCCTCAGGATATGCCGTTTATATTTGAACGATATTATCAAGGGAAAGGGAATGCTGATTCTGCTAAACCCGGAAGTGAAGGGACAGGGCTTGGATTGTCTATTTGCAAGCATATTGTTGAAGCTCATGGGGGGACGATTTCCTTTAAGAGCGTGAAAGGGCAGGGGACAGTCTTTTATTTCACGATTCCTTTACTATAAAGCAGCGTCTGTAAGGATTTATTAATAAGTTGATAACGATTCTTTAAGATCGGCCCTTTAGAATGATGTCAGAACTAGATTTCGGGAGGGCTTGATGATGCCGAAGAGAACAATTATTCGCGCAGTGAACCTGTGCAAGACCTATTCAACGGGAAGCGAGCAATACCATGCGATCAGAAATATCGATCTGGACATTTATGAAGGGGATTTCACTGTCATTATGGGGAATTCCGGCTCGGGAAAGTCCACCCTGCTTTATTTGTTGAGCGGGCTGGATCGTGTAACTGCGGGCGAGGTGTATTTTCGCGAGCAGCGTACAGATAATTTCAATGAGAAGAGGCTGGCAGATTTCAGGGCGAAGAGGATTGGCTATATCTATCAGAGCATCAATCTGGCCCCTGACCTGACGATCTACGAGAATATTGCGCTGCCTGGCTATGTTGCCGGTCAATCCAGGCATGAGGTGCAGAGCAGGGCGCTTTCACTTATGAATGAGCTGGACATTGCGGGACAGCAGCATCGCTTGCCATCGCAAACATCAGGCGGTCAGCAGCAGAGAGCGGCTATCGCCAGAGCGCTGATCAATGCGCCGGACGTTATTTTCGCAGATGAACCGACAGGGAGCTTGAATTACGATCATGGGGTCGCCGTTCTTAATATTCTGACAGACATGAACCGCAAGGGGCAGACTGTTGTCATGGTTACACATGATATGAAGGCAGCTTGTCGTGCTGACAGGCTCATCTACATTCGGGATGGCAAAATCGGCGGTGTGCTGGAGTTCGACAAGTTCCAGCAGGATACTCAAGAACGCGAGAGCATCATCTTCTCGTTCGTTGCGGGAAGGGAGTAGACGCTATGTTAGCTGTTTGGACTCTCTCGCGGGCCTATCTGAGAAAGAAGAAGCTGCAGAACGGGCTGATCGCCCTGCTTATTCTGCTGTCAACGCTGCTCCTTGCGACCTCGTCAGCTGTCATCTCCAATACGTCGAATATTTTCACAGATAGACATAACGCAGAGAACGGCTCTCATCAGCTGCTCCTGCTTGGAGCTGGATTGCATGACCCGCAATTCGTCCATGATTGGTGGAAGAAGCAGGAAGGGGTAACTGCATCCGAGCTGATGCCTTATCGCAGTTTATCAGGCATTAATTATCAAGGCAAAGAGACTGCGAATATGTATTTGTACATGATGGATACGCAAGGGACTCCTCCCCGAGTAGACAATCTGGCAGTCGCGCAGGGCGCAAAGAGCGAGCAGCCAGAGCAAGGGACGGTCTGGGTTCCGACCTCGCTCGCTTCCTCCCATGGGCTTCATGCAGGCGATACGATAGAATTCAATACGGGTAATCATCGATTCGAGCTGACAATATCAGCCGTTGTGATCGATATCCCTTTTGGAGGACCATTCGCTACGAGTGCGCGCATCTGGATGAATAATGAGGATTACAAGGAACAGCTTCAAGAGATGCCGGGTACTGACAAGTACATGCTGGCGCTTCGATTCGAAGACTATGAGGAACAGGGAGGCTACTGGGAGAGATTCGAACAGGCTCTTGGCAGCCCATATCTGGAATCCAAAATGGAATTCGAAGAGATTGCTTCCTTCTATCTTATTATTAACCAAGTGATTGGTTTCATTATGGTTTTTCTAGGCATTGTGATGATGCTGGTAGCTCTGTACACGATTGGCTTCACAATCTCCGACGCCATTCTATCCCAATACAGAACGATTGGCGTGCTGAAGACGATTGGTCTGACAGCGAACAAAATCATTGCGGCCTATGTTCTTCAATATGCTTGTCTGGCCAGCATTGCTGTCATTCCCGGACTAATGGCTAGCAACTGGATCTCCCGCTTGATTGTGGCGAGCTCGCTCTCGGTATTGCGAACAGAGCATAATGACATCAGTTTGCAAGGGACGGCCGAAGCCATCGTTATTGGCGCTGCCATGTTCCTGCTGGTCATTATATGTGTGCTGTTTCATACGAATAAAGCTCGCTCCGTACAGCCTGTACAGGCGATCAGATACGGCATGTCCGAGGAGGAGAGCAGCAAATTGACAGGGCGGCTGCTTGCAGGAGGAGCTGAGAGCAGAGGCAGGGGCTTCGGCAGATTCCCGGTTGCTGCTGTGCTGGGCTTCAGACATATTCAAAAGCATCGGAAGGGTTCGCTTCTTATGTTGATTCTGGCGACGGTTACAACTGCTGTGCTAGTGCTGGGTTTCATTCTGATGAACAGTATATTTTCAATCAAGCAGACCGCATCATTATGGGGCTACGATTCCTCTGATATCGCTGTAACCATCGTGAACAAAGCGGCCTTTTCCCGTGAGAAGTTCGAGCAGGAGCTGCTGGCTGATTCCAGAATTAAAAATATCGGATGGATCGGGTATGCCAACAGCGTAATTCCATATGCGGATGCTCGTTCATTGAACATCAATACGTCAGTAGTTGACGGCAGCTATGAGGAGATGGGCTATACCGTATTAAAAGGGCATAACCCTCGCAATAAGAATGAAATAGCGATAGGCGTCAATGTCTCGCGGGAGCTTGGAAAGGAGATCGGCGATGTGGTGGAGGTGTATGTACAGGGGCACAAGTACAACCTTGCAGTGACCGGTATCTACCAAGCAATTGCGAACATGTCTTATTCAGCTAGAATGACCGCTGACACAATAAGGATGCACAATGCTGATTATAACGATATGGAGATCAGCTTGATCAATCTTCATGATAGTGAACAGTCGGATGCGTTTGTTAAAGCGCTGAATGCGAAGCAAGGGGAATCCGTATCGGCTGTAACGCAGCAGACATTATTGGACGCTGTTTATAAGGAGGCGGTATCTGTACTTATCGTCCCGATGAGCTTAATGGGATTGCTGTTTCTATTCGTTACCTTCATTATCATCTATACGACCTGCCGGATCAGTATCAGAAAAGAGGGCAAAACCTACGGCATCTATAAATCCATCGGAATGACCGCTAACAAAATTCGTATTTCAGTGACGTTGGGAATTGTGGCGGTTGCTGCCTTGGGAACTGCTTTGGGCGTATTCATCGGCGTCTATGTGCTGCCGTTCATGCTGGGAAGCGTGCTCGTGAATTACGGCCTCGTTGAGCTGCCTCTAATTCTAAGCTGGGGAGGCATAGTTGCAATGGCTGCAACGAGTTTGATCGCGGCTTTCCTTGGCTCATGGCTGTCTTCGAGGGTGATCAAGGGGACTTCGCCGCGCATACTAGTCGAAGAATGAGTGGCCTGCGCTCTAGCGTGATGGTGCAATCGTATTCATTGGCTAAACGGTTGAGTTCATTCTGTCGCTCCATACAGCTGCAGCGCTTTGGTTGCTGATTCATACATTCGGCGCTGCAGCAGCTTGCCGTCCACAATCTTGACCCGTTTGCCGAGGAAGCGGATTTTGGACAGCACATATTCGCTTTCATTATTGGCGAAGCGCAATGCAATCGTATAGCAATCGGTATCGGCATGGTAGTCGACGTCCTTTTCGAAGCAGGAGAAAGCATACAGAATACGTGACAGCTCACGGTTGTATTCCTGCATCACTTGTATCTTCGCGCTCGCCATGCGTTTATGCAGCTTCGCTTGGATATCGGCCAACAATCGCTCCGCGTGATCAGCAGCCAGCGGAAGCTCTGCAATCGCGGCGATCTTCGCCAGCCTCGTGCTCATCATGGAGCCATTCCTCATGTGATACCAGAGCAAATACCATTCTCGCTTCACCATGGAATATTCAAGCTTATAGGGGAGTCCCTCTTGCTCTTGATGGGCTTGCCCGCTCTTGACGGTATAACCGAGACGGATGCCGCTTCGGTTCACTATGATCCGGCGGAGGGTTCGCAGGTGGGGATGGTATACCTGCCGCTCCATGCTGCGGGCTTTCTCGATCAGATCCTCTTCAATAATGAACGGCTGTTCCTGCTCCAGAATCGAAGCCAGCTTCTTCAACGTCTCAGGTGCAAAAGCATCAGGAGCTGCCGGATGCAGCAGCATCGTCTTCAGCCAGCCCCGTTCATGAGCTGTGACCATAAAAGTGCCTGAGTCCTCCAGCCGCGAGAGGATGCCATGGTTAAAAATTTTCTCGAACAGATTCATAATACGTCTGCAGCTCCTTCCACTCCTCAATCATTTCCTTACGTAAAAAAGCAGGCTCAACCACCTCGCAGCTGGAACCGAAGCTGCGCAGCCAAGGCTTAATCTCGAACGTCCCGTTCACAATGATCTCATAAATAAAGGAATGCTCGTCTTCATCCATAATGACGCCCCATTGTCCTTGCAGCAGCACACGTTCCTTAATGAAATTGGGCTGCGAATGTCCCGGATTATAGAAGCGGGCTCGAACTGTTATAGGACGGCCGGTATCGATAAGCCAGCTGTACTTGATTCTCGCATCCAATTCCTCGCGTTTCTTCAGAAAATCCTCTTCAGCTGCCGCTTTCTCTTCGACCTCCATTTGTGTCATGCCTTCCATCCGATACTTCTTGATTCCTTGTCTGGAATCATAGGAGAGCAAATACCAGCGCCCATATTGATGGTCATAGACAACTTGAAGCGGAAGAGTCCGTTCCTGGCTGCCCTCTGCTTCGCGCTCGAACAACGGATTCGTGTTCTTGGAGGCGTAGCTTTTCGGTTTCTTCGGCGAGAAGTAGAGGAAGCTTATATAGCGGCGCTTGCGAATACAGTCCAGCAGTGTGAATAGATTCGCTTCATCAAGAATTCGCGAATAATAGTGATATTTGTATAGGAACGGCTCTGCCGCTCCAAGAGCCTCCTGCTGCCGATAAAGCTGCTTCTTCAAGCCGTCCCGCAGCAAGTACCCTTGAACAGATGGAATTTGCGTATTGGACATCACGTCAACGAAATGATACAGGTCAAGCAGCTCGTCCTGTGTGAGTTCAGTGACCAGATCATTATTAATGCGATAACGGAATGGACGAGGGCCGGGCTCGCGCGCAATGACGCCCACCTCTTCCAGGTATTTGAGATCCGAACGTATCGTCTTCTCGTCAGGCATCGGAAGCTCCGCTGGCAGGGTGCTGCAGCAGGCGTCCAATAGCTCCATCGTCGTTAGCGAGCTGTCCTGCATGGCGGCGAGCAGCAGCGAGATTCGCTGGCTTTCCGATTCTTTAAGAGACTTGGCGCGATAGAGAAACAGCAGCATCGGATCAGTCGAATCGTAGTAGCTGTAGCGAATCGTCTCTGCCAGCTCCTTGCCCTTGCTCTGCGGCAAGTTCTGTTGAACGGAGCTGACGATGTCCTTCAGTCGTTTGATCGTTTTATCAAACGTATGGACGGAGATGCCTAGCCGCTCGGCAAACTGCCCTCTGCTGTATGCGCCGCTCGTGAGGACTAGCATGCGTAGAAACTGTATTTCCTTATCGAAGCTTTCCTTGGCCACCCGCTGTACCTCCGCTCTGAGATGAAATACTTCCATTCATTGTATCAGGTGATAGATAAGAAGAAAAAGAGGCAATATTCGTCTCGTAATACTTTCGCCATGTTCGGAAGTCAAATAATAAGCGATGATAAAACCCAGCAAAGCGAACAAGAGGAGGTCACAATCACTCATGCAACATATCAATCATGGAAACAACCATCATGAAATGAAGCTGGAGCATGGCAAGCTGCATGTCTTCGCTAACGAGGAGATTTTTCAATCCTTCGAATCCAAGGTATATGAGATGGCGAATAACAATCTGCGAATTCCGCGGAATGTATATATGAGCTACACACCCGATGCGCATGTAGGCGTTGGAACCTGTATTGGAACAACAGCAGTATGGAGAATGAAGGACGGCTGTGTATCGCCATCGATTGTAGGCGTTGATATCGGCTGCGGCATGCGTGTTCACACAACACCGCTGCATCGCAACGATATTCAGGATAAAGGGGTTCGCAGAGCGTTGATCTCGGCCATTGAGAAATATGTTCCGACGAATGAGCGCACGAATTCGCATTATGCGGATATTGACCTGCTGAATATCGTAAAGCATGGACTACTTGGTCTGCCTGAGAAATATGTGCCTGACAACCAATGGATGACACATGTAGAGCAATCTTCTTTCCAGTTCGATCACGCTTACCTGGAGAATCATCTGCCGCCTCGCATTCAGAAGAATGCTCACGGGCAGCTGGGAACGCTTGGGGGCGGCAATCATTTTATTGAAATTCAATACTTGGAAATTAATGAGGAGCAGCGGGAGTTGGCTGCCAAGTGGGGACTGTTCGAGGGGCAAGTGGTCGTTATGATTCATTCTGGATCACGAGCCTGGGGAGCCATGCTTGGAAGAGAATATACGCGATCGCTCAAGGAAGCGATGGAGCTATGGGGAGTCCAGAATCCTGATCCCAATCTCATTTATGCGCCAATTGCGAGTCAGGAGGGCGGGGCTTACTTGAACCTCATGTACTCCGCGCTGAACTTTGCGGTCACCAACAGACATATGATCGCCTTTGGCGTTCGTGAAGCGTTTAGAGAAGTATTCGGTTCAGCATTGGAGCTGCCTGTCCTGTATGACCTGATGCATAATTATGCGCTTAAGGAATTCCACGACAACAAGCCGATGCTCGTTCATCGCAAGGGAGCTACGAGAGCATTGCCTCCCCAACACTTTCTGAACACGCCGGCCTACAGGGCAACAGGACATCCGGCGCTTATCCCAGGCTCAATGGGGACCTCCTCCTACATTATGATCGGACGGGAAGAAGGGAGCAAGAACTTCTATTCCATCTGTCATGGCGCAGGAAGAGCTAGATCCCGCCGGGCGACCAAGGAACTGGTCACTATTGATCAGTTTCAGCAGTCGCTGCGGATTGGAACAGAGGATGAGGTGCTGGTGAATCACCGCTCACTGGAGACGATTCTCGATGAATGTCCGCAAGCTTATAAGGATGTGGATGCCATTATCGATAGTATCGTTGGCGCATCCTTGGCGGATGTAGTCGCCAAATGCAAGCCTATGGCTGCTATCAAAGGTATTTAATTGTGCTATTAAAGATTGTATCAATAATAGATCGGGTTACATGATGAGGTGACTATACTTCGCAGGGATTTCAGAACGGTCCCGCAGTGCCCGCGCATGTTGTGCGCAGGTATGCTGTATAGCTTTCACCGTCATTAATCCTCCAACTGTCAAGGGTTCGAATCCCTTATCGCTACAAAGCGATTAGCTCAGTGGTAGAGCGCTCGACTTATAATCGAGACTACGATGAAACAGTAAACCTATAAGGGAGGAATTCTCGCGCTGGCATTGCCGCAGCACTGAAGCTTGACTATGCAATGGGCGGATACCGATAGGAGGAACCGTATGCCAGAAGCTTTGAACGGAAATGAACGGGTTAGAGGTTGAAGTTGAGCCGCTGACCGAATCATGGACATTCATAGCGGACGGATTCGTTTCCACCTGTCTCAAGCTCCATTCCGTCCCAGCCTCAGGGAGAATTCCTGACTTACAGGATGACAAAGGAGTGTGACAACGAATGTTCAAAAAAATAATTATAAAAGCGGATGAACGAGGACTGCTGTTCAAGCGGGGCAGCTACGTGAAGCATCTGCAGCCAGGCATTCACAGGTTCTCCTCGTTCACTGATGATACAGTCATTGTGCAAAATGTGCTGAGACCGTTCGCGCCTGTGGACAAAGAGCTTGATGTCTTCCTGCAGGATGCGGAGCTTATGCGGGAGCTCGCAATCGCAGATGTTCAAGACAATGAATATGTGCTGCATTACGTGGACGGCAAATTTGTATCGCTGCTAACATCGGGCACGTATGCATTCTGGAATGTGATGAAGAGACATACCTTCGTAACGGTTGATATTCTGAGTCCGGAATTTACGCAGGAGGTGAAGCTGACGATTCTGCCCAAGCTGCACGGCTACTTTCAGATGTTCGAGGTGGCTGGACATGAATCAGGCATCCTGTATTACAACAACGTCATTCAGAGAGAGCTGCAGCCCGGCAAATATTACTTCTGGAAGGGACCTGTGTCCGTAGCGGTGAAGACATTGGATCTGCGCCAGCAGCAACTGGATATGACGGGACAGGAGATTATGACAGAGGACAAGGTGACGCTGCGGCTTAACTTTGTATGTCAATATAAAATAGTGAATTCGCTCAAGTCGCTCGAAATCAAGTCGTTCGAGGATCAAGTATACATCCTGCTGCAGCTTATACTGCGCGAATATGTGGGAACGTTGAAGCTGGATGATCTGCTGCGAATGAAGCAGGAGATCGGGGAGTTCGTTCTGTCACGGCTGAATGACAAGAGCGAGAGCTATGGCGTGCAGTTTATTTCGGCGGGGGTTAAGGATATTATTCTGCCAGGCGATATCAAGGACATTCTGAATACAGTGCTGCTTGCAGAGAAGAAGGCGCAAGCCAACATTATCACTCGTCGTGAAGAAACGGCTTCAACCCGAAGCCTCATGAACACAGCCAAGCTGATGGATGAGAACGGTACCTTGTACCGACTGAAGGAGCTGGAGTTTCTAGAGAAGATTTGCGAGAAGATTGGCACAATCTCGCTAACGGGCGGAGACAATCTGCTGGAGCAGTTGAATTCATTGCTTAGTGTCAGAAGCACGGAAAAGTAAAAATCTAGGCTGTTGAGAAAGTCCATGGGACGTTACCCGTCGGTACATTGGGTCGGTACGCCCTATGTCGCTCCAACCGTTGCTTGCATCTGCATTACTGCAAAAATACAGTTAACATGGCCAGAATGGACCATTTCAAGCCCCTTACCTGCAAAAGTGCAGTGAAAAAACAAAAAAGTACAGGATATGCTCGTTTCTGGTGATCGTTGATGTATTTTTGCATTTACTCTGGCTCTGGGCAGCTATATGGGATACAGGAGAGGTACTTTTGCAGTTATATAATGCCGATTGATCATATAGTCGGTGTAATTGGTATTGCAAGCACATTTCCCACATAGGGCTTTCTCAACAGTCTGAAGGGGCTGTCTAGAAAGTCGCTTAATGATTTCAGAGCCCCCACTAAGCCCCCCCATATAGGATAAAAAAGATGCTTCCAGCCCCACTTTTTATAGTGGTTTTGGAGGCATCTTTTCACATCATTTGGGACGGACTCATTGGATATTTGACTTTCTAGATAGCCCGTTTTTTTTGCTGATTCTTTAGTGTGCTGCGGTAACAGCCATTCCGGCTGTGCGGCTAATCAGGCTGGCTCGGAATGAGCAACTGGAGGCCATTGGCCTGCCATATATCCTTGCAGACTTCCTCGATATACCTGGTTAAGCGCTTTCGCTTGTTCAATATCGGAAGGCGTAACCAGATCGGAGGGCTTGGAGCTGACTAAGACGCCATTCTCCTCCAATATCGAAGCTACGAATTGTGTGCAGAAGTATGCGTTCTTGCGAACGATGCGTTTATTTATCAATACACCGAACAGTCCAAGCAGATTGTATTTGTACCGATGCTCATTTCTCTCTATCTCTTCGATGTGCATGCGGATTTTATCATACGTCTTCTTACTAACGCTGCAATAGTAGAGGGCGCATGTAGCGCGGTCGAACATCTCGCTTGTCATATCTTCTCTCACGAAACCGCCAATTAGCGGATTCCGCTGGTTTTTGCGGCCAAAGCTGTACACTTCCTTCAACTCCCGATCCAATGCGATAGAGGCGTGATTCAGAGGAGCCTTCGTAAACATGCGAATCAGTCTAGTGAAAAGTGTTCCTGTATCTGTTAGAAGGACATAGATGTGGCATGTTTCTTTCATTATTACCATCCCCCGTGATGTGCTCTCGATTCGTCTATTGCCTAATATTATATTGCAGAGACCTTCATTAAGAATCGCACCTGAGGTGGGTTTCGAACCCGACTTAAGTCGGAGTATCATTTGTGATCGCATTATTGCAATTTCTGTTTCAAGATTTGAACATACTTGATATCCAGTTCTGTAATTTTAGAGACCAGCTCAGGATCAAGCCCTTCCTTTAATGCTTTCTTCGCGATTCTTAAACTATATTTGGGCTTATAGAGAATGAAAATAATTCATGGTAAGTACTCTTGCACTCCTTTCTCCAAATATTGAACCAATTCCAGAACCCTTCCAGAGTACGGTTCGCAGCATTGTGCTGCTGTTCCCATTCCAACAACCGGCTTGTGTCCATTGAACCGTTCACCTTGCCTTACTATTCTTCCTTCTTTTATGCTACCATAATAGGAATTGTTTATCATTACTAAAATGGGGGACTGTATCAGAAATGTCTCAGGCCAATGCGCGATTTGTTCGTCAATTCGAACTGGAGGAGCTTCTTGGGCTTTATAAGCATCTGCATAAGGATGATCCCGAGCTGGATGGCAATGAAATTAGCGGTCTATGGAATGAAATAATGAATGATCCTTATATGAAAATCATTGTAGTCGAGAAGGATGGAATTGTTGCAGCCTCCTGCGTCATTACGATCATCAAAAATTTGACGAGAGGCGCGCGGCCGTATGGTCTTATCGAGAATGTCGTCACGCACAGCGCATATAGGAAGCAAGGCTTTGGGAGGATGGCGCTGGACAAGGCGATTGAATACGCGAAGGACTATCATTGCTATAAGGTGATGCTGCTGACAGGAGCCAAGCGCGAAGGAATTCATCAATTTTACGAAAGCTGTGGATTTCTGAAAGGGTTGAAAACTGGGTTTATAAAGAAGTTCGATTAATGCGAATCAACTTCTATATTTCGAGCATGAAAAAGATGCAATAATAAAGTAGAATTGAATAAGCAAGTCTGTAAATAAATGAAGCGGAGGACTAGATGGCCAATACAATAAGGAACAGCAGCTTAGCGGATCCTACGCCTATGGGGAGTTATAAACAAGAGGATGTAATCTTTCTTCTGAAAGACCTGAGCGATGTGAATTTGGAGAGAAATAACGAGGACAGGGAAGTTGCAATTCAGACAGGAGTTCATTACTCTGAAATGCTGCCGGTTGAATATCAGCCGACGCCGGAATACTTGCAGTTGTTTCACGACACGCTTCGCGAATCAGCCAAGAGAATTGCATATGCCGTTGGCATTGTATCGGAAATTATCGTGAAGAAAAAGGGGACCCGAATTACGCTGGCTTCGCTAGCGAGAGCCGGGACTCCGATTGGCGTGCTAATAAAGCGTTATGTGAAGGCGATGCATGGGGTGGAGCTGCCTCATTACAGCATTTCGATCATTCGAGGAAAAGGAATCGATCAGAATGCGCTTCAATATATGCTTCAGCATCATCCAGATTATGATATTCAGTTTGTAGACGGGTGGACAGGCAAGGGCGCAATACGCAAGGTGCTCATCGAGGCTTGTCAGGAGATGAAGTCCAAGTACGGTATCCAGTTGGATGACGATCTTGCTGTGCTTGCAGACCCCGGCTACTGCGCGGGCACGTATGGGACGAGAGAGGACTATCTCATTCCCAGCGCTTGTCTCAACTCAACGGTATCCGGTCTTATGAGCCGCACCGTTCTGCGGGATGATCTGATCGGTCCGAATGATTATCACGGGGCTAAATTTTATAAGGAATGGCTGGATTCGGATGTGTCCAATCTGTTCGTAGATACGGTAGAAGCTCACTTCAAGGAGATAGAGTCTGATGCCAAGATTGAGGCGGACAGGCTGCTCTCAAGCCCCCAGGAAACAGCGGTCACTTGGAGCGGGATGAAGGATATCGAGCGGATTCAGCGCGAATTCGGAATAACGGATGTCAATCTTGTTAAACCGGGAGTAGGCGAAACGACACGAGTGCTGCTGCGAAGAGTGCCATGGAAGATTCTTGTGGATCGGCTTGATAATCCGAATCTGAAGCATATTCTTCTACTAGCTAAGGACCGTCAAGTTCCGGTAGAGGAATATCCAGATTTGACGTTCTCATGCTGCGGAATTATTAAACCCCTTAGGGAGGCAGAGCAATGATTTTTGCCAGTGATCTGGATCAGACATTGATTTATTCGGAGAGGTCGAAAGGGAATGTGCCTGCCGAAGAGATGGAGCCGGTTGAGCTTTATGAAGGAAGACATATATCGTTTATGACCAAGAGAGCGATAGAGAAGCTGCAGCAGCTCGTCACTTTGACACAGTTCATTCCTGTCACGACTCGAACACCGGAGCAGTATCATCGCGTCTTCGGCATTACGGACACTTTTCGACCTCTATACGCAATCGTCAGCAATGGGGGGACCATTCTGGAGAATGGGCAGCCCGACCAGGAATGGAACAGCATTGTTCGCCAAGCGGTCAAGACACATTGCGCTGAGCAGGCGGAGATATTCAGTCTATTCGATGCGATTGCCGCTCCTCATTGGGTGAAATCCTCCCGTCTATGCGACGAGTTGTTCTACTCCATCGTAGTTGAGAGAGAGCAGCTGCCGATAGATGCGATAGAAGAGCTGAAGAAGCAGATTGCGCCGCTGGGATGGAGCTATTCGCTTCAGGGACGCAAGATCTACCTTGTGCCGGAGAAAGTGAGCAAAGGCGCCGCCATCCAGTATGTGAAGGAGAAGCTGCAATCTGGCTATGTATTCGCAGCGGGAGACAGCTTGCTGGACGAAAGTTTGCTGCTGGCAGCTGATTATGCCATTGCACCTGCTCATGGAGAGCTAGGCCGATTGAAGGACGCTAATCCGCATATCTCTTTCACCAAGCTTACGGGGGCTTCGGCTTCCGAAGAGCTGCTGGATATTATTATTGAACAAGCGGGCAAACGCATAGCAGCAGGAATCGTATAGGATGGGAATGGCACTTTAGCTGCAATCCAGGAAGGAAAGTTCAAATGACGCGAATTTATATGAATCGCTGGTTTTCGGTTGCTTATCATTATATCCATATGATTCGTAATAACTCTGATGGTGAGAAGTTTATATTTTATGGCACACATCCTGATATTCAGCATATGTCGCTGCTGGCAGCAGATCATGCGGAGACGGAGCCCGCTGTCACAGGGTTGGAATATGTGAACTTCTGTGTGGCGTTCTGTGCCAGGCATGAGATCGACATCTTCATACCTCGGCTGCATATGGAAGAGATCGCACGGCATATCCATCTGTTCGATGAGATCGGTACGAAGGTGATGGTGTGCAGAGATATTGAGCTGCTTGAGGCGATGATGGAGAAGGACAGGTTCTACGAAATGCTGGGAGGCAAGGACCTTGTTGCAATCCCGGAATACAGAGTCGTTAACACGGCGGCTGATTTCAAGAAGGCGTACGAGCAATTATCGGCGCAAGATATGAAGGTTTGCTTCAAGCCAACGAAGGCCGAGGGCGGCAATGGCTTTCGCATGATCGACAATGATCTGGATTCACTTGGCGAGCTGTTTAGTTATGTTACGGTATCTACTACGTTCCAGCGGGCATATGATACATTGGCGCTGACAGAGCAGTTCGAGGATTTGATGGTGATGGAGCTGCTGGAGGGACCGGAATATAGCATTGACTGCATCTCAACAGCTAAAGGTGAGCTTATAACGGCTATTCCTCGGAGAAAGTCGGAAGGAAGATTGTATTTGCTTGAGGATGTTCCTGAGCTTCAAGCCATCTCCGAGCGAATTGCGGAGGCGTTGCGTATCCCTTATGCTTTCAACATTCAGGTGCGCTATAACCAAGGCATACCGAAGCTGCTGGAAATTAATCCGCGCATGTCCGGCGGTTTGTATATTACCTGCCTGTCGGGTGTGAACATGCCGTATTTGGCGGTTCGCTCCATTATGGGCAAGCCGATTGAGCCGCCTGAGCCGCAGCTCGGCATTACGGCCAGCTTTGTCGAGCAGGCTTTAATTATGGAGGCTAGACAGTTTGCGAAATAAACATGCCGCGTTTTATCCATAAGCCGGTATGCATAGATGGAATTCGCCACACCGCGCGCGGTGTGGCTTTTGCATGAACGCTGCAATAAATAGTTGATATTCAGTTTATGTTGATTTGATATGATGACTCCGGTAGATACCTTATAGAGAAAAAGGAGAGCAGATCATGCATAAATTGTTGTCCCCAATTACGGATTGGGTTTCGACTAAACGGGGAATGTGGATTACGCTTATCGTTTGGTTAGTGTTAGTTGGTGGTCTTAGTGCAGGTCCAAAGTTAAATGATTACAAAGTGACCGATTTTCAATCGTTGCCAGATGAGGCGCAATCTATCGTTGCCGAAAATGAGCTGGAAAAATATTTTCCGAACGAGCAGGGGATGCCTGGCATTCTAGTTTTCCATAATGAGAATGGAAAGATTGACATAACTGAAGTACAACAGATTATGGACGGTATTCTAGCTGCTGATATTAAAGGGATCGATGCTATTGTCAATTTGGCTGATTTACCGCCAGTGGCAGCAGAGGAGTTTATTTCAGACAACCAATCAACCTTGATCATCCCAATGAGCTTGGAAAAGGGACTTGGAAATAATGAATACGCCGAAATAAACGATAAGGCTACCGAAATTGGCAATAAGATTGCTGATTCATTAAAAAGCACTAGCTTCTATATTACAGGACCGGCAGGTATAGCAGGAGATACGATAAAGTTGTTTGAAAGTGCAGACTTCGTTCTTCTTCTTGCAACAATTGTAATTATATTGCTTTTATTGATTGTTATTTACCGCTCCCCGTTACTGGCGTTTATTCCATTGCTAGCGACAATCATTGTTTATCAGGTTTCCAATCAGACCATTGCGCTGATGGGTGCGGCAGGTTTAGAGATTAACAACTCTACAACTTCCATAATGAGCATCCTATTATTCGCGGCTGTTATCGATTACTCCCTATTCGTTTTCTCAAGATATCGTGAAGAGTTGAACCATCACCAAAGCAAGAACGAAGCGATGAAGCATGCAATGCGTGCAACGGGAGAGCCGGTCTTCTTTGCTGGCGGTACCGTTCTTGCGGCGATGCTCATCTTGTTTTTTGCTGACTTCCGAGACTATGCTAACTTTGCTCCAGTGTTCGGGATGTCCATTTTCATTATCATGTTAGCCTCCATAACGTTAGTACCGGCATTGTTTGTGTTATTTGGACGCAAGGCGTTTTGGCCTAAAGTTCCAACGTTCGGAGCAGCAAAGGAACTGAAGCATGGCATATGGGGACCTGTAGCAAAGTTTGTCGTCAATAAGCCGTTTATTTCCGGCGGAGCCGTTGCCATTATTATGATTGTAACGATGTTCAATGTATTCAATCTCAATTTTGAGTTCAATACTGTTAAATCTTTTCCAGAAGATTTGCCCTCTCGCGTAGGATATGAGATTGTGGAAGAAAATTTTGATAAAGGTGAACTAGCGCCTTCATCCTTATTGGTTGTAAGTAAACAAGCGATTTCAGAGCAATCCATAGAACAGCTGGCAAAAGCGCTCGCTTCCTATGATGAGATAGCCTCTACGCGACTCTCAGGTCAGTCAGAGGATAAACAGGCCATAAAATACAGTGTTGCTCTTTCGTTAAATCCTTACTCTGTAGAAGCAATTGACTTTATGGAGGATTTGCGGGATCAAAGTGAAGGGCTGCTAAGCGATGCCTCCCTTACAGGGGAAGCTCATTTTGCAGGTGTGACAGCCAAATTAGTTGATGAGCGTAATGTGAACAACCGAGATATAGTAACAATTGTGGTGCTTGAAACGCTTCTTATTCTTGGTCTTCTGTTCTTCTTGACACGATCATGGAAAATGCCGATCTATATGATGGCAACGATCCTTCTCTCTTATGTTTCGGCATTAGGGATTGGAATTTTCCTTGTTGACGCGCTCTTTGGATATGAAGCGATAAGTACGCGCGTTCCGGTGTATGCGTTCATTTTCTTAGTGGCATTAGGAATCGACTATAATATCATTTTGGTTTCCAGATTTATGGAAGAACGTAAAAAGCACCGTGTTAAGGAAGCTTTAGAAATTGCAATTCGCAATACAGGAGGGGTCATCTCATCTGCAGGGGTCATTTTGGCCGCAACCTTCGCAGCCCTCATGACGATGCCGATCGCTGATTTATTCGTATTTGGCTTCATGGTAGCGATCGGTATTCTGATTGATACGTTCTTAGTCCGAGGAATACTTTTACCAGCTCTTATTCTTTTCTTTGAAAAGGATAAAAAAGTAGAAACAAGTTCATAATGATTTAGTGAGCACAGAGATTTCTATTTCTGTGCTCACTCTCCATATAAGGAGGAAAAAGCATGGAAATTCTTGTTGTAGACGACGATCCCTATATACAACAACTCGTATCCATTCACTTAACAAGAGCAGGATATAAAGTGCTGCAAGCAGACGATGCCAAGCAAGCCTTGCAATTGTTGGAAAGTAAACTCGTTGATTTAGCTATTATAGATGTCATGATGCCAGGTATGGACGGTTATGCATTAACAAGAGTACTTACCCAAGATTTGCTCATCCCTGTTATATTATTAACCGCCAAAGGACAACTAGAGGATAAAGAAAAAGGTTTTCTTTCAGGGACAGAGGATTATATTGTTAAGCCATTCGAGCCCAAAGAACTGCTCTTTCGGGTAGCGGTGATACTAAGAAGATTTGAACGCTCCATTCGCGATAACTTGCAAATTAGCAATCTTTCGATTAATCGGAACGACTTTGAAGTAACGATCGAGCAAGAGACTTTGCTCATGCCTCTGAAAGAATTTGAAATTCTTTCTCTCTTGGTTTCTCGTGCGAGCAAGGTGACGTCACGCAGTTTGTTAATCGAACATGTGTGGGGGGCGGATTTTGAAGGAAATGAATCGACGTTAAATACACATATTAACCGAATCCGTGATCGATTAAAGCGCCATGATGCAAAAGTAGAAATTCAGACTGTACGAGGCATCGGGTATAAATTAGAGGAATTAACATGACGACATTGTACAGACAGTTTATTGCGGCTGCTCTTTTCATTTTAATGGTCAGCACCATAATTGGTTTAATTATTGCAAACTTTTTTTATCTGAATGTTACCAAAGAAAATACAGACAAGCATCAAGTTGCGATTGCGCAAGAGACAGTGAACGTTTTGCAGCAAGTGCATCAATCGAATTCCGGCTTCAATAGCTACTTGCATTCTGTTGCAAAGCTCGGTTACCAAATCTATGTCATCAACGAAAACGGTGAACAATTTTTTTTCGGCGAGCCTTTTGAAGATGCAACACTTCCGGAAGAGGCGCTTCGAGTTATTACCCACGGTGAAATTTACCATGGCATTAACAATTTTTCGAACAATACCTTTATGATGGGGCATTTTGCAAATGAACTAAAAAATACGGTAGGAGTTCCTTTTTCCTATGAACAGCAGCAATATGGCTTATTTATCCGTCCGGATATTAAATTAATTTCAACAGATATCCATACTGTGTTAATTGTCTTTATTTTAGTGATAGCTATAGTGAATGTTTTAGGTATGCTGTGGCTTGCGAAGAAAATAACCCGCCCTATTACACAACTGACTGAAGCAACTAAACAAATAGCAAAAGAAAATTACAGCTATCCGCTAAACATCAAAAGAAAAGATGAAATCGGTCAATTATCTGCCAGTTTCAATCTTATGCAAACCCAGTTAGCGCATAATGATTTAGCTAGAATAACATTTATTAATAATGTATCGCATGATTTTCAATCTCCTTTGATGAACATTCAGGGATACGCAGAGCTATTAAAGTCCGCTTCAATTAAAGAGGAGGAACGTTATGAATTTGCAGGCATTATTGAAAAAGAGACAAAACGTCTATCAAATTTAACGAAACAGCTTCTTATACTGACCTCCTTAGATCAAGCCGCTTATCCGATGAAGTACAAAAATTTTCATCTGGATGCTCAATTAAAAGAAGTGATAAAGAAATATAGATGGCGCATTGAAGAGGGGAATTTAGAAATTTCGTATAAGCTGCCCGCTACTACTATTCGTGGAGATGAGGAGCTTCTTGCAATTGTTTGGGATAACCTCCTAACGAATGCGATTAAATACAATCATGCTGGCGGCAATATAGAAATCAGCCTATTGTCGGAAGGCAATTGTATTGGGGTCGTATTTAAAGATACAGGAATAGGAATTGAGCCTGACAACATGCCTCAATTATTTGATAAATTTTTTCGAGTGGATTCATCGCGGACAAAAGAAGGGACAGGACTGGGGTTATCCATTGTGCAGCAAATTGTACATTTGCATCATGGACAAATAGATATAGCGAGTACGAGCGGCAAGGGCAGCATATTTACTATTATATTGCCTAGACCCAATAACGATACTGCAGCTTTGCAATCAAGCTCCAATCAAAATATGCGATAAGTGTTGCAGGAACAGCTTATCGCATATTACTTGTTCCATGGAGCCCATATATGCCTCGGCTGTGAGAAAATCGGCTGCTACCCAGGCACCACTTCACGTTTGCGGAAGAATGACTTCAGCGCGTTATAGACCTCGCTTTTCTCGCGAATGACATAGTGCATAAAGGTAGGGGTGCTAATGTTTTTATAGGCTGACATAAGCGTGCTGGAGCGGTTGTATTGATTGACTTCACCGTAGCCGAACAGATTGGAGCGCTTGAGCAGCTCGCCGATAAGCTTGACGCAGCGTTCATTATCAGATGTCAGATTGTCGCCGTCAGAGAAGTGAAAGGGATATATATTGTGCAATTCAGGCGGAAATCGACTGTCTATAATATCAAGGGCCTTCAAATAAGCCGATGAGCAGATGGTGCCGCCGCTCTCGCCACGGGTGAAGAACTCATCCTCGGTCACTTCTTTGGCCTCGGTATGATGCGCGATGAATACGATGTCCACCTTCTCATACTGATGTCTGAGGAAACGAGTCATCCAGAAGAAGAAGCTGCGCGCGACGTATTTCTCGAAGCTGCCCATGCTGCCTGAGGTATCCATCATAGCCATAATGACGGCGTTGGAATGCGGCTTGATGATCTCCTCCCATGTCTTGTAGCGCAGGTCATTCGGCGAGATGCCGTGAATGCCTGGATTGCCGCTGGTGGCATTGCGGCGCAGGTTCTCAAGAATCGTCCGCTTCTTATCGATGTTGGACATAATTCCCTTCTTGCGGATATCATTGAATCGGACCTCTGATGTTTCCAGCTGATCCTTGTCTTTCTGCTTCAGGAAGGGGAGTTCGAGCTCCTCGAAGAGCATCGTTTCGAGCTCTGCCAGGCTGATCTCGGCTTCAACGACATCGTCACCCGGCTGATCGCCGGCGCCATCTCCTTTGCCGCCCTTCTTCGCGGAAGCCGGGTCCGCGCCCAGCACATCGCCCACTTGACTATCGCCGTCACCTTGACCGACATGCTTGTTTTTATTGAAATTGTACACGAAACGAAATTCGTCAAGGCTCCGAATCGGAACCTTAATCACCTGCTTCCCGTCGGACATTACAATATTCTCCTCGGAGACAAGATCAGGCAAGTTTTGTTTGATTGCCTCCCGAACCTTCTGCTGATGTCTCTCCTGATCCTGATAGCCCTTGCGATGAAGCGACCAATCCTCGCGCGAAACTGTGTACAGCGAATCATCCATTGCGTCCATATCGTTGCACCTCCTTGTCGTTAAAGTCTCGTTGTTATTCATTGTATTCAAGTCTCTGCACGTTATGTGAGCCAAATACCGCCCGAATCTATGAATCTCATTCCTCCGAAATGAGGGTCAGTTGGTCTGAAACGGAGGATTGGACTTCACCATCACTTTTCCGTACAATAATAATTGCAAACAACAAAAAATCTGCCAGGGGCAGCATGCACCGGCAGATTGTTTATTGCAGCATAGTTTCATTCGTATATTTGGTTCAAATGCCATCTACTACTTGCGAGAACGTGCCAAGAATAAGGGACATGAGGAAGCCGACAAAGAGCAAGGCATTCAGTACGATACCGATAATGGAGAATGCTTTGCGGGTATGCTTCATGCATGCTCCAGTGATGCCGAGAATGAGTCCTACAATGCTTGCAACGACAAAGAAAAGCATGAACAGGACTGGGAAAATCATTGATTCAACGATAACCTCGGGATCTTCTATCGCCATGACGGATTCTTCTGTAGGGAATTCTCCAATAATGTCAACCATATTCACGTAGAGTATGATGATGGAGATAATAAAGCCGATAATGCTTACAATTCCCAGAATAAAGGAAGCGATTCCGAGCTTGGATTGTTTTGCGATTATTTCTGTTTCGGGTACCGGATTGAAGCTTGGTGAAGGCGGGTAGGAATCTTTGTTGAATTGTTGATCGCTCATTTCGTAAGTCTCCTTTATGTGTGGCTATGTCATGAAATATTGTAACCCATTTGTAAACCATTGGAAAGGATGAAGATGGATAATGTTATCGAAGTTCGGTTTTTTTGGCGCGATTCACGCGCTGCTTGCCGTCGCACTGGGGGCATTCGGAGCACATGCTCTCAAGGAGAGGCTTGATGCCGATATGCTGGCCGTGTTTGAAACGGGTGTTCGCTATCATATGTACCATGCGATCGGATTAGTTCTGATTGCGCTACTGGCAGATCGTCTTGGAGCGAAGCCTGCGCTGCAATGGGCAGGCAGGCTTATGCATATCGGTATTTTCTTGTTCTCCGGCAGTCTCTATGTGCTCAGTATGAGCGGAATTAAGGTGTTAGGGGCAATTACTCCGCTCGGAGGAGTGGCTTTCATAACAGCTTGGGCTTTAGCTGCTTATTGTCTGTGGAAGGCTGGCCGCCGAAGCTAGCGATAACGGCTTACGACTGATGCGAGCTCTCTAATCTGCTGCTGGAGCTTGCTCATCTCGGAGGTGATACGGCTTACGGATGCGAATTGTGAATCTGCGATGCCGGTCACCTCATTGATTTGCTGGGCAGCATGTCTGGATACAGTCTCTGTCTGCTCTACCATGGCGCTCACTTCCTCGCTGCCGGCAGACATCTCTTCAGTAGCGGCAGCCATGCCCTGCAGCTGGCTGTTCATCGTTGCTACTGACTCCGTAATTCTGGCGAAAGCATGCTCTGCAGATTGTGCCAGACTGGCTCCGCGATTGACTTCAACACTGCCAGAATGAATGCTTTCGGCCGCCAGCGAAATATGCTTGCGTACTGTGGTAACACGTTCATGAACCCTGCTTGCAGCCAGATTGGATTGCTGTGCAAGCTTGCGGACTTCCTCCGCAACGACTGCGAAGCCTCTGCCATGCTGGCCTGCGCGGGAAGCTTCTATATTCGCATTGAGCGCCAGAACATTCGTCTGTGAGGCGATCTTGCCCATCCACTCCACAATTTCCATAATTTCTTCTGAATGCTGATTCAAGTCATCCATCTGTCGAACGATCTGTTTGACGGATTCACTGGCTTGACTGATTTGCTCAACTGCCTGCTGAATGGCAATCTGCCCTTCTTCCGCATACTGGGCAGCTTCCTCCGTTTGCTGAGATACGGTGTATGTGCGGTCGTGAATATGATGAATTCCGGCTGCAATATCATTCATCGCACGCGCTCCGCTTGTCGTTCCTTGCATCTGTGCTTCCGCGCCGGCCGAGAGCGTTCTCATGGATTGAACAATCTGTTCAATGCCTGTTCTAGTCGCCTCCGTCTCACCGGACAGTATGTTTGCTGCTGACATCGTTCCTCCAGATGTGACTTCAATTTGCTTCACAATATTATGAAGGGAGGTGACAGTGGAGTGGAGCGTGTTTGTTATATAACCGATCTCATCCCTTCTGCGAAGCTCTCTGGCAGGGGCGGCAGCAGATAGAACGCCTCCGGCGACCTGCTTCATGTATACAGTTATTCTCTTCAGCGGCGCAACAATTCGCCGTTCAATAAGGATGGCGATTAACAGGATCAGAACAAGGGCTGCAGCACCCGCAAGCAGGCTTAGCCGCTGCAGCTCAGAAGAAACCTCAGAGCTTACGCTCAGCTCGCGCGCGATAGAGAGCAGGCCAATCGGCTCGCCAGCCCAACCAAGAACAGGCGTCATTAATACACTATAGGATCGCCCCTTGAGCTGTATGTTATTCTGATGAGCGACCTCAGATTTACTGTCCATCGCCTTCGCATAGATGGTTGAGACTGCCTGCTCATCCTTAGGGAAATCTTCTGCAGGCTGTACCCAGCCCTTATGTTCTCCAAGCTCTGTATAGAATCCGACGCCGACGCCAACGGTTCCCGAGATTGTGGACATCGCGAGCTCATCAAGAAGCCGTCCAAAGATGAGCACACCCGTAGAAGGAAGCGTATTGTCTTCATCCGTTACCTTGGAAGCTGCAATAAAGGCAACTCCTTTGGAGGTAGGGAGCAGGCCAGTGAAATCACCCTTGCTGCTCGTATATTCAATGATGCCGGTATTCGCAATGGATTCCTTGAACTCGCTGAAATCTCCGCTGTGGCCAAGGACCTTGCCCTTATTGTCAGCTGTTATGACGAAATCGATATTCGGCACAATATCTACGGCTGAGCTTATATTTTCTGCGATCCAATCCGTGTTCTGCTGCTCAATTGCTTCGCGATAATCCTCCCAGCGGGAATTGGTGATTGTAACGTCCATCACATGAGAGGATAGAATGGAAAGCATGCCATGAGCCGCTGTAGAGGCGTCTTGGGTAGCTTTATCATCAAGCGTAGTCATCCGATCGCTGATCGTAGTGAAATAATAGATCCCGATCCCGCAAATAGGTGCAAGAAGAACAAGAATGATGATGGCAATAAGCTGTGTGCGTATGGCTGACAAGGGATTTAGTCGCATTTGTGGAGTGACACCTCTCATATTATAGTATCAAATACCCAGATTATCCTCTCATTTTGACAGTTTATGACGATATTTTCAATGACAATATTGAGCTGCGTATAGATAATAAACAAATAATAAACAAAATCATATATCCATATTTGGCCAGTATCGTTTATAATAGATACACATGTGGGTTTAGACTTGAGTAAGGGAAGGAAGATGACGCGTGGCTGTAAATGCAGCGATATCTCCGAATGGTCAAGAGCAAAAAAAAGATGAAAGCGTTCTCAAATTGTGGATAGCTGCTTTTTTTCTTGGGTTTTCGGCAGTATTATGGGTGGGAATTTCCCACTGGTGGCTTTCTTCTACTGTCTATTGGTGGAATGCTACGATAACGATATTGGTTGCATTGGTTACTATTCTCGGTTTTATTGTTCCTTCTATTGTTCGTTCCAGTCGTGCTGTTTCAAGGGACATACATACTCCTATCGTAGAGGCGCTGATTCGATATAATCCGATTGCGCTGACCGTGCTCAACCGGTCTGGTCAAATTATCGACATTAATGATTCTGCAAGCCAAATGCTGGGGTATGAGCGCACTCAGTTAATCGGCGAGTCCTTTCTTCCGTTGGTGGAGGCAGAATCCCGTCAAGGAATCTTTCAGAAACTCGAACAAACCTTGCAAGGGGAGAAGCAGGATGCAACGCTGCAGGTGCTGCACCGATCCGGTTATTCTTTTGACATCCAGATCGTATCGGCGCCGCTTTACCAGAATCATGAGATGATTGGCGCAATGCTGATCAGCAATGACATGAGCGACCGCAAACGCAATTTGGAACGAATTCGCTATATGGCTTATTACGATGATATGACGGGTCTTCCAAATCGCAGGTCGTTCATGATGCATTTGAGTGAAAGTTTGGAGAGCTCTCAAGTGAACGGCAACATCATCGCAGTGCTCTACGTGGATGTGGATCGATTCAAGCTTATCAATGCTTCCTTCGGGAGAGAATTCGGAGACATGCTCCTCCTGCAGCTTGCAGAACGGTTAACGCGCGGCTTGGCAGAGCATGATGTTGTCGCTCGAATGGAAGGCGATGAATTCGCGCTGTTGTATCGCAACGGGGGCTCTGAGAGTGAAGTGTTGTCCAAGACGAAGAAAATTCTAAGTATTCTGGAGGACCCCTTCGAGCTGCAGGGTGTTCCGCTGCATGTGACGGTCAGTATTGGCGTTTCGATAAATAATGTGCCCAGTGATGATGCCGGTATTTTGATTAAGAAAGCGGATATGGCGCTCGGCAAGGTAAAGGATAGCGGCAAGAATGATTGCCTGCTCTATTCTGAATCGTGGGACAACAGCTCGCTGGAACGGTTGACGCTCCAGCATGAATTGAAGCGTGCTATTCAGCGGGATGAATTCGTACTTCATTACCAGCCGCAATATCATTTGGGAACTGGGGAAATTGTTGGAGTCGAAGCGCTAATAAGATGGCAGCATCCTGAACGCGGACTCGTGCCTCCAGGGCTTTTTATTCCTCAGGCCGAAGAGAGCGGCATTATTATGCAGATCGGAGATTGGGTGCTGGAGGAGGCTTGCCGCCAGAATAAGGCTTGGCAGGAGGCGGGGCTTCGTCATATCCCTGTTTCCGTAAACCTGTCGATTCGGCAATTCCTTCAACAGAATTTAACGGAAAAGGTATCAGATATTCTTAATCGCACCGGACTGAAGGCAGAATATTTGGATCTGGAAATAACTGAAACGATGACGATGGATGTCAAGCACGCTTCAAGGTGCTTGCTTGAACTGACGAAGCTTGGCATCAATATTAGCATTGATGATTTCGGAACGGGATACAGCTCATTCCACTATTTGAAGACACTTCCGATTGGACGATTGAAGATCGACCGTTCTTTCGTGAGAGACATTCAGCAGGATCCTGGCGATGCCGCGATTGTAGCAGCTATTATTGCAATGGCTCATAATCTCAATCTTCAGGTCATTGCGGAAGGTGTGGAGAATGAAGTGCAGATGCAATTTCTGCAGAAGCATCTGTGCGACGAAATGCAGGGCTATCTCTGGAGTCCCCCTGTAACGGGAGGCAAGATTTCAGCTTTGCTCCAATAGAGGTTATGGAACCATTGCAGCATGAAAAAGTGGCTGAACAGGGAGTCGTTTAATGATTTTAGAGCCCTCACTAAGCCCCCTATATGAGATGAAAAAGATGCTTCCAACCCCACTTCTATCTTCTATAGTGGTTTTGGCGGCATCTTTTCAGTTGTCATGATATGTATGGAGTGCGGGTCGTCGAAGCTGGAGACTGTTGTAAGCGGAAAAATCCTGCTTACAGCTAGCAAAAAGTGCGCGATCCTTCGTATAAGCAGGAAAAATCGTTTTACAGCGCGAGCGAGCGAATGAAACGGGCTTCGATAGAGACGATAAGCAGACAAAAACCGCTTACAGCTAGCAAAAAAGTGCGCGATCCTTCGTATAAGCGGAAAAATCGGCTTACAGCGCGAACGAGCGAGTGAAACGGGCTTCGGTAGGATCCGCTTTAAACGACAAGGCTGTCCCCGTATTAGTAGAAATCTACTTTTAGTAGAAATCTACTTTCGGGGACAGCCTCATTTGTTGCTGCTAATTAAGCAGAAGATCATCGATCTCATTAAGTGTGAACGTATAGACCTGCTTCTCATCCACATGATAGACAGTCAGCATTCCATTCTTGTCTTCAAAGTTAATAACGCGGCAAGGGATGCTAAGCTTGATCCCGAAGCCTTTGTTGACCGTCAGTCGTATTAACCGGTTCTCAGCAATACAGAGTTTAATGCTATCTGTAATAAGAGGGGGTTCAATTGCAGGAGCAGCGGCTGCTTTAGCCTTAGCAACTGCAGCAGGCACGGAAGGCTTGTCAGCCGAGAGAATCTCATCCTTCTTTGCGGTGCGAGGCTTGTCTGCAGACGGTTTCACGGTTGCTTGTGTCTCTTCTAAAGCAGTAATAAGCTGGCCCAGCTGAACGCCCGAAATAATTCGGAAGTCAGCTAATTGACATTGATTCAACGCATGAAGCAAACGCTCCAATGCAATTGCATTGGATTCGCCATGAACAAGCAGGTCGACGTTGAATAAGAAAGCTGGTTGTTCATTGCTGTCTTTATCTGTTCTCATAATGCCTCCGTCACAAACTAAATATATATTTATCATACCATTAATGGAGCGAATAATGTAGTGCTTTTGGTCTAAAAAGCGCAGAATTTCGCGAATGGTGTCGTGCGGCGCAAGTAACCGTTGCAGCCATTCGGCATATAGTGAATAAGCGATTGCTGGCGTCAGCTGCTTACTGGCGTCAGTGGTAATGTAAGCCTATATACAAATCCTGATATCGGTCTTTTGCTTCATGTAAAAGGAGGTGGTCCTAGATGATGCGAATGGTCCCCATATTGCTGTGCGGAGGCATAACGGTACTGGGTGTCGAGGTCAAGCTGCCTAAGACGACACTGCTTGCAATATCAACGGATAGAGGCTATATTATGTGCGGCGCTCTGGATGTGGCTCTATTGAATGAGCGGCTTAAAGACAGGGGAATCGTGGCAGCCCGTGCTGTAGGGGTGCGCACATTGGAGGAACTGATGGAGGCGCCGATGGAATCAGTTACTGGAGCAGCTGAAACGCTTGGCATAACAATTGGCATGAAAGGCACAGATGCGCTTCGCCTGATGCTATAGAACGATAAACAGATTGAAGGTTTGACGGCATGGGCACTTGTTGAAGCTGCCCATGCCGTCAAACCCTTGTTGTGTTAACATTACAAATCAAACAGTTTCTTCAGGTTGGCATTGAAAGGCGGATAGATAACGCCTTTCTCGGTAATTATTGCAGTTACATATTCATTCGGCGTAACATCGAAGGCCGGATTATATACTTTGACGCCTTTAGGGGCTGTTCGTTTGCCAAAGCCCTCGGTAATTTCCTCGGCATCCCGTTCTTCGATCGGAATTTGATCGCCGTCAGGGGTGTTCAGATCGATGGTGGACATCGGACAAGCGACATAGAAGGGAATGTGATGCGCCTTTGCCAGGACCGCTACACTGTAGGTGCCGATTTTGTTGGCTACGTCCCCGTTAGCCGCTACTCGGTCCGTTCCGACGATTACGGCATTGACCCAGCCCTTATTCATGACCGCGCCAGCCATATTATCGCAAATAAGCGTTACATCAACGCCAGCCTGCTGAAGCTCGAAGGCGGTAAGCCGTGCGCCTTGAAGCACAGGCCGCGTTTCGTCGGCAAATACGCGAAGGGATATCCCGCGTTCCTGAGCCAAATAGAATGGCGCTAATGCCGTGCCGTATTTGGCTGTAGCAAGGCCGCCTGCGTTGCAATGGGTAAGGACGCCCATTCCATCCTCGAACAAGGTAAGCGCATGCTCTCCGATCAGGCGGCAGGTTTCTTCATCCTCGCTCTGAATCGCGATGGCTTCATTCAGCAGCGCTTGCTTGCAGCCCGAATGTGACAGACCGTCAGCTGCGAATTGCGCACCGCGTGCTTTCATCCGATCAAGCGCCCAGAACAGATTAACCGCTGTAGGACGCGAGGTAGCCAATCGTTCAGCCGATTCATTAACGGCCTCAAGCCACTGCTCCACGTCGCTCTCCACATTGCGGCTTCCCAGCACAACGCCATAGGCGGCGGCAATGCCTATTGCCGGAGCGCCTCTGACCTTGAGATGGCGAATTGCCTCCCAGACGTCTTCGACCGTTACGAGCGGCAAGTAGACGATCTGTTCCGGCAAGAGACGCTGATCGAGCAGATCTAGCTGCTCGCCAGCCCAAATGACTGATTGTAGTCCTTTATGTTCATTCGACATAATAGTTATTCCTCTCGTTATTTCTTCGCTGAAGCTGTCGTTGTCTTCACAGTGTCAATTAGTTGATGAATAGACTGGGCATTTCGGTTCAGCTTAATAAGCGACTTGCCGATTGCGAGAGTCAGACGCTGCGCGCGTTCACGAGCCGCAGTATCCGGAATGCTGTCTATCTCTGCTACATGCGCCAGTCCAACAATGCGGCGAATCATCTTGCAGCCTGTATAACCTATCGTATCCTGCAGCAGGCGGCGCAAATAATCATCCTTGTATCCAGGCGCAGCAGAAGCAAGTCTGTCAACGCCATGCTGGTCCCATAGAGCACGGAATTTGGCTTCGAATTGCGTCCATATTTCCGCTATCGTTGACAGCAGATACGCTCTAAACGCTTCTCTCGCCGGTTCATCGGCATCCCAATGGATGCGGCTGGCGAAACTGGTCAGCAGATTGGCAATGATCGCGCCAATATCAAAGCCCATTGGTCCAAAGTATGCGAACTCGGGGTCGATGACTTTGGTTGATTCCGGAGTAATGAAGATGCTCCCTGTGTGCAGATCGCCATGAAGCAATGCTTGCGCATGTGTCAAAAACTTCTCGCGCAGCAGCGCTACTTCTAGCTGGAGAGCGCCATCGCTCCATAGTGCTTCCGCCTCGTCGCGAATCGCTTCGTCGAAGCTGTTCGTATCTGCATCGGTGTAGGGATGATCGAAGATGAGATCCTCCGTTATTTTGCAGAGCTCAGGATTAATGAAATCACGCAGGCGAATTTTTTTGTCCTGCTGGTTCATGCCCAGATCAGAGGTGAAGAATAGTGATTGTGCAAGGAAGGTGGAGATATGCCCGGCAAACAGTGGATAACGGCCGCCCTCTATAAGCCCGCGGCGCATGATGACATGGTCGCTCAGATCCTCCATAATCGTCAGTGCAAGGCTCGGATCGTAGCTGTAAACGTTTGGAACTAACCCTGGGGCAAGCTTGCCCTCCTGAATGAGCGCTTCGCTTTCAATACGCGCGCGATCAAGGGTAAGCGGCCATGATTCGCCGACTACTTTCGCATAAGGCAGGGCTTGCTTCATAATGATGCTGCTGCCGCTGACAGAATCCGAAATATGAAAAACAAGATTCAAGTTGCCATCGCCGATTTCACGGCAGTTAAGCTCTGCACCCGCCGGGAAGACATTCTTCATAGTGCGGGCGATTTCAATTGCTTCTGTTTCGTTTAATGGATGATAAGCAGACATAACTTGTCCACCTCCGAGTTTTATATTAAGAAGGCCCTTTATTCGCATAGTCGAACCACAAATAAGTATAGCGAATATTTTTTCGCGTTGGAATACCTACATTTGTTATAATAGAGGGAGTGATTGCAGAGAGAACCTGCAGACTTCTTCTAACCAGGGTTATCCCCAAGGCGGAAGAGTCTTCAAGATAGAGATTATTAAGGAGGCTGAGCCTATGGAGGATTCTAATTATTCACTGCCAGTGGCGCTCAAGGAGTGGGCGGTAGCTGTTAAAGCGCTGTCTGAGGGAAAGCAGATCATGGTGCTGCGCAAAGGCGGCATTGCTGAGGAAACTCGCGACTTCCAGCTTCTGAGCCCGAGCTTCTATCTGCTGCCTGCTTTCGAGCATCAGAAGCCGGAGCTTCTGAAGGAGGCTTATCGGAGCGGCGTTGAAGAGACGATTGCGCAATGGAGGCAGCATTCCGATACGGTCCGCATAAGCGCATATGCAGAGGTGGCTGAGGATATTGAGATTCGTGATCAGGAGACGCTCGACAGCCTTCGTGATTACCATATCTGGACAGACAGCTTTGCCGAGGAACGACTGAAATGGAAACGGACGAAACCTCTTCATCTGCTGCTGCTGCGCGTCTTTCTGCTGGATGAGCCAGTGAATATTCCGATGCGCGATGCCTATATGGGCTGCAAGTCATGGGTGACGCTTGAGGGCGTCCCGCAGGAAGCGCCATCCAAGCCAGTACTTGAAGACATGGCGTTTAACGAGCAAATCCTGCTAATTAAAGAGAAAATTGGCCTTTAAGAGGGCTGTAGGGCGGTCAAATGCCTCTTGCATTGTTGATTTATAAAAGGACTTATAATAAAATGATTATTGAGAATCAATGAGAATCATTTTAGAATAAATATAAATGAGAGTACGCCGCTTACAGGCATCTCACTATTGGAGGGATATGTTCACAATGGCAACACAGTTTAAGATCGACGGCCTGAAGGCTACGATAGAAGGCAAAGAAATTCTGAAGGGCATCAACCTTGAAATTAAGGGCGGGGAAATCCATGCCATCATGGGACCTAACGGTACAGGTAAAAGTACGCTAGCATCTGCGCTCATGGGGCATCCTAAATATGAAGTAACAGCTGGCGAAGTGACGCTGGACGGCGAAGATGTGCTGGATATGGCTGTCGATGAGCGCGCGCGCGCGGGCCTGTTCCTTGCTATGCAGTATCCGAGTGAAATTACAGGCGTTACGAATTCCGACTTTCTGCGCAGCGCGATCAACGCTCGCCGCGAAGAAGGCAGCGAAATCTCGCTGATCAAGTTCATTCGCCAAATGGAGAGCAAGATGAAAGAGCTTGAGATGAACCCTGAATTTGCTCACCGCTATTTGAATGAAGGCTTCTCCGGCGGCGAGAAGAAGCGGAACGAAATTCTTCAAATGATGATGATCGATCCTAAGGTTGTCGTACTTGACGAGATTGACTCCGGTCTTGATATCGATGCACTCAAAATCGTTGCTAACGGTGTGAACAGCATGCGTTCCGAGGACCGCGGCTTCCTGATTATTACTCACTATCAACGGCTGCTTGATTACGTTAAGCCAGACTTCGTGCATGTTATGATGCAAGGACGCATCGTGAAATCCGGCGGTCCTGAGCTGGCTGAGCGTCTGGAGAGCGAAGGGTATGATTGGGTTAAAGAAGAACTGGGCATCGTAGACGAGACGGTCGGCCAGGCTTGAGCGGAGGAGGAGTATCGAATATGACGACACAATTATCGACTCCGGTGAACCGCCAGACGACCGAGGCTCTATCCCTGACCAAGGGCGAGCCGACCTGGTTGGCCGCACTGAGAGCTAAAGGCGCAGATCTGGCTGAGACGCTGGAATGGCCCAAACCGGAGAAAGTACGTATTGACCGCTGGAATTTGACGGCACTGGGCAGCAGCAAGCCTCAGCAGGAGATTCAATCGATTGCTGAACTGCCGGAAGCGCTTCGTGAACTGTCAGGCGATGCGCCTGCAGGATTTGTAGTACAGCGCAACTCTGCAGCGGTGTTCAAGCAATTGTCGCCTGAGCTGCAGGCGAAGGGCGTGATCTTCACTGATCTGGAGACGGCTGCCCGCGAGCATGCTGATCTGGTTCAGAAGTATCTGTTCCAGGCCGTTGCGCAGGATGAGAACAAGCTCACTGCGATTCATTCCGCGATCTGGAACGGAGGAGTATTCCTATACGTTCCTCGGAACGTGGAGGTGGAGCTGCCGCTTCAAGCCCTGTTCTACAGTGATGATGCATCGGCAACCTTCGCGCCTCGTGTGCTTGTTGTCGCTGACAACAATAGCCGAGTAACGTATGTGGATAATGTTGTTACTGCTTATGGAGAGACAGGACAGCCTCTAGCGAAGCAGTCTATTGTTGAAGTTATTGTGAAGCCGGGCGCAACAGTTCGTTATGCAACTGTACATCATATGGCTGACAACATTATCGACCTTTCAATTCGCCGTGCCATCATTGAGAATGATGGTCGAATGGAGTGGATTGTCGGCGATCTGACGGATGGTCATGTGCTGTCCGACACGCAATCCTATCTCAAAGGCAACGGGTCGAATTCCGATGCCAAGGCGATCAGCATCGGCAGGAACGCTCAGCAAATGAGCTTGACGACTGGCGCGGTGCATTTCGGACGCAGCTCTGAGAGCAACATGGTAACCCGTGCAGTAATGAAGGATTCAGCAACAGCGATCATTAACGGCATTACCAAAATCGAGAAGGGCGCAACCAAAGCGAACGGCGTGCAGGTGGAGAAAGTGCTTATGCTCAGTCCGAAGTCGCGCGGAGACGCCAACCCGATTCTCCTTATAGATGAAGACGATGTGAAAGCCGGTCATGCGGCTAGCGTTGGACAAGTGAATCCTGATCAGGTTTACTACCTGATGTCTCGGGGTATCTCTAAGCAGGACGCGGAGCGATTGATTATTCACGGGTTCTTGGCACCAGTCGTATCGGAAATTCCGATTGAGGCTGTGCAGCAACAACTTCAGCGTCTGCTTGAAAGGAAGCTGGAAGGATGAACATGCAGTTAATCAGGGAGCAATTCCCGATACTGCATCAAGATATTAATGGGCATCCGCTCATTTATTTGGACAGCGCGGCGACTTCCCAGAAGCCGCGCTCCGTCATTGATGCGGTGAAACGATATTATGAGTGGGACAATGCCAATGTACACCGCGGCGTACACACGCTCGGTTCCCGCGCCACTGACGCATACGAGGGCGCTCGGGAGAAGGTAGCCAAGTTTATTCATGCGGCTAGCACGCAAGAGATCATTTTCACACGAGGGACTACAGCCTCGCTTAATCTTGTAGCAAGCAGCTATGCGCGAGCAGTATGCGGCGAGGGTGATGAGATCGTCATTACGCCGATGGAGCATCACGCTAATCTAATACCGTGGCAGCAGGTCGTCAAGGCGACCGGCGCGACACTGAAATACATCCCGATGCAGCCAGATGGCACAATTACGATTGAGGATGTTGAGAAGACGATTACGAATCGTACAAAGATCGTATCTGTCACGCATGTCTCCAATGTTCTGGGTACTATCAATCCGATTAAGGAGATTACGGCAATCGCTCATCGCCACGGTGCTGTCATGGTAGTGGACGGTGCGCAGAGCGCTCCGCATATGAAGGTTGATGTGCAGGATCTTGATTGTGATTTCTATGCGTTCTCAGGTCATAAAATGTGCGCTCCGACAGGAATTGGCGTTCTGTATGGCAAGAAAGCGCTGCTGGAGTCCATGGAGCCTATTGAATTCGGCGGGGAAATGATTGATCATGTTGATCTGACCGATGCGACATGGAAGGAGCTTCCCTGGAAGTTCGAAGGCGGAACGCCGATTATTGCAGGTGCTGTAGGTCTTGGCGCAGCGATAGATTTTCTGACGGAGATCGGTCTGGATGTCATCGAGGAGCATGAGCACAAGCTGTCAGCCTATGCTTATGACCGATTGCTCACGCTGGATGATATTACGATCTATGGACCTGTACAGAATCGTTCAGGGCTCGTAACCTTCAATCTCGGTGATGTTCATCCGCATGATGTGGCAACGGTTCTGGATACGAAGGGAGTTGCTGTTCGTGCCGGACATCATTGCTGCCAGCCGCTGATGCGCTGGTTGAATGTAAGCTCCACGGCACGCGCCAGCTTCTATCTCTACAATACCGAAGAGGACGTTGATCGTCTTGTTGACGCCCTCAAGCAGACAGGGGAGTTCTTCGGTCATGCAATTGGATGATTTGTACCGCAGAGTTATAATGGATCATTATAAGAACCCGCGCAATCAAGGAACGCTTGATGAAGAGGCGGTAACCGTCAACCTGAACAATCCGACTTGCGGAGACCGCATTCAACTGCAAATGCAGTTGGAGGACGGAATCGTGAAGCAAGCGAAGTTCTCAGGTGAAGGCTGTTCCATCAGCCTGTCGTCGGCTTCCATGATGACTGAAGCAGTGAAGGGCAAATCTTACGATGAGGCACTCGCACTTGCTGATAAGTTCTCCGAATTCATCAAGGGAGAAGATGTGGAGTTCGAGGAGTTAGAGGATATTGAGGCGTTGTCAGGGGTAAGCAAATTCCCAGCACGCATTAAATGTGCTACACTTGCTTGGAATGCACTGCGCAAGGGCATTGAGCACGACAACAACAATAATAACAAGTAACCTTTCTTATAGAATGTTGAAGCGCGTCACGACGCGTATTATGATGGGAGGCTTATACAATGGCTAAGGAAATGCCCGATTTAGAAGATTACAAATATGGCTTTCGCGATGAGCATAAGGCGATATTCCAATCCGGCAAAGGTTTGACGGAGGAGATCGTTCGTACGATATCCGAAATGAAGAATGAGCCGGAATGGATGCTTAACTTCCGTTTGAAGTCGTTGGAGCAGTTCAGAAAAATGCCGATGCCTCGCTGGGGCGGCAACATGGACGATCTGGATTTCGAGGACATTCAGTATTATGTGAAACCGTCCGAGGGACAAGGAAAGACGTGGGAGGAAGTGCCTGCGGAGATTAAGGAAACCTTCGATAAGCTCGGTATTCCAGAAGCAGAGCAGAAGTTCCTTGCAGGCGTCTCGGCGCAGTATGAATCCGAGGTTGTCTACCACAGCATGCAGGAGGATCTGGAGAAGCAGGGCGTTATCTTCACGGATACGGATACTGCGCTTCGCGAGCATCCTGAAATTTTTAAAGAGTATTTCGGCACGATCATTCCGCCTGCGGACAACAAGTTCGCTGCACTGAACAGTGCTGTATGGTCGGGAGGAAGCTTTATCTATGTTCCTAAAGGTGTGAAGTGCGAAATTCCGCTGCAAGCCTATTTCCGCATTAACTCCGAGAACATGGGACAATTTGAGCGTACGCTCATTATCGCTGACGAGGACAGCTTCGTACACTACGTAGAAGGCTGCACAGCGCCGATCTACAGCACGAACTCGCTGCATAGCGCAGTCGTTGAGATACTGTGTAAGAAGAACGCTCGCGTTCGTTACACGACGATTCAGAACTGGGCGCCGAATATTTACAACCTCGTGACGAAGCGTGCTGTTGCTGAAGAGAACGCGACGATGGAGTGGGTTGACGGCAATATCGGCTCCAAGCTGACGATGAAGTACCCAGCGGTTGTATTGAAGGGCCGCGGCGCCAAAGGCATGGTGTTGTCCATCGCAGTTGCAGGCAAAGGACAGCATCAGGATGCAGGGGCCAAAATGATTCACCTTGCGCCGGATACAACCTCGACGATCGTATCGAAATCGATCAGCAAGCATGGCGGCAAAGTAACCTATCGCGGTCTGGCTTCCTTCGGCCGTAATTCCGAAGGCTCCAAAGCGAATATCAAATGTGATACACTCATTCTTGATAATCAATCGACTTCGGATACGATTCCGTATAATGAAATTATGAACGACAATATTACGCTTGAGCATGAAGCTACTGTATCCAAGGTGTCCGAGGATCAGCTCTTCTATCTGATGAGCCGTGGTCTGACAGAGGCCGAAGCGACGCAAATGATCGTAATGGGCTTCATCGAGCCATTCACGAAGGAGCTTCCAATGGAATATGCCGTTGAGATGAACCGCCTCATTAAGTTCGAAATGGAAGGCAGTATCGGTTAATAGTTAATTCAGATGATGCGTGTCCGAGTTTTCGGACACGCATTTTTGACATATTGGAGAGTGTGAATGCCATATGAGGGATTGTGCGGTGCTGAGACGTTAAGCGTTCAAAACCCGCTTACAGCTGCTGGAATGCGTGGGAATTGTCCGTGTAAGCGTGAAAAATCGTCTTACAATGCGAGCGAGCGTGTGAAAGTGGCGAAGATGGAGGCTTTAAGCGTTCAAAACCCGCTTACAGCTGCTGGAATGCGTGGGAATCGTCGTGTAAGCGTGAAAAATCGTCTTACAGTTCGAACGAGCGCGTAAAAGTGGAGAAGATGGAGACACCCGCTTGCAGCTGCCGGAAGTGGAGAGCTGCGGATTGCATACGGATTGTATTGCAGCGCTGTGTACGGGCGTGCAAGCTTAAAATTGCAGATATATAACGGTTTCGTGATCGGGTCGTCTGCGAGAAATGGTGGAGGGAGCATAATGAAAAAGGCACTCCCAGTAATTGTGATGGTTATGATAACTGTAATCTTGCATCTGGTCTTTTATGATTTCTTCGTCGGGCAAGGATTGTCCAGAAAAGCGGCAACTCTAATTCCTGTGCTGCCGTTAGCGGGCTATCTTTGCGGTTATTTTGTTGGGCGGCTGCGCTATTTTCAAACAAAGGATAAGGGATAGTGTCAGAAAGAATAAAGTTCTAGACTGACGATGCTTCATTAAGCTAAACGGGCAGAATAATGGAATATTCAATATTGCGTTATAATAAATCATTTTGGAATATGGAGGAGCTTTTATGACAGTAGGATCACAGAACGATATTGATGGTCTGAAGGAAATTGGCAAAATCGTTGCATTGACGATTAATGAAATGAAAAGTCACGCACGTGTCGGAATTACGACAAAGGAATTAGATGATATTGGAGGACAGTTTTTGAAAAGGCATGGGGCTGTGCCTGCACCTAAGTCAATTTACAATTTCCCCGGCAACACTTGTATTAGTGTTAACCAAGAAGTTGCCCACGGAATACCCGGAAATCGAATCATTCAACCGGGCGATTTGGTAAATATCGATGTTTCGGCAGAACTGGGAGGCTATTATGCGGACGCGGGGCATTCTTTTCCGATATATCCATACAAGCCATCATTAATGCGTCTGTGTCAATACACTCACAATACGATGATGAAAGTAATCTCATCACTTAAGCATGGAGTAAAATTGAATGAAGTCGGAAGGATTATTGAAAGCGAGGCTAAAAAAGGCGGCTATAATGTCATTAAGAATCTGTGCAGCCACGGTGTTGGGAAATCCCTGCATGAGGCCCCGACAGAGATTCTACCGGTTTATAACAAGCACGATAAGCGGGTATTGAAAGAGGGTGTGGTCATTACAATTGAGCCCTTTTTATCTACTGGCGCAGGGTATGTCGTTGATCCAACTGACGGATGGACTTTATGTGTACCCGATAATAGCTTTGTGGCACAGCATGAGCACACCATTATCATTACAAAGAATCAGCCAATTATCGTGACCGCAGTTTAGAGCATCATCAGAATGAATCCGTGCTATCGGAGCACGTAAGTTCAATAAAGCAGCGACAGTTATGATTTTATTTTTTCGTCCTGGGCTGTCGGATATCGGGACGGGGACGGGACCAATACTGTTCATATGGCAAGAACAAAGAAACTCCGAAATCGGACTCGTAAGAGCCGGTTCCGGAGTTTTTCTCACATGTAGACGTGTTTGACTTCGAGCGAGCGATCCACAGCCAGATCAATGAACTCATCGTTGATCTGGACAAGCGGTCTGAAAAACTCTGAAGGATGTGTCATAATGATGATTCCTGATTCGCCAGACTGCAGCTCGACCTGCTTGCCAATAAAATTGGGAATCATATGCTTGATGAATGTATGGGTTGTAAAAGGATCAAGCTCATTGAAGCTCATCCGATGCAGCTCCTTGAGTACGAACAATAAATCGCGTTTCTCCTGGTAGACCCGGGAGGAAATCATGGCACTGTAAACGTCGGCCACGGCTACAATTTTGGACACCGGATGCATCTGCTCGCCATTGATGCTGTGCGGATAGCCGGTTCCATCGATTCGCTCGTGATGCTGAAGGGCAACAGTTGCCTGAATGGAATCGCCAAAGGAGCGTTTAATAATTTCATAGCCGAAGATGGTGTGCTGCTTGATTAGTCCGAATTCCTCTTCGGATAATCGCTCCGGCTTGTTCAGAATGTCATCTTCGATCTGGCATTTGCCAATGTCATGCAGGAAGCCGGCTTGACCTATCACTATAGCCTGCTTCTCGTCATAACCAAGCCAAGTGGCTAAGTAATAGGACAGCATTCCGACCTGAACAGAGTGCTGGTAGGTATAATCATCCTTCGTATTCAATAGAAGCAGCATGGATACAACGTCGCGTTCCATTCGAAAGTTATCTACGAGCGGCTGAAAGGTTTCCACTACATCATCCATAACAACGCTTCCATTTTGCAGCGCATCAATAAATAATTGCTCGCAGCCCTTGACCGCTGCATCGTAAATCGGTTCTACCGTTGGAAGCCATTTGGGACTTAAGCCGGATTCCAATGTTCGAGCGGCTGTAGCAGCAGTCATTTCTACTCTGTCATCAATATCAATATAATCGATCTGATGCTGATATAATTTTGAAATTTCTCTGGAATAAAGCTCTGTTCCTTCGGAAAGGACGTGTAGGCCGTATGAGTTGAATGCATCCTTGCTCAATCGATCGCCATCTCTTAATTCGGTCACATGTACCCTCATAATTCACCTCAAAGTAACTTTTTTCCTATATTAATATTAAGCTTATGGTAGCAACAAAAGTGAAAATTGGCAATAAGGGCATATTGAAAAACCGAATAAAAACGATTTATTCTAATTTAATAGGCAAAAAGACCTATACGATTGGCGAAGTTATGGGATGTCGCCATTGTTTTTTACTTTGTGACACTTATTTTGTAAGGGAGTGGTAAGAGGGATCTGCCAGTCATATTCCGTAAATTTCATTATAAATGCGTTTGGCGAGCATGAGATCCTCTGTCCCTTGAATGAGCGCTCTGCCATCGGGAAATAAGACGACTACTGTATTGTTATCGCGATGAAATCGAAGCAGGAAAGGGTTGCGCTGCACTTCACCGATCGAAGACAACCGGACAGCAAGCTCATCCAAGGAAACATGTGTCGCCTGTCCTCGGGAGATCTGAATGGTCTGGCGTCCGCATAAGGAGGCAGCAACGAGCTCCTGCTCGTCTTGCTCCAGATAGGCATAGGTGGAGCCTTCGCCGCATGCCGGACAATGGGCGCGCTTCGATTGGCCAATCTTTAGGGGTGTCCACTGGTGATTCCACAGATCAATCTGCAGCAGTGTCCGATGCAAGGCATCGATGTTGCCGCTCAGCAGCTTCAGCGCTTCAGTCGCTTGAATGGAAGCGACGAGATCGACAGCTGGAGCAATAACGCCAGCTGTCTCGCAGGTATCGGCAGCTCCTGCTTCCATGGAAGCAGGGAACAGACAGCGGAAGCAGGGCGTACGATGTGGCAGGATCGTCATTGTCATGCCAGAAGCGCCTACAACACCGCCATATATCCAAGGGATATTCAGCTTTAGGCTGGTGTCGTTAATTAAATAGCGGACCATAAAATTGTCGGAGCCGTCAATAATGAGATCGGCATCGCCAAGCAGAGCTTCGGCATTCGATGATGACAGCTCGGCGACAACAGGCTCTATCGTAATGGAGCTGTTGATGCTGCCCAGATGCGCGGCAGCGGCAGCAGCCTTGGGAAGGGTGAGGCGCACATCCTCTTCGGTATAGAGCACCTGTCGCTGGAGGTTGCTCCACTCCAGTACATCACGATCGATAAGGCGAAGCCTGCCAACCCCCGCACGGGCGAGATGCTGCGCGGAGACGGAGCCAAGCGCTCCCATGCCTACAATAGCGACGCTGCTGCCGATAAGCTTCTCTTGTCCGGTCATGCCGATTGGCGCGAATCGGATCTGCCGTGAATAACGTTCTTTGTCCTTATCTTTCATGTCGCAGCTTCCTTTCACTGGGCAGGCGGAGCTACCGGATTCCATGGTCCTTGCTGATGGCCCTTCCATTCCGAGCCGTCCTCCCATATTTCCTTCTTCCATATAGGAACGATTTGTTTGAGACGTTCAATTGCGTAGCGGCTGGCTTCATAGCAAGCATCGCGATGCGGGGCAGAGACGGCTATGACGACGCTGATCTCTGCAATATCAACCTGACCGATGCGATGCGCAATCGCACAAAGCGCGCCAGGCCATCGCTCTGCTATTTCGTCGCCGATCTGCTGCAGCGTCTTGAGAGCCATCGGGACATAGGCTTCGTAGTCCAGCCGTACGGTTCGCTGATTATGCGTCCATTCCCTCGTCGTCCCGGTAAAGGTAAGCGCAGCTCCATGCTCGGCCACAATAACATTGGCGGTAACTGCCTCCACAGACAGCGGCTCTGCTGTGATCATGTATCGAGCGCCAGCGGCTGGCGCCGTATGGCGCTCTTCTGAGGCTTCCTCGCCGCCGGACACGGGCGGCAGCAGGGCAAGCTCATCGCTGGCCGACACGTTATCCTCGTCAGAGGCGTAGGTTTGATTGCAGGCGACGAAGGATACGCTAATTAACGCCTCGTGAGCGGGATAGGCGGCGATCAGCTCTTTTTTGAGGGAGGAAACGGTCATATGGTCATGCTCGGTTTCCAAAATTATGGAAGCGGTATTGAACCTCTCTGCAAGGCCAGCGAACAATTCAATATTCCATTGTATGGTCATGTTAGAAAACCTCTCATATCTTCGTGATTATCGTCTATATAGAATACCATAAACGATGTAAAAATGTTATGCTAGATGGATAGAGGGAAGGGAGCGAGGAACCATGTCAGTTTTAACGGATCGATTCGGGCGTGTACATGATTATTTGCGAATTTCCGTCACGGATCGCTGCAACCTAAGATGCTTGTATTGTATGCCTGAAGAAGGCGTTGAATTTGCTCCATCTTCCGATTTGCTAAGCTATGACCATATAGTTGAGGTTGTTTCCGTCGCCGCTTCGCTAGGCATTACGAAGCTCCGCATTACGGGGGGAGAGCCGCTTGTTCGTCCGAATTTGGACATGCTGATCAAGCGTTTGGCGGCTATTGACGGCATTCAAGATATAGCGCTGACAACGAATGGCGTGCTTCTGGCTGCTCAGGCGGAGGCGCTTCGCGCAGCAGGCGTCAATCGGGTCAATATCAGTTTGGACACGCTGGACCCGACCCGCTTCCGTTTCATTGCGAGACGGGGCGATCTCAATCGGGTTATGGAGGGGATTGAGGCTGCGGCCCGTGTCGGATTTGCGCCGATCAAGCTTAATTGTGTACTATTAAAAGGTGTGAACGAGGACGAGATTGCGTCATTTCTGCAAATGGCGAAGGATCAGCCGCTCCACGTTCGTTTTATTGAATATATGCCGATCGGCCATGCGGATGAGAATTGGCGAAATCATTACTTGCCCTTGTCGCGCGTGCTGGAAATCGCGGAGGAGCAGAAGCTGCAATTTATACGCAAGGACGGTATAATCGGCAATGGCCCGTCTGAGGATTATATGATTACGGACGGTGTCGGCTCATTCGGATTGATTCACCCGATAAGCGATCATTTCTGCCAGCAATGCAATCGGCTTCGACTGACGGCTGATGGCGGGCTGAAGCCTTGTCTCTATTGGGTGGATGAATTGAACGTCAAGTCCTCGCTGAACGATCCTGCGGCATTGCGGGAGCTGTTTATGAGAGCGATGGATATAAAGCCGCTCAATCATGAGATGGCGGCCAAGCTTGCGAATACGGAGCTGAGCCACGAGCCGACCGCCAGACGGATGTCTCAAATCGGCGGATAGTTTGTTTGTATCGGGAGGAGCGGTCACCGCTATGTTGCCAAACGCAATTATGATTCACCATTATGGGATGGAGCCAATAGAAACAACACCAGAGGAGATGGCCGCAATTGCTGGCCGTCTGTTTCCTCTCTCTGAGGTCATACAGGATGGGGCAGGAGAGGCATTTGATCTCCTTGCCTGGTATTCGGCTTGGCGCAACAGGAATGGAATCGGCGACGAGGTTCCGCTGCCGAGCCATCTTCAGGTGGAGGCTGCGGATACGTTCGAGGCTGTTATTCCGTGGGAGCAGCTTGGGGATAGCGCAGTCCAATACCGGGTAGACGATGCGCCGCTTGCAAAGAACGGCCCCATTCGTTTGTATGTGCCCAATGGGTCGAGCGACTGCTTGAATGTGAAGCGTGTGATCGCCTGTCGCTTTGTTAATAAGGAAGAGAACCGCGGCGAAGCTTCGTATGGATTCAAGAATACTTTCTCTCCGCAAGAAATGCGCTTAAAGCGTTAATCCCTCATAACCGTGGAGGCTAAGATGATAGAAAAGTCTATGGGGGCTCCTGAAGTCGTATTGCTTCACAGCAACGATATTCATAGCCGCCTGGAGCAGGCGGCAAGAATGGCAACCTATATTGCAGAAACGCGGCGCACGTACGGCGGCGATCATGTACTGACTGTGGATATAGGCGATCATATGGACCGGATGCGGATCGAGACGGAAGGCAGTGACGGCCTCGTTAATGTCGAGCTGCTTAACGCTGCCGGTTACGAGGTTGTCACGATCGGCAATAACGAAGGACTGACCTTTACACCGCAGCAGCTGTGTGAGGCTTACAAGCGCGCCTCCTTCGCAACGGTGTGCGCCAATATGCTTCAAGCAGACGAGGGAGAATTGCCCCCTTGGCTGCTGGCTCATCAGGTTATTCGCAAAGGACGACTTCGCATCGCTCTAATCGGCGTGACCGCTGCCTTTGCAGAATTCTACAGGCTGCTCGGCTGGGACGTGCGCGACCCTCTTGCGACCGTAGCGGAGCAAGTAAAGCTCCTTCGGCCGCTTGCGGACGTGATTGTTGTCATGTCGCATCTTGGTATTGTGCTGGACCGGAGAATGGCGGGAGAGATTGACGGCATTGATCTTATTCTTGGCGGGCATACCCATCATCTGCTGATGGAGCCCGAGGTTATTGGCACAACGCATATTTGCGCAGCAGGGAAGTTCGGGGACTATATCGGGCGCGTGGAGATCCGCATGGATGAGAGCGCCGCGCGCCCGTTGTTCGCTGTCTCATGCGTGCCTATGGCCGCCTATGAGGAGCAGCCCGAAGCCGCCGCGATTATCAGCGGCTTCAAGGAGGCGGCGCAGCGCCGCCTCAGCCGGGTGG
>NZ_CAKMMF010000006.1:0-7041 GCF_927798095.1 Paenibacillus plantiphilus | reverse complement strand
CCCCCGCCCGTGCCGAGCGCGAGTCGCCGCTCGGCAATCTGCTCGCCGCCGGCCTCCGGCGCTGGACGGATGCCGAGATCGGCATCGTCAACGCGGGGCAGCTGCTCGGCGGCCTCGCCGCAGGCGACGTGACAGAGGGCGATATCCATGCCCTCTGCCCGTCGCCCATCAACCCGTGCCGGATGAAGCTGTCCGGCACGGCCCTTCGCAGCGCGCTGGAAGAAGCGCTGCTCGGCGAGTTCATCGACAAGGAGATCCGCGGCTTCGGCTTTCGCGGATCGGTGCTCGGCACTTTGGCAGTGGATGGACTGGAGATCCACTGGAATCCGAATGGCGCACCTTATGACAAAATCGTATCCATTACGGTCAATGGAGAGCCGTTTGACGACAATCGACGCTATACGATCGGGACGATAGACATGTTTACGTTTGGAGTCGGTTATGAGACAATCAAGGGCGGAACAGATGTTCACTTTTTCCTGCCGGAATTTATCCGCGATGTGCTTGCGGCAGAGCTGGTGGATGCGGAGGCGTTAAGCCGCTGCAACGCTCGCAATTGGCATATGGCGCCGAGTGAAGGCAGGAATGGAAAGCATACAGCTCCACGCGCCGATCCGAAGTCCTACTGACAGAACCTCGCTCTTACTGCCTCATGACAGGAAGACAACGTTTGCCGGCTGCCTGAATAAGGGGTGTTGGGAACGCTATGGGTGATTTGATTAATGCCGTCATTCTCGGAATTATCGAAGGATTGACAGAATTTCTGCCAGTGTCCTCATCAGGGCATATGATTCTGGCGAACAAGCTTCTTGGTTATAGGCCTGACAATGAAATGATTATAAGCTTCGAAATCGTCATCCAGCTCGCTGCCATTCTGGCGATTGCCTTGGTCTACCGAAAGCGAATAGCCAGTCTGCTGGGATTGTCGCAGGAGACGGAAACGATTAAAGGCTTCTCGCTGAACAAGCAATCCAGGCGCAAGCTGAACCTTGTGCATATCGCGCTCGGTATCGTTCCTGCGCTGGGAATGGCTTATTTGCTCAAGGATATCATCAAGGGCGAGGGCTTCAATCAAACGCCTGTGCTGCTGTCGCTCGTTGCAGGCGGCATTTACATGCTGGTTGCGGAATGGCTCGTTCGTTCGGGGCGGATTCGTACTGTATCGGATACGATGGATGATATTACATACAAGCAGGCTTTGATTATCGGTTTGCTGCAATGTCTGTCGCTTTGGCCGGGTTATTCGCGTTCCGGCTCTACGATCGCCGGGGGCATGCTTGTAGGCACAAGCTACAAGGCGGCTGCCGATTTCTCCTTCCTGATGGCCATTCCGATCATGACCGTTGCAACGGGCTATGAGCTGCTGGAAAATTACAAGTTAATCAAGGGTGACAACCTGCCTTTTTTCATCGTCGGCTTCATCGTTTCCTTTATAACGGCCTGGCTTGTCATCGTTTTGTTCCTGAAAAATATTCAGCGAATCAGACTTAAGCATTTTGCTATCTATCGTTTCGTTCTGGCTGCTTTGTTCTGGCTGTTCATTATGCGGTAGACCGCTTCAGCAGCTTGTCGATTGCTGACGAAACTGTTGTTGCTCTTTTTTCTAAAATACCTTACATTAATATAACGAGAGTTGTATTGTCTCGTAATAAGCACCATATGAACTGGAAAATTGATGCAAGGCAGGGGTCGATTACATGCGATTATTGCCCATCCAGATGTGCCGGCCAGGGATGAAGCTGTCCAAGAGAATATATAATGAAGAAGGCCTAGTTCTGCTTGGGGAAAATGTCGAATTGACGGCGAAGCTCATTCAGAGGCTGGAACAATGCGGAGTGAGCTTCATATACATTCATGATCCACGAACCTCCGACCTGGTCGTGCCGGATATCATAAGCGATGAGACAAGACATAGAGCGCTTTCGGAAATTCGTACGAATTTCAAGGATATGATGGACCGGCCGAATCGGAAGTCCGGAGTCACCTATCCTTACATAGGAAAAGCTTTTCGCCAAGTGATGGACCTGGTGATTGATGATCTGAATGATAATAAGGATGCTATGGTCATGTTAATGAATATGTCCCTTGTGGATCATTATTTGTACCAGCATTCGCTTAATGTGTGCGTGTATACGACGATTCTGGGCATCGCCAGCGGATATTCGCGGGATGAGCTGATGGCCATCGGCCTTGGCGCAATGCTGCATGATATCGGCAAGACGCAAATCAATATCGATGTATTGAAGAAAACCGGATCGTTGACCGGAGCTGAATATGAGGAAATGAAGCGTCATGCGGAGCGCGGCTACTATCTGCTGAAGGACGAGCCCAATATTCCGCTGCTTGCCGCTCATTGTGCTTACCAGCACCATGAACGACTGGACGGCAGCGGCTATCCACGGGGGATTGCGGGCGATGAAATCCATGACTACGCCAAATGGATCGGGATTGTCGATTCCTATGATGCCATGACATCCGCGCGTATCTATCGTACGCCTATGCTGCCGCATGAAGCGGTGGAATTGTTATATGCCGGCACAGGCACCTTCTATGAGCAGCGGATGCTTCAACTGTTCCGTGACAAGGTAGCGATCTATCCGCTCGGCATTACAGTCAAGCTGCATACCGGTGAGTCAGGAATAGTGGTCGATATTAATTCGTCCTGCCCGCATCGTCCCATTGTAAGAATCTTGAATAATGAATATGGCGAGGAGCTTCAGACTCCTTACGAGATTGATCTGTCCACGAAGCTAACGATGATGATATCCAGTGTGAATGAAGGTCCGTCACTCGTTGAGGCGGCTGGGATATAACGGAATGGAGAAGGAGCCGACTGCAGGGCTCTTTTTTACATTTCATAATAGATAGACAATCCATAGATATGCGCATGATATGCGAATCATTTGCAACATATCGGTTCGGACATTACAATAAATAGCATACGAATGGTTAATCAACTATAGTCAGGTGTTGAAGAAATAATGAATACAGCCGAAATTTCCAATCCCTACGGACAGCCGATGCTGTCTCCTTCCTATGATCCTTGGGACCCCATTACATCTTTGAAGAAGCACGGCCGTCATTTGTTGACAAGTGTAGAGTTAACAGTCTCGAATCTGTGTAATATGAGATGTGAGCATTGTGCGGTTGGCGATACGCTAGTATTTGCTGAACCGCCGAAGCTGCCGCTGGAGACGATTCTGAAGCGTCTTGATGAGGTGGAGCATTTGCAGACGATCAGCATTACAGGCGGCGAGCCCACTTTCTCTGGAACGACAGTGAAGGACTACATCATACCGCTATTGAAATATGCGCGGGGCCGCGGTATCCGGTCACAGATTAATTCTAATGTGACGCTGGATTACAGCCGCTATGAAGCGATTGCGCCCTATCTGGACGTGATGCACATCTCCTTTAACTACACGTCTGCTGACGATTTTCACGGGATTGGCTTTGCCAAAAGCGGTCATCCGGTGCCGCGCGAGGCGGCGGTTCGCATGTACGACAGAATGATCGAGAATACGCGTCTGTTAAGCAAGGGAGGACTGCTCGTCTCCGCTGAATCGATGATAAATTATCGCACGCACGAGAAGATTACAGACATTCATCGGCTTATTGTGGAGATGGGCTGCAGCCGTCATGAGGTTCATCCCATGTATCCGAGCGCGTTCGCCGAGGACCTGCCGGTGATCGGCAAGGCGGAGATGCGCGCTGCGGTCCGTTCGCTGCTGGATGAGCGGGACCCGTCTGTCTGGATGCTGTTCGGCACGCTGCCATTCTTCCATTGCAGTGAGGAGGAGAGCGACCGGAAGCTGCTGAGCAGATTGGCAGCTGAGCCTAATGTGACCGTGCGCAATGATCCTGATGGCCGAAACCGGTTGAATGTGAATATGTTCACTGGAGACGTCTTCGTAACTGATTTCTCCAACGTGCCGGCATTCGGCAATATAGGCGGGGACCGGCTTGATGATCTGTTCCAGCGCTGGCTTGGCCATCCGCTTGCAAGAAGTGTGGATTGCCACTGCCCGGCGGTGGGCTGCTGCGGACCTAATCTGCTCGTGAAGGACATGTATTATCGGGATGTAGATTTTCTGGATCGCAAGGCTATCCTATAACTACAGCATGGAATCCAACTGAATGAGGGGGGAATGAAACATGCATGATTTTGAGACCGGTCGAATTATTTGGAATATATTGCTCGTTATTGTACTTGTTTTCTTGAACGGCTTTTTTGTTGCTGCGGAATTCTCCCTTGTCAAAGTGAGGCAAACGAAGTTGCAGCAGCTTTCTAATGAAGGCAACGTGCGAGCGAAATATGCGCTCAAGGTGAACAGGAAGCTGGACGCATACTTGTCGGCCACACAGCTTGGCATCACGCTTGCCTCGCTCGGATTAGGCTGGGTCGGGGAGCCGGCAATTTCTCATCTGATCGTTGAGCCGCTGCTCTACAGGTTTGGCTTGACCGATCCGTCGCTGATTGCAACGATATCGCTTATTATCGGGTTTGTCATTATTACGTTCCTACATATCGTGCTTGGTGAACTAGCTCCCAAATCGCTGGCGATTCAAAAGTCCGAGCAGACCTCCCTATGGCTGTCGCTGCCGCTGCTTCTTTTCTATCGCCTGTTTCTACCGGTTATTTGGCTGCTGAACGGCGCTGCCAACCGGCTGCTCAAGGCTGTCGGCGTCAAACCGGCAACCGAGCATGAGCTTGCTCATACCGAGGAAGAAATTCGCATATTAATGGATCAGAGCGCACAGAGCGGCATTATCGATCAGGATGAGATGAAGCTGTTTGACAACATCTTTGAATTCTCGGACCGTCTTGCCCGCGAGGTGATGCTGCCCCGCACAGATATGGACTGTCTCTATGCGGAGCTGAGCTTTGCCGAGAATATGAAGCTGGTCTATTCAACCAAGCATACACGTTATCCTGTTTGTGTGGAGGACAAGGATCAATTGATCGGCTTCGTCCATATTACGGATTTGTTGACCTCTGATCCTGACGAGGAGCAGCATATAGAGAAGTACTTGAGGCCGATACTGAATGTACCGGAATCGATGGAGATCAGTCATGTGCTGAAGCTGATGCAGCGCAAGCATTCCCAGCTTGCCATTGTCGTCGATGAATATGGCGGTACAGCCGGAATGCTGACCACAGAGCTTATTCTTGAGGAAATCGTCGGTGAGATTCATGATGAATTCGATGAACAGCAGCCAAGCATTGTCGTCAAAGGAGATGTAACCTCTGTCGAGGGACGAACCTTGATCGAGGATATCAACACGATGTTCCATCTTGATATTGAGGATGAGGACGTTGATTCCATCGGCGGCTGGATGTTCACTCGTCTTGAAGGCAATCCGGTCAAAGGCAAACGAATCGAGTATGACAACTACATCTTCGAGGTGGCAGAGAGCGCCCGCTTGAGAGTGCTGCGTGTTGATATCTACAGGCGCAGGCCTGCTCTGGAGCTGGTTAAAGACCCGGAGCAGACGTGAATTTCATTTTGAATGAGGAGCAAATTATGGATAGCAGGAAGAGTGCGGGAGGAATATCGGTCACATGCCAATTAAACAAATCTTAGTACTGGCTGCGGGATTGCTGTTTCTATACCTGCTGTTTACTGTTGGAGCTCCCTTCTTGCTTGCTTTGATCGTTGCCATATTCATTGAACCGTTAAACGGTTTTCTAATGCGCAACGCGAGAATGAACAGATTGATAGCGGTCACGGTATCCAGCACGTTATTTACACTGCTGTTAATCGGTACGGCGGCATTTGTCGGGGTCAAAGTGATCGCGGAGGTTATCGCATTTTGGGACAAGGTGCCTGGAGTGCTGGAGGATGCCAACACTTATTTGCAGGACACGCTGGAGAATGCCAAGCACCTCTATGAGCATATGCCCCCAGACGCTGCCGCACAGCTGGAGAGCTGGGTGGCTGGACTCGCGGATTCGCTGTTCAGCATGATCAGTGCGGTGTCCAAATCGTTCGTAGCAGTAGCGAAGGGCATTCCTGGCATGTTTATTTTCTTCATCGTGTTTCTGGTAGCGGTATATTTGTTCGGCTACAGCCTGAACACGCTGAAGGCGACCTTTCTCTCGATGTTCGAGGAACGCTCGCGAGCCCAGGTAGGGGATGTGCTCCAGAACCTGCGCCAGTCGATCTTCGGGTTCCTTCGCTCCATGATCATCTTGAGCGCGCTCACCTATTTGCTGACATTTATCGGGCTGCTCATATTAGGGCTGAAATACCCGCTTGCGATCGCGCTTCTCGTCGTTATTGTCGATATCATGCCGATTCTGGGAACAGGCTCGGTTCTCGTCCCGTGGGCCTCTTATCTGCTGCTGACAGGCAGTACGTTCGAGGGCATCGGCTTGCTCATTCTGTTTATCGTCATTACAGTATTTCGCCGCATCGTTGAGCCGAAGGTGCTTGGCGATGCTGTGGGGATAGGAGCCTTGCCTGCGCTGATCAGTCTCTATGTCGGGTTTAAGCTGGTTGGAGTAGTAGGTGTGTTTCTCGGGCCGCTGGTCGTCATTGTATATATGGCGGCGCGCAAGGCCGGATTGTTCCAGATGAAGATCAAGTTGTAGCTAACCCGAACGGGCGATCAAGAGGCCTGACGGTCACGAAAAGAACAAGATGCCTCCAACCGTACTTTCGCAGTATGGTATTGGAGGTTTTTTGCTGCGATAATTACTTTTTTACAGCCTCGCCAGCCGCATATGCGCTCAATTTTCCGTCGTCAGCCAGCCTCCTCATTGGCGAAAGGAATTATGTCACAATGCCTTCTATAAGACGTTTTTTCCGTCTTACAGCTGACGAGCGGTTTGTTTGGTGCGCTGTAAGCAGGTTTTTCCGTTTTAAAGCGGCTTTGAGAACGTATATATTGGCTTTGCTGGAGCGATAACACGATATTTGCAATTAGAATAAAAAGTGGACACCTCGTAACGTTGGACAGATAATAATCCTAATAAAAGGTGAGGTGTTCACAATGGGGAAAACGAGGCAGCATTATAACGACGAGTTTAAATTGCAG
>NZ_CAKMMF010000005.1 GCF_927798095.1 Paenibacillus plantiphilus | reverse complement strand
CCGTCCGCCGCTAACCATCAGAGAAGCAAGCTTCTCTTCAAGTCCGCTCGACTTGCATGTATTAGGCACGCCGCCAGCGTTCGTCCTGAGCCAGGATCAAACTCTCCATAAAAGAAGTTTTTCCGAACCGGCGTTAGCCGTTGAGAAAAAAGCTTCAACGAAGTTTTTCTTTTGCAGCGTTAGCTGCTAGAGAAAAAGCTCCAAGGATGGCTTGTTAGCTCATCGCTGACTTACATTTAAAACCTGTTTGACAGGTCGCTCATTGTTCAGTTTTCAAAGAACAAATTCTTGTTTATCTCGTCGTCACCTCTCAGCGGCGACTTGATTAATATATCATGTTTGCCTATATGATTGCAAGCATTATTTTAAAATAATGTTCGCAGCCCGACAATCATGATGTGACGCGAACATTACTTTAGCATAGCTCCCCCATTGTGGTCAAGCCTTTTCAATATCCTATTCAAATCCCATCTATGTAAAGCAGCTCTTTGCAATAATGCCCATTAGAACAGCGTCCACTGCAATCCTGCAATCAGCATAATTCCCGGTAACCCCAACAATACCACTGTACCAATTGTCGTTGGATTAATCGGAATCTTGAAGCCAGATACAATGCCCGAGTAGTTGAGCAGGTACAGAGCAACAGCAGCGACGACAAGGTGGAGCAGAAACCTGCTCACCCAATGCCAGGACAGCTTCTGCCTCAGCACCACTGCAACGAGCAATAGTGCCGAGGCGCTCAGAACAATAAGCCACATCATTTTCATATCGCTTCCCCCTTGAACCACTTTGGCCACTTCATAGGAAGCGCTTTGGCTTTGCGCAGCAACATCTCATAACGCTTCTCAGCAGCTTCTATAGCAAAGATTGCGTAATCCACCTGATCTTTTCCTAACGCATATTCGAAGTGGCGCATCGCATTATCCCATTCGCGCTTGGCCGTCTTGATTTCTTCATATAGGAGATACATTTCTGATTGAACCGAAGCATCCTCCTTGTTCACAGCTTCCTCTCTCCGCAGCCGCAGCCACCGTCTCCACATCCGCATTCCCCTCCGCTTGTCCGACTTTCTATCGCATGCGCTGACGCACATGTAATATCAATCTATGAGGCCAGAGAAAAATTAGAACAGAAGGCAAGCTCATATCCTGCGCCGCGACATCACTTGCCCTGCGGGCAAATCATTCAGTCATCTTTTTTGCATGCAAAAAGACCCTGCAAGTTCATCGCCCTCGCAAGGTCTTCCACAGCTTGTATATTCAACTCAGTTCTCTTCGGCCCTCAAGCGCTCTGGACAGCGTTACTTCATCGGCATACTCCAGATCACCGCCAACAGGCAATCCATGTGCAATTCGCGTCACTTTAATACCAAAGGGCTTAACAAGCCGTGACAGATACATCGCGGTAGCTTCACCTTCAATATTAGGGTTAGTCGCCAAAATCATCTCTTGCACCGTTTCGTCACCCAGCCGCTTCAGCAGCTCCGCAATTCGGATATCATCCGGTCCAATCCCCTCCATCGGGGAAATTGCACCCTGGAGAACGTGGTACTGGCCTTGGAATTCCTTCGTCCGTTCCATCGCGACGAGATCCCTTGATTCCTGCACGACACATATAACAGAGGCGTCTCGGGTCCTATCCTGACAAACACGGCATGGATCGATATCGGTAATGTTGCAGCAGACCGAGCAATAATGAAGATTCCGCTTCACACTTACAAGCGCCTTCGCGAAGTCAATGACATCGTCTTCCTTCATCCGCAGCACATGAAAGGCAAGTCTTGCCGCAGTCTTAGGACCGATACCCGGCAAGCGGCTGAAAGCGTCAATTAGTTTGGCTATCGGTTCGGGATAATACAAGGCAAAGCTCCTCTACAACAAAGATTAGAACAGTCCTGGGATTTTCATGCCACCCGTAAATTTGCCCATATCTTGGTTTGCGAGCTCATCAACTTTATTAAGCGCATCATTAACAGCCGTTAAGACTAGATCCTGAAGCATTTCAACGTCATCCGGATCTACTGCTTCCGGTTTGATGATGATGCTTTGCACATTTTTGTGTCCGTTCACAGTAACGGTGACGACACCGCCGCCCGCAGTTCCTTCAACCGATTTTGTTCCAAGCTCTTCTTGCGCTTTAAGCATTTGCTCCTGCATCTTCTTCACTTGCTTCATCATTTGATTCATGTTGTTCATTGGAATATCTCTCTCCTCATTGGTTAGTTGCAATCATTTAGTTTCACTTTTCCTCAACGACTACGAGGTCTTCGCCAAATAGCTTGACCGCTTCCTCAATCCATTCCGGCTGCGAGGATACAGCGCCCTGCTCGTCAGAATGCATGAGGAGCGGCTCTGCCGCCGCTGCTGGTCCAGCATCGGCAGCTGCTTGCCAATCCTTCATCATCACGGTTGCAAGCATGAGCGGTTTCCCGAAGGATTCCTGCATGACTCGCTCAATCAGCTCCCGATTGGCAGGCTTCTCCGTCGTCTCACGGTGCATCGTATTCTTGAAGGCTACAAGCACCGATTTGTCATCTGCGGCTACAGGCTCGCCATCCACGAGCCAGGCATGCACTGTAATTCGCGCTTCCTTGACCCGCTGCAGAATTTCACTCCACTTCATTCGTATCCCATTCGTCGCCTCACTGCCGGCTGCCGCCACATAGGGAGCCAGCTTCACCCCTGACCGAGGGATTCCGCTTGTCGCCCCGCTGCTGCGAGCGCCGAACTGCCCTGCTCGATTGGTCTTGCCCCCGCCTCGGCCATCTGCCGCATCTCCGGCTCCTGTCCCATCCCCCGCAGACCGAACACCGGATCGGAGCAATTGCTCCAGCTTCTCCTCCAATGCGTCGATCCGCTTCTGGAGACGCGCCACTTCTGCCGGGGGTGCCCCTCCCGATGCAGACGGGCCCTCCGCAGATTGTCCCGCAGCAGCCGATATGTGACGTTCAGCACGGGATGCGTCTCCGGCTTCAGGCAGTGTGCAAATTTTCATAAGGGCAACTTCGAATATAGTCTGAGGCAACGAGGCATGACGAATCTCAATCTGATATTGGTTCAGCACGTCAATCATCTTGAATAGCCGCTCCGAGCTGAAAGCCTCCGCCATTGCCTGGTACCGCTCCTGATCCACTAAACGTTCTGTCGATGCCCGCCCTTGCGGCGCAAGCTTGATGACCAGCAGATCACGGAAATAATAGACCAGGTTCTCCAGACACTTGTCTGCACTTTTGCCGGCCTGCATGAGCCCTTCTACGAGCGGCAGTACAGCGCCGGCATTCCGTTCACGAACAGCATCCGCCAATTGGGCGAACTGCTCGGCTGCCAAACCTCCCGTAACATCAACCGCTCCCGCAAGTGTAATACGTTCTCCGTCATATGCAGAGACTTGCTCCAGTAAGCTGATGGCATCACGCATTCCGCCATCGGATAGACGGGCAATATAAGCCAGCGCATCCTCCTCGGCTTCAATACCTTCATCCTTGCATATCCGCCGCAGCCGTTCCGTCTGCTCAGGAAGCGGCACCTGCCTGAAATCAAAGCGCTGGCAGCGCGATATAATAGTTGCGGGCAGCTTGTGCGGCTCCGTTGTCGCCAATATAAAAACGACATGAGCCGGCGGTTCCTCCAGCGTCTTCAGCAGCGCATTGAATGCCTCGGAGGTAAGCATATGGACTTCATCTATAATATACACTTTATTGCGGACATCGGAAGGCGCATAACGCACTTTGTCCCTTATGTCGCGAATTTCATCAATTCCTCGATTGGAGGCCGCATCTATCTCCACAACATCCATAATTGTACCGGCAGTAATGCCAAGACAAGCATCACATTCATTGCACGGCTCTGTCGCCGGACCCCGCTCGCAGTTGATCGCCTTGGCCAGCACTTTGGCTGCTGTCGTCTTCCCCGTCCCCCGAGGACCGTTGAACAAATAAGCGTGCGAAACTCGTTGTTCACGAATAGCATTCTGCAATGTTTGTACAATATGCTGTTGACCAACCATATCCCGAAACGTCTGCGGACGCCAGGAGCGATATAAGGCTATATGTGTCACGCTTTACCGTTCCTTTCGGCTCATTTCCATGATGGGGCGTTTATTAGGGCATTGCTCGATTCTCTCTATTATACACGATGACAACGCTCAAAAAAACAGTCAACAAGGCAATATGATGGTGAATTGTGCGCCGTCCTCCCTGCTGACTGCTCGAATCGTGCCGTCAAATTCGTGGAGAATTCGCTGGCACACGGACAATCCGAGCCCAGTACCGTTGGCTTTGGTCGTCACGAAGGGATCAAATATTTTGTCCAGCATATGTACAGGAATTCCCGGTCCGTTGTCCTGGATGTCGATGATAATCCACTCACCCTCTGCATCCTGCTCCGCTCTTCCTTGGATTGTGAGAATACCGCCCTCCGTCATCGCTTCGATTCCGTTCTTGCAAATATTCAGAAACACCTGTTTCAGCATTTCCCGATCAGCCGTTACAGACGGCAGCGATTCTGCCATCTCCCAATGGACCGTTATGTCATGGAGCGTCGCCTCGCTGGATATTACCGGCATAATACCATTCAGCACCGTATGAATATCGACTTCATCATAAACAACGTTCCTTGGCTTGCTTAGCATGAGAAATTCACTGACCAGCTCATTAATCCGATCCAGCTCTGTCAGCATAATATCGGTATAACCCACTTCTTTGGACATATCGCGATCAATCATTGTTTTGCGGAACATCTGGAGGAAACCTCTAATCGCAGTTAATGGATTGCGGATTTCGTGAGCTGCGCCTGCAGCGATCTGGCCGATCATCGCCAGCCGGTCGCTCCGCTGCACCTGCTCCTCAAGCGATCTCAGATTGGTTATATCCTTGAAAATAATATAGGCGCCTTCCATGCTGCCATCCGGACTGCGCAGCCAGCCGACATCCATCAGCAGCTCTGTCCGTTCCTTATGAATCCATGTGATCGGATAGTTCCGTACAGCATCCCCATACTCCAATGCCGACCGAATAATAGCATATTCATTCTCCGCATTAGCGAAAAAACGGGATAGCGGCTCGTTAACGACGACCGCTTTGCACACCCCCAGCACCTGGCAAGCAAGCGGACTTATATCAAGTATTCTGGAATCCGGCTGCAGCAATACGACCCCTATATGCTCATCAGTCAGCATCGTCTTGCCGAAACGCTCGATGAGACTCCCTTTCATGGCAGGCTCCTGGTTGTACAGCAATAGCATCGTTAGAATGCCAAGCTCCGTCTCGATGACCATTCGAATGACGAGCACACACAGACTAGACCCGTCCGCTCTGCTCATGAGCACCGTCATCGGCTCTACAACACGCTCTGTAAGAGAACGAAGAAAACGATCCGCAGACACCCACTCTGACGACGAGCCGTCACGAAGGAACATGCGAAGAGGCTTATTCTCAATGAACGACGCCGAATATCCCGTTTCTCTCAAAAAATGCATGTTGCAGCGCACCACACGAGCTCCGCTATCTACTACAATAGCCATCGTACCCTGCAACCGGTTCGAATAGTCGTCGAATGACCGTAAACTGAGCTTTACTATGGATTCCGATGGAGTATCGTACATAAGCATCCCCTCTTTACTGGATCCGTTCTCGGAGCTATTCACAGCTTGCGCACCCTCATTTTATATAAGAAATAAAAAACATCCTCAGCGCTCATGATGAGACACGCTTGGATGTTTGGGCTACTCATTATTATTTGGGATTAGATAAACCGTGCACCTGCCCTCGATATATACGACCCGGGCGGCCATTTTACTCCCAGCTCTGGCCAGGCACTCCCCCGGCACATGAACGTACCTGCTTACGGCTGCTTCCTTCCGGACCTGACCGGGTTCACAAGCGCCCATTGCGGAGGACCCATTCCGTCAACACTGTTCATAAAAACCAGCCCCGCATCAGTATAACCTCAGACAGGAATTCAACCTCGCTACAGCGGATTGCGAGTTACAGGGCACCGCTACCTCCCCATCTAGCACGGCAGAACCTAGTATATCGCGTTCCGGGCCAAGATGCAACCTATCGGGAAAAGTTGCCTTCTCGCGATGTAATAAAATGCCTGCCAGCATTATTGTTTGCTGGTGTTCACATGCACGATATATCTTGGCATATTGGAACGAAGTACAGACAACGCCTTATGTCGCAGCTGCGCTTCATCAACTCCAGCCTCTGGCCGAAGGGTAGCGTATAAATTGGTCCCTTGAAAAGTAATGTTCATCTTGGCTATGCCGCCAATCTCCTTCAGCTTCTTCTCGGCGAAATCACCGTCTTCGCCGTAATTCAAATAGGAGCCGTTCCGATTGGGCAGGTGCGGATTACTGTTCGAGCGGCCCAAATAGCCGTCATTGCCGTAGGACCTGGTCTTCATGCTGGTATTGCCGTTATTGTCGTTATTGTCGTTATTGCCGCCATTATTATTGCCGCATGCGGACAGCATCAGCAGCAGTCCCAGCATCAAGGCGACTGATATCCATTTCATGCCCGCTTGTGTAAGTTTGCGATTGGAACCCGCCATTTAAAAAAACCTCCCTTTAACCATAGGATGGCTGAGGGAGGTTCTTGTATTCTGCTAATTTTCGGCAGAAGCGACTTGTAAGGATTAAATGCCGTATTTCTTTTTGAATTTGTCGACGCGTCCACCAACATCCACGAATTTTTGCTTGCCCGTATAGAACGGGTGACATGCGGAACAGATCTCTACGCGCAGGTTCTGTTTAACAGAACCAGACTCAAAGCTGTTGCCACAAGCGCAAGTAACCGTGGTGATGTGGTATGTCGGATGAATAGCTGCCTTCATCGCGCTCACCTCTTTCTGCCCTGAATCAACATGCGGATCCAGAGTTTAAAATACACACTGCGACGATTATAGCATGCATGACCTAACCACCGCAATGTATTTGTTCTGATCGCATGATGCTGCCAGCCTACCTCTTAATCGATGCAGGCGGCACATGCGTATAGGAGCCAATAACAACATCAGGCACTTCTTGCGCATAAATCTCCAGCATTTGCTTCATGCCATATATTTCGCCCTGCGGCTTCGGGATCAGCTCCAGATAGCTCTCTGGATCAATATTCAAATTCCGCATTTGAATGAGTCGCAGACCGGTGCGTTTAATAAAGCCCAGCATCGCATCGATCTCTTCTTCCCGATCCGTCACACCAGGGAAAATAAGATAGTTGATAGAGGTATATACCCCTTTGTCCGCTGCATATCGAAGCGATTTCTCGACATTGGCCAACGTATATCCACGAGGCTTGTAGTATGCATTATAATGGTCATCCAGCGCACTTATCGTGCTAACTCTCATCAGACTCAATCCTGCATCTACAATACCGCGGATATGATCGGTCAAGCCCGCATTGGTATTAATGTTGATATGTCCCAGCGAGGTTCTGCTCCGCACTTCACGCATCGCTTCTATGATGATTTTGGCCTGTGTCGAAGGCTCGCCCTCACACCCCTGCCCGAAGCTGATAATCGATTCCGGCGTTTGCAGATGCTCCATCATAATGTCAACAATTTCACTTGTCGTCGGCTTAAAGTTCATTCTCGTCTGCGGTGCAGGAAATCCGCTATCATCCGGCTGTTCGGAAATGCAGCCATAGCAGCCCGCGTTGCAGGAGAATGAAACAGGCACGGCCCCTTCCCAGCGCTGCAGGAACGTATTGGAGGCTGTTAAGCATTCATAACCAAGCGCACAGTTCGACAAATGCTGATACAGCCGATTCTCCGGGTATTTGGCGAGCAGACGCTCCACACCTAGACTTAGTTCTTGAGGATCGCAATTAAGCGGATTCCACCGCTCAGGATCATCGCATTTCTGTGCGGCGACATAGAAGCCGTCTTCCTTCCACACAACGGCTGAATAGCCGAACAGCGGCAGCTTCTGCGTCTTGTCTGTTTTCATATAGCCTGGAATGCTGAGCCGGGTAAAACCTTGCGGAAGCAGCGCCCCAACCGCCTGAACCTCTCCAGGCAGCGGACGCATCTCGCCGGAAGCGGCATGGATGCCTATCGGCCGCGTGTACGGCAATCCGACTAAAGTAGCCCCCTCAGGAAGCGGGATCAGCTCATCTTCCATTAGTTCAACGATCATATCCCCGCTGCGCCCAAGCGCAATCCAATCCGGGTGGTCGAACAGATTGCCTTGTTCGTCCGCATATACGAGATTCATGTTGTCACCTCCTGCTCTTTCCCCTACGTCGCAGGTGTCGAGCGAGTTGGACGCCTGCCTGCCCCCATACCGCTAGAGCTTCCGGACGAGCTTGGCGGCCTGCTGCCAGTTCTTTGCGAAGGCGCCTGTGGTGGAGTCGCGGATAGGTCGAGAGACATCAGAAATTCTTCATTGGTCTTCGTATCCGCCAGCTTTTTCAAGAAACCATCAACAAATTCCAGTGAATCATTCATGTTTTTGCGAATTGCCCATACTTTGTCAAGCTCTTCCTTTGTCAACAGCATTTCTTCACGCCTTGTACCCGAACGACGGATGTCCAGCGCTGGGAAGATACGGCGTTCAGCAAGCTTGCGGTCGAGATGAAGCTCCATGTTGCCCGTTCCCTTGAACTCCTCATAGATAACATCATCCATACGGGAGCCTGTTTCTATCAATGCTGTAGCCAGTATCGTCAGGCTGCCGCCTTCCTCCACATTCCGCGCAGATCCGAAGAAACGCTTCGGCCGATGAAATGCTGCAGGATCGATACCGCCGCTGAGCGTTCTGCCCGATGGGGGAATCACTAGATTATAAGCACGTGCAAGACGTGTAATACTATCAAGAAGAATAACGACATCCTTCTTATGCTCTACAAGTCGAAGCGCGCGTTCCAGCACAAGCTCAGCTACCTTAATATGATTCTCCGGCAGCTCATCGAACGTTGATGCCACAACCTCGCCCTTCACTGAACGCTGCATATCCGTTACTTCCTCTGGCCGTTCATCAATCAGCAGCACGAAAAGCTCGATCTCTGGATTGTTCGTCGAAATGCTGTTGGCAATTTCTTTGAGCAGCAGCGTCTTGCCCGCCTTCGGCGGTGCGACAATCAGACCGCGTTGACCAAGACCAACGGGAGCGAGCACGTCCATAATACGTGTTGATAATTTTGACTGGGAGGTTTCAAGTACAAGCTTCTTTTCTGGATAGAGAGGAGTAAGAGCAGGAAAATGAAGGCGTTCAGCAGCATGTTCGGGGCTTTCTCCGTTGACCGCGTTAACCTGAAGCAGTCCGAAGTACCGTTCATTCTCTTTGGGAGCACGGCATTTGCCCGAAACAAGATCACCTGTACGCAGATCGAACTTGCGAATTTGCGATGCCGAGATATAAATATCTTCTGTGCTCGGCAAGTAGTTGATCGGTCTGAGAAAGCCGTAGCCCTCTGATAAAATTTCAAGCACGCCCTGCATAAACATAAGACCGCTTTGCTCTGCTTGAGCACGTAAAATGGCAAAGATCAATTCTTTCTTCTTAAGCTGACCGTAATAAGGAATCTGATATTGTTTAGCAAGCTTATATAATTCAGTCAGCTTCATTTCTTCAAGATCTGCGATCTGAAGTTCGGACATATTCTCACCACTTCTTTGTCAATATACAATCTTTTCATTACCCGTAATCCAACTTATCCCATCATTGCCGTAAAACACTCGGTCTATTCCCGCCGTTCATGATCACTCTTGCTCCCGCCACACATCTGCGCCAAGCATTCGTAGATTGTCTACTAAATTATCATAACCCCGATCGATGTATTCGACGCCGGTAATTTCGGTTACACCCTCCGTGACAGTAAGCGCCGCAACAACGAGCGCAGCCCCTGCCCGCAAATCCGCAGCCTTAACCTTCGCAGCGTTAAGCGGACCACCCTCAACGATTGCCGAGCGTCCTTCCACGCGGATGTTAGCACCCATACGCGAAAGCTCCGGAACATGCTTGAACCTGTTGCTGTACACATAATCGCTCAAGATGCTTACACCTTTGGTCTGTGTCAACAGGCTGGTCATAGGGGATTGCAAATCAGTGGCAAATCCGGGGTACACTAATGCCTTAACATCTATCGACTCATAATGAGGCTGTCCCACAATACGGATTGACTCATCCATCTCATAGACATGAACACCCATCTCTTGCAGCTTGGCAGTCATGGCTTCCATATGTTTAGGGATTACATTATCTATAATAACATCGCCGCGAGTTGCCGCAGCAGCTATCATGTAAGTACCTGCTTGAATCCGGTCAGGAATAATGGAATGTCGGCAGCCGTGCAGGCTATCTACGCCTTCGATCCGTATCGTTTCCGTTCCCGCTCCCTTAATCTTGGCACCCATGGCGTTCAAAAGCGTAGCTACATCTATGATTTCAGGCTCTTTTGCCGCGTTTTCGATAATTGTGGAACCTTTAGCCCTTGAGGCTGCAAGCATAATATTAATCGTTGCTCCAACACTGACAACATCCAGATAAATCTTGGCTCCGCGAAGCTCCTTGGCTACGATGCGCACCGATCCATGATCGTTAGTCACTTCCGCGCCAAGCGCTTCAAAACCTTTAATATGCTGATCAATTGGTCTGGGCTCGAAATTGCAGCCGCCAGGCAATCCAATCGTCGCTTCGCCGAATCGGCCAAGCATTGCACCCATCAAATAGTAGGATGCGCGAAGCAGTTTCACTTTTCCATTAGGCATTGGGGTCGATTTCATTTGCGAGGGGTCAATGACGATTGTATCACCGCTCCAGGCCACCGTGCCGCCCAGTTCCTGCAAAATATCGCTGTATACCGCTACATCGCTTAGAAGCGGCAAATTGTCCAGTGTGACTGTAGATTCCGCAAGAATCGCGGCAGGCAGAAGAGCGACAGCGCTATTCTTCGCTCCACTGATCTGTACAGTCCCTCGCAGCGGATGTCCGCCGCGTATCATTAATTTTTCCATCAGAATTAGTATCCTCCACTCGGAAGAGAACAAAGGAAAAACCGCCTGAAACCCTATTAGGAACATCGCGTGAAGGACACACTCCGTTCCGCACAGCCAAACCACGAACAAGATGGTGTTCCAATGGTTCCATACGGTCCGGTTGTATTCGCTGCCGCACAGCAGGCGCTCTACATTCGGCTGATGCTTGAATAAGAAGACGCCAGTCGTTCTACTTGGGCTTCACACTGCGGTTTTTCCTTGCTCCGGAATTACACTCTATTGCTTGCTGCCGAACAGCTGGATTATTGCTATCACAATTGTTTCTTACCCACTTGATGATGGGTATCAGGCTGAGACTATTCCAACTTGTCATACTGAACTAGTATACCACAACGGGACATCGTATGGTACAAGTCTTTGCGCAATCGAATTCCCGCTCTGGCCGCGATAAAATGCAAAAAAATGAGGGTCCCGATTAGGACCCCACCGCATACCAGTTGTTCGATTCCCCGCCGCGCAATTGCATATTGACGGCCATTCGCATTTCATCGATATCGAATGGTTTCGTGAAGTGCATAAGCGCGCCGTGGTCAGTCGCTTCTTTGATCATGTCCAGCTCTCCATACGCTGTCATCATGATCACTTTGATTTCCTTGTTGATCGCCTTCAGATGCTTTAGAATCTCAAGACCATCCATGCCCGGAATCTTCATATCTAACAAGACAAGATCGGGTGCTTCATCTCTTACGATTTCAAGCGCAAGCTTGCCGTTGGAGGCTTGAAAGGTCTCATACCCCTCACTGCTAAAGACTTCCATCAGCAAGACGCGAATGCCGTTTTGATCATCAACGATCAGCACTTTCTTCTTATCCAACTTGAAACCCTCCTACAAATGCCGATATCTTAAAGTACGACACGAATTGTCAACCCTTCACAAACATTCAATCGTTAACATATTCGCGCGCCAGCATCCATTTCCTGCTTCTTAATTGGAAAAAAGAGAAAAATAGTAAAAAAATAAATCAGTTTTCAGCATTCTTAAGCGCAGCTTGTACGAAACCGCGGAATAACGGCTGCGGCCGGTTCGGTCTTGAAGTGAATTCCGGATGGAACTGCACCGCTAGAAACCAAGGGTGGCCTGGCAGCTCGATCATCTCAACAAGACGGCCATCAGGCGAAGTCCCGGAGATCAGCAATCCAGCCGCTTCAATCGTTTCACGATATTCGTTATTAAATTCGTACCGGTGGCGATGACGCTCGTAGACCAGCTCGTCCCCATATTCACGCTCTGCGAGCGAGCCTGGAATCAGCTTGCACGGATATAAGCCAAGACGCATCGTGCCGCCCAGATCCTCGATGTCCTTCTGCTCAGGCAGCAGGTCGATAACCGGATATGGCGTTGACGGATTGATCTCCGAGCTGTTGGCATCGCGCAAGCCCGTTATGGAACGCGCATACTCGATAACGGCAACCTGCATGCCGAGACAAATGCCGAAGAACGGCACGTTGTTCTCGCGCGCATAGCGGATCGCATTGATTTTGCCCTCAATGCCGCGATCACCGAAGCCTCCAGGCACCAGAATGCCGTGCACGCCTTGCAGACTATCCGCTACGTTGCTCTCTGTCAGCTCCTCTGCATTGACCCAGCGAAGCTTCACTTCGGCATCTGCAGCAAATCCGGCATGACTCAATGATTCAACGATACTAAGATACGCGTCGTGCAGTGCAACATATTTGCCTACAATTGCAATCTCTGTTGTGCGGCTGAGCTGTTTCACGCGCTTGACCAGACTTTCCCATTCTGTCATATCAGGAGGAGTAGTCGTCAGCTTCAGATGGTTCACGACGATATCATCCAGCCCCTGTTCGCGCAAATTAAGCGGAACCTCATACAGGGTCGACGCATCGCGGCATTCGACGACGGCGTTGGCGTCAATATCGCAGAACAGCGCGATTTTGCGTTTCAGCTCATCAGCCAGCGGATATTCTGTCCGACATACAACAACATTAGGCTGGATGCCGATACTGCGCAATTCCTTCACACTATGCTGGGTCGGCTTCGTCTTCACTTCGCCTGCCGCTTTAATGTAAGGAATGAGCGTAACATGAATATACATCACATTATCGCGTCCGATATCGCTCTTGATCTGGCGAATCGCTTCGAGGAACGGCAAGCTTTCAATATCGCCTACTGTACCGCCAATTTCTGTGATGACGACATCAGAACCGGTCTCCCTGCCCGCACGGAATACACGATCCTTAATTTCGTTCGTAATATGGGGGATTACCTGGACGGTTCCGCCGAGATACTCGCCGCGACGTTCCTTGGTAATAACCGTGGAATAGATTTTCCCTGTCGTGACGTTGCTGTTCTTGGACAGGTTGATATCGATAAACCGCTCATAATGACCCAAATCGAGATCCGTCTCCGCTCCGTCATCGGTAACGAACACTTCTCCATGCTGATACGGACTCATTGTGCCTGGGTCCACGTTGATATACGGATCGAACTTCTGAATGGTCACCTTCAAGCCCCGGTTTTTGAGCAATCGACCAAGCGATGCCGCTGTAATGCCTTTACCCAGAGACGAAACAACACCGCCGGTCACAAAAATATATTTGGTCACTGATGATACCCTCCACGCTATTATGTTAAAGTATAGGGTTGCCCATTTCACGTATAAAAATGGAACAAAAAAAAGAAAAAAGTGACACCCGTATAAACGGGGCACTTTCTTTGATTGCATATCACTTACACACGAACTTAAAGCCCATGCAATAGTGTACTCTTCGCAACTGCCCGCTGTCAAGAGAACATCTGCGGTCAGCGTCGTCTTTTATTTGTTACTTGTCATCTTCACTATCGTCAGCGTCATCCTCGAAGTCGTCTTCCTCATCCGATTCGTCCAGCTCTTCAGAATCCTCATCATCCGATTCTTCTCCAAGCTCTTCATCATCGATTAAAACTTCTTCGTCAACTTCAGCTTCTTCTTCTGCTTCTTCGAATTCTTGATCCTCATCATAAGCATCGAAGTCCTCTTCATCCGCCGCGAAGGTTTCCTCTTCATCATCGGAGTAGAGATCATCATCGTCATCTTCGTCGTTAATGATTCGAGGACGCTTGGCGCTGCCTACCGGATCCTCGGAACGCTCAACCGGATACCAGCGTTTCAAGCCCCACATATTGCTGCCGACACAGGCGAAACGACCGTCGATATTGATTTCTGTATATACTTGCGCTATTACCTGGTTGATTTCTTCTTGAGACAAGCTTCTGATTTTCGCGATTTCTGTCATTAAATCACGAAAGTAGAAGGGCGTGTTGACCGCTTTCAGCAATTCAAAAGCCAAATCGACCATCGGCATTTCCTTAATGCGCTCAGGATCGATCTTCAAGGTGTAGTCACTGCTCATCTTGACACTTCCTCTCATGCGAATCCGCTTATTCCTCAAGCGATCCATTATCATCCTATAGTAAAACCTATTTCCTGCAAAAAAGCAAGCATCCCCGCCGATCAAAACAAAAGAAAAAGCGAAGGGCGACCCCCTCGCTTTGACTGTATCCTGCCGGATGCTGAAGCAGCGCCCTACCCGATTGTACTAAAGCCGCTGCTTGCTCCTTATTCATACTATGTCCTTGGACGGCGAATGACACGGTTTTGCGCCTAATTATATGAAAAAAGGCAGCTTGCTCATACAGCTTGTTGCTCTCCTTCATACAATACTTCAGCATGATCCGACTTGGAGGGGACGCCAAATTGGACAGAACCGCAATTCTCCGTTGGTTACACAGCGCTCTTGCTAAGCCCGCCAATCGTGCAAAACGGCGAATCATCCGTTTTCAGCAGCATAGCGACTACAAGCGCTTTCTCCATGAATGGTCAGGGTTGAACACATCTCCCGCCTCCCAGAATGCTATCCGGCATTTGCCCGCGATCGCAGCCTTCTCTCTCCTCTTGTCGGATGAGGAACTAGCCCCTCGCTTGCATGAGAGCATATGGATCGAGGATGACCCGCTTGTGACGGTTCACGGCACGGTTCACAAACCGGCTGCCCGCGAGAGGGGAATTCCCTGGGGCGTAGGCCAGATTAGAGCTCCGCAAGCATGGAGCACAACAACAGGCCATCGCATTAAGGTCGGCGTCATCGATACGGGTGTCGACTTCAGCCATCCGGATCTGAAGCAGTCGCTCGCGCGTGGAATTAATTTGCTGAATCGTGGATCGCTGCCGCATGATGACAATGGTCATGGCACGCACATCGCAGGCACGATAGCAGCAGCCAACCAGCTTCACGGCATGATCGGAGTCGCTCCACGCTCTACCATCTATCCTGTCAAAGCCTTTGATCAGAACGGCAGCGCGTTCGTCTCGGATATTATTCTCGGTATTGATTGGTGCGTCCGCAATCGCATGGATATCATCAATATGAGCTTCGGCATGAAGACACGCAGCAAGTCGCTGTTGAGCGCCGTGACGAATGCGTACAATGCCGGCATCATTATTATTGCTTCTTCAGGCAACGACGGCAAACGCAAGTCGATTGATTATCCTGCACGCTATTCGCAGACGATCTCCGTCGCTGCTACGAACCGGCTGCGCCGTGTAGCCCTGTTCAGCAATCGTGGAACCTACGTCGATATATTCGCCCCCGGGGACAAAATTCTATCAGCCTGGTTGAGAGGCAAATACAATGAAATGAGCGGCACTTCAATGGCAACCTCCCATGTGAGCGGCGCCGTCGCACTGCTGCTGGCTCACCGTCCGGGTCTATCCCCGGCAGAGATAAAGTCCATTCTTAGGCGGTCAATGACACCCCTTAGAGGGACCAAAACTCCCCGGCAAACCGGGGAGCTGGATGTCATGCGCATGCTGCAGGCCGCTGACCGTTAGGTTCGCGGCCTGCAGCATGCTATAGTTGCCGGCTCGTCAATATGCAGCCGTATATGCAGATGTTAGTATGCATGCGTTCACTTTTACGGACGGCCGAGTACGGCACTTAATCTTATACCGCGTTCCGTTTGCGCGTGGCCATGTGCGGACCTACTCGCGCTGTCACGCTACATCCGATCCGGAGCGGATACACCCACAAGCCGAAGCACATTGGCGATGACTGTGCGGACAGCTCCTAGCAGCGCCAGACGCGCCGCTGTCTGGGCCGCATCCTCCGTTATGACGCGCTCCGCCCTGTAATAGCTGTGGAACTGGGCCGCCAGCTCGTATACATAGCGAATAAGCCGATGCGGCGCATACTGCTCTGCTGCTTCCGCGATTTCTTGTGGAAGCTCGCCCATTTTGCGAAGCAGGTCGAACTCATGCTCCGTCGTCAGCTTGGCATAATCTACGGCAGCGGAATCGCTGACAGCTACCCCCTGCTCCTCTGCCTGCCGGAAAATGCTGCAAATACGCGCATAAGCATACTGCACATAGAAGACCGGATTTTCATTCGAGGTCGAAATAGCCAAATCCATATCAAAATCCAAATGCGAGTCCATGCTGCGCATCGTAAAGAAGTATCGAATGGCATCCACTCCGACTTCATCCATCAAATCTTCCATCGTAACCGCTTTGCCCGTTCGCTTGGACATCTTCACCTTCTCCCCGTTCTGGAAAAGGCTGACCATCTGGGCAATCAGCACTGTCAGTTTGCCGGGATCGTTGCCGAGTGCCTCCATCGCCGCTTTCACACGCGGGATATAACCATGATGATCCGCTCCCCAGATGTTGATCATCCGATCGAAGCCACGGCCGTACTTATCACGGTGGTATGCGATATCAGGCGTCAGATAGGTGTACGAGCCGTCATTCTTCACAAGAACCCGGTTCTTGTCGTCGCCGTAATCCATCGTGGACAACCAGGTTGCCCCACCTTCCTCGAACACCTGTCCTCGCTCACGCAGCGCTTCCAGCGCCTCTTCAACCTGTCCGGTCTCATAGAGCGATGTTTCGCTGAACCAGACGTCGAAGCCGACGCGGAACCGCCCGAGATCTCGCTTGATCTTATCCAACTCGCGCTGAAGTCCGAATTCGCGGAAGAATACAAAGCGCTCTTCCTCCGGCAGCGACAGCAGCCGATCCCCCTCCGCCTCGACAAGCAGCTTGGCGAAACCGACGATATCCTCGCCGTGATAACCATCCTCCGGCATTGCCGCATCTTGGCCAAGCGCCTGCTTGTAGCGGGCTTCAATCGACCTCGCAAGGTTGGCAACCTGATTGCCGGCATCATTAATATAATACTCTCGCGTAACCTTGTACCCTGCAAAATCAAGCACATTGCACAGCGCATCGCCAACCGCTGCCCCGCGCGCATGACCAAGATGCAGACTGCCTGTCGGATTCGCGCTTACATACTCCATCTGCACGCTTTGCCCTGCCCCGATGTCGATTCGGCCATACTCGGCCCCCTGAGCGATAACCTCTGCTACGACTGGATACAGATAGCTTTTGTTCAATCGGAAGTTGATGAAGCCAGGTCCGGCGATTTCGGCCGATTGAATATGCCCTTTATCCTTGGCCAGATTCGCCACGATAGCTTCAGCGATTTGACGAGGGTTCTTCTTAGCCAGCTTCGTCAGCTGCATAGCGGCATTCGTCGCCAAATCACCATGCGCCTTATCCTTCGGAACCTCCAGGACGAAGAGAGGCAGCTCCTCCCGACTGACAAGCTCTGCGGCAACCACTGCATCAGCAATCGCCTCTTTCACCTTTGCATGCAGCTGTTCGATTACATTTGTTTTCATCGTTATTCGTTCCTCCAAAAAGTGTTTTCTGTGTATGTCTTGTCGCTAATCATAGAGAACGGGCCTCTGTATAAACATAGGGCCGCTTTTATATACATGGTTAAGAGTCGCCGCCGCAAGGCTCAATACCATACATGCACCGACTCCTCGCACCGCGCGCAGCTCCCAGCGCGGTGTTTCGCTACAGCTTCTGTAAGCGGGTTTTTCCGTTTTACAGCTTTAGCTTACCATCACCGAGTCTCTGTAAGCAGATTTTTCCGCGTTAAACTCACCTTAGCAGCCACTTATGTCTCAAAATTGAACCCATAAGGCGGCAAAAACCTCTTACAGCAACGTAAATAATCCTTTTTACAGCTGTAAGCGGGAAATCTCATCTTACAGCACCGCACCGCAACACTTGCAGCAGAATTCATGAGTAACAAAATAGCAGCATTCATTTTGCTAGCCACTCACTCTACTACCGCAGGGTAACTGGATGCGCTATACTGCTTGTTGTTGCAGGATCACTGAAAACGCTATGTTACCATGCATCAGCTGTGCGTCACTCAATTAGACAATGCTGTCGGCTGAATGGATTGCTACATATGCTGTTTCTCCGCGCGAAGCCGAATCTTGAAGGTTCCTGTCAGCTCATCTTCGATCCACATCGTGTAATGCCATTCCAATAGCAGCGGAAGGGTTAGCTCTGGCTCTTCAATGGCAAGTTCAGAATGTGTCATGTCTCCACTCTGGAGCATGTCCCCGCATTGCATCCATAGCAAGGTTGTATCCGTCTCTAACCGGAACCGCGCCAACGATGACTTATATTGACCGTATCGACGAGCGCCGGCAACGAAGATCTGCTCGGATTCAACATCGCCGCGGCGCGTCACACTAAGCTCCCCGTCTCGCCAGCGTACGATCGCGCGCGCTTTGCCATACGACTCTGTTTCATCATAACGAATAAATATGGATCGATTCTTGCAGAACCATTCGCCACTATGCTCTATGATCTGCTTCTCGCCGTCTATCTCGCTCTCCAGCGTGATCCGAACCTGCGCTCTGTCCATTGCCACTGGCACGCCTCCTGTCCATTCCTCTCATGCTCCTACTATAATGGAGGAGATAGGACGATTTCAATTCAACTTCCCAGAATGCTGCACCCATGCTGCACCCATGCTGCACCCATGCTGCACCCATGCTGCACCCATGCTCCATCCATCCTCTATTCCAGCCTTTGTTTCGGCATACACACGCTCAGATTTGCTGTGGAGACTTGACGCCTAACAACTGAAGCCCAGAACGCAGCACCTGGACTGCTGCAGCTACAATCCCCAGCTTTGCCAGCGTTTCCTCTGATGATTCCGTGATCACCCTATCCTGATTATAGAAGCGGTTGAAGCTTTTGGACACCTCCAGCAGATGCCTGGCCAGCACGGACGGCTCATGAACACGCAGCGCTTCTTCGATAGCAGCCGGATAAGCGGCAACCATCTTCAAACATTCCCACGCAGCTGCGCTGTATAAATAAACGCCATCCTGCAAGATTTCATCGACCGCCAGCCCTTTGTCCATACCTGTCTTGAGCAGCTTATAGCCTCTCGCTGCCGTATACTGCACATAAGGACCTGTTTCGCCTTCAAACTTGATCGCTTCATCCAGCGAGAAATCCACCTCCAGCATACGGTTGTGCTTCAAATCACCGAATACGATCGCGCCTATCCCGACTGCTTCTGCTACTTCCCTGCGATTGTCCAGCGCGGCATTCTTTTCCTCAATGATCTCCTCCGCTTTGCGCACCGCTTCATCCAGCACTTCATCCAGATAAACCACTTGGCCTTTGCGCGTAGACATTTTTCGTCCATCGATCTTCATCAATCCGAAAGGAATATGTCGGCATTGATGTGACCAGCCCACACCCATCCGCTTCAAAACATGGAACACCTGCTGAAAATGAAGCTTCTGCTCCCCACCGACGACATACAGCAGAAGATCGCCATTCATCTCCGTTTTGCGGTACAGCGCGGTAGCCAAGTCCCTCGTTGGATAAATTGTCGTCCCGTCAGATTTCAGAATGAGGCAGGGCGGCACCCCTTCATCGTCAAGGCGCACCACCTGAGCCCCGTCGCTCTCTTCCAATAGCTCCAGCTCTCTCAGCTGACTAACGACCGCCTCCATCTTGTCATTATAGAAGCTTTCGCCAAGCGTATGATCAAACTTCACGCCTAGACGCGCATAGACACGCTCGAACTCCTCCAAGCTGACCGAAACGAAATACTGCCAGAGCCGAAGCGCCTCTGCATCGCCATTCTCAAGCCTCCAGAACCAGCGGCGCGCCTCCGCCTCCAGCGTATCGTCCTCCTCTGTCTCCTCATGAAATTTCACATAGAGCCGCAAACTCTCACGTATAGGCGCTTCCTTGAGCACCTCTTCATTGCCCCAACGCTTGTAAGCTTCCATCAGCTTCCCGAACTGGGTTCCCCAATCTCCGATATGATTCACGGTCACCACTTCATAGCCCGATATCCGGTACAAATTAGCGAGCGCATTGCCGATCATCGTTGAACGCAGATGGCCCACACCGAAAGGCTTCGCAATGTTTGGCGAGGACATATCGATAATAACCCGCTGTCCTTGACCAACTGCGGAGTGTCCGTAATCATGAGCCAAAGCGGCAGCAAGCAGCTTAGGCGCCCATTGCTGCGGATCAAATGATAGATTCAAATAGGGTCCCGCCGCTTGCGCGCTCACCCCTGATGCTCCTTCATTGAAACGAGCTGCCAGCTCCTCAGCGATAGCGTCAGGCGGCTTCCTCCACTCACGGGCCAGCGCATAACATGGAAATGCGACATCTCCAAGCCCCGGTCGCGGCGGCACTTCCAGCACAGCAAGAATCTCTTCCCTTGTCTGAGTTACATACGGCTGCAATTGTTCAACGGACCATTGCAATAAGATTGTCATCATTTTCAGCCTCCCTCGTCAGCTTTGTATAATGCCTAAAAAATAGAAAACCCCCGTCTCAATAAAGAGACGGAGGTTTAATCCGCGGTACCACTCTTCTGGCGTCTTCCGTTATTGAACCTGCACGCTGGTAAGCTGTACGGATTCATCTGCAAAGTAGATGCCTCTCAGGGCACGATAACGGGGTGACCGGACTGTCCTACGACGGTTAGCGCTGCTACCCCTCGGACAATCAACTCCCGGGCCCGCTTCCCCTGCATCGCTGCACCGGCTTCCACCAACCCGGCTCGCTGCTAGCACCGATCTGCAAGATACTGTCCCGTTCATCGTTTGTAGCTGTTATTTGTCTAATTATAGGCCATCGCCCCAAAATTGCAAGCGTATCTCCGCATAATCAGCACATAATCAAGCCGCACCGCGCGCAGCTCACAATGCGGTGCGGCTTGGACGGAGACCGAACATAATCGGCGGGCGCGGAGGACGCTCAAATACGAGGCGCAGGCGGCGATCCGCCCAGCTTCTCGATTCTGCGGCAAATATCGTGCTGCCACTCCCGATCCGATGTCATAGATGCCAGCAGCGACAAGTTATGTAAATTGGCGAGCATGCGGCAGTGCATGGCGTTGACCGCCAGACAATGCTCGAAATCAGCCTGCTCCTCACAAGTCAAAGCACGCCGGGTTCTTATGGTCCACAGCTCAGCAAGCCGCTCATGTATCGGCATAATCCCCATGTCTATCTACCCCCTGTTAGCCATTATGACCAAAAGGAGGGCAATCCAACATTCCAAGCGTACCTTATGCCAGATACGGGAGCAGCGCGCGCCACGCCTCAATCCGGTCTGCGGTCGTCCGCATCCGCTGCGTCGGTATCGGGCTAGTCGAAGGCAGCTTCAGCAGCGCGATACGATGGCATATGGGGTCGCTGCCATAATATTTTTTGAACGTATCATGGGACTTGCTGCCGTTGCAGGCAACACAAACGACACCAGAATAGCGCGCCAGGAGCCCGGGGATATCATTAGGGAGCTCGTCTTGAATATTGACATCGAGACTCCCCTCCCTGCGGCATGCAGCAATGGTATCCCACAGCGCGAACCCGCGCTCCTGCGCATAAGCAATTCGTTCATCGTAATCAGGAGACGGCTGCTGCCCGAACAGCCCATAAATAACTGGCCAGAAATGATTGCGGGGATGCCCGTAATACTGGCCTTTATCAAGGGACGCCGTCCCGGGCATGCTGCCAAGCACAAGCACCTTCGCCCGCTCATCGATGACTGGCGGGAATGACTTCACCTGCATCGTCTCATCTCCAATCCATCGTCCTGTCTGTCATATAAAAGAGCGGCCCATCGCAGGAGTACATTCCCCCTTTGCGGTGAGCCGCCTTATTAATAATGCCTATTTCAAGAATCCAAGCAGCATCTCGCGAATGACCTTCGCCGCGACGATCTGCGTCTGCTCCGTCGGGTCATAAGCAGGCGCAACCTCAACAAGGTCGCAGCCAACAATGTTCACACCGGAGCGCGCGATAGCATGCACCGCTTCGATAAGCTCCTTGGATGTGATGCCGCCCGCTTCTGCTGTTCCCGTACCCGGCGCACAGGATGGATCAAGCACGTCAATGTCAATCGTCAGATAGACAGGACGTCCTGCCAGCTCTGGCAGCACCTTCTTGAGCGGCTCCAGCACCTCGAACGGATAGAAATTAATGTTCTCGCGTGCAAACTGCCACTCCTCGCGCGAGCCGGAACGAATACCGAACTGGTAAATATTCTGGCCGCCCATCAGACCTGCCGCCTTGCGCAGCGGCGTGGAGTGCGACAACGGTTCGCCTTCGTATTCCTCTCGAAGATCCGCATGTGCGTCGAAATGAATGATCGCCAGATCCGGGTGCTTCGCGTACACCTCGCGGAAGATCGGCCACGATACGAGATGCTCGCCGCCCAGTCCGATCGGCATCTTGCCGTCAGCTAATACGCCGCGCACAAACTCACCGATGATGTCGAGCGAACGCGCTGCATTGCCGAACGGCAGCAGCAGGTCTCCAGCATCGAAGTATTCGATATCTTCGAGACTTCTATCCAGATACGGGCTGTATTCCTCCAGCCCGATGGATACCTCCCGAATGCGGGGAGGGCCGAAGCGCGAGCCCGGGCGGAAGGATACGGTAAAGTCCATCGGCATACCGTAAATAACGGCTTTGGATGCGGCATAGTCATCCGAGCTGAGGATGAAGACATTGCCGGAATATTTTTGATCGAGTTTCATGGGTAGCTTCTCTCCTATTTGACCAGGTCTTCCACAAATTTCGGCAGAGCAAACGCCGCTTTGTGCAGACGAGGGGAGTAATATTTGGTGTCGATCTCAGGAATGGACGATTCGTTGACTGCAAGCGGATCATGCTTCTTGCTGCCCAATGTGAACGTCCATAGGCCGCTCGGGTACGTCGGCACATTCGCCCAGTAGACGCGGACAATCGGGAATACTTCCTTCACATCGCGATTCACGCTCTCAATCAAATCTGCCTTGAACCAAGGGTTGTCCGTCTGAGCGACGAAGATTCCATCTTCCTTAAGCGCATCGTAGATGCCTTGATAGAAGCCGCGTGTAAACAGGTTTACCGCAGGACCTACAGGCTCGGTGGAATCAACCATGATAACATCATAGGCATTCTTATGATCATGAATATGCATGAAGCCGTCGTTAACGATCACCTCAACACGAGGGTCATCGAGTCCGCTAGCAATATTGGGCAGATACTTCTTGGAATATTCGATGACCTTGCCGTCGATATCAACAAGAACTGCCTTTTCCACCTCAGGATGCTTCAGAATTTCACGGATAACGCCGCCGTCGCCGCCACCGACAACAAGAACATGCTTCGGATTAGGATGCGTATAAAGCGCCGGATGGGCGACCATTTCGTGATAGACGAACTCATCTTTATCGGTTGTCATAACCATGCCGTCCAGGACGAGCATCGTGCCGAATTCTTCGGTCTCGATCATATCGAGCTTCTGAAAATCGGTTTGCTCGCTGACATAGGTTTCTGTAATCTTCGCTGTAATCCCGTAACTATCGGTTTGTTTCTCGGTATACCATAACTCCATCGCGTATCCCTTCTTTCTTCGTATGTATATGGGTTGCTTATATCAGTCAGGTCAATGGTTCACCCTGTATTATAGTGCAATAATTTCCGCAATACAAACATAACCTGAGACAGCCTTCGCGGCCTTTATTATCTCGTCAGGCCGGCTCACTCATCAGCACATGATCATTCTCCGAATAAATTAGCGTGCTTGTGAATAGCTCCCCCTCCTATTTTCCATACTAAGGGAATAACAAGGCATAAGTGTGAGGGGACTTCATCATGAATAAACAGGGATCACGGCAGCAAGGTGTTAAGGGCCGACTGCCTTTTCGTATTCGCGCCGAACGATGGATGCCGCTGCTGCGGCGAGTAAAACGGCTATTCGTCTTTGCCGGCTGGGCGGCTGCAATTGCATGCATCGCTGCCTTCGGCTTTCTTTTCTACCTGCATAATCAGGCCCTTCCCGCGTCATCCATCAGCCAGACGTCCCAAATGCTTGATCTGCAGGGCAATGTGCTGGACACGTTCCACGCAGGAGAGAATCGGCAATCCGTGCCACTTCAGGCGATCTCTTCTCACCTGCTGGAGGCAACACTGGCGATTGAGGATCAGCGCTTCTATGATCATCTTGGCTTCGATATGAAAGGAATGGCTCGTGCTGTATTGGTCAATGTCGAGCACCTGAAGGCCAAGCAGGGCGCCAGTACGTTGACGCAGCAGCTCGCGCGCAATCTGTATTTGACGCATGAGCGAACCTGGAAACGCAAGTTCAAGGAAGCCATGTATACGATTCAGTTGGAGATGCATTACTCCAAGGATGAGATTCTTGCGCTGTATTTGAACCAAATCTATTACGGGCATGGCGCATACGGCGCTGAAGCCGCATCCCAGCTCTATTTCGGCAAGCATGCGAAGGAGCTCTCATTAGCAGAGAGCGCTATGCTTGCCGGCATACCCAAGGGTCCCAAATATTACTCGCCTTATCTGGATATGAAAAATGCCAAGGACCGGCAGAAGGTTATTCTGCAGACGATGGCTGAGCAGGGAATGATTACACAAGCGGAGGCGGATGGGGCGGCAGCAGAAATTTTGAAGCTGCAGCCTCTCGGCTCCAGCACGCTGGATGGGGCAGCGCCCTATTTTCGCGATTATATCCGTTATATTGCTGTGGATAAGCTTGGCATCGACGAGCAGTTGCTCAGCGAGGGCGGCATCCGGATCTATACGACTCTTGATCCTGACGCCCAGCGCGCAGCAGAGGAAGCTGTCGCCAAGGGTATTCCAGCCAACTCAGAGCAGCAGGCTGCGCTCATCTCCATCGATCCTCGCAACGGTTATATTAAAGCGATGGTCGGTGGACGCGACTACAAATCCAATCAATTCAACCGTGTTTTCGCCAAGACACGCCAGCCCGGCTCTTCCTTCAAGCCCATTCTATATTTGACTGCGCTACAGGAAGGAGCGATGACTCCTGTATCCAGATACAAAAGCGAGCCGACCATCTTCACCTACGACGAAGGACGCAAAACCTACGCCCCGAAAAACTATAACGACAAGTACGCGAATGATTACATTGACATGCGGCAGGCCATTGCAAGCTCGGATAATATTTATGCGGTGAATACGATGATGACCGTTGGACCCGACAAGGTCATTGAGATGGCGAGGAAGCTTGGCATCGACAGCCCCATGAAGCCTGTCCCATCCATGGCGCTCGGCACATTTCCCGTCAGCCCATTCGAGATGGCTTCCGCTTTCGGCACGATAGCCGCTGGCGGAGTCCGCGCAGAACCAACTGCCATTCTGCGCATTGAAGACAGCAAGGGCGAAGTGCTGTATCAAGCAAGCCAGTCCCCGCAGCAGGTTGTAGATGCCGCTCATGCTTATGTGCTGACCAGCCTTATGGAGAGCGTATTCGACATTGGCGGCACAGGCAGTCGGGTGTCCGCTGCATTGAAACGGCCTGTCGCCGGAAAGACAGGCACTACTGCGAATGACGCCTGGCTCGTAGGGTACACGCCCGAGCTCTCAACTGCAGTCTGGGTCGGCTATGACAAGGGCCGCAATTTAACGAAGGCCGAGGCTCATCGCGCTGCGCCAATCTTCGCGGCTTATACGGAGAACGCGCTCAAGGCCGTGCCGCCCAAGATCTTCGCCATACCTGACGGTATCGTGTCCGTCTATATCGATCCGAAGAGCGGCAAGCTCGCCTCCTCCTCCTGCGCGGACAAAAGGCTCGAAACCTTCGTTGCCGGCACACAGCCTACAGAGACATGCGGAGATGGCGAACCTGCGGCTTCTATAGAAGAGAAGGATGGAGCAACCGCCGAGAAGTCCCAGTCATGGTGGAAGCAGCTCAAGCGTTGGTGGACGGACTAGGGATGGACTGAGGATGCTGAGGATGGACTGAATGCTAAGGTGGCACAGAGGATAGGGGACTTGAGATGCACTGAAGATGCACTGAGGATGCACTGAGGATGGAATGAGGATGGAATGAGGATGCAATGAATGCAATGCGGATGAACTAAAGATGCTCTGAGAATGCTCTGAGGATGCTCTGAGAATAGACTATTGAAAATGCTAAGGCTGTCCCGTACGCAGATTCGCTGCTAATGGGTCAGCCTCCTCATCGCTCAACAGTAAACGGACATCCCCGAAGGAAGGTATGCTCGCTGCTTCAACCGTTGCTCCCACCTCGTCTTGAAAACCAACTAACAGCTGACTGAGATTCACAGAAACTACATCCGCCGCAAGCATGTACCATCTTTCTGATAGCAATGAGCCGCCTAATCCCCCTACGATCTCTGTAAGAATGAAATTCCTGCTTACAGAACGAAAAAACGGAGCGAGCTTCGCTATAAGCATGAATTTCCGTCTTACAGCTAACAATGAGCTGCCGAAAACACTCTGGCCACCGCTGTAAGAATGAAATTCCGTCTTACAGAACGAAAAAGCGAGGCGAGTTGCGCTATAAGCATGAATTTCCGTCTTACAGCTGACAATGAGCTGCCGAAAACACTCTGGCCACCGCTGTACAACAGTAAACAAACCTGAAAACACTGATTACTCTGTCTGCGAATGATAGTCGATCTATTTGTGCAGTAACTTCGGCGAGATGCGGCAGGGTTTGATGTGAATTTTGCGGTTGTGTAGTTACTTACTGCTAATAGAGCCGCGAATAACGGCGTTCGCTAGAACATCCCCCTGCGCAGCCCGCCTGTTTGATCCAACTTAGCAGTATCATCCGCTAGCATTACGGATCACCCACTTATTATCAGTGGAAGCTTCATTTGTATTCCCCTTATGATCGCAGCCAATCATTATCGACGAGCTGGATCCCTTTTCCGAGTTACAGTATGTTGCCATTATTCAAATAGACAGGGTGGCATGAACATCAAAACAAGCTGCCCTCAAGTCCTGTGCAGGTGACTCGCCGAGCAGCTTGTTTATTCTCACACTCATGACCTGAAGTACACCCTAGCATTGCTGTGCTTAATTAAATCGGGTCGCTTCCTGCATATTCACGCAAATGCCGCAGCAGGATCTCTACTTCCTGCTCCGTTCCAATCGCGATTCGCAGCTTGTCTGACAGACGCGGCGAATCGAAATGTCTGACATAAATCTGCTGCGCCTTTAAGTAATCATAAATATCGGACGCGCTGCGCCCATGCGGCTGGCATAGCAGGAAATTCGCTTCGGATGGGTAGACTGTAAAGCCGAGATTGCGGAGTTCATCCGCCAGCATGTCCCGCGTGTCCACAACCCGCTTCACCGTTGCCTCCAAATATTCCCGATCCCGGAAGGCTGCGGCAGCAATCACCTGGCTCAGATGGTTCACATTATAGGAGTCCCGGCATTTGTCCATCGCTTGGATCAACGACTCGTCAGCCAAGCAGAACCCAACGCGGATACCGCATAGGGAATAGGATTTGGAGAAGGTGCGCAGCACGATAAGATTCGAATAGGTCCCAAGCAGATGACAGGCCGATGACTCTTGTCCGGCAAAATCGATATAAGCCTCATCTATAACTACAAGTCCGCTATAATTGTTCAGCAGCTCCTCAATACGTTGCAGCGGCAGCAGCCGGCCAGTCTGCGCATTCGGATTAGCGATAAAGATGCCTTTGGCGCCGGTATTCACTAATCCCTGCAAGTCGATTGCGAAATCCTCCGCTGTGTCCACAAAGGCGACCCCAACATTAATGATGTCCGCTACCGACTTGTAAAATGTATAGGTCGGATAAGGCGTGGCAATCGTATCGCCCTCCTCGAAAAAGACTTTGAAGATGAGTGAAATTACTTCATCAGAGCCGTTGCCGCACAGTACTTGCTTGCTCGACAGCCCATGCTGAGCGCCGATCAGCTCCCTGAGAGGCTGGCTTGTCGCATCAGGATAATAACGCAGCTGTCTAAAGTCAAAGCCGCCAAGCAGCTCCTTGACCTTAGGTGAAGGCGGATACGGATTCTCGTTAGAGTTGATCTTGATAACAGTACCGTCCATAGCCGGCTGAAAGCCCGGTATATAAGGCGAGAGCGTTTCTATCGATTTTCTATACAACAAAGAAATCCCTCCTGATACAATCGCAGATTACCTCTAATAATAGGCATTGTTCAGGCACTTATCAATAAGCTTTGCGGCAAGCAAGCCGTCCCTCCCGTCTAATGACTCTCCACTCGAAATCTCTGCAAGGAATCCTGCAGCCTCCCCGCCATCGCGCTGAGCGATCCCGATGCCGCCAAAACTTCCTCCATGGATGCCAGCTGCTCCTGTGTCGATGCGGTTACCTGCTGCGCCTTGCTCGCTCCTTGACTGGCATAGCCAAGCGACTCGTGGATGGAGGCCGTTATCTGCTGCGTACCGGCTGACATCTGCTCGGTCGCCGCCGATATTTCTTCCACCTGACGGGCAACCTGCTCGACTGCAGCCAGAATTGTGCCGAACATGCCGCTCACCTCGTTCATAGCGACAATTCCTTTGGCAGCCTCCGCAACTCCGTCCACCATCCGCTTGGATGCCCCGTCCGCATAAGCTTGCATCTCACTTACAAGACCGCCGATATTCTCGGCAGCTTCACGGGATTGCTCCGCCAGCTTGCGCACCTCCTGGGCAACAACAGCGAACCCTTTGCCCTGCTCTCCGGCACGAGCCGCTTCAATATTCGCATTCAGCGCAAGCAGATTGGTCTGGCGAGCCAGATTGGTGATGAGTGTAACGATTGAGCCTATCTGTTCCGATTGTACGCGCAGCTTCTCGACGGCCTCGGCAGTCTCCCCCGTATTATTGCGAATGACTGTCATCTGTTCTGCCGCCTGCTTCACAGTATTCCTGCCATTTTTAGCTTCCGTCGCCACCGCCGACGCCACCTCGTTAACAGTAGAGGTTGTCTCGGCAATCCGCCCAATGCCACCTGCCATCTCTGACATCGCCGTAGCATTCTGGTCTGCGCTATGGGCTTGATTGTCAGCCTCGTTTGCAATTTCCCGCATAATCTCCGCAATATAATGAACGGCATCAACAGATTGGCCCGCCGTTGCCTCCAGCTCCTCCGAGGATGCAGCTACCTGCTCCGCTACCGCCTGATTGCCCCGCAGAACTTCACCGAAGCTCGCGGCCATCCGATTGAACGCTTCTCCGACCCGCATTAGCTCATCCTTCGTTGCAAGCTCGATGCGGATGCTTAGATCGCCATCAGCCATTCTCGCAGAATCCTGCTCCAATCTCCTTACTGCACGCTGGACATTGATATAGAATGCGGCAAAAAACATAGCAACCAGCACAATACTTATGCCAAGCGTCAGGATAAGAGTACCTCGCTTGAATTTCATTCCCTCTATCCGCTCCGCCAGCCGCTCATCCAGCAGTTTGGACGTCTCGTTATAGAGCGCCGAGCTTGCATCGATAACCTTGGTTCCTTCGTCAAAATAGTGGGCTGGCTTAATCAAGAAGGCTTCGTCAATAATCTCCCTCTCTACAATTGCAGCATACTGTCTCGCAGCGGTCGCATTCGTATTATACAATCCCTCAAGAGAAGAGACGTTCAACTGCGAGCTCCGAGCATTGATCCAATCCTTGTCCAATCCATCTAGCGAGCTCTCCACACGGTCCATATCCAGCATCATCTCTATTTTCTGCTCTGCACTAATCGTCCCTGCGGCCAGTATCCCTCTTCCTTGACCACGCGACTTGCCAACCTTCTCCATCAATAGAGGAATCCGGTTCACAGCCATATCCATCAAATAATAAGTTTCAATTTCATTGTCCAATGTCAAATTCGACGCATCAGAGATCACGACCATGTAGTCAAGCAGACCATCAATAAGCTCGCTATGGCGCTTGAAGCTCTCTGCCGCAGCCATTCCGCTGTATTGGTCAACCAATAGTGTCCACTCCGCTTTTATTTCATCCCAGCGCTTCGGAGCGCCGAAGGTATCCTCATGAGACGCATGAACAGCATCCACAAAGGCCAGCCCGTTCTGAATATCAATCTCAATCTCGTCCAGCTGTGTCTTTGATTCCCTCTCGCCATTAAGGAAGCCATTGGCTACGCCGCGATGCCGCTGAAGCGCCATCAGCATTTCCTTGAGCGGCTTCAGATAGGCTACCCCCTCGCGCTCCTTCATTGTAAGCCCGATCGAGGTCTGCATCGAACGAAAGGCATCTACTGTGAGCAGCGTGATCGGGATGACGAACAGCAAGCCGATGAGTACGAATTTCTTCCAATAGGCAAGACGGTTCATTAGAAACAGGAATGGTGCAAGGATGATCATGCTGTTCTCTCCCTTTTTTCGTGTTAGTTTATCTAACATTTTATCCCGCTCATGTAGCAGTTTCAACTTATTTTAACCGCTTAACCAAAATTTATCTGACATACAATTAACATCACACATGCAAAATAGAGCTGTCCGGCAAGCAGGCCTATTAACCCGCTGCCGAACAGCCCTCGCTATCTTCCTTCATTAAAAAGCATTTAAACGGAAAGTCCTTGCTTCAGTTCCTCTGGTGAACGATTCCACCATTCTTCATTGTGCGCAATAAGCAGGCGCTGCAGCGCAGCCTTCTCTTCCTCGCCAAGCTCGTTCAGCACGTATTTGCGCTTGATCGCATAATCCAGGTTGTTCACATGCTGGGCAAGAATCTTCCATCCGCGCCGCGCCTCGGTGTCCACCAGCATTGGACATGCTGTTGCCCCGGCATAATACGAGCCTTCCTCATTCCGATCGACTGCTACCCATACGATCCAGCAGAGCCGTCCGTTAGGCACATCCTCTTTGTTCGTGCTGAATTTGATACCCTTCTCCACTTTGCTCTTGGCGTGCATGGCGCCTACATCAATGTAAGCCTCGCCATTGTCAATAATGACACAAGCTACATTGCTCAGATCAATCGTTCCTGCTCCAAAGCCCTTGTGCTCCTTGTTGCTCACTACATTGAGCGCAAGCGACCGCTTCTCTTTCTTCTCCGGTGTCCCTGCCGCGCTGCCCGCAGGCTGCTCCTGTCCTTGTCCTTGCTCTGTCATCCAAGCTTCGCTCCCATCTATTATATGCTTTCCACGATTTCGCAAGTGAAGGATCACCAACTGGCTCAAACCCATATCTGGCGCGGATTTCCCGCATGTCCACACATTAATTCCATTTTAGCTAATAATCCGTGAAAAGCAAACATATACATGCTGTAGATGCTTGTCAACGGGAGGGAATCGTTCCATGAAGCCACGTCACACCAAACGTTTGTTGTTCTTTGCGCTTATCGTCGCTCTGCTTGGAGTGACGGCCCAGCAAGGGTTCGGGGATGCCTGGGTTTCGCAATATACATACGCTTTCGCCCCCGATAAACCGAATACCGCTCCAAAGCCTAGTCCGCCTCAGGTTGTTCAGGAGCCGGATTCCATCATGCAGCCGAAGCCGGTGGCACTCAGCAAACGAGTCGTGGAGTACCATATCGACGTTCATCTGCATGAGGATACCAAGCTGCTGCACGGCGAGCAGTCCGTCACATGGATTAACCCCGGTAAAAATCCGGTGTCCGAGCTTTATTTTCACATGTATCCGAATGCGTTTCAATCGAAGGACTCGACATTCATGCGCGAATCCAAAGGCCAGCTTCGCAGCGATAAGGCAACCACTGCCAGCAATGGCTACATGCATCTGCGGTCGCTGACAACGACAGAGGGCGAGAGCCTTCTCCCTCGTCTGCACTATGTCCAGCCGGATGACGGCAACACGAAGGATACAACACTTGCCAAGCTGCGCTTGCCAGACCCGGTAGCTCCCGGGAAGAGCGTAACGCTGAAGCTGCAGTTCGAGGTCAAGCTGCCCGAGGTGTTTGCTCGCATGGGCTATTCGGGAAATTTCGTCATGGCAGGACAATGGTTCCCTAAGCTATGCGTCTATGAAACGGCGGGAACGCGCGGCAGAACGGCGGAAGGCTGGAATGTCCATCAATATCACGGCAACTCGGAATTTTACAGCGACTTTGGCATCTATAGCGTGAAGATCAATGTGCCGCAGGCATACAAGGTTGCAGCAACCGGATTTCCGACGAAGCAGACGGTCGTCAAGGAAGGGCGCAAAATTTATCAATTCTATGCGGATGATGTCCATGATTTTGGCTTTGCCGCTTCGCCGGACTTTGTGTATGCAGAGGAGCCATTCTCATCAGACGGCATCCCAGGCGTGCGGATTAAGCTGTATATGGACCCTCTGCACGCCAAATTCAAGGATCGCTACATGCACGCAGCCAAGTCAGCACTGGCCAAGTATGCGCAATGGTACGGCTCCTACCCCTATTCCACTCTCTCCATCGTCGTGCCTCCCAAAGGCGGCAACGGAGCAGGCGGAATGGAATATCCAACGCTGATCACTTCATTCGCAGCAGAGAACGACAACCCCGGCTATGAGCTTGAGCGCACTGTCGTGCATGAGATCGGCCATCAGTATTGGTACGGAATGGTCGCCTCCAATGAATTCGAAGAGGCTTGGCTTGATGAAGGGTTTACGTCCTATGCCGAGGACAAGGTAATGGAAAGCGAATATGGCATACAGCCCAACCTGCCTATTGAAGCCAGCTATATGACCGATCCTGCGCCGCTCAAGCAGCTGTCCTGGTCGTACAACAGCCACGATCACTATGCAGAGAATGTCTATATGCGCGCCAAGCTCGTGCTGTTCGGGATCGAGAAGCAGGTAGGCGCCCAGACGATGCGCAAAATCATGCGAACCTACTTCCAGAAGTATAAGTTCAAGCACCCCTCCACCGCTGACTTCCAGCGCATCGTGGAGCAAGTGACCAAGTCCAAATGGACGGATTATTTCAGCCAATATGTCTATGGCGAGCAAATGGCCGATTACGCAGTGGAGTCCATTCACGTTCAGCCTGTTACCGAGAATGGAGCGCCGCAATATGAATCCGTCATCCTCATTCGCAAGCTGGGCGGCAGTCTCGGACCGGTTCCGATCATCTTTCAATTCGCCGACGGTACGACAATGCCGAAGATATGGCAAGGCCAAGAGGCGCACATCCAGTATAAAATCGTCCACTCCTCCCCATTGATATGGGCAGCCATAGACCCGCAGATGAACAATGTGCTCGACAATAAGCGGATTAATAATTTTATGAAGGCCGAGCTTCCCGAGAAGACACGCACCCGCTGGAATATCGGTGTCGCCAAGCTGATTGAAGTCCTGTTCTCTTCTCTGGCCTGGTAGTGAGTGTCAGAGGGGAGCATCAGGCAGCATGTATATGTTGAAAATAACCAATCCAGCCGTTACGCGGATCGTACGGCCACTGGTTGCAGGGTTAAAGGGGGAACGGCGGTTGAATAACCATTTGAAGCAGGGCTGGCGTCTAACGATGAAGCATTTCTACATTGTAATCTTCTTATTTCTCTATGAGCTGCTCTGGGGCTTCTTCTTGTACCGGATCATCGAAGGCATTATTGTCCCGCTCCTGAAGCGGTATCCCGACAGCAATCCCGCCGAGAATGCGGTGCAGCTGTTTCTGGCTGAGGCTCAATTCCAGCTCATGAAAACAGACCTCATACAACCTTATATATGGCTGTTCGCCAGTATTCTCGCCGCGCGCATGCTGCTGACACCTCTGCTCAATGCGGGATTGCTCCATTCTCTTCACCATGCGAGAGATGATGGAGGAACGCGATTCCTGCAAGGAATACGCATCGCATGGAAGCCCTTCGCACTGCTCTATTGCATCAAAACAATACTCGCGCTGGCTCCGGGCGTCTGGCTGCTGCCGCGTGCCCTTGATCTTCTGCTCACCGGCAGCGGCTTAAACGGGCTTGCCCAGCAGCTGGGACCTTGGGTTTGCGGCTGGGTGGTGCTGGCACTGCTGCTCCACCTGCTCTTCCTGGCCGTACAATTTGGCATCATAGCCGGCAACGGCGCACTGCGCTCGATGTGGAGCGGCCTGCGCCACTTGATTCCTCTGGCGGGCATCTCGCTCCTGATGTGGGGAATCGGCATATTGGTCAGCGTCAGCTTCGCTTCGGCCTCCATGCTCTGGGCAGGGCTTCTCGCGCTAATCCTTCACCAAAGCTATCAGCTCATTCGCACCATAATGAAGGTTTGGACGGTCGCGTCTCAATACGATGTATGGCAGTCAAAGCAAACCTAGCCGTCCCCGCCCCAGCTGATTGCTTTCCTGGGACACAGCACAGCACAGGCAGGCCTCTCTCACAGCATCCAAAATGCATCGTTAGCCTCTTTTCCCATATCTATCTATGCAACTTCCAGCCTATGCCGTATAGCCGCTCGAAAATGAGTAAAGACCTCCGAAAACCACTTTTCACGTGGTCTTCGGAGGTCTTGCTGTGTGTGCGTTAAAGCAGCTGTAGATGGAAAACCCTTGGTATTCCTGGCTTTAGGGAGCCGAGCATAACTCGCATTAAACTATAACGATATAACTTGTCAAAAGGTTTCACTCTAATAATTCTAATTTGTGAACAAATCGTGAACATAGAAGGAGAACTGACAGGAAAACAGAATACTTAACTCCAGCATGAAAAATTTGCCGAATTCCCGCAAGGGAAACGGGGGAACCATCTTGGGTGAATTGATGCCGACGTCCGAACTCATTGCATGAATCGGAAGCCAGAGGCGATCATAGGGAGCCTTCAACCGAACCCCACAGCTAACCTCGTAGGCATTGGAAGGGGTTCTATCTTTTGAAAAAGGTTTCTGCTTTGCTGTTAGGTCTTGCTTTATTGCTCGCATTCCAGGTTGGTAGCGTTTTCGCTGACTCCAAGATGGACGGGTACATCAAAGACCTAATCGGCACACCGTACCATTACGGTGGAACTACGACTAAAGGATTCGATTGCTCCGGATTTACGATGTATGTGTTCAAGAAACTCAACCTCGAAATCCCGCACTCATCCTCGGCGCAAGCCAAGCTGGGCAAGAAGGTCGCAAAGGCTGACTTGATCCCAGGCGATCTCGTATTCTTCAATACGAGCGGTAAAGGCATTTCGCACGTTGGCATCTATGTTGGAGATGGAAAGTTCGCACACTCTTCCTCCAGCAAAGGCGTTACAATCAGCGGCCTCAGTGATTCCTACTACCAGAAGCGCTATGTGACTGCACGCCGTGTAATGAGCCCTGAAACGTTCGAGAAATATGCCGATGAGCCGTCTGAAGAGCAAGACGGTGGCGGAGACGTCGATTAAATCAAGCTCTGCATCATAACGATGTGCATGAAGGCCGCAGTTCGTTTGTCCTAGCCGACAAGCGTGCTGCGGTCTTTCTGCTATCCAAGCTTATCGAACCTCGTATCTAACCCACCAGTACGTCCGCCCAACCTGCACATCAATTCCTGTCCCACCTGCTGCGAACAGCTCATGCAGCTCGAATGCTGTCTCACAGCCTTTCCCTCGCCTATCGGCAACAATCGCAGTAGCACCAGACTGAAGCCGCTTATGCCAATTCTCCAGAAACGCTGCCCGTCCCTCGGTGTCCAGCTCCCCCAGACAGAAGCAAGCCAAGCCTGCATTATATGCTCCGGCTGCCTCCTGCCCTTCTGACAGCCGCATGGAATGCGCGCCCGCACCCGTCGTCATGCCTCTTGGCGGACGCTTGCCCGCGACTCGCAGCACCGTTCTTCCAGCCAGCGTTCGCCCCAAAGCATCCTCAAGCTGCTTCCACTCTCTCCATCTGCCTTCCAGACCATCACGCCATCCCAGCATCTCCATACCTCTGCCTCCCCGCAATACAGGCCATATTGTTACCATGTATATGTGGAGAGATCTGTAATCTGACCAATAAGTGCAGCAATCGCTATTTATGAAAATAGCGCAATCACCGCATCGAACAAAACAATCCGCACCATGATCGAGGAGCCTCGATATTACGGAGATTGCGGGACAGTACGAATCCTCCTCACCGCAGATTGAAAAAAAGGTATAATGTAACCACTAATGACGGTTGCATCGACAACACTTAACTTCGCGCCCAGGCCGTTGTCTAAAGTCAGATTTAGAATCAAATAATGGGAATAATAACCGGTTTATTTACTTATACCCTGCTTTGCAGCTTTGCAAACAGGAAGGAGCTGCTGCAATATGCCGACACCTTCATCGGCTCTATCGGATTTTCACCCTACATTAGCGGAGTGGTTCACTCGCACCTTCGGCGATCCTACTGATGTACAGCTTCAAGCGTGGCGCGCAATTCAGGCCAATCAGCATACATTGATTGCAGCCCCGACTGGGTCGGGCAAAACGCTCGCCGCCCTGCTCCCCTGTCTGAATAAGGTCGCCACGAGCAAATTGCAGGCGGGAGCAGGCTGGACGCCCGGCGTACGCATTCTGTACATCACTCCGCTCAAGGCGCTCAACAATGATATCCAGCATCATTTGACCGCATTCATGGAAGACGTTGAACGCTTGCAGCCCTCGGACGAGTCCGCTGCAGATTGTGCATGGCCAGGCATCCGAACGGCGGTGCGCACGGGGGATACCCCTTCGAATGAACGTGCGAGAATGCTGCGGCGGCCGCCAGACGTATTGATCACAACGCCGGAGTCGCTCTATTTGCTGCTCACCTCAGACAAAGGGCGAAGCATGCTGCGAACCGTCCAAGCGGTCATCGTAGACGAGATTCATAGTCTGGCCTCTGACAAACGCGGCGCCCATCTATCGATTACACTGGAGCGTCTGTCAGCACTATGCCAGCAGCCCGTTCAGCGAATCGGCGTATCCGCGACCCAGAAGCCGCTTCAGCTAGTAGCCCGGTTTCTCGGCGGCTGGGAGCCCCAGATAGCTGCCGGCATTGCTGCCGTGGACAGCCAGCATTCGGATATTCATCCGCTTGGCTTCTCCCCCCGACCGGTCAGCATTGTGGAGAGCCACATGGAGAAAACCATTTCAGCAAGGGTCACAATGCCGGATATGAGCAAGCTTGCCGGAACGCGCGAAGCGGTCTGGATTCCTATCCTGGACCGGATCATGCAGCTGATGAGCGACAGCCGATCCGTTATTATATTCGTCGTTAGCCGCCGTCTGTGCGAGCGGCTTGTTCTTAGGCTGAACGATCATGTCGGGTATGAGATGGCCCGCGCGCATCATGGCAGCTTGTCCCGCGAACGCCGCCTGGAAGTAGAGCAGCTGCTTAAATCCGGCGAGCTGCGCTGCATCGTCGCAACCTCTTCTCTTGAGCTGGGCATCGATATCGGACATATCGATCTTGTCATACAGATCGACTCGCCCAAGGAGGCCGCATCAGGCATTCAGCGGATCGGCCGTGCGGGTCATGCGGTAGGCGATGACAGCAACGGCTTTATTCTTGCACGCAATCGAAGCGAGCTGCCGGAATCGGCTGTTCTATGCCGCAATATTATGCTGCGGGATATTGAGGCCATCAAGCTGCCGCTGGAGCCGCTTGACGTATTGTCCCAGCAAGCGACAGCTATTATCGCAAGCGAGGAGATTGAGGTTTATGCGCTTCATGCGCTGCTGACGCGCAGTGAATGCTACCGCCTCTTAACAAGGGCGAGACTAGAGGCGGCGCTTAAGGTGCTCGCAGGCTTCTACCCCTTCGCCAGACCGCTTATCGATTGGGATCGCAGCAGCGTCGGCAACGGTCAGAATGACGGCACCGGCAGCTCTGAAGGAGAGAGCAGCCGCAATCTGCTGCGCAAGCGGTCCAATACCGCGATGGCTGCGATAACGGGCGCGGGCACGATTCCGCAGAGCTCGGCCTATCCCGTTCATCATGCGGAGAGCCGCATTCATCTGGGCGAGCTTGACGAGGAGTACATTCAAGAGAGCCGCGTCGGCGATGTGTTCCAGCTTGGCACTTCCTCCTGGATGATCAGCAGCATCGATAATGACCGGGTATATGTGAAGGAGGCGCCGAACCGCTTCAGCGAGATCCCCTTCTGGCGCAACGAGCCCGGCGGGCGTAGCTACGAGCTGGGCATTCAACTTGGCGCCTTCATAGGCGAATTGTCGGACAGGCTCCATCTGGCGGAAGCTAAACCCTTTTCACCCAAAACCGACCACCCCGCCGCCGCTTCAGACGAGACTGCGGCAGTCCGGGAACGTGACGAGGCTGCCATTGCCTGGCTCGATATGGATTACGGCTTTGACAGAATCGCCTCGGAGCAGCTGATTGAGCTCATTCGATCGCAGCACAGGGCGCTTGCGCTGCCGACTGATCGGCGCATCGTGATTGAGCATTATCGCGATCTCATGAATCAGACCAGGGTCATTATCCACAACTCCTTTGGCAAGCGAATCAACCGGACGTGGCTGCTTGCCATTGAGCGCCAATTCGATCGGCTGCTTCCCTATAAGCTATACGGCAATGCCAAGGATAACGGGATTGAGCTTGTGCTTCCGGAATGGGATGCCTCATGGCTGCAGACACTCTGGCATATAACGCCCGACAGTCTTGAGCCGCTTCTCACAGAAGCCATCGCAGGCTCTCCGCTGCTCGCTATCGCCTTTCGCCGAATAGCGGAAACCTCGCTCCTGCTCTCTCGCAGCTTCACGAGAACACCAATGTGGCAGAAGCGGCTGCGCAGCGAGGAGCTGCTAAAGCAATCGCTTCCTTATGCGGAGCAGTTTCCTTATTTGCAGGAGGCCATGAGGGAATCTCTGCATCTCTTCCTGGATACCGGCAGCCTCAAGCGGCTGCTGGGGAACATCGCGGATGGCCATATCGAAATTGCCGTCCATGAGACGAATGCGCCCTCCCCCTTTGCGGTGCAATTTATCGCTGATTATGTGAACAATCAAATCTATGAAGGGGATGGCCTAAGCGAGACAACGCAGCTTCAGCTTATGAGCGTAAGCAGAGCTATGGCCGGAGAGCTGTTCGGTGAGCACGCGATCCAACAGGTCGATCCTCTAATCGCCGCCGAGGAAGCAGCACGCCTCCAATCAGGACCAATACTGCCAACTTCAGCGGATGAGCTGTACAGACTGCTGAAGCTCCAAGGAGACAAGAGCATCTCGGAGCTGAGCGCCATTGCCGGAGAGGAGGCGCGCTTGTGGCTGGCTGAGCTGCAAGCCTCCGGGCGAGTTGTCCCGCTGGCTTCCGCTGGCTCAGAGGACCGCTGGATATGCTCGGATGAGAGCGATATGTATGCGGCGTTCCCGCTCACAGACAGCGCGATTGCCTTCGTCGCAGGACGTTATGCCGAGCACCGGCTGTCATTTACCGAGCTTGAGCTTCTTGAGCGATACCCTGTGCTGGACCCCGAGCAGGCCGCTCATATTGTCGATGTGCTGCTTGCAATGGAAGCCATCGAGCAAGCGCCGTTCGCGGAGAATGAGCAGGAGCGCATCTGGTCAAGCTGCAAGGTCGCCAAACGGTTGATTCGGCTGACAATGGAGCAGGCTCGAAAGCAAGCAGAGCCTGTTGATCCGGTAAGATGGTGTGCGCATATGTCGCTGCTTCAGCATGCGTTGTCCGGTTCGCAGCTGAGCGGCATTGATGGCCTGCGAACGGTCATCACCAGGCTGCAGGGCTTCTTCCTTCCTGCTTCACACTGGGAATCCATCCTATTCCCGGCAAGATTGCTCGGTTATCGCAAGGAGGACCTCGATCTTCTCTGTTCCTCCGGCGAGGTTGTCTGGATTGGACGCAAGGAGGAGCAAGAGAAGGAGGGCAAGATCGCCTTCTTCCTTGCAGAGTCCAAAGCTCTGTACTCCCCTTACGTGCAGCCGCCGAAATCAGAGGCAGCAACGAAGCATCCAGGCCTGCTGGCCATGCTCAAAGACGGCGGGGCAAGCTTCCTGACCAAGCTAAGCCGTGATTGCGGCAAAATACCGTCCGAGCTGCTGACTGACCTGATTGATCTCGTATGGGAGGGCCGCGTATCCAACGACCAGTTCGCCCCGCTTCGTCTGCAGCTGCTCACGAAGGGCAAGGCGCTGGCCAAGACCGGATCCGGCTTGGGACGGTGGTATTGGACTGGCTCCCTTGCCGAATCGGACCACAGCAGCGAGACTGGCGTACCGCCTTCCGAGGGGCTCCATCAATCCGCCCTGCACTGGACGCAGCATCTATTGGAGAGCTGCGGCATCGTGACCAAGGATCTCGTCGCCCAGCTATCACCCTTCGGCTGGGATGAGCTGCTTCCCGTACTGCGGCAATATGAGCGCTGGGGCATCCTGACACGGGGCTTGCTCATTCAAGGCGTGAATACGCTGCAATTCGCCAAGCGCGAGCTGCTGGCCGCTGTGAGACAGCCATTCCCGGGACAAGATTCCGACGCTATTACAGTTATAGCCGCTATCGATCCGGCGAATCCTTTCGGTCTTGCCGCTGACTGGCCGCCTGTAAGAGGCGCTTCCTTCAGCCGCAAGAGCGGCAATTTCCTCGTCCTGCATCAAGGCCGATGGCGCTACTGGCTTGAGAATAATGGCCGCAAGGTCGTCGAAGTCCTTGACGGCAATGGCAGCGGCGACGGTAACGAAAACGATAATGGTTTCGGCGACAACCGCCTATCTGCTTCTGGCAAGAACAGGGAATCAACATTGGATGATGCGCTCAATCCCCTGCTGCTCAAGCAAATTTTCCGCACCATTCTGAAGCAGCATGGTCTAAGCAAAATCAAAATCGAACGCTGGAATGGCGAGGACATCACCGATTCCAACGCTGCTGCCGCGCTTCGCGCACTCGGAGCAGAGCGCGACAATCGCGCCCTTGTTCTATGGCCGAGCCATCTGCAGTAGATAGGTGTCTTGCCCATACAGACCAACTCCATTCCTTCTGCAACAATAGACAAAAAGGCTGCGCCCCGGATTACTCCTGCAGGCGCAGCCTTTTTCACACGTTGTTATTGGTCTGGATGCAATAGCTTGCTTGAATTATGCTTTTGCTAAGGAATCGCAATCTCAACTGAAACCCCGTCGAACACCCCGTTTAATGTGCCTGTAATGGGATATCCAGTCAGCAGCCGCCCATTTCCGAACAGGTTCAGCGGATGCACGGGCAATACAATCTCAATATATGTCGTTACGTCAGCAGCAAAGTAGATCGTATTGATACTACTGTCGCCAGAGGCATACTCCCAGCCGAATAGCTCGCTAATTACTGCGACATTATCAGTATTCACATAAACCCCGTTGTGGGTTTCCGAGCGTTTGAGAGGACCTGTTATGTTCTCTTTAAGAGTGCCGATACGCACCTCATCCGCAATACTGCTAGGGCTGACCGATGTTGCCAATCGAGCATCATCCGTGCCTACATCAGCAATGACGGTGACATTGCTCTTCTCAATAATGTCATCCTCGCCAATATCGACTCCGCCAACCGTCAACATGCGCGGAGACTTCGCACGGAAACTGATTTGTCGGTCGTAAATCACCAGAATCTCTTCTGAAGCGACGATATTATTATTCAATTTAATCGCATCAATATCGGAATTATCTATTGCTTCCACAATCCCGCTAAATGCTGTAACTGGCAGCTGGGTGCGGATATTAAATATCTCGACCGGTCCATCCCCTACAGCCACAGCCATTTCGCTAGTTACGAGCTCCGAATCGTCCATTTCTGTAAAATCATCCGATCCGCGCTGCACTTTAATTGTTCTTGTGGAGATTAAGTGCGACTTGAGTGTGCCAACGTCCATACTCTCACCCGCAGGTATATAAACAACGGTCTCACCTTCAATGGTGTCAACCTCTACATCGGGATGCGTGCCTCTTGCGTTCAACTGGTGCTCGGCGGCAGCAGTTATTGTAACAGCCGCTGTCGGCGCTGATATCTGATCGGCATCATCGATAGCATACAGCTTGTAGGATTCGCCAACAAGCAGACCCGTGGTCGATAGAAACACCGAAGCATGTGCCGCTGCAGCCGGCGCATAACTATTGCCATGGTTCACAAGATCAGCCCTTGATGTTACAACCGCTTCTGCCGGTACGAGATAGACCATGCCCGCCTTGCTCGCCGTTGCCCCGAGTAATGTTCCGCGTTCTACATATCCGGTAGACTGATGCAAATGTATGACAGGCCGGCGTTTGATTGTCACTGGGTTCGCAGACACAGTTATCAAGGAGGCGATGGAGTGATCGCCCTTCTCCACAAAAACAAACGGCGTGAATGATTGATCCTCCAACGATGCGTCCAGGAAGAAGCTGCGAGCGTCAATTGTAAAGACCGCATTGCCTGGCAGATTGTTGTTTATTGCTGCAATATCCGATACTGTCAGCGTATATGAAATTTCCGCATTCGATTGTCCTAATACGATATGAATAATATCGCCGATCGCATAGCCGCCTGCTGCACTCGGGTTCTTAGGCAGCGTTACCGTAAACTTGGGATCGGAAGAGGAGGCTGGCAAGTGCAGTCCTTGTATTGCACTGATTTCATCTTCTGTAACAAGATGATCAGCAAGCATGGTTCCCGCCGTTGGCTCAATGCTGATCGGCGTAGGAAGCAGCTGCGGAACATTTGTTAGATAGAGCAGAATAAAGTTGCTGATGCCGTGCCGCAGCTCGACTAGCTTACTGTCCACCTGTCTTTGGGTTGCGCTTGCGTTATCCACAAGAGTCTGCGCTGCTGCAGCCAGATCAGCCAGCTCCTGACGCGCTTCCACCGTTCCTAGCGGTCCATCGATGAAAATTTGCATTCTCTCAATAGCGCCCAGCAGCTCTTCCTTGTTGACTTCGCCAATGTCCATTATTGAAAGCAAATAACGGACATCCTCACTGTCAATGCCGGAAGCGCCTACTATGTTGCTGCTGGCAGGGAGCGTCTTCACATATTTCACGATGCCATTCAATGTGACCCCCGAACCGCTCGGGTCCAGCGTCTCCTTCAAGGCCAGCTTTCCTTGCGGCGTAACAACCTTATAGCCTGTAATTGCGAGGTTGTGAGCGCCTCCTGCAGCGTTTTCCACGACCCCCTCTTCCATGCCGATATCGACACTATCCACATCGATCAATGGCTTGTTCAGCATGAGGACGACGACATCTCCTACAGCAGTTGCCATGTTTACCGTGTAGTCCGGAAGGCCAATTGAGAAGGCCGAGCTGGGAAGCGAGGATGATCCATGATCTGTTGCAGTCAACTGCCCATCGAATGTGATATATATCCAATTCTCGCCTGTTGTCATCGCTTTAACAGGCTTCACAACCGAGCCCGTTGCGCCTGCGCTTGCCGGAACTGCAATGATGCCCAGCAGCAGAAACAGACATAGCATAGTTATCGAAATTTTTCGCACCAACATACCCTCCTGTACACCTCTATTAGTTAAGATTCTATCATAGAAGAAATAGGCAAGCTATTAATATTTGTTAGAAATTGGCGTTTTTTGTCGAATGCAGCGCCTAAGAAGCTCCCTGCTTCGCGCGCTCATTATTCGCGATTAACCAGGCCTCCAACGTTTCCGTATCCATCGGTTTTCCGTAGTAGTAGCCCTGCATAACCCTGCAGCCTCTGGATTGCAGGAAGCCAATCTGCTCCTCTGTCTCCACGCCTTCTGCGACGACCTCCAGCTTTAGATGCCCCGCAATGGCAATAATCGTACTGATAATAGCCTGCTTGGACGGCTGGGCGCTCTGACGTATGAACATCTGATCGATTTTGAGCGCATCAATCGGTATTTCATCCAAATTGCCCAGCGAGGAGTAGCCCGTCCCAAAGTCATCCATCGATACTCTTACCCCCAACGACTTGAGGTGCTGAAGCTGCCTGATCGTATCTTGAACATCATACATGGCAATGGATTCCGTAATCTCAAGCTCAAGACTGCCAGAATCAATATTCGACTCTTGAAGCGACTCCTCTACCATCTCGCATAACATGCCGCTCTCGAACACGCGGATGGACATATTGACCGACACACAGACATGGACGATATCCCGTTTCTGCCATTCCCTGTTCTGAATGCACACTTCATTCAGCACCCATCTTGTCATTGATACAATTAATCCGGTTTCTTCGGCAATGGGAATAAATTCGGCTGGCGATACCATGCCCAGCCTTGGATGATTCCAGCGGAGCAAGGCTTCCATGCCCGTGAGGCAATCCAACTCCGCATCCCACTTAGGCTGATAGTAGATACACAGCTCATTGTTAGCCAGTGCCTTGCGCAAGTCCCGTTCCAGCTCCAGCTTGCGCACATGCATCCGGTCTGTTTCCTCATCAAAAAGCTGATATTGATTCTTGCCCGCCGACTTGGCACGGTACATCGCCACATCCGCCGCCTTCAGCAGCATCGTCCGATTATCGCCATGCTCAGGCGCCAGACTGATCCCAATGCTTGTCGTCATATAGATTTCATTGCCAAGAACGGAATACGGACGTTTAATGACGGAGACCAAATACTCGGCCAGCCGGATTGCCTCCTCCTTCGTGCCATTGCTGGACACAACCAGAAACTCATCGCCGCCAAGCCGGAACACATTCTGATCGCCCGATGTCGTCTGCTGGAGCCGCTGAGCCACTTCTCTTATAAAGAGATCGCCCGCATCATGTCCGAGTGTATCGTTAATCGTCTTGAATCGATCCAAATCGATGAACAACAAAAAGCCGCTCTCACGCCCCGAGAACGAATCCTCGAAGTAGCGCGTCAGCTGGTTGCGGTTCGGCATTCCTGTCAGTGAATCGGTATATGCCATCCGTTCCAGTACATTGCGGTCGAAGAATATCGCTCCGAGAGTTACGGCAAGCACGAAAAAGATTGCACCAGCCACCCCTGCGAGCAGAAAGGTTTGCGGTCCAACCAGATCATTATGCTGATGTGCAGCATCGACAACAAATTGAGAGGCTCTCATCCCCGTATAATGCATCCCGCAAATGCCAAGCGCCATAATACATGCGCTCATCAGCTTCCATTTGCTGTACCCTTCCGTAGTACGAAACTTGCGGAAGAGGTAGAGCGCGCCGTAGGACGCTATAAAGGAGACAACGATGGACAAGCTTACGAATAGAGAGTTGTATGCAATCCTGATCGGCTCGTTTATCGCCGACATGCCGATATAATGCATCGCAACGATACCGCTGCCCATGAAAAAGCCGCCTTGAAGAAGCCTTCTGGTTCCATAGTCAGCAGCTGAGGTAACTCGAAACGCGATATACGAAGCCAGGATGCTCGCAGCCAAGGAGAGCAAAGTGAGATAGATATTGTAGCTTACCGATGCCTCAACATGAAAGGCCAGCATGCCGACAAAATGCATGGACCATATCCCTGCACCCATTACGCAGGCTCCTGCCACCGTCCAAACGGTATAGCTCCTCCCTTTAGCCCTTGATATTTTGCTTGCCAGGCTAAGCGCGGAGTAAGAAGCTGCAACAGCAATGAGAAAAGATAATATTACAATAAATTCGTTGTACTGCCCGTGAAGATGACTCATGCTGCATACCTTCTTTGTCTCGTAAAATTGTCTTCCTCCATTATAAGGCAACAGCAGGTCCAATAGAAGAACAATTCCTTATTATTCTTACCAGGCTGTCGGGAAAGTCCACGGGACGTCTCCCGTCGGTATACGTTGCTACAACCGTTGCTTGCATCAGCGTTACTGTAAAATACAGTTACTATGGTCAAAATGGACCATTTCAAGCCCCTTACCTGCAAAAGTGCATCAAAAAACCAGAAAAGTGCCGTATACGCTGGGTTCTGGCGATATTTGATGTATTTTTGCAGGTACTCTGTCTGCGAGCAGCTCTATTGGATGCAGGAGAGGTACTTTTGCAGTTATATGCCGCCGATTGATCATGTAGTGGGTAGTGATTGTAATTGGAATTGCAAACACATTTTTCATCGGACTTTCTGGGCAGTCTGAGAAGAACAATTCCTTATTGCTCTTACATTTACAGACATGTCCTAAGCTGCTATACTCCATAAAAATAAGGAGGCTGGCACGTATGACGACGATTGGCTGCTTTCACGCCCATCATTCCAATATTGAGCATATCGAACGAGCGATGCTTCCTTATGAGGTCGAGCTTGTACACTTTGTAGATCCGGGCTTGGACCGGATTAAGCGTGATCCTGCCTTCACCACTCAAGCCGCTACCAAGAAGATCAAGGAAACCATTCATTGGATTTCACAATGTCATGTGGATGCTCTGCTCGTTACATGCACATATTTCATAGCACAGCTGCCGAATGACACTTCACAATTCCCCATGCCGCTAATTAAAATCGACCAACCGCTTTCCGACGATATATGCCAGCTGAACCAGCCTGTAGTCGTCGTCTTCACGAATCCAAGCACGGTTGACGGGTCTATGCAGCAAATAATGTCCTACTCCCGATTAATGGGCAAGGACATACAGATTGAATCGGCTCTGCTCCAGAATACGTTTCCGCTTATCATGCAGGGGAAGAAAGAGGCCTATATACAGGCCGTATCTGAGGGACTCGATAGAGTCATAGCGCACAATCCGCATAAAAGAATCGTGGCAGGCCAGCTCTCCATGGTTCCTGCAGCCGATCTTGTCTCGCAGCAGAGAGGCGTTGCCATCGGCAACCAGCTTCACTCTCTTGCCGATCATATTCAGAAGCTGCTCGGACTGGAATTGCGAGCAGCCGAATAATTTCTGCACCGCGCGCAGCTCCCAGCGCGCGGTGGGACGATACGCGCAGACAATCAGTGCATGAAGAACGCCGCCCATCTCCCCCCTTTAGGGGCGGCATGGACGGCGTTCCTGTTTCATTATGCGATGAAATCCTGTGCTGCTTGCGATTGCTGCTGCTTCTTCCCCTTCGAACGAAGCAGAAGATGATAAATAACCGGAACGATAACAAGCGTTAACAGCGTCGAGCTGGCAAGACCTCCAATTACGACGATGGCAAGCGCCCGTGAAACAAGGCCCGCCTCGGATGATAATGCGAGCGGCAGGAGCGCCCCGATCGTTGCAACGGCTGTCATCAGTATAGGCCGCAGCCGGGTGACACCCGCTTCCAAGAGCGCTTCCCCCTTCTCCATTCCTCTGCGCTCATTCTGCTTCACACGGTCCAGCAGCACGATTGCATTCGTCACGACAATTCCGTTCAGCATCAGAAGTCCGATCATGGCCGGCATGCCGATTGGTTCTCCAACCAGATACAGCCCTACAATAGCGCCGATAATCGAGAATGGAATGGCAGCAAGGATAACCAGCGGCATCAATGCCTCGCCAAAAGCAAGCAGCATGACGAAGTATACGAGCACAATACTAACCAGCAGTGCAATCCCCATACTAATGAAGCCGTCGTTCATTTCCTTGGCTGCGCCTTCATTGGACCAGGTCACACCGTCCGGCAGCTTCAATTTATCGATAGCGGCGAACGCATCGGAGCTTACCTTCGATGTATTCGTATCAGTTATCGTCGAATATACCTGCAGATACTCCTTCTGGTCCAGTCGCGAAATCTGTGTAGCATTGTTCGTTTCCATTACCTCACCGAGCTCATGAAGCGCAACGATCCCGCCATGGCCGTTGCTAATGGACTGCTTCTTCAGCATTTCAACGGATGCTGTATGACCAGTATCAAGCTGAAGGACAACATCGGTTCGCTTGTTGTTAATATCCGCCTGCGTGATGGTATTCCCTTCTACCATCGTTCTTAGGCTCATCGCCACGTGCGCTGGCGTAAGACCGTTCTCCGCAAGCTTGTCAGGATTGAAGTCGATGACTACCTCTGGCTTTTCGCCTTCTGCGGAGTTGCGGATATTAGTTAGACCCTCTACTTTCTTAAGCGCCTGCGTTATTAGCTCTGTGCCTTCCGCAATGGATGCCAGGTCTGATCCATTGACGATGAAATTCAGGCTCGAACCGCCGATTCCGCCAGTACCGACTATCGTAATGCTCTTCGCACCCTGCACCAGAGCAAATTTATTCTGCAGCTCATCAACGATCTGCTCTGTATCCGATTCCTTGGCAAGCTGGAAGGCGACACTTCCACTTTCATTCGAGGCGGAAGCAATGATGTTCAGCACCTCTGGATAGACCTTGATCTCTTCTTCGATTTTAGCCACCACACGCTCCGTATTGCTTGCGGTGGAGCCAATCGGCATCCCGATGCTAACGTTGAAATTCGTTGCTTTCTCCGCCGGCAGGAAGTTGAATCCGATCAAGCCGGCAGCCGGAATGGAGGCACTGCCCGCCAAGATCAGCAGGGCGATTCCGAGCGTTGCCAGCCGATGGCCCAGCGACCAGCGAAGAACACGGCGGTATAAGCGCTGCAGCCCATTCTCGCGCTGCTCGTTATGCTTCAGCTTGAGCAGGAATAGACGCGACATAAGTGGCACAACCGTCACCGCTACTAGCAAGGAGAACAGCAGGGACACGACAATTGTCCATGCCAGCGGGACGAAAAACTTCCCGATAATTCCCGGAACGAATGCCAGCGGCAGAAACACCGCAACCGTCGTCAACGTGGATGAAGTAATCGCAGAAGCAACCTCGCGAGTGGCATGCTCTACAAGCTCGCCATCACGATGCTGGGCGCTGCGCACGCGCCGGAATATATTTTCAATAACGACAATAGAATCATCTACGACCCGGCCGATTGCAACTGCAATCCCTGCGAGCGTCATCATGTTAAGGGTGTAGCCTAGATATTGAAGCACGATAAAGGACGCAAACATAGACAGTGGAATGGAGATGACAGCAATGACTGTGGAACGGAAATTCCGCAGAAACAGCAGTGTCACAAGCACTGCCATACAAGCACCGATCAGCACCTCGCGAAGCATGCTGTAGACCGAGTCCTCGATGTCCACCGATTGGTCGAGCAACTGCTCCCGCTTCATGTCCGCCGGATAGGTCAAACCGTCGAGCTTCTCTTTTATCTGCCCTACTATTGCCACTACATCCTCGCCGCCCTTGGCCAGCACAGTAAGGGAGATCGCCGGCTTGCCATTCAGACGGGTAACACTCTTATTGACAGATTCATGAACAACATCCGCAATATCACCGAGCTTCAGCGATCCGGCATTACCCTCCTGTCCAGCGGAAGGCCTCACGGGTATTCGAATGTTCTGAATATCATCGATAGACTGCAGCGTCTCGCTAATACGCAGCGGCAATATTTGTTCATCCGTGCGCAGGTCGCCAATAGGGACTGAAATATTATTCGCAGTAATAAGCTGTTGTACCATGTCCAGTGTAAGTCGATACTTGGCCAGAGCTTCTGGCTTCACTCGTATGTATACACGCTTGTCGAGCACGCCTTTCATTTCGATCGAATCCACACCTTCGACTGAGCGGATAGCCGGAGCTGCCGTTTCTTCAATAAACTGCTGAAGCAGGTCCTGATCCGGCCCCGAGAAGGCAATCTCGTAGACCTCCGGGTCCATCTTCTCGCGCATAACCATCGGCTCTTGAGCTGTGTCCGGAAGCTTCGTCTTCGCAAGCGCATCGCGGACCTCCTGCTCCACTTCATCCATGCTGGCAGACATATCTGTCTTCAGAACCGCTTGAAACCGGTTCGGACTGCCCCAGGTGTAAATATTGTTGACTCCGTCAATATTAGCCAGCGCCTTCTCAAGCGGTTCGCCGATATCCCGCATGGATTGCTCTGGCGATGCCCCGGGATAAATAATATTGACGTGCATGTACGGGATGTCCACATCGGGATACATCTCCATTTTCATATTCCCCGCAGCATACAGCCCGCCGCCTATTAAAACGATAATAATAAGCAGAACCGCTACTGTGTTCTTCATACTGAATCGGATTATTGAACCCATATCTCTTAATCTCCCTTTATTTATGTAATGATTCACCTCATAAAGTATATACCATTTACTAGGATATTCAATACCGCTCCAGACGCACCTGATACTGGACTTAAGACCAGTTCATGGTATAAGCAATTTTTTCAGTTATTGCCTATCGGGCTCAGTTTCTGTTCCAAGGGATGTTTCTGTACTCAAAAATCGCTTTCGGTGGTATGGTAAGAAAGTGTGCATTGATTAGTGAAAGGAGATTTCAATTTGTCCCGGCTTATTTTTCTGGCATGTGTAACCTATTTCGTCGTGGGACTTGGACAGCTTGCAATCGGAGCCGTAATGGAGCCTATGGTTCATGCCTATGGCGTCCAATACGGTGACGGCGGTCAGCTTGTCATGCATCAATTCCTCGGCGGATTGCTCGGTATATTCAGCACTCCCTGGCTAATACGGCGCTTTAACAAAAAGCTCATTATTCTTCTCTTATTAGGAATAACCGCCGCAGCGGAGACGATCTACACCCTGCTCCCCCCGTGGGGCGTCATGCTTGCCATCGCTCCAGTCGCAGGCTTCGGCCTGGGAACGCTGGAGGCTGTGATCGGCTCTCTCGTTATTGGCGCTGCCGGGAAGAAGGCGAATACTGCGATGAGCCGCGTCGAAATATTTTTCGGCGTGGGCGCGCTCATCATGCCTTTCGCTGGCGCTGCGCTGATTAAAATCAGCTATTGGAAAGCGGCATTCGGCTTTGTCGGGCTGCTCGCTGTCGTGGCATTGGTGCTGTGGATCATTTACTGGCCGTCAATTGTGAATGCTCCGTTTGCGCATACAGACGCAGATGAGAAGCAGAGCGCGGGCAAGCCTGTAAATCGGCGCTACGGCGTTGCGGTCCTGATCGCCTGTGCCCTGTTCTTCGCTATCTATGTCGGATTAGAGATGAGCTATGTTCATTATTTGCCTTCTTTGCTTGTACAGACCAACGGATTGACTGAATCCTCGGCAACGCTGGCGATCAGCCTGTTCTGGGGAGCGATGGTCATCGGCCGTATGGCGGCAGGGCAAATCGCCGATCGTATTGGAGGAGGCGCTTATTTGCTCCTCACCTGCATCATATCGGCGGTGCTGTTCGCCCTTATGGGTTGGCGGGACGGAACAGCAGATACGTTCATCCTGACTACAATCGCCGGTTTGACCATGTCCGGCATGTTCGCCATAGCGCTTGTATTTGCCAACCGCGCGATGCCCGGCATGACCGAGAAAACAACGAGCCTGCTAATCGGCTTCGGCGGTATCGGCGGAGCGTTTCTGCCCAAGCTGGCAGGATGGTTCATGGATCAGCATGGACCGGATGCCACTCGCTGGCTATTCGCAGCTATTGCACTCGTTATGCTGCTCCTTATTGTCTGTGCGATTCTGCTCCAGCGGCAAGCCTCCCGGGCAGCTGCGGCCGCTTCATAAGCCGGCCGACCACATGCTGCGGGAGCGGCTTGCAAGCTCCGGCATAACACAGCAACGCTCACAAGCAAAGCATGAATGTCCAGACATGGGGCTGTCCAATAAGTCCCTAAGTCGAGTTGTGCATATTAGAAATCGAAGGAGCTCGGTCTCTGAAGAGACATATGAGCTCTTTCACTCCCTTTATTTTGATCAATCTCTTGAGATTATAGGCAAGACAAATCAGATTGGTCTCAGTGCTTACTGATGCCAATCCTCGCGTTAAAAAGTATGTATATCCCAGGTGACGTTTTATCGTCCCAAAAGGGTGCTCAATGATTGCCGCTCTTTGCTTATATGCATTGCTTTTACTATGGGTATTTTCGGCAATCTGTCCAATCACTTCTTCATCTATAAGTCTGGTTACCGACCTCCCACCTTTGGCAGATGTGCATCCCTTTTGTCCGCAAATATCTAAGGCTTCGCAGGTGTAACGCCCATTCCATTTGAAAGGTAATTCATAACCCAACGGGCAAATATATCTATCGTTTATGGCATCATACTCAAAGTTCCCTTTATCAAATCCGCTAACTACTTTGTTATGCTTTCCCTTCTGTGGCTTTATTAAGAGTTCGGTGTTTTCGTCGACAACGTCGATGATTTCAAGATAGTTGTAATATCCTGTATCGGCCAGAATTGTGATTTTCTGATTACGGAAAACTTGCTTTGTTCTCTTTGCCATATTGGACAGTTGCCCTTGATCATTGACATCATTGACCGTATCACAGTCCACGATCAATTTATACTTGCTATCCACTGCAGTTTGAACATTGAAGCAAACTTCATACTTCCCGTTGTTTTTCATCGATTTGGCATCCGGATCAGTAACACACAGCTGAATTTCACCTGTTTCCTTGAGTTCTTGTTTCATTGCCTGCAACTTGTGCATTCTCTCGTGATAAACCTCTAACTTTTCTGTGATGTCCTGCTTTTAAGGCGATTGTCCTCCGTTAAAAAGTCGCGCAAATAGGCATCGATTTTTTCATCGATATGCTCCAGCTTCTTACTGATAATGTTGTCATTAAAGTGTTTCTTTTTAGAGCAGTTCGTCTTTATTTTTGTGCCGTCAATCGCGACAAGTCGACCATCAATTAGCCCGAAACCTTTTAACAGTAAGGTGAATTCTTTAAACAGCTTTTTTATGGCCGATTGGTTACTCTTCATGAAAGCAGATAAAGTACCGTGATCTGGCTGGAGCTTACTAATCAGCCACATCAGTTCAATATTTCTTTTCGTCTCGGATTCCATCTTGCGAGAGGATCGGATACCGTTCATATAGCAGTAAAGATAAAGCTTGAGAAGCTCTTGCCGACTGTAAGGTTCTTGCCCCGCTTTGGAGCCCGAATACACCTGAAACCCCAATTCTTCTAGGACCAAAGCACCTTGGCGATGCAGAACGCATCCCAACTATCACTCTTTTCGGTCGTGGCATGGCTCATTCGTTCGCTGTAAGACAAGGCGGAATTGACTTCCTTAACAACTTGCTTCTTCTCGACAGGGAACGGTTAAGGCTCTGCCGTTGCCGCCTATATCTTCCATCCCATAAACAGGGGTCAAGCCTTTTGTCGTATGCTTCTTGACGAACTTCATCAGGTCATCAAATGCAGACGGTTTATTCTCAATCTGAATCTCACCAAGCCGTTTACCATCCATTTCGGAGAATGAAATAAAACACGAGCGACTAGCTCGTATTGTGGCTTTGTTGGTTAGATTGTACGATCTTGTTGTTTGGATTGTAAATGATTTACTCAAAAATCTTGACAGACCAACCCTATACAATATCTGTGATGCTAATTTTATTCTCAAGAAGTTTTTTATTTCCTTTTTTTATAAAAATGTTCGTACACAAGCTTTGGTTGGCTTTTCTCAAAAATATATTTCTTTGAAGAGATTTCAGAGTCAATTTCCTTCATGTATAAGGGCACTAGATACGACAGTTTATCACACAGCAAGTTCATCGTCTCTTCTGCTTGTTGTAAGCAATTTAATTCGAGTATTAAAGGACAGTCTGTATGGTCTTCCTCTCTCCAGTCATCATCTACATAGTTAAATCCTAATTTAATCTCCTCTGAATCAGATAACTTCGCCAAATTATAAATACCCCAGTAACTACTTTCGTGTTCTGAAAAATTAATTTGCAACAAATTACGCAAGTCATTTGTTACTTTGTCAATATCATCTATAGTTGCTCCAAGCTTTATATATTTTTCTGTCATGGCGTCACCATTAAGCTGGGTCTTTTAAGTGCTTGTTCTACACTTTCACAAAGCATAAAGCTAACAGGCCTTCCAGCTTCCTTCGATAGTTTATCTATGAGTTTCTTTAATCCTAATTCCGCAAGTTGGTCTTTATCAAGTGGTCCTATTCGATTCGAGTCTGTTTTCATTTTAAAACCACCCTTTCTCCCTATCTCCAGTGCCTCAAGAAATAAATCATCATTTACCAAAGCAATGTCAAAATCACTAACCCTTCCTTCATCAAAAACTTTACCAGATTTATAGCTTTTCCCTGAAACAGAACTTCCTTGGAATAAAATTTGTGTTCCCGCTGGTAAATCAGCTTTCATGACTTTAACAAAATCATTATATTGTTTGACGTTAGAAAAGCCATAGGGGAGAGGATTACCATATTCATCAAAAATACGATTTGGAAGTTTACCCGTCCCCTTAGTCACCGGTGGTTTCTCCGGTGGCTTGATTGGATTCGGGACTGTCGTGTCCCCGACCCGCTGGATCTCTGCATCATCCAAGATCTTGCCTGCTTGCAGCAGCTTGTCCATTTCTTTCAGCTGCGAGGGGGTTAATTGCGAGATATCGTTTGCAGTAATGCTTCCCTTCCACAGACCTGGTTTTATTATACCTCCTTTTGCCGCTGTCATTAATAGCGTTTCACTCGAAGCATTTAATCCGTTCTTCCCAATTGCTCGGAGAATATCTTCCGGCATCTCACCCATCGCTGCCCGCTGGATGATCGCCATCTGGTTAACAGGTTTTTCCCTTTTACGGAGCCTACTCTTGGCATGAAATCTAGGATTGCATTTACGTCAACTTCATGTATCTGCTTTGTAAATATTTTCTTCCACCTTTGATTTTGGGCATGCAAAGAGGCATATTCCTACCTCATGGTTCAAGTTGGAATATGCCCTGATCTTACTGTCACGTTGTAAGTCTCATCTATTGAAAGGGTTCATTTGACATAGGCAACTCTGCTAAAACATTTATAATATCTTTTGGCGATTATCTGGTGTCGGGGTTCAGTATCTTTATTCCGCCACTTAAGCATGTAAAAAAAAGTGCCTAAGCTTTTCAATTGGGGAGATAAAGCGGATGATGTAATTGAGGAGAGTACTACAAAAGTTAATTTAGGGAAGTCTTCGAAGGCTGGAGATGGATTGGATACTGAGGGGCCGGGAAAAGTCCCTAATGGTAATAGTAAGGCTAGCACAAAACCACAACATGGTTATGAAATATCAGAAAAGGCTACAGGAGACGTTGCTAAAACTGGAATAAGTGGACAACCACTAAATAAAAATGGTACTTCTCCAAGAACAAACTCTCAAGTGAATAAGTGGAATAAGGAGGGGCGTATTTGAAAAAAAAACACATTGTATGCAGTGATTTTGTATAACGGTTTTGTTCTTGAAAAAGGAAGGGTGTACAGTCAGGTTTGGAAATACGGATATAGGAATTTTATACTACGAGAAGCTGAATTATGGAAAAATACGATCTCCCGTATGAAAGATGTCAGTTTTTCGGAAGCAGATAAGAACATATTAAATCAGTACATAGAACTGTGTGAAATGACTAAAGAAGCGAAACAATATTATCAGACATCTTTCGATTTGATCGTAAAATTGAAAGAAGAAGCGTATATAGATGTATTGCAAAACAGTAAAAATAGTGAAGATGAAACAATAGTCGATTTAATGGAAGAGCTAACTTCTGAGTTGTTAAACATATTAAAGATCAAAAGGGTATTTATCTCCAACGTTCATAAAAATTTAATCCATGATATTATTCGATCTCTTCACAATCTTCCAAGATACTTTTTTGAACAAAACGATACTGCGAGCCGAGAACTAATTTTGAGCGCATCGAGGATAGATTTCCATGATGCATTAGAATTTAGCTCAATGAACATGGGGAAAGAAATGAAAAATAGATATTCTAAGTATATTGAAATATAAAGATGCTTGGAATACGGCGAAGGGGCTGTTCAATAAGCCCCTAAAATAAAAAGTTGGAGGGAAAACGTAACGTTTCCGCTCCAACTTTTATGACCCTGCTTTTGCAGGAAAGCAACGAGGCTTATACCTGCTGCTTCCAGTCGCTCGACGTACCAAATAGCGTTTATCTATTGGCTTTATTTATTTTTCTCTCCTCTGCAATAAATGAGTAAATAGCCAGTAGTCCAAATGCAACTGTAAACCACAGAAAAACGACTTTAATCGTTTGAAAATCGAGTTGGAACATATCCTCAGAGTAGGCGGCCTGGTTGACTGTAAGATAGGCAATAATTGCTTTGTGAACGACAACTTCAATGACTTCAGTTAAAGCATACATCATAAAACTAACTGTGAAAAAAAGTGCGCTTACCATGTACTTCATCGTGATCAACTCCCTTTCAGAAAAATATAAGAGGGATAATTCAACATGAGCTCCCTCCTTGTCATAGTTGAATGTGGAGATTCTTTAGATTATGAATTCGATTTGGAATCTTCAAAAATTCCCGATACTTGTTTCTTATAGTAAGCATTTTCCATTTACTAGTCAACAGTCGTTTGTAGGGCTTGTGTGTAAGCAAATAAAAAAGAAGCGGACTATAATGCACCACTTCGCTGTATTGGAATATGCGGGTATTTTTGGCGGATTCGAGCGATATGTCCCACTGCAATTGGACAAAATTAACCACATGCAGATGATTAGAATAACAAGCTGGATCAGGAGTTCCACTTTATTTCTGTTTTTGGGAGTATTCCAGGAAAATCTCATTTAGAATTCGGGTTGCCATTCTAACCTCACTGTCTTCGCGGTTAGCGAGCAGATCAATCACTTCTTTTAGAGCGTCATTTCTATTCCTTAAATCCCCAAATTCTTGATGATATTGAAGCAGCTCATGGGCTTTCATCTCAAGTGCGACAGCAATTCGTTCAAGGTTTGCCAACGAGATGTTTCTAGTACCGCGCTCTACTCCACCTATATAAGTTAAATGGAATCCTGCCTGTTCTCCAAGCTGTTCCTGAGATAACCCTTTTGCCTTTCTGGCGCTACGAATCTTAGCCCCGACGAGCTTAAGAAGAGTCTCCGACATCCGCTTATCAACACCTTTCATTGATAAGCATAGGACAAGGAGCTTCCCTCTTTATATACATATAAAAGTTCCTATAATATAAACTTTGTAAAAAAGTCTCTTTTGTGATGTACATGTAATTTTCAGGACAAAAGTCTTTTGATGGAGAATATATGGTTGGCGGATAACCATTTGAATAAATTCAGCAAACAACTAATAGCCTATCTATTGGGTATGGTATACTCCCACTGGATGGGCTAATCTTGGAGGTGCATGTTCTACCAGCAATCTGATATTGAGCAACATAGGGCGATTGTCTACCTATTGGACAAAGGGTTTATTGAAGTTAAGCCATTGGACGATTCTTCGGATGAAATTACAATTGCGATTACAACTAACGGAATTGATGCTTTTGAAAAGAGGGTGCTTGAAAATAATCTAGATTGGGGAATCATCTTGGAGAGTACTAAAGAGGATTGACGCGCCCAGAATGATAAACGATGCTTCCTCGTATAGACGATCACGGCGATGAAGCGCCGAAAATAAAAAGTTGGAGGAAAACGCAACGTTTCCTCTCCAACTTTTTTTATGGCCCTGCTTTTACAGGAAAGCAGCGAGGCGGATACCTGCTACAGCCCCTTCCCCCTTCGTTCCTATTCGTTATTCAAAGCTGCGAATCGGCTCAGCAGACTTCTCTTGCCCTACATTCGCACGTCCCATCAGCAGTACAAGAAGCCCTGCCAATATAGGCAGCACTAAGCTCCACTGGAAGATAAACGCGATAGAATCCGCAAGTCCGCCCGTCAGCTTCTTCAGCATCTCAGCATCGAACATGCTCCGTACAGCAGGCTGCAGCAGCGCCTGCGGGTCTGAGAGCGCCTCTGCTTGCTGTGCATCCGGTATAACCTTGGCTATATTGCTTTTCATCTGAGCGGTCTGAATGACGCCGAATATCGTCACGCCAAGCGCGGAGCCGATTGTCCGGAAGAAGACGACCATCGACGTAGCAGCTCCCTTATGCTGCGGACTGATTCCATGAAGCGTCGCAATATTGAAGACGACGAAGGATACCCCGATTCCAAGACCGACGAATACCATGTACATAGTGACGACCCAGCGTTCTGTATCCACATTGATGGTTCCCAGCAAGGACAGCGATATGACAAGCACAAGCGCGGATACAAGCATAATATTGCGGAAGAGAAACTTCCCGACAAACCGTCCGCCAATGACGGAGCTGGCAACAACGCCGAGCATCATCGGTGTAAGCGTCTGTCCTGCCGCGCTTGCCGAGCCCCCGTATACACCCTGGACAAAAATCGGAATGTACGTAGCTCCGGCAATCATAATAGCTCCGTATAAGAAACTGGCTGCCTGGCTGGCAGTGAACACTTTGTTCTTAAATAAATGCAGCGACACAATCGGGTTGACTGCTTTACGCTCTACGAGCAGGAACAGGATCAAGAACACGACGGAGCCGGCAAAGAGGCTAACAATCTCTACCGAGCCCCAGGCATACTTCCCGCTGCCCCCAAGCTCAAGTGCAAACATCAGACTTAGAATCGTCGCTGTTAGAAGCGCAACTCCCGCCCAGTCAATCACCTGTTTCACCTTGTTGACCGTCTCCTTATAGTGGAGGCCGAGCAGAATGAGCGCGATGATGCCAAGCGGCACATTGATATAGAATACCCAGCGCCAATCGATTTGATCTGTAAAATAAGCACCCGCCAGCGGCCCGAATACGCTGGACAAGCCGAACACAGCACCGAATAGACCATTCATCTTGCCGCGCTTCTCCGGCGGGAAGATGTCGAATATAACGGCAAAGCAAAGCGGCATAATGGCTCCGCCGCCAATACCCTGAAGCGCTCTGAACAGAATGAGCTCAATCATATTCGTTGCCATTCCGCACAGAATCGAGCCAATGAGGAAGACGATCAGGCCCATGACAAAAAATCTTTTGCGTCCATACATATCAGACAGCTTGCCGAATATCGGTGTTGCGATAACACTGGCTATCATATACGCAGAGAATACCCAAACGAGCATCTCAAAGTCTCCAAACTCTCCGATAATTGTCGGCATTGCTGTAGAGACGATCGTCTGATCCAGCGCTGCCATGAACAAACCAAGCAGCAGAGCAGCGACCGTCCAGGTCGTATTGGTTTTACTCTTGTCCATTTCTTAATTCCTTCTCTCTCTCAGATTGCAGCTGCAATACATTAACGAGCTTCGCCATCAATTCCGACAACTGTTCCACTTCCTCACGGGAGAAGCTGGAGAAGGTGTCCTCATTACTCGCGGAGCTCGAATGAAACAGCTCCTCGAATACCTGTCGGCCCAAATCAGTCAAGCCGACACGGGTTATCCGCCTGTCCGCTGGATCTTCCCAGGCAGACAAATAACCGCCTTGCTTCAGCCGCTGCACCATCCCTGTAATATTCTGCTTAGTGACAAGCAGATTATTAGTCAAATCCTTGAGCGAGAGCTCGCCCTGCCGATACAGCACCCCAAGAATAAACCACTGCTGCACACTGCATAAGCCTACCTCGTTCACCAGCCCTCTGCCCACTCGTTCCAATAGATTGGAGCATCGGTAGACATTGAGGACAATCTCTCTCTGAAGCTGGTCCATACATCTCTCCTTATTAGTCAATATATTGACCATCAGTCTAGCAGACGGCATCTTAAAGTGTCAATGCGTGCAATATGAAGATACAATAAAGCTGCGGGAGGCTGGCAGCTCATTCTGCCCGCCTCCTGCAGCTTCATTATGGAGAAGCCCGCTATCATCAGAAAATCTGTAAACAACAGCGATCGTATGATCATTCTGCCTGCGCAGCGACTTCTGTTCCCATCCGCCATCCGTATTATATAGCTGCACTATTTGCGAAGCAGCGATTCCACTTCTACGATGACATCCTGCAGCTTGCTCGCGGATTGCTGATACTTCTGCTGCTCTCGCTTGTTTTTGGCTGCAAGGCTGCCAAGCAGCTCCAGATCGGCTTTGCATTTGGTCATCATCGAGTACAAGTCGGCCTTCTCAGCCTGCTTCATTTGCGACTGCAACTGCGCCTGCGTGTCGCCGGTGTACAAATCTGCGTCCAGCTTCCCGTTTGAATCCACCTGAGCGAGAAACACTTGCTCCGTAGTCGTCCTAAGTCTATCCAATTGGCCCTTCAGCCAAGCCCGATCATAACCGGCCGTCTGCAATGCCTCGTCCATAATGACCCCATCCATGATAACAGCTTGCGGCACGTCCTCGGACGCCATCTTTATGCCCAGATGCTTGGCTGTTAACGGCTGGTTTTCCTTCGTAAGCATCACATTGATATCGCCGCTCGGCTCCATCATTGCGAATTCGACATCTGCTACCTTAAAGACATTTTTCTTGCGCAGCTGCTCCAGAAGCTCATCCGAGGTCATTCGTTCCTTCTTCAGGTTGTCCTCCAGCACTCTGCCCTTCTTAACCAGCACCGTTCCCTTGCCATCGATGAAATCGCGCCCCTTCTTGCTCTTCATCTGCAGAAATTCGATGCCTACTGATACAGCTACCCATACGACCAGAGAAACAATTCCCATATACCATCTTGCATCAAGGTCAAGCGATATATATGCTGCCAGACTTCCTATCGTGATTCCTGTAATATACTCGAACAACGACAGCTGGCTAACCTGTCTCTTCCCCAGCAGCTTGGTCATAACGAACAGCACCACAACGGCCAATAAAGTGCGCAGGGCCACTTCCATCCAGTTCGGCATCGCTTCTATCCCTCCATTAATCGCCAGCTAACCAACCCTTTCCTAGATTATTTGTCATTATTCCGAAGGACATACGCCTAATTATTTTCCATATAAAGATGCCCGATAAGAATCGATTTTCAAATGCTGCGATTGTTGCGGATTTACTTTTTCTGACTGCATGCACGACTTGAATTTTATCTATGCGCCGCTGAGTATCCATTTGGTGCAGTTCATTCGTTCAAATCGAAAATCATGTAAGTCGACTGCAAAGATCATTATACGGACAGCAAAGAATATTTACGAAACGTAAAACTGTTTATTCGATCCGTAAGGGAAAGGTTAGATCGGGACAAACGATCATCGGACGTGATTGGGAAAATGGCACTAAATAACGGCCCTGTATCGCTAGTGACAATTGCACCTCATCATAATTGCCAATTTAAGCGATGGTTTGTGGTGTTAAGTCTATGAATTATGATAAAAAATTAATAAATACGATTATTGACATATTTTATCAAAAAGACTTAGAATCAACATTATTGCATTTTGTATATAAAGGGGTTTGATTTGTGACTACCATTAATGGTGCACTCTTAAAAGAATACATGCAAGCGAAAAAAGAGAAAGAAAATGCAGCTACAAGCAAAACTTCAACACCACCTCCAACAACCAGCAGTCAATCCTCATCCTCAAATGCTGTTATCAACGTAAGTGCAGTTGCTGCTGTATTTCGGGATTATGTTGCCCGTAGGAATGAGAGCTCAACAAGTTCAACTCCAATACCGCCCGCAACGCAGACACCAAGCCGTCCGACGACTCCTTCAACCTCATCATCTTCATCCTCGTCCACAAATGCTGTTATCAACGTAAGTGCAGTTGTTGCAGCAATACGGGATAATATTGCCCGCAGGAATGAGGGTTCAACAAGTTCAAGTCCAACACCGCCAGCAACGCAGACACCAAGTCGTCCGACGACTCCTTCAACCTCATCATCCTCTTCCACATCCTATTCCTCTTCGGGATATGGCAAACCTTCTCAGAGCACTTTGAACACACTGCTATTAAGTGCCAAGAGCCAATGGTGGGATGCCCGATTTCGTGATGATCAGGCAGGCATGAACACTGCTGCATCTCTAGGTGCTACATTGCGCAGTCAGGGAGCTCAAGAAACGAATGAGATGGCCCAGTTGGATCAATCCAATCAGAAACGATGGCAGAGCTTCGTCAATGACAATCTATACAATTCCAAAAGAAATTGGTGGGAAGCCAAGCTGGCTGGTAATGAAGCCGGTTTGAGAAATGCGGAAGCCGAGGGTGCCAGGTGGCGAGCCAAAGGTGCTGTGGACACGGATTCGATGAGACAGATGGAGAGCCAGTATCGGGCCAAATACGAAGCGCAGGAAAGGGCAAAAGCATCAATACCCAAAGCACCTCCAGCACCTCCAGCACCGAATCCGAACACAGCTCAGAACCTATTGAATGAGAGACTGTTCTCAGTAAGACAGCAGTTCTGGACTGCAAAATTAAATGATGATGTGTCCAAAGCTAATGAGCTGAATCAAGCTTATGAAGGATTGAAGAAACAGGGAGCTAAGGTAACGGACAAGCTGATAGCACTTGAGAATCAGCAAACGGCTCTATACAATGCAAAGCTGCAGGCTCAAGAGAAGCTGCTGCAGGCGAAGAAAGCTTGGTGGCAGGCGAGAGCTAATCTGGATCAAGCAGGAATGGATGCGGCTGACCGGGCTGGCAAAGCGGCAGCGTCGGTCAGATATGTAAATACAAGAACCAACGAATTGACTCAGCTTGATAATCAGAACAACCAGTTCCTGCAAGCCAAGAAGGATTATTACGAAGCCAGAAGCAAATTTGATTCCAAAGGAATGGAGAATGCTCAGTTAGCGATGACACGGGCTTCGGGATCAGGCAGCTCTCTATCAGGTGATGGCTACAAGTTAGATCAGCTTAACAAAAGCATTCTTACTAAATTCGCGGAGTATGGCAGCCTCACATTGGATAATAGTCATGCAGCAGCAGCCAGGGCGCTTGAGGAAGCCAGACAAATTCGCAATAGCGTAGGTTCGCCGCTGCAAGCTGGGCTAATTCAGCTGTCCCAACCCACTATCGACGGGATGAACAGCAGATTGAACGGGATTGTGAACAAGCGGGCGCAATACTGGTCCAATGTCGCCAATTCCACTGCAGTCGAGTCAATAGATAATACGGCGGTGCTTAAAGAGTTGGAAGGGATCTTCAACCAGTTCCGCGGGGTACAGCTTTCTGTTGACTTCCACGACATTGCAATGAATAGAGTCAATAACGAGATCATGAGATTGAAGAAAGACTATTGGAATGAGGTTGACCTGGGTAATTCCGACAGGTACATCGCATTGAAGAAAACGATTACGAGCTTGCAGAATCAATATAGCAATGTAAAAGGGATTATTGGTCAGACCAAGGTAGATGAGAAGAACACGACATTTTTGACTGCGCGCAATAAGCTCAGTGAGCATCTTCAGAACGGCAATTATGACAATGCGATCAATACGATTGAGCATCTTCAGCAGCTCCGGGCTCAAGGAACGACGCTTACTATTAGCCGATCAGCATCTGTCAGTCAGTCTAAGGTAGACGGCTTCCTCCTGCATCTGAAAAAAACGGAATGGAGTCAGATGGAGAGGATGGAGTCTCCGGATCGAAACATCGCAGCGCTAAAAGTAATTGCGAAAAACAATCTCAAAGCTGATCCTCTTGCAACGGCCATTGTTGAGCTTGATAAGATGAATACAAGCGTTCTATTGGCTAAACAGCAATTTTGGCAGGGCGCTGCCAGTGCGAATTCGAGTCAAATGACAGCGGCGCTCGCCTCTTTGAAGAATGCAGCTAACAGTAAATACACAACATTGAGTACAGCTTTCGATACGAAGCTGGATGCAATCAATAGTGAGACCATTCGCATTTCTATGATGGAGTGGACGTATAAAGGCGATGAACATATGGAAGCGAATGTTCAGGATCGCAAGCTTGCAAGAGTTCATAATGTGGAGCTGGCTAAGAAAGCGGGAATGGGAAACTATTTAATTCCCACCAATACGAATGAGTTAGACAAGCAAATGAAAGAGCTATATGAATACAAGAAAATGAGCTGGGACATTCGGGCAAGTACCAATGATCAAGCACAGCCCTATCAGAACTATCAGCATACAATTGATACGAGAACGGCCAAAATAAAGAGCATGCTGGAGGCACTCAATCAGCATACCAATGGCAAACAGGGATTATTCGCGTTGCCATCCTTTGTTATGGATACACGCAATCAAGCGGTTATGACATTGCGCAAAGAAATGAAAGAAGCGATCAAGCAGGTCGACTCTGAGAAAGCGTTACAATCCTATTGGGAAGCTTATGATCAATTGGAGCATGGCGCAACGCTGGATATTAAGAAGCTAGAGCCGAATTTCTTCCAGATCGATTGGAAGCAATTACGTACGGACAAGATGTTCCGTGATACAATAGCACAATACAACAAGGATGTACCTAAAGCTGATATCGAAAAGATGCAGGGCTATCTGAAGAAATTAGGCTTCTATGAAGGCGGTATAACGGGCTCATACAATAAGGAGCTTCTCATCGCAGTCGGGATGTATCAGCATGTGCTGAAGAACAACTCCTATTATCAGGGCGTATTTAATACGAGCATTGAGGTGGACGGCAAGATCAACAGCGAGCTGCTGTACATGGCTCACACCGATGTTTCCTTAGGCAGAAAGATTCACTGGGCCAATTCGCCGGATGAGATTTCTTCGAGCTATTTGAACAAAATGGCGACAGTCGTTGGGATTGGGGATGGATTTGTCAGCCAATTAGTGGAGGATGGACTAGAAATTATCGATGGCGTGCTGGCGTTGAACCCTTTTGATTCACGCTTGTATAATGAAACCATACCAGGCATATTCGAATTGGGGAAAGCGATTTTCGATAAGAAGATTACAATAAAAGCGATCGGCGAAGTAGTCGGGCAGACGCTGGCGAATGAATTTGTTAAGCCATTCGAGAATGTATCGAACAATTATCAATATATTTTGGATGGTCACGGGAAATATTCGGAAAACCAGCAGTTTGGTCGTGACTTAGCCAAAGTTGTAGAGATACTGACCGTTGTAGGCGGCACGGCAAAAGGCGCTCAGCTCATGGCAAGGCTGGGTCCTCAGTTGAGAGAGCTATTTGAACGAATCGGCTCAAAGGAATCCAAGCTGGTGGAAGAGAAGCTTGAGCATAATGAGGAATTGGAGAATGGTGAGCGGGTTGAGGGTACGGGGAAAGTTGATGCTGAAACGAGGAAAGTAATTCAGGATTTACTGAGTAATATGTTTGAAAATGGGCCACAATGGAAACCTGGAAAATTAGAAGAACACATTCAAACGAGAAAGAAGTATGGACATATACCAGATACATGGACAGCAGAAGATTATAATAATAAGATTATGAGTTTAGTTAGGAACTCAAACAATGAGATATACGAGTATTATAAAGAAGGGTTCTCTCAAAAATACTATGTTATTGGGGATAAAGATTGGATTGTAATGGTTGGAAAAGATGGAATTATGGAAACGTCGTTCCCTCCAACCAAACCTTCATATGAAGGTTATCTGGCACCAGATAAAGGATATAAATATATAGGTCAAATAAAGGATGTGCTTAAATAATGACAGACATTAAAGTTACTATTAGAAACTTTGGTTATGGCATATCAGACGAATTAGTCCTGAGTCCTTTTGAATATCATTATTTATTAGCATCTAGAAGTTCACTATGGGAGGCATATTCAGCGCTTGATGAAGAGGATAAAGTAAATTTAAAGGAATATGACAAAGCTCTTCTAGATAGGGCCGAGGAATATCACGATTATTTACAACCAATTTTTATCTGGAACAAAAGCGCGGAGCCAATAACTCAATGGTGGTGGCACTTGGATAAGGTATTATCAGGTCAGCTTAAAGTAGACGTTGATAATAATCAAATAGAATATGATAGACAGGTTTATATTATTAACTAAGTTCTAACCTTGGGCCTGAGATAAAACGAAGAATGTAGTTACACGAAGCAGGTCGATTATGGTCAGATACCACCATGATTGACCTGTTTTTTTATAATCTTCGCTTTCTCACAGGATTTCAAAATGTCTTTCGAAGAAAAAACATTATTATTAACGAATGATGTCGAATGAAAATAGTGAATATAATGTGTCAGGTTAATATTACAAATCTACAACAGGTTTCGTCGTCTAAAGAGCTACAGTATGGTAATTGTTCATAAAAAAATCGTTCAACTAATCACCTATCCGGTAGTTCTATGTTTAAATCAGCCTACAACACTGACCGTTATTGTCAGGGTTGCGCTGCTATAATGGAGGAAGAAAAGAAATATATAGACGGAGGAATTCCTTTGCCCATCGAAAAGGTGCTACGTTCCCGCGCTCTAAACCGCGCTTTGCTCGAACGGCAGTGTCTGCTGCGGCGTTCCAGCTTAACTGCTCTGGAACTCATAGAGCGGCTTGTCGGTATACAGTCGCAGACGCCGAACCCGCCATATTTCGCTCTCTGGAGCCGGCTAACAGACTTCAGTCAGGATGAACTGGCTGAGCTGATCATCGATCGGCAGGCCGTTCGCATCGCGCTTATGCGTTCTACGATCCATCTCGTTACTGCCAGCGATTGCCTCTCTCTGCGTCCGCTGCTGCATGCAGTTCAGACACGCGCGCTGAATGGCGCTTACGGCAAGCAACTTGCCGGACTGGATGTTCAAGCGATCGCGGAAGCCGGACGCGCATTGGTGGAGGAATACCCGCGCACATACAACGAGCTGGGCACGCTTCTTCAGAAGCAGTGGACGAATTGCAGCACGGAGGCTCTCGCCGGAGTCGTCCGCACAGAAGTGCCGCTGGTACAGGTTCCGCCTCGTGGGCTGTGGGGGGTAAGCGGTCAGGCCGTGCACACCTCGTCAGAAGCATGGCTCGGCCAGCCGCTTGAGGACGGCTATACGGTGGATAAGCTGATTTTGCGTTATCTCGGCGCATTCGGCCCGGCAACGGTCAAGGATATGCAAGTATGGTCGGGGCTGACTCGGCTGCGTGAAGCCGTGGACCGTTTGCTGCAGCTGCAGCAATTGCGCTCCTTCAAGGACGAGAACGAGAATGAGCTGCTGGATTTGCCGGATGCTCCGCTGCCGGACCCTGACATTCCTGCTCCTCCCCGCTTCCTCGGCGAATTCGACAATATGCTCCTGTCTTACGGGGATCGGACCCGCATTATGGCAGATCATTACCGCCCCCGGGTATTCACCAGAAACGGCATTATTCGGGCAGCCGTTCTCATCGACGGCTACGTCCGCGGCATTTGGAAGATCGAGCGCCAGCGAAGTGCTGCTGTCCTGACAATTGAATTGTTCGAGCCGCTCGCTCGGCAGGATCGTGTCGCATTGCAGGAGGAGGGCGAGCGGCTGCTGCGGTTCGCAGCCACTGATGCCGAAAGTCATGATATCCAGCTCATCCAGGCCTTCGGCTAATAATCCGCCGCGCCATCCATCAGCCGATCTACATTTGATTACGGTATTCTGTAGGTGTGATCCCTACCTTCTTCTTGAATATCCGACTGAAATATTTGTCATCCTGATAGCCCACCAAATTGGCGATCTCGTAGGTTTTGCTGCTAGTCGTCTTGAGCAGGCGCTTGGCATTCTCGATACGAATATTGGCAATATAATCGGTAATATTCATCGCTTCGACCTGCTTGAACAGGAAGCTGAGATAGACGGGCGACAGGAATACCTCTGCTGCAATCGTCTCCAGCGTAATATTGCTTCCATATTGGGTCTGAATGAATGCCTTCGCCCGTTCAATAACCGCATTCTTGCCGGATTTGCGCAGGTTCTGCGTAAGTGTCAGCAGCTTGAACAGAAACTGGCGCAGCAGCTGTGCCAATTCATCCAATGTATGCGCCTGGAAAATCTGCTCAATGTCTCCCGCCGTCAACAGCTCGTCCAGCTGTAGCTGCGGATGCATCTCGATCATCGTATGCGTGACCGCAATCATCTGCTGGAGGCTTAACGTCTTCGTCTCATGGCTGGAATAGCCTTGCTCCTTCAGCAGCAGGATAAACGATGCTATCCAGCAATCCAGCCCGCTCTCATTGCATACCCGGATGGACATGAGCAGCTCCTCTTCATGCAGCAGCGCTCTTTCCTTAGGGGCAGCAACGACACCCTCTTGCTCCTCCTCCATGTCATCGAGGAAGATCACTTTATTCGCGCCTGTATAATACTTGTATTGCAGCGCAATATTAGCAGCCTCATACGCTGGCTTGCATTCATTGATAACGCTGGCGAAATGCCGCGACACACCGATTGTCGACGCAAGCTTCAAGGTCGCCTTCAAATTATCGATCAGCTTCATCAACAGCTGGTGGAGCATCGGAACCTGCTCGTCACCCTCCATGTTGAACAGTATAATAAAACGGCGGTTCCCCTCCTGGAAGAACACCTTGGACGGCCATTCCTGGAATGTTTCGCCAATGATGTTCACGACCGCAAACCCGATGAGCTGCTGATCCTCTATCGTATAACGGTCCAGCTGTCCCGTCTCATCCTCGATCTCCAGCCTGCACATGCGGAAGGGCCCTGAATCAATCGGCAGCTTCAAATAGTCAATCTTCTCCCGAAAGCTCTCCGCGCTTTGTCTGACCCCATCCATTAAGCTCAGCAGGAAACGCTCGACCATAACAGGATGATTGTCCTTGAGCTGCTGCTTCAGCCGATTCTCAGCCTCCCACTCCCCTTTGACCCGCAGAATTACCTCCAGAAACCGCTCCAAATCAGGCGGCTTCAGCAAGTAATCGGAAGCGCCCAATTGCAGAGCTTGCTGGGCATACATAAACTCGTCATAGCCGCTGAGAATGATGGACTTGAGCGGAATGCCGCGCTCATTCACTTCACTAAGCAGCTGCAAGCCGTCCATATAAGGCATCTTGCAATCCACTATGATGAGATCAGGATGCTTCGCCTCAATAAGCTCCAGTGCTTCCTCGCCATTCTCGGCCGTCCCAAGCCACTGAAAACCATATTGCTCCCAAGCGATCAGCTTCTGCAATCCTTTGCGCACGATGGGTTCATCATCGATGACCATGACTTTCATACAGCCTCACCCATTCTTCTTCATATTGGATAATCGGCAGGAAGACGGTAACCTCCGTCCCCTTGCCCGGGATGCTTGCAATTCGCAGCCTGTATTCCTCACCGAACAGCATCGTCAGCCGTTCATTGACATTCTTGATCCCGTAGCCGCCGCTGCCCTGCGGCGATACGACCAGCAGCCCGGCGATCTGCTCCGCCGTCATCCCTCTGCCGTTGTCCGTCACAGTGAACACAATATGCTCCTCTGTCTTCTTGCCAGTAATGCGAAGAACGCCCTCCTGCCCGCTTCTATGATCAAAGGCATGAATGATCGCATTCTCCACGATCGGCTGCAGCAGCAATTTGGTCGTCAAATACGGCTCAACTGCAGGATCAATGTCATACTCTACCCGGAAGCGGTCTGGAAAGCGGGCATGCTGAATACGCACATAGGCTTTGATCTGGTTAATCTCATTTTCCAGCTTGTAGTAATCATTGCCTCGATTGAGCGATATCCGGAACAGCTCACTTAGCGACCGAACGACCTCGGCGGTATCGTTATCCCCATTGATCTTGGAATTGAGGAAAATATAATCCAGCGTATTATAGAGAAAATGAGGCTCGATCTGCGCCTGCAGCGTCTTGAGCTCAATCATCTTCTGATTCGTCTGGCTAATATACACCTTCTGGATCAGCTCGTTCAAATCCGCGACCATCCCGTTATATTTTTGCGTCAGCAGCCCGACCTCATCCTTGGACTCTACAGGAACCTTCTGATTGAAGTCGCCCCGCTTGAAGTTGTTCATCGAACGCAGCAGCTTCTGGATCGGCGATGTGATGCTGCGCGACAGGAACATGGAGATCAAGCCTACAATGAGCAGGAGGGACACCGATGCGATCAATGTGAACCGCAGCAGAACCTGATGCTGAACACGGATTTCCTTCACAGGCGTAAGACTCACGACATTCCAATCGTAAGGCTCCACCTTGGCGGTCGAGACGTAATAATCGGTTCCATTCACATGAAGCAGCGACGTTTCGTCCAGCCCCAGCAGCCCTTTTTTGAACGCCAGATCCCCTTCCCGATAATATTGAACATCCCGATTGCTCTGATTGCTGGCGACAAGATTATAGTTATCATCAATTAAAAGAAGATGTGTGGAGCTATTGATTCTAATATCCTTAATGGAGTCCAGCATAGCATCGCGGCTAATCCCCATGAACAGCATGCCCAGCTTCTGATCGGGGTCATAGACATTCGTAATGCGGCGTCCGATCATCGTTTCATTATATTGCTGCAAGTAAGGGAAGAGCGGATCACTGGAGAACATCCAGTTGGCTTCGCCCTCTTTGGCCGCAGTCGAGATATAGGTCGGCGTATCCTTCAACTGCTCATAGGGAATGACTTCCCTATAGAACTCGTTGAAATCGCGGAACAGAAAGCCGTTCTCACCATATACGATGATGAAGGAAATATATTTCTTGGCAATCTTCAAATTCGACAAGTAGGCGAACATCGTCTGCTGGGCCTGATTGTAGGAGTCCGGCTTCGGCTGGTTCAGTAAATTCTGAAAGGTCTCATTGTTCATAATATAGGATGAGATGTCCTGCACATCGTCGAGCATCAGCTTAATATTGTTCTCAATCAATCCAATCGTCTGAGTCCCGTGATCAACGACCTGCTTCTCCAGCAGATCGGTCGATGTGAAGTAGGAGAAGGTCCCGATGCTGATGAGCGGAATAAGCACGACGAGAATGAAGTAGAGAAAAATCTTCGTTTGCAGCTTGCGGAATAGGTGCATTTCTCTACCTCCCCAAAGGTTCTATTGAAAAGAAGCGTAACAAAAACAAAGCGGTGATACAATCGTTAAAGCGGACAAGCTCACGAGTTCTAGAATATGTCCACCATATCTTGAGGTTGTCTCATTGTGGGACATTTGCCGGAGAACATACAATAAAGGTGCAAGGCGCTCCACCAAAATCAACTAGGGGGTACTAGCATGAAGCCTTATAAAAAAAGCTTGGTTCTGTTGATTGGCTTGACCATGGTATTCAGTTTGGTACTGGCAGCATGCGGCAGCAATAACGCCGCCAATAATGCTGGCGACAAGAGCCCGGCCAACACGACGGATAACAAATCCGGCGAAGAGATCGATTGGAAGACGGTCAAGGCCGACATTCGCTTCGTTTATCCGGGCACGTCTGAATCCGAGAAGCTGTTCGCTGAAACCTTCAAGGACGCAATGAAAGAGAAATACCCCAATGTAAATATCGAATTCATGTATCTGTCATGGGCAGACATGGAGAAGAAAATCTCGGTTATGATCAACACGGGCGATGTCCCGGATATTGCAACGACGCAGGACGTTACGAATTTCGTTCAGATGGATGGCCTTGAAGATCTGGCTCCGTTCATGGAACGGGCGGATTCCACGGTGAAGAAGGACGATTTCCTTCCCGGAACGCTGGATTATTCGACGGTAGACAACGGCATCTATGCGGTTCCAGCAACTGCAAACGCATTCAACCTGATGGTCAATGAGAAGATGCTCAATGATGTGGGCATGAAGCTTGAAGAACTGCAAACATGGGCTGATGTAGAGAAAGCCGCTCAATTGATGACCAAGGACGGCAAATATGGCTTCGGTTATCCGCTGGGCGTGGCGCGATTTGCTTTCCGCGTGCCTTTCACAGCAGGCTACAGCAACGATGTATTGATCTCCGACACCTCGGAAGGGAGCAAATCCAAATACATTGAGCTGCTTACGCACTTCAAAAATTTGGAGGCTTACCAGCCTAAAGCGCATCTAACCTGGGGTTATCCTGAAATGTTCAGAGCTTACAGCAACGGCGAGGTTGGGATGATTCCAGCAGGAACGTTCTTCTCCTCCAATGTGTACAGCATCAATCCGGAAATCATCAATGTTTCCCGTGCGATTCCGTATCCGAAGGGACCATCAGGCACGAAGATTCAGACGCCTGTCGCCAACTCCGGCTTCGGTATCTACAAGGGCAGCAAGAACAAGGAAGTCGCGTGGAGATTGGTGCAAGAGCTATTGTCGCCTGAATTCAACAGCACGCAAGCCGCCATCCTCAACATTACCGCCAAGAAGGAAACAAGCCTGGAGGATGTCATCAAGAAGGCTGAGAGCGTATACCCGAAAGCGATCGACGGACACAAGCGCATTATCGAGGATTTCATGGGACTCGTTGCAAGCTCCGGTGTGCCGATGGACAAGATTGTCGGCCAGCCGGAAATGGAGACGATTGTTCAGGAGAACATGGTGAAGATGCTGACTGGCAAGTCTGATCCAGAAGAAACCTATGCCGCTATTATTAAAGGTGTCGATCAAGTTAAAGCGAAGTACGCCAAATAAGCAGGTTGTTAGTTAACCCGGGGACTCAGACGGCTCCTATAATCATGAGTCCCCTTTTCTATCTCAATGTAAGCTGTCTGGGTGAGGAGAGTGAACATCATGACCCGTAAATTTATTAGATTACACGGCTTCGGCTATCTGCTGCTTGCCCCCGCAGTTATTTATTTGGTCGCATTCCAGTTCTACCCGTTGTTCGAGACGATTCGGCTCAGTTTGTATGATTATTCCCTGATTGCGAATAAGGGTATGTCCTTCATCGGACTCGACAACTACAAATTTCTCATTACCGAGGACGATAAGTTCTGGAAGATTATGTGGAACAGTGTCGTCTGGGTGCTTGGTTCAACGTTGTTCCAATTCGCGGTCGCTATTCCAGCCGCTCTTATCTTGAGCGCCAAGCTGCGTTCCCGCGGACTGTGGCGCGGACTGATGATGGTGCCATGGGTTGCGCCTGTGGTCATTATCGGAATTGTATGGAAATGGATCTATGACGGACATAACGGATTAGCCAATTACTACCTTAGCGCATTGAACATTATTCAGGAAAATATCGTATGGCTTGGAGACGACTTCTGGGTCTGGCCTGCTCTTCTGCTCACTTCCGTATGGAAGGGCTTCCCTTACATTGCACTGATGCTGCTGTCAGGGTTGACCGGCATTTCGAAGGAAATGATGGAAGCCGCTCAAGTGGACGGCGCGACAGCCTGGCAGCGATTCACCAGAATTACACTGCCGCTGCTGAAGCCGATCATGTACGTAACAGGAATGGTCGCTATCGTATCCTCTTGGACGAAGTTCGAAATGATATGGGCACTCACCAATGGCGGACCAGGCTTTGAAACCAGTATCCTGCCGACTTATGTATATACGAATGCGTTCGTTTATTACGATCTTGGCAAAGGCTCGGCTATCGCGACGCTATCGATGGTATTCGTCCTTCTCATTGTAGGCATCTATGCGAAACTATTCGGCAAGGAAAATGATTAGAAGGGTGATGTTATGAAGGAGACACTTTCGTATCGCACACTCAAATATATGAGTCTGCTAGTTCTGATGGTGTGCACACTCTTCCCGTTCCTCTGGTTGGTCGATACAACCTTCAAGAGCACGGAGGAAATGTTTGCCTCAACGCCTTCGTGGTGGATTGAAAATTTCACACTGGAGCATTATACCTGGGCGCTGGGCGAGCAGGGAATGAATATCGGCAAACTGCTTACCAACTCCATTATCGTCTGTACGCTTACCGCTTTATGCACGGGCCTGATCGCTTGTCTGAGCGGCTACGGCCTTGCGCGCTTCCAAGTGCCGGGCATCAAGCTTGTCATTATCTTGTTCGTATTGGCCCAGATGATTCAAGGTCCCTTGATCATGATTCCATGGTACGAGCTGGCCTCCACCTTCTCCCTGCTCAATACGAAGACCGTGCTCGTTCTTATCTACAATACAATGACCATTCCGGTCGGTGTCTGGATAATGAGCGGATTCTTCAAAACCGTTCCGAAGGAGCTTGAAGAGGCCGCCTATATGGATGGCTCCACCAAGCTGAAGACGCTGTTCAAGATCATGGTTCCGATGGCTCTTCCCGGCCTCGTATCCATCAGCCTGTATTCGTTCATTCTCGGTTGGAACGACTATCAATACTCCCTGATCCTGACCAACTCTCTGGCGGCCAAAACCGTACAGGTCGGCATTGCCGAGGTGATGGAAAGTATGGGTGCGGCGAACTGGGGCGGCATTCTCGCCAGCGGCGTCATCGTCATCCTTCCGATCGTCATCATATTCGCCTTCATTCAGAAGCTGCTTATTGAAGGTCTGACAGCCGGCGGCATTAAAGGCTAGCCAATGTTGCCGATTGCCTGCCGCGTTACAGCACGGAAAAGAGAGGCGCGACACGCTGTAAGACTGATAAAACCTCTTACAGATGGCTAGATGTCGCTGCATCCTCTTCTCCTTTAGCCGTAAGACGGAAATAGCGTGTTACAGCACGAAAAAGCGGGACGCGGCGCGCTGTAAGACTGATAAAACCTCTTACAGATGGCTAGTTGTCGCTGCATCCTCTTCACCTCTAGCCGTAAGACGGAAATAGCGTGTTACAGCACGAAAAAGCGGGGTGCGGCGCGTTGTAAGACTGATAAAACCTCTTACAGATGGCTAGTTGTCGCTGCATCCTCTTCGCCTTTAGCCGTAAGACAAGGAAATAGCGTGTTACAGCACGAAAAAGTGGGGCGCGGCGCGAGGTACTCGCTTTTCGGTTCGGTTTATTATTCTCGGCGGTCGTCTGATGCAGTCCATCGCTGAGAAACGAGGGCAGATACCGTTCGTTCGCTGAGAATGTCCATTTGAGCCCTCTAAACAGTCTAGATCAGCATCTACAGAGCTATTTGCTTGCTATTCCACTATGACAGGAGACTATACTTGTGACCAAGACAACTTCCAACTACGAGCAATTCAAAGGTATTATCCCTGCTCTTATTACTCCTTACGGAGCTGACGGCGGAATCAGCGATTCCGTTACACGGCAGCTCGTTCGTCATCTGATCTCGCAGGGCGCTGCAGGCTTCTACCTGAGCGGCAGCACCGGTGAAGGCTTCCTCCAATCAACGGAGGAGCGCCAGCAGCTGCTTGAGATCGTCATCGATGAAGTGAAGAATGAAGTGCCTGTCATCGCTCATGTCGGCGCAATGGATACGGCTACCGCCGTGCAATTAACCCGCCATGCCCACACGGCTGGTGCAGCTGCCGTATCTGCGGTCACTCCTTTCTATTATAAGCACGGACCTGAACAGGTCATGCGCCACTACATCGACATTGTAGAAGCCGCTGACATCCCTTTGATCGCGTATCATATTCCGGGCCTGACCGGCTCGAATGCATCGGTAGACTTCTACAAGGAGCTGTCGCAGGTCGACGGCATTATCGGTTTGAAATTCACCTCCACCAACGTCTTCGAGATGCAGCAAATCATGGACAGCTGCGGTGAGGACTTCCTCGTATTCAATGGTCCCGACGAAATCTGTCTCGCTGGACTTACGATGGGCGCATGCGGGGCAATCGGTTCAACCTACAACATCATGACAGCTCCCTTCACTGAGCTGTACCGCTTGTTCCATGCAGGCAAGCTTGAGGAAGCACGGACCATTCAATATGAAGTGAACCGCGTCATTCGGGAGCTGCTGCGCTATGATTTCATCGCGTTCGAGCGGGAAATTCTGCGGCTGCAGGGCTTCGAGGTTGGAAGTCCTCGCAAGCCGATTCAGCAATTGACCGATGCACAGCGCGCTGACATTTACGAGGTCGCCAAACGTTTTTCCTTTTTGAATGTCAAGTAAATATAGGGAGGATGGTTGATCAGCATGACAGCTAAAGTGAAGGTACAGCAGCTATTCGATCTAACCGGCAAAGTCGCTCTGGTCACAGGCGGCAATAATCTGGGCTACGATGCTGCAGAAACATTGGCAGAGCTTGGCGCAATCGTCGTTATCACCCGCAGAGAGCAGGAGGCTGCCGCCCGAACGGCAGCCCAGCTTGCTCAGGAGACGGGCGCCGAGGTTGCAGGAGCGGCACTTGAAGTGACTGACGAGGCTAGCTGGAAGGCGGTCGTGGAGGATATTGTTGCTAAGTATGGCAGGATCGATATTCTGATCAATAATGCAGGCGGACGCAAAGTTTCGGTCATTCCCGAGACTGTCGAGGACGATCCATCCTTTGAGTTTCTGGAAACCAGATTGCTGGAGGACTGGAAATATACGATGGACGCCAACTTAACGAGCGTCTTCCTTGGCTGCCGAACAGTTGCCCCTCATATGAAGGGAGCCAGAAGCGGTAAAATCATCAATATGGCGTCTATCGACGGAATCGTCGGCCGCGACCTGAGAATCTATCCCGGATCAGGGCTGTCGCCCACCGTGCCCGATTATTTGGCCAGCAAAGCCGGCGTCATCAATCTGACCAAAGGAATCGGCGTTTCGCTTGCCCCATTCGGCATCTATGTGAATGCCATCTCCCCGGGCGGCTTCTATCGGGAACAGCCGGATAAATTCGTAGAGAATTATACGCGTCTCGTGCCGCTCGGGCGAATGGGCCGGGATCGCATAGATTTGAAGGGCTCCATTGCTTATTTGGCCTCTTCAGCCTCTGACTATACAGTCGGACATAACCTTGTCATCGATGGCGGATTAACCTCCTGGTAAAGATAAAGGCAGCACCACCGTTTGCCCACATGAACGATGCGCAGCTCCCATCGCGCGGTGATGGAGCGCTAGTGTGTCGGCAGTCAAACCTATAGGCTAACAATGGAGTGGATGTTATGATACACGGCGATCTTACAACAACGATCGGACAAGAAAACACCGTTCTGCACCCCGTTCTGCAGCGGGCACTTCATCATTTATACAAGATGGATCTTGCGGGAGCAGCCCCGGGTAAATACGAGCTGGATGGCGAGGACATGTTCGTGCTGATTCAACAGTTCGACACAGCGCCAAAGTCGGCCAAGAAGCTGGAAGCTCATCTTCAATATATCGATATTCAATATTTGATCAGCGGCGAGGAGGAGCAGATCGGCTACGCGAGGCTGGCGGATTGGCATGTCATCGCTCAGGATGAGCTGGCAAGCAGCGACTACGCTTTATACGAGGATACTGAGGATGAGATCGACCTGCTGCTGAAGCCGGGCATGTACGCGATCTTTTTCCCTGCCGATCTACATCGTCCGGGTGTCTGCAAGCTGCAACCGACTTCTATTAAGAAAGCAGTGGTCAAAATAAAAGCAGCCCTCCTCCAATACTAGTGCATGCAGAAAACCGTCAGGGAAAGTTTCCATCCTGACGGTCTTTTTTGGTTTCTATCGGTGTCACTGCTGCAGCTGCTGTCGCCTATTTCCCCGCTTCTTCTGTCCACGTTAAAACAGCATCGAAACGGCTGTTATCCTCTGTGTTCTGCGATGCTGTTATTGAGAACGAGGTGCTGTCAAGCTTGCCTGACAGCATCAATACATCACTCTGGGCCATATCGAATACATCCGTGAAGCCTTCCTTCTTCAAATAATCCGCATACAGCTTGTGCAATTCATCAGACGTCATTTCCACATCAAACGTAATGATGAATGATTCCGCCCCATCGACAATGTTCTTGATCGAACCGGTCACATTAGCGCCATCCGGCAGCGGGACACTCTCCGGGAAATCCTTCGGAAGCTCCTTGCTCTCCGAGAACTGGGTGGATTGCGACTTGCCATTCTCGTCTGTCGTCTCCATACTTACCGAGCCATCGTCTCCCTCTGACATAACGGTCGAAGCGCCTTTATCTGTCGTCAGCTTCACTTCATTGCCGCTGCTGCTCACTTCAATGTTGCCGTCATTGGTCTTAATGGTAGCCGATTGCCCGCATGCGCTCATTAATAGTAGTAGTCCAATAACAATCGTGAACCGCGCCAGGTTGTTGATTCTGGTCTTCAACATCGGTTTCTTCAGCCTCCCTTATTCGGATATAGATATTTCGAACTATGAACGTTTCTAATATACCGCAATAAAGGAGCTGGAACCACGGGCCAAAGGTTGATTTTTTTTGATCATACTCCAGAACAATCCTATTTATAGCTCACAACAGTTCATTCATCTGCGTTATTGCTTCTCTTCCCACGTAATTAAAACATGGCTGTGGCTCCTATTTTCGGCAACTAACTTATCCTCAACACCTGTGAAGCCTTCCGATTCCAAATAAGCGGAGTACAATTGGTGCAGATCCTCTTGATTCCATACATACAAAAGGAAGCCCCCCCCTTTGTCTTGCCAAGGTTGGGCTTCCTTCTTGCGAAATGAGAACGGAATTGTCCTTTTGAATATTGTATTATACGATGCCTTGAAGCATCATAGCGTCTGCCACTTTAATGAAGCCGGCAATATTCGCACCAACAACAAGGTTGCCGGAATAGCCATATTCTTCAGCCGCCAATACGCTGCTCTCATAGATATTCTTCATAATGCTGTGCAGCTTCGCGTCCACTTCCTCGAAGGTCCACGACAATCTCATGCTGTTCTGAGCCATCTCCAGCGCGGATACGGCAACACCGCCAGCATTCGCTGCTTTAGCAGGTCCAAACAGAACTTCGTTGTTCAGGAATACTTCAATTGCCTCCAGCGTGGATGGCATATTAGCTCCTTCACCAATCGCTTTCACACCATTAGCGACCAGAGTTTTCGCCGATTCTTCATCGATTTCGTTTTGGGTTGCACATGGAAGAGCGATGTCGCAGGGGATGGACCAAATATTTTGGCAGCCTTCTGTATAAGTGGCTTGTGGGTGATGTTTCACATATTCACTGATGCGTTGACGCTCAACTTCCTTCAGAAGTTTAACGGTTTCCAGGTTGATGCCGTTCGGATCGTGGATGTAGCCATTGGAGTCGCTGCATGCAATAACTTTTGCACCCAGCTGCTGGGCTTTCTCGATTGCATAGATGGATACATTGCCGGAGCCCGAGATGACAACGGTGCTGTCCTGGAAGCTAAGTCCTTTGAATTTCAGCATTTCATTGACGAAGTAGACACAGCCGTATCCAGTAGCTTCTGTTCTCGTCAAGCTGCCGCCGTATACGATCCCTTTGCCCGTAAGAACGCCAGCTTCGTGACCGCCTCTGATTCGTTTGTATTGACCGAACATGAAGCCGATTTCTCTTGCGCCTACGCCGATATCGCCAGCTGGAATATCCGCATCAGGTCCGATATATTTGTACAGCTCTGTCATGAAGCTTTGGGTAAAGCGCATAATTTCATTGTCGGACTTGCCCTTAGGGTCGAAGTCAGAGCCGCCTTTGCCGCCGCCAATTGGCTGGCCTGTCAGGGAGTTCTTGAAAATTTGCTCAAAGCCCAGAAATTTAATGATGCTCGCGTTAACAGAAGGATGGAAGCGAATGCCGCCCTTGTAAGGTCCAAGCGCACTGTTGAACTGCGCACGGAAGCCGCGGTTAACATGTACGTTGCCATTATCATCTACCCAAGGCACACGGAAGGAAACGACACGCTCAGGCTCAACGATTCTCTCCAGCACGCCGCTCTTCATGTATTTGGGATGCTTCACAAACACAGGAGTAAGGGAGTCCAGTATTTCCTTCACTGCTTGATGAAATTCGCTCTCGTGCGGATTCCGTTTAATAACGGATTGATACACCGATTGCACGTACTGTTCTGCTGCTGTTTGATTTTCCTCAGAAATAAATGTTATCAATTTCAACAACGCTCCTTAATCTGAATTAAGCCTCATTAATACTCATGATGCTTCTTATGCCAAAAAATGTTTGTACTATTTGCCCGAAACTTTGCATTTTACTCCTACAAATTTTAAACAAACAACCGTCTATTCGTCAATCAAATTATTTCACTATGGATGTCTGATTACCAAGAAAATGGAATACGAGCATAAAAAAAGACCTCATCACCCTTGCAGGTGATAAGGTCCGCATATTTTGAACATTTTATAACAATTCTTTACGGAGTTCCTCCGGCGATTTCGGCGACAGGTAACCGAGTGGAATATCGAATACGGTTTTGGCTCCTGTAACGCCCTCAGCGCTCAATTTATACGCTGCCCGCGCATAGGCAATCAGCACGCTTGCCGTGAATTCCGGGTTGCTCTCCAGCTTCAAGCCGAACTCGATAATCTGCTTCGTTCCCTCTCCGGTAATTCCGCTGCGAATGACGAATCCGCCATGCGGCATGCCCTTATGATTCGCGGCTAATTCCTCTTCCGTAATGAAGGTGACTGTTGTATCATAATCTGCAAAATAGTTCGGCATAGATACGATCGTCTCGCGAATCTCGTCTTCGTTCGCGCCTGCCTCTGCTACGACGTAGCACTCGCGCAGATGCTTCTCGCGCGTAGACAATTCCGGAGTCTCTCCACCGCGAATCCGGTCGATCATCTGCTGGACAGGAACGGTATATTGCACGCCAGCTTTGACGCCCGGCACACGACGAATGGCGTCAGAATGGCCTTGGCTGACCCCTTTGCCCCAGAACGTGTAATCCGTGCCTTCGGGCAGGATCGCTTCAGCCAGCAGTCGGTTAAGCGAGAATAAGCCCGGGTCCCAGCCTGTTGAGATGACGCTCACCGTGCCGCCTTGCTTGGCTGCTGCGTTTACGGTCTCGTAGAACTCAGGAATTTTCGCATGGGTATCGAAGCTGTCTACTGTATTGAACATTTTGGCGATTACAGGGGTCTGCTCGGGAAGATCCGTTGCTGAGCCGCCGCACAGAAGCATCACATCGATGATGCCCTTATACTGCTCTGCCGCCGAGATATGCTCGAACTTCACACCTGCCGCATGAGCGGTCATCTGTCCTGGCTCTCTCCGTGTAAATATGGCAACGAGCTCTATATCGGGGTTTTGTGCAATTGCTTTCTCCACACCTTTACCCAGATTTCCATAACCGACAATGCCTGCTTTAATAACCTTGCTCAGATAAAGCCCTCCTCTTGTTTCTCCTAAATTTTCTATAGCTCTCTATTAAGTATAAAGATGTTACATGAAATGTAAACTAAAACTGCTGGAAATCGCCCTTAAAACGACAAAAATGTTCGTCAAATCTGTGTACATAACGACAATTTGCATCAACTTTCCCTCATTCATGCAACAATTCGTCCGTCATTACTCGTAGCGTTTCCGATTTCCCGTATTCCATACACGGCTGGCGGCACAAAATGAATAACCGTTCTCTCCATATGACAGCATTTCACGACCAAAGTCCAGCAGGCAATCCAACTCGCGTCTGTTTCCCATAGATAGCGATATAGCCTACAATAGAAGGATTGACAGTAGGACGCTTCTACAGAAAAGAGACTCCCTTGGAAATCAAAATAGAGGATACACAAAGGCAGGAACAATGAGAACAAACAACCACATTATCGATCACAGAAAATATGGCATTCCCTCACCGCCACCTCCACCGCCACCGCGCAAAAGATCAAGGAAGCGGAGACTGCTGGTTATTGCAGCACTCCTGATGATTGCTGTTATTTACCGGGAAGACCTGCTCTCTCTCGGACGCACGATTATGGATGCGCCTATAGCAGATGTTCCACCTGTTACGGAGCTGCACCCTGAGGTTGCCGCCAAGAGCGCACAGCTTACAGAGGAATCCGCGCGCAAGGGGATTACCATTCTGATTACGGACGGCTTCCGCAGCTCGGAGGAGCAGGATGCTCTGTATCGAAAAGGACGGAGCGATGAAGGCTCCATTGTCACGAAGGTGGAGGGCGGCGATTCGTATCATAATTACGGGCTGGCGATTGATTTCGCGCTAATTGACAAGCGTGGGGATGCAATCTGGGACCTGGAATATGATGGGAACGGGAATGGAGCTTCGGATTGGATGGAAGTCGTGGAGATTGCCAAGAGGCTGGGCTTCACATGGGGCGGGGATTGGGAGAGCTTCCGTGATTATCCCCATCTGCAGATGGACTTCGGCTACTCCATCCGCGAGCTGAAGCGCGGAGCAAGGCCCCCAGCGAACATGCCAAAGCCTTAGCCCATTCTATATACGGACCTGAATGTTGTTCAAGAATGCAAGAGACAGCTCGACAGCCTTCTCCAGCTCCTTGGTCGTGCCGGCAAAGGGATGGACAGCGCCAAAGGCATGATTGGCTCCCTCCAGCGTAACATGCGCCTTGTTCGGGGCCGCTTCCCGCAAGCGGCGGTTGCCCGCAAGCAGGCGCTCGGAATCGCCATCCCCTTGAATAAACAGGATCGGCGTATCGATGGCTGCAGCTCTCGCCGGAATATCGAAGCGCTCGCGATTGCGGTCCAGATCGTCGAAAAACACCCTTTCAATCGGCATCTGCTGCTTCGTCCGTGCATTGGCTACATAGCCGATCCCATTGCGGAGAACCTCCTCCCGGAATGCCTCGTCGAACAGGTTGCAATCGCCAATGCCATTCCAGCTGACAATCCCCCGGATTATAGGATGCTCAGCCGCGAACAGCACGCTGTTGCCGCCGCCTCGGCTGTGCCCCAGCAGGAAGATGCTGCTCTGGTCAACCAGATGCAGCAGCGGGAGACGGCCCTCCATTAACGCAGCGAGCAGCGCCGCCAGATCGGCCTGTTCTCTCGAATACGTATTCACCCCGAACTTGCCCAGCTCATCGAAATCCGTCTCCCTCACGCCGCTGCACGAGAAGTTGAACGTGATTGCCGCATAACCTCCGGCTGCCAATGACCTTGCAGCATAGGGGAAGAACCCCCAGTCCTTGAAGCCCTTAAAGCCATGCGACACAATTAATGCAGGCTTAACGCGCCCGTCATCGCGCACTCTAACCTCGCCTCTCACAATCAGCCCGTCACCCAAATCAAGCTCGAAGGATTGCTCCAACAGCTCCGCTTCGCTCATCATCCATTCCTCCTCATATGTGATTCAGCGCCACTGGCGACTATGCCGATACCCCTCATTCATGTTGAAACCATTATAGCATCAAAACATAGTACACTGGTAGGTTTAATGGATGATTCAAAATGAAGAGCCTGCTCGAAAACGCCAATTGCGGGCGCAAACATACAAGCAAGGAAATACTCGCACTCAATAGCGCCAACCAACAAGGGCAAGGGATAGTGGCAGCCGCTCTCTTCACTGATAGGACAGGCATTGCTGCTGCCGGTAACTTATTCGAAGATTGAAGAGCACAAGGAATATTCTAAGGGCGATTAATTTGATACAATTATGAGACAGGTTTATAATGCTAATCCATCGGAGGCAATGTATGAATACAATTTCAAATTATATCGCGGACCATTTGGAGAAAGGGAGCTGGATACGCAAGCTGTTCGACGAAGGAAACCGTCTGAGAAGCCTGCATGGGGAAGAGAGCGTCTTTGACTTCTCTCTCGGCAATCCCATTGTTGAACCGCCCGCTGCTTTCCTGGAGGCTCTGCAATCGGTCGTATCCGCCGAAGTGCCCGGCAAGCATCGTTATATCCCGAACCAAGGTCTTCCCGAGGCTCGCGCCAAAGTAGCCGACTTTATTAATGAGCGTTTCCAGACCGGGGTCACGGCGGGCACTGTCGTCATGACCGTCGGTGCAGGCGGGGCGCTGAACGTCATCTTGAAGGGTATTCTCAATGCTGGCGAAGAGGTCATTATTCCGGCCCCCTACTTTGTCGAATACGATTATTATGTAGCTAATCATGGCGGAGCGGTCGTTCATTGCCAGCTTGATGAGCAGTTCTCGCTGGATCTTGCCGAGATCGAGCGCTCACTCTCTGCACGCACGCGGGCTATCATTATTAACACGCCGCACAATCCGACGGGGTCGCTGCTGGATCAGGACATTCTGAATGCTCTTGGCGACCTGCTGGCTGATACGGAGAAGAAATACGGCAGCACCATTTATTTGCTTTGCGATGATCCTTACGGACAATTGATCTATGATGCGGAAGCGCCTAATCCTTTTGCTGCTTATCATCGCACCATTCTGGCCAGCTCCTTCAGCAAGGATCTCGGTCTTGCAGGTGAACGACTCGGCTACATTGGCATCGACGCATCCATGGAGGATGTTGGAACGCTTATAGCGGGGCTAGTATTCTGCAACCGGACGCTCGGCTTCGTCAATGCGCCACTTCTTGTGCAGCGCTCGATAGCCGCCATGGATTCCTTGCGTGTCCCTCAGCACGAGTATCGCGAGCGCAGAGACCTGATGGTACAGGTCCTTCAATCGGCAGGCTATGATTTCGTCATGCCTCGCGGCGGCTTCTTCATCTTCCCTAAGAGCCCCATCGAGGACGATGTCGAATTCTGTCTCAAAGCAGCGCAGGATTACCGCCTGCTCATTGTTCCGGGATCAGGCTTCGGCAGAAAAGGATTCTTCCGCCTCTCCTACAGTGTGCCTGTCGAGCAGATCAAACGCTCCCAGGACACTTTCACACGACTGCTGCAAGACTACAACAAATAGACGAATTCTCAGGCGAGGCCTGCAGGCCTCGCGAGTCTCGGTGAAATGTACAAAGAACCTCCGATGGAACCACTTTGTCAGTGGACCATTGGAGGTTCTTTCTTGTTCCCGCGCTGCTTGCATGCATCCTGAGATGGTCAAGCTCTCTCGGAAAGGAGCTTCTCCAGCTTGGATTTAATATAAGGCTGATGTTCCAATAGAGCATGGAACTTCTCGCGGGTGATCGTTATGAATGTACAAGGCGTCACAGATGTTACGTCTGCGTTGCGGGCTGTCTTTCTCATAAGGGCAATTTCGCCGAAATGATCGCCTTCCTTGAGCACAGCCAGAAGCACCCGATTCCCATCCTCCTGCAGCCGGCTAATCTCCACGCTGCCGCTCTCAATAATATAAAACTTGCTGCCGTCCTCTCCCTGCCTGAGAACATACTGGTCTCTATCGAACTGCTCCGTAACGAATAAGTCGGCTATCGCCGTCAAAGCTTCTTCATTCATACTGTCAAAAAAGGATAATTGCTGTAACCGAGCCATATTTATGGACATAGGATAACCTCCCTCGACCTGTTAACGCCACCATTATAGCATATAGATTGTTGTAAAATAATAACGAATATTCATGTCCGCCTCTTGTTCGTAAGCGATTTGTGGCTGTTCGCCAACACGCCTCGCGGGGAAGGCGAGCGCGACGATCTACAGCGTGATCACATAAAATCCCGCTGACCTGCCGTGTATTTAAGAGCTGATTGAAGCATAGCAAAGCCCACATCCTGATGAATAGGTGTGGGCTATTTTACGCATGAGCCGCTTGGTGTTGATGGTGCAACATTAAACGGTCAGATGGACTTCAATCCAGTGGTGTAGTTGTGGGTAGATCTGCACAGTACAATATACTACCTGTCAAATCAGCTAGTGTGACCGTAAAATAATATTAAGCAACTCCTCTAGGTGGACAAGATGCTGTTCCTTGACTTCGAACTGAAGCAAGGAGCAGCTAATGTTATCTACTGTAGCTTTGTGTAACAATATAACAAGATGAAAAAACGTAAGGAGGATCTATTGTTGAAAATTTTCATATCAGAGGTTCCTTCTAATTTGTTCACTAAAGCTAAGCTAAGAAAGATGGGGTTCAAACCTGCATCGAATTATGAAGCCTTTGTAATCTTTCCTCCTAGCAGAAGAAGATATAAACTCTATTCCATTGAAAGGGCACAACCAATAGATAGAAGTGTTGGTTTCTCAGTACTGAAAATAGATAACTCCATAGAGGCTAAGCAAAAATTTGAAGAAATTCGAAAAAGATTCATGGGAGGCCAATAGGCGATTGTCGCTTATTTGGAACCAGAAATAACCGTTATATTGTACGGTTAATCCGCTCGTAGCCACGACTTGTTTCAAACACTGCATACCGCCTCACTGCAAGTTTCGACGTCTCAGATGGAATAGCCATCCTTCGCCGCAGTGCCATCCATGCTGCGCGTCATGACACGATCCAGAATCGCTTTCTCGTAATAGGCAAAGCCGGTATCTTTATCCCTTGGGCGCGACAGGGCAATATCGACATCGAGCGAAATGATGCCATCCTCCACCAACACCACGCGATCCGCAAGCGCGACCGCTTCACTCACATCATGCGTAACGATGACTGCGGTGAATCGGCGCTCCTGCCATAGCCGCTCGATCAGCTCCTGCATCTCGATACGGGTCAAGGCGTCCAGCGCTCCTAACGGCTCATCGAAGAGCAGCAGCCGCGGACTGCCGGCCAGCGCCCGGGCCAATGCAACGCGCTGGCGCTGACCGCCAGACAGCACGGCAGGCCATTCGCTGGCTCGATCTGCAAGCCCCACCAGCTCCAGCGCTTCCAGCGCCTTGCTCCGGTCGCCTCCCGGCGCGCCGATTCTTACGTTGTCGAGCACCGACTTCCATGGAAGCAAACGCGCATCCTGGAACATAATGCGGACATCAGATCGCAGCCCCGTTGTCGCTGTTCCATCGAATGCTACTGTTCCTTCTGCAGGCTTCTCCAGACCTGCAATCAGCCGCAGCAGCGTGCTCTTGCCGCATCCACTCCTCCCGACAATAGCGAGGAACTGGTTCGGTTTCACACTGACGCTCAAGCCTCTAAGCACCGTCTGCTGCCCAAATTGCACGAGCCCCCCTTCAACCTCAATAGCCAGCCCTTCTGAAGCCGCCTGCACTTTCGATTCCACGGCTTCTGAGGCCGACGTTCCATCCGATTTCTTAGCTTCTGAAGTTGTCGTCCCTCCCGATCCCGCAGCTTCTGAACCTGCCTGCCCTTCCGATTCCACGGCTTGGGTAGCCTCGCCAGCTCTCTGCCGAACATGTCCCGGCCTCTCCGAGCGGGGTACTTCAATATCGTCGCTTATCGGTATTGGGGATGCCATTTCAGCCAGCTCCTCTCCATCAGTTTGGCTAACCAGTCAGATAATTTGCCTAGCAGGGCATACAGCAGAATGCTGAGAACGACAACGTCCAACTGCATGAACTCACGAGCGTTCATCGCCATGTAACCAATACCCGAGTCTGAGGAAATCGTCTCCGCCACGATAAGCGTAATCCACATAATACCCAGCGCGAAGCGGATTCCGACCAGAATCGCCGGAAGCGCTCCGGGCAGAATAATGCTGCGGAACAGCGCAAAGCCCTTCAGTCCGTACGTCCGACCCATCTCGATCAGAGCGGGATCGACAGACCGAATGCCATGATGGGTGTTCAGATAGACGGGGAAAGCGACACCGAGCGCGACCAGGAATATTTTGGCCTCCTCACCGATACCGAACCAGGCGATAACAAGCGGAATAAGTGCAAGATGCGGGATATTGCGGATCATCTGAATGCTTGTATCCGTCAGCTTCTCGGAGAGCGATACGATCCCATTCAGGAAGCCCAATACGAATCCAATGCTGCCGCCAATCGCAAACCCGATCAATGCCCGACGCGTACTGTCGCCGATATATCCGAACAGCTCGCCATTGCGGATAAGCTTCACACCTGCCTCAAGCGTTGACAACGGCGTCGGCAGCACCCGATTCGAGATCCATCCCAGGCTTCCGAACCACTGCCAAACAACGACGATAAAAACAGGAATGAGCCACTGCAGCCCCAGCGAGAATCCATTCTGCTTCCACTTCACTCTTCTACTCATGACGTATGCCTCACTCTCTCCACCCGAACGTTTCGTTATTTGATCACTGCGTCCTTAACCTGAATTTCCGTCGGAATCAGGCCAAGCTTGAAGAAGGTGTCCGCAATTTGCTGCTGCGCGCTAATAATGGAATCATCAATCGGCAGCAAGCCGTATTCACGCCTGCCGGAGGCCAGCTCCAGTGAAGGAATGTCGATGTTTAGCTGCGGAGACAATAGTGCCGCGACTTCCTTCTGATTCGCCTTGGCCCACGCATCGACTTTGTTCAGCTCATCAAGCACGGAATCGATCGCTGCCCCATTCCCTTCAGCGAAGGAGCGCGATGCCAGATAGAACTCATGATTGGCCACGAGGTCCTTGCCGTCCAGCAGCAGCTTCGCCCCTGTCGCGGTCTGAGCAGCCGCAAGGAACGGGTCCCAAATCACCCATGCATCGACGTTGCCATTATCGAATGCAACTCTGGCATCGCCCGGCTTCAGAAATACGGTTTCGACATCCTCATAAGCGACACCGGCCTGCTCCAGCGCCTTGACGAGCAAGTAATGAACATTGGAGCCTTTGTTCAAAGCGATCTTCTTGCCCTTCAAATCTGCTACAGACCCGATCTTCGAATCCTTCGGCACAAGAATGCCCTCACTGCCCGGGCTCGCCGGCTCATGACCCAAGTAGACGAGCGGAGCGCCAGCAGCTTGCGCGAAAATCGGCGGTGCTTCCCCCGTATGACCGACATCAATACTGCCGACATTCAGAGCCTCCAGCAGCTGCGGGCCACCGGGAAATTCGGTCCATGTTATTTTGTAGCCCTCCGCCTCCAGCCTTTTGTCCAAATGCCCTTGCGCCTTCAAAATGTTAACCGTACCGTACTTCTGATAGCCGAAACGAAGCTCCTTGCTCTCTTTCGGCTCCTCCTCCGCAGCTTTCCCGGATTCCGGCGATTTTGCATTGTCCGCACCCGCCCCGCTCGTGTTGCCCTGCGCTGATGATGAGCCCCCAGCAGATTCGTTATTGCCATTCTTCGACGAGCAAGCCGACAGCACCAATACGATGCTTAATATAACAACGGATATTACCGTTATGCTTTTGCCTGCTTTTCTTGTTCCCATGAATGTGTCCCCCTAATAATATGTGTGCAAAATAAAGAAGGAGGTTTCCTTGGATCCAATCCTCCATCGTGAAGGTACTGGTCAGGAAACCTCCGGTAGACCGGCAGGTCTTCTTTTTTTTACTAATATCAACATCATATACCAACTATTCCTACCCGTCAACTGTGAATTAAAATTAATCTCGACAGTCCAACTCTAGAACCATATTGACAACGGGAATTACTTCGCTGTAATATATCCATTATAGATATATCTATTTCGGATATAACAAGAATGGATATACCAATTGGGGGTGATCGCGCTTGTCCAGAAACAATACGTTCGATTCCGAACAGCTTACAGACGCAGCCTATTATATACTGCTGTCCCTGCTCGTCCCCAGACATGGCTATGGCATTATGAGCTATATCGAGAAGCTGACCGAGGGCGAGGTTGTAATCGGTCCAGCGACAGCCTATACCTTGATCAAGAAGCTCCAGGATAACCAGTATATCGTGCTGGCGGACAAGGAAGACAATGACCGGCGCAAGACGTACAGCATTACAGCTATCGGCAAGCGCATAGTGGACAAAGAAATGGAACGCAGACGCACAATGGCCGATCACGGCCATCAAGCGCTGCAATCAGCGAAGGAGGAAGGATATCATGGTTAACAACAGACGATTCATTCTATCAGGCGGACTTGCCTTCTCAGAACAACGGGACATGAACAAATTAAGCCGGCTCGCTGCCGAGGGCTGGATTCTCGAATCCTTTGCTTTTCTAGGCTATTATGTGCGAAGGAGCGAGCCTCAGCAATTAACATATGCCGTAGATTACAACAAAGTAAGCGATAGCGATCGGGCAGATTATTGCGACATATTCGAAGCCAGCGGCTGGACACATATATGTTCAGAGGAACGCATCCATATTTTCTCCGCACCCGTTGGCACTAAGCCGATATACACTGATACCGACACGAAGGTGGAGAAATACGCGCATCTGGTAAGGCTGATGAAGCCGTTCCTTGCTGCTCCCCTCTTCACATTGATCATGTTTGCTCTGTACGCCTTGCTCCAATCTGCCGGAGAGACCACCCTTCTGGAGAACATCCTCATAACAGCAGGCGCGCTAAGTTTAATTGTCAGTGTACCGATTCTCATGACCTTTACAGTTGCCTTCATTCGACTGAAACGAGTAAAATCGTAGAGCTTCCGCGATTGCAGGCACGAGCGGCAGGGCAATTATTCATATAAAATCGCATCTAATTGTATTCCTAAATTTTCCGATATATTGTATGGTATTGAATATCATCCAATATAGAAGGGAATTTCTCAATGAACATCATCCAAGCCTCTATGAAACGAATCGTAGTATCGCTATTCATTCTTGCGCTTGTATTGACCGGAGTAGGAGCGGAAGGCTATCAGGTTGAAGGGGCAGCAGCCAATGCCAAGGAAGTTGCTGTCGTCTATTATCTCCATAATGATGACTTGTATCGTATTCGGACTGACGGGTCGCCTGCGAAAAAAATCCAAGCGGATTTCGACGGCTATGATCTCAAGGCTGCCGGAAGCTCCATCTACTACCAAAGCGACAATAACTCCTCAGCTCTGCTGCGTTTATCGACGACAGACGAGAGCCCGAGCGAGTCTGCCTTCAGTGGCGATATGACAATCGTGTATTATGAAACACATGGCGATTATATTTATTTCATGAATGATAAGGGCAATCTCTACCGCGCTCCCTCTACCGCCAAAAGCTACAAGGAAGCCAAGCTGGTCGTAGATAAGGCAGACACCGAATTTCCAGGCTTCAAAATTGTGGAAGGAAGGGTCTACTACAACGCTATTCGCAACGGCCGTGCAACATGGGTTGCTTCGAGATCCGCTGACGGACGCGGAGAGCTGCAGTGGATAGCAGCAGGCGCAATTGAAGATATTTACTACGCGCGCACCGACAGTACGCATCTTACTCTCATGATCAATACCAAACCGGAGGAACAAAGCTACTCCACCAACTGCATGGTGCTCTACACGCTTCCGAAGAAGGGCGGCAAGGCTACAGCGGTCAATGCCAAAAGTCCGATCGAAGCCAATGCGGTAGATTCCGGCTCATGGGCGGGCGATGGCAGTTTTCTATACAACAAAGGCATTCTTCTCGATGCCGAGCATAACTTCGACTATACGAAGGGCAAGGGCGTTCTGATCCAGAAGAGCGGTGCAAGAATCGATTTGAGCAAGAGCAGTGTGACCGACATTGCTGCCGTGGATAAAAATAAATACGTCTATCTCAATGACGCGGGCAAAGCCTTTGTCAGCACAGTTGCCAACAATAAAGTAACGGGCACGAAGACACTCCCTGTTAAGGACGTAGTCAGTGTCAGCAACCTGATGAAGAATGGCCAAGTGCAGGCCACTATATTGTTCACAGAGGACAGCTCTTATATCGTCAGACCTGACTCCACGCTCAAAAAGATGGAGGGTGTTTTGTGGGATATATCCTACTATGAGGCCGATATCAATGGTATCTTCTATATTAATAAAGCGGACAGCGGCTCCCTCTACCGCATGGGCTTTGACGGCAAGACGACGCTCAAGCTCACGAACGAAGCGGTATCCTACATCCTGCTAGTTGCCAAGGGTTAACACAGCCCGCTCAGAGAAGAGGATGCGGCTGCCGCATCCGAATTTGTATACGCAAAGACGCCGCCAATCCCACTTGCATAGTGGCTTTGGCGGCGTCTTTGCTCATTATTAGGGACTGACTCACTCGCAGATTCCAACAAAAACTCTCATGACGTCGAATACGTCACCCATCTTAAGAAACTACTCCCACTCCCCATATACCTGCAATATTCAGGCTGTTGAGAAAATCCGATGGATATGAATGAGTTGCAAACTCCACCATCCCTGCTATCAATCGTACATACCTGCAAAAGTACATCTCCTGCATCCAATAGAGCTTCGCGCAGACGGAGTACCTGCAAAAATACATCAGATATCGCCAAACCCCAGCGTATATGGTACTTCTCTGCTTTTTTGCTGCACTTTTGCACGTAATTGGCTTGAAATAGCGCTTTCTAGTCCAATCATATGTATTTATGCAGCAACGAAGATGCAAGCAAGAGGTTGGAGCAGCGAAACCCTAACATATATTTGCAATCTGGGCGGAGCCTTCTATCGTTTGGCTGCCCTTCTATAGTACGCCGTCAACAGCTCTTCAATCGGTATGTCATTGATACGCATCCCCGACATCTCGCATAGTTGAATATTGACGTTCGAAAGATTGCAGCTGCGAATTTGACTGCCGCTTAAATCACATCGTTCGAAGAGAATAGGATTCCTCTCTGCCCCTAGATTCGTATCGTGGAAGTGGACGCCGTCCAAGGAAACAAGTCCAATCTCACTATTGCTTAACCTCAGATCAGCCAGAAGAGCATGGGTGAAATTGATATTCGTAAATTTGACATCGCTCATATTGCAATCGGTAAACTGGCTGCCCCGCAAGCTGCTGTTACTGTACCGGCAATGCTCCATATGGATGCCATAATAATCGATCTCCTGCATGGAGCATTCCTCAAACTCCGCATGCGAAAGGTTCTGCTTCACAATTCTGGATTGAACCATCTCAATCTGCTTGGTTTCTATTTTATCCGATGTGGTGGAACTGACCGCCTTCCTGCGTTTCTCGTAACCGAATTCCGACTCTGACTCATACGTTCGTGTGAAGCCCGCCTTTTCATAGAAATGATGATTGCTGACCTGTCTGCCGGAGGTTTCCAGCTTCCACACTTCAACAAGAGGAAACTCGCCTTCAAGGAGGAACATGACCTTCGAGCCAATCCCTCGTCCCTGATAGATCGGGTCTATAAATATTTTATCCAGTCTCGCATGTCTTCTCCCCGCATAATTGATGCTGGCCCCGCCGATCGTTCGTCCCTCGAATACGATAACATAGCTGAACATTTCCCGAATCGTGTAGCTGTGCATTGCTATCGAATCATAGCTTGGCGGGCGCAGATTGCTGTCAGGCGTTTCTCCCTCTTGAAGCCATTTGGTCATCTCTGCATCAAATGCTCTTACTGCAATCTCCATTAACACCTCCGCATCATCAACCGCTGCTCTGCGAATATCCAGCATGTCAGCGCGAGCCATTGTACCGCACTCCCTGCTTCGTATCTCGAAATAATCGTAGTTATCCTGATCCGATAGCTTGACCTGATGAATGTGGCGGAAGCCCGCTTTCTCCAGCACTCTGCGTGAAGCAGGGTTGCAGAGTTTGGCAATCGCAACGATCTGATGGAGCTCCGTGTTCTCCAACAGGTATGAAACCAGCGCACGAACTGCGCTCGTCGTATAACCCCGATTGCGGTAATTGTTGGAGATGGCGTAGGCCACCTCTCTGACTGACGGGTCCAGCATATCGTTCGGGAATACGCCGCACCATCCAATAAGCCGCGCCTCCTCCTTATGCTCAACGGCCAGTAAAACTCGAACATCCTCAGGATCAAACTTCTCATAGCTTGTTATGATAAAGCTGAGAAACTCCGTGAGCTGCTCCTCCGTCATGCGCCAATCCGGTAGAAGGTCTGTAATTTCCGGTTGCCTTGTAAGCTCATAAAGCGCGTCATAATCATGCTGCGAGAATCTTCTTAATCTAATGGAAGCTGCATCTATCGTAAACTGATTACTCATTATCAAACACCTCGTGGATTATTTTGGATAGGGCGATGCAAATAAAGGAGTGCCCCAATAAGGGCACTCCGCAAGTATCGATCACATACTTTGCTTGAAGTTCCTTGAGATGGGTCAAGAAGACGCACGTATCCCGTTAACGTAAATAACGAGAATTTCCGATGCTCTCTGAGTCCATTACAAAGAAACTGGCATAAAGTATGAATTCCCCTTCCAACAATAATCTTCCACTATTTTATAGGTTAATTATGTTTTTGTAAACTAAATCTCGCCCCAGAACAGCTCCGTCTCATAGTCAAACGACACTTTCCCGTCCTGCTTATTCCGGTCGAACAGACTCCGCAGCTCCTGTATCATAGGCTCGTAGTTATGATCCCCGGGTTCTGGGCTGTAGGATGAGGAGAGCAGCCGGCCGCTCAGCCCTTCAAAATCAAATGCTTGTCCATTCGTGAACCGCACTTCGTGCATCTCCCCTGCCTTGAAGAAGGTGGCCAGCGCCTCAGGCGAAATGTTCTTATGATTCACCTTGTGGTAGTCGGTCCCGAAAGTATGAAGCAATCGGTCATAATCCTCCCGAAACGGGGTTCCGTGCGTAAGCCGTGAATTCCATATCAAAACAACCTTCCCGCCCGCCTTCAGAATACGTCTGAATTCCGCTTGCGCCGCCGGACGGTCGAACCAGTGGAACGCTTGCGCACAAACAATTAAATCTACGGAGTGATCCGGCAACCCCGTTGCCTCGGCTGACCCGGACATGGCGCGAAAATTCGGCTTCCCCCCAAGCTTCTGCACGGCAGCCTCCCGCATCTCCTGATTCGGCTCGACCGCTGTCACATGGCTCCCGCGCTGCACAAGCAATTCAGAGAAAATGCCCGTTCCTGCACCGATATCCGCCACTTCACCATGCATGCGCAGTCCGACAACATCGTACAAATAATCAATCGCTTCACTCGGATAAGTCGGGCGGTACTTTACGTATGTATCGACCCGGTTCGAAAATCGTTCTTTACTGTTCAAAACGAATCCCTCCCATAAATGAGTTTCATTGAATGGAACTTCATTTTATCAGACAGAACTATATGATTCATTTTACAACGAATATGGGCTTGTGAATAGTGTTCGACACATCTATTTAATTCGCAGTCTCCGATTACTTATACTGGCCGATGGATATATTGATTTTATAATTGCCGAAGAATAGGATATCGTCCAGAAGCTTGGAAAGTCGGTTGTGATCAGGCACTTGTACTTTGAGAATAAAACACGGCTCCCCACTGACACGGTGAGCCTCTTTGATTTCATCATGCTCCTGAATGAATTCTTGAAATTTCGTATGCTTGTAGTCCTTTATCATCACGATAACGAAAATACAGAAGATATTGCCTAACAATTTCTCATTTAAACGGACTGTATATCCCTCAATAACCCCGAGCTCCTCCAATCGCTGAATGCGGTTGGCGACAGCTACCCCGGACATATGAACGATCTCTCCGATTTGTTTCCACTGCATTCTTGAGTTATTTTGCAAGCAGCGTATGATTTCCATGTCAATGTGGTCCAGCACTTCATTCCATCCTTTCACGGATTAAGTCATATCAGGAAAACTCTTTGATGAATGCATGTAAGCAGGTGAACTCGCGCGTTAGAATAATGACTAGAGGATATCCCTCAGATACAATTATTGCCTAAAGGAGATGGTTGGACAAGTGATAAAGAAGCAGCTCGTTGTATTGTCACTATCGGTACTTTGCATCATCATGATTGGATGCGGGAATAACACGGCAAGTGATCCATCTCATAATCAGCATGCTGCACAATCGGACCCTGCTGTGCAGCCTGCCAGCACCCCTCCTGCTGGGGAAGCAGCGTATTCGCTTGATGCGACCGCTTATGAAGAAAAGGGCACATTTTATATTAAGGCCGTTACTGACTTGAAGCTGTCCAGCGAGCATTATGGAGGAGAACCCGTCGATGGAGAAGGACATATCCATGTTTATTTGGACGGCAAATTGCTAGGCCCGATCAAGGATGCTGCTCCATTTCCTTTACAAATAGTGGAACCTGGTACGTATGCGATCAAACTTGTGTTAGCTGAGAACAATCACACGGAAAGCTTCGGCGTATCTAAAGAATTAAGTGTGGAGCAGAAGGAATAGCCGCCGCCTCCAATCGTTCGTTTCCTTATACGACAATTCATACGACAAACAGCAGCAGCAGCTTTCATCCGCAACGATGAAGGCTGCTTTCATTCTGAGCGCCTCTTCGACAGAGAACGATTGCCTATTCGTTGAACAGGCAAGCTTAGTAGAATGAGCAGCGCTGCGACGCCGTCCAGGGCAGTCAGCTTCTCTCCCAACAGCAGCATAATAAAGATCAGGGTAACAAACGGGGTGAAGAAGGTGAAGCTGGCGATTATAGAAGCCGGTGAATATTTCAAAGCTCGAAAATATAGAAAGAATCCAAGCATGATATTGCTCATGCTTAACCAAAGAACACCGTAGAAATCCACCATGCCAGGCAGTATAAAGTCATAAGAAGAACAGTCCCCATTAGGCCCATCGCAATGGAAGCGATCTTATAACGGTCCAGCTTTTCTTTATGGATGGGAACAGCAAATATAACAATGAAGATCGGAAATAAGTAGTTAAGCATCGACGCTTCCACTGCAGGAATAAGCCCAAGGGATTTCAAATAAAAGAAATCATAGAGAAAGCCGAGAATGCCGCATAAGAGCAACAAAGTAAGCTCCGATGCCCTCCAAGTTACTAGCTCGGTCAGGGACGCTTTGAAGCACATAATGATAACAAACACAGCCGCCCCTAGTCCGTACATATAAAATAAAACCTGATAGCTGTCTAAATGATTCAGCAGCAGTTTGCTTACAGCCGCAAGCGAACCCCACATTAGCAGTAAATCGGCATCAGCACAAAGGGACTCTGTGACGCCTTTAATTTATTTTGCAACTGCATTGTATCAGCACCCTATTCCTGTTTGTCTTCGACAATTATTGCGAGGTTTGCCGCATCCGGTGGCGTTGAGGCCATCGCATTGGTACAATGTTTAGAGCAAATACTGGTATCGTATTGAAAAAGTTCGAGCAGTTGTATAGGAGATGTTGTATCTAATGAAACAAAACAAATATGATGATTCCAACTTCTTTTCTGCCTATGAGCAAATGCCCCGTTCAATTGGCGGACTTGCTGCTGCGGGAGAATGGCATGTGTTCCGGTCATTGCTGCCGGAGCTGCGCAATAAGAACGTGCTGGATCTGGGCTGCGGCTTCGGCTGGCATTGCCGGTATGCCCGAGAACAGCAGGCAAGCTCAGTAGTAGGCGTTGATATATCTGCAAAAATGCTTCAAAAGGCGCGTCAGCAAACAGACGATCCTGCAATTTCATATTTGCAAATGCCAATTGAGGACATCCATTTCTCACAGCAGCAATTTGATGTCGTTATCAGCTCGTTGGCCTTCCACTATATCGAATCCTTCGAAGCCATTAGCAGGAAGGTGCATCATTGTCTGAGACAAGGCGGCACCTTTATTTTCTCTGTCGAGCACCCTATATTCACCTCCCGCCATGAGCAGGATTGGCATTACGATGATCAAGGAAACCGTCTGCACTGGCCGGTAGATCACTATCAGTCAGAAGGAATGCGGGAAACAGCCTTCTTGACAGCAGATGTGATGAAATACCATCGTACAATCTCCACCTACATCAATGATTTGATTGGAGCCGGCTTTGCATTAAGGGCTGTTAAAGAGACGATGCCATCCGATGAAATGCTGAAGAGCGATCCCCTGATGAACGATGAGAATCGAAGACCGATGTTCTTGATTATTGCTGCTGAGAAAGAATAGCGGGGCGGGCAGCGAATTGAATGCTTTGATGTGACTAGCTCCACACATGTGGAGCCTGGATTTATACGAATCTAAATGAGGAAGCTGTCTCAAGTGCGAACTTTTGAGCAGCTTCTTTTTTTGCGGCGTCCGCTACAATATTCCGCTCCAATCGCTGCTTTCATCTACGTTACTGCAAAAATACAGGTAACATGACCAGAATGGACCATTTCAAGCTTCTTACCTGCAATAGTGCAGCAAAAAAGCAACAAATTACGGAATATGCTGGTTTCTGGTAATAGTTGATGTATTATTGCAGTTATTCCGAATCTGGGCAGCTATATTGGATGCAGGAGAGGTACTTTAGCAGTTAAATGCCGACGCAAAGCTGCTGATCTTCCAACCACTTCAAGAACACATCAAGGACCGGTCGGCTCTCTATGAGCTGCGCCTCATAACATTACAAGTCTACCGATAGGCAGAGCACCAGTGAGTCATTTTGAGTCCGCTGGACTTGAAATCTGAGACACGCACTTCCCATTCAAGGTTACTCCAATTCCAGAACAGATTCACGACTAATGATCGTTCCGTTATTTGCCCCTTGGCAAATCTCTCTCATCGAGCCCGGCCTGTCGAAGTTGAACACATGCATGGGCAGATTGTAGTCTCTGGCCAAGATGAAAGCTGACTGATCCATTACCTTTAAATTATGCTGCAGAACATCGTTGTAATGAAGGGCCTTGAATTTTCGTGCACCGTTGTCGTGCTTGGGATCTGCATTAAGAACGCCATCAACGCCTTGTTTGGCAACTAACAGCGCCTCGCAATTAACTTCAATCGCCCTTTGCACCGAGGGATAGTCTGTTGTAACATAAGGCTGCCCGTTGCCACCAGCAAAGATTACAATGTACCCCTTTTCCAAGTGATGCGCTGCCCTTAGTCTGATATACGGCTCGGCAACGGATGTAACAGGCAGTGCTGTCATGACACGCACCTCTTTGCCTGTCTTCGCTTTGAGAACTCCACGGAGCATCAAGCTATTAATAACCGTTGCCAGCGTGCCGATGTTGTCGGCTTCCGCTCTCTCTATTCCCCAGCTTTCCCCCATATTGCCACGGAATATATTGCCCCCGCCAATAACTAATGACACCTCGACACCCAGATTCACAACGGACATAATTTCGTTGGCAATGTAATTCAGTCTTTCCGGCTCAAAACCAAATTCCGTGCTGCCCGCAACTGCTCCGCCACTTAGTTTAATAAGGACCCTCTTGTACCTGATCAATACGCACACCTCCGTAAAATAAAAAACACTAAAGCAATGATTGCTTTAGTGTCCCAATGGAATGAAAATATGAAATTGTGAAAGTCGATTGAATGTCAATCTCCCGTTTCCACCTCATATTCCCACTCCTTCCATAATTTTTTTGTCATCTTATTCTATACTTATTGAACGCGAAATACAACTGCCTGTGCTGCGTAATTTGAACAATACTCCGCATTGCGTGCGCTATTGTTTAAATTTACATTAATTGATACGATAAACCAATAAAAAGGAAGAGGCGCACGGAAATCCTTAAAGAAAGGGAGTATCTGCATGTCAATTAAGGCTGTATTATTGGATTTTGACGGAACACTTGCTGACAAAGGCCATTATGATACATTCCAGAACAATAAGGGGATTGTAGATTCACTTCATTTTTTAAAGGCACACGGTATGAAAATTGGGATCTTAACTGGAAAAAGCAAGCACGCATTTCAGCTGGCATTCGAGACTTTACATTTACCAGACCTCTTTGACATTGCTATTACAGATGATGACGTTGATAAGGCTAAACCAGACCCCGAGGGTCTGAATATAGCGTTGCATCTATTGGGCTTGGATCAGTCGAGTGCTGTATTTATCAGTGACAGCCATGCGGATATTCTTGCGGCTAAAGCTGCTGGGCTGTGTACTTACGGGGGCCGCTGGTTATCTACTTGCCCAGACCTCGTCTATGGCGCTGCACAGGATAGGATCGATTACATCCGTGAGGAAGAGAAGAAGTACCATGAACACTGCTACGAGAATAATCAATTGTTTGCAGAAGGTTCCTGGTTGCATAAGCCGGTTAAAACGGTTATGGATCTATTTTCCCGCTTCGAGGGTAAGAATGAACTAGCAGTACTCGATTTAGGCTGTGGTGTCGGAAGAAATAGCATTCCGATGGCCGAAATTGTGCGGAACAAGAAGGGGCAAATTATTTGCGTTGATCTGTTAGATTCCGCTTTGGCAAAATTAAAGGTTTACAGCAAAGAAAACAATGTTGAAGATATCATCACTCCTGTTAAGAGCGATATCGAGGAGTACTGCATTGCACCTGATCACTTTGATATAATCGTTGCTGTTTCCAGCCTTGAGCATGTTCGTTCGATAGAAAAGTTGGATAAGGTTCTCAGCGATATGGCAATCGGAACGAAGAACAACGGGGTAAATTGCCTCATCATCAACACGAACGTGAGGGAGACAGACTTGACAACAAACGAAAGCCTGGAACCATTAATCGAGATCAATTTGACAACAGAGCAGGCTTGGTCGATATTAGACCACTCCTACTCCGACTCCGACTGGGAACGAATTACGAGCATCGTTAAACCGTTGGAATTCGAAATAAGCAGAGATGGCAAGCCTGTATTGCTAAGCAGCGATTGTATTACTTTAGTTGTTAAGAAAATCAAGTAAGGGAAGGGCATTGTTCCGGTTTAAGGGGGAAGCCGAGCGCATCCGCTCGGCTTATTTGATTATTTATTATCGAGTTTCCCGATGCAGGGTATATTTCTTGAGGCGCGGGCTGTACTTGCGCAATTCCAGACGTCCGGTTTGCGTCCGCTTGTTCTTGCTTGTCGTATAATTGCGATCTCCTGTCTCCGTACAAGCAAGTGTTACGACTACTCTCATTCCTTCACCTCCTCATCAATCGTGACGACCCGGCAGCTCTAGCTCATATCGGTACAGCGGGGTCAGCCGCGCAAGAACAAACAGTAGGGCCATCAGAAGGGCAAACACGATATATACTGCTTGCACCCCAAATGCCGTCGCGGCTATTCCCCCCAGCAAAGATCCGAAGGGATACCCGCCCCATGCGATCATTCTGCCGCTTGCATGCACTCTTCCCTGCAGATGGTCAGGCGTAAGCTGCTGGCGAAGTGTTATCCCGTTCACAATGACCAGGAAATTAGCCAAATTCCATAGGATATAAAAGGCGCAAACTATCGCAAGCGAGCCGCCAAAGGCCACTCCCGCCAAAGAAGCTGCGTTAATGACAAGTCCGGCTATTGTAATTCTCCCCGGCTTGAATCGTTTGCGCAGCTGCGGAAGAATAAGACTTGCCGCAAGCGCTCCGAGCGAGCCGCATGTGAATAGCAGACTCATCGCCGGGGCGGATTTCGCAATGCCCAGTACTTGAACACCGAACACAACAATCAAACCGGTGACGGCACCGCCAATAAAGCTATTGCCAAAGCCTAGAACGGTCAGGCTGCGAACAAGCGGCTCCGACCAGATAAAGCCCAGACCCTCCTTGATATCCCCTGCGAGTCTGCGGAGCAGGGACTGGTTAGTAACAGAGGGCTCCGATCGGTAAGAACCTGTTAGCGAAAAGATCAACAGCGCTGCAACGCAATAACATAGCGCATCGATGCCGATCGCCCATTGGGGACCAAACTGATAAATAATATACCCGGCTATAACCGGGCTTCCAATTCTTATGATCGTATCCGTGGAGCTTAACAGGCTGTTAGCCGCAACCAGCCGCTCGCGTCCGATAAGCTGGAACAGCATGTTATGGCTTGCAGCATCGAACCATACAAAGGCGGTCGATACCAGAAGACCCACAGCGAGCAAATGAAACACCGATACCTGTCCCATCATTGCAGCCGCAGGAATTGTCGCCAGCAGCAGACCACTGAACAGACTGCAGCCTATCATAATCAGCTTCCGATTGCCACGATCCGCCATCGCTCCTGCAAATAAACCGAATAGAAAGTAAGGCAGCCCGGTAAATACTGCGACCAGTGATGTATACATGGGCGATTCCGTAAGCTTATAGACGTACAGCGGCAGGGCGACCATGGTCATTCCAGAACCGAAATAGGATAATAAATTGAAGAGATAAAATTTTTGAAACGAACGATTCTTCCACAACAACGCTTGATGATGGCCTATAATTGCAGCACCTCTATTTTTTGATAACCGTTTTGCGCAGCAGATAAAGAAAGAATGGCGCCCCCATCAATGTAGTAACTGCACCGACTGGCAGATTGGTGAGATGATTCTCCATTCCAGGTATGGGCAGCTTGAACGTAATACTTTGTCCGACCCAGTCGGCCCCTACCAGCAAAACGGAGGATAACAGCGCGCTTGTCGGAAATAAGTAGACGGTGTTTCTTCCTACCAGCAGCTTCGCGATATGAGGCCCGATCAAGCCGATGAATCCTATCGCTCCTATGACGGATACTGTCGCAGCGGTAAGCGCAGCAGCGATAATGAGCAGTATAAGCCGGGTCCGTTGGATGGCTAGTCCGATACCTGTCGCAACGCTGTCCCCAAGCTGCAGGGCACCTGCCCGGCGCGCGAATGCCATTGCCAGCGGAAGGCAGACAATCGCCCAAGGCCACAGCATGTTCCATTGGGTCCAGACCCGGCCGTTCAATGAACCGAAGTTCCAAAGGAATACAGCAGTCAGCCCCTGCTGGTTTTTGAGCAGTATAAGAGAAGTCCCGGCTTGTAGAATCGCTGTTACAATGATGCCGGTGAGCGCCAGACCTGCTCCCTCCCCTCCTCTGCTGCCGTTAATCATATACACCGCGACAACTGCACATATCCCTCCCCCAAGAGCAGCGAAGGGCAATGCTTCTGGAGATAATGCCATCGCCTGCGATCCATAGGTTATCCACAGCACTGCGCAAAGAACGCTGCCCGCCGAAGCGCCGATCAGTCCCGGCTCAACTAGCGGATTACGCAGCATCACCTGCAGAATCGCTCCTGCTGTTCCAAGCATCAGTCCTGCCGTAATTGCGATGAGCACGCGCGGCAGCCGCAAATTGAAGACGATATGGCGATAGCCTTCATCGCTATTGTGATTGAACAATGCATGAATCACTTCCATTGGAGTCAGCATGACCTTGCCTAACGCGATATGAAGCACGATCAGAACAGCAAGTACCGCCATCAGCAAAACAATTGTCAGGAGGAATCTGCGCGCTTGGCCGCTATTGCCCATTGACAGACCTTTATACACGCTGCCCACCCCCGCGCCGCTTCAATAAGAAGAATAGGAACAGGGAGCCGCCCAGCAATGTCGTCCATATGCCGACCGGAATTTCTACAGGATACAGCAATAACCGTGCGACTGTATCCGCTGCGGCCAGCAGGATGCCTCCACAGAGAGCTGAAAATGGAAGAACCAGCCGCGTATCAAGCGTATGCAGAGCAATTCGGGTTACATGGGGCGCAAGCAGCGCAATATAACCGATCGGCCCGCATTGTGCTACCGTAATCGCCACAAGCAAGGTAGACACGATTAGAATAAGAATGCGAGTCCGCTCAGCCTTTACTCCCAAGCCGGATGCAGCGTCATCGCCCAACTGAAGCAGATTAAGCTTACTGGCAAAGGTGAAGGCAATCGGAAGTGCAACAACTGCCCATGGGAGGATACGGATGACATGATCCCATGTCCGATTAGCTAGTGATCCAAGCAGATACGTATACAGGAGCTGAACATCATTGCTAGTGCCCATCGCAATCAATATAATTAGCAGTCCGCTTAGAATAGCTGACACTGACATCCCGATCATCAGCATGCCGACAATTCCACGGCTGCCTCTGGCAGCAAGTATGACCATGAAGCCGCCCAACAGTCCTCCAAGCAGTGCTATGACCGGATGGAGCTCGAACGGGATCGGAATATGAAGCACGGTAATAACAGCCATTCCCAATGAAGCTCCGGATGAGACGCCCAGCAGCTCCGGACCTGCCAGTTGATTGTTCATGCCGCCTTGCAGCATGGTTCCAGCAGTCCCAAGCATGGCTCCGACCAGCAGCGCCAGCAGGATACGGGGCAGGCGGATTTCCAATACAACGACACGAGCAAGCTCATCTCCACCGCCAGCAGTTAGAATCATATATAATTCCCGCCAAGTCATGGCAGGTGCGCCGGTTTTGATTCCGATTGCGAAGATAGCAGCTAATAACAGGACCATAAGAAGAACCGGAAGAAGAATGCTTCTTCTCCCAGCAGATAAAGAACGGTGATGGTCAGGCATAATAACGCTCGACCTCCTAGAACTTCTCGGGATAAAGGATTCGCATAGACTCTTCCAGGAGAATGCTGAGTGATCTTGTTCCTCTGCCATCTCCCCATATTGGGGAACGCACCTCATAAACCTGACCATCTTGAACAGCCTTTAGCTTGCTCCATAATGGAGAGGCTGCCATCTGCTCGGATAGCGGCTTGGTTCCCGGACTGTAAGAATAACTTTCTACAAACAGCACCTCCGGATTCTGCTCCAACACCTTCTCCAGCGAATAAGCGATTCCCCCCTCACCATACGGGTCAGCAGCAGGATCCGTCACTTTCCACGGATAGTCGGCAACCTCCTTCAGCACCGTGCCGCCAAGCGCGGTGTCCGTAACGATACTGAAGTTCACATCGGAGCCGAACATGATGAGCGCTTTCTTATCCTTAGGTGACTTCTCCTTCGCTTCTGCAAGCTTGTCGAGGAAATTGTTCTTTGCCTCCTCCGCTTCCTTCACTCGGCCAGTCAGCTTGCCCATCGTCTCCAGGAAGGCGATCGATTCTGTATAGCTATTGGGAGACGCAAGATAAATCGGAGATACGCCCGTCAAGCCATCCCGAAGCGTGTCATGAGCTCCCTTCAGGCCAATCACGAGCTCCGGCTTAACTATTACGATATCTTCAAGATTCGGTTCAAAGAAGCTGCCGCCGATCGATGTGAACGACTTTCCCTTCTCGCCATAGAATTCCGGTTCCGAAGCAATCGTCCTCACTCCGCTTTCTCCTATCGCTACCGGCTCAAGGCCAAGCTCGGCCAGCACATCGATGCAAAGCGAGACCACACAGGCAACTCTCTCTACGGGTTTGGTGAATTGAAGCTCAACTCCCGTTGCGTCTGCAACAGTTAGCGGTGTGAAATCCGCAGCTGGCTCAGTATTGTTATTGCCGCTCTCCGTCTCACTTCCGCAGCCAGCCAGCAGCAATAACGCGGACAGCAATAATAGAATTCCTTTTCTCTTCATCCTTCTCATGTGTGCAACTCCTCAGTTGAATTATTCAATTGTTCATTCTCAATAAACCCATGTATGGCGACCCTTACTCAGCTTCCGGGGATTTAAGCAGTTCCCCGCAGCTCTGCATCAACAGACAGAAGGATCGGTTATGTCCGATATAGAAGGAAGAGAGGCCGTCATTTTAATTGTAAAAATTACTATTATTACTTATAAAAAAATCCTCCTAGATGCAGTTCATGAAGAAATCATTCTCAGGGAAGTCACACAGCTGCGAAGCACACACGTTAACTCCTTGGCTTATATTCGAGGAATGAACCTTGCAGCTGCTCCAATGAGAGCGGCGTGCCTGCAATGATTGCTTTGCGCTTCGCCTTCAGCACAATCTGCTCCATATCCGCGAAGCTGCATCCCTGAAACAGGCTCGCAGCCTGCAGATCAGTTCCTTCTTTACACGCGAAATCCTGCAGCAGCAGTCTCAGATATTCGTTTCTGCTGGCATCATCCGGGTTCGCGTAAGTCATCCTCGTATCGAACCTGCGCCATACAGCATGATCCAGCTCCTCTTCCAGATTGGTTGCGGCTACAAAGACGCTGTCCCCCTCGAACTCATCAAGGCATTGCAGCAGTGTATTAACAACCCGCGACATCTCCTTCACCTCGTCATTGTTATCACGGGTTCTGGCGACCGCATCGAATTCATCCAGAAACAAGACGCATGGCGTTAATCTCGCGAATTCGAACAGCTTGCGGATATTGCTCGCCGTCTCCCCCAGATGACTATGTATAATCGTATCGAGCCTTACAAGGACCAGCGGAAGCTGAAGGCGATGCGCGAGATAGAATGCGGTTAATGTCTTCCCCGTCCCCGGAGGGCCAAACATGACCACCTTATTCGGAATAGGCACATCATGTGCTATAAAGTCATCCCTCTTGTCCAGAATGACGATGAACTCATCGACAATTTGCCGGTTTGTCGGATGCAGCACGATTCTCTTCACCTTTCTCTCACACTCATGAGGGAGATATACGGCTGCCATGTCCATCCCCTTGGCCCGGGGAAGAGTTCGGTTATTATTTTTGTTTTTGCTCACTGTTTATTGCAGCTCCTTCTGCCGACTTTCAAGGTCAATTATCCATGCACAAATTAAAAATCGTAATATTTACTATTAACAATACCAAAGATTTGACCTTTTGAAAAGGGGATTCATCGGGAAAGCTGCAGCATCACAACTTGCCCATTACTCGAATCAACAAATAAAGCGATACATGGAGTGAAGGTTGCAAAGAACCGCAGCGTTATCGACTCCTTCAATTCCTCATCAAGTGTCCAGCCTGTCGGTATAAGGCAAACCTCCTCGCCCAAATCGAAGTATCCCCTCTTAAGAAACTCTTTTATATCTTCTGTATGGGGGATGTCATACGTGTCCAGCTCGTTGATTTTCACAGCAAATCGGAGGAGTTCTCTTCTATGCTCGGACTTCCACACACTCATATCTCTCGTTCTGTATAAGTCATGGATCACCTGAATGACTCCATTACTCGTGCTATCAAATCGTTTTTTTGATTCTTCTTTTAGATACTGCATATTAACAGCTTCAACTTCACCTTCGACGTATACAAGCTTTACATCTATAAAATGAGGCGCTATATCATTCATTATTAAATTCCGCGCCGTTTCATCCTTCGCCGATAGGCCATTCATCATATTGTCTGCGAGAAGAACGCTGCCAGCAGAAACAAAACGCGCCAATTCAGTCATGGAAGATGGTGCTTCCAATGAGACTTTCTTTACATGAACTCGCCTAAGAGGCGGCTGCTCCATTCTATCATTGATTGGCTTAAACTCCTCTATCCAGTTGAGCATATTTCACTCTCCCTCCTGAAATCAGACCACGTAAACCTCGGCTTCAAATCCCGATGATATGTCACCGTAAGTGAACAGCTCCTTGAAACTTATTTTACTCGCCCCGTGATCTGACATAAACAGAAAAAGGCGACCTCCTAGTATTTTACTATATGGTTCGCTGTTAACGCGATGGGGTGAACCCCCGCCGTGCAAGGAAAATGTTGAGCGCATGTCGGAGAATGAATAAAGCACCATGCACATGGATAAGATGCGCTTGGTGCTTTATAGAAAAAGGGATGCGCTAAATAATAAATTAAATGACCCAATCAAAGATAAGCTCTTGTTTAAATTCTTGCGGGGCTCGTCCGCGGATGACCAGCTCGGGATTCTTGACCGTGACACGGGCTCCGTCCGGCACGGACTTGGAGATGAAGACATTGCTGCCTATGATAACTTCCTTGCCGATGATCGTCTCCCCGCCAAGAATGGAAGCGCCAGAGTATACCGTTACATCGTCCAATAACGTCGGGTGGCGCTTAACGCCATTGAGCAACTGTCCACCCCGAGTGGAAAGTGCGCCCAATGTGACGCCGTGGTAGATTTTGACTCGGTTGCCGATGAGCGTCGTCTCGCCAATAACAACGCCGGTTCCATGGTCGATGAAGAACGAATGGCCAATACGCGCACCTGCGTGAATGTCGATGCCAGTCAAACTGTGAGCATACTCCGACATGATGCGCGGAATGAGCGGTACGGCCAGCAGATGCAGTTCATGCGCCATTCGGTATATACCGATTGCGAAGATACCTGGGTAGGAGAACACAATCTCACTTTTGTCGCTAGCAGCCGGGTCGCCCTCGAATGCAGCCTGAATATCCGTCGCAAGCACCTCACGAAGTTTAGGCAGTTGGCCTAAAAATTTGGTGACAATGGCTTCCGTCTTATCGTTAATGTCATACATAAAGGCAGGATCATTGCCGACCGAATAACGAAGCACGCGGCCGACTTGATCGCTGAGCTTCTCGTGAATTTGAATAAGCAGATCACCGATATGATATTCAATCGTTGCGTCAGGAAGATTTTGTCTGCCGAAATAGCCAGGGAACACAAGCTCGCGCACGAGGTGAATAATCTCGATGATCCGATTGCGATTAGGCAATAAATCCGGATCGAAAGACGCCGTAATCGGATGCTCCCGGTAGCTTGTTGCCATATCCGCAACAAGCTGGTTCAGCTGAGAATGGAAAGTGAAGCTCAATGCATCAGCTCCTTTGGTATGGCTTGTCTATGATTTGAGTTTCAAGATAACCTCAGCTAGCTTGTCCAACTCTTCGCACGTGTTGTAGAACGCAAGCGACGGCCGAACCGTGTGCTCTACACCGAAGCGGCGGAGAATAGGCTGTGCGCAGTGGTGACCGGAACGAACCGCAATACCTTCGGCGCTTAGCGCTTGGCCAACCTGCTCGGTCGTGAATCCCTGCAGTGTAAAGGACATGACACTGGCCTTGTTCTTCGCCGTACCGATGAATCGCAGACCAGGTACCTTGGAAAGCGCTTCGGTGCCGTATTCAAGCAAGTAGTGTTCGTATTGATGAATGGCTTCTATGCCAATGGTCGTGACGTAATCGATCGCAGCGCCGAGTCCGACCGCATCCGCGATGTTGCCTGTACCCGCCTCAAACCGGTTAGGAGCAGGGTGAATAATCGTTTTCTCAAACGTAACGTCAACGATCATGTTTCCTCCACCTTGATAAGGCTTCATCGTTTCGAGCACTTCCGCTTTGCCGTACAATGCACCTATGCCGGTAGGGCCGAATACCTTGTGTCCCGAGAACACATAGAAGTCACAATCCAAGGCCTGCACGTCTACCTTAAGATGCGAGACCGCTTGAGCACCGTCGACCAGCACCTTGGCTCCATATTGATGCGCGAGATGCACCATCTCTGCCACAGGCGTGATCGTACCCAGCGCGTTGGAGACTTGCGTCAGGGAGACTAGTTTCGTACGCTTGCTAAGCAGTTTTGCAAACTCGCTAAGAATGATTTGGCCATCCTCATCTACGGGAGCGACACGAAGCTTGGCTCCCGTTTCGTTGCAGATCATCTGCCAAGGAACAATGTTGGCGTGATGCTCCAGCCATGTAATAAGAATCTCGTCGCCAGGTTTTACGTTATGTCTGGCATAGCTGTTGGCCACCAGGTTAATCGCCTCTGTCGCTCCGCGAACGAAGACGATTTGTTGTGGAGAAGGAGCATTCAAGAACCGCGCCACCTTCTCCCGCGCACCTTCATAAGCATCGGTCGAACGTGCTGCAAGCTCGTGAGCGGCACGATGAATGTTCGAATTTTCATGTTCGTAGTAATAGCTGATTCGGTCAATGACATGCCTTGGTTTATGCGTGGTAGCAGCATTGTCCAGCCAGATGAGCGGCTTGCCGTTTATCTTCTCGGACAAAATCGGAAAATCGCGACGAATGGCATGGATATCGAACCTGCCCGGCACGGGCAACGAAGATGCAGGTTCCGTAACAATAACCGGCGTATATCCTCTAAAGGAGTCGGTTTCCGTATAGGAAGTATTTCCTCCAAAGGAGTCGGTTTCCGTATAGGAAGTATATCCTCCAAAGGAGTCGGTTTCCGTGGAGGAAGCATATCCTTCCGATAATCCAGCCGCAGCTCGAAGGAAATCCTGTTCATATAGAGCTGCATGCACGGGCACAATCTCGCTCTGTAGGGATGGCGAATAGCTTGCAGCCGTTCCCGTTCCTGCAGACGCTGTTGAAGAAACGCTAGAAGCACTTGGAACTACTGGCACAGCAGGCGTCGAGAATTCCGGGAAGAACTGATTGGCGATCGCGGCAAGCACAGAAGGATCGGGCAACCCGGAACCGGCAAAATTATTGATAGTCATAGTAGTTACCTACATCTACGTCTTCGAGGACAGCGACCGCGTCATCCGCTAGAATAGCTGCAGAGCAATACAGTGACAAAAGGTAGGAACCGACACCATTGCTGTCAATGCCACGGAATCTCACGGACAACCCTTTGGATTGCTCACCAGGCAAGCCCGCTTGGTAGAGGCCTACGACTCCTTGCTTGCTTTCTCCAGTACGAACGAGCAAAATGTTTGTTTTACCGCCAAGCCCCTTCGGATTCTTATGTCCATCAACGAACAGTTTGTCTGTTGGAATAATCGGTATACCCCGCCACGTCAGGAAGTGGGAACCGAATAGCTGTACCGTTTGTGGCGGAACGCCTCGGCGTGTGCACTCGCGTCCAATAGCTGCAATTGCACGAGGATGAGCCAGGAAGTAGGAAGGCTCCTTCCATACTTTCGAGATCAGCTCATCGAGATCGTCTGGCGTCGGAGGCCCATTGCGGGTTTGGATACGTTGGGAATCAGAAGCATTCTTAAGCAGCCCATAGTCATCACTATTAATGAGCTGACTTTCCTGTTTCTCCTTAATGCTCTCAATCGCGAGCTGCAATTGCTCCTGCACTTGGTCAAACGGCTTTCCATATAGGTCCGCTACGCGGGTCTGTACGTTAATTACCGTAGATATGGAGTTAAGAACATATTCCCGTGGTGTTTCCTCGTAATTAACGAAGCTTTGTGGAATCTCTTCCGTATGAGTCAAACTGCATAGCACCTCAAGCGGTGAATCGCCTTCCTTCACCTTGTTAAGCCGGTAGATACCCGTATCAAGCCCTTTCCATTCGAACAGGCGTGTTAGCCAGCGAGGCGTGATGGCTTCAAACTGGGGCGCTGTCTTCGTAACGTTAGCTAATGGATAGGCTGCCGAGGCGCTAAGAGCGGCTACCGTCGGATTGGCTTGATTGGATATGACCGTTGAATTGGCTTGATTGGACATGGTTATACCTCCAAAATATGAATCAGAATATAAAAAGTTAAGGACGAGTGTTAATAACGGGCGATGCTGTCATCGACTGTGCTGGCCCAGCCGTTGATGCCGTCTTGCAAATTCATCACACGGCCTGTATAGCCTGCGTCAAGCAGCGCTCGAATGGCAAGCAAACTGCGCTCGCCAATCTTGCAGACCACGATGGTATCCTTCGCGGGGTCTAGCTCCGCCTTGCGGCGCACGAGCTGCCCGAATGGAATGGCCCGAGTGCCCGGCAGTTTGCCTAGTGCAAGTTCGTGTGGCTCCCGAATGTCAATGATCTGAAGATCATCTCCTTGCTCTAATCGGGCATGTAGATCCTTGGCGGTAATATGGGGAATCGGTACAACTTCCTCGACCGGCCGTTTCAAGCCACAGAACTCTTCGTAATCAATCAACTCTTGTTGCGTAGCGTTCGCGCTGCAGATCGGACAATGGGGGTCCTTGTTAAGCTTAAGCTCACGAAATTTCATCTTCAGGGCGTCGAACAGGAGCAGTCGATTGACTAGTGAGTCACCCTTGCCAAGCAACAGCTTAATCGTCTCGTTCGCTTGAATGGTTCCAATAATACCAGGCAGCACGCCTAGAATGCCGCCTTCCGAACAGCTAGGCACTAGCCCCGCCGGAGGCGGTTCCGGGTATAGGCAGCGATAGCAGGCACCCTCTGCCGCATGGAAGACACTGGCTTGCCCTTCAAATCGGAATACCGAGCCGTAGACAGCGGGCTTTCCCAACAACACGCAGGCATCGTTGACCAGATAGCGGGTTTGAAAGTTGTCCGTGCCATCCGCAACGACATCGTAGTCTTTCAGAATGGAAAGCGCATTAGTGCTCGTTAGCTTCTCTTCGTAAGCGATCACGTTCACGTTGGGATTGATGCTCTTGATTCGGTCTTTGGCCGAGGCAATTTTCGGTCTTCCAATATCTCTGCTGCCGTGGATAATCTGGCGCTGAAGATTGGTCTCATCGACATAGTCGAAATCTACAATACCCAGCGTGCCAACGCCCGCAGCCGCAAGGTACATGGCAAGCGGGGCACCGAGGCCGCCTGTTCCAATGAGGAGGACGCGGCTGTTTTTCAACCTGCGTTGTCCCTCCTCACCTACTTCAGGCAAGATCAGATGTCGACTATAACGCGTCTTCTCCGACTTGGTCAGCTCGGGCAATTCTTCGGGGGGGATCTGTGCCCTCAAGGCACTGGAACCTCCCGCGATTGATGGAACAAGCATAACCGTATCGCCTTCAGACAGTAGCGTTTGCATGCCCTCCCGTTGACGAATATCGTCTTCGTTGACATAGACATTAACGTAACTGCGAAGGCGTCCATCATCGGTAAAGAGATGGCGCTGCAAATCCTCGTACTGTGTGGTTAGCGCAGTGAGAGCAGCTTCAACGGTGTTCGCTTCAGCTTCAACCTGGCTTAGCCCCTCTGTAAAAGCCCGTAGTGCGTTCGGTATGAGAATAATGACCGACATTTATGCTTCCTCCTCTTTAATCGACTCCTGATCGAATGCGCTTCGGTCGCTCTTAAGCTCCCAGGAAGTGAGCTCGGCAGATACGCCTCCCGCAACCGCTACGATCAGATAGGAGTATGTCGGCCAGGCATGTTCCAGATCAAATGTAGATGGCTGCGCCGGGTGATCGGGATGCGAGTGGTAGAATCCGACAATGTCCAGCCCCAACCGACGTGCCTGCAGCTCACTGCGCATGAGATCCTCGGACGTAATCAGGAAGCGATTATAACGGGCTTCTTCTTCGCGTGCATTGTTAATTGGAAGCAAGCGTTCCGCACGTTTCGCTCCATCCTCCCCGAAGATCCCGAGCACAACACCGCAACATTCGTTAGGATAATCCTGTTCGCTATGCTGCCTAATCATTTGAATCTGGTCAGGTGTTAAAATAATCACACGTCCGTCTCCTTTGTCCAGAGATCCTCACTTAAATACCGCAAGCCGCTGTCGCACAAAATGGTCACAATGACCGACCCCGGTGGAGCGGTGGCAGCCGTAAGCATGGCGGCACGTACATTGGCCCCTGCACTAATGCCGACGAACAGCCCTTCCTCGCGAGCAAGCTGCAGTGCCATCGCTTGCGCCTCTTCCGTCCCCACCTCGACGATCCTGTCAGCGACAGATGCATCATAGATCCCTGGTCTTAACGTGGTCTCCATATGCTTCATTCCTTCTAATCCGTGCATCGGAGAGTCGGGCTGCATGGCTACTGCTTGAATGGCTGGATTGAATTCCTTAAGACGCCTTGCCGTGCCGACGAACGTGCCGGAGGTGCCCATACCGGCAACGAAATGAGTGACCTGAGCGTTCGTCTGCTCCCAGATTTCTACCCCTGTCGTCGTATAGTGGGCGCGCCAGTTCTCTTCGTTATTGTATTGATCGGGGTAAAAATAAAGGGCAGGATGATCCTCAGCAATTTGCTTGGCGGCTAGCTGCGCGCCGTCCGAACTGAGCAGGGGATCGGTTTCAATAATTGTTGAGCCATAAGCCTGCAAGATTTGCTTGCGTTCCCGATTGGCGTTGCGGGGTAAACACAAGGTTACCTTGTAACCAAGCGCTGCTCCAATCATGGCATAAGCAATTCCGGTATTGCCGCTCGTTCCGTCGATGATCGATTTTCCCGGCTCCAAGCGGCCAGAGGCGATGCCTGCCAATATCATCGCCCGCGCAGCGCGGTCCTTGACCGACCCGCTAGGGTTCAAATGCTCCGCTTTCGCGTACAGCTGGACATCGGGACGCTGAAGGGCAAGCTCCAGTCGGGTCAGTCGGATAATGGGGGTGTTACCAATAAACTGCAAGATTTGATTGGATAGTGAGACGAAAATCACCTCTTCCCTTAAAACCAAGTAATCTAATAGGAATAATAATACATTAATATGTTATCAATCTGACGTCAAGAAAAATCCAATAAAAAAACCTCGATTACCTATTACGCAAAAGCGTAATAAGTTTCGAGGCCATTGGTTTATCCAGTAGGCAATTTTATTCATTTTTCCCATGCCAAATTAATCTGTAACCTAACATAACACATCCTTGTTTTTCTGTAAATTTAAAGAAATCAGAGGGGGATAGTAGTCATTTATGAGATGGCCCTATCCACATAATCTTTACATTCACCAAACAACCCCATTATATTTCCCTACTATACTCAAGATTGTCTATAAATAGAGAGAGACGGATGATAGAAATACTAGGAGGATGACATGAGAGAGAAGCTGTGGTGCAAGTTGTTATTGGTAGTCATGCTGTTGAATATGCTGCTGCCGGTGACTGGATATGCTGCGACTGGCAGTTCTGTAACGATCGGATGGACGGGAAATTTAACGAAATTATCGGCCCCTCAGGGGAAGGATCTGCAGACTAGCAATATTCAAGCAGAGGTATGGATTGATGGCGTAACTGATAAACCAGGCCAAGGAGCGTCACTGCTGGTCGAGCTGGGCTACAAGCATGAAACCGGCACAGATTACACCTGGAAGACGATAAGCTACTATGGAGATGTTGGGAATAACGATACTTATCGAGGGCGATTTACTCCGGATCAGTTGGGGAAATGGAATTATACGATGCGCGTCTCCGGAGATAACGGAGCAACTTGGTCCAACACCAAAGTTGAGTCGCTGAACGTTGTTGATGCGTCTGAAATACCGGCCGCAACTGTCGATAATGTGGTACAGTTGACGGACCTCGTTGGCTGGCATTCTGTAAATCAGGTGACCAATGCGGTATATGGGGATGTCCTTGTTTCGGGCATTACCGATGAATCAGGCAAAGGGAACGCAATGGCTGCTCAGCTAGGATATAAACATGAATCCGAAACGGATTATACATGGGTGGATGCGGAGTATGCTGAAGACGCAGGATCCTATGACCGTTACAAAGGCAGCTTTACACCAGACAAGCCCGGACAGTGGCAATATGCGATGCGGTTTTCTCTGGATGATCGCGCAACCTGGGATAATAAGATTTTGGGACCTAAGTTGTTTAAAGTCATCCAAGCAGAGGATTTAGACAAGCCCTACCATATCACATTAAGCTGGACTCAAGACCCGAAGCATACTCAAACGATTACATGGAAAACAGAAACTTCGATTACCAATAGTCAGGTGCTGTATGCAAAGAAAGCAGAGGAAGCGGCCTTCCCTGCGCAAGCCCTTACTGTTCATGCAGCGCAAGAGCTATTCAAGTCGCAGCAGAATGGAAAAGCAGGTGAATATTCGCAAGCCCATGTTTTCTCAGCTACGTTAATCGGCCTGGAGCCTGGGGAAACGTATATTTACCGGGTTGGAGACGGAACGAATTGGAGCGATACCTACAGCTTTACTACGGAAGCGGAGCAAACGGAACCATTTACGTTTTTTGTGATGGGTGACAGCCAAAGCGGCAGACAGGAAGAGCCGGATTACGCTATCTGGGGAGAAGTCGCAAAGAAGGCTATAACAGATTATCCTGAAGCAAAATTCCTCCTGAATGCTGGCGATATTGTAGAAAATGATACCTTTGAACACTGGCATAAATGGTTTGAGGCTTCGGAGGGCGTGGTGGACAAGCTGCCGAGCATGCCTACCACAGGAAATCATGAGTATTATTTGGGCTACGGCAATAACGGGCAAGCCGGCGGATTTACAGACCTGTTCAAGGTTCCCGCAAACGGGCCCGATCGGTTGAAGGGAACCGTATATTCATTCGATTACGGGGATGTCCATTTTGTCATGCTGAATTCCCAGCAGCGTGAAGCGAATGAGAATCAGCAGCAGCAAGCGCCAACGGGAGATATTCTGGAGGAACAAAAGGCATGGTTGGATAAAGATCTGTCCATGACAGACAAGCCTTGGAAGGTCGTTATGTATCATAAGGCTTCCTATTTCAGCAGAGACGGAAGAACCACTGATGCGGAGCCGGTCAAACAAGCCTTTCAACCGATTATCGACAAGCACCATGTGAATGTGGTGTTCACGGCTCATGACCATACGATGACAAGAACGTATCCGATTCATAATAACAATTTTGTAAACAGCACGAACGAAGGCACTGTCTATTATATTGTGGGCCGCACTGGGAACAAGAATTACTACGATACGCGCAAGATGGTATGGGATGCGTACTATAATAATATGCTCGAACAGCCCAACTACGTGGCTGTACAAGTAGACAAAGACCGTTTGAACATCAAGATGATCGGTTTAGACGGGACATTATATGATGAATATGTGATTGATAAAGCAGGTACAGAGATGCCGCAAGCGGAGCTTCCAAAGCTGCCTATTGACTGGACAGGTAATTTAGCACAGCTGGCTGACGGGTTTGATCTGGGACAGCATTCCGTTACAGAGGCAGTTTATGCTGAGGTTAACGCCAAAGATTCCACTCAATTTAAAGGACGCGGCGTACATGTGCGCGCGCAACTGGGGTACAAGCTCGAAGGCAGCGCGGAATATACATGGATTGATGCGAGCTATTCCGAAGATGCGGGAAATAACGATAAATATTCAGCGGCATTTAAACCAGGCAAGGCAGGCATCTGGCAATATGCAATGAGATTTTCCGGTGATGCCGGGGACACCTGGACGATGACAGCACCCAAGTCGTTTACTGCTGTAGGAACTCCGGTTGGAATCGTGGATGAAGCAGGCGGCCTGACACAGATCTCGAACAACACACTAATCAACACTGCGGTGAATGCCTCCGCAGAAGTAAGTGTAACAGGAGTAACCTTAGGTAAAGGTCAGGGAGCTGGCGTGAAAGCGCAGCTGGGCTACAAGGCCGCAGGCAGCGCGGACTACACTTGGGTCGATGCGGTCTATAGCGGAGACACGGATATGGACAAAAAAGACCAGTATAAGGGAACCTTTGCGCCGAACAAGACAGGAAGCTGGACGTATGTGATGCGCTTCTCGGCTGATGAAGGCGCGACCTGGAGCATGACGGAAACGAAATCCTTTACAGCAATAGCAAACAGCAGCACGTCAACACCAACACCTACACCTACACCTACACCTGCACCAACGACTCCCGCTACGCCGGGAACTAAATCTGTAACACCGATATTGAACAAAGAAACCGGAGTAGCTGAATCGATCATTGATCAGAAGACGATAGACACCGCTTTGGCGGCTGCAGTGCAAGAGCAAGGACGGAAGAAAATCGCTCTGACAATAGAGCCTGTAGAGGGAACAACACAGTATCGCCAAACCTTTCCTGCTCCATTACTTTCGTCCAGCAAAGAAGATACGGTGATTGAAATCGATACCGAATTTGCCAAGCTGCAATTGCCAAGCAATATGTTTGATGGAATGAACGTTCAAACCGACTCTGTTTCCATTTCCGTTGCGAAAGTGGATCCAAGCCGCCTCGATTCGAAAGTAGCTAGCCAAATCAGCGGTCGTCCGGTAATTGAACTTCATGCTTATGCAGGAAACAAACAAATCGAATGGAGCAACATTCAGGCTCCTGTTACAGTATCGTTCAAGTACGCACCTACGGCGGAAGAACTACAGAACAAAGAAAAAATTACCGTATGGTACATTGATTCCACGAATGCGATCATTCCTGTAACCAATGCCATATATAATGCCTCAACCGGGGAAATTGCGTTTACAATAACGCATTTCAGCTATTATGCTGCAGCGTATGCCCCAAAAACCTTTGCTGATCTCGGGGCGTTCCCTTGGGCAAAACATGCCATTGAGGTTATGGCATCCAAAGGAATTGTTAACGGCAGGTCGGAGGCGGCGTTTGATCCAGCAGCTGCCGTAACAAGAGCCGATTTCGTGAAGCTTCTGGTCGCTGCATTGGATCTGAAGGATAAAGCCTCGGGAACGTTCCCGGATGTAAGCAAGGAAGCATATTATTACGAAACGGTCGCAATCGCGAAAGATCTGGGTATCGTTAAAGGGGATGAGAAAGGGAACTTCAACCCTAATCAACACATTACCCGTCAGGATGTTATGGTCATGACCGCCAGAGCCATGAGGATTGCCAGCAAGCTTGAGACAGGAACACAAGAGGTGCTTCTTGCGTTCAAGGATGGACAGCAGGTATCCGGCTATGCGGGCGCAGACGTTGCTGCCCTAATTGAAGCAGGAGTCATCAATGGAGATGATGGACAGATTCATCCGTTCAATACAGCCTCCAGAGCGGAAGCAGCCATGATTTTGTACAGGGTATACAATAACAGGTAAGCGAAACCAGTTCGTTCTTGGCATTTGACAGTTCATATAAAGGGACTCGCTCATAAGCAATTCTGATGAGCAGTCCCTTTCCTATTTTCGATCAAAACAAATGGTGATAAGTTGCCTCATATTCACTATACTCGTTTTTACCGTATGGAGACTAGACTCTATTGCTTATTGCGAATTCTGCTTAACGACACGGGGGATATGGCGAGGAAAGCGGCGATTTGATATTGTGGAATACGGCTTTCCAGACCCGAATGCTGCTGCAAAAAAAGGCGATACCGCTCTTCCGCCGACAACTCGACGAGCTCCCGCTCTTTCTTCGACTTGCGGATGAACAGGCTTTCGGCCAACCGTCTGCCGAACCTCTCCCAGCAAATATGCCGCTCATATAACTGTTCGACCGTCTGTTTGGAGAATAAGGCATAGCGGGAGCCCTCCAGAGCCTGTATGGACAGGAAGCTGGGCGTATTGGTGAGGAACGATCTGTAGTCTGTGAAGAACTGCTCTTCCGTCACGAAGCTTTTAATATGCTCAGTACCGTCTTCATTCTCATAAAACATGCGAAATAATCCATGCTCGCAATAATAGATCTGCTCGCAGGATTGTCCGCTATGCAATACATATTGTCCCTTCTGAATGCTTTTCCAGCTGATCTGGCTTAGGAAATAAAGCCATTCCTCCTCAGGAATGACCGCATAGCGCTGAAGCGCCGCAAGCAAGGAATCGTTAGGCACGACTTTAATTTCACCCCATTGGCCTCTCCACATTATTGGAAACCATTAATGAGCGCAGGCATTTGTTAACCTATACGACTAACAATAGCACATTTTTATTCCCGGACAGCTCCTTTGGTAATTCGTAGGTTCATGTATATCTAGATTCCCCCTCTTCTGAACCCATTGCTCAAGCCTGCTATGTAATCTGCTTCCTAATGGCCTCTCCATCTTCAATACATAAGGGGTTGACCCAGAAATCTATATCGTGGCGCTCAATAGCTGCGGACAGCTCATGACATAGCTGTAGAAAATCATGCAGCTTCTGATTGGCTACTTTCAACAGATTCCCCAGAGTCGGTACTTCCGTTACGGTTGGATAGACTTCGAATGTTGTGCTCATTCTTCTCACCTCGCGTTGGATTGTTTATCCAAACTTACTACGGATAGAGGCAGCGTAGCAATACCGGAATCCATCTGTAAAATGGTATACTAAATCATGTAACCTTGGGTTCAAAATTCGGGTTGTTGGTATACAACAAGAACAGTCGGGAGGGCTACCTATTCATCAACAAGAAATGATGAAGATGCTTGTGGATTTCGCTATGAATGATACTAGAATTCGATTGGCAACACTGGAAGGGTCACGCACAAACCGGAACATTCCCGTTGATGCATTCCAGGATTTTGATGTTTCTTATTTTGTGACCGATATTGATTCTTTCAAGGGAAATGATCAATGGCTGAATCGTTTCGGGAATCGCGCTATGATGCAAAAACCTGAAGATATGGAGCTTTTTCCATCAGAATTAGGCAATTGGTTCTCATATATCATTCTATTTGAAGACGGCAATAAACTAGACCTGACACTGATTCCGATAGACGAAGCAGAAGAATATTTCACGAATAGCGATGGTTTAGTAGAATTATTGCTGGATAAAGATGGCCTCGTCCAAAATGAAGTGACAGCAAATGACCGTCAATATTGGATCAAAAAGCCGACTGCGCGAGAATTTGATGATTGCTGCAATGAATTCTGGATGGTTTCAACTTACGTAGTAAAGGGACTGGCGAGAAAAGAGATTCTTTTTGCAATTGACCATTTGAACGAGATTGCTAGACCCAATTTGTTAAGAATGATGTCTTGGCAAATTGGATCCGAGCAAGGCTATTCCTTTAGCGTGGGGAAAAACTATAAGTTTATTGATCGTTGCCTTCCAAAGGAAGATTGGGAATTATTGCTGTCCACTTATTCTGAGAGCAGCTATTCAAGCATGTGGCAGTCTTTGTTTACCTGTTATGCGTTGTTTAGAAAATATTCCAAAGCCGTGGCAGACAGTCTTGGATATGACTATCCAGATTATGATGAATCCATCACCAAGTATGTTGATCCTATTTATCATTCAGTGAAATAATTCGTCGAACCCTTTGCCCAACTAGTAAATGGCGTTCATTCGTGCGATTTCATCATGAAGTCCCATGCGCTCCATTTCCCGCATGATCGCCTCATCAATACCATCCTCATGATAAAAGTAAGATTCCAGATTGAAGTGATAGTCTCGGATGAGCGCCAGCTTCTCCGCATACGTGGCGCTCTTCAAAAACGTCTCCAGCTCCTTCAAGCCGATATCCTCGTCAAGCACAATCCCTTCATGCTGCTGCCCCTGGTCTGCAGGATGCACATTTACGATGCCCAGTTTGTCCTGTGTCGGGACAAGTATTCGGTTCTCTCTCTCGGCTCGCACCTGCTTCGAATACGTGTAAGGGTCACGGATGATCGGGGGATGCAGCTTGGCCTCCAGCCGTTCCAGAACAAGGCGCTTGTACGCGCGTGTCTCTCCCGTCCCCTCGAAGTAGGCCCCCCCTATCTCCTCCATCTGGTCGAGGTAGTCCTGTTCATCTTGATACTCGAAGTATACCATGTTCGAATCTATCATAGCGATGCGGAGGAACTCCCGGATGTTATTGGCCACAACTACGGAAGGGTACGTTGGGATTACCAGTACAATCGGAGCCTCCTCCAGATTGGAAGCCATCCCGAAATCGGTAAGAAACCCGTAATGTTCCCCGTCAATGCCCCTCCACCCGAATGTAACAACGTCAAGCGGTGTGTCGGTATAGCCGCTATGATGATAATCCGGATAAAACCCCAGAACGCTCCCAACATCATAGCCTTCTTGATCAAGCTCCTCGTATAACTCGCTTAACGCATCCAACGTCGGGGAAGAGCCGTATTTGCCGTAATTCGCCTTCATACTCTCTTCTCCTGACAGCTCGGGCCGCTCCTCTATGTCCTCGTACGTTGGTGGTTCTACCTGGGCATCCGGATCGCCAGATGTAATGATGATCGTGGAGGCGTCTTCATCCCACACCACCTCCGCACTGCTGACACCTTCCAATCGGTACATGTCGATGTAAGCGACATCGCCTACCATACGAATGTCCTCTTCATTATCCAAGTGTAGATAAGTGGTACCGAAGGACATTGGCTGCGAGCTGGTGAAGTCTATCTTTCCGATTGGCGTCTGATAAATGACTTCAATCAGCCCCGGTGAACTCTCCACCTTAAAGCCCAACTGTTCCAGCACCTCCTGCAGGGGGACAAACCGCTTTCTCCCGTCTTTCATAACGGCCTTGCTTGATTCAAGAGGCTCTCCGTCGATCAATGTACGGATTTGTGTGACCTCCATATTCTTGCTCCAATCGGTATCCAAGTTGCCGCTTCCTGTCATGGTCCCGCATCCCGTCAAGCTGCCGAGCAGAAACGTGATGCTCACAACAGCGGCAAAGATTTTTAGCATGTCCTTCATTCGTTGAATCGCTCCCCCTAGATTATCAGTCCCTATCATAACCTGCTCATAGTAATAAAAGGAAGTAAAATCAATCCCATAGCGCTACGCAGCTGTAATTTCACAGCAAAGAGCCGACTGCCTACTGGCAGCCGGCTGCATCGAGCCATCCCAATTCCTACAATTTCCGTTACGAATGACTCAGCTTGCCCAGCGTCCCGCTCCATCTCGCTTAGTCAACAGCAGGAATAGCCTCTACATATGATTCCCCGGGTTTCCCGCTCGTGTAGTTAATGGTACGCTTCTCCATATTCACCTCGTAAAACTGCACACCCGCATTAGCCATATCTCTAAGAAAATCCGGGAAGGGGGTCCGATGTCTCTGATGATGTGCTAATCCTCTCTTTACTGCATCCGCTTGATAAAGCTCCGCAACCTCAAGCTCTACAACCGATGCATCATTTGTTTCCTCATACTGGCTAACTGCTCCACGATACACGGTATGGTTACTGGCTATGCTTGTCCGATAGGAGATCACGCCTGCTCCGAGCAATTCCTGAAACGTTCTTGGGTAGGGCCACTTTTCCCGTTTGGACACCTCGCTGATCCGTTGCACCTCTTCAATATTCATAAGCAATCGCTCCTCTCATCGTTATAATAACCTTGAAAGGATGCAAGCAATTGTAGAAAAGCGACATTTCATTCTGTCATCCGAAACATCTCCAGACCCTGCATTTGTTTGGGAGTTGTTCCGCTTCTCTTCCGAAACTCCTTAATAAAGTGGGATTGGTCATAGTAATCCGCATCATACGCCAGCTGCGTGAGCCGCTCTGCAAACCGCAAAGATCGCAAGACATGCTGGAACTTCACAATTTGCGCTAGTGATTTCGGTGAAACCCCAATTCTCTCGACAAACCGCCGTTCGGACTGTCTTCTGCTTAGCGCAGATTCCTCTGCTAATTGCCCCACACGTATCGAGCCATTCGAAGCACATATACGGTTTATGGCCCAGCTCGCCCAGTGATCAATTTCATTATCCTTGAACATATCCCAAATCATCTCTTCGATAAAGCAAAGGAATTCCCCCGGGTTCATTGTAGCTTGGGATTCCAGAAGCCGCTCCCAAACTGCCGGGCGCATGCCTAAATCGGTTAGAGAAATGCTTGCATCCGTTAATTCCCTTGGACTGCATAGCCTCCATCTATAGAGAGCTTCCGGTTTGAAGTATATGAGGACTGATGAAAGAGAAGCAGTGGCTTGAAACACTTTTGGTTTCTGATGAATCCCTGTCAATCCTGCGGGCTCCAGAGGCCGGATGTGATCATCGCTCACATGCGCGATTTGTCCTATGACTTGAAACCCCATGACATGATAAATATCAGGATACACAGTGAATGGTTCAACCGTGCCATTCCCATACCATACGATTTTTTCTACATAGGGCTCCAAACGCTTTGAACGCCATGTAATCACATCCCCGCCCCCCTTTCATCGATAGGACTCGAACTTACAATTGCTTCGTGAGAAGCAGCAGCAATCGTTCAAATGCATTCAACTCCGCTTTCAAGCTGTTAGTAGAATTAATGACAATAAAATCAGCAAATTCCACCATACGAGACTCACCCAAGCCCAAGTCCTCATTGCCTTCTTTATGAAGAGCTTCAATCCATTCGATTTTTTTCTTTATTTCGAGAATAGTTTCATTGACCATATAGGAAAGTCGGCTGCGATCTACGAGGTCAATAAATAACAACGAAGAATACAACAATTGAATGGATTTCGCATGTTTAAAGGTTTCATATATATTTTCCTTAAGTGCCTTTCGACCCTCTTCCGTTATCCCATACGTCGTTTTACTCGGTCGGTTTTCTCCATGAACATCCTGCACTTTTTGAATGAGACCTTTTTTATATAAGAAATCAAAATTGTAGTACAGGTTTCCGTCCGTAATTTCTAGAACATCCTTCGTATATTTGCTAATCATTTTTTTCACACTATAAGGATGAAGGTCTTCCTTACTCAATAAACCTAGAATGAATATTTGAAGTGACATTGCGAACCTCCTAAATGGCGTAACATTATCGTATCATGAACCCCATGCTATCGACCATTTTATTTCCCCTTGTCTAGGCCGCTATTTCAACTTCCTGTTTGCCATTATTCGATCTGGCAGAGGATTGAAATCCGTTAATGACCATGGAAATCAGTAAGGCTGCCGCACCGACAACACCCATCATACCTATGGTCTCTGCAGCGACGCCGCCACCGAACAGAAGGCTGTAGCCCGATTGGACGCTATAATACGTTACAGAGATGTGGCTGATGAATTTATATACCGCAGGCATCATGTCCTGTGGCATGACCGAGCCACTGCAGACCGTCTGGATCAGCATGAGCGGCATGTTGATAAAGGCGCCGGCTTGACCTAGCAGCATCGCGAAGAGGCCGGTCACTCCCATCGCAACGAACATCGCCAGGGCATTCGTTAACCACATACTAACAAACACATCGGCCCCGTAGCCTTGAAATAAGAAATAAATAGTTAAACCGACAAGCGGAACAAGGAGGGCAATAAGCGCATTCCCAGCTTGCATCGCCCAAAATGCTTTCCACTTTCCAACCTTTATTTTCATTTGTTTCATTTGAGCAACCGCCATCATCGTAAATATCATTGCCCCTACGTAACTTGCCAACGTCAGGAAGAACGGAGCCATCATGTTATGCATTCCCGTTGGTGGCGTATTAGAGTTCATGATGTTTGATTTCACTTTATTGGTTATGTTCTCTGCCTGCTGTCCCGCTTGATCCTCCGGCAAATTCAACCCTTGCAGAATGCCCTTCATCGTTTCCGTTCCCAGTTGATTCTTGATCCCGTCTGCAAATTGGGTTGCAACGGTTTGCATCGTCGTGCTTGTCATCTGTGGATTGGATTGATTAATGTAGAAATCAAGCTCTACTTGCTCGTTCTGTTGCGTCAGCTTCTGCGTAAAGTCTGCTGGAATATGCACAATCATATGGAGCTCGCGTTCGTCAAGCTTCTCCTTAGCCTGCCCAAGCGGGAGGTCGCTTACCATCTTAAACGGGAGCTGGCCCTCAAGCTTCTCGACCATCTCTGCTCCGTACTGCGTATCCTCATTGATAATAGCGACTGTAAGCTCTGAAACATTATCTAGAGCAGGTTTAAACCCCGCCATGAAGATGCTAATAAATACAACCTGGATGAAAATAGTCATCGCTATGCCGCCAATGATTGATTTGCTTTTAAGGTACTCACGAATTATTCTCATACAATCTCCGTCTCCTTCATCCCTGTTTCTTTTCGTTTACGGCCCCAGCCTACGCTGCTGCTGTCACTTTTATCTCCGCTTTGTCCGTATTAGAAACAGCTTTAAGCTTATGAATGACCATGTTGATCAGTAAGGCTGCCGCGCCAATTACACCCATCATACTTATACTTTCTGCAATGTTGCCCCCGCCAAACAGCAAGCTATAATCGGTTTCAACACTGTAATGCAGGACAGAAAAGCTGCTGAAGAACTTAAAGAATCCTGACAGCATTTCTTGAGGCATGATCGCACCTGAGCCAATAACTTGAATCAATAGAAAAGGCATATTTACAAGCATCCCCGCTTGCCCTAACAGCATCGTGATGACGCTCGTCACTTGTATCGCCACGAACATTTCCAACGCATGAGACAACCACATACTGAAGAACACATCAACCCCGTACCCTTGAATTGCGAAATAGATGCCAAGACCGACAAGCGGCCCGATGAGTGATAGCCCCATACTAAGACCTTGCAACGTAAAGAAGGCCCTCCATTTCCCATGCTTGCTCTTCAATTTATTCAGTGTGCTTACCGCCATCATCGAGAAGATCATAGCTCCTACGTAGGACACGATTGTAAGGAACATCGGCGCCATCGAGTTATGCATACCTGCAGGTGGAACATTAGATTGAATAAGATTCGTCTTCACTTTGTTGACTGCGCCCTCAGCAAGTGAGCTCGCTTGCTCTTCTGGTACTTGCATGCCTTGCAGAATGCCTTGCATATTCTCCACTTTCAGCTGTTGACTAACCTCGCTGGCAATCTGGTTTGCAACCGTCTGCATCGTGCCGCTTACGCTCTGAGCCGTCGCGTTGTTCATATAAAAATTTAATTGAACCTGCTCCTCTAGCTTCGATAACTTGCTGGTAAAGTCGGCCGGAATATGCACAACCATAGATAGATCGTGCTCATCAAGCTCTTCCTTGGCCTGGTCGAGCGTTAGATCGCTCTTCACCTTAAATGGCAATTCTTCTTTGATCTTGTCTGCAAATTCAGTCCCATATTCGGCATCCTCACTTACGATCGCGACCGTAAGCTCCGTCACATTCTTGGGAATGGCACTATAGCCGCCCATATAAATAGTGATCATAATAATTTGATAAAAAATGAGCATCGTTATTCCGCCAACAAATAATTTGTCCTTCAAATAATCCCAAACAATTTTCATATGGCTCTTACTCCTCCATGTTTCTCTTTTTACTTTGTTTATATTACTCTGTACAGAGTAAATCTAATTGCTTTATATTATTAGAATCATGATCATTTGTCAATGCTATGCCTACTGTACGTGCAGACAACAAAAAGACGCGACAGGAATGTCGTTCGCACGGAACTCTCCTGTCGCGTCACCTTGAAGATATACGCTTGCGGGCAATACCTCCATCGTACATGCACGCTTAGATTTACAACTACAATAACATATGTTACTATTAACCTATGTTATTAATAATCGAGGTGTAATGATGTCCATTCAATTAGCAATATTAGGCATACTGAGTTGGAAGTCCTCAACAGGATATGAACTAAAAAAGATTTTTGAAGATTCCTCCTTCATGTATTGGTCCGGTAATAATAATCAAATTTACAAAGCTCTAATGAATATGGAAAACGAAAGTTTTGTTACCAGTTCAGTAGTCCATCAGGATAACTCTCCTTCAAAAAAAATATATACCATAACAGAAGAAGGACTTAAAGAACTAAAAAAATGGCTTGTGTCATCACCAGAAGCTCCTGAGATAAAAAAAACATTTTTGGTGCAGCTTGCATGGTCAGATCTGTTAAGTAATCAAGAATTAAGTGAGGTACTCTCAAAATATGAAAATGAAATCAAACTGCAATTGATTATGCAGAATGAGAAATACAGACGTGCTCTTCATTCACCCAATAGAAGCACCAGGGAAAGCTTAATATGGGAGATGATTTCAGAAAACATTATTTCAACCTATAATAATGAGCTTAATTGGGTCCGTGAAACCCGTCAGAAGTTGTTTGAAAATGAAGGTGTGGAGGAAAAAGACAAAATGAACTATCAAATTAGAGTAATAGAGAGTAAAAAATATATTGAACTCATTTCTACTACTGAACCTTTACGTACAGAGAATGATGCACTTGATCTAGTGGCTTTATGCTGGGAACATGAGACAAATGCGCTTATGCTACACTACGCAGGTTTATCAGAAGACTTCTTCAAACTTAAGACCAAATTAGCTGGCGACATTATTCAGAAATTTACAAACTATGGTATAAAGGCCGCTGTTATTGTTCCTCAGGATACCATTCAAAAAGGCAGATTTAAAGAAATGGCCATGGAAACGAACAAAGGCAATCATTTTAGATTGTATGAAAGTAAAGAAGAAGCTGAACAATGGCTTCTGAAATAGAAAGAAAGGCGAGATATAATGGAAAATATATATAAGTCAGAAGTAGGCAAACGAGAAGTTTTAGGACAGTACCGACAAATACTCGCTAGCTGGCCAGTGGAAAACGACCAATACGAAGTTGAGACAAGTCTTGGGCCGACTTTTGTCATTGAGTCTGGATCAAATTATCAGCGGCAAGCCGACCAAGCTACAAAAGTGGTGCATATGCTCTATGGTTGAATGAAACCATACATGCACTTGGATTAAGCACGTGTTCAATTGTAGCGATGTCATTAGGCGGCTGGATGGCATTGAGTTTCGCCACCACCTATCCGGATAAGGTTGATAAATTGGTTTTGCTTTGTCCCGGAGGGCTTGCACATGAAAAAGCCAGTTTCCTATGGAAAGCAATTTTTTTCTCACTACTTGGAAAATGGGGTCAGCTACAAACACTCAAATTAGTGGGTGGTAAGATTTCTTCATCATCATTATCCGGATTGGGAGACGGTCTTACATTCGCATCACTTACGTTCAAATATTTCAAACCACGAACGGCAAAAATGCCACTTTTTAGTGATCAGTCACTTCATCAATTAACGATGCCGATTTTAATGCTTTTTGGCGATTCTGATCAATTAATACCTGCAAGCAAGAGTATTAAGCGACTTAAACAATTTGCACAACGAGCTAGGATCGAGCTGCTGCCTGATACGGGCCACCTAATTGTCAACCAAACAGATAGGATACTAAAATTCTTGGTGTAAGAAATCTATTGTGGTTGTTCGCCGGAATGAAGCCCCGTCTTGAGACAAAATCCCCAGCCGAACACCGTTTCTTTATTGGTTAGCTCTGCCCGGATTGTATTGGAACCTGCCCTCCAGGTAACGGGGATCGATATATGCTCTGGGTGAATTCGGCCATCATGTTCTGGCGGGTCCCACATACACACCCCTTGGTAGATTTCCTCATCGTTCAACCAAAGCCGCAAAGCATCACTAAAACCGAACGAAATTGTAGCGTTTGCTTCCTCTAACAAGGTGATGGTGCTTCTTATCTGTACCGATTTATCTTTTTCTGAGGTGTAGAGTCTATTGATATTTAATGTTCCATTCTCTTCGGTGCAGGCTGTTGTCCACTGTTGTTCATTCGGTACGGAATGAGGGAAATAAGGCTCAGATACAAGCCAGTCATTAACAAACTCATCCTTGTTTCTCTTCGTAACCGTTTGTGGAGCACTCGGCATTTCTTCAATCGATAGATCTCGTATGTATCCTGGCAAGTAACCCCAAACCCCAATGTCCCCTTTGCTCTCTCCGTGCTGAAGCTCTGAGATATAAAGTTGAGGAACACGGGTATCGTCACCAATGTAAACTTTAGCAGACCGCTTATCCACATCAATGGTAAGTTTAACCCATTCCCCGACGTCATAAGGTGTATAGGCTAGATAGTTTGGTCCATTATAAATCTGCCATGTGGTTGACCCGTTCATTACTGGATCATACTGAATTTCCCCAGTCCCTTCACCGCTGACTGGAGAAAGATAAATTAATTCATAATTAGCCGAATCGCGCGCTCCAAAAACCACCCCAATAAACCCTATCGCTTCAGGTATAGCTACCAAAGCCTGAATACGGAAAGATTCCCAATGAACCTCATGGTTTATGAAAACCGGCGTTCCTGTCTTTTTTATATGCAACGCTTTGACTCCTTGCCATTCGCCTATGCATGCATCTGAATCTCCAAGATCAAGTTGTGGCAGCTCCTCTATCAAGCTCCAAGAATGTTTATTGTATGTATCTTCACCCATCTTTGCCTCAGCCCTCCATTTACTTTATTTACCACATATAGTACAGAACGTTTGTTCTTATGTCAAGACTCCCTTGTCGAGGGGGCATTTTCGCGCCGAAGCACTTCTCGCGACACACCCCGATCAAGTCGAAGGATACCTTCTGCAACTGGAGGATGAACCCAAATTTTGAACCAGCCGCTTCCGCTAAAACGGCGGAGGGGGACTTGCTTCTCACAAGCAAAAGTCCCCCTCTATGTGCCGCACCATTCTATGCCCCCAAACAGCTTCCAGAAGCACGTTTGCAGGAACCACCAAGTCCAATATTAGTTGTGATTAGTTGTGATAAGGTTCGTTACACAGCCAACCCAGCCAGCACCGCTTCCAATCGGTCGAGATTCTGCTCGTTGGCTTTCGTGCAAAATGCTTTGATGCGCTCAAACTCCTCTGCACTCTTAAACCGCTGGCGGAATGTAAGTCTCGTGCGGCCTTCCAAAGCTTCAAAGGTAGCCGTCAATCGAAATTCGTGATCGGGCAGATGGTCGAGCACGATCCGTTCACTCGGTACGATCTCGTTGAAAATGATGTGATTCGGATAGTCCACGCCATCCGGCCCGTGCATGATGAATCGCCATGAGCCCCCCGGTCTTAAGTCGAACTCGTGAAACGTATTCGTGAAGCCTTCTGGTCCCCACCATCGAGCCAGCAGCTCCGGGTTTGTCCATGCTTGGAATACAAGCTCCTGCGGTGCGTCGAGCTCGCGTGTATTTACAATTTCGTTATTAACCATCATAGCCGCCATCCTTACACCTCCCCTGCCAAAGACTTGCCCAGCGCATCCAGCAGCTCATTCGTGCCGTGCTCGCGCACTTCCGGCGTATCGTGACCGTCGAAGAACGCTCCCTGCTCGGTGAAAATCAACGTCGTACCGCCTTCTACCTCAATCAGTTCAATCGTCGTAATCGAGACCGAGATACGCGTGTCGCCCGAATCCAGGGTGTACGTATACACAATACGCCGCTGTGGCACAATCTCCTGATAGACGGCGTCGAATACAAATACCGGACCTTCGGGCGGTCCGCCGCTGCTGTACTCGCGTCCCCCCACCTGAAAATCGAAGATATCCGCTTTCGAGAACCATTTGGCTTTGGCCTCCTGGTTGGACCATGCTTGATAGACCCGCTCTGGCGAGGCGGCGTAAGTCCGCTCGACAACGAAGGTCGCGTGGTTAACGAATCGTTCGTTCATAAATTTTCCTCCTTAGATTTCGGCATTCCATTCTCTGTAGCAAGGTAGTCGTCCAGCACATCCAGACGGTGCTCCCAGCTCCTCCGCCGCTCGATAACGGGCTTCTCGAACTCCATCTTCATCGCTTGCAGCAGATTGGTAAAATCATTCACGGTTAAGGGCGCTTTCCCTATCATCAGCTTGGACACATGATGGAGCTGCTCCAGAAGCTTCTGCTGCTGCTTGATCTGCTCCTTAACACGGGCCTTCTGCAAGGACACGATCTCCAGCGGGCTGATCTGATTTCCGGCCAAGGCCAGCTTAATCTCATCAAGCGACAAGCCTAGTTCCTTAAGCGTTAAAATCTGGTGAAGACGCGCCAAGTCGGATGCATTGTACAGCCTGTGGCCGGAGTCCGTCTGTCCGGATGGCGAGAACAAGCCGATCTGATCATAGAAGCGCATCGTTCTTACAGTGAGCCCTGTCAGCTTGGCAAGGTCCCCGACTTTCCAAAGTTTGTTCATAGTCAATCCCTTCGTTGTCGCTAGCTCATTACCGGTAACCCCATTATAAAACATTACGTTACGTAAGGTTCAAGTGAAAAAATATATTCGCTACGCCAGGCTAGGAAGGTTATTTCTCTCCGCTGGCTAAAGAGAAACTAGATTGAAAACTAGCCTGCTATTGCCTGCTTACCTCTCCCAAAATGAGTCAACTTCAATTCACAGGAGGTTGTCCAATGAGGAAACAAGAACAACCTCTACGGGAATGGGCCGCTCGCGTTGCCGCGTATCAGGCTAGCGGTCAGACCATGACAGCTTGGTGCGACGAGAATCGCGTTTCCAAGGATCAGTTAAAGTACTGGCTACGTACCCGGCATGTTTTAGGATGGCCCTTTCTTTGTAGAGTAACCCTGCTTCAATTACCAGTGCTTTTCCATCGCTTCTTCACATCGAGAAAAGCCATTTCTTGAATAAAACTGTACACTGTTACTACTCGGCCAAAGAATAAGAAATTCGACTTTATTTTCTTTTGACCATTTTTCCATAGCGATGTGAATCTTGGATCCGAAACTTTGACTTCTGAATTCAGGGCGAGTATAGACATTGGTTACATATCCGAAATAAGGGTCCGGGGATTTTCCTGGCCTCGGCACTTTATGTATTAGCTGAAGATACATATGGGAGACTATACTTTTTTCAACTTCTGCAACCCAAATGTACCAATCTCCACCTTCAATTGCCTTAACCAAAAATTCACTACAAATCTGGTGAAACTCTTCGAAACTGGCCGAACTATTGCCATAGTCCTCTTTCGAGAAATCCCAGCGCATTTGAACAAGTTCATCAACATCGTGCAATGCAGCTAAACGTATATTTACCATTTGTTCGCCTCCTTGTTAGGTTCTATATGCTGCTCGGCCTTCTTTTTGTATTCTCTCTGTTTGTCATAGCCCGTAATAATGAAATTGCAAGAATGAACAAATGGCTGCCACATTAATGGCAGCCATTCTGTTCAATCCCTAGCTTTTCAACTTTTCGTATTCGCTCTTCGTTAATCCATATACAAATTCATCAAAGTGCTGCCCATTGGTATAAATCATATTCCTCAGTTTTCCCTCTTGAACGAATCCAAGACGCTCATGAAGTGCAATCGAGCTTTCGTTAAAAGCATAGACATGTGCGGTTACTTTCTGGTAACGCAACTCTTCGAAATAGTAGCCTACAAGGATTTTAACTGCTTCTGAAGCATATCCATTTCGCCAGTGCTCTCGAAAAATTGCTATGCCATATTTGAAAGTCCCATGCCGGGTATCACAGCTATGAGTACTAATACTACCAACGAGTTCACCGTCAAGTGTCTCGATTGCGAGCATGATGTTATCACCATTTGGACCTTTAGACGCTTGCTGCTCAGCCCAACTCTTCGTACCTTCTTCTGACCTTGGAAAATAGATCACATCGCAACGTCTAGCACATTCAGAATCAAAATCATTCTTGGGAATATTTCCCAGTCGGTGTGTAAAACTGCGCGCAATCTTATTTTGTTGCCGGACCAGATATTGTTATTCATATAGACCCTCCTACTTCATTTGTTTCACTCCCTGTCCCTCCCAAGAGGGATGGTGGAGATCTTGCACGAGGATCTATATTTCTAATTAGGACTACATGGTTCTCATTCCTTTCCAACTCCTATTTTATACCATAAATATAAATTGCGGAGAACGGAATTCTGCAAAAAAAGCTGCCCTTACTTGTGATACGGTTCTCCCCTCTTCATGCTTTGGTAAAGCACTGAACGCACTTTTCCCATCGTCTTCCGTAAACCAGAAGACGATGTTTTTTATGCTCTTGCGGTCAGCTTCAACTATGACTCGTCTGCACTCATTTAATTCCAATTCCAAAGCCTCGGATAAACGATTATAAAGCTCAGCTTTAATCTTCTCTTCATAATAGTCCGCATCCTGCTTCTTTTGTTTCTCGATGAGCTTCTTCTTCTATGGGTTGTTAATCCTACAGCTATACCATTCAGACCTAGTTCTTCAAGCTAAATTCAACTCTCCGCAATTCTACTGAGTTAGGTTCAACTTAATGTATCTAAGTACGACGCGCATATACGTAATTATATAAGAAGCCACTCCGAATTGTGGGTGGCTTCTTTTGTATTAACATATTACTTAATTATAATCTTGTAGCTTCATAAACGAATTGTTGATTCCCATCGCTGGGTATCTTCCCGAACTCAAAATTAGCAGATACAGTTACGTCGGTAAAACCGATACTTTCTAGAATAAACTTAAACTCTTCCACTCCGTACCAACGCTTTGCAAAACGTTGTAATTCAGTTTGGATTAGTTTTCCGTTACGCCACTTTTCATACTTTATATAGTCTACTCTGTATTGATTAAAGAATAAATCAGCTTCGACACACTTTCCTTCCATAGTGATAATATCACCATTTGGTAAATGGAATGTCGATGAACCGCCCCAGTGTCCATTATCGGAACTGTTGTAATTATTGCTGGGTAAATGTAGGTCTAGAATAAGACGCCCGCCTATTTCCAGATGATCGTACAGTCGCTTTAAGACTTCCTTCGCTTCAGACCGTTGTTCTATTAACAAAAATGAACCGCCAGGAATAATGATCGCTTCATATTTGCTGGGCAATGCAAGTTCCTTTAAGTCAGCTTGATATAAATTTGGTTTAAAGCCATGAACTTCACAACGCTGTCGGCATGAATCCAACATCTCAGAAGAGTAGTCTACTCCGTCGACAAGAAGACCCGATTTAAGAAGCGGAATAGTGACACGACCAGAACCGACCATTGCTTCTAGGACTCGTCCCTCACAATGTTTAAGTCTTTCTTGATAGTATTCAATATCCCCACTAAAGGACTGCCCTATTTTCTTGGTCAGGTCATAAACCTCTGTGCAAAGTTCACCGTAATAACTAAAAGACATATAATATTTACCCTCCGTGGTTTTAATTTTTTGCACGGAAGGAGATAGCTTAAATGGTTATCCCTTCCGCACCTCTAAAATAACTGTTTTTCCAACGAATTGAATTGTTCTCACCATAATCACTCACTTTCTAAGTAGGATAAAACCAATATATTATACCAGGAAAATATTAGCAATAGCAGAAATGTTTTAAACACACCAATATCTCAACTCTCCGCTTTACCACTACTTGTGATAAGGTTCACCGCACCGGCTGAAACGGCATGCCTTAGGACTATCCGCAAAGGTTAACCCTTCTTCACCTTGCTATCCTTTACATACCCGAAAAACGTCATTTTGCCGTTTTCATTCTCAGCAATACTGTACAGATTGATCTGGTCAGAATATCTGCGAGCAAATCGCCCTGCACCTACCGGGTAGATCTCAATATGAAGATTACCAGAGAATCTCGTAAAGTATAATTTTCCGTTAATAAGTTCTACTTGGATCTTATCTTTTAAGTATGTTCCGCAATAATACTCTTTAAGCTTGCTTTCGCTGATGAGAATCTCCTCGTGTTTTGCTGGAGCCTCTGTATCAACATCATGCAGTATATCTGAAATTGCATTACCCAGTCTGTACGGATTGATAGCTTCATTATTTGAAAGAATGATGATACAAATATCTTCATCGAAATAATTCTGCATATATGTGCTTATCCCAAGGTGATCTCCATCATGAGAATATCTGTCTGTGCCGTAAACATGATGATGTTCCAGTCCATAGCAGTAATTGTTTATATTCTCGTTGAAAAACCTACTATACGTTTTTTGCGACAGCATTTTACGATCTCGCAAACAAGTATACCATTTGTACAAATCACCGCTGGTTGAGGTGATGGCGCCTGCACCGATGCTAAATTTCTCGTTATAATACGAAGATTTGATAGTTGCATCAAAATCTTTCACATAATTACTAGCTCTGTTTTTAATAGGTTTACAGCCGTCATCAATATCGCTGTTCATCATATTCAAGGGCAGAAATATGTGGTGTCGAATATAATCTTCATACTTCTCTCCTGAAACATGTTCAATCATCCATGCCAGCAAATTATAGTTTGAGTTATTGTAATCGTATGCCGTGCCCGGTGGCTTTGCAGGCTTTTTATTAATGTACCGCTGGAAGAAATCGTTTCGCGAATAATCCATTCTGTTGTATCCAGCAAAAAAATCATTTTCAAAATCATGAAAATTATATAATCCTGAAGTATGCGATAATAAATGATGTACAGTGATCGACTCGTCAATCTTCATATCAGCAGGGAGATACAATTGTGCAGACTTATCGATGTCCAGCATTTCCTTTTCCCAAAGAAGCATAATCGCAAAGGCAGTAAACTGTTTTGACATTGAAGCGATTGAGAAGCATGATTCTATATTGTTTTTAATTCCAAACTCGATACTTGCATAGCCATATGCGTTTTCAAAAAGCACTTCGCCTTTTTTCATGACTTGAACAACGCCATAAAAATCCCACAATCTCAGATATTTGTTAATGTGTGCTTCCAGTTTCAATCGTATTGCTTGCACCAGATCTCCCCCTCACAAAACATGACGCTACTTGCGATACGGTTCACCGCGCCATTTATGACGGCAAGTCATTTTGCTTCGTTTTTGTTCCGAATCTTCTTGTAATTTGATTAATACCGTGACTTACAAAAAAGCTCAATACGATCCCTCCGGTGGCTACAACCAAAAATTTCGTCATCGTCGACAACTCCGTATTTTCCAATACGTATTGTAAGCAAACCACTATCGGAACATGCAGAACATACACCGTAAATGCATTCCTTGCTAACATACTCGTCATCCAATTCGTTCGGTTCCCAAGCTCACGAAAGGCATATAGTAAACCGATACTTAAGCCTAAGCAAAGAAATGTTTCATAGAAAGAGTAACCCAAAGAAGCCCCATTAAACCCACCCTTCGAAAGGAAAGGCACCCACCCCGCATACCGGAACACCATCAGCGCAACCCCGACCGCCAACCATGTGATGCCTACGGCATGGCTTAATGAATGTAACCAGTTGTTCCTGTAAGCCAGTATTCCTGCTATGAAAAAAGCGGCATACTGAGGAACATGAGCAAATTCGGTTTGTATGAATCCGAGAAAACCGGTCCACTCGTCAATCGGATGCAGAATTCTGATAGCAAATGTCGCCAAGGCCACCAAAACACCAAACAGAACCACCGCGCCTGTACTTGGCAGCTGTTTCACAAGCCTTTCTAATGGGCGTTTTTTCCACAACAGTCGAATTACGCTGTATAGGACAGCATAAACTAGCAGGTGCTCAATAAACCACAAATGCGCAAACTGCAGATCGGGCCAAGAGGGCCCTGTCCAGCCTTCCGGCTGTACACCCAATCCTAAGTAAATATTCGTATAGTAATTGTAAAATGAAATGCTCTCATACCCTCTAAAGTTTATATAAAAAGCGTACATTAACACCGGAATTAAAATGAAGAAACCTAAAAGCAGCGGGAGACCTAGCCTTTTTAATCGTTCCTTAATAAATAGAGCAGGTCCCTTCTTATCGAAGGAGGAGGGGACGAAATAAGCGGAAATGAAGAAGAACAGACTCATAAAAAAAGCACTATTAATAGAAAAGAAGGTCCCCAGGTTAATCGCTTCCTGATGGCTCTGAAAGTACCAAAAACCGTCAGAACCCCCATAGGGTTGTCCCGCATGATGCGCAACGACTAAACATATGAGTGCCACTTTAAGACTATCCAGAAAAAAAAGCCTAGTATTCAACTGGTTGCACCTGCTTCCTCAATGATAAATCAAGCTTCCAAGTAATAAGCCTGCGGGTACCAAACGTGCATAATCTGAATTTCCAGTATACGTGACAGCTAACAAAAATCGGCTTTCGACCCTTTCAGCACGTCGATCCTAAGTACGTTTTTACCTGCATAGTAATAATATTACACTAAACATAGATAAATCCTTCTATATTTCATAAATTACATCGCAAGGAATCCTAACAGGCTCTCCAAGAACTTAAAACCAATATAATACAATTTGTAACATAACATAGTTGATAACATTATTCACTATACAACTGGAGAATATTACTATATAATTTTTATTGAAATATACTACTATTTCGGAGCGTGAGATTTAGGAAATCCACATTACCATTACTAAAGGAGAGAAAAAATGAAAAAAACTTGGGTCTTAGTCTTGATTATTGCCTTCCTGATGGTAGGATGTTCAAGCAACAACGGAGAAAAGAACACAAACACAGGGGCGAAAAACAACGCCGAGACAAGCAATAACACGGCGACTAGCAAAAACACGGAAACAAGCGGTGCCACAGAAAAGGGCGAAGTGTCCATCGTCTTCCCGGCTTCCTTGAACGAAAATGGGGACGTTGCAGGCATGACCGCCGAAGTGAAAGAAGCAGGCGCTACGAACATTGTAGAGAATAGTAACGGCAGCGTAACTGTAGCCATATCTCAGGAAAATCTTGATAAACTGCTGGAAAAGTATAAATCGGAATTGTCGACCATGATTGAAGGTATACATTCGAACGCAAACACATCTTCCATCAAGGATCTGACCTACGATGAAGAGACGTTCCAGGAATACAGCTTAACGGTTGACAAAGCCGCTTATGAATCTGAGGAGAGTTTGGATGGACTAGTCGTCTTCGGACTTGCCATGCAAAGCATGATGTACCAGGTCTATTCGGGAGTAGCAGAAGCAGACATCAAAGTTACTTTCAACTTCATTGATGCAAGCACCGGCGAGGTTTTCGAAACGACGGTTCTGCCTGAAGCAACACCAGCGCAATAATAGCCTCTCTGCCGCAAAGGCCCGCTCTTCCTAACGGAAGACACGGGCCTTTGCTCTGTTCTGAAACACGTTGCCATCTTTCATGGATTGGTCAACGAATGCATTCCCGTAACCCCGGACCGGGCTCCCGCATAGACTAACCCATGTTAAAGCACAAACGGAGGTTCTCCCATGAATCCACAACCTGCTGTAAAACCCACAATGAAGCCGATTTATCAATGCGAGCCCCATATTCATCAGACGATGCAGTCCGTTAAAGATCAGTTGCACCAGTTATGCCGGCATCATGCTAAGCGACTAGTCAGAGTCGAGACCGTAGACGGCGATGTCTTCGAAGGGCACATCGTGCATTGCGATAGAGGCATCGTATACTTGCGCCTCTCGAACGAAGGTTCCGAGCGAGGTTTCTTCCCAGGCCCCCCTCCTCCCCTTCATAACAACTTCGTGCTGCCTCTAGTTTTGTTTAACCTGCTTACCATCTCGCTGCTCTGAAATGCAGCGTCAGCCAACTACCTAAGGAGTGATGAACTTGGCCTTTACGCCTCCCTTCGGACAGCAAGGCGGCATGCAGCCTCCCTCTTCCCCGCCTCCGCAAACGATTCCCCCGCGGCCCGCAACTTCGACTTTTGCCGTTGATCCGGGCGCCATCTCTAGGTGCCTTTTCCGTAATACGTATATTTGGCCGAGACGAGGACCTGGTTTTTGGTTCTTTCCGACATTCGTCGGCCGAACGTCGGTCGCAGGCTTTCGCTGGACCGGTTTCTTCTGGATATTCTCCGGAATTGACCTCAATAGCATCGAATCGTTCTCGTGCTTCTAATGACACAGTAACGCCTAAATCTAGAAGGCTTTTTATGTAGGAGCTGCCGCGGCATGCTCCTTCATTGATGTTCTTACCACGCTACTCATCGATGTATTTGTTGCGTTCCATTGTAATACAACCCTGCCCGTTTCAAAAGGAGATGAGTGCACCTCCAGCAACTTTGAAAATTTTAGCGCTCACCAATTTTCTCCAATACAGCTATTCACCCTACTTATGATACGGTTCACCGCGCTGTCTGTAACGGCAAGTTTTCCGCAGTTTCTAAACACAAAAAGAGCCCCATTTAGGGGCTGAAATAAATTACATTCTAAATGCTCTTTGTCTTTGGGAATTGCTTATATATACTTTCTAATGTGCGAAATTTACATGAATTTTCATAAAAATAGCCTCTTCCTTTGTTTGCAGCCTCGTATAAAATCAATGCACTAGCTACAATAGCCGAACGGTTACTTTTAATATACTGGTACTCTGCCTCTAGCAATGCTCTATACTTCTTGTCATGGCTATAATTTTCAAAATCAACATATGTTAATTCACTTTCAAGAATAGGTATCATACAGTTAAATTTAATTACTGCAACTGGATCCTCTTCAGGATCATCATAAACTTTGAAAAAACCTTTGTTCTTTTTCTTGAATTTTGGTTTGTATGAGGATAAGGGGGCATAATATTTATGTCCCTCCAACTCCATCAATATACCAATGTATGGTCGTAGTTTGCCTTTTTCGTTAAGCTGGACACCATTGTCGTGACTATGTAGGAAATTAATATAATCATCAGTAATACAATAAAACTTTAACTTCTCGATCTCCCCAATTTCACTCATCCTGCTCTCTCCCCATAAAAAAAGAGCGCTAGGTGCGCTCTTTCTCACGCTCTATGGTGGTGAGCACCAACTTTACAACTCGCCCTTAATTTGGTGGCGAAACACCATGACTAACTATACCCAGTTTAACATTAAACCCAGCACACTTCAATAAAATTGTATCTAAGGCGGCGAGTCTCCATCACCAGTAGTACTATGTGTATCTTAGATGTGAAAAATACTATGAAATCCGGAACCACAATTACCCAAATCTGAATAAGCCTTTTTTAGAAGGTGAACATTAATTCTGTATTTGATATTATATTCAAAATACCCTTCATTGATACATCTCTATCGCTAAAAATTATTGTTGTTTCTAAACACTCTGCTAATCAACTTGCTGCCCTTATTTATGTTCCTCCCGTCAACATTGTAGCTTCTACCTTTAGCTCAACTTTCCGCTTTACCACTACTTATGATACGGTTCACCGAATCACTCTAAAGCGAAATCTAACATCTCACATGCTTGCGTTTGAAGCCGGTCTGCCCTTTTTCGATCGCCTTTTGAATAGTAGCAGAAGCGTCCAAGAGCTTGTTTTTGGCGGCGGCTTGTACCGGACCTACTTCCTTCGCAGTCTCGACCGCCTTGTCATGGAGCGGCAGATAGGATACCGCCACAGTGTAGAGGAAATTGTTCATTGCATACTTGGTACGTTCGGGAGCATCATGAATCGTATTTTTTACAAGCTCCAGCATATCGGCAATTTTCCCTTCCGAAAATTCACTGTCCGGACGGTTGCCGAGCAGCCAGCAGTAACAGCTCCAGCCCGCCGACATTCGCAGCTCTATACCGCTTGCAATCCACTTATCGGCAACCTCTTGCGCAATATCCGTTTCTGCCAACGTTACTGCCACCACATAATCCGATAGCATATAAAAATAAGCGCCGTCGATCCACCGTTCAAAATCCGTCTCCGTCATTGCTTTCGGGTCCGCGATCACCCCGGCAAAGTACATGGCATCGTAATTCCCTGTCGCATAGAGCTGATCGGCCAATGGTTGATTGTGTTTTATTTTCTTGAAGATGGGCTTCATCTGGCCTGTAGCCACGCCAAATAGCGGCTCGTGGGCGCCATTGGATAGATATATCTTCTTCGTTCGTTCCTTGCCGAGAGCTTCAAGCTCTTCCATAACAGTGTCCAGATTCATTGTTCGCACTTCCTTTTCTGAGTGGTTTGTCATTAAGGACAAAGCTGTCTTAACTTGAATATAACATAAAGCGGCCTTAATCCACTGCAATCAGGACCAAGACCGCTTGATTTTGTATTTAACGTGAAAACCGACCTCTCCAGCTTCAGAGAGATCGGTGATAGGAATAGGGAGCACCTTGCGGTGGTTAAGCTTTCTGACTCACAAGCTGGCTGAGACCCTCCGCGAGTGGCGTTGCCGGCCTGCCGAGAAGCTTCTCGAAATCATTGCTCTCGATCTCCAGGGAGCCCTCGCGAATGCTTTGCTGAATGCCTACAAGAATGGGAATTACGAATTCTGGTACGCCAGCACCCTCCATAATGTCAGCATAGACGCTATCCTCGACATGCTGCACCGGCACTTCCTTGCCCAATACAGTGCCCAGAGCGGAAGCCAGTTCATCCTGCGTCAGCAGCTCGCCGGACAACTCATAGACGGTATTCTCATGACCGTCCCCTGTCAATACAGCCGCCGCTGCTTCCGCATAATCCTGCTGCAGCGCCCAGCCGGTCTTGCCAGAGCCCGCAGAAGTCACCCAAGGCGCTCCTGCCATCACACCTTGAATGCCCGCAGTCTCGTTCTCCAGGTACCAGTTATTACGCAGGAACGAGTAAGGAATGCCCGTTTTCAGTATCGCTTGTTCCGCAGCTTGATGTGGTGGGGCAAGGAACAATTTACTTTCACTGGCATTCGCCACGCTAGTATAAGCAATAAAATTTACATGTGCGCGTGCAGCTGCTTCTACCGCATTCGTATGCTGACGAATTCTCGTTTCGTTATCTCCATCTGCCGAGATGATCAGAATCCGGTCGATCCCTGCGAAGGCCGCATCCAACGTTTCCGGACGGTCAAAATCTCCTTGCCGAACGTCTACTCCTCGGTTGCGAAGGGCTTCCGCTTTCTCGGGATTGCGGACACTAACAGCCAACTGACTCGCCGGTACGGATCTCAATAGCGTTTCAACCACTTTCGCTCCCAATTTCCCTGTTGCGCCAGTAACTAAAATTTTCATGAATGTTTCCTCCATGTCTTGTTGTAATAGTTTTAGTTATAACAATATTAGTTACAACTTAGGTATATAATAAAAGCTCCCTGGAGAGCTTTTATTTATTCGAACTTGCTGATCAGTTGATCCAACGTCGTTCCTGCCAGCCGCTGTTCCATAGCGGATTGCGCGTCTTTCAATTCTGCTTGAAGGACTTGTTCGATATTTCGTCCCACAGGACAGTTGATATTGGGGTTCTCGTGAATGCGGAACAACTGGTTCTCTTCCGTCACATTCACAGCACGATATACATCAAGGAGTGTAATCCGGTCGAGATCCTTGAGCAAGGTAGCTCCTCCTACCCCAGGACGAACATCCACTAAGCCTGCTTTCTTTAGCATCCCCATAATTCTTCGGATTACAACCGGATTAGTGTTTACGCTCCCCGCGATAAAATCCCCGGTGCAATCGTTCGGACTCACAGCAATCAGAGACAGGGTATGCACTGCAATAGAAAAGCGCGTACTTATTTGCTTCAATGTCATCACCACCGTTGTAACCAGTATAGTTATATCGAGGCGCGATGTCAATTCCACCTTTCTATTTTACAGGTGCATTCCATGTGCCTGGTCTCCGAACAACAAGCTCACATCGGTCAGCCAAACAGCAACGATGGGGAAGCATTCTGGGCAGCCAACCCCCCGATATTTCTTCTGTTGTGATGAGTGCTTTAAGCTGTGACAGATCACTTGCTCATGACCTGTCACAGCCCTCAAAACGTTTCCCCGAGCAGCCTCTACTCAAGTCCAAACTGCGTTTTCGTTTGCAGTTTGTCTCCAATGAATACGAAGTTGGCGCTCGCTCCAACGCCTCCCTCGCCTTCATACATAACACCGATTCCATACATATCGCTGCCCTTTTCGCCGCTCTCTGTGATTACTTCGCCTTCGCCGCCGACAATATCGGTCACTTCCTGATAGGTCATTCCATTATTGATTTTGGCGTATTGCTCTTTCGTGATCTTTATTTTATCCGAAGACTCTGAATTTCCATTTGTCGGCTGCGTCGTTGATGGGGTCGTCGAACCTCCCGCTGGTTCGGTCCCTTTGTCGCTGTTCGAACTGCTGCACGCTGCCATTGTGACCATAAGACAAATTACGATTGCTAAACGAATGATTTTCATTATGCCTCCTCATGGTTATGCGATGATATTATATCCAAATAAAATTATATTCGATCACATTTACCAATTGTCAGGTGCAAAATAACTATTTTCTACACGATTATGCCCGACCTACTATGCGATGCCCTTGGCAAGCCTCCTCTATTCTCTCAGGCGAAAAGGTTGATAGATCTCCTTCTTGGAATATGTTAACCTTTCTCGGCCCGAAGCTGAGCATAAATACCGGCGTGTCCATACAATGCTGCCATTGCGGTACTTATGACCATCTTCTTGGGCGGGCAGCAACTCTTGAAGAATCTCATTGTCGATCCGAACCGTCCCCGCAAGAGGGATTGGCGAATAGAGGCGGCATGTCAGCGTCAAGGTATTATAATCAAAGTCTGCTCTCACGATAATATCGCCCTCATGCGAATTGCGCAGCTTCAGATCTTTGCGGCCGTATGCGTAGGTGGCATCGCCTCCGAGATGGATGAATCGCGATTCTCCCCACATGTCAGCGCTATGATTGTGCTTCTCTAGAATGGAGAGATTGGCTTTCAATGCCGCATCGAATATTAAAGAAGCAGCCGCACACACGCCGCCGCCATTCGCGAAGGTAACCTTGCCATTAATAATAACTGGACCCTCTTGGAATCCCAGCTCGCCCGGGGTATCCTTATAAAACCTTCGGAGAGAGAAAATTTGGTTCGGTTCGAGCCATACCCCATCCATGAGGGTGCATGCCGTATGCATGTTATGAAAACGACGCCTGTTAATCTCTTCATCCCCATCCCAACGAGAAACCTGGATGATCGATTCCGAGAGGACTATATAACTCGATAACTCATAATCTGCATTCGCTTTTCGGGTTGTCATTTGAAATAACCAGCCTCGCAGCAGACTTCTTATGTTGTCTACGAGCAGCCTTGCGGGCATCCATCTGGCTTGAGTGCGATCACGACGTCGGAGCATCACCATCGTCCCCCTAAGTAAATTTTTCCAATTAATATTTTCTCTACCACGTTTAAAAATCCTCTTTGCAAACCTCTTTATTATTGAAAATTTTGCTTTTCTGAACAATAAATGTCCGAAACCGAGCATTTGTGACTTTTTCCTAAGACTGTTATAGGAAATCTAGCAGATCGTTCTATCGCCTTCTCAGGAAAATCGCTGAATTCCCCCGAATTCGGCTAAATATGGCCTCCAATTCGGATTCATGCAAAATCCATATATGATACTATAACAGTGTCTCTACTAACGGCTAGCCCAGCTGCGGAAGACATGAGTCCAACCTTTACCCCGGTGCTAACAAAACGCGGTTGAAGAATGACTAGAGAAAGGTGGTATTTCATGCAGAAGCGTTACTCTTTAGAAGCAGCAATTCCAAAAGTAGCTGAGATGCTCCGTGACAAAGGGTTAAGCATCGCCATCAACTCCGGCAACGAGCCTAACTATCATCTCATTGTGAATAGCGAAGATAGAGCTGCCCGCATACGGATCTGCCATTTGCAATTTGACGAAAACTATAACAACTCAGCCTTGCCTTATCAGGTTTACAAAATCAAAGCTTACCCGAATGGGAAACGCGATAGCTTTACATTGCGCTCTGTCGATTTTGTTGTCGGCTATAACCCTCATGACGGGTCCTTTGCATGTGTCCCTGCCCATATCTTTAATAATCAAGGGATAGCATGCATCCATCAAAAAGAAGGTCTGAGGCATGAATACTACAATTCATGGGCAGAGCTTAACAGCTTTACCATACCCACCGTCGTACAAAGGCAACAGACAAGCCGGGAAGGCTACGATCCCAAGACTGGCTCCGATTATGAGTTTCATCGGGATGTAATGGAGGAGGATGATTCCGTAGAAAGACTGATGATCATGCTGGAGCATGGTACCGTATCCGATGAAGACAAGAAGGAACTGATACAGCGTTTTCGCACAAACTACCCGCAAGTAGATAAATGGCTCAATCAACGGGCAGACGACAAGCCGAATGACGAATGGAGCAGGCGATTCGGTATCTAGAGAAGAAGGACAGGGAAAGCTCTCAGATATGAATGAAGCCCATCCTCCACTGGATGGGCTTCCTCATTTTGAACAAAACTTCGATGCTCTTTATCCCTGAATGTTCCGTCTGGCATCTTGCTCTGCGATAATTTCATTGTCTTCCGCGTTATCCCTCGTCACTTTCTGAACACCTATGGCGCTATATGAGATCAACAGAATAACAGCTATGTAATACCCCTTTACATTTAACTCAAATGGAGCGTTGTACAGGCCAATAAAGAACATCGCATACCCGATAATCAAACCGGCAACAGCCATCCCTGTGAAAGCTCCTGTGTTCCTCATCCGGTGTTTCGGGTTATCCAAGCGAATTTCTTTATCTTCTGTGTTGTCTCGAACGACCTTCTGCATCACAATACAGGTGATTGTAATCAATACCATGCAAAGCAGATAATACCCTTTCACGTTCAATTCCCAATCGGCGTTGTACACGCCCAGACAGAACAGAAAAAGACCTGCGCCTAATGCAAAATACGATGCCGCGGTGAACGCAGCCGTGTTCCGTTTGCGATACCTCTGATTCATCTTGCGGTTCCTCTCCCTATACAAAATAGAATGGCGGCTATATCCTTCTCCACTATACCGTGGAACATCGATTTATTTCTACCCTATATTAGGATACTTTGACGAAATTTTAGGTATTTTCAACTAGACGCACATGAATGATGGCTGCAGGACCACGAGAAGACACGGTTTTCAAGCGAAAAAATATAATTTGCTGCCTGATGCGATTCACCTCGTTGCATGGTTGAGTCAGTTAGAAATTATCGGAGCCGTTGAGATATACAAGTGAGACGGAAATTATGATGCAACTCCGCTAAAACCGGGTTGATTTCGCGCATAAATGTTTATATAATGTACATAGTAATGAGTAAGGTCACTGCTTCGCAGGACCGTCGAGGACGGTAGCCCTCGATGCCCCGCCGGGGGGCTTATAATCTCCGTGACGTGAGCATTTTTGCTACCTTCAAACTAAGCCTGTAGCTTTGATGGAAACATCAGGGCTTTTTTCATGTAAAAGGATGAAAACTCAAGTGCCGCTAACACTTTCTGACTTACTCGCACTACCATCTAAACCACTGATTTCGGATATAGAATTTTTGTTGATACAAGATGTTTATGACCAAGTGTTGATGCCTTACTCGTACGACTATCTGTTGCCTAATGGAAAGCGCATACAGTTATTCTTTGAGAAACATCGTTTTTGTCACCTTATCGGTCTTGAGTCAGCGGTAAAGGGTCTGTTTCCAAAAAACAGGCTTTCTTCACCTGCTGCTTTAGCTGCTCGCTCTCGATACAAAGGGATTTCGGGCTGGGAGGGCATCAAGAACGGCACCATAGAAATAAATTCTTTTCGGGCATATGTAGGTAAAAATCATTTCAATGGCTGCAAAGATAAACTTCTCTTCTTTTATAATTTACCCAAATTATTATTATCAAGTACAGCTATGATTCGTTATGTTCCTATACCCACCAGTGCAATTCAATGTGAGTTAATTTTATTTGATGCTTACGACAACTCTTGGGTGCATATTGGCTTGGACAAAGAAACTGATGGGGAAACTTACTATCCGCGCTCATTCTTTATCGAGCGTATTACGACTTCGCATCCCGTCAGCAAATACGTGGACGGTCAGCATGCACTACCTATTTCATACAGGCAACGTTTTGCACGAAATCCGGCTAGAAGGTCTCCACCCCGGTTTCGAAAGAAAAGGTGAAAAGCCTCCTCATTCTGAGAGGGGGCTTTTCACCTTTTCTTATTGGAGCATGATATAAGAACAAATACAGGTAAATAATGCATTTTGGCTAGCCTTCGTCGTGTTTCGACTTGTCACAAATCCGGTTGTTCAATTGTCTTTAATAATGAGGTCATCAAAAACATCTGGAGGAATGAAAATGAAACTACGAATGAACCATCGCGAGGCCAATCCCGCAGGCTTTCAGTCATTGCTTAAATTAGAGGAATCCGCCAAAAAGATGGGGCTCGATCCGATTCTGTATGAACTAATCAAAATTAGAGCCTCACAAATTAACGGATGCTCCTTCTGCGTCGATATGCATACAAGCGACCTTCGCAACATGGGCGAAACCGAGCAGCGGTTGAACTTGATCGTCGTTTGGCGCGATGCGCCTATATTCACCGAGAAGGAACGGGCAGTGCTCGCGCTGACAGAAGCGGTCACACTCATTTCCGAGGCCGGCGTGCCTCAGGATGTTTATGACGAGGTGCGGAGGCACTTCAGCGAAAGCGAGTTCGTCGCATTAATCATCACAATCAACGCCATCAACTGCTGGAACCGCATCGCAATCTCTACTGGCATGTATCCAGGCTGCTTCGACATCTGAGCAAGCAAATTCAGCCATTCTCTGCACCGCGCGCAGCACCCAGCGCGCGGTGGGGCGGTACGGGTGTCACCACCACCACTACCACTGTGAAGTTGATAAGTTGTTCGTGCATGGATAAGATGATATAAATACGGATCGGAGGTCGATGCCCCATGTCATCGAACGGAATGACGCTTCAAGTCGAACAGCTATACCGCGAATACAAGCCGTTGCTTACTTCCATCTCCTATCAAATGCTCGGCTCAGTTAGCGAAGCCGAGGACGCGGTACAGGATGTATTCGTAGCCGTTAGCAAGCTCGACATGGCCGACATCACGAATCCGAAAGCCTATCTTGTCAAAATGATCACGAACCGCACATTAAATATGATGAAGGCCGCTCCACGCAACCGTGAGAACTATCCCGGACAATGGCTTCCAGAGCCTGTCATCGAGCCCGGTTCGGAGAATGAACCGCAGGAGCATATCCTCCGCCGTGAACAGCTCGGTTATGCGCTGCTCGTTTTATTGCAGACATGTACGCCGCCTGAGCGGGCCGTTTTCGTATTGCGCGAGTCACTCGGCCACGATTACGCCGACATCGCGGCGATTCTGAATAAATCTGAAGCCGCATGCCGCAAAATCTATAGTCGAGCCATAGCAAAAATCGGCCATCGGTCGCGTATCGATAACGAAGCCGCACTCGATGCTTCGATCGACCGATTCGTGCAATCGTTCATCCAAGCGACCGACACCGGCCGATTCGAATCATTCATCCATCTGCTAGCGGAAGATGCCGTGTTGCTTAGCGATGGCGGAGGCGTCGTACGCGCGGCGCTTAATCCAATCGTAGGCCGGGATCGGATCGGCGCCTTCTTCTCCGGCATTGCCGGCAAAGGCTCGCTCAAAGGGACGATGATTCAAGTATCGATCAGCGGACAGCGGGGACTGCTCCTGCAGCGCGCGGATGGTCCCCCTTTCGCTTTTACATTCGAGCCAAACAGTGGCCTCAACAAGGTTCGTTCCGTCTATCTGATCTCCAACCCGGAGAAGCTGACGCGGATCAAGGGTGTCACCAAAAAACTTGCCGTTACTTAGAGTCTGCTGGGCAAAAGCAATGCCCTATCGCGGCCCTGATCAGTTATCGTCTATTCCTTATACTTATCTTTCAGCAGGTTAGAACCCATTCCGCCAACTCTTCCTGGGACCAGCCTCTTTTATTTCTTTCGCGTTTTAGTTTCTCGCCAAAAACCATCCCGCACCTGCCTTTCTGTAATTTATAAGCAATTATTCAGTTAAACGCATTGATCATTCACATACACCTTGGGATAGCTGTCGTTGTCATCGGAAACTGTCCAAGAGAGCGTGATCGTTTTGGAGGACCGATGAGTTCTTCAAGCCAAGCAAAAAAAGCTCCACACCAGGGGAGCCTTAAAAATGAATTTTATAGCAGCTTTTGTAGCGATCGAGCTGGGGTAGGGAACCTTCTGATGGACAGAGCTTCACTTTCACTCCATTCGGAATTAAACCCCGTAGCTTGCGGATTCATCTCTTACTTCTTCCTGCTGCTCCGCATAGCCGGCACCAGCTTCAAGTCGCCGTTGTCTCCCTCTACAAAATGCATGTAATCAGGGGATTCCATCGCGACGAGCGCTATTTTCCCCTCTGTATTGAAGTGAATGCCCCACCCGTATTTCTTCGGCAGCATGGAAGCGCGAAGGCAAGCATGCGACTTCTGGAAGAACTCGTCCCTAAGCGATGTCCCTCGCTCCGCCAGCTCCTCCGCTGGAATTTCCTTGTGCAGCACATGCACCTCATACAGCAGATCCTCTTGCGTGTACGTATAGGGGTGGCTGGTGATCAAATCATATTCAATTCTCGGTTTCGTTCTTCCGCTCTTCTTCTCAGGCGGGATCACTCCATAATCTGCCGGACAATCCGATGCAATTGTAATGAATGTATTATAATAATTCATGTTCACAGCAGCTTCCTCCTAACCCGTCCATATATTCAACCCGCTTCCGGTGTGCCTCAAATCCGCCAATCTCCTACACTCGCGCAACAAATTCGATCCGTTTGCAGTCTATTATTAACATACAATGAAATAATGCAGATAACAATTTCGAATCTCTGATAGACTTTATAAGATCCATTGATGCGCTTCTTCAGGAGCTTGAAAGGATGCGATGGTTGGCATATGGTTAAACATTATTTTCTGCTATGGGTGAGCTCGACCCTTCTGCTGAGCGCAGCGGTGCTCGGATTGGAGCTGCTGGAGGGCAATAAAATTCGCACCACCGAATACATGGGACTCATGGATATGTGCCCTATCCTGATCGTTATGATTGGCTTAACCGCCTTCCTGCTGTTCCCCTTAACACTGGTTCCCGTCTCCCTGCTTATCCGCAAATGGGTGAGAATATCGTTCATCATTATCCTCATTTACACCGCCGCAGGCGCCGCTATTGGCCGTTGGGTCTTTAACTCGCTATACGACGAACGCTTCATACGCGAGTATGGGCTGAACTCTGCTGCCTCCATTATACTCTTCCTGACCGCAGGCTTAATCTACGCGATGATCGATCATTTCAGCGCCATCCGCCATTTATCTCCCCAAGAGGGCAGCCCTCGTGCCGAATAAAGGCCGGCTGCTCTCTCACTCCCCTCACTCCCGGCAGCACTTCCTTAGGAACAGCATACTCGCTTTCAACAAAATCAAACGCACGTTGCCTTTCTTCCGATTCCGCAATCGTTTCCACAAGCTGGATTTTAAGCTATACTAACACTATCAAAAGAAGGACTGGTGGTGCTGTTACTATGGAAAAACGTCCTATTCTATCAGTTCCAAAAACACTGCTTGAACGATTGCATGACAGCATATCTGTTGTTGTGCTGGTGTATTCTGTCGTGTACTTGATTCTGAGATGGACGGATCTTCCTGAGACGATTCCTATTCACTTCGACGGACACGGGAATGCTGATGGATGGGGCAGCAGAGCTTTCCTGCTTTTCATGCCGCTATTAACTATCGTCCTGTTCATTGGACTATCCCTCTTGAGCAAAATACCGCATAAATTCAACTATCTCCGTCCAATCACAGCGCAGAACGCTGCCCATCAGTACAGAACAGCAAAGTCGCTGTTAAGCTGGATTAAGGTAGAGCTGGTTATCCTTTTCGGATACTTGCAATGGTCCACTATACAGAACGCCGCCGGGCATTCCTCAGGACTAGGAATCTGGCTGCTGCCTGTCACGCTGATCGTGATCTTCGGTACTGTCATCATTCATATCGTGCGCATGAGAAAATAAACCAAGGGGCTGCTACGTCATCCATGACATAGCAGCCCCAGTTCCTTATTGCAGGATGGTGCGAGCGGCTGCAAGCAGCTCATCCTGTGACACGAATTCCGGAGTCTCCGTGGTGACCGTGACATACATCGGGATACTGCTTCCCTCATCCATCCAATGAAGCTCCCGTTTTCCAGTATGATGTTCTGTGACGGCAAGGACCTCCTGATTATGAACCATAATCTTCTCTATTTCCTGATCCTCCAAGTCGCTAACTACCGTTCGCCACATATCGCCTTTGAAGGCAGTAACCCGAATCTCGCCGCCACCATCATTTTGATACAGAAGGCTGACTCCCTGAGGGTCCCCTAGCCCCACTTTCTTCATGTAGATGTCCAAGCCTGACTGCTCCAACTCGGCACGCAAGAGGTCGAGGTCAAGATTATCAAGGGAATGAATAAGATGTCCTTCCTTGAACACCATCGTCCCTGTCAGGGAATCCGTCACGTGCAGAGGCAGCTCCAATACCGCTTTTAACTGCTCCAGTGAGTTATACAGAAGATAATTCTCAGTACCACTGATCTCTGCCTCGCCCTTCTTATTCAGCGTGACAAAAAATGCAGCTTCTCCAGGGTTCAGCTGTTTTCTCAGCTCCGATATATCCAAACTGTCCGCAGACTCTTCACCAGGCATGAAATTGCGGTATTCCAGACTCACCGAGCCATCGGCACGATGAAGCTGCCAATTAACCATCGCATATCCGAAGCCGCTTATGATCAAGATTGCCGCTGCAATCGAGGCGACCCTTAACGGCTTGCGAGCGGCAAACGAGCGTTGTGGCCGAATTCCGTCAATTCTCGCCATCACACGCGCTGTCACATCAACAATGGGGAGCTTATTTTTTGCCAACCGTTGGTTCAGCTGATGATTGATAGTTTCGTTCCTGTCCATATTCCTTCTCCTCCATCTCACTCCAAATATGTCTAAGCTTCCTTCTTACCCGCTCCACCTTCTTGCGGAGGTTGGCCGGACTGCTATTCAGAATTACGCTAATCTCCTCATAGGATTTCTCTTCAATAATGCGATGGACAACCAGCGCCCGTTCCGCTGGGGACAATCGCAGCAAAGCGCGACGAAGCAGCGGATCGAACGACTCTCGCTCGATATTCTCGTACCCTGTCTCCTCCGACTGACTCCCGGCCTGGCGCATTACGAACAGCTTCATAAGCTGGGAACGCTTCCTCCTCCGCAGCACATTGACACATTGGTGATAAGCTATTGTGTACAGCCAAGCCGTGAACGATTGCCCATAGGTGTACGTGTGAATCTTCTCATAAGCCTTGATGAACACTTCCTGAAGGGCGTCCTCCGCCTCTTCCCGCTGCATGAGCAAATGATAGCAATAAATATACAGCGCCTGCTGGTGGTGCTTCACAATGCATGCATAAGACGCCTTATCCCCTGCTTTGACACACTGAACAGCCTCGTGCAATTGCTGAGCATCCAACTCTCTCCCTCCTCTCTGCTAAAGCTGCTTATATAACAAACGAAAGCCCTCCTCTGTGACATCCTGTTGCTGGTTTAGGTTTATCTTTAGTATGGACCATGTTATATTTGAATTTAATTCCAATCATACCGCAGTTGAATACATACCCTCCGAAGGAGCATAACCATGAATGCCCCGAATAAAATTGCACATCTGCTAATTATAATTGTTTTCGCCGCCTCACTATTATCCGGCTGTGGAGAGAGCAGCGATACAAGCAGCCCTCCGATTGAGAACACCGAGCAGAACACGGTCACGCCGGATACGGGGGAGCCCTCCGATACGGAGATTACAACCGCCGACAGCCGCATCGCGTCTATTAAAAGCTACTTAATAGAAGAATCTCATCAAGCAGATGTAATGATCACTGCACTGCCGAGAGAGCTGAATGAAAAGGCCGCCGCCCTCACCGAGCAAATGAAGGAAAATTTAGAGCTTCATAGTGAGTGGTACATGAAAACACTTGGTGAGCTGAAGAGCGGGGAGCCCTTTCCGTATGACAAAAGACTAGGTGTTTCAGAGGATGATTATCAGTTCATTCTGAATTTGAATGATCATATGTCCTTAATCAAGGAAAGCGACACCACAGTTGAAATCAAGTATAACCGTTCCAGCATTGAGATCCTTAACAGCGCATCCCCTATACTGAAAAAAATGAATCTTGCGTTAGATGCCAACATCCTGACGACTGAGCTGGGAGAGCTGACGTATAGCAACGAGATCAGCGCTTCAGACGAGCAGCAGGTGACAGGAAGATGGAATGGGCACACCTGGACGCTCCAAGAGGAAATGGCCCAATCATATTCCATATCCATTGGCCAGCTGGAAGAGAGCAAGAAGACCATTATATATATTAAATTATTAGATGTGGGACAACCGGCGCGGGAAGAAGTATTAGTGTTCTGAGTCAGGTGCTATGCAGACCGCTGGCATCCCTCATACTAACCTTGAAAGAAGGGCATGACATTGCACTATTCGACCCTACTCTTTGACTTGGACGGCACTTTAACAGACCCCAAGCTGGGGATTACAAGATCCGTTCAGTACGCACTCGCGAAGCTCGGCATTGCGGAGGATGATCTGGACAAGCTTGAGCCCTTCATTGGACCGCCGCTGGCGGGGTCTTTCAAGGACATCTATGCATTCTCAGACAGTAAATCTGTGCAAGCAGTAGAATACTATCGAGAATATTTTCGGGAAAAGGGCATGTATGAGAATGAAATCTACGCGGGGATTCGGCTGCTTCTGGAAGCGTTGGTGAATCAAGGTCATGTCTTGATGGTAGCTACTTCAAAGCCGACTGTTTTTGCGGAGAAAATCTTAAGCTATTTCGAGATTGCCTCTTACTTCCAAGCCGTATGCGGCAGTAATTTGGACGGCACAAGGTCCGACAAGACCGAGATTATTGAGCACCTCATCCGGGAATACAAGCTTGAGAAACCCGCGACCGTTATGATTGGCGATCGGAAGCATGATATTATCGGGGCTCATAATGCCGGCATTGCCTCCATAGGTGTCGGATACGGCTACGGCAGCGAAAGTGAGCTCGCTGCCATTAAACCAACGTATTGCGTAAGGTCAGTGCAAGAGCTCGCAGCCCTGCTTGCATAGAGCTTGCAACCATGCTTACATAGAGCTCGCATGCTGCTCCAAGCTCTTCAAGACTAGCGATACTTGACTATCATCCTTCAACTGGTCCAAGGGAATCCATGCGATTCCCTTCAAAATTTGTCCCTCGGGCGGGAGCTCGGGGTCCGCGCCTAGCCGAGCCTCCTCATGAGCATTGACCTGCACCAAATAACAGCACTCAGGGCCCAGCTCATAGCTGCTCTCATATAACAGCCTCTCCACTTTGCCGTTCAGCAGAACCTCTTCTCGAACCTCGCGAATGGCAGCTTCTTCAGGCGTTTCACCATCCTCTATGGCTCCTCCTGGCAAGGTCCAGAAGCTGTGGCCGTGAGGTCCATTATCGTGATAAACCATCAGTATTTCATTGTCTCTAATAATGGCGGCGCAAACTCTCGGTCGGTTAGACATCTAGTCAATCCTCTCATACAAGCGTTCTACAGCGCAGCCAATTGTATCTGCAACCGACAATGCAATCTTCAGAGACATCACTCTCTTATTCTCGATAAAATCGACGATACGCTCCTTCTTGAACAGCAGCTCCTGCGCCAGCTCTTCAATTGTCATTCCCGCTTCGTCCAGCCGCTCCTGCAGCAGGCAACGCCCAAGCTCGACCTTCAATACATTCGCTTCCCTTCACTGGTTATTGCAAGACAATGCCGCTAACATAATCAGGCCGTCTGAATCAGCAAACGCCTTCGCGGATACTTGGCATCTATACTTATGTACGGATAGCGAACAGTCTGCCGGAGAGCAACAGATAGCAGCCTCTCCCGCTTCATGACAGCGGAGCCCGGCTTATATCATAAATTTGATGGGACTCATAGATAAAACAGCCCTTCTGCGATGCCTGGCCTTTCTTCGCCATAGCTCGTGCAACATCCGCAGCCAGAATGGGCTTGAATTTGCGGAGACGGCCCCGCATAATCAGCTTGAATAATGGATTCAGCATGATCGCAAGCTTCTCGCCCAGCCGAAATTCCTGACGGTCGCCCAGCAGCAGCGAAGGCCGAAATATGTGCAGAGAAGGTAACCCGATCGACATCACCCCCTCCTCCACCTCGCCTTTCACACGGGAATAAAAATTCCGCGAACCGCGATTCGAGCCCACCGCCGTGACTATCAGGAACCTCTGCACGCGATTTTGCTTTGCCAGCTTGGCGAGTGTTAGCGGATATTCAAGATCCACCCTTTAGAACGCTTCCTGCGATCCGGCCTTCTTGATCGTCGTCCCCAGACAGCAATAAACAGCATCCACGCTGAAATGCTCCATGTAGCTGTCTAGATTATCATAGTCAACGACAATTTGTTCTAAACGCGGATGTTCCATACTTAGTGGGCTGCGGACGAGCGCCTTCACCTTCGAATATTGCTGTCCTTCCAGCAGCTCCTGCAGCAGCTCGGCCCCTACTAAACCGCTGGCTCCCGCGAGCAAGGCCGTTCCCTGTTCCGCTGACATGGCAATCACTCCGATTTCATATGCATTTCTTTCATTATATACTATGTTTTAGCCTCGGATAGATGATGCCATCCCCCTCCCTGCTTGCAGCTCCGCTCATTCAGCAACCTCAAAGATCGTATCCACAATAATCGGCAGATTATTGCGGAGCGAATTGGCTCCCAGCACGGACCGCGCGTGCAAGCCCTGCTCTTCGCCGAATACCTCCAGCATAAGATCGGATATTCCGTCCAATACAAGATGATGCTCTTGAAAGCTTGGATCAGCATTGACGAAGCCTTGAATTTTGACAACCCTGCCCACCTTGTCCAGACTGCCCAGCGCTCCCCTCAGCACAGCAAGCACCTCAATGCCAGCCAACCGGGCATACTGATAGCCCTCCTCTGTTGAATAATCCTGGCCCAGCTTGCCACTGGGATTGCCCGCAGGCCCTTTGCCTGAAACAAACAGCAGACCGTTAACACGGACGAGATTAGCATATTTCGCCGCCGGTACGCTTGCCTCTGGAAGCTTAATGCCAAGCTTGATCAGCCTGTTCTCCACGGATTCCATCATATTGATACGCCCCCTACAGTAAATTCATAAATCCCAGTTGATGGGATACTATGGTAAAGTTTATACTATTGCTGACCCTTGTTATAGAGTCAGTTGGATATCCATTTTAAGGGTCAGATTGCGAGGGGACAATGATCGATATTATGCTGCCCGATAAAAATGAGGGGCCGCTTTACCTGGCATTATATAAACGGCTTCGAGAGCTTATTCTAAGCGGACTCATCAAGGATGGCAAGAAGCTTCCCTCCATACGTTCCCTGCGGGAACAAGCGGGCCTGAGTAAGACGACCATTGAGACAGCGTATCAGATGCTTTTGGAGGAGGGTTATGTCTATAGCAAGCCCCGCTCGGGCTTGTTTGTCGTGAACCCTGAGAGACTTGCTTCATCATTGGTCAAGCCATATAACAATGCTGCTGACATTATACAGCGGGATCGTCCGCATCGGCATCTCCCGATATCTCAGGACGGGAATGGACAACAGCCTATCGATTTCAATTTATTAGCCATCGATAGAGCGTCCTTCCCGGTGCGTGCATGGAAGTCTGTCCTGAATGAAGCGTTATCCCAACATTTCGACGCCGTTCATCAGTATGGGGATCCCAAGGGCGAATACTCCTTGTGCGTATCCATCTGTGAATACTTAAAACATTCACGAGGCGTGAACTGCTCCCCTGAGCAGATCATCGTCGGCTCTGGCATCTCCTATAGCATTCACGTTCTCTCGAAGCTATTAGCGGATGTGGACACGATTGCTGTTGAAGAGGCTGGCTTCGCTGGAATTAGAGATATTTTTCACGGGTATGGATTTAAGGTTGCTCCTGTGCCTCTGCAGGCCATCCACGCAAATGCGCCGGACAAGGGCAATAAGAATGCCATTTATGTAACACCCTCGCATCGTCCTACAGGCAGCCCGCTGCCCTATTCTCTGAGACAGCAGCTATTGGACTGGGCAGACCATAATGACGCCTATATTATTGAAGATGATTATGACGGTGAATTCCGTTATCGCGGCAAAACAATTCCATCGCTCCAAGGCTTGGATCAGCAAGGCGTTGTCATCTATATGGGGACATTCTCCAAAGCATTGACGCCAGCCTTGAGAATGAACTACATGGTACTTCCGAGGAAACTGCTGGAACAGCTCCCTGCCATCGAGCATACTCTATCCAGCCCATCGCGCATCGATCAGTGGGCTATGCAATTGTTTATTGAGAGGGGACACTGGTATCGGCATATTCGAAGAATGCGCATGCTCTATCGCAAGAAACATGCAAAATTATTGCAGGCTATAGCTGCACATTTGGCCGGCACGGCAGAGGTTAGCGGGGAAGGCGCAGGCCTCTATGTCGAGCTAACCGTGAATGCCGCATGCAGCGTCGATGAGCTGATCAAGCTCGCCGCAGCCGCAGGTGTGCGTGTCTATGGATCACAATTGCTGGAGGCTGGACAAGATAACGGCAGCGATAGCCGTAACGACAGCGAGACTGAGGAAGAGATCAGTAGCGGGAGTGGGAGTGAGCGCTGTAGCGAGAGTAGCGGGAACGGCAGTGGAAATCCAAGGTTATACCTTGGATTTGGGGGGATTAATGATCGGGACATGGAACAGGGAATTCAGCTGTTGGCACGGGCATGGTCAAGCATCGCCATACACTCTCCTGTCACTCGCAACTAGTCGAAGAATCTATGATACACTGGTAGATAGCATTCAATGGTTCTTGGCAGATAGAGTGGAGTGCTGCTTGGCAGCACGAAACGTCTCTTCATTTACAATAGAATCCAAATACTAAAAGATAGAATTCACTGAGAACAGCAGGGAGACCGACGATTATGAAGCTCGTATCATGGAATGTGAATGGACTTAGAGCCTGTGTCAACAAGGGCTTCAACGATTATTTCAGCGAGATGGACGCGGATATATTCTGTATTCAGGAGACAAAGCTGCAGGAGGGACAAATTGTTCTGGAGCAGGGAGCGGAATATACGCAGTATTGGAACTATGCCCTGAAGAAGGGGTATTCGGGAACGGCTGTTTTCACGAAAATCAAGCCTTTGTCGGTTCGCTTCGGAATGGAAGAGGATGAAGAACCCGAAGGACGGATCATCACGCTGGAGTTCGACGACTTCTACCTCGTGAATGTCTACACCCCTAACGCCAGGCGCGACCTCTCACGACTGGATTATCGGCTGGAGTGGGAGGATCGGTTCTTAACCTATATCGCTCAACTAGATCGTCACAAGCCGGTAATCGTCTGCGGCGACCTCAATGTCGCCCATCAAGAGATTGACTTGAAGAATGCAAAATCCAATCGCAACAACTCCGGCTTTACCCCGGAAGAACGCGGTAAAATGACGGTGCTGCTGGAGGCGGGATTTGTCGATTCGTTCCGCTATATCTACCCCGATCGGACAGATGCTTATACCTGGTGGTCCTACATGCCCAAGGTTAGAGAGCGGAATGTGGGATGGCGGATTGATTATTTTCTCGTCTCCGCAAGGCTGGGCTCCTCCATATTGGACGCAGGAATAGACGCCCATGTCATCGGAAGCGATCATTGCCCCATTAGTCTCCATATCGATATCACAGACAGGTGATTGGTGTAGGGCTTCCTGTCACGCTACTTGCGTTAAGACGTTTTTTCCGGCTTAACGCTGGCGAGATGTTCGTTCGATGAGCTGTAAGCAGGTTTTTTCGTTTTAAAGTGGCAGAAAGCGCGATCGGAGTGGCTTTGTTCAAGCTATAACACGATTTTTCCTGCTTACAGCACCCCTTCATGCTGACATTTCTTACGTTAACACGGTATTTCCTGCTTACAGCGGGACAGTTCGGCATCAACTTTGCTTATATGTACATGAGAGTTTGGCAGCGATTTCTACTGCCAGCACATATTGCTCCACCTCGCGCCGAGAGCTCTATGCAGCGATTTCGATCATTTATGGTAGATTAGCCGAGAGCTGCATTCAGCGATTTCGATCATTTATGCTAGATTAGCCGAGAGCTGTATGCAGCAATTTCGATCATTTATGCTAGATTAGCGGATAGATGCCTCGACTTGCTTGCGATGGTGACCATCGTGCTGGATAAACTCCCAGATAAGATATCCTAGCGAATAGGGGGTGTTCGTCTGCGGACAGTGTGTATGCCCGTTTACTGGAATCGCCCGGAACAATTGCTCTTCTGTCAGATTCCGCAGCTCCTGCACTAAATCGGCTCTCGTCTTGCAAGCTTCCTGCAGCAGCTCGGCTGCCGATATGCCTGAGCGCGCATAGACCAAGGATACCGCATTATAGGTATCGTGATCGGGGAATTCGACTTGCCCGATAGTGCTCGAAGCAGCCGGCAATACAGTTGTAAGCAGATACTCATCCCACTTCACTAAATGAGCAACCACTTCCGCAGGACACCATTTGCCTTCCCCAATCGGCGTACGCCACCCCTGCTCAGAACCTGTCAGCGCTGCATACCATTGTGCTAATTCTTCAAACTGTTCCAAGAGTTCCACTTGCTTAAGCATACCATCATCCTCCTACAGATTTAACTAGATCTTAATTGTAGGGCACTAACCACGACAACAGTATGTCATGATTGCATAATGGTATGCTTAGTTTCCACGAGTTTCATTGCGATCCTCGCTATAAATCTGCCATATCTTCATCGCCCGGTCGCGAATAATCGTTCGAATCGAATCCGGCGCGAGCACCTCAACGGCATCCCCGTAGCTCAGGAGCATCCCGTAAACCCACTCGTCCTCCGGATAAACGACCTCAACGAGCAGCGTACCGCTATCCTCATAGGTTATGATCCCCTCCTGCATCGCATCCTCCACTCTAACCCTGACACTCGGCTGGAATCGCAAAACCAGACGTACCGTTGACGAGCTAAGCATCCATCCCGCTTCAATTGCGCTTGCATCATAAGGCTCGATTTCCCTATTGAAAATATCAGGCGTTATCGCAAGCTCCCTCATTCTTGATAAACGGTATAGCTTGGCCTTCAAGCTTGCTCTGCAAAAGCCATATAAGTACCAGTGAGAGCCTTTATGAACGACAGATGCCGGCTCAGTCGCTGCTTGAGATACAACCCCCTGCAAATTGGTATATTGGAATGTAACCACGTTCCTTTGCGCTATAGCCTGCCGAAGAAGGGCATTTTTCCGCTTCTCTTCTTCATTGCTGGTCCATGGGGACAGATCAATAATCCATTGCTCCAGTGCTTTGTCCGTATAGTGGAGCTCATTCTTTCGGAGCATGGCGCGCATTTTCTCCAGAGTACCGGCAACATCGCGCTCGTCTGAAGCATGGCTTTGCAGCCCTCTCAGCCCTGTCATTACAGCAATCAGCTCATCCTTCGTCAGCACCTGATGACTTAGGCGATAGCCCTCCATAATTTCAAAGCCGCCCTGCAGCCCAGGGTATGCAACAATCGGAATGCCAGCCAAATTAATGGCCTCCATATCCCGTTGAATCGTTCTGCTCGAAACTTCAAACTTCCGCGCCAGAAGGGCCGCGCTCGTTCTTCCGTTATTCAGCAAATAAATGACGATTGCCAGCAAACGTTCGATTTTCATATTCATCACCTAATACCTACTATACAATCCCCGAATCGAACAGGATAGGGCCGCATTCTCTTCTCAGCAGAATCGAATTGGATCGTAGTTCGCAATGCCGACCCCATCAATAGAACGAAAAATCTGTTCCATACTGCGTAACCTTCAAGCGTTCAGCCAACGATTGTGAATCGTAATTATCCCAGGATGTGCTGTATAAGGGAATTCTGCCAGATTGCCGCACAGCTTCCGACCATGCGGTTGCTACTGCTATCGCATGACCTTTGCCACGATAGCCTTCTAACGTCTCCACCCCTGCCTCCGCAGCTTGTGAAGTGGCCCGTGCGCTGAAGCATACCGAGACTGCTTTTTCATCCTCGATCATCATGTAGCATGGTTCGCGATGCAGGACGTCAGTCCATAGTTCCTTGAAGCTGTCCTTCAAATATGCTCGATTATCATCTGTTACCTTTACAGCTCCATTGCAAGCGTGAGACTCCGGAGGTTGACTACTGCCGGCGCATACCACCCCATCGCGCGCTGCAACTGCGGCCTCCGCTGCACTGGCTGCAAAAACATAGGCGGGTCCCAGCCACATACTGCGAATGCTTTCATGGCGCTGTAGAGCATCCATTATGCTAGCCATCTGACTGCTGGCCCCGCCGTTACTACTAGTGTGGACGATCCTATCCACAATGGCATCAGGGACATCACTGCGGAATCGCAGCACGCTTCCCTGCCTCGTCTGCCCCCAGAATAAACGAGGCGCAGGATGGCGCGAATGCTCATTAATGGACGTGATCCTCCCCCGAGAGTCGTGGATATATAGAACCTCTGCCTGGATATTCATAAGTGCCAATGGATCTTTCATACTCATCTTCCTCTACATAGTGGAATGTACATATATTCTGGTCGGATCACCGTTGAAAATATAACCGCCCCCCCCAAGCAGTCCCAGCCATACTTCTCGTAATAACCCTCCAGATCCGTGCACAGGTAGAGATTCTCATATCCCTTGTGGGCGGCTTCATGAAGGGCATGCTGGAGCAATACTGCTCCAAGCTTATTCCCTCTGTTGCAAATCCCATAAGTCAGCTATACTCTCTTGTAAGAGATGTATGAATTTTACTTTTTAGTATAACAGCTTAGCCCCACGATTAGGAGGTTTAACGTATGTTCAGCCATACTATTAATGCGGATGTAAAGTTGCGGCTTCTGGAAATCAGGCATGCGGATGAATTATTCCGACTGGCAGATCAGAACAGAGTGTATTTGAGAGAATGGCTGCCTTGGGTGGATAGCACGACAGCTTCAGTGCAGACGGAGGGTTATATTAGAAGCTCATTAAAGGCATTCTCGGAGAATAATGGCTTTAGTGCAGGCATTTTCTATCGGGGCAGCATGGCAGGATGCATAGGGCTGCATGCCATTGACTGGGCGAATAGGCAGACCTCTATCGGATACTGGCTTGCGGCAAACTATCGGGGGATGGGCATAATGACAAGCGCTTGCCGAGCATTAATCGACTATATTTTCTATGACCTGTCACTGAATCGGGTAGAGATCAGGGCAGCCGCTCTCAATGCCAAAAGCAGAGCCATTCCAGAGAGAATGAAGTTCCGGAATGAAGGAACCGTCAGACAAGCGCAATGGCTCAATGGTCATTATATCGATCTCGTCATCTATGCTATGTTGAAGGAGGACTGGACATCGGACATCGTGCAGTCCGGTTGAGCTTGATTGCTGCTATTTCCAGCTAAGCTTCGTTAATAATAGTAATCCGTTCCGCCGCGGGTACACGGGATTGCGCAGTCGGAATTTGTGCCGGGTAGCCGACATGCAGATTGCCCAGCACCTTTTCCCCAGGCTTGATGCCCATCGCATCACGGAACACGCCCTCCAGCAGCCACGGATACGTCTCCCATACGAGTCCGATACCCTGCTCCCAAGCCAGCAGGCTGAAATTATGGATGATGCAGCTAGTTGAAGCGTAGTCCTCTTCACGGACGATCAGATTCGTATTCTCCTGCATGATGACTGTGATGATCATCGGAACAGCCATAATTTTATCATAAAATTTCTGGCCTGTTGCCGTGCGCTTCTCGGGGTCTGGCTCCCGAATCTCCTTCATATAACGGACTGCCTCCGCCATCTTGCGCTTGCCTTCCCCATAACTGATGATGAACCGCCACGGCTGCGTCATATGATAATTAGGCACCCAGACAGCCGTCTCCATCAGCTCCATAACCAGATCAATCGGCACTTCCTTCTGCTGAAAACGATGAATGGAACGCCGTTCCCTCATTATTCGCGATAGCTCCATCCTACAATCCCTCCTGTTCCGAAATAAACCGCAGCATGCAGCTGATCAGCGGCGGTATAACCGAGACATGGCCCTCGCCCTGGAATACCCGCTTAGTCACCCGCAGGCCAGTGGTGGCCTGATAGGGCAGGAGAAGCTGGTACATTCGCTCCGCATCCTCTACCATCATAGGCTTCTCCTCCGAGCCCACGCCAATCAAGAGCGCGGGCCCGCCGCCTCGCTCCAGCTCTGTCCCCAGCCGGGCTGCTCGCTCCAGCAGCCGATGATTGTTCCACCATATGGACGGGCTGCCTGCAATATAATTGTGAAATGCGCAAGGCTTGGCAACGAGTACATGAAGAGTAAACAAGCCGCCAAGGGAGTGGCCGAACAGCGACTGCCGCTCGCGATCGATAGGGTAGTGCCTTTCAATTGCGGGCTTGAGCTCATTTTCTATAAAATCCAAAAAAGCGTCCGCCCCTCCCGTCTCAGGCCATGGCGAGCCATCCGGTCTGGTCGGCAGTACAGCGTGATCGGCCGGCTCCGTATAATCATAGAACCTCCGATTAGTTACGATAGGCTCATCGGAGTCATACCCGATGCTCACGATGACGCTCGGCTGAAAGCCATGCGGCGGGCGCCCCTGCAGCCGCATCGCCTCCGTCAACGAGCCGAACGAAGCATTGCCGTCCAGCGCATAGAGAACGGGGTAACCCTTCTCCGGCGGCGGTGTTGCAGGCACGGATATGAATAGCCGATATTCACGGCCCGTATTCCGCCCATGCATAGTCCATTGCGTGGTTCCGGGAATGATGTAATTTGTCGCCTTCTCGGCAGGCTCTGCCAGCGCATCCGCAGCTCTGTCCCCAAACAGCCACTTCAGTGCGCTAGGAAATTGCATGGCCATAAAGACCGCATCATGCGTGCCGCCTTCCTCCACAACGAACTGCATTTGCCCCGTGGAGAGTCCCTTCTCCAGCAGCAGCGAATGGGCTTTGAGCGTATTGCTCACCATGTCCTTCTGCACGGTTTGCTTGTAAATGCCTTCGCAGCTCCCTACGGACATGAAGATACGCACTTGATCAGCAAACGCGGCATGCTCTCTGAAGAAGTCCAGAACGCCTTCATACCAGAAGGAAGCGGACAACAGCCCGAGCCGCCCGAATGTGTCGGGCCGCCAGCAGCCCGCGAACAAGGAGATCAGCCCGCCGAAGGAGCCGCCGATCATGGCGGTATGCTGCGGGTCCGGTTTGGTCCGGTAATTCTCATCCATGAATGGCTTCAGCACATCCGCCACCTCATCCACATAGCTCCGCCCGTTGCCGCCAAAAGCAGGATAGCTGCTCAGCAGCGGCTCCGCAGGCCAAGGCGTATATTCGTCATTGCGGTTATAAGGCTCAATCCCGACGAGAATAGCCTCCTCCAGCTCCCCTTGAACGTACAAATGCTCCATTTGATTCGTACAATGGTCAATCAGCTCTCCGCCGTCCTGCACATATGCGACTGGAAAGCATCTGTCCGGGTCTGTCTTGTAGGAAGGGGGCACATACACGACCATATTTCTACCATTTACCGTGATGCTCTTATAGTGATTCATAGCTTCTCCTCTCTTGCAGAGCTGTGCGCTTATCTCTTGGAACGTATGAGAAGATAGACAAAATACGGTACGCCAATGATCGAGATTACAATTCCGACAGCCAGCTGTGCGGGCGCGAATATGGTTTTTCCGATGAAATCGCCAATCACAACCATTGCTGTTCCGGTCAAGCCGCTTATCGGAATGATCCGCCGATGCTGCATGCCGACAAGACGACGAGCCAAATGCGGCGCAATCAGCCCGACGAAGCCGATGCTGCCCGATACGGCCACACTCGCGCTGACAAGTCCAATACAGCACAGCAACAAAATATTTCTCTCGCGCTCGGTCGCCACGCCAAGACTGCCCACACTGGAATCATCCAGTTGGAATAGATCCAGAATATGCGCTCGAATCCATACAATGGGCACAAGCACAATCAGCCACGGCAGCATCGTAATGACAAATTTCCAGTTCGCGCTGTAAATACTCCCCGCCATCCATACCGCTGCCATCTCGAAGTCATTCGGGTTCATCTTGAGCGATACATACATCGTTACCGCTCCGAAGCCCGAAGCGACCGCGATGCCGACCAATATAAGACGCTGCGGGTCCAGCCTGCCGCGATGTCTGGCGAACATGTAGATTATCGATGTTGCCATCAGACCGCCGACCAGCCCATACATCGGCATCGTCATTACAGCGAGCCAGCCGGTCGTATTGAGCTGTCCTTGAAACAGGAACATGAACAGAACGACCGCCATGCCGGCTCCCGCATTAATGCCAAGAATGCCGGGATCAGCCAGACCGTTGCGGGTTACGCCCTGAATGACAGCACCCGCTACACCGAGCGAAAAGCCGATCAGTGCTCCCAGCACAATACGGGGCAGACGAAACTCGAACACCACGAGATCATGCTCTGACGTGGGGTTTAAGCGCAGCAATGTCCGCACGACATCAAGCACCGACATGTCGAAGGTCCCGTTCGTTAAGCTGAGATACAGCGCAATCGCGATAACAGAAAGACAAGCAATGGCCACTGTCCAGAAGCGTCTGCCCATCGAGCTATCCATGCTTGCCGCCCCCTCTCGTCTTGATCAGATAGAGGAAGAACGGCACGCCGAACAATGCCGTGACGACTCCAATCGGCGTCTCGAACGGATAATTGACGAAGCGGGATATAATATCGCACATCGCCAGAAACAAGCCGCCCAGCACACCCGACACCGGGATAATCCAGCGGTAATCGACCCCCGACAGAAATCTCGCCACATGCGGAACAATAAGCCCGACAAAAGCAACCTTGCCTGCGAGCGCAACCGCGACTCCAGTCAATATGACGACCGACAGCATCGCCAGCACCTTCACAAGTCTGGAGCGCAGACCCAGATTGGCGGAGATATCATCCCCAAGCGACAGCACAGTGATCGATTTGGATACCGCCATCGCAAGTACCAGTCCTACGACTGCGAATGGAATAGACAGCTTGATAAGCGCTGGATCCATCTGATGGAGACGGGCGTTATACCAGAAGCTCAGCCCTTGCGAGATCTGATAATAGGTCGCCACCGCATCGGCCACTCCGCTTAGGAATGTTCCGATTATCGTGCCGAGAATGGCAAGCCGAACCGGCGACAGCCCGTTTGGAATAAGCCAGGCGATGCCGAACACAAGACCCGCGCCCAGCGCAGAGCCCAGCATGGAGAAAGTAATTAGACCCACAGAATTCGTGTGAGGCAGGAATACCATGCACATCGTCACCAGGAACACCGAGCCGTCGGAGACGCCCATGATGGATGGGGACGCCAGATAGTTCCTCGTCATTCCCTGCATAATCGCGCCGGAGACAGCAAGAAAGGCTCCGATCAGCATAGCGCCGATCACTCTTGGCAGACGTGATGCCCTAATAATCTGGTGATCCACACTGTCTGTGTCGAAGCGGATTATCGATTCCCAAATCTCCGCTACCGTAATATCTTTGGCCCCATAGAGGACAGATAAAGCAATCAACAGCAATGCCGCTGCCGGCGCCATCAACAGGATGAGCGCCGGCAGCGAAAATTTATATGTCATAGAAACACGCCTTATTCTAAATCTATTTGGACAAGCTGCTTAACGCTGCCTTCAAAAATTCAATCTTGCTGTGCGCTGTACCGCCCTGCGCGAGAGGATCGACGACATTTACGAATGCCGCACCATTCTTCAGCGCATTAATGTTCTTCATGATCGGATTGCTCTGCAGCGCCTCAAGCGCATCCGGCGTATCCTTGTTCTCATCCGGCGAGAACTGGAGGAACAGGTAATCCGGGTTCATCTCTGCGAACTTCTCTACCGAGATCGCCTCCTGCGCTTTGGCAGCCTTCACTTCCTCCGGCACGCTGATCCCCAGATCCCCGTACAAGACCGGATTGAAGAAGACCGTCTCCGGGTAGAGATATATTTCGCCTGCTCTGATACGAGCCGCAATGACCTTCTTATCCTTCATCTTCTCGCCCAACTGCAATTTCGCCGTATCCAGATCCTTCTTATACTGCTCGATCGCCTGTGCAGCCTGCTCCTGCTTGCCACTCAGCTCGCCCAGCAGCGTAAGATTGGCTTCCCAATTCGTCGCGATGTGGGAATAAGCGATAGTTGGCGCAATTTTCTTCAGCTGCTCCACAACCTCAGCAGGGAACTTGGTCGAAGCGAGAATCACGTCCGGCTTCAGCGACAGAATCGTCTCGAAGTTCGGCTCGGCCTTCTCGCCAACCGATACCGCACTATCCGCAATCGATTGGAACATCGGCGGGAATACGCCAGAGAACGTAACCGCTCCTACCGGCTTCACATCCAGTACGATGGAATCCTCCATCGCTTCGACTGCTCCCGTAATGACGATCCGCTCTGTGCTCGCCGGAAGCTCGTACTCCTGATCGAGATAGGTAATGCGCTTCGTCGCTGCTCCTGCCTGCTCCTCCGGCTTCTCAGAAGCGGATTGATTCGCCTCTCCCGTATTCTGTGCCGCTTTATCCGACGCAGGCGCAGCCTCGTTGTTGCCGCCTCCGCACGCTGCCAATACCATCGCTAACACCACAATGACTCCCAAACTTAATACAGACTTCTTCATAATTGATATAAATCTCCCTTCCATGACTGCCCCTCTAATTGAGAATGAATCTCATTATTGATGATAGCGGATAGAGCCTCCCTCGACCATGGACAAAATCCAGAAAAGTTATGGACGATTTCCTGAAAAAAGATCGCGTGCAATATCCAGCATTCGTTCGAGCGCGATAGGCGAGTATTCGCGCCATGGCTCGGAGGCAATCAATTGCAGCCTGTTCTCGCGAACTGCCCGCAGGGAAAGCCACTGCGGAGACTGCTGCAGCTTGCTCCACCCCTCAAGCGTCTCGGACTCCTTGCAGATGAGCAGCAGAATATGATCGGCGCTGACTTCATCTAATTGCGCAAGCGTAATGGGGTGATCGAATGGAGCCTGTTCGCAGCTTGCGAGTGGCGACCGCAGTCCCAGCCCGTCATAGAGCACATCTGACATGCTGCGGCTGCAATGCACGAAGAACTGGTTCTTCAATAGCCGCAGCGTCAGCACTGTCGCGGGCTTCTCTCCTGCTTCAATATGCTTGCGGGCAAGCTCGGCATTCCGCTCATACGCAGCCACCCATCGCTCAGCCTCAGCCCCCTCGCCCAGCAGCTCGGCGACAGCAAGCAGCTTCCTTCGCCAGCCCGCATGATCATCAGGCATCTCATACACCGATGCCTCCATGCCGGCCAAGCGCTCCTTCTCCCACTGGTCCAGCCCCGGCGGGCATATGATCAGCTCTGGCTCAACAGCTGCCAGCTTATCCAGATTCGAGGCTTTATTATGATTCTGGCGGTAAGCATCCAGATGAACGGGGATGTCCGCGCCAAGCTGATCAAAGTAATAGCCCGACCATTTCGGATGAAGCGGGGCAGCATATGGAATCACTCCAAGCGGCATCAAATATCCGATTAACGAAGCCGAGCCATATACGGCAATGCGATGTCGGCGCTTCTTAATGAATGCCGTTGGCGACATCCCCACCGTCTTTCTAAACTTTCGGCTGAAATAAAACTCATCCTCGTAGCCCACCTCATGGGCAATATCCCGCAGCAGCAGCCCGGAGCGCAGCATAAGCTGCTTGGCCTTATTGATCCGCAGATGGGTCAAATGATCCAGCGCACTGACGCCGTACGTTTTCTTAAACAGATCGACAAAATACTTCGGGCTGAGCTCCGCGATGCCCGCCAGCCTTTCAATCGTCAGCTCTTCACTGGAGTGCTCCTCCATATAGCGCTTCGCCCGCTCCAGCGAATGGCGCGTATCCTCCGCAGGCTGCCTGCGGGCTGCGGCCAATGTCTCATAGAGCAGCTCCTGATAGTCAAGCTGCGCCCGCCATTGCACGAGCCTGTCGCTGCTGCAGCTATGCTCCTTCATCGATCGGCAAAGCGCATTCAATCGACCCGCCGGAGCGATCATGATGCCATCGTTGTAGGGCAGCAGCCCCGCCGGATCAACAGCATCCAGCCGTTTCCTGCTTCGGCTGGATTCCTGGTACAGATAGAACCGAATGACGGCAATGGAGATCTCACCGTTCGTCCCCCCTTCGAATCCGAACGTACTCTCCGGCGGACAGACATATACCGTATCCGCTCGCATCGGACATGCTGCGGCATCCCGCTTCAGCACCCCTTCTCCGTTCAGCAAAATAATGAACGCATGAGGAATCGTCAGCTGCTGGTCCAGCTGAAAGCCGCCTCTGCCCGACATGATCTCAATATCGCATAATCTTGCCGTTAGCCGGTCTAGCTCCAGCGGCTCCTGGTATTCTTTATGTAAGGGAGGATTGGATTTGGACTTCAAAGTCATCGCGTCAACCACCTCTAATTGATATTGATAATTATTTTCAATAAGAGTTTATCAAATTTAGTCCCCCTTGCCTATGGAATGAAATTGGTTATCCGGCAAGGTCCGGCGACGGCATAGAATCTATTACTATGAAATCAGGTTGATATATTCCAAATATTTCTTTATTATATAATTCATGATTGCAAAAAAATGATAAAGCGAGGATTCCCATGAAAAAATCATTACTATTATCGCTGATGGCGCTTGTTCTGCTTCTCGGCAGCATCCCGACGATGGCCGCAGCAGCAGCCAAGAGCAGCATACTCATCTGGGTTGGCGAGATCAAGGCAAACGGCGGAATCGGCGTCAACGCTACAACCATCACTGGCAAGAACAATACGTCCAAGCAGCTTTACAAAGGTGCGGCTTCCTCTCTTGCCGTTACAGGGGATTGGGTATATTTCTTGAAGCAGGACCCAGGCTCAGATATCGACTCTGGGAATATCGTTCGAATGAAGAAGGACGGAAGCAAATTAACCGAAATTACCAAAGACAACAAAGTGTATTCGCGGTTCTTCATCGACGGCAAAAAAATCTATTACAGCACGTTTGATGAAAACGGCGTCAAGCTGCGCTCTATGAATCTGGATGGAACAGGCTCGAAGATTGTGAAGGGCAAGCTGGAGCACTGGTCCTATATTGTAACGAATGGAACTTTCCTCTACGTAGATACGAAAGGAGACTCCCGCTTGTACCGTGCTAAGCTGGACGGCAGCGGCAAGACGGCAATATCCGCGAAGGAAGTCGATCCCTATGATGGATACAAGCTGTACGACGGCGTTCTATATTACAGCGAACGAGAAACCGCGGGCAAAGGCTACTTGATCGATGTCAGCGGCAAGAATAAAACAACCCTCTCATCGAAGGTTTCCATCCGTCCTGTCGGCTTCCTCAATCAATGGTTCTATTATGAAGAAGCCACTGTGGACAAGAATGGCATAACCACTGCTGTTTCACTGACAAAAGTCAAACGGGACGGCAGCCAGAAGAAAACCGTCTCCAAGCTCGGCAATACCGACCAGTATCTGGGGCAATTGAACGGCTCGCTCGTCTATATGACAACCGCTGGCAAGGTATTCACCATAAAATAATGTTAAAAGGATGGCGTTTCCTGACCGCCATGTTTATCGGATCGGGTCCATCGCTGTCGTCATGCAGCGCCACACCGCACGCTTGAAGCGCACAAAAGGCCCCTATCCCAGAGCATGTCCCAGGGATAGGGGCCTTTCTTTAATTACACGAGGTCGGTCAACACACACTAATTGCCGCGTCCACTCGTTCCTCCGAGCGACTCCAGCTCCTTCATAACAATGAAGCTGCCGTGGCTATTTTGGATAAAGCATGCTATCGCCTTCCCATCAGGCGACCACTCGAAGGATATGACAGGCAGATTATAATCATGCAGCACCATCGGCTCTCTGCCGTAAGCATCCGTTATAACAAGACGCCCAAGTGCGCCAGAAGCGCCATCGCTGGTCGGAGCAGCCTTAACCAAATAGGCGCCTCGCTTGCCATCGGGCGAATAGGTGAAAGGACTGCCCAACTGTTCAGACGAATATACGAGCCAAGGCTCTAACGAATGAATGTCTCCCTTCTGGTCATAGAAAGCCAGGTAGCCCGAAATAGTAACAGCGAAAGATCGAGATGATGCATTAAACGCCAGATCGTAAGCATCCATACCTGCTGAGAACAACGGATATTCCTCGATTAGTTCCAAATCCACTATATAGGGCTCTGTGTAGTTAAGGTCAACCCCTTCGTTAAAGGCATGGTCGACGAGCAGCTTTTTTCCAGGCTCCATCCAGCCCAGTATCTTCCATGGTCCCTTATCGAATGAAAGCTCCTTCCACTTGCGTGTATCCATATCATAAAGGATTAGCGCATATTCATAGCCCGATCCATCATTAATCTTGCGGTTCGTATGGGCAAGAAACACAAACTGATTCGTACCCGGTATCCACCATGGAGAATGATCAAGCGCATTATCTGTCAGCTTAAATTTCCCAGAGCCGTCACGAGCCACGCCCCATATGCCTCCCCCTTTGTCAGATCGAACTAATGACCATTTCTCATTCTCCGCCAATACGGTTCTCAGATTGCCCTTCAATTCCCCAGCAGAAAAGGACCATGCTTTAAACTTCCACGCATCATTCAGACTATACGAAATGTCGAGCATCTGCCGCTCCGGGGAGAATGTCAACGAAATCAGCTCGCCCTTAAGCGAGATGATAGAACGGGTCTTCCCAGTTCGAAAATCATGCTGGACCAATTCGAATCCGTCCCCATTGTCCATGCCATATACCACTTCATTCTCTCCCAGCACCGCCAGCTCGTAGAAGTACTCCCCCTCCCCAGCCTTATCGAGCTGATGAACCTTATTGAACTGGCTCGCTATAAGCGCTGCATATTCCTCATCTGTGTACACTGGAGCTGCAGCAGCTGACGGATCTCCGTTTGAAGTGGCGGTTTCTGGCGCAGCCGTTGCTGCTGCTTGATCGCTTGGAGCCCGCTCAGTATCACCGCTTGGTGGATTGTCCGCCTTCCTGCCATTGCCCGATGCCGGTTCCACAGCAGAATTCGCGGCATGATCATCGTTCGACTTCTCAGCTTCACAGCCGGATGCTGCTGCCAGCGCGAGCGCGATGAGCAAATAGACGAGCCCTCTGGTACACATGCCTCTTATCCAAACCTTTATCGATCTTCCTTGTTCCATTCTGACCCCGCCTTATTTTTAGAACCACTACATAAGTAGACGTAATTATTCATAAATGGTTGCTTCTACCATAAAAAAATCCACTCCCTCCAACGACAATTATGTGATAAAAATCACATGCATTCTCGGCCCAACATGTTACAGTTAACTCATAGGAAAGATCAAAGGAGATGATCGTCATGACAGCCACTACCACCAACACAGTAACAAGGAACCTGCTTCAATTCTGCTACACTTGCGAGAATGCCGACCAGTGCACAACGGAAAAGGCTTGCACGGAATGCTGGATTAAGAACGGCATTCATGAACCAACCGACCATGCTGCCGAAACGCAACGCTTGCTGCAGAACTACTACAACTAATCGCACGCATAGAATGAACTGCGGCCTTGCGAGCGAGTTTCCCGACATTTTACCTAACTAGGAGGTTGCGAAATGAATATGAATGCTTCAATTGTCTATACAACTAGCTGCTATGCTACAACAATAAAGGCCGAGTCTTCTCGCTAGAAGAAGAATCTCGGCCTTTGTCATGCTCAGCGCTCTTAGCGCATACGGCACTCTTGGTGCTTGCGTCGTTATTGGCGCATACGGCGCTCTTGGTGCTTGCGTCGTTATTGGCGCATACGGCGTACTCGTCACACGACACTTTGGTATGCGATGCACCTCGCTCTACTTACTTGAGGGGGATATAGATTTTGATCCTTAGGTCATCTGGAAAAGTAGAATGGATAACATCAGTCACCTCGAAATCCGGCCCTTCCTTCCGCTCATAATTGGAATTCGGGAGCCATGTGCCATAGATGAAATTTCTAACCTCCTGAACGAACCCCGCAGGTCCATTGGCTTCAAACTCCGCATACTGTCCCGCTGGTATCTCGAAATTCACAAGCCCATCCTCCAGCTTCTCTTCAAACTGCTGCACCTCTTCACCTATAAGGAATGAAAAATCTCCATTATCCTGAAAGCTGCAGGAGATGCCATAGGACATGCCTGGCGCCAGCTTATTGGGGATTCGCATGAATCTTTCCTTTTCTCCAAACTCCCGATAGAAACTCGGAATTTCATGATAATGGCGGTCATTATTCAAGCTTGTCTTGTACGGATAGCCGATAATCTTCACTGTGTCCAATGGGACGAAAACGGGCTTTTTCATATCCAGATCCCCCTTCTTGCTCGCTTGATAATCGATAAAATTGATAGGCGCCTGCAAGCTCAAGCTCGCGTCTCCCTTTATCTTCCGATACTTGCCCGGCGTCACGCCAAAATAACCTTCGAAGGCTCGTGTATACGCCTCCTGCGAGCTATATTGTGAAGCAACAGCAACCTCCAGCACGCTCATTGCTGTCGTCTCCAGCAGCCGAACAGACTCCGACAATCGCCGCTTTCGAATATATTCTTGAACGGTAAAGCCCGAAATCGCTTGGAACACGCGCTGAAAATGAAAGGCTGAGAAGCAGGCTGCCGCAGCAACCTCGGTTATTCTCAGCTCTTCGTTAAGATTCTTCTCGATAAAGGTTATCGCATTCTGAATGCTTCTGTAATAGTTCATTATCTACAATCCTTTGTCTCAATCGTATATTGAACAGCTAATACACTGATTCTAACGGATATTGGAAGCTGTTGTTTGATTATTTGTGCGAACCTTCTCAGAAACGAGCCGCATCCTACCCTAAATTCCGCGATTAGATATGCTCGTTGCTCAGTGCTCTTTACTAGTTTACACAGCAGTACTCATTGCTCGTTGCTGCAAAAATACATCTACAGAATCAAAAACAGCCGCTCTCAGCCGGAGTAACTGCGATAATACATCAAATATTACTATGACACCTCGTATACGGAATTTTTCTGCTATATTGATGTACTTTTGCAGGTGATGGCTTTGAAATAGCGCTTTCTAGCCCAATCACATGTATTTTTGCAGCAACGGGGATACTAGCAAAGGCTAGAGAGGCTTACTTCTTACTGGCGGGGATATGTACTAACAATCGTCTCCGGCTGCGGCAAGCGAGCCGCGAAAGAGGTGTAATAAAATGGTCCGTGCAGATGAGTAGTGCCAGTATGTTGCAAATTCTGTACCATACCATTGGCGAGTAGAGGCGTGGATTAGAGGGAGCGTCGGCACAACTTGTTTTTATGGGGAGCAATCTCAATTGTTCCCGGCCCAGCCCTGCGCTGCTGTTTCTGGGGACTTGCGAAGCGGCAATTGGAGCTGCCGATCCAGCTAGGACCGCACCCTGCCATCATTCTCTTCTTCAAGATTATTTAATACATTGTCTTCCAAAACGGCGTTTTTGGAACCATATTCTTTAATGATATGATTATCTCCCCATAAGCATAGGGAGTTCAAAATAATTCGAAGGCTGTCTCCATATTCGCTGAGCTGGTATTCCACCTTTGGCGGTACTTGGTTATGGACAATCCGGTTGACGATGCCGTCCTTTTCCAATTCCCGCAGCTGTTGGGTTAACATTTTTTGCGTGATCCCGGGCATAATACGCTTTAAATCGCTTGTTCGTTTTTTACCGTGCATGAGATGGCATAGAATGACGCACTTCCATTTGCCGCCAATAACCTCCAAGGTTGCTTCCACTGATATGTTGTACTTCTTTTTTATCATAGCCTTCTCCTTCCGTATCCCGTTCATTCTTGCGGTGTGCAGCAGCTTAGGGTACTTTTTGGTGCCTGCGTTACTAATAAGTACGTACTGTTCGTCGCGGATATTGAAGCCTATAATAACATTTGCCGGCCGAAGATTCCATTCAGGAGGAGGAAAGCAAATGGTAGGACATAACAGAAGAAGTACGATGGCGTTGCTTGCCCTAGCGATAAGCGCCTTTGCCATTGGAACAACGGAGTTCATCAGCGTAGGACTGCTTCCCTTGATTGCGGAGGACTTGCATATATCTGTAACAACCGCTGGCTTGACGGTCACTTTGTATGCACTCGGGGTCATGTTCGGAGCCCCTATTCTGACCTCCCTGACATCCAAAGTTCCGCGCAAAACGCTGCTGCTCTGGATTATGGTTGTATTTATTGTCGGCAATGGCATTGCCGCTGCTGCCGGCGGAATTGGCGTGCTGCTCGCAGCCCGTGTCATTTCCTCTTTCGCACACGGCATATTCATGTCCATCGGTTCAACGCTGGCCGCCGATCTCGTGCCAGCGAACCGCAGAGCGAGCGCAATCGCCGTCATGTTCTCCGGGCTGACGATCGCAACTGTCACAGGAGTACCTATCGGAACGCTCATTGGTCAACAGATGGGCTGGCGCGCAGCTTTTATCGCAATTGCAATTGTCGGCATCATTGCTCTTATCGCAAATGGACTGCTGGTCCCTGCCGGCTTGCGCCAAGCAGCTTCAACTACGATTCGCAATCAGCTTAAAGTTGTTACGAACGGAAGATTGCTGCTCGCATTCGGAATAACAGCTCTGGGATACGGCGGGACCTTCGTTGTCTTTACTTATTTATCCCCGCTGCTGCATGATATAACCGGGTTCCCTGAGAGGACGATAGCAGCTATCCTGCTCCTCTACGGCATTGCGATTGCCATCGGCAATGTGATCGGCGGTAAAGCTGCGAACCGCAGACCTGTTGTCGCCCTATTCTATATGTTTGCAGTGCAAGCCTTGGTGCTGCTCGCCCTAACGTTTGCCATTCCGTACAAAACAGCCGGGCTGATCACCATCTTTATCATGGGTCTGTTTGCATTCATGAATGTACCTGGCCTGCAGGTGTATGTCGTTATGCTTGCAGAGCGTTTCACACCTAACTCGGTGGACGTCGCCTCCGCGCTCAATATCGCCGCCTTCAATGCCGGTATCGCGATCGGGGCTTACTTAGGCGGTGTCATCGCAGATTCAATCGGGCTCATTCATACCCCGTGGATCGGCGCGCTGATGGTTCTGGGAGCCGTATTCTTAACCGGCTGGAGCCGAGTACTGGACAATAAAGAAGCAATGATTACTACTACAAAACAAACCATTCAGGAGGCTTAACAATTATTATGACAACGAATCTTCAAGCTGCAGCCACGCTGCACAATGGCACAACCATGCCATGGTTTGGACTAGGCGTATTCAAGGTTGAGGAAGGCGCCGAGCTGGTGAGTGCGGTAAAGGCTGCCATTAAGCATGGCTACCGCAGCATCGATACAGCAGCCATTTATGGCAATGAACATGGCGTAGGACAAGGAATAAGAGAAGCTTTGGAGGAAACAGGACTCTCCAGAGAACAGCTTTTTGTCACCTCGAAGGTATGGAATTCGGATCTGGGGTATGAATCTACTCTAGCCGCTTACGAAACAAGTCTGCAGAAGCTCGGTCTGGACTACCTGGATCTATACCTCATTCATTGGCCCAAAAAAGGCTTGTATAAAGAAGCATGGAAAGCGATGGAGACCTTGTATGCGGACGGCAAGGTGAAGGCAATCGGGGTAAGCAACTTCCAAATCCATCATCTGGAGGACTTGATGAAGGATGCCAAAGTGAAGCCGGTTGTGAACCAGGTGGAATTCCACCCGCGTCTGATTCAACAGGAGCTTCGCGCATTCTGCAAGAAGCACGACATCCAGCTCGAAGCGTGGTCTCCGCTTATGCAGGGCCAGCTGCTGGATGAGCCTCTCCTGCAAGAGATTGCCGCCAAGCATAACAAAACAGTTGCTCAGGTTATTTTGCGTTGGGACTTGCAGCATGGCGTTATTACGATACCGAAATCAACGAAGGAGCATCGAATCAGCGAGAATGCAGACGTGTTCGACTTTGAGCTGACGAGCGATGAGGTCGCTAGAATCGATAGCCTGAACCAGAATCTTCGGGTCGGTCCCGATCCCGACAACTTTGATTTTTGATCAGCTGCTGTAGGCAGCGAAGAGACCCCGACCTGTTCGCAGGCCGGGGTCTCTTCGCTCTTTACGCATTATTCATTCATGCAGTGGGCAACTAGGTAGGCAATGGACATTCACCACTATACACACCCATTATTTGTGTTATTATGTAATTATTATTGTGTATTCATATGGTTAGCACATTTTATTCTAGGGAGTCGATATTAAGGATGGCAAACAAAATTGAAGTGCTTGAAATTACTCGGATGGAGTCCAACATCCTGAACGAGCTGACAGAACTGTTGATGGATGTCGTTGACGATGGCGCTTCTATCGGTTTTTTGCCGCCGCTGAGCAGAATGGACGCCATTCAGTATTGGCAGGATGTTATACAGCCTGGCGTTGTATTGTTGATTGCTAGATTGGACAATGCGACAGTCGGAACCATCCAGTTGCACCTTGCTCAGAAGCAGAATTCCAACCACAGAGCCGAAGTTGCCAAATTAATGGTGCATCCGAATAATCGCAGAAACGGAATTGCCAAAGTATTGATGCATGAAATCGAGGCGGTATCCAAGCAAGAGAACAGAAGCCTATTAATACTGGATACACGTGCAGGCGATCCGTCCAATCTTCTGTACACATCCTACGGTTATATAGAAGCAGGACGGATACCCAACTTCGCCAAGTCAGCAAACGGCGAGCTGCACGAAACCGTGCTGTACTATAAAGAAATATAAAGCGGATAGCGGTGGGGCACACCTTCCGCTTGATCTGCTAGATGCTCTATTCGCTCGATCCATCTAGCAGATGGGATCACACCTTCGATTGAACGATGCCAGAGAAGCGCTGCGCCAATGCCTCAGCGAACGGGGCGATCATATTCTGATTCCACTCTGACAATCTATTATTATGAATCTCAACGAACAGCCGTTTTTTGCTGGGCCAATAGGTCACTTCAAGGACGCCTGATTTCTTCCCTTGCTTCAGGTGATAATGAATAGAGCCCTTCATTGTGGACAGAGTTGTCTTCAGTGTTACTTCAAGCTGAAAGTCGGCAATAATACTTTCGATTTCCTGTATAACGAAATCCTCATCCAACAGCTTTACTTCTGACAATCTGGAGTTTGCTATCTCATACATGATCATTCGAGATTCCCCCTGCTGCATCAAGTGCCCATCGATTTTCCATTGCTCCCGCCTCATGCTGAATAGCTGTACTGCCTATCTCTTCAGGCGATACGGAGTAATTATCCACGTCGCCCCTTTTATAGGAACATTAGTTCCCACTCATTCTACCAGATATTTTCAGCTAATAGCAACCATTTATGAGAATGATAAAATAATACAACCATATAAACCCAACATATGCTACTATTAGGTGCAAAATAGTATTCATTGGACGGTGATGCTTTTTATACACCCAGAATGAATCAAATCCATTGATAAAGGCGGTTGTATAAGATGAATCCTATTATCGGGGACGCTGTGATCGCGTTCGCTGATCAATTCCAGCTTCCAGAAAGAGTCGTTAACATCGATGAGCTGCCATGGGTCGCTTTTGACGATGGAACCTGTCACTTCAAGCCGCTGCGATTCGATTTGAACACAGGCGGGTGGATCTACCTGTTCAAGATTAAGAGCAACCAAACGCTGAGTCGCCATAGACATACCGGGGGCACAGTCATCGGATATAATATACAGGGTACATGGAGATATCAAGAACAATCGTGGGTCGCGCGGCCGGGAACCTTCATCTATGAACCCGCAGGAGATATTCACACCTTAATTACCGAGGATGAAGAGGTCATTACATTATTTATTTTAAGCGGGGCGCTTCAATACTTCGATGAGAACAACCAACTGGTTGGTCAAGATGATGTGTATACCGTTCTCAAGAAATACAGAGATCATTGTACAGCGCATAACATTGCATTTAAAGAGGAGCTCATCTATTAAGGGAGGTCGACCAGCTCGACCCCCGTTATACCCCGCTTCAGCTATTCGCAGAATGATGGAGATAGTCGCTGAACACCGTTCTCGCAAGCTCCGGCCACTCCGACTTTATTATGCTGAAATAGATATCATCCCGACATTCGCCGCTTGCATTGACGTAGTTGCACCGGAATATCCCTTCCTGCTTGGCCCCCAGCTTGAGAACCGCCTTCTGTGACCGTATGTTCTCTGCATCTACACTAAATTGAACACGATTAAAGCCCATTTCCTCAAAAACAAATTTCAACAGCTCAAACTTTGCAGCCTTGTTTACATAAGTGCCTCTAAATGCCTTGCCATACCATGTCCATCCTATTTCGAGCCTCTTCTGATTCATGCGTATATTACCGAAGCTGGTTGATCCCGCTGCTTGACCTGAGGATTTGTCAATAACGATAAAAGGATAGCTCTCGTTCGCAGTCCGACCGTTAAGCGTTCTCCCGATATAGTTTTTCACATCCTGATCATTGGTAAAATGCTCTCCCGTGAACGCAGTAATTTCGCGATCAAACAGGAGCTGCTTAAGGCCTTCCTCATAGGACGCATGAAACGGAACCAGCTTGACATGCTTATTCTCTAAAACAATATCACGTTGATAGAAATCATTCATTTCATCCACCACCCCAATGATTTACATTCCCACATATTCAAAATACTGTAACATCACGAGAACAGGAATGGATAAAGTGAGTAATTGTTTGGGCTTATTGGTGGAGATATTATTGCCCCTGATCTATGCTCCTTCATCTAATAAAGCAAGAAATACTCAAGCTGCTGCCGAACAACAGAACCATGCTCATTCAGCCAATCGTTTCGGGTGCGGAATTGGTTGAGGATATAGTTGAAGTTCTGTTCAATGTCTACGCCTGAATAATGCTGGCCCACATAAATATGAAGTACAGCAACATGGTAAATCTGGGTCAAAAGCTGCAAATGCCCGATTTCTTGTGCGGTCCCTTTACGGAAATCGGCATAGCCCTTAGTAAATGCCTCCAGCATTGCCGCAGAACCGTTCGACATCTGAAGAACATGATTCAGGCAAATGGCAAATTCCATGAAGCTTGCATCTCGCGAGGCGAAATCGAAGTCCAATACACCACGTATATCGTTCCCTTGGGCCAATAAATTGAAGATCAATACGTCATGATGAACGAACTGTTGAGGCAATTCCTCCAGAAGAGGAATCGACTTCTCTACAGTCGAAACCATTTCATGATAAAAGCGAAGGTGGTTCTCGGCAATAGGAAAGGGCGGCTCGTCCATAAAGGATTGTACAGCAAGCGTATCAGCTAGTGGATGCAGGCCATAGATGTCCGAGAATGATTTTCCGATGAAGCCTAATGATCCGCTGTCGCATTTCTCTAGCGCGGAGGACAGCTCCCCGACAACCCGGCCAAACTCGGCAGCTTGCCGGATCGATGATAGCTCAGGCACGCTCCCCCGAAGAAAAGTCACCATCGCGCCTAATGTTCCATCCGAGAATTGGACAAAGTCCTCTCCAGCAAGCGTACGCAGAAATACAGGCACTTCGAATGAAAGCCTGCTATTGCTTAAATAGGAGGTTAATTGCGCCTCCAGCTTAATGCCCGGTATATCCTTCGTATGCCTGTTATAGATGCGGGCGACATACTGCTCATCATGGATGCTAACAATCTTCGTCAGGTTCGTCAGACCAAATGGAACCGAGTCGATATTATAATTCAGATGCTCGTCCTCTAAATAATAACGGATTAATTCCTCGATTCTCGCTTGCATATGATCCTCCTGTGCGCTCTCATGAACCATTCCTATCGTTATAATAATGAATGGCCTGCTCCAGCAAATGCTGGTTCATGCTGCTGATCGTTTCATTCGTATAAAATGCGAGATGCGGTGTGCAAACAACATTGGGCAGCTCATACAGCCCTCGATTCGTATAAGGCTCCTCTGGATAGACGTCCAATCCTGCCCCCATCAGCTTGCCGCTTCGCAAGGCTGCTTCTAAATCGGCATCGTTCAGCAAGCTTCCTCTTGCTGTATTAATGAGAATCGCTCCATCCTTCATCATTTCAAGCTGCCTCTTATTGATTAACGGTTCGGTATGACCTCTTGTGGACGCATGCAAGGTGACGATATCGGATTGCTGCAGCACTTCTTCCAGCGATAGACTGCCGTCCTCCGCGCTTGTTCGACTAGCGGCAATTAAAGTATGCATGCCAAGGGCGCGTCCAATCGACGCTACCGCTCTGCCAATTGTACCGTAACCGATAATCCCCAGGTGCTTCCCTCTTAATTCAACATTCGGCTGAAGTCCTGCACGCCACTTGCCCTCGTTAATATTGTCGCTTGAAAGAAAGAGCTGCTTGGCAACGGCGAAAATCAGAGAAAATGTATGCTCAGCAACAGCGTTTTCTCCGAGCTGGGGGATTCCTCGAAGCTCAATTCCCAGCTTATGCGCTAGATCGCTGCTGACATAATCGGTATTATGGGCACGAATGCCAATGTATTTGCATTTTACGAAGCTTTCCATGCATGTGTCTGGGATTTTCGAATGAATGAGAAACATATCGAAATTCGCAAGCTGTTGCTTCGTCGCTTTATGAATATCCATATATTCGACAGTAAATGTACGCTCTAATTGATCGCGCTCTCGCTCGGATAACTGAATTGTCGCGTCTACTGCACATTGCCATTGCTGCTTCTGCTGCTTCACTGGATGATCTCCTGTTCCTTATTCGAATACGTATGAGCCACACGCCGCTAGTTATCCAACACGGTGAACATCCCTGTCATCTCTGGCGAGTGATCCTTGAATCCGTACTGCTCGTAAAATCTTTCTTTACCCGATGCCGCAAACAGTCCAATAAAAGCAATGCCATTCTTATGTCTGCGCCGTTTAATAAAGGCTAGCAATTGATCCATAATCATTTTACCTAAGCCACTTCCCTGATATTCCGGTCTGACAGCTACATCCTGTATGTAGAAATACATCGCTCCATCGCCAACTATTCGCCCCATACCGACGATGTCCCCATCACATAGAGCAACTACAGCATAAACAGAATTGGCAAGGGATTGCTCGGTCATCTCTATATTGACATGTCCCCACCCCACAGATTCCCACAGGAATTTGTGCTCCGCAACTGTTGGGGAACGTTCAATGATTTCGAACGTTTGATGTGTCACCGCAATCACCCTCCATCTTTCTTCCAAATCGAGAATATCCACTGCTTCCCAAAGCGGCTCCCCGAAGTGGGGTTAAGCTATTCATATATATTCTCAATAACGATTCCTTGAGGGAAGTTGTCTCCTCGCAGAATTTCCAGTAGCCTTGCCGCCGTAGCCTCTGGCGTTGCCAGCATGCCATGCTCTCGTGCCATCTTGAAAAACTCCGATGCGGCAAATATCTCCTTATCGGCATTTATCACTTCATCCTGAAGAGTCGTTTCGATCATTCCAGGCCAAACGGACATGATTTTAACAGGATTGGGCTGCTTGTCCTGCTCGATTGCGATACACCTCGTGAATGTCTCCAAGCCTGATTTTGCCGTCGAATAGCAGCTCATGCCCGGTACGAGATGCTTCGCGGACCCAGAGGAAATATTCATGATCCTCTTCTCGATTCTCAGATGACTCGTTCGTCGAATAAACTCGGCAGTGAGAATCATCGGAGCTATCAGATTAACACTTATGTTCTGATTCACTTGTTCCCAGCTGCTGCGTTCAATATTAGATAATGGGACGACGATTGCTGCATTGTTTATTAGTGAGACAGACAATGCCTTCTCTTCATCTATTCGGTGCGATATCTGGGCCATCACGCGCTCAAGTTCCGCAAGATCATTCAGATCCAGCTCGTAATAATCAAGGTTGCCGCCTTGAGAAATCAATTGCTCATTCTTATTCCTTGATATACAAAACAAGTGGTTATCCGGCGCGATAAGCTGAACAGCCAGCGCCTCGCCAATACCGCGGGATGCCCCCGTTATGATGAAATAATGCAAGATAAACGCCTTCTCTCATATAAACATAATCCTACTATTTATCCTTATTAAATAATACATTTTCTCCCTTAAATATTCAACAGTTGGATTAGAGCGTTATTGATTGTAATCCTGTTAGGAGACCGGGCATATGTTGAACGGCAGCTTTGCTTTTTTGACTATATATTACCATTATGAACAAGAATATTGGCTATATGTTACTTTTAGTCTAAAGGAGCAAATATGGGAAACTCCATTTATCTTACGCAAAGTGCGGACCATTCTTCCGAATGTCTACGTATGTCGAACGGGCTGACTTCTGTCTTTATCGACGTCATCGTTCTTAGCGGATCAGTACTAGCGAGCACGAACCGAGAAAAAGAATTCATTATTTGGCTTGCTCAGAGAGATCAGAGTGTTGTGGGAATCGGAACTGTTGGTTTTAGCTTGGATGAGCTGCCCTGGTGCCCTGAACAATTTGTAAGCAATCAGCAATTTCTACTTCGCACTATTAACGGCGCGCTTGCTCGAACTGGGTGGGAGAAATTGAACTATGAGCCGACCGAAGAGTTTATCGTAAACACATTACGTAAGTTTGAAAGGATGGTCGCGGCTTTTCGACTGGAGGATATAGACACCCAGCACTATGAAGAGTGGTCTGAGATCGAGGAGGGGGACGATTGCCCGACGATTCCACCTGGCTATCCTCGCTGCTTAAAGCATGATGTCTACCTGTCATGCCATGGTTGTGTGCTTTGCAATTATATTAAATCATAGGTTTGCGGCGTATAGCAGCTCGCAGGCACAAAACCCGGCAGCCCTCATAGGAAGGACTGACGGGTTCTATCACGCTTTGATGGACCCGGCTGCACGCTTTCTGTCATGGATTCATTATCCGCAGCAGCTTCTCGCAGGTTTCGCTCAGCCGCCCTTTGGCGTTCGACTGGTCGGATGGTTCTATCCATGAGAATCCATCCTGCTCATAACGCGGGAAAACATGCATGTGATAATGCGTCAGATCGTTGAATATTCCGCCATTCTGAATAACTGTGATTCCATCCGGTTGAAAATATGTCTTTAGCACTTTTGCCAGCATGGCGGACGCCTTCATAATCTCTTGCGCAGTTCGGTCATCCAGATCATCGACATCATGATAATGTTGTTTGGGGAGAATTAGCATATGCCCTTCATTCAAGGGCTCAATATCAAGAATACAGGCCACCCACTCATTTTCATACACGGTGTGAGTCTCAATTCTTTTATGTGCAAGCTGACAGCCAAGACATGGTTTCTCTTGCATCTCCTGCCCCCCTCAAGTTCAGATAGCTCCGCGTACCATTGGACCTTTTTTATATTTGAGGGCTCAGCCTCTTTTCGAATCCGGCGTGTCTCTCGTATCCTATTGTCTCATAGAACTCATGCGCTTCTGAACGATGAATGCCTGATACCAGTATCAAGTAGTTGCAATGATTATCCCGCGCGAACTCTTCAAGAGAATGCATTAGCAGCCTTCCGATGCCCTTGCCCCGATATTCCGACGCTACAACTACATTCTCAATCATCATGTATGGATTGCAATTTCCAACCAAACTAAAACAGACTATTCCCATTGCGGTACCCATTACTTGATTGCCGTCACAAGCTACTGCTAAATAGTAGCAAGGATTTCCTGATATGATTTCAAGCTGTTCTACCATATTGGCAGTATTGGAATGCTGCCCAACAAACGCATGGTATAATTCCGAAAGTGAATGTATATCGTTGATTTCAGCTTTGCGAATCCTATACTCTGAATTCATTGTCATATTCACTCCTCCCTCGATGAACTCCGCTATCGTTAAAAGCTACTTCAACAGCTACTTCACTTTATAAATTTCCTGTTGTACAGCTTACCATCCCCATTTTCCGACTTACTCCAATAGACTGTGAACAGCTTCTTCTTAATGACTTCCTTCAAGCTCTTGGCCGCTCCCTCTGTCATGCCTTCATCAGATATCGATACATATTCCAAGGCGGGGAAATTCATCGACAGGAAGCTCCAATCCTCTGTCTGTATACCGTCGATATAAAGGTATCGAAGCTTGGGCAGTTCGAGTTCACTAATGTTGGTTACAGGATTATTTCTTATGTTTATATAATCTAATCGACGAAGTTCATTAAGAGGGAGAATACTCTTTATTTGGTTGGATCCCACATTTATATGAGAGAGTGTCGCTGAGAACTTAATGAGTGGAGACAAATCATCAATGCTGTTGTCCTCCAGATACAAGCTGCTGATTCTAGGAAGCGTCAAATCTTTCATAATCGCAATACCCGACAGCCCGCAATTTCTCATCGCCAGTGCTTCAACACTTTCTGGGATGTGCGTTAACTCCTTCAGATCGAAATTCGGGTGATTACCAACCGAGAGCGACATTAGATTCTTCGCAAACTCAAGACCTCTCAAAGAAGCCGGAGACGCATCCCCATGTCCAGGTGATAATTGAATAAGCTTCAGCAGATTCGTATCTGTCAGCTCATCCTTATATAGTTGCAGCTCTCTTCGAATGATCGCCTCCAGAACTTTATCTGGAATTGCAACTGGATTGCCCCCTGGACCATTCACTTCAAATGACAATTCGGCAAAATATTCTTGCATGCTTCTGTCGCTCTCGTTACCCTCATAAACAATCCATTGCAAGTCAAAATAAAGAGGGGCAATATAAGTCGGATCAATCCAGCGCACCGTCTCATCTGTAAAAATCTCTCCGATTAGAATCACGCCTTCACTGTTTCTAATCATTTTGTTATTGTTTCGGACTATCTTCCCCTCATGGCTGACCATCCTCCAAGCATCGTGGAAAGATACTCTTTCTCTCGATGAGAGACCCTCATAATAGATGTCATAGCGTTTAAGCCGCTCCTTCTTGGTATCCTCCGTATTCTCGGTATCCCATATTTCAACAAAATGAAATCCCTTTAACTTGTTTGCTTCCACCGCTTGCTTCAAAACATCGGATACATAGATAAACGAGGTTGAAGGCTGCGGTTTGCGAAAGATGTGGACATCTTCATCAATCTTCTCCGGATGGATGTGCACATAGTCTGAGAAGAAGCCGTAGTTGATCCTTCTTTGCACTGGATTGCTCATATCGACAAAGTCCTGCACGCGATTGACTTTCACCATAAACAACTCGTGCTCATCATGCATGATGGGAAGGAACTCCACGTCTTGTTCCATATAGGGGGCAAGAATTTCCTTCGCTTTTCTCATAAAAACAGGATAGCCCAGCTCAAACTCCGCACAGTCGCTTTTATTGCCCTTCCTTCCCGTAGTGAATTTTATGGGCTTCCACTCTGTACGGGTCCCCTTGAAATAAGGAGATATGAAATTGTAGTAATCATCGTCATTTTCATTTGTGATTCGTGTACATTTATCTGTTGTGACCATCAGCCAAATTTTAATTTCATTCAACTCCCGTTCCATTGCTGCGTACTCTCATAGCTGGTGCACATCATCCGCCCAAATCTGAACCTCTACATATCTCTCTGGTCCATGGTCCCCTTGGGGGTTCCATTGTTGCGGCAATCCGAATCTATTTATTACCCTGCCAATTTCATCCAGCGTGTATACCTGTCCCCGGTAGACCTTCCCGTCCTCATATCTCATCGTTGGAAACAGATCGCCATAGGTAAAGCTTATGGAATAAGGGTCGAAGGCTGCAGCAGGTATACGAAGCTCTCGGCCATTCTCGAACCACTCCAGAAGCCATGCACATTCTCCAACCGTCATATAATGGGGATATCTTCGAACAGGCCTGCCGCCCTTCAATATGAACAGCTCTCTTGCCCTCCATTCAAGACCCCGTCGAATCGTGAGATAGTCCGCAGACCTTTGACTCGCGAATCCCTTCTTCTGAATCCGGATATCCTGAAGAACACGTTCCGCTTCCTCCAGCTCCAGATCGGACAAATTGAGAAACGGTCCTGTTGATTCATCGTAGTAATGATACAGAAAGTCAATCATCGAATAACCCCGCTATGCATAAATGTAGCAGCCATTTCGGTATCCCTGGCAAACAAGCCGCAATTGGTACTTACTTGAACGCTCTGAAGATCATAAATGATTGATCGTCCGACACAGGACTGCAATTATAGCCACCATATATAGACACATCGGTGAATCCAACGGATTCGAGCATCATTCTAAACTCATGCTTGTAATACCAGCGCAACTGGGATGTCGTAAATCTGGACTCTATCAATACGTCATTGCTGTATATCTCATAGCGATTCCAATTCGTCTGTACTTGTTCATTGAAAGCGATCTCTGATGCTTGATTCAATACAATCTTGGCGCCATCACTGCGATCCCCTACACGACGAACCGTCCACTCTTTCTTCGGATTGGATAATTGCTCTCAGGGTATGAAGAGAGGGATAATAACTTGTCCGCCTTCATCTAAGTGGAGATACATCTGTTGGAGCGCTTGTATAGCTTCTCCTCTATCAATGACAAGCATGAATGATGCCAGCGGAATATAAATGGTCTTGTACTTGCCCGGCAGTTGGAGCTCCTGCATATATTGCTCGTACAGTACGGGAGATACACCCGTCTGCTCTCCTTTTTCTCTGCATACGCTCAACATTTCCGATGAAGGGTCCACGCCCTCCACTTCAAGCCCCTTCTGCAAATACGGTACTAGAAGCCTTCCTGTGCCGCATCCGATTTCCAATGCGCGACCAGATGCTTCTGCAATTAATTTCTCGTAAAATGCTGTATCATCGAAGACATCCCCCGAAAACCAGATATCATAGGTATCAGCAACAATGCCTTCATATGATCCCTTATTCGTCACCCTTTTCAGCCCCTTTGAAGTAGATTGCAACGATCAAACATATAATGTTATATATTGTATGATATAGAATATCATAGTGCGCATCAATATGTATGTGCAAAAATCCCAGGACTTCTTTGATGTCCCCTTTCATAATGAAAAGGGGTGCAGCTTCATCACTTACCACCCCTCCGTCACGCAGCGCTAAAGTCTGCGATGGGAGCTGCACGCGGCGCCAGCATTAAGACGTTTTTTCCGGCTTAAAGCTAGCGAGATGTTCGTTTGGTACGCTGTAAGCAGGTTTTTCCGTTTTAAGTGACAGAGAAAGTAAGCGGAATGGCTTTGTCCACCGCTATAACACGATTTTTCCTGCTTACAGCACCCTTCGCGCTGCCATTTCTTGCGTTAACACGGAATTTCCTGCTTACAGCGGATAGTAGCAGTAGACATTGCCTTTGCTGCAATGGGACTGTTATCTATTTTCGTATAAAAAGCACGAATCCGTCTGAAAACCGGAAACGTGCTCAATCTGTTACATAACATAAATTGATCCCGACGCATTACACGCTCGATCAACCTTTATTAAATTGGTAATCATCTCGTATCCGAATGTAACGCAAAAAACGCCTCTTTATCTGCTCGATCAAAGTATCCAATAATCTCTTCAAGCTCTTGTTTATTCTCGCCATGAATCGGCTTGGACGCAAGCCTCTCAGCGATATCCGCCATTTTGAACCGTCTATGCTCACTCATCTTAGAGCTCCACCCCCGTTATCCGTTCTCCTTGCCGAATACTACCGTTCCCCCTACCGACTACCGCGCACTCCTTGCCGACTACCGTTCCCCCTACCGATTACCGCTCTCTCTGCCGACTACCGTTCCCCTACCGATTACCGCTCTCTCTGCCGACTACAGTTCCCCCTACCAATTACCGCTCTCTCTGCCGACTACAGTTCTCCCCGTTCACTACCGTTCAATTACCTGTTCGCGCCTTGGACCAACGGACACCGTCTTGATCTTAACACCAATGCTGGATTCTATATAATCAATGTATTGCTTGGCAGATTGGGGCAGCGCGTGGAATTGTTTAACCTGGGAGATATCGCATTTCCAGCCCGGCAGCCTCGTCAATAGCGGTTGGGCCGTATGCAGCTTGGGTGTTACCGGGAAACGATCGGTTATTGTGCCGTCTGCCAACTGATAAGCCGTACAGACGGGAATCTCATCCAAGTATCCCAGCACATCGAGATTTGTCAGCACCGCCTCAGTTGCCCCTTGAATCATGCAGCCATAGCGGGTAGCAACGGCATCGAACCATCCCATTCGTCTAGGTCGGCCGGTAGTAGCTCCGTATTCGCCTGCATCGCCGCCGCGACGTCGAAGCTCGTCTGCTTCGCTTCCTTCCAGCTCAGACACGAAGGGTCCCGCGCCAACACAGCTGGAATACGCCTTAACGACTGCGATGACATTGGTTACTGAGTACGCAGGAAGTCCAGCGCCGACAGGGGCGAAGCCCGCGAGCGTAGAGGATGATGTCGAGAACGGATAAATCCCGTGATCCGGATCGCGAAGCGCTCCCAGCTGTCCTTCAAGCAGGATGGACTCGCCCTCCCTATAAGCCTTTTGCAGCAGCTCAGTCGTATCGCAAACAAACGGAGCAAGACTCTCCGCCTGCTCGATCAGCTTGATCATCAATTGCTCAGGCTGAATTCGCGGTCGTCCGTACAGGTGCTCCAGCAAGACGTTTTTGGCTGCAAGCAATTGTTCGACTCGGTCAAGCAATCGGGCTTGGTCGAACAAATCTGCGATTTGAATGCCCAGCTTCGCATACTTGTCCCCATAGAATGGCGCTATGCCGCGCTTGGTGGAGCCGAAGCCCTTTGCCCCCAGCCGCTCCTCTTCAAGCTCGTCAAACAGCCGATGTACCGGCAGCACCACCTGAGCCCGTTCTGATAGAACAAGCTTCGGCTCCGGCACGCCTCTTGCCGCCAGCTCCTTCAGCTCCCCGAGCAGCATTTCGGCATCAAGCGCCGTTCCCGGTCCAATAACGTTCGTAACGAAGGGATAAAAAACACCCGACGGCAGCATATGCAGTGAGAACTTGCCGTATTCGTTAATAATCGTGTGTCCTGCGTTGCTTCCTCCCTGATACCGTACTACAAAAGAGGATTGGGCAGCCAACACATCCGTCATCTTCCCCTTGCCCTCGTCTCCCCAATTAGCGCCTACAATTGCGGTTACTGTCACAGACTCCGCCTCCCGAACTTGATTTTATTGACATCAATTATTATAATTCCAAGAATCAGCATTAGAAAAATTAATATTGATAATACCTGATATAAGGTGAGGTAATAGCTATGGAAATCAATTTGGAATGGTATCGCGTATTCTACTGGACAGCGAAGACAGGCAGCTTGTCAAGAGCAGCAGAACGGCTGCACATTACACAGCCTGCAGTAAGCCATACCATCAAGCAATTGGAGGGGAGTTGTGGCGGGCAGCTGTTCTTCCGAACGCCCAAGGGAGTGCGGCTTAATGCGGAAGGCGAAGTGTTGTTTCGTTATATCCAGCAAGCCTTTAACTTTGTGGAGATTGGCGAGAGGGCCATCGCAGAGATGCACAGCCTGAATCGCGGGGAGATCAATATCGGAGCGAGTGACACATTGTGCAAGCATTATCTGCTGCCTTGCCTGGAGAGCTTCCATCAGCAATATCCCGATATCCGCATCCGCATAACAAACCGAACGACGCCCGAAACAATTGCGCTGCTTAAAGAGGGGAAGATTGACTTCGGCATCGTCAGCTTGCCCGCATCGGACAAGCAGATTGACTTTCAGCCAAGCTCCCCCATTCAAGACTGCCTCGTAGGCGGCAAGAAATTCGCTGCGCTGGCAAACAGTCCGTTATCGTTGGATTCCATTCATGAATATCCGTTGTTAATACTTGAGCCAGGTGGAAGCACACGAAATTTCATTGATAGCTATGCTGCCGCCTATGGGATTAAGTTAACGCCAGAGTTCGAGCTTGGCAGCATCGACCTGCTTGCACAGTTCGCTATCCGGGGCTTCGGGCTTGCATTTGTCATTCGCAATTATGTATTGGACGAGCTGAATGCCGGCCATCTCGTCGAAATTCCATTGAGCCCTCCTATACCGGAGCGCAATGTAGGGATTGCGACACTACGGGGAGTTCCCCTCTCCGCCGCGTCGAAGTCCTTTCTCACACTTTTACAATCAACGTTTCATAGGGATGAATAAATAGCCGGCCATGCAGATATGCTGGAGCATCATTATCTGCCCCTGTGCGATAGATGACTTCCTTCGTCGTCCGGCTGGAAAATGCTGCTACTGCCATATCCCCGTTTGTAAATTGGGGCGTCGCTGCTTGATCGGATAGATTAACCAGAATGAGGTATTCCTCATTCCCACTTCTTCTGCTGTATGCTATTACCTTCGGCTCCGTATTGCGAATGAACGCTAGCTCGCTATTCCAGAACGCGGCATGTCTTTCTGAGACCAATCAAGGTCTTGTGATGCTCGAACATGGCTTGATCGAATGGCTCCCAGGCCAGATCATAGGCGTCGAACAACAAGAAACCGTACTCCGGCTGTTGAAGATTTAAGATTTGGGGTAAAACAGGAGTAGCAGCAGCCTAGTTCAGGGGGTGGCAATACATGGAGTTCATCATTATCTATATGGTCATCGTCTTTGCCGTTGTCGAAATCTCCGTTGTCCTCATGCGTGCTACCGGACTCGACAAGGATATCTCGCGATTTCAGGTGATTTCGCTTCTTACGAGTACCGGCTTTACGACAATGGAGTCGGAGCTCATTAGCGACCATCCAATCCGCCGCCGGATCGGTATGTTTCTCATTCTCTTCGGACTCTTCTCATTCGCGGTCATCGTGTCTGCTTTTGCGACTATTCTCGCCCCGGGATTTCAGTCCTCTTACTTGGCCGTGTCCGCATGTTCTCTAATCGCCCTACTTATCTTGGTGCGTACTCCTATGATGACAGCCTTCCTATCCTCCAAATTCAACCGCTCGTTGGAACGCAAATTCGACGTACATGAGCTGCCTATTAAAGACGTTCTATTACTGGAGGAATCCGACCACTTTGCAGAAATGCCGATCAGTCCGAATTCCCCCTATATCGGGCAGAAAATGAGTGATGTCCTATCCTTGGATGCTGATTTGAACCTGCTATACATCAAGCGAGGGACGGTCCAATGTGCGCAGAGAAAAGTACGAAACCGCGCTGGAAGCCGGAGACGTACTCTATTTGTACGGAGATAAGGGAGATTTCGACGCTCTGTTTGCCGATGAACTTGGCGACCACTCCTCCCCTCGCGTATTATCCAATTAATATCATAGGGGGATTATGGTCAGCTCCTGCAATATAGAGCAATCATTTCCCTTAGATGTGAATTCCTTTGAGTAATGAGTTCTCGGAATGTACAATGAAAACACATTCTATATTAGATTGGAGAATTCCTATGGCTCATGTTCTTCCCGAATTGCATAGCCTGTTCGATATCTTTCCCTGTTTCAGAACAATCCCCACTGAGGAGTGGGCTGCGGCAAAACCTCACCTTAGATCGTTCCCTGCCAAATCGACCTTATTTCGCAGTGATGATGCTGTTCATTATACGTTGTTCCTTATTTCAGGAACTGTGCAAATCTTGAATCTAACCGAAGGTGGCCGTGAAGCGCTGACTAACCGTCTCTCCGCTGGCGATATATGTGCCATGATGGTGCTGAGTGGTTTGAGCGATCGCGAATATCCCGGAACGATCACAGCCGAGACTGAGGTAACGGTCATGTTCGTAGAGAAAAAAGCATTTTTGCATTGGATACAAGTATATGCACCTATCCGAAATGCAGTATTCGGCAATATTCTAGATGGGTTAATTCAACTGGGCAGTCTCCTCTCCGATAAAATGTCGCAGCCGCTGGACTTCCGACTCGCCGAGACGCTGTTGAAGCTGACGTCGGCGCAGCAGCCGACCGTTCGGATTACGCATCAGCAGTTAGCTGTCGAATTAGGTTCCGCTCGTGAAGTAGTCAGCCGTGTTATGGGTCGAATGAAGAAGAAGGGGTGGATAGAAACTGGACGGGGAGTGGTTACCGTTCGGCAGCGGGGAGCGCTGACTGAACTCATTGGTGACCAGGTCACAGAAGCCGTATAGCACCGCCTGGTAAAGTAAATAAAGTCAGCTCGACTGATGTTTACACCATTTATAACCAGGAGGTTATTACAAATGAGAAATCCATTGTCTTCGGGGATGGAGGCCCCTGACTTCACGTTCACCGGTATCGACGGGAATCCTCTCCGCTTGTCCGATCTTCGTGGTCGCAAGGTACTAATCGCGTTCTTGCGCAACGCCGCTTGTGCACTGTGCAACTTGCGCATTCGGCACTTTATCCGGCGCTATAATCAGTGGCATCTGCATGGATTGGAGGTAGTGGCGGTGTTCGAGTCGCCAGACTCTAGCATGCTCCAGCATGTCGGCAAGCAGGAGTCGCCATTCCCGTTATGTGCCGATCCTCTGGCCGACCTTTACAAGTTGTACGGTGTCGAGGTGTCCGAGGAGAAAGTACAGGCGACGATAGCCGATTCGAGCACACAGACATTTGTGGCTGAGGCAGCAGCCGAAGGTTTTGCATTGACTCCAGAGGCGGGGTCCAATATGCACCGTATTCCAGCAGAGTTCCTCATCGATGAGAGTGGCATCCTGCAGATTGTGCACTACGGCCGTCTGGTTACGGATCACTTGCCGCTAGACGTCATCGACCGTTTCGCAGGCATTGCCGATAATGGTTGACAGGCAGCATTGAGACTAACATTAACGATTCCGCAAGCTCCTGTTATGAGGTCGACCGGTTCTTCTGGTTGATCTTTTTTAATTCTATTTCATTCTCCATTATTTTCGTTATACGAAGCATCTTATCTCGATCCTTTTCAGCTCGATTCATATTCACTCCCCCTAAAATAACGGATTCTATTGGGGTTCACCCCAATAGATATTCCGATCGGAGCAGGCCATAGTAAGACAGGTCTTCGTAAACATCCCATTTCAGTATGTGCTCCCGAAAAGTGCCCTCATGCTTCATGCCCGCCTTCTCCATAATTCTGGAGGACCCAGGGTTTTTAGTCATTGCTGCTGCCCAAACTCTGTTTAATTTGATTTCATCAAACGCGAATTGAACCACCCTTCGGGCTGCCTCCGAGCCGTACCCCTTGCCCCAATATGGCTTCCCGATCCAATAGCCTAATTCCCCGTTGTTATGATTCTTATCCAGGTGCAGACCGACAACGCCCAAGAACGTTCCCTCGGATTTCGTTAATGCTGCAAAAGAATAGCCTTCGCCTTGCGATGCGGCCTCTTGTCTATTTGCAATAAATCCCGCTGCCGAACCCTTAGGATATGGATGCGGGATGCCTAACGTAGTGCTGGCTATGTCCTTGTCCCCAGCTAGTTTTTCCAAAACATCCGCATCTCCTGATTCCAACAGGCGTAAATGCAGTCTCTCTGAATGGAGATAAATTTCCATATAAGTGCCTCCTCTATCATCGTTTGGATGCAAAAAAAACCCACTCCCATTAAGGACGGGCTGCTTCATTGTTCCTATAAAAAAAAGAGTCCTGAATTTTTCCAAGACCTTATTCAACATCATAGCAGAGGGGGAATTATAAGTCTATACTTTTTTGGTTGTATATGTAAAAATTTCTCTGTGCCACTACCACGAATACGGAGGAAAATAAACCGATGATTCCAGAATGTTTTTCTGCTTATCGCTCGTTAATGCCTGTGCTGGATGAAGCTATTGAATGGTCGCTATTGAGGAAATGGTCGCTTTCTGAAGTATATAGAGCAACTTTGGCAAGCGGTGAAACTCGCATTATGAAATGGGGCAGAGACGACATGGCGGGAGAAGCTGCTATTTATAAGCGGCTGGTGGGCCCATTGAATATTAAAGCTCCCTACATCTTTGGCTATTTTGAAGTAGGGAATAGTGCAGTTATGGTGATGGAGGATCGTGGAAGCAATAATTTGGAGCAGCAGCCCCACTCCGATTATTTTCTGGAAGCAGCAAGGGAACTAGCAAGAATACGGACGATAGCAGCAGATAATCTGGAATTGAATATTCCAGGCGACATGATTCGTTTATACACCGTATCTGCTGCAAACTTTCTCACCCTGTTGGATGATCTTCTGCGGTCGAATCATTTCTCAGATAACAGCGTTCTTAGTAGACTGCAAACCACGTTTCCGTGCGATCTGCATACGTTATATGATACGCTCCCCCTTACACTTGTCCATCACGATTATCATGCCAAAAACCTGTTGATTCAAGGGAGTCGTATTCTGCCGATTGATTGGGCTATCGGTTATTTAAGTCCCCATCTGGGTGATTTATATTGCTTAATTAAGGAGGCCCGTGCTTGGAGCCATGTATCGAGGGCGGATATGCTAGCTGCATTTCTTCACGAGAACGGTACTGACCTATCTATAGCACAGCTTAATTAGGTACAGAGACAATTCCTGGATCAGCAGCCTGGATATCTGCTTTGATGAATGATTTGGAGGAGCTTGTAAAGGAAGCAACCTGATCTAATAGCATGCCTTAGCAAATTAAAACTTGATAAAATTGGGTGTATACCCAATAATGTTCTCATGGGGGATCAATTCAAATTGCACACAGTCTATATATCCCTACTACGACTTAAGGAGTGATGGTGTTTGAATACGTACAAAAACACAAGAGAGCCTGTGAGAGGTCATCATTCGTAAACGAATACACCTCTCATTAGGTAATGGGAGGCAAACAGGCAATGATGTCTTTAAGAAACATGGTAAGAGGATCAGCAAATGATTCCCCGGCCAAACAACTGATTTCGTTGTGGGATCATGATGCGGAAACATTGAAGTTCTGGAGAGCAAGCAGCAATTTCATCTACTCGTTCGAGAGAAACGGTATTCGGCATTTTCTCAGGTTCATTCATGAAGAGGACAACACGATCGAGCATATTCAGGCTGAGCTTGATTTCATGCTGTATTTGTTAGACAACGGTTATCCGACTGTTGCTCCTGTGCGCTCCAAGAGCGGGCATTGGATTGAAACAATTGCTACAGAAAGTGGACTTTATTACGGTGTAGTTTTCGAGCAGGCACATGGGCAGCATATCCCGATTGATCAGATGTCGGAGGTTCATTTTGAAAGCTGGGGCAGACAGCTCGCTTCTCTTCATCATTTATCCGAAACCTATGTCGCGGGTACGACATCACGAAGAAGCTGGACCGATGCGCTGACGTTTATCTCGTCAGTATTGCAGCGTTACCCTGAGGAAATAGGCCTTCTGAAAGAGCTCGAACGATTGCGGGGCCAGCTCGCAGAGCTGCCTGCAGGCGAGGGATATACGGGGCTTATCCATTATGATTTTGAGATCGACAATATTTTCTATGCAGCAGAGGAAAAGCAATACTACGCCATTGATTTCGATGACGCGATGGTGCATTGGTTCATGATGGATGCTGCGTCCGCCATTTCCGATCTTCTGGAACAAGATGGCGAAGAAGCAAGAAGCAAGATTGAGCAATTTCTTGCAGGGTATAGGTCCGTCAAGCTGCTGGATGAACGTTTCATGAGCTTGCTACCCGTGTTTCAGAGATTTGCAGACCTGTATAAGTTCGCACGACTGCTGCGCAGTATTGAAGATATGGATATCGCCAGCTCGCCGGATTGGGCCGCTGGACTTAAGGATAAGCTGCTGGGGATATGTGATCGGATACGTGAACGTTATCGGCCAGCAGTGGAACTCAAACCGATTGACCAAAGCAATTGGTATGCCTGCACCCAGCTTGAAGCTGCGGAGGAGCAGAAGAGCACATTCCCTGTCCCAGCTGTATATTGGCTTGCAGAGTCGGCCTATTGCGGGTTTTTCCCTTTGGCTATTTACACAGGCGATCATTTAGCAGGATTCGCGGTTTACACCGTCGATCCCGATGACAGGAAATACTGGATCATGTCCTATATGATCGATCATAGGTTCCAGCATAGAGGATTGGGACGGGCTGGCATGGTAGAGCTTATACGCTATATGAAGGAAAAGCACGACTGCGGCCAAATCGTACTTGGGCATCGGCCTGAGAACGAACGAGCGTCTAGCTTATACGCTTCTTTGGGTTTCCAGCAGGTGGACCGAAACGGACATGAAATCATACGAGAATTGAGATTGAAGATGTAATCGTGACAAGCGTGATTGTGTTGCCATAACACTAATCCTGATTCACTCGCCGCCAGATTTCTGGCGGCTTATTCGCATCTCCGGCAACCTTCTGTACCGCGCGCTGCTCCCAGCGCGCGTAGGGCGGTGCGGTGTCACCACACGAATTTCAAGCTCCTATTCCTCCTTGGCAGCAGTAGGGGTGCTGTTTTCAATTCTCCGATATTCATCGGTTAATATACCGGCAAACCCCCAATTCTCATCCTCCACCTCCTGAATGACAATATGAGTATGTTCAGGCTTCTTGCCTAGCACATGAACGAGCGTTTCTGTAAACTCCTTCACAATTCGCGCCTTTTGTTCACGGGTAGCACCCTTAGTAATTTGCAAATTAATATACGGCATAATTGAATCCCCTTTCTTTTCTAAAAAAAAGCCCGCCATCTCAATAAGAGACGACAGGCTATGCCTGTGCGGCATTACTCTTGGGATGATGATTCTTAAATGATAACGCGATAGGGATTTTATGTCAATTTTGAAGACCTGTCCCGCGTTCGTTTATAATGCCGCGGCTGCTTGACTAACCAGCGACGACAGCTGCTCGGTATCAACTGTATCCCCTTGCCGCAACTTGATTGTCTTTCTCTCAGGAGGACCGTCGAACAATCCTTCTGGAAGCGACAGGCCGCTCGCATTGAAGATTGTAAAGCTTACCGCATCCTTCGATGTTGAAATGACGGCGGCATATTTCCCATTTTTCAAGAAATGAGGTTTCTTATACTGGATGCGCTCCTGAAGGTCTGGAATCGCTCCGTGGACAACCCCCCGCAGGCGAGAGCACAGCTCCCGTTGCCAAGGCTCTTTTACCGCTTCAATAAAATCGACGACTTCCTGGTTCATTTTCATTTCTCCTTCTTGTGTAAAATAGTGTGTCTCTCTTATTGTTTCACAATTTGCCACCTTCAGCACCATATGCATTACTTTATCCCTGATCTCTTCCGGCGTGTGGCGACTCGATTAGTGGGTCTAATCCGTCATCCAAGCACTTCAATCAAAACATTGTCTGCAATAATGGTTAGTTCCTCTAAAGGACTTTCGAATAGCACCTGAAGCTTAAATCCAGCATCAGTATAGTAAATTTCGTCATAAAGCCAGGAACTGTCCGCATGTATATCCGAACATTGCAGCTGCTTCACGCCTGTGAATGTTAATTTCACGTCGGTGTAATAATGAAAGCTTCCCCTGCAATCCAATATCATTATGAAAGTATCCTTAGCAGGCATCTCAAGTGACCGAACTCTTGCATCGTGCAATGACTTTTCATATATTTGAACGGCACCACTGGGCAGGGAATCTTTAATCGAAAGATAGTAGTTGCGGTATTCTTTACGCATAGCTTCATTTCTTTCGTAGCACTCTTGTCGCCACCGTTCAGCCATTTCCCTAAGCTCTGTCGTAGGGAACTGGCATCTCAGCGTTCCAGCATGAATATAAGGATGGAATGATTCAGGAAGGAATTTGAGCAATTCTTGTTTGCGATGCTCCAGCTCCTCCCTGCACAAAGCATCAAAGTTTCTTCCTTCCGCTTGATACCAAGCAACATTCTCCTCCCACTCCTGTTCCGTCTCAGGAAAGGCCAAAAAACCTACTACTTGCATTTTCTCATACCATTCTTTTGTAAAATATTTCATCACTCGTTCACCCTCCGAACCTCATGTAGCTCTGCAAACTGAACATTCGTTTACACTTGAAACCTTTTCTTACTATTTACGTCAATAGTATGACATTTAATTAGGAGGTATTCAATGAAACGATTAGCTAAGATAGGTCTAATTAGTTTAGGATGCGCTTTAATATTTAGTGCTGGGGCTTATGCTGCCACTGCCATGACTACTCCCAAAATCTTTGTAAACAACAATCAAGTAAAAACCAGTACACAGCCCAAAATTATCGACGGCAATGTCTATGTTCCCATTCGAGCGATCTCTGATGGATTTGGAACACCGATTAGCTGGGACAACAAAACCAAGACGGTTTATGTCAATTCTGATCCAAACTTTAAACAAGAGCGAGGTTGGGTTTCATATGTTTCGAGCAGGAACCCTATTTATAGGTTTATCATGGCTTATGATGAAAGAGATTATGACGCCATCAAGAACCTGGTCTCCGACAACTTTACAACCGATATTTATTCAGAGTTTCCAGTTGGCACTTTAGATATGGCAAGCATTGTCGACTTCAGAGCAGTTGAATCCACAGACGATAAATTTACGGTACAAATTGTACAGCGGGTAACTGCGGAAGACGATTATAAGATAAAAGTGGAGAAATGGGGATTTACATATAGTCCAGACGGCAAGATCGGTTCTGTTAAAGTTGTCCCCAATTCAACGCAGTATTTGGATCGTTACACCGTATTTCCTGGCGCGTCTTTTGGTGAGTAAATCATTCGTACCGACTTATCGCACCTAGCTTGGCAAGACGCACTACACAATAGAAGGCAGTCGCTATAGCAAATGCTGCAACAACTGCCTTCTACCTCCGAACAGATGATGAATGAATGTAGCGTTGAACTATCTCTTTTCTCGAATTTCTTTAATAATATGCTCGGCAATTTCAGCGACTGGCATGGAACCGATATCCCCTCTTCCCCTATGTCTAATGGCCACTGAACCAGAGCTTTTCTCCTTCTCACCGATTACGAACATGTAGGGGACTTTCTCCAACTGCGCCTCGCGAATTTTATATCCCAGCTTCTCGCTTCGGATATCCACCTCAACGCGGATACCCGCTTCCGCAAGCTCTTGCTTCACTTGAAGCGCATAATCGTTAAAGCTGTCCGAGACCGGCAGCAGCTTCGCTTGAACAGGAGCAAGCCACAGTGGGAATGCCCCACTGTAATGCTCGGTCAGAATACCTATGAACCGGTCGATTGAGCCGTATATTGCCCGGTGTATGACAACCGGCCGATGCTTGTGATTGTCCTCGCCGATGTACGTAAGGTCGAATTTCTCCGGCATTTGATAGTCAAGTTGAATCGTCCCGCACTGCCAGCTGCGCTTAAGGGCATCCAGAATATGAAAGTCGATCTTGGGCCCGTAAAAAGCACCGTCGCCCTCATTAATTTGATAATCCATGCCTCGCTTATCCAATGCGTTCTGCAAAGCTTGCTCCGCCTGGTTCCAGATCTCCTCAGTTCCCAGGAAATCCTCGGGTCGAGTCGACAGCTCAATCTTATATTCAAAGCCGAACACCTGATAGATATGATCAATGAGCGCAATCGTCCGATTGATTTCCTCTTCAATCTGATCCTGACGAAGGAAAATATGCGCATCATCCTGACAGAATGTGCGTACCCGCATCATTCCGTTTAGAGCCCCGGAGAATTCATGGCGATGCACTTGGCCGAATTCCGATATCCGAATCGGCAGCTCCGGTAGGAGTGAAGCGTATTCTTGAAAATAAGCATATGTCCCGGACAGTTCATTGGCTTGAGTGCAAATTTCGTTTCATCTACCTGCGTAAAGTACATATTATCCTTGTAATGCTCCCAATGCCCCGACTGCTCCCACATCCGATTATTCATCATGAAAGGGGTGCGCACCTCTTCGTAATCGCGTTTGTTCTGCACTTCGCGCAAGAAGTCCTCAAGCTCGGTCCGGATCGTCATTCCCTTCGGAAGATAGAACGGCATTCCTGGTGCCTCTTCGGAGAACATGAACAGTCCAAGCTCTCTTCCCAGCTTGCGATGATCACGCTTCCTGGCTTCCTCCAGGACATGCAAATACTCGGTCAATTGGGCTTCTTTCGGGAATGACGTACCATAAATTCGCTGGAGCACCTTATTGTTGGAGTCGCCGCGCCAGTATGCACCCGCCACGCTTAACAGCTTGAATGCCTTGATTCGGCCAGTTGACGGGAGATGCGGTCCCCGGCAGAGATCCACGAATTCACCTTGTTCATACAGAGTGATCACGGCATCTTCCGGGAGATCCCGGATCAGCTCCAGCTTAAGTGGATCTTCAAGCTCTTCAAACACCCGCTTCGCATCCTGATGGCTAACGACACGTCGAATGATCGGCAGATTCTCTTGCACGATCCTTTCCATCTCTCTTTCAATAGCAGCCAGGTCATCGGAGGACAGCGGCTGCTCTATATCAATATCGTAATAAAATCCTTCCTGAATGACAGGTCCAATACCCAGCTTCACGGCTGTCTGTCCATAAATTCTCTTGATCGCTTGAGCCATCAAATGGGCTGTGCTATGACGATAAACCTCCAGACCGTCTTGGCTATCAAGTGTAATAATTTCAATCCGGCTATCCTCATCGATTGATCTATTCAGATCAACAGGTGTGCCATTGATTTTACCCGCTACCGCACTCTTCTTTAGGCTTGGGCTGATAATTCCCGCCACCTGTTCAATCGTCGTCCCTTGCACGACCTCTCGAATTTTTCCATCTGGCAATGTTACTTTGATGACCATGTTGAGCCTCCTCAGGGTTGAATTGAACGCAAAAAAACGCACATCTCCTCGAAGGGACGAGTGCGTTCAGCTCGTGGTTCCACCCTAATTCAACCCGCCGCTTATCATGAATCAGCTATATGCCGAAACATGCTGGGCAAGGTCCTTAATCAGTATCCGGTAACGGGGATAAGGCGGCATCGTCTACTTTCATCATGAGCATGAATGGCTCACAGGTTCAACGACACGGCTACAAAGGGGTAATTTCGCTTCCGATAGCTTGAGAGGCTTTCAGCTTGAACCTCTCTCTCTGTACAGCTCGCAAAGGAAATCATGTCTTTGATTATCGCCTGATTAGTATTCCTTGTAAACATTATAGATACATGAATGAAGTTGGTCAACTATGTGCCTAATCTTGGTACAGATCAAATAATGCCGCCAGCTCTTTATCCATCTCTAATTTCCCGTTCAACCATTGATCGTTCTCGTTACCCGCTCTTCGCTTTCCTAATTGACGCCGATATGAAAGTCTTTGGGTCGTTTAAGCCATTACTTTTCACCTTGCTTTGTATATAACGCTCTTCCCCATGCGCCTAAGAAAAGCAAGTCATTATTGGTCCGAGGGTCGCCATTGCTGTATACACGAAATGATTGTGGCCCTTCATCTCCAAGTGCAAATCTTCCATCATCGCATTGAACAAAGCCAATTTTCATACCTGGTTCCAATGAGGTGCTTGCTTCCTTTAGGCTATAATTCGTACCCAGCCAATTCAGAACCTCCGGTGGTTCCTTACATGAAGTAGAGTTCCCAATAGCAGGTATTTCTGGCTCCGAAGTTGTCCCGCTGCACCCGCTCAGAATCAATATTCCAATTACAGCAGCTATACGAATGCATTTAAATTTAGACATCCCCTGCTCCCTCCACTACGTCGCGATGGACAATGAAATCAATTTCGCGCAGCATATAATCAGCAAATTCCGACAGAAGCTGACTATCAAATCCACTCTTATCTGCAATCCCTGTGTACTCATCTAAACATTTTCTGATTACGTCTTCGTATTGATTCGGAAGTGAGCGGAGTCCCCATTCTCCCCCCTCTTTTTTGGAGGATATTATTCCTTCTCTCAAAAAGAACAGCACTCTGCACAAGTTCAACGCCACATAAATCGTATGATCAACAATATCTTGAGAAGCACCCTCTATATCATGCAGAATGGACGCCAAGTAGTATTGTCTTGCAATAGGCTTGTATTGCTCATTGAGGGGTCGGCCATATAAGGGCATCCCCCTGTAATAGGCAACAACCAGTTGTGACGCTAAGTCGTTGTCATCATATCCTCCGCAAACATAGTTCTCATCTGATCGATACCTTTCCTTATGAAAATCTGAATAATGAAGCTCACATGGAGTAGGATAAACGAACGGTTCCAGATGCGTCTCCATGATCACGCTGAACTCAAGCCCTCTTTCATTGGGCAGTTCATCATTTATCTTTAAAATCCTTTGTGCGATTGTTTTCTTATTGTCCGCCGTCAATTTCTCTTTGACCACAACGATGAGGTCGATATCACTTCTCTGAGGATTAAAACATCCCATTGCCAATGAGCCATGCAAGTAAATGCCTACTAAATTCCCACTCAGCTCTTCTCTAAAGAGTGAGACGATATTGTCTAGATACAGCCCCGTATTCACATATATCCCGCTGTTTGCCAAATCCATTGGCGCTCCCTCGTTAGCTTTTTTTACGCGCATCTGTTCGGATTATGAATACATATTCCTTTATTTCGTTCTTCCACGTACCTGTTAATCGGAAACCGCGTATTGTTGCACCCGGCTCATCATCCTTCATGTTAGAGCTATACATAGTCGACATATTCCCCCGAAGGATAAAGGACCCGATTCCATGATCGAATTTAATATTGATAGGCCTCACGGCTTGCCTCTGCCCCCCATATTTGATAGTTCCGTCTTCAAGCAAGACGTTATCCGTTAATTGATATGAATCAGGGGGCTCGCCGCTAAAGGCGATTTGTATGCTTTCACCAAGCTCGACATATGGAATGGAGCCCTTAGAATCATTCATAATCATTTGGTAAAGCTCCGTATTCTCGTAATCAATAATCTCGATAGACCTTGAATTTGATTTTACAGCCTCATTTGTTTCGCTTCCCCCTGCTGTAACCGTTATTCCAGATCCAGCTGTGTCTGCAACCTTATGGGGCTGCTCGATTATCGAAGCATTACTGCTCTCGTTATTACATGATGACAGAACGAATGCGATTACTATGCACAGGATAATTAAGCTTATTCTATTCACTATTATTCCTCCTACTCTCTCACATTCGAATCCTATGTCTCGGACATGGCATTAGCAAATTTGTGTATGCCGAAATCAGTGATAGATGAGCTAAGAATAGCGTTTCTCAGCGGATACAAGTTTGGAGTGAATCTTACTTCAATGTTGAGACTTATCAGTCTGTCCACCAGATTATTGAGCGGTTCAACCTCCTCTGGCACTATGGTTTGAGTGGAAATATAATATCCGGCAGTCCGATCAAACAGTTGAAAAGAATCGGCAGGCATTCTATATCTATAAGTGGTTGTGTTCATCATTCGCTCGTACCAATCCGTTTCGACCGTGATGATAATATCCGAATTAGTCAGACCAAAAAATTTGCTGTTATCTTCCTCAGTCATATCATTCGTTCTCGTATAAACAATTCTCGGACACTCTCTGGGAAAGTAAAAGGTAAATTCATGCCTGTCATCAATCGCCCAGACGACAGGCGGCATATCCCTGCGATTCTCTTTCACTCTGGGCACAAAAACTTTTATGGCGCTTTCCTCGCTAAAATGAAACAGCTGCTTCATTAAAATGGGCCCCTTTGTTAAATGACTTTGACGTGAACCATCCATGATAGATCAGATATTCAATGATATCAAAATTTTATATATAAAAGAAGAATATTACTTAATTACAAGGCGATTCCCTTGCCTTTGTGCTGTATCGGGTATGCCGATCAGAATCCTGCAGCCCCTCGGGCTGTAATACCTGGATGCAAGATAGTATAATTAGTTGGAAGAAAGTACAATGTTGTGTACTTGAGGGGTAGTGTTTACTGGTCCAAATAATAGCCCCCAAGCTCTCCGGCTAGCTCCATAAGGCGGAAATATCACGTTATAGCTCGGAAAAATGGACCAAGGCGCGCTGAAACACTGAAAAACCTTCTTACAGATGCCAAGGCATCGCAGAATGCCCTTTGGCTAGCTCCATAAGGCGGAAATATCACGTTATAGCTCGAAAAAATGGACCAAGGCGCGCTGAAACACTGAAAAACCTTCTTACAGATGCCAAGGCATCGCAGAATGCCCTTTGGCTAGCTCCATTTAGGCGGAAATCTCGCGTTACAGCTCGGAAAAGTGGGCCGAGGCGCGCTGGAACGCTCGTTACAGCTTCGGATGGAGGCCTAATTGAAATATGCTGTATGTAACAAGGCCACCGTTGTAGCCGGAGGCAGAATAATTGAGAAGGGAATGTTTCTTTGCGCATATGAAAACATTAATTTTGGCGGAAAAGCCATCAGTAGCAAGAGAAATCGCGCGTGTAATGGGAAGCCACAATAAGAACAAAAGCTATATTGAAGGGCCGAAGTATGTCGTAACCTGGGCGTTGGGCCATCTCGTGGGACTGGCTGAGCCTGAGGATTACGATGTGAAGCTTGGAACGTGGGCGCTTGAGGATCTCCCGATTCTGCCTGGCCAAATGAAGCTCAAAGTATTGCGCGAGAGCAGCCACCAGTTTAAAGCGGTGCAAGCCCTCATGCAGCGGCAAGATATTAGCGAGCTGATTGTAGCAACCGATGCGGCTCGGGAGGGCGAGCTGCTGGCACGATGGATTATCGATAGGGCAAAGTGGAAAAAGCCTTTTCGGCGGCTATGGATTTCCTCGCAGACCGACAAAGCGATCAAGGAGGGCTTCGCTTCGCTGAAGCCGGGCAGCCAATTTGACCGATTGTTCCAATCCGCCCGCTGCCGCGCCGAAGCAGACTGGATGATCGGACTCAATGTAACACGCGCCCTAACCTGTAAATTCGGGGCCCCGTTATCGGCTGGACGCGTCCAAACGCCGACCCTTGGCATGATTATGCAGCGGGAGAACGACATTCTCTCATTCCGATCCGACCATTACAGTGTTCTCCGCATCGATATGGGGAAATTCGAGGCAGTATGGAAAGGAACGAACGGGGATTCGAGAATATTTGACGAGGCGAAAGTGAAAGAGCTGCAGGAAAAGCTCGCAGGACGCACCGGCAAAATCGCCAGCCTTAAGAAAAGCGAGAAAACCGTGCCGCATCCCCTCGCTTACGATCTGACCGAGCTGCAGCGGGATGCTAACCGCCTGCTCGGATTTTCGGCGAAGCAAACCTCCAATGTGCTGCAGCGGCTCTATGAGCAGCATAAGCTGGTCACCTATCCGCGAACAGATTCCCGCTATCTGACCTCGGATATGAAGGATACGCTGAAGGAACGGCTGGCGAGTATAGCGGTAGGCCCCTATGCACCGCTGGCAAGACCTTTGCTGCGAGGCACGCTCCCGCTTAGCAAACGCATCATCGACGATAGCAAAGTAACCGATCATCATGCGATCATTCCGACAGAGCAGGCCGTTCATCTGAACCTGCTAAGCACGGAAGAGCGCAAATTATATGATCTCATTGCAAGACGGTTCATCAGCTTGTTCTATGCTCCAGCCCGGTTCGATCAGGTTGCTGTGACTGTGAGCATGGCTGGCGAAACCTTGTTCGCTAAAGGCATGACGATCAAAGACAGCGGCTGGCGTGCAGTCTATGACATGCGCTCCCTGGAGGACGACGAGAATGAAGAGGAGTCCGAGGAGAGCACAGCAGTTCTGCCTGAGCTGCGTGAAGGCGAATCGCTAACCGTGAAGCAGTGTCGCATTCAGAGCGGACGGACATTGCCTCCAAAACGGTACAATGAAGCGGCTCTGCTGACACAAATGGAGAAGCATGGGCTTGGAACGCCAGCGACACGGGCGGACATCATCGAGAAGCTTGTCAGCTCGGATACGATTGAGCGGCAAGGAAACCAGCTTCACCCAACGGGCAAGGGCAAGCAATTGATTGAGCTTGCTCCTACGGACTTGCGGTCGCCAGAGCTGACCGCCAGCTGGGAAGCCGAGCTGGAACGAATCGCCCGCGGACAAGGCAAGCCCGAGCCCTTCCTACAAGGGATTCGTGATATGGCACAGGGGCTTGTGTCCGGCATCAAGAAGAGTGACGCTTCTTATAAACCGCATAACGTTTCCAGCAGCCATTGCCCAGACTGCGGCACACGGCTGCTGGAGAAGAAATCTAAACGCGGACTCGTGCTTGTCTGTCCGAGCGAGGATTGCGGCTACCGCCGTTCCGACGAGAAGCGACTGTCCAATCGCCGCTGCGCCCAATGCCATAAGAAGATGGAGATGAAGGAAGGCAAGGCCGGCATGTATGTGCAGTGCTTGTCATGCGGCATTACGGAAATGGTGAATAAGGATAGCAAACATATCAATAAGCGCGAGCAGCAAAAGCTTGTCCAGCAATACGGCAAAAGTCAGGAGTCCGCTGGCTCCAACCTTGGCGAATTGCTCAAGGCCGCTATGGAGAAGAAGAACAGCAAGGGATAGCCCTCACGCCTGAACAAATAAGAACACGCCCCCTTCAGCCAACAACTGAGGCGGGGCGCGTTCTTATGTCTGCTGCTGAAGGGTATTCGTTCCCAAATGTAGAAATTATACGCAACACATAGTTATATGTTAAGAGAATCATACCCATCAGTCAGATGAAGAAAGGGAGTTCCCAATCTATGAAATTGATGCGAGGACAGAAAGCAGATGTGAGCAAGAATCGAGGTCTGGGCCGAGTAAGCTTATATCTGGGGTGGGAGACTACAGCTGCAAATATGGAAATTGACGGCGCCGCATTTCTGCTCACAGGCAAAGGGATATGCGAACGCGATGAGGATTTTGTATTCTATGGCAATCCTGCCAGCCCTACTCAAGCAGTCGTACATGCCAAGCTAGAGGGAGCAGATAAGGAACGAATAGATGTCTCGCTGCGGGAGCTGCCTGCGGAGATTATGAGAATCGCTGTTACGTTGACGATTCATGAAGGGGAGAAGGCGGGACAATACTTCAAAGATGTCTCGAACATTTATATTCGTCTCGTCGACCCGAATACCAACGAACAACTGCTCCATTATGAATTTGGGGAAGATCTGCAGCAGGAGGCCGCCATTGTTGTCGGTGAGCTCTATCTGCATAACGGAGAATGGAAATTCAGCGCGATCGGCAGCGGCTTCAACGGTGGATTGGCAGCGCTGTGCAACCACTATGGATTGGAGGTTGAGGCTGAAGAGGATGCTATAATTGAACCGGTGAAGCCCTCGCCGGCAGAACAACCACAACCGCCTGTAGCAGCTCCTTTTACATTAAGCAAGCTGGATCTGAAGAAGAAGGAAAGCGTCTCGATTGCGAAACCGAACAAGATAACCGCCAAGCTGCGTTGGGACAACAACGCCAAGGATCTTGATCTCTATTGCTTCTATGTAACGAATGACGGTGTGAACGACAAAATCTACTATAAACAGCTTGGCGATGCCAACAAAGCTCCCTATATCGTCCTTGATGGGGATTCTCGTTCAGCAGGAACAGAGACCATCACGATTCATTCGACTGCTAATCTGAAATATGTACTCTTTTGCGCGTATAGTGCATTATCCAATGGGTTCGGCAGCTTCAATGCAATGAAAGCCCGAGCGGAGGTGGACAACCATAGTGGGCAAACGATCGTGGTCCCGCTGCTGGAGAAAAATAAGTTCTCCTATTGGGTAGCCATCGCCCATATTGATTTCACCGATAATCAACAGATGAAGATCAGTCACGTCGAGACTTATTCGAAAGCATTCAGGGAGAATTCCCCCAAGCTTAACGATGACGGCACGTTTCTGATGGATAAGGGACCAGTCGAGTTCAAGCGTTAATATGGCATTGTCTTGCCGCCAACCCAAATTGCGGCTGCAAGCGTCGGAACAACACCCAGGTCCCAGAGGGCTGCAGCAGGCCACATGCTCCTAACCTGTCGCAGTCCTCAAATCCGTATTCGACACTCTCTCAATCTGAATACCCTTATTCTTCCGAGTCCCTTACGGCTCCAAACTCAATTTTACGTGACAGCTTCTTCGAACGCAAAGCGTGTTCGTCTATCATATTAGGCACTCTCGTCTTAGTCAGTACAAGTCCACGGATGCAATCTCTCAGGGGGACCAACAGTTCTATGTCCAAAGACGCCAGCCCCTCGGGTGAAAATACAATGTTTACGTTATATTGCTTACTGAATACACCTTTAATCGCAGCTTGCTCCTCGACAGTAATGCTTTCTAACCATTGGTTAATTTGAAACTCTTCAAATCGCATATCGTCCCCTCCTTATACACTCATCATACTCTAGCCGCAATCGTCTATCCAGTCCAGAAGTTTTGTCCTTTCTTCTGTTTCTATTGAAAAGTTATCCAGTCATTGATAAACTGAACTGTAGCTTACTTGGAGGTGTTTCTTTTGGGTATTCATTTCAAGCGGATATGGTAATGAGAGAATGGACCACGCAGCTCAGCCATTTTTTTTAAAAAGAGATGGTAAGGGTTTATTTGTGTTTTCATTGTCACATTATCTAAATTCGAAGGGATGGGTCTTTGTATGACAACTCATTGGAAAAAAGCGTTCGCGATTCTGTTTACCGGGCAGATCTTCTCCATATTAACGAGCTCCATGGTTCAATTCTCTATTATTTGGCATTTAACTGAAACAACACAGTCGGCAATTGTGCTGACTATAGCCGGACTTGTCGGCTTTTTGCCGCAAGCGATTCTAGGTCCATTTATCGGCGTTTGGCTGGATCGATGGAACCGCAAGACAACGATGATCGCAGCTGATAGCGCGATTGCATTCTTCAGTCTCGTTCTAGGTATATACTTTTATCTGGGCGATCCCAGCCTGGGCTTTGTTTATCTCATATTAATGGTGCGTTCTGTCGCCGCCGCTTTCCACGCCCCGGCATTCCAGGCATCCATTCCACTCCTGGCTCCCGAAGATCAATTGACGCGGGTAGCCGGCTGGCACCAGATGGTCTTCTCGTTCTCCACCGTGATCGGTCCGGCGCTTGGTATTGCTGTCTATTCAGCAACTTCCCTTGGCGTCGTGTTGTTCTTGGACGTAGCAGGCGCATTAATCGCCAACCTCATGCTTCTATTCGTCCGCATCAACCAGCCGAAGCCGGATGCGCAGCAATCACCCAGCTTCATAAGCGAATTTATGCTGGGCTGGCGGGCTTTCATTAAAGTTAGAGCAATCGTCATCATTACGCTGGCTACGGCGATATTCAGCTTGGCGTTTATGCCGCTTGCGACACTGTTTCCTTTTATGACGCTATCGCATTTTGGACGTGGAGGATATAGCGCAAGCCTTGTCGAGGCTGTGTTCAGTGTCGGTATGATACTTGGCGGATTATTGTTGGCCGTCGCAGCTTCGAAGTGGAAGGATATTACGTATATTTGTTGGAGCCTGATTGTCATAGGCTTAACCTGCTTGGCTTGCGGAGTAATCAGCAGTGAGGCTTTCTACATCTTTGTCGTTCTGTCGTTCGTAATGGGAGCGGCCGCTCCTTTCTTCAACGGGCCGTATATGGCTATGATTCAGAGAGCGTACGAGCCTGCAATGCTTGGTCGCGTAATTTCACTTGTTACCAGCGTGATGCTGATCGCCTCACCGTTCGGATTGCTGCTGGCTGGTCCCATCGTGGAGAAGTATGGCGTTCAATCGTGGTTTTTCTGGTCAGGGGTTGTAACCGTATTGACAGGAGGCTATCTGCTAACCCAATTCAAGCGATTGCAAGTAAACGAAACCGCTGAATAGTGTTTTTGCAGTGTAGTAATATGGTATCCTATGGCTTTCAAAGACTGTCGGCATCTTGCCGGCAGTCTTTGCTGTATATGAGCCTTTCATTGCTGCTATTTCAACCCATGCAATAAGCTTCCGCACCGCGCGCAGCTCGATATCAATTAATCGTTCAGAGAGATTCTCATAAGGATCCCGGCAATTAATTCCCCTTGCTTTCCAGTAATCTTTGTTAGATCATACGGCTTGAAACCTAGCTTTGAATAAAACAGCAGCCCTCTTGTATTTGTACTATGACAACATAGATGCAATGTCTTCACTACCAACTCATTGCGTGCAATAGCTATCATGTTATTTATTAAAGCCTCCGCTAAGCCTGTTCCCCTATAACCGGGTGATAAAATTACATTTCCGAGCCAACACCGTTCGGCCTCTTCGTAATTGTATAGGTTTGAATACCCTGTGACTTGACCACTGTGATTGAGGATCACTGTTGGTTTTAATCTGCTATTCGAGTTTCCTTCAATCTGATCCACTGTCAATGGGTAGACAGCTGTAGGAAACATATAAAATAATTCCTCTGCATTTTGAGGAAACGAACAAATGAATGAGTAATCTTCAGCCAGTACAGGACGACACTGATACATTTCACACCTCCATTTTTACGAGAGAACATTAATGAAACCGGGGGGCTCGTTCAACGTACTACTTTTCTGTAAGACGCATACCGCAAACGTATGGATAACCAAACTCCAAAGGGGAGTAGCTGTCACAATAAAGTCGTCAATACGAGAACTCACATTCTCCGGCTTTATTGACATTGCCGTGATACGGCGCTGTTAGCGAGACCTTTGCCCATACTTGGCGAAGGTTTCTTTACTTTTGTGGAGAGAATAAGCGTAGGCTCATCATTTCGGTCAGAGGGGGAAGTGGAATGGGATTTGAATTATTGATGGAGTATGGTTGGGTACTGCTTGTATTGATCGCGCTTGAGGGATTGCTGGCAGCTGACAATGCGCTTGTATTGGCGATTATGGTGAAGCACTTGCCTGAGGAACAACGAAAGAAGGCTCTGTTCTATGGTCTGGCAGGCGCGTTCGTGTTCCGCTTCGCTTCGTTGTTCGCGATTTCGTTTCTGGTGGATGTTTGGCAGGTTCAGGCACTTGGGGCGCTATATCTGCTATTTATTGCGTTGAACCACATTTTCCGAAAACTCATCGTAAAGAAAGGCGAAGATTCTGCGAATCAGAATGCAGGGAAAGAGAAGAAAAAAAGCGGGTTTTGGCTGACGGTTCTCAAGGTCGAAATCGCGGATATCGCTTTCGCTATTGATTCCATTCTGGCAGCTGTCGCGCTTGCTGTAGCACTGCCGACAACGAACTTGCCGAAGATCGGCGGAATGGACGGCGGGCACTTTATCGTTATTTTCCTGGGCGGCTTTATCGGCCTTCTGATCATGCGATTCGCCGCGAATATGTTCGTGAAGCTGCTGGAGAGCAGACCAGCGCTGGAAGTCGCTGCTTTCTTCATCGTTGGCTGGGTCGGCGTCAAGCTCGCTGTCCATACACTGGCACACCCGTCGCTGCACGTCATCCCGCACGAATTTGCAGAATCGACAGCATGGAAGCTGACCTTCTATGTGGTGCTTCTTCTTATCGCCGCTACCGGATGGTTCCTGTCCGGGCGCAAGAACAAAGAAAATGAGAAGGTCAACGCCGCATAATCGGTATTCCATCCTGCATCCAGCGAAGAAGTTCGCCTCGCAAATGCGAATTTCTTCTGGATATAATCACGCAAAAATATAACTGCCGCCGATTTTGGCGGCTTTTTGTATTTCTCATATATTTCTTTGGTCACTTGCACTTTATTTGCCCTGACAGTACAGTAATTACTTTCCATGTTCCGTCAACATACCTTCGTATTCTAACTGCCGTGGCTGTAGTAGCCACGTGTTTATCAGAGCACCGGGATTCGAGAAGCTCTTCTTCACAGCCCATTCTTCGTAATCTGGTAAGCCAGCTTCGGAAGCAGACGGGAGAGCGCGTATAAGTATTTGGTTTTGCCCACATGCAGAACATATTTATCCTTGGCCACCCCCGCCACCAGCTCATCGGCGAAGCGCTCCGGACTTATCTTGCCCTTGCCTCTGCCCTCGGTCATGGCTGTATCGACGAGCGGAGCAAGCACGTCGAACACTCGGACCGGGGTCGGCTCCAATTGATAGCGAAGCGACCGTGAGAATGCGGACAAAGCCGCCTTCGAAGCGCAATAGATTGGCGCTCCTGCTTTCGGAGCGATAGCGAGCCCGGATGACATATTAATAATTCCGGCTTCCGGTTGTTTCAGCAAACTCGGTATCATAAGCGCGATGAGCCGCACCGCGGCGACGAAGTTCGTCTCCATTTCCTCGTGGATGGCTTCAAGCGACGGCGGGTTGCTATCGAATCGGCTTTGAAACTGTATCCCTGCATTATTGATCAGCAGCGTCAGCTTCGGATATCGCTCAGCAACTTCAGACGCAAGCGATAAGCGTTGCTCCTCCTTGCTAATATCGCAAGGGATGGCGATCAGCTCCTTCACCTCAGCGCATGCTGCCTCCAGCTTCCGGGGATCGCGCCCTGCGATAATAACCTGATTGTTCAACCGAGCAAGCTTCTTCGCAACCGCCAGACCTATTCCTGAAGCGCCCCCCGTAATAAGCACCGTTTGTCCTGTTATATTCAAACCTAATCCTCCCCCTTCGTATGACTCCATCATAGCTTGGGGGAGCGGACAGCTCATTAACCTATGTTAATGTTTCTTCCAGTCGGCTGAGCGAGACTGGACTGATGCCCCAATAGAAGGCGATCTGGTACTGCGGAATGCGCTGGTCGAGTCCTGGATACTCCTCTCGAAAAGCTTGCTGTCGTTCATCCGCAATCAAGAATAGGAGCTGCCGTTCCCTTTCTTCTTTCTTGAAATTCTATTGGGTGTGGTATAATCCCACTGGATAGGCTAACCTTGGGTGTGCATATGAACAAGCTCGCCCGTATTCATTCTATGATTTTTCGAATAGAACGGGCTCCACGTTTGCTATATTGCGAATTGTATGTGATTTATCGTATACAATTCGCAATATAGCTTCTTGAAGGCCAAATGTATGTGATTTATCGTATACAATTGCGAATTTAGCTCCTTGAAGACCAAATGTATGTGATTATTCATATACAATGGGTCACACTGGCCTGCTTGTCGGTGCCAAACCTTTATTCAGAAGTGGTCAAGGTACTAGTCGACGTCAAACCTCAAAATGTTCTATTTTCTCACAATCCAGTCCCTTCCAAGCCTATTATACATCATTCAAGTTTGCATTCCCCCCGGGAGTGAATACGATGAGATCCCACTGTCCCCCATGCTTCCGCTGGCCACAGCGGTTGCAAGCCGTAGACGTCGTAAGCCATCGTTCCTTCCCGGGAAAAGGATTTCAACTATTGGAATGGGATGAAGCGAGTGGATTCTTATCTTAAGGGCGGATCGGCTGGAAGCAGGCTGCAACGCTATTGTTTGCAGCCTGCCGACGTTTATCTGCAACTTAAAACTTCCAAAACAATAAATAATCTCCCCTACACGCTCGGCCAGCCATACTTCTTGCTAATTTCTCGAATAACTTCCCCTACCAATGCCTCATTCTGATGCTTTCCCGGTTCAGAATTTGTCATAACAACGATACCGCTGTTTAGTTCTGGGTACGCAACCATCATACACTGAGAGCCTACTCCCCAACCTTGGGAAACGAAATGTGGCTCCTTACCTTCCTTCGGAAGGAAAACCCCGAGGCCAACTCCCTTCGCACACCCGTGCCCAGTCAGCATCATTCGAGCTAAATCTGGTCGCAAGAACGATGCTGTATCACCATTCCAGGCCTTGGTCACTTCCATAGACAATAATGCAAACTCAGTAGCGGTCGTCCATAAACCGGCACCGGATAAATTAGGATAATGCGCTCGCTTCCCCTCAACAGGACGGCCGTGTTTGTCATGTCCTGTCACCGCTCCATCTCTTGCCTTGTCTATATCCAAACTCGCCCCGCTTCCGGCATCGCCGCCCCAGAAGAATGTCCGCGATAAGCCAAGTGGCGCAATTACGGCCCTCTCCATCACTTGGGCAAAGGACTCTCCTGTTACATCTTCGATGATTTGCTCTACAATTGTATAACCAGCATCGGAGTAAGAAAATTGGCTATCCGGCATGTACTTCACTTGTGCAGGTTCTGGATAATATCTGGTATTTCCTTCGAGTATATTTGCGGGTGTGGGGAACGGGTCCCCTTTATAATAAACGTCAAAACTTCCCTCCGGGTCTACAAATCCCCCCTGATGAGCCAGCAAACTGCGCAGTGTGACCTTCCTTTGATCTGTGAACGCGTTCTCCGGAAGCCGCCATGAAACCAAATACCGGCTTATATCTTCCTCTAAGTCCAGCAAACCCTCTTGGACTAGACGCATCACCCCGATAGCGGTGACCATCTTGCTCATAGAGCATGCATGGAAGGGGCTCTCCGCTGTAATTTTATGTAGTGTGCCTGCCTCTGCAACTCCCTGGACCCCTGACCACTCAATTATGCCCTCCCGAAAGACAGTCATTCCGATTCCCGGAACGCGGTAATGATTCATACTAGCTTGGAAATCCGGCAATCCCCTTTCTTCCAGGTCCATGTCATCCATTCCTTTCCGTTGTATGGACAGGGGGGGATACCCGCTCCTATTCCACATCGTTCTGTTCTGCCAAAGGAACGCAATTCCGTTCTACGCTTAAGCTTTCGACTTTATCGGAATATAGATATCCATTTCCAACAATTCGTTGCGATCACGCCAGCTTCGCTCGTCATAATATTCAAATTCAGCAGCAGCCGCATGCTCATATCCGGAGTGAGGGAACCATTCGCTGAATATAGCTGTCCAAGTGCTCTGGATCGATTCGACGAAACGATCTGGACTGACCTTCGGTGTCGTAAAAACGGCATAGGTCTGCTCCGGGTATTGACGAGAAATCGCACCTTCCGGCACTTCCGCGCCCTCTCTGGCTTCCACTCCAATAATGTAGCTGAATTCGCCCGCATCCATATCGAAATCATCGCAAATGCCAAGCTCCACATTCGAAACGGCCTGTTCATACAATGGCTTGCCCATGTTCTCTTGCATGTAGCGCTGCCAGAACGCTGGAATGTCCTGATTGTTCTCGCCATCCGCATTTCTGGTGCGGATCGAGTAGCCGATCACATCGAAGCCTGGTTTTGTAATGATGCCATAATTCATCTGAATTCCTCCTAAATAGGGATTGATATTCCGTTGAAGCACGTTCACCTTGGCGTAAGCAGGGGGATGAATCCCCCTCCTCCGATACTCGCCCGGTGTCATTCCGTACATTTTGCGAAAAGCGCGAATGAAGGTTTCCGGTGTGCCAAAGCCGCAATTCAGAGCGATAACAAGCAGCTTCTCATTGGTCGTGGCCACGCGGAATGCTGCTTGAACCAGTCTGCGTTTGCGAACGTATTCCATGACGGGCAATCCCACTATAGATTGAAAAACCCGATGAAAGTGAAAGTCCGAGAAATTCGACAGCTGCGCCAAATCGGATACCTTCAAATCCTCTCCCAATCTGACCTCGATCTCATCTATCACCCGTTGCATCACGCTTTCGTAACTTGGCATCCAGGCTAGCTCCCTCCTGTTATATTGTAAACCGATGCGAACTATTGTTCTTGATCTTTCTTGCTCTCTATGTGGAGTCAGACACAGCCCTTTGTCGCGCAGGCATTCATCTAAATTTCGTTCGCTTAGATTTCAGTCGCGTCATTCGGAAGAGCCCGCACTCTCTCCAAATAAGCCAGCACGTTGTTATAATCGCGGACAGAGTATTCATAGTTAAGCTTTGCCGCAAGCGGCTGCCCTACTACTTGGGCAAGTCGAATCATCTCAAACAGGGAATCCCATATTTCCGGAAAATCCGGACCGCTGTAAGTGCGCTCGAATGCGTGCCATAACGGCTCAGGAAGATAGTTTTTAAGCCATTTTGAGGCCGTTCCCAGATTAACGCTCCAGTTATGCTCTGCTCCAACATGCCAGGATAACAGCTTTATTAAATGATCCCGCACTATAATCTCCAACATAAACTTCGCATAGGTCAGCTCGTCTCTCCACAAGCCTTTGGCCGCATTCGTTGAGCACCACAAGAGATTATTCATGTTCTTATGGAACTCATCGGCCGAAGGTTTAATGATCAAATAGGACGCATCGGAGGGAGGAGCGAACGCTTTCAGCACATTGTTCTTGTCCAACAACACTTTAGACAGGCTATCTTCAATGTGTTCATTGACGGTCTCCGCTCGGCGGAATGATAGATCGATTCTTACCCCGTCCGCAAACAGCATAAGAAAAATATATTCCTCCCCGCCATTCGCCTCTATATCGTTTTGCTGCATCATAATCAGTTCGCCAAATGTTCCAATCCAATCCTGATGATCCACATAATATCTAGGCTCAGTGACGACAAATATGAGATCGTAGTCGCAAAAAATATCCTTGGCCGCTTTCGGGTTTACTCGCGACCCATTCAGAATAACAGCACTTACCCTCTCATCGGCGTGAGCAAATAATAAGAGTTGATTGATAACCTCGGATTCTGTTCTCATAGCTTCCTCCAGTGTTTACGATATCTATCCCAATCGAATTCCATGCTAAGCGCTCTGCCTTGGCTTCGGCCCTTGCAGCGGCTGTGGCCTTGATTGCAAGTCAGGTTGCAGAACAACCCAAATAGGGCTGTGAAAGCCTGCCATCGGCAACCTTTCACAGCCCCAACCCGCGTCCGGCGCACGCTCTGGGCTCTTACTCTGTTCCTGCCGCTACCGTGCTCCCCTTAACCGCGAAAGCACGCGTGTACGACGGAGCTGACGGGGCTGACGGGGCTGACGGGACTGACGGGACTGACGGGACTGACGGGACAATATGCTAGTCGTTATTCGAAGATCAGATACCAGAAAATCGCAATTTCTTCCTTATGCTTAGGAAAGCCCTGATACAAGTGAAGATCAAGTCCGCCTATTACAAAGCCGCAGCTTTCGTAAAATTGGCACGCACCCACATTATTGGTTTGCGTCTCCAGCATGATTCCGAGCATACCACCGTTTCTCGCCCATCGCTTGGCTTGTTCGATCAGTTTGCGGCCTATTCCATACCCTCTATATTTCTTGTCGACTGCTATGAGTTCAGCATAAGCAAATTTGTTCCAGTTCCGTTTCAGTACGATATAGCCTACTACTTGACGCTCGATGCAGGCCAAGTAAACGATTTGATCCGGGCTATCGATGTATGCGGAATAGTCTTTGTCCGCTTCTTCTAGAGACTGCTCTTCCGAACGGCCCTCCGTATAGCTTTTCGTATAGCTAGAAACTTCTTCTTTCACCGTAAATCCGATATGTCGACCCCTCAGGGACAGGACAAGCGTAGAATCGACAGTGAAACTAGCATCTATAATATTCCAGTTGACTTCATCTCCAGCCACAAGCTCCTGAATCACAATTTCCATATTCATCCTCCTAAATGCTGACATAATTTTAACAGGCGGAGTGTATGGCGTGAGACGGCGGGCCGCGAACTTAACGGAACACAGTTTTCATTGTTATCGCAACCCCCAGTAAGTACAATTTAGAATTATTTTACCATAATTTCCATTGGGATTGCGAAATCGCGGGGGGTCAATCGCACAAAATTCGTGCGCTAGCTAAATGCCGTTCAATTTGTCCGCGGTGATGTGTATCGTGTAATACGAACATTTCGTATACAAAGCTAGAAAGCGTATGAGAGCTTTGAGAAGCAAATGCATTTGCAAACTCAGCATGCGGAACTGCGCGAAGCAAGGACACAAGCTCATAACGATGCCTCTTTGCCTCTTCCAGCAGTCTCTGTGGCGAAAGGAATTACCCCTTATCCGTTGTAGTGATGTGAGCTCATTCCTTTATTCACCATATCAATGAAATAATCCCTGTGATCCGGGTGACAAGCAATGAGATACGGCTCCGAATTCATACCCGTGAAGGTATTCCCTTCGAAATCGATCACAATACCTCCAGCCTCTTTGACCATCAAAATGCCAGAGTATAGATCTGCGCCTTCAGAATTGTATAATATAATCCCGTCTAAATCTCCCTTGGCCAGCATGCACCATTGCAGAGTCGGCGCCCACAATCTCATCATTCTCTTACAATTAATATCAATGTATTGCCTTAAATGCACTGCTCGTTGATCTTGCTGAACTTTATGGCCTTGAATCCAGCCAATGGTGGCTTTTTTCAGATCGTTTTTTTTGTTAACAAACAGCCTCTTCTGATTGCAATATGCGCCCTCGTTGAGCGTTGATACGAACAAGCGGTCGACTACAGGCTCGTAAACAACACCGAGAACAGGTTCATTTTGATACAATAAAGTAATGGAGCAAGTAAATAAGGGTAAGCCAATTGCATAATTATTGGTCCCATCTAATGGGTCTACTAGCCATAGCCAATCACTTTCATTATTGTTATGGCCAGATTCTTCCGTATCAATTTGATGCTCAGGGAATATGCTTTGAATCTTATTCACAATGAGTTTATCTGTTAACAAGTCTACCTCTGTGACAATATCGCCGTAATCTCCCTTCTCTTCAAAGTTGTCCAGCTTATCAAACCACCCTTTAGCTAGTCTGCCAGCTTCAAGTGCGGCGGATATCGCTATTTCTTTTGCAATCTTTATAACATTGGGTTTAGTATCACAAATCATTGAATCATCGCTCCCCATTCTCACGTTGTAAAAGCACCGCGCGCGGCACGCGGTGCTCGGTCACACATCGGCGGTCAAACCTCGTGCGCGCTGCGTCTTCCGCCTGCGCTTAGCAGCACCGAGTGGCTGCCATTCCCTCGGACCTAATCGTTCCTGTCATCGATCTTGCTTTTAATTATGAGCGGCTTTTTTGCATCTATAATGATAGATACCATGCCAACTCCTTCGGTAGAATTCCTTGTATCGAATCGAAAGGACCTTCCTATTCTCCCGTCCGCTTCATTCCAGTATGTATAATGAAAATCTCCTTGTTCATCACAATATTCTAACAAAGAGACTTCAAACCCTGCGGCTTCAAATACTTGTACGAAGGTTTTTGCGTCATACACTATTTTATGAGATGCCGCCGGATGATCCGCAGGCCCAGGGCCACCGACCTGAACCATCTGTTGGTACCACTCGTTTCGGAAGTTTTGATCTGGAACCGCACAACGAATATACCCACCGGGCTTTAAAAATGCATAACAATGCTTCGCAGCAATAATCCCTTCCTCATACGTTAAGTGCTCCCATACGTGTTCTGCCAACAGCGCATCAACACTATCCGGTTCAAACAATTTGTTCCAGCTTTCTATAGACAGCAAATTCAGCTCATCCTCTTGTGTACTGAGCCAACCATCATAGCTTGTCCGTCCTGCACCAATGATTGCTTTCATAAAACACCTCCATTTAACAGCGTAGGTCAGACAGATGTAATTGCAGTAATTGTTTTAGGATGAATACTAGTTTTATATTTCCAATTATTACTTATTTTATAGTGTGAGTCAACGTTACCATTTAAATTCAGCGAACTTATGCGGGAGGTCTCTTTTTTGACATATGAAAAAAAAGGAATACTAGCCCCCACGGGCCAGCACTCCCTCTATACGTTTCAGATTTTAGAGAACCGAAATATCTGTTAGAAGATAAGTGTTCGTTTTATTGTCTATATCGAACTCTAAAAGGATATTAAAACTATAAATGAAACCAGGCACCATTACTTTGTAGGCTAGAGTAGCAGAGTTCTCGCTTTTATTTTGGAAACTACTGCTAATTTCTACATCACTAAGTGGTGTGACTTTTAATAGCGCCGCATACTTCTCCATAGTGGCACTATCATTGTTCTTGATATCTGCGGCGATTGCTTTGGCCAAATAGTCCTTCGCACTTTGTTTGTAGCCCATATTATTGTTACCTATATCATCAATCATATATTTATCAACCAAAGCATTGAGCTCAGAGCTTGATCCAGAGAGAAGGGCACTTCCGTAAGCTTGGATAAAAGCCAGCCCTACGGGCTTATATTTCTCACCTGAAGTACCGAGATCAAAATTGGCAGGCAATGTGAGCACCTCGCTTGGAAGGCTGCTTTGCTGAGGTGTTGTAGTTGTTGTAGGTGTTTTTGTTGTTGCAGGTGTTGGTGCATCGTTATAAGGTTCTCCGGCATTGGCACTACCCGTGGTTGTAATTGCAACTGTTTTACTGTTTCCATTATATTGGACTTCCGCATTCAATACTTCACCGACCGCCTTGGCGGGAAGATAGGTAGAACCATTGTAGACTAGAGGCGAGAGTTTCTTTCCGTTCGCATCTTTAGGAGTCCAGGAAGCTCCATTCACAGTGAACTTAATCGTACTATTCAGGTAGGCTTGTACTACAGCAACCCCATTTGAAGAATAGACGCCAACAGCCCCGCATAATAATCCGGTAGCCAAAATGGTAGAGACAAATGCTTTTTTCGAAATATTCATAAAACCCAATTCCCCCTAATTATTAAATGATAATGTTCTATGCATCTCGATTATTAATATTCCATTTTTTCCTTTCTGCAAAATTCATTATATATGATCGCCATCTTAAATGTAATTCTTTATATATTTTATATTATATACTTCTTAACCCAAAGTTTCGTAAATATACAACTTCGGGAACTTGCTTTATCCATGAAGCAAATGGCAAACAATGTATGCCATCTAGGAACTGAAAAAGCCGCTGCCCCTCATTCCATATCAATGATCAAGCCATTCTTCTACCTCAGCAATAGTCTCCGCATAGCGTATTATTGCATGTATCGTCCCCGTTACTTGGGAAGTCCCCATTCTTTGTTCTTCTTCATCCGTACATTCGATCCATAAAGAACGTTTTAGACTATACTCAAGCCAGTCCAACTTCCCCAAGAACCCGCTTGCTAATGTCATTGCCCAATTAGCTTGCAGTGTTCCTTGCGACTTTTTGTAGCCAGCTATAAAAGCTGAAAATTTATCTCTATCAATTTGCCCCCGCTCATTTTCAGACCAATACATCGCTGTTTCAATTAAGTCTTGCTTAGGATTTCTATATCCCGCTGATTCCCAATCTATAAGGATCGGAGTATCTCCATTCCACATCACATTTTTAGGATCTAGATCCCCGTGACTAATAACGACTTCAGAGGATAGCAGATTTGTCGATGCAATCGCCGTTTTGTTCCAGGCATGAAGATTCTCGATCTGTTCAAACAATAGGTTGGCCCATTCCGCGTTGCTTTCCCGCCCCTTTTCCAAGTAGAAGCTCCAGTTTGTTGACTGTCTGTCATTTGACCCGTTATTCACTATAACGAGCTCTGAAAAATCGGCTTTATGTATATCTGAAAGAATACCGCCTATTATTCCGCAGTGGACCGTATTTATTTCATCTAATTTCAGAACTCTACCTTCTATCCAATCAAATATAAGATAGAATTGATCGTCTACTTCTTGAATAGAAGTCCCCTTGAACATTTTGGCTGGGAGTGCAGACACATAGCCCGCAGCTACATTGGCAATCCGTTCTGAGGCAATAAAGTTATTCATGGCTGTGGGTCTGCGCATGATTTCGGGGTTTAATGCTTTGACTACGTATCTCCCCAAAGTGGTTTGTATAGCATACATTCGGTGCATAAACCCGCCTGTCACAGCTACAGGCACATCTACTATCTCTCCGAGCATGAAGTCGTTGCATAGCTTTTCAAGCTGTATTATATTACTCAATTTTTGCAGCCCCTTTTGATGTTTAGGAATACTGATCAAGCATCGTCAAAGTACACGTCCTCGAAGGATATGCCAACACCCATGTGCAACGACCACCCTTGGCTATGCTTGGGAGGACTTAGGGCGCGTGGATAAATCATATGTGGCAATATTAGTAAAATAGTGTATACTATGAAAAAATCTATCTATGAAGTGATACTATGCCTACTAAAACGGTACTATTTGACTTTGATGGCACGCTAGCAGATACATTGCCTCTCTCGTTTAAAGCGTCGAGAAACCGAAGCCTCACCCGGAGGGAATCTTGAAAGCATTAACCATCTTGGAAACCGATAAGAAAGATGCTGTTTTTCTCGGTGACAGCAACGCCGATATTAAAGCTGGCAAAGCAGCTGGAATTAGAACTTACGGTGTTCAATGGCTATCGACATATCAAAGTTCAACTTTTGAAACCCCACCCGATATCATTTTTTCAAACATTCAGCAATTTATTGACCTCCTCCGGAATGAGCAATAGGTATCTTTACTTCATACATCCGCTCTCTCATCAACGTATAACCCTATCCAGCCATGGATGATAGTTATTCCATCATAAGATCAACGATAAGGTTTGGAATCTGGGCTAAATCATCGCATACAGCGTCAACAGAGGGGTGGTTAGAGAGTTCCTTGCTCTTTAGAATTGTGAACATGCCTAATTCCTTAGAAGGAATTATATCCGCCTCCAGGCTATCGCCAACGAAAACTGTGCATTCCACCTGTGCGTTTAAATTACTTAATGCCAGTTGAAAAATAGCACGGTCAGGTTTTCTTAAATTCACTGCGCCTGAAATTACAATATCATCGAAATATTCAGTAATTCCCAACGCTTCGATTTTATTCCTCTGATAAAACGCCCTGCCATTGGTTACCATACCTAGTTTATACCCTTTCGCTTTTAACCATTCTAGTGTTTCCTGCAATCCAGGAAATCCAACACTATAGAGATGGAAATTATGATTCAAATCATCGAGCAATCCCGCATACAATTCTCTTTCAATGCCAAGAGAGTTCACCAGCTTTTCGTATACTTCCTCTTTGGGCATTACAATGTTGTTCAACTCTTTAAATTTATTTATGAAAATGTCCCTGTCTGAGATGAACCTATGCAAGGAAAAATGCTGATATTGATAAATTGAAAAGCTTACCAATGACTGGTCTTTATCAAGTAATGTTTGGTCTAAGTCAAAAATAACGGTATTAATCCTCCACACAAGAATACCTCCTGTTTCTTTCACCAAAGAAATAATACCATATTATGTAACAGATGTCTTTGCCGTATCGCTTTAATCTTCACTCCTAGTCGAATGATGGAAACGCTATATATCTCTTTCTATTGGAGCTTTATAAATAATAGGTGATTCAATACATTAAACGACAAAAATATCCATAAAGTAGGTCTTTCATACTATGTACGCTGTATAAATCCTCTGATACAATGACTTCGTGCAGCGCAGCAACAAATAAAAAAGGCGGTGATCTAGAAAAATTTTATAGTTTATTAAAAATAATTTACAAAAAATGGAGGAGTTTTAATGAAGAAGAGATTATTTGCACTTGCCATGTGTCTAGTATTTATGTTTGCGGTTATCCCTGTTGCGTCTGCAACGATCCCGGCGATCGGACTGAACGATTCTAAGATCGTTACACAACCAGATGGAGTCGTTTCCTATGAGTTTACAGCACCGGAAAGCAAAGTGTATATCTTCAAATTGTCCAAACTGCTCCCTCTTTCAATGACAACATCGCTTAAGCTGTATGATGATCAGAATCAATTAATTGTTTCTAGTGTAGCCTATGGCGGATCCCACGCTTCCTACAATATGACGGCAGGAGAAGTCGTGCGTATAGATGCTAGTGTTCCTACGAGCTCTTTCAGTACGATGAAGGCCGGTTTAGTTGTATTAAGCTCGGATGTTACACTGTCTAATCTGGGAACTAAATATGTTGAGATCGGCGCAATCGGTACATTCACGGCCCCTAGCTCCCAGCAATATACGTTTACAACTGGCGGTGCTGTTTATGGTTCTATTGCTCGCGACACCGTTATTAAAGCTTATGATGCTAGCGGCAATCTGATTGGCGAGAATGATAATTATGAAGCTGGCAGCCAATATTCCCAAGTGGTGCTAAACCTCACGGCAGGTCAAGTTGTTAAAATTAAAATTCTTCCTAAAAATCCGGCTGACTTCAACTACCAAGTTCTCATCTCGTCATTTGGCGAGAATTAGCATTTTCTAAGTTCAGGTCATTGAGAAAGCCGAAAGATGCCCCGATAAATTCTGGGCATGGCAAGCTCTAATCGCATCCCCTCAAGGTAGACAGTGAAAAAAGAGTCGATGATATTATGAACTCAGTTCATGATATCATCGACTCTACACTGTTGACCGGAGGGGGTTTTATTATGCTATGCCAATTCACCGGCAGACCTGGCGCCTTGACTGCGCAGCCAATGAACCATATCAGCAGCAAGACTGCGTTGCGCTGCGTCCAGCGGGGTCAATCCATCCCAAACCGAAATCCAATTCAATTCAGCGCCCCGATTGAGAAGATACTCTGCAGCGCGCTGTTGTCCACCGTGACAAGCGCACCAGAAGGCGACGGTAATCTTGTCGGGTGGTGAAGAGCGACTTGCTCCCCAAGGGTATCGCTCTGAAAGTGCGGAACCGGTGAAGCAGGCCTCAATTGCAGCCATTTGTCCTAGCGCAGCCGCATGCCAGAGTGCCATTTGCGCTCCACGTTCAACCAGTCTATGCGCTGCCCTCCACTGTCCGAACGCCACTGCATCATCTAGTGGTGTGCCACCTGCGATCACTGCGCCTGGCGCTTCGATGTCGGCGCCAGCATCAAGAAGCGCGTCAAGCACTTCAATGTCATCACAGCTCGAAGCCCAATGAAGCGGTGTCTCCGTGTGCGGTCCAGTGAACCGGGCGTTCACCTCCGCGCCGAACTCGACCAACATGCCTACGGTAGCCGAGCCGTTTGGGAAATGACCCGGCCAGTCGGTCACCACATGCAGCAGTGTTCGAGATGTCCTGCAACCTTCTCCTTCGTTGCTATCGTCTCTTCCGATAATTCTTGCCGTTGCCAACCATGGACTCTCGACAAGAAGCCGTCTCAACGATGGGATATCGCCAGCCTGGATCGCTGTGACAACCGATACTGCCAGCGTGTCATCTTCGTACATAAATTCCATGCCCAAGCCTCCTGACACATCTATCATTCATATCTGCCCTTAGCCAGCTCGCATTTTGCAAAGCAGCGTTTGGCATTTGGGCGAGACGCATACAGGCTCATCGTTTCGATTATAAGCTTTCAACAACGGCATTTACTCCATACTCTTCATTAAAGAGTATATCTATTAATTTAGCTGCCGTATATTCAGGCGTTTGTAATTTCCCTTCTTGTTCCAGCTGTATAAATTGATCTACGTAGGGAAACTGTTCTTTGCTTGCCGAGCGAATTTCTGCTTGCAGCTGTGTGTCTATCATCCCCGGATATACGGACACAACCTTGACAGGCTGCTGTTGACTTGACTGCTCGATGCTCACACTTTTAGTGAACGAATCCAGACCCGCCTTCGATGTGCTGTAACAGCTTTGCGACGGCAGCAAATAGCGGGCAGAGGCTGATGATATATTCATAATTCGCTTATCCATGTTAAATGGCAGTGAGCGCTTAATAAAATTCGACGTTGTAATCATCGGAGCAATGAGATTGACATTCACATTCTCCATCATGCTGGCAGCGGTGTTGTGTTCAATTGGCGCCACCGGAGCTAACATGCCTGCATTGTTTATTAAATAAATCGCTGTTAGCTGCTCTGCTTCGTCTTTCATTTTATGAAATATCTCTTCGAATAGTCTATCAATGTCAACTAATTGATTAAGATCGAATGCGTAGTAGCTCAGCCTGGCATTCATTTCTCTTGCACGTTCGATTACCCGTTCATTGGGTGTTCTCGATATGCAGAAGATATGATGGTCCTCGGCTAATAATTGATTGGCCAGCGCTTCTCCAATTCCTCTAGATGTACCTGTAATAATAAAATATTTCATTAGGCCATTCCCCCCTCATGTCACCATCTGTCACTACACTCACGACCCTTGGATGAGAATACTTTGGACCGTTTCCCTCCAAACCCCTTGATAGTCCAAAGTGAATTTCATCATCATGCATCGGGATAAATTATCAATGACTAATGCAAGTATTTGCGCCTTGTAATCTACATTCTGTGATGAAACAGCTTCTAATTCTACTCCCTTTAACAACAGGGCGCGAAAGCCATTGAGAAACTCTTGCTGCATGCCGATTAAACGCGCTCTATAAAGCTCATCACGCTCCGCAAGTATCATAAATTCACTCAACACCCTTAGAACTGCGAAATGCTCTTTATTGCCGTCCGGCAACATATTCAGCCCGCCTTGAAGCAAGGTATCTATAAAATTCTCTTTCGTTATGTGGTCCAACTGGAAGTACTTGTCGAAATGATGGTCTCTGAAAATATGTTCGAAGGTCCGACTGATCAACTCCTCCTTGGTAGGAAAATGATAATAAATAGATGGTTTTGTTATGCCGACCTTGCTGGCGATCATCCCTAAGCTCGTTCTTTCCAAGCCATGCTCAGCAAAAAGATCGAACGCTGCTTCAATTAACTGATTAGTAGTAAGCTCCTTCTTCTTCATATATCTTCACTTCCTCCGCTGGCTTACTGGTAATTATTATAAACATCAGGAAATAAAGAAGTCAATAATTTAACTACCGATAGTTAAAAAATATTCTAAACAGCCGCCAGCTGACGCCACTGTATAAACTTGACAGAGACATACAACCAAGTTATATTATAACCAACAAACTAGTTATTTGGTTGAATGGAGACGATACATGAATGGACCACCCGGATACGACACATTTAGAGCTTGTCGTTCATAAGCAATTGCAACAATGCAGTTCGATCTTCCTCGCATTGGCCGATCCCGTGCGGCAAGATATTATTATGATACTAACCAAACACGAAGCGCTTAATGTCGCCCAGATCGTTGAACGTACACCCATGTCACGTTCCGCCATTTCGCATCATTTGAAAATATTAAAGCAAGCCGGTTTACTTACTTCCTCCAAGGTCGGAACAGAAATTTACTACAGTCTGGACATCGAGGATTCCGTGACGCTACTGAAGGCGTTCCTGGAGACAACCGAGCAAATCCTTGTATTGAAGACACCAGGGGACGAATAGTCCCTTATGCTCGCGCTAAATAACCATATAACTAATTATTTATTTATATGGTTTTTAGATAAATTATGATTTAGGAGGCATCCCCAAATGGCAACTGTACTCATTACCGGAGCATCAAGCGGTATCGGCAAGGCGTTCGCCGAGCTATTCGCCAAGCAGAATTATCGGATCATCCTGGCTTCGCGCAGCGAAAGCAAGCTGAGCCATCTTGCAACCGAGCTGCAGAGACAGCACGGTGTTCAGACACTCACCACCCCTGTCGATCTGGCTCAGAGTGATGGCCCTCGGCTGCTGCATGAACGTCTTCAAGGTCAGTCCATCGATATTCTGATCAACAACGCTGGCATTGGTTCCTTTGGCTTTCTACACGAGCTGGACGTCCAGTCGGAGCAGGAGATGCTGCAGCTCAACGTCCAGTCACTGTCGCAGCTTCTAATGCTATTCCTTCCGGAAATGGTGCGAAGGGGCAGCGGGCGCATTCTGAACGTAGGTTCGACGACTTCCTTCTACGCCTGTCCGCTCAGCGCGAACTATTCCGCTTCCAAGGCGTTCGTGCTTTCTCTTACTGAAGCCGTCGCTAACGAGCTGCAAGGGACGGGGGTCACCGTTACGGCCCTTTGCCCAGGCGCAACGGGAACGGAGTTTTTCCGCAAGGCGAAGATGGATGGACAGAAGGTTTCCGACCCGAAGGCGCTCATGTCCCCGGACAAGGTCGCACAGATCGGCTACACCGCTCTGATGCGAGGCAAGGTATTCGTCGTTCCCGGTGTGCAGAATTGGCTTCTGACACAGGCTCCAAGGTTGTTTCCGCGCAAATTCGTCACAAGAATCACGCGATCCGTGCTGGAGCGGAAGATGTAAATTCGAGAGCTATTATACGGAAAGCCCAAAGAGGGCTGTGTAAGATTACCCTCCCGGCAACCTTCACAACAGCCCTTTCAGGGCCGACCGTCGCTACAAGAGCGCGTACTGTCGGCCTTCTTTATCTCTTACTCCAGCCCTGCACCTTCGTCAAATCCAAGCATAATGTTCATATTTTGAATGGCTGCCCCCGAGGCCCCTTTTCCCAAATTATCAAATCTGGACACAAGCACAATTCTATCTTTATGACCAAAAACAAAGATATCCAAATAGTTTGTATGATTGCATGCCATGAGATTAAAGAAGCCGTCTTCAAGATATGCCTCAGAGTCATAGGGCATAACGCGAATAAAGCGCTCTTCTTCATAATACGAGGCAAGCAGCTCTTGAATATCTCTCGCCGTTACATGCTTTAAGAACATTCCAGGAAAGAGAGGGATAGTAACTGCATCACCCTGATAATAGTTTCCGACTATTGGAGTGAAAATCGGCGCTGCGTGTAACCCCGAATATAGCTGCATTTCTGGAAGATGTTTATGGTTAAGGTTAAGTGCATATGGTCTTGGTGCGGATAGCTGCTCCCTGTTTGAGCTCTGATATTCAGATATGAGCCCCTTGCCTCCACCACTATATCCGGTAAGCGAGTAACAAGAGGCAGGGTAATCCCTCGGAATAATTCCCTCCGCTATCAAAGGTTGTATCGCTAAAATAAACCCTGTCGCATGGCAGCCTGGGACAGATACCCTCGATGAGTGTTGGATTTTCCCCCTTTGATTCTTATGTAATTCTGGTAATCCGTACGTCCACTCCTGGTTGGTCCTGAACGCTGTGCTTGCATCAATTATTCTGGTCTTATTATTACTTACCATCGATACGGAATCCCTTGAAGCGGAATCCGGAAGACAAAGGAATACGACATCGGCTTCATTTATTAAATCCCTGCGTGCCTCGCTATCTCTTCGTTTCTCCGACTCTATTTTGATTACTTCTATGTTAGAAATGCCAGATAAGTAATCATGTATTTTTAAACCCGTTGTACCTTCTTGACCATCCACAAATATTTTATATTTCACTTTCCCACCTCTTACCCTTTGATATGTGGATAATTATACATATTGTTGTATATATATTCAACAATAACGATTACGATATCCCCACAATCGCTAGGGTCAATCAAACCCTGTTATATGACAGCAATGTAATTGAAATATTAAAGAAATAATTCTGTAACACTACTGTAACATAAAGTAAATTTGTGGTATTATCGAGTTGGAGAAAGGTCATTCGAAAAAATGGGGGAGTTCAAGATGAATAGAATGATGAGCTTGTTGCTCGTGCTCTTGCTTGGTGCGCTAGTTGCGGGATGCAGTGCCAGCGAGGCAAATTTGAAAGCGGATACACCGAGTACATCGGATACATCAAGTACATTGGATACATCAACGTCTGAAGAAACGGCCCAGCAACCTCCCGCACCCGCACCGTCCGACATGTTCTTTGAGGATTACGGGACCAACCCCTATGTATCAGCAGATGATGATCAGCTGTCCACTTTCGCAATGGATGTAGATACAGGCTCTTATTCATTGGTTAGAAGCTATATCGAGAATGGGAGCTTGCCGCCTCAGGAAGCGATCCGTCTGGAAGAATTCATCAATTATTTCGACTTGAATGATGAGCCGCCTCAGGATGATACGTTCGCCATCCATGTCGATGCAGGCCCTTCTCCGTTTCGGGAAGGGGGTTCACAACTCGTCCGTATCGGGATCAAAGGCAAGGAGATTGATACAGAGGATCGGAAGAGAGCGAATCTAACGTTTGTTATCGACGTATCCGGCTCCATGGACCAAGACAATCGAATCGGATTAGTCAAGAAAAGCTTGGCGCTGCTAGTGAATCAACTGGGGGATAACGATAAGATCGGCATTGTCGTGTATGGCTCTAATGCACGTACGGTTCTGGAGCCTACTTCGGTTGAAGAGGAAGACGTTATACTGAATGCTATTGATGAGCTTCAGATCGAAGGATCGACGAATGTGGAAGAAGGATTGCTGTCAGGCTACAAGCTAGCCAGCCATGCCTACGACAAGGAAGCCATTAACCGCGTCATTGTGTGCTCCGATGGAGTGGCCAATGTCGGCGAAACCGAGGCCGAAAGCATTCTCCAGACGATTGAAACTTACGCCGGACGGAACATTTATCTCAGCACATTCGGGTTCGGCATGGATAATTATAATGATGTGCTTATGGAGCAGCTGGCGGACAAAGGCAATGGCGCCTACGCCTATATTGACGACATAGATGAAGCGAAGAAGATGTTCCAGGAGAATCTTACCACGACGCTGCAGACGATCGCTAAGGACGCCAAGATTCAGGTCCAATTCGATCCCCAGCAAGTGAAGGGGTACCGCCTTCTTGGCTATGAGAACCGGGCAATTGCCGATGAAGATTTCCGTGATAACAAAGTGGACGGCGGGGAAGTGGGAGCCGGGCATTCCGTTACTGCGTTATATGAGATTGAATTGAAGGACAATGCGTCGAAGCAATGGGGCAAGGTTACGATCCGTTACAAGGACGTAGACAATAACAATCGATCCAGGGAGTCGGAAGCCGCGATCAGCTTGTCCGGCGAGCTGTCTGATGAAACCTTGTTTATTGCCGCTGTCGCTGAATTCGCTAAAATCATGAAAGACAGCGACGGCGTCGGGAAGAGCCGGTTGCAACATGTTCTTCAGATGGCGGAGAAGCACGCTTCCAGCGAGCGGCAAGAGGAGTTTATCGAATTGGTTAAGGGAGTCATTAAAATCCGCGAGCAATCATAGCCCCTTCTCCCGTTGCTCTTCATAAGATTTTGTGGCACACTATGAATATCATATCGCAGGCAAATGGCAAAGAATGCCCCGCTTCCTTTCTATACCGGAGAGGAGTCGGGGTTTTTATGCTTATATCGAACAATACGAAAAGGCGAGGTAGCAGAGAATGGGGTTCCACATTGAGCACGATAACTGGACAAGCAATCATCTAAGACAACGAAAGGGGGAGCGTCTCGACGCCTTAAAACGCGGCCATGGCTACGGAAACCGGTTGTTCGTTGAGCAAATTTGGTGGCCGCTTGTCGGACATTTTCACGGATTGCATCCTGAATATGAAGTGAAGGACTGGCGGGGGCGATCCTATTTCGTAGATTTCATGTGGATTGCTGGAGCCGTACGCATTATTTTTGAAATCATGGACTTCGGTTCCCACGGTACGGACCGAACCAAGTATCGAAGGGATTTGAACCGGGGGCTTTTTCTTCAGGCCCAAGACTGCGCAGTCTATTCCATCTCTCTGGATGAATTAAAGGAGAACCCCTCGTTCATTCTCTCGGCACTGCGGAACATTCTATCCCCCTATCTATCGGCTGAGTCTGGAGCTAAAAGAACGGCTAGAAGAACGGCTAGAAAACCTTTTTCAAAAATCGAACGCGACTTGATGCGGGCAGCAATTCGCCACAATCGTGTCATTCGTCCCGCCCAGGCGGCAAGGGAGCTGGAGTTGCACACGATGACGGTTATTAAGTACTGTCGCATACTGGTGGATAAGGGAAAGTTCCGAGCCGTAGCAAGGGGACTGTCCGGGCGGGTCATTTACTATGAATATGTAGGTTCCATCCAAAGTCCGGATTTGGTTTGAACGTTCGATTCATGCGATTGTATATGAATATTCATATACATTTGAGCGACAGAAGGCAACTTTGGCTAATCTGTATGAAAAATCGCATATAATTCGTCATTTTGCGGTTATCTCAGCGATTGTATATGAAAAATCATACAGAATAAAAGCTCCTGTACACGCCGCGCAGCTCCCAGCGGTCGGCAAGGCGATGCGTGCTAGCAGTCAACCACAGACATGCAGATGGTTGATTCGGGTATGCAGCGGGTACGCAGCGGGTACGCAGCGGGTATGCAGCGGGTACGCAGCGGGTATGCAGCGGGTACGCAGCAAGTACCCAGCGGGTACGCAGCAAGTACCCAGCGGGTACGCAGCAAGTACCCAGCGGGTACGCAGCAAGTACCCAGCGGGTACGCAGCAAGTACCCAGCGGGTACGCAGCAAGTACCCAGCGGGCACACAGATGACTTGGCTAGCAGCCGTCTGGATCGGCCTGCCCATAAGCCCCAAATCTGCATCCGACGCGGCTTCTCGGTTCTTGCTTCTCACCCGTCGTCACCGGATTTCCGTCCGTCAATGGATGCGAATACTAAATATATTCACAAGTCAATTTTGAATTAGGACTCCCCGCACGCATTGATTTGAAAATGTAAAAAGACGCCTCCATACCCACATATACAGTCATATACAGTGGTTTTGGAGGCGTCTTCGCCACATCTTATGGGATTGACTCACTTGTTACTGCCCTTTTGGGACTGCCCCCGTTTGGACACTACCATCCTGGTGGATCAAGCTACTAACCGGATTAATAAGGGACTTTAAACATATAACGTCTTGTTTCAAGCGGATGGCCTGTTGCTGCGGCGAGCTCGACTGCATACACCCGGAGCACAAAGTTCAGCAGAAGTGGAGCCAGGTAGCCTCTCATCTCTTCGTCGATAACACTCATATCGAAGTCTTTAGCATCAAGAATCAACAACTTCTCGCCGTGTTCCTTCAGGAATTTGAGCGCTCTCTCTTCCATCGGGCGCGTTTCGTCCAGTCCCATCAACAGGATGAATGGCACATCCTTATCCAAAATTTCGAACGGACCATGGAAGAATTCTCCGGCATGGATCGCATGGGAATGCTTCCACTGCATTTCCATCAGGATACAAATCGCGAACGAGTAAGCGATACCGTAGTTAACACCGCTTGCCATTGTATAAATGACGTTCTCGTCTTTGTTCGCCTGAGCATAAGCCTGAGCATTGTTTATCGATTGCTCCTTGGCCTTTTCAAGTACTGTGCCGAAGCTGTTCAAGCTGTTCAGCAGCTTCTCATATTTCTTGTTCCCTTCCTTAACAGCCAGAAGCCCCATTGTCAAACGGTACAGAATCGCATAGTTCGCGATTTCCGGATGCGGGTCCAGTTGTCCTGGAGGCGCCCAGCTATAGTTGACGATGAAATCCGACTCGTCTCCAAGCGGTGCGGTAGCCACATACATAAGCGATATCGTAAGAGCCCCTTTGTTTTTCGCAAACTTGGCAGCTTCCGTAGTTTCAGGTGTTTTACCCTTATGAGAGCACAGGATAACGAGGGAATCAGCGCCAAGCGTCGACGGATTGCGGTAAATAAACTCATTCGAGTTATACACCTCGGCCGTAATAGTGGTCGATTCACGGTCGATAAAATATTTGCTCGGATACATCAGAGCGGAAGATCCTCCACAGGCGACTAGAAAGACTCGGTTGATTGTTCTTTCTTTGTAGGCTTCGATAATGCGGCTTACCTGATCTTGTGCATGTGTTAATACGTTAGCTACGCTCATCGTTTCTTCCTCCAATTTAAGATTTATCTATATTGTTATATGTTGTCTTATATAAACATATACATATTTGCTCATAATGTCAACAGCCGCTTATTACGTTTCTCCAACAATGCCAGGGCTCGTCATTCGGAAAGGTTCGAGAATGTTATCCAGTTGATTTTCATCCAATAATTTGTATGAAAGCACTAGCTCGCGGACAGACCTTCCGTTCTGAATCGCTTCATGAGCGATCCGCGCTGACGCTTCATAGCCCAAAAAGGGATTCAGTGCGGTCATAACCCCTACACTATGGTCGACATAGGCTTTACATTGCTCGATATTGGCCTTTATGCCTTCAAGACAATATTGGCGGAATACGCTAAAAGTCCGTTTCATCATATCGAGTGACTGCAGCAGATTAAACACCAAAACCGGTTCCATCACGTTAAGCTCCAGTTGGCCCGCCTCGGATGCCAGACAGATCGTATGGTCATTTCCGATAACTTGAAAAGCCACTTGGTTCATAACCTCGCACATAACGGGATTGACCTTCCCCGGCATAATGGATGAGCCCGGCTGCCGCGGAGGGAGGTTAATCTCGTTAAGGCCGGCTCTGGGACCTGATGCCATAAGGCGAAGATCATTGGAGATTTTGGACATATTGATCATGCATATCTTCAAGGCAGCCGACACCTCGGTAAATACATCCGTATTCTGAGTAGAATCAGGCAGATGAGTCGCTCGTCGAAGCGGCAAGCCGCTTATCTCGGACAATGCTTCTACCACACGCACGATATATGCCGGGTCTGCATTGAGCCCGGTCCCTACGGCCGTAGCTCCCATATTGACTTCATACAGATGATTCCTTGTCCGATCGATGCGCTCAATATCACGCCCCACAACTCTGGCATAGGCTTCAAACTCCTGGCCCAACCGAATCGGCACTGCATCTTGCAAGTGGGTGCGCCCGAGCTTAATCACGCTGTCGAATTCCTCGGCTTTGTTCTCAAACTCGGCATGCATGAACCGTAACACGACTAATAATTCATCCATTAATCGCAGGGCGGCGATACGAGCGGCTGTCGGAAAACAATCGTTGGTAGACTGTGACATATTGACATGTGTGTTGGGGCTAATCTGGATATAGTCACCCTTCACCCCGTCAATCAGCTCGATTGCCCGGTTGGCCAGCACCTCATTCGTATTCATATTGATCGACGTGCCTGCGCCTCCCTGGATAGGATCCACGACGAATTGTTCATGCCATTGGCCTGCAAGGATCTCATCGGCTGCTTGCTCGATTGCTAATCCGATACTCGGCTGCAATCTGCCTGTTTCCCGGTTGGCTTGGGCTGCCGCCTTCTTCACCACCGTCATTGCCTGGATAAGACTCTCATGCAATCGGTAGCCGGTAATCGGGAAATTCTCCACCGCTCGCAGCGTCTGGATACCGTAATAGGCATCTGCCGGCACGAGCCTCTCTCCGAGAAAATCCGATTCAACTCTATGCGTGTCCAGCAGTATGGGAGATTCCTCCCTTCTCTTCCGTCGTGTCCCGAAAGTCCGGCGGAATGCGTTTGGCGATTCCAGTGGTGATTGCAGCCCTTATTACAGCTTCCCGGACCTTCACGACGACCTGTTCGTTAAATATGCTCGGAATAATATACTGCTCATTCAATTCCGGCTCGCTTACCACTTCCGCAATAGCCTTAGCTGCTGCCAGCTTCATCGTTTCATTAATCGAGCTCGCCCGACAATCCAGCGCCCCTCGGAAAATCCCCGGAAACACCAGCAAATTATTAATTTGATTCGGATAATCACTCCGCCCTGTTGCGAAGATCCGAACAAAGGGAAGGGCTTCCTCCGGCGAAATTTCAGGTTCCGGATTGGCCATCGCAAAGACGATTGGATGATCCGCCATCTTGCGAACATCCGCAACCGACAACACGCCCGCGCGGGATACCCCGATAAAGACATCCGCTCCTTCGATGGCTGACGACAGATTGCCCGGCTGACTCTCGACCTGCGCTTGATCGGCCAACCACTGCCACATGGGATGGTCGTAAGCGCCTCCTCTTACGATGACCCCGCATTGGTCGATGGGAACCAGCCGCTTCACGCCAGCAGCGAGCAGCATCTTACAGATCGACACACCGGCCGCGCCGATTCCGTTCACCACAACACGCAGCTCTTCCATCCGTTTGCCTATCACCTTGAGAGCATTGATCAATCCGGCAACCACAACGATAGCCGTGCCATGCTGGTCATCATGAAATATCGGAATATCCAGTTCCTCCTGCAGTCTGCGTTCGATCTCGAAGCAGCGTGGAGAACTAATATCTTCGAGATTGATACCGCCAAAAATCGGGCTGATCGCTTTAACAATCCGAATGATTTCCTCCGTATCCTTCGTATCCAGACAGATGGGAAAAGCATCGACATCAGCGAGCTGCTTGAACAGCATCGCCTTTCCTTCCATTACCGGAGCAGCCGCACCAGGACCGATATCGCCTAACCCCAGCACAGCTGTACCATCCGTCACGACAGCTACCGTATTCCGCTTTATTGTGAGGTTATACACCTTCTTTGGATCTGCGGCAATTGCCATGCAAACCCGAGCCACACCGGGCGTGTAGACCCGGGATAAATCATCGCGGTTTTTAATCTGCATCGTCGGGCGAATGGAGACTTTGCCTCCCAGGTGAGCAAGAAACGTCCGGTCCGACACATTTATGACGTTAATCCCATCCAGCAGCTTAAGCGCTTCAATTGTGCGTTCATAACCGTCTGGACCCATCTGGACCGTAATATCTCGAACAGAATTGCTGCTGCCCGAACGAATTACATCTACCGCTACGACATCTCCTCCACAGCGGCTAACCGTTGACGCCACATCTCCGAAGGATGCTTTGCCGTGTGATAATTCCAAACGAATCATTAAACTCTCGAATCCCATGTTGCCTCTCTTCCCTTCCAGAGAAAAACCGATATTAGGCTTTATAGTTTTGCAGCCCTTCGGACTTGACTCTACCCAGCATGGCGAATCCTGCCGCTCCAAGCACACTGAGCGCGGCTGCGCCGCCGAATAGCAGACGATAACCGCCAATGCCAATAACCCAGCCGCCCACGTTGCTCGCAACAATGCCGGCGATATTCGTATAGACAACAATGAATAAGGAGTGCGCCGTAGTTTTTGTATGCTTCGGACTATTATCGTAGGCATAATTGATTCCGGTGGCCAAGAACAGCGCATAAGTCACACCGGACAAGATCTGGTTCATCATCAGAATCTCGAACGCGGGCTCCAGAGACATCACATACCAGCGGACGGCTCCGGCGAGCGAGACCAGGGTGAGCGTTCTGATATAACCGAGCTTGCGGATTATATAACCGGACAATAGAAAGACAGGGATTTCTGCAATAGAGGAAATGGTATAAAGAATACCGATTTTCCCTGCCGCTTCTCCGCCAAAATGACTGATATAGACCGAATAAAAGGCATTGTTGAGCTGCGGACCGATCGCCACCACAAAGACAGGGATCAGGAAGAGCAGAAACCTGCGTTCCTTAAGAAGCGGCAGCATCTCCTTGAACATATTGCCTTGGCGTTTCGGAGACGGGTCCGTTCTCTCATCTACTCTCTTATCTGCTCTCTTATCTGCTCTCTTATCCGCAGCGATAAAAAAACTAAGCAAACACATAACCGACATAGAGATGATGTAGGCCGTAAATAACAAGGATAGCCCATACCGTTCATAGAGGATGCCAAATATGGTGACGGAAAGACCGAAACTGATGGACCCTACCACTCTGATGGCCCCGTAGCTCAGTGCATTTTTCTTGGCGTGCTTTACAGTTATGGCATCGACGACTGGCAACGTCGCCGATGCAAACACGGCCAGCAGAATCGAAATCCCTATATAAAATGCAAAATTGTGGTCGGCATATTGATAGGCCAGCATAATCCATGGTGTTACGCCCATACTGCAGATCAATACAAGCTTCGCAATCCCGTAATAATCGATCAGCATGCCCCACACTGGCTGCATCACTAATCCGATCAATGGGCCAATTGAGAAGATAAGACCAATTTCCTGCGTTGACAAGCCGTCTTCCACAAACCAATAGCTCAGAAAAGGGAGATACGACGCATAGGCGATATAGAAAAAATAGTTGTAAACATGCAGCGAATATTTCCGTACACCTTCACTCAACATGAGTGCCTCCAAAGCATGCTCGCCTGTCAGCAGGTTATTTCAGTAGATTGTCCATCGTTCTCAGGCTAATACTTAGCGAAGCATCCGGGTCGATATAGTGCTTGCGCGAACAAATTTCAAGAGATAGATATCCATCATAGTTCCGTTGCCGAAGCTCGCTCATATAGCTGCTGAGCGGTAAATTCCCTTCGCCTAGCGGGAGCTGATCCGATTCATTGAAATGCACATGAACGAGATCGCTGCCAAGATCGGTGAAATACTCATCGAGCGTCTCGCCTGAAACCGCCATGTGACACGTGTCCACGACCGCCTTCAAATGCGGTGAATCCACTTCCCGCAGCATCTTTCTCAAATCGAAGCGAGTCAGAGCCAGATTGGATTCAATGATTTGCAGATGTTCCAAAATAGCTGTAATACCGTAATATCCCGCTCTGTCAGCAACCCTGCGAATCCCTTCACAGGCTCGTTTCCGGGCTTCCTCGGGTTCTTCGCCATAATACCCCCAGCCTGGAAGCAGCTGCAGCATGGGAACGTCAAGCTCTGCTGCAATGTCTACACTTTTGAGCAAATAGTCAAGCGACTTCTGCCGGATTATCGGGTCATCTGCGGCTATATTCAGCGGATAACCACCCTGCTTCGGCGTAAAGCAGATGGGATTCAACCCCCGCCGTTCAAGCTCCTTGCGAAGCTTGACAGCATCCTGATAGGTAGCCTCACTGACGAGAAAGTGTGGATACCCGGCCCATAAATCGATGTTTCTGATCTCATGTCGTTCCATCGCATCAAGAAAATGATGAAGCGGATGATATTGATAATGAATATTCATGATCGCAATTCGCGACTTGTCGATCTTACTCATTCTCTTCAGACCTCCCGAAGACTTAGCGATAGATGCGTTCGACTCTTTTCGCCAATATCGATAGCGGGTAGCAAATGATAAAATAAACCGCTAATACTAACATGTACATCTGAGTAGCAATCGACAAGCCTTCCATCAACTCGACCCGCTCAATGATAAGCTGGGCTGATTTCAGAAAATCCAGATTGCCGATGAGTACCGAAAGCGACGTCGATTGGACCAGATTTGACATTAGACCGATTACAGAAGGAAGCATGCGACGAACCGCCTGCGGTAAAATGACGTAGCGCATCGTTTGATAGGAACTCAAGCCGAGTGCCAAGCTCGCTTCCATTTGTGTCGGGGGAATGGATTGGATCGCGCCGCGCACAGCTACGGAAATATTCGCGCTGCTCCACAGGCTGAGCGCAATCATTGCAGAAATATAACTATTCACATTCACACCGAATTCAGGCAAGAGAAAGAAAACAAGAAACAGGGTTATTACGATGGGAAGGCCCCGGAACAGCTCGGCATAGCCCCGTGAAAGCAGCTTAATGAGCCGGTTTTTGTTCGTTTGCAGCACACCGATCACAATTCCAACTACAAGCGCAATCCCAATGCAGCTTAAGCTTAATAGGATCGTATTAATCAGTCCGTCGAGAAGAAAGTCCAAATTTCTTGATAACACTTCCATTCAAGCCACTGCCTTTCTTCGTCTTGTTATTGAAATCAAGCTTGCGCTCGATACGGCCAAACAAATAGGACGTTCCCCAAATCAGAATCAAGTATATGACCGCTATTGTGAGCAGCATCTCATAGGTTTTGAAATCGTATGCCATGCGGTCTACGGCCATAAAGGTCAGCTCCGCAACCCCGATGCTGGTCATATACGCGGAGTTTTTAATAACAGATACCGCCGTGTTGGAGAATGCGGGAAAGCTGATTCGGAAGCCAAGCGGAATAATGACATGGCTTACAATTTGCCAGGTGCTCAAGCCCAGCGATTGACCGGATTCGATTAAAGCATGCGGAACAGCGTCGGTGCCGCCGCGGAAATTCTCGGCAGCGAATGCGCCTCCCCAAAGCGAGAGGGCGATAATGCCAACAGCTACCGCAGATAGCTTGATGCCGAATGCCGGAAGGCCGAAGTAGAGAAAAAACACATGCACAAGAAGCGGCGTATTGCGGATCAGGTCCACATATACAACAACCAATTGAGATAATACCGGGATTTTCAATGTTCGAATAACAGCCCCGCCCATCCCGATGATTAGAGAGAAGAGGATGCTGAAGACACTGATGAAAAGGGTCATTTTCAGACCGGTAAGCAGCAGCGGCAATGTGTCGATAATATAACCAAAATCAAAGCTCAATCCAAGCACCTCCTACTGTGGTGTCACTTACATGGCATTCCGCAAAAACTGTCGGGTACGCTCTTCTTGCGGATTACCGAAAACCACCTCAGGCGGTCCTTGCTCTACGATGACACCCTGATCCATGAAAATAATGCGGTCGCCAACATCGCGACCGAAGCCCATTTCATGGGTGACAATAAGCATCGTCGTGCCTCGTGATGCCAAATCCTTCATTACATCCAGAACGTCCCTTACACGCTCTGGATCAAGTGCGGAGGTCACTTCGTCGAACAGCAGCACCTCCGGGTTCATAACCAGCGAGCGGGCAATTGCTACCCGCTGCTGCTGGCCTCCTGAAAGCTGGGCAGGGTAGCTGTCTGCCTTATCCAGCAATCCTACCTGCTCAAGCAGCTCTCTTGCTTGGGGAAGCACCTCGCTTTTGGCCCGTTTCTGTACTTTCATTGGAGCCAGAAGCAGATTCTCTATCACCGTTAGATGAGGGAATAGATTGTAGCTTTGAAACACCATGCCGATCCGCTGACGAACCTGCTGAAGAGCTGACGGTGTATACTCAATTTTACAATCGTCTATATACACCTCTCCTCCATTAATGCTTTCCAGTCCATTGATGCAGCGGAGCAGGGTACTCTTCCCTGATCCGCTTGGTCCGATGATAACGATCACTTCCTGTGAATAGACATCGATATCAACACCGCGAAGTATGGTGTTATCTCCGAACTGCTTCTGCAAATTGCGGATGGATAATTTGGGTTTTCTCTCTTCCATGCTGTTCCCTCCCAATTTGTCCTCGTGTTTACGGTCTCGGAATCATTTCCATCGGGTCAAGATCGCCCGCCTGCGGCAGATACTGTTCAATGAGTACTTTGAAATAATCATCTTTTCTCATTTTCTCCAGTGCGCCATTTACAAAGTTAAGCATCTCCGCATCATCCTTGCGCACACCCAGCGCCATCGGCGCAAATGCCACCTGTTCTCCCACAATGGTATAATCCGTTGAGGTGCTTACAAATTCAGTCATCAATACGGCGTCATGGAACATGGCATCGGCCCGACCGTCTTTCAATGCGCGGAGTGCATCTGCATTGCTTTCAATCTTGATTTGCTCGGCAGTCGGCACGTTTTCCTCAAGATAGGTGGAACCAGTGGAGCCTTTAATTACGATAACCTTCTTGCCGGCGAGATCTGGGATTGCTTTAATTTCACTATCCTTCAGCACGACCGTTACCGCTCCTCCATCGAAGAAGTTGGTCGAGAAATCAAGCTGCTTCTTACGTTCTTCCGTTACACCCAGAGTAGCCGCGATATAATCAATTTTTTTCGATTCCAGATAAGGAATCCGGTTGGTTGCATTAACAGGAACGAATTCTACTGCGTTCTCATCACCGAAAGCATATTCCGCCATCTTCTTCACAACGCCTATTTCGTAGCCGGCATTCTTGCCGTTTGCGTCGAGATAGCCGAGCGGCGGATAATCGACCTTGACGCCTACGATAAGCTTGCCGCGTTTCGTAACTGCTTCAGGCGGCGCTGGAACGTCTGTTGCAGGACTTGCTGCTTTCGTTCCTTCATTGTTCGCCTTGGAGGCATCAGAATTGCCGCCTTTGTTCCCCTCATTGCCGCATCCCGCAATAATCATCATCACAACGATTGAGAGAAGCAGTACCCCTTTGCCTTTGCCCATTATCGAATTGCTTATCAAGTTTTTCATTTTTCTTTCCCCGCTTTCTAATTATGGAATTCGGATAATGCCTTTATTCATACATCCATAACGCCTCTTCGCTTAGCGAGCAGTGATTGTTCCGAATACCTCGGACAATCGGTCCAGACTGCTTCTCGTAAATTGCTCCGGCTCCCAGTTATACTGGGGTCCTATTAATTCGAGCGTCAAATACTTATCATACCCAATTGCAGCCAGGCTTTCCGCGAACGATTCCAGCGGGAAGACGCCCATGCCCCATCCAAGATGTGCAGAAGTTTTCCCGTCTCCGTCCAGAAAATGAATATGCGCAAGGTCGTTGCCAAAGGCTTCGCCGTAGGCTTCGATGCTGTCGCCGCCGAGAGTCATCGGAATGGTATCCATTAGAACCTTCAAGGCCGGGGAATTTACTTCGGCATACATTCTCTTAAGCGTTTTCAAATCCGTAATAAGATTTGAACCCATTTTGGACATCGGCTCAAGCGCAAGCACTACACCTTGTTCCTCTGCTTCCTTCGCAAGAATTTGCAGGGATTCAAGCCCTCTCGCCCAAGCCTCCTCAGCAGGCTCATTGTAGAAACCATAACCTACCGTTACCAGCATCAAAGAAGTTTCCAACGTGTTCGTTACGCCGATGCATGTCTTGAAATACTCGATGCTTCTGCGGCGCAGCGTATCGTCCTTGGCCGAGAGATTGATCGGATATATGCACTGCTCAGGCGTAAAGCAAACGAGCTCAAGGTCGCGACGTTTCATTTCACGCCGCATAGAGAGAATATCCTCATGGGAAGCATCATCCACATAGACATGCGGGGCGCCTCCCCAAAGCTCTACCGCCTGCATGCCAAGCCTGACTGTCGAATCGAGGAAATAATCGAACGGATAACGTTGATAATGAAAATTCATATTTGCAAATTTAGCCACGCCTTCATCCCCCTCAGTATGATTCGGATAGGGTCCTTATTGCATTGCACGCAGCCGGTCCAAACATTTCTGAACCTCCTGCTCCGGCTCCAGATAATAACGGTTCACGACCAGCTCCAAGGTCAAATAACCGTTATACTCCCGATTCAACAGCTCCCAATATTGCTGCATCGGGAACACTCCATCGCCGACAGCCATATTCGAACCGCCCTTCCCGTCTCCATCGCAGAAATGAACATGACGCAGGCGATCCCCAAAATCATCAAGCCACGCTCGCACGTCCTCGCCTTCCGTAAACATAGGAACTGTATCGAGCATCGGGTCGACAAAAGGCGAGTTGACTTCATCGACCAATTTCCGAAGGTCAGCCCTGGTGTTCACCAGGTTGGTTCCATACTTCGACCGCGTTTCCATCACAATATGAATGCCGTACTTCTCTGCTTCTTCACCGAGTATCCGCAATGACTCAGCCGATCGCTTGAAGCCTTCCTCTTTGGGTTCGTTATAGAATCCCGACCCCGGAACGACTAGAAGCAGCGGAGATTCAAGCTCTGCGGCGACCTCCAGACTCTTCTTGAAGTAGGAGATGCTTCGGTTGCGCAGCCTTTCGTCCCGAGCCGCGATATTCACCGGATAGGCGCACTGCTCTGGAGTAAAGCAGATCACCTTCAACCCCCGGCTGACAATTTCTCTTCGGATTTGGGCCAGTCTGGAAGCCGGCAAATCTTCCACATAGAGATGAGGCTCCGCCGCCCAGAGCTCAATGGCTTCGACGTTCAGACGGTTCATGGAATCCAGGAAATACTCCAGCGGATAACGCTGATAGTTATAGTTCATGACGGATACGTTCTTCATGCCTGCCCCCCTCCCTTTACATCCAACGACCGCAGCGCCCCAATGCTTCGCGCCAACACTTGGTCCGGCTCCACATAATACTTATGGTCGAACAGCTCCAGCCCGAATGAGCCGGTATAACCGTGCTCGCAGGCTTCTGCCCCGTATTGAGCCAACGGCAAACTGCCATCTCCCCAAGCCAAATGTCCATCCGGTCCGTCGATCAGTTGAATATGCTTGATGCGTGTTCCGAATAGACGGAAGTAGTCCCATGGCGACTCACCGGCTGCGGCGGCAACCGACGTATCCAATTGAACACCCAGTACAGGTGAATCGATGTCAGCAAGCATTCGGCCGAGTGTAGCTGAATTATAGACAAGATTGGATTCATGCCGTGACAACGGCTCAAGCGCCAACTCGATGCCGAGCGCCTCCGCTCTTAGAACGATGCGCCCCAGTATGTCCACTGACCTGCCCCACGCCTCATCGACAGATTCGTTATCATACCCGCTGCCGCTTGTGACCTGCATGAGTGGAATGCCCAGCTCTGCGGCAACCTCCAAGGCTTTCATTAAGTAAGCCTCGCTTCTCTTGCTGGTCAGCTTGTCCTCTGATGCAATGTTGACCGGATATAATCCCGTCTCCGGTGTCAAGCAGCACACCTGAAGGCTCCGGCTTGAGATACGCTTCTTCAAATGCCTGACTTCCTCAGAGGTGATCTCTTCGATATCGATGTGAGGCGCTCCGCCCCACAGTTCAATTGTTCGACAATGATTGCGGACCACGGCATCAAGGAAATAGTCCAGCGAGAAAAATTTATACAACACGTTCATAGGCGCTATTCTCATACCTGACTCTATCATCAAGCGGTCGCCTCCTTCAGACGATCGATCTCCTGATACAGGTGAGCCAGACTTTGGCGAACCGCTTCAGCAGGATTGGCGAACGTGCTTCGTGCGCAAATCTCAAGCGTTAAATATCCTTCATAGCTGTAATTATCGATGTCCCTCAGAAATGCAGGAAGAGGAAAGTGTCCGTCACCCCAAGCCCGGTGAAGACTGTCTACAAAGTGAATGTGCTTGACGTCCTTGCCGAAGGTCTGAAAATAATCCTCGAAGGATTCTCCCGCTGCTGCCATTGGGCAGGTGTCGATAATGACCTTCAAATGCGATGACTTGATTTCCTCAAGCATCCTTCTTAGTGACGGCAAATCCGTAATGAGATTCGTACCCCTTCGCTCCAGCGGCTCCAGCACGATCGTTATGCCCAATTCACCAGCACGATCGGTAAGAGCAGCAAGCGAATCTCTGGCTCGCTCCCAGCCTTCCTCCATCGGTTCATCGAAATATCCCCAGCCCGGCACAGTCTGAAAGAGGTTGGTTCCAAGCTCTGCGGCAGCCTCCAGACTTTTCATGAAATAACTCATGCTTCTTCGGTGAAGCTGCGGCTCTTTCGCTGCAATATTGAAGGGATACTGACACTGCTCCGGCGTATAGCAGATGAGCTTTAAGCCACGGCTCTCAATCTGTTTGCGGATATCTCTCACTTGGGCAAGCTGCAAATCTTCTATATATAGATGCGGCGCGCCCGCCCACAGCTCGATTGCTTCAATCTCAAGCTCGACCATGGAATCCAGAAAGTAAGTCAGCGGAAACAGCCGGTAATTCTCGTTCATTCCTGCTATTTGCGACCGATTAAGATGAGTCATGACGGGCTCACTCCGTTTCCTATTCACCGATTACTTGAATGTGCACCTTCCTGCTTTTGGGACCGTCGAATTCCGACAGATACACATCCTGTGCATCTCCAGAGATCATCTTGCCGTTCTGAACGACGAACATGCAGCTGTTCCCGGACAGCATCGACTTCAGGTGAGAGGGAGAATTGCTGCCCGTCGCTCCATACGAAGGAAGGAAGTGTGCATGGGCATAAGGCATATCTTTCGGAACCAGACGTTCAAGCAGCTCTTCAATATCCGTCTCCACGCATTCCAGTCCTTCATTAACCATGATTCCCGTCGTTGTATGCGCGGAGATAACAGCAGCAATTCCGTTCTGAACCCCGCATTCCTCGATGAAGCTGCGGATTTCTTCCGTAATCTTAATCATTTGAAATTCTGCCGTGGAACGCAGCACGATCGTTTTTAGTTTAACCAAGGCCGCTCATTCCTCCTTTCGCCCAAGAAGACTTCCGCATTGCCGCCAAGTATTTTCTGCAGCGTTTTCGGTCGAAACTCCATCGCTTCGAGTGCAGGCAGCAGACGTTTGGCCTTGAATCGCGGACTGTTCGTACCGAACATCACCTTGTCGTTCAAATTTCGTTCAATCCACAACGGCCCCATATTGGTCTTGAATACTTGCTTATAGAAGTCCAGAGCATTGTCCATATGCAGAATGGAGGTGTCCGTAAATACATTCGGATATTTAAGCAGGAGCATGACCGTCTCCTGAATCCAGGGCCAGCCAAAATGCGCCAGGCACATGCGAAGCTCAGGGTATGCGATCGCTACATCCTCGAAATGCAGAGGGTGCGAATACTTCGCCGGCGCATCCGGCTCCCAGCTCATACCCGCATGGAACATAATGGGCTTGTCGTATTCCAGACATTTCTTATAGATGGGCTTCATGATGTCGTCGTTCGGATAAAATTTCTGCTTGGAAGGATGGAGCTTCAAGCCCTTCAGGTCGAGCACTCGGAACGCCCGATCCAGCACTTCCACAGCATCACTTCGATATGGATCAACGCTTGCGAATCCGATAAAGCGATCTGGCGCGAGTTCCGTAATTGTTCGGACCTCTTCATTCGAGACGATCCAACCGCCGCTCTGTGTCGTTAGATCAATGGGAAGCAGGATGGATCGACTGACCCCCATATAATCCATTTCCTGAAGCACCGACTCGATCGGAGCGGGCGACTGTTTGTAAATGCCGAACTGCTGCTTGCGATAGTCCAGCACTCCTTTATCCTCGCTGATTGCTTTATGAAAAATCGGGTGTGTGTGTACGTCAATAATCAACTTGATCCGCCTCTCTCCCGGCTGGGCTCGTTAGTAAGGTTCGAACTTGGATACGACTTCAGCAGCTACCTTCGCTCCATTCTTGAGCGATTCAGGTATCGTCCAGCCGCTCAGCTGTCCGTACATAAATCCTGCACAGAACGAATCCCCCGCACCGACCGTATTAACCACCTCAGAAGGAACGATATTTCCCTTGAATAAGGTTTGCCCATCATAGGCTAGGCTGCCCCGTTCACCCAACGTTACAACTACGATTCGCGGTCCCAAATGATGCGCCCACTTGATGAACTCCATAATATACTCGTCTTCTTGTGTGTAAGAGAAGAAAGCATAGTCCGTATCGGGCAATATAGGCGCTGCAACTTCTTTGTTGGTCCTCGTGGAAAAGTCGAAAATAATCTCGATGCCTTGATTGCGGAACCAGGAAAGCTGATCCGTAATCTGACCAGACAGGTTCGTATGAATCGCCTGATGATTCTGGATAAATTGTTTATCCTCTTCGGATAAGGCGAAATCAGCCATAACCCCTTCAATCTTTTCTTTGTGCACGCGGTCATTACCGTTCATATCCATTATGAAGATAGCTGTCTTGCCCTCACGGGTATGCATATGGGAAATATCCACCTGTTCATCCCGGAGTTTCTCAATCATTAGGACACCATAAGAATCACTGCCGACAACACTGACCATGGAAGCCTCTGCGCCTAATCGACTCATATGAATGACAAAATCTACGCTGTTGCCGGTTGGATAACATTTGTTTAAATCCTCATAAATATCGATGCAATTAAATCCCACGCCCGCTACCTTCATATCGCCCTCCTAAGCAACAACCTCAGCCGAGCAAATCTTCAAGCTCAACTCTTCATATGTTGTTATATAATATTATATACCATCTGTTTGCATCCCAAGTCAACCCGATTACGAAATGAAAATGTTTTCATAATGTAATATTTAATTACATGGGGTTATAATTCCCAAAAAAAAGCGAAGTATATGATAGATTTACTAACATACACTTCGCATTATCTTTTATTTTTTCCTACCATATCCAAATGCACCATAGTGTTCACATGTCGTTACAGCCGAACAAGCGGCTTGATAAAGGGCTGCTTTCATATTTCCAGAATCATGATAGGCTGCCAAAAATGCTCCGATAAACGAATCGCCAGCGCCCATCGTATCGAGAATTTGGACTGGCAGCGGCTCCTGCTCATATAGAACGCCTGCCTCTGAGAATCGGGCCGCTTCACTCCCGCGCGTGACGCCCACCACTTTTACTCCCAAATCGTGCACGAGTGCGGTAAGCTCCTTTATTTCGTCCACACTCATATCGCTTCCTGAGAAGAAAGCATAGGTTAAATAGGGGCATAGTTGCCGCAAATACGCTTCGTCCCAACGCTTCTTAGTTGAGAAGTCAAAGGCAATCGGCAATCGGAGAGATAATCGCTGGAGCTCATGCTCAATATCGCTGTTAACACTCGTATGAATGAGATCGTAACGATCAATATAGGATAAATCATCATCGGTAAGCCTGAGCTGCAAGAGAGACGGCATTCGAATTCCCCGATTCGTACCTACAAAAATCCGATCTCCCTCTTCATTCAAAGTTACGACAGCCTCTCCATTAGGCCCATAGGTATGACGTATCCGCGAAGCATCGATGCCTTCCAGCTGCATACAGTTTATAACGTGCTTGGCGGCTGCGTCATCTCCGATAATACCAAGGTAGGCACAGCACTTCGCTCCGTTTCTTTTGGCCGAAACCGCTACGTTTAACGCGTTGCCGCCAGGGTACATCATATCCTGGTCCTGATAATAATCTACAACATTATCACCGATTGCAATTAGCCTCATGAGTTGTCGCCCCTTATTTTGTTATACGTTGTATTATAATAATTTATACAAATCAGAGCGGATTCGTCAAGTAGAAGGCTCTCGATCCTATTCTCCGCATAAGTCGAAGGAATAAATCGAGAGCCTCACAATGGCATATAGGTTCTAAATGCGCTTTCCAGTGTTAATCGTAAAGATGACTTTGTTCGTCAAATAAAGGGATTTGGAGTAATGCAACGGTCGATCCTTTTGGTCATACGTAATTTTATCGATGAGATATAAAGGCGTTCCGCGATCACAGTGAAACAGGCTTGACTCATATTCCGTCGCGAGGATCACTTCCAGCGTTTTTTCCGAGAAAGCCGGTTCAATGTCGTACCTCTTTTTCAGGATTTGATAAGTAGAAGAGGATTCTCCAATATACTTTTCTAAATCCGGCAAATATTCAAGCGGAAAGTAGGAGGTTTCAATAATGAACGGCTGATTGTCGATAAACAAAAGCCGATGAAGGTTAAGTACAGGATCATTCCTTTTAATTTTAAACATAGCTGCCAATTTTTCATCGGCTTCAATAATGACATTGGATAAAATTTGTGTACTCGGTGTTTTTCCGGAAGCGGTTGTCATGTCGGAGAAACTGCCGACGGAAATCAACTCCCGTTTCTCCTTTATTTCTCGCACATAACTGCCCTTGCCCTGCTGACTATGCAGAATACCTTCCTCCACTAAATCCGTAATGGCCCGGCGGACAGTAATGCGGCTTACTCCGTATGTTTTGCAAATCTCCGCTTCTGGCGGCAGTTTTTGCCCAGCTTCATAAATGCCTCTTGAAATATCTTCTTTAATGATTTGCTTTAGCTGAAGATAAAGCGGCTTTTGACTGGCATCATTTAATTTCATCGTCATACTCCTTCGATCTAGTGGAATAGAATAACATTCCCATGTGTATATTTATTATATCATATGTTGTCTTAATAAAAGCTTAGTATTATTGTTTTTTACATATAAGCGCTGCCCACTCTGCCTTTTCGCACCGCGCGCAGCTCCGAGCGCGCGGTGTGGCGTTGCATGACGACGGCGCTCGATCTGCTAACTGTTGCTTAGGCCCCGCAAGATTGTATATGAAAAATCATACAGATTTGGCCTCAGGAGGATAAAATTGATCATTCTATATGAAAAATCATATACAATGAATCAATTGGCGGTTAATTCGACGATTCTATATGAAAAATCATACAGATTAGCACACACGCCGCCCGGATACCGGAAGCGGAAAACCCAAAGAGGGCTGCGACAGCCTGCCTCTCGGCAACCTGTCGCAGCCCCCACTCTCGTCCGGCGCGGCCTCTCGGCTCTTAAGCTTCACCCGTTGCGAACGGATTGTCCTCATAACTAATCCAGTTTAATCTATAATCCCCCAAATTCCATCGGGCAGCCACAGATTTCTTACAATTAAGCATACAATAAGCACGACAACGCCTAGCAAAATATTTTTGGTCCATTTGTTCATCGTCAGCTCTCCTCCGTTTCAATAATAGGGTCGTCCCGGCATTATCGGTCGAACCGTTTCTTACCATATACGAGGAGGCACAAAGCCCCTGATAGAACCGTCCATAGGATCAAATTAAGCAGATTGCCTCCAATTTGCGGCAGCCCCCCATCTTGAAGAAGCACTGTTATAGCCATTACAAATTGCTGCGAGGGCAGCAAATTAATAATATTCATCAAGGCGGGCATATCCAGATCGGGAACAAATATGGGACCAAAAATAAAGAGCAGCAGCAATGGAAGCCCTACAATAGATGATTCAGATGCCGTTCGCGCTATAAGGCCGATAACCGTTCCCAATGCCATAAAGATAAGAAGCAGCAACACCGCCAAGATGATCAAATGAGCGAAGTTTACATTGGGCACCCCGGAAATCACCAAACAAGCTGCACTGACGATCAGGGCAAACAATGTCGTCGTCGCACTTTTTCCCGCAAGAATCTCCAGCTTGGAAGCAGGCGACAGCATGAGTGAGCGCAGCGTGTTCTTCTCCTTCTCTTCGGCAATCATATTCGCCTGAACAAAGGCGCCGGTAATGGAAATGGCAATCAGGATCGGAATCGCGAGAAACGCTGGTCCGCTCGGATCAGCTTCCTTTTGTCGAAATAACACGGCCAACAGAATGGGCATTCCCGCATTTAACAGTATTTGCGGATTGCGAATCGCATCCTTCCATTCTTTCTTTACCATCGCTCGAAAGCGGCGCATAGAGAACGTCATTCCAGTCCCCTCCCTGTCAATTGCACAAAAATATCGCCAAGCGTAGGTTCATTGGAATGAATACCCAACATATTGCCGCTGTACATAAGCTCCCTTATCATATCCGCTCCCGCTTCATTCCGTTGAACAAGCTGCTTTCCCTGCGGTGTCGTTACCGTAATGGAACCGTCGCTGTATTGCAGCCGCAAGGCTTGCGGTGTGTCAAGGGCGGAGATTTCCCCATTGTTCAGAAAGGCCACGCGATCGCAAAGCTCTTCAGCCTCCTGCATATTGTGCGTTGTCAAAAAAATCGTGGTCCCTTTGCGATTCATTTCACGCAGCGTTTCCTGGATACGTCCGCTATTCACCGGGTCCAAGGCAGATGTGGGCTCGTCCAGAAAAAGAATATCCGGTTCATGCAGAATCGTCCTTGCCAGCGTAACCCGCTGCTTCATTCCTTTGGAGAGCTGCCCGACCAGCGTATGCTTGTCATCGGCTAGATTAACCGCTTCAAGAACGACTTCGACCCTGCGTTCGGGCACGTTGTACAAGCGACAAAACAAGGCGAGATTGTCGTATACGCTAAGACGCTCATATATGCCGCTGTTATCCGTCAGCACACCGATTTTGCTCAAAAACTCGGATGGCCTGCTTCGTCCGGGATCAATACCAAGCACCTTCACACGCCCTGAGGTATAGAGCAGCTGAGAAGTGAGGATTTTCACAGTTGTCGTTTTCCCTGAACCGCTGGGACCGAGAAATCCGAATATTTCACCCTGCCGCACTTGAAAACTGATCTTCTTTAAAGCTTGTTTGTTTTTGTACAGCTTTTCGAGACCTTCAACCTCAATGATGGATTGCATGACAATTACACCTTCCCTTGTATAGGCTGCCTGTTAGCTCCACTCCAGAATAAGAGCACAACAGCCTGAGAACCGCAATTTCACGATGAAATGCGCTATTCGCAGACTGAATGCCGCTATTTGGGGCGCGAACGGAACAACCCTACAACCCGACAATCGTCTTCAATTCATCAAATTTCCCCTTGGATAACGGAATTCTGGACTTCTTCTCGTCGCTCAGAACAAGACTGTAGCTGTTGCGGCTCCATACAATCAATTCCGCTATGCAATCCAGATTGACGATATAGGACCGATGGCAACGATAAAACCGAAACCGCTTTAGCCGGTTCTCCAGCTCCGCCAGCGTCCAAGCGCAGGCAAGACTGACCTCCTTCGTATACAAGTGCGTAATGCCTTCGATACTTTCGATAAAGCAAATCTCCCGAGGATCGACGAACACATATTTGTCCTCCGTTTTTACCATTAGCTTATCAAGCCTCGCCGTATGCTCCCGAAGCTCACTCTCCTCGCTTTCCGCTGCAAGCTCTTCTGCGTTATCCGCACCGGACTCGGGCTCACTAAGCTCCATTTGTTCCTGCATGGCAATCGGAGCTATCGAGCTATCGGTCAGCCGGAAGATGCGATTCGATATCGAGAGTGCTTGCTCCAACGTCGAGCACGTAACGAGAACCGCTTTATCCCCTTGAATCAGTCCGGCTATCAACCTTCTGACAATCATGCAGCTCTCTAAATCGAGATTCTGCTCCGGGTCCTCCCAAATGATAAGGTCGGGGTCATGGAGGATGCTTCTTGCAAAGCTGAGCAGCCGCTTCTCGGAATAGCTAAGCTTGGAGATCCGTTCATTTGCTTTCCCCGACAATCCGATTTGACTTAGCATATCTTCGATCGGGGTCCGAACGTCATGCAGCTCCGCCCAAAATAATAAGCAGTCTCTCACTTTCAACCGCTCATACAGTCCATCATCCAAACAACAAATACCAGCCCTCTTGACAGCAGCCGGACCGACCAATGGCAGCAGCTCCCCGCGAAAGGAAACCCGGCAGCCGGAGGATACGTTCTCTACCATCAATGACCGAATGAACGTGATGCCAATGTTGTGATTGCATTGTATAACAACGCATTGCCCGGACCGCACCTCAATTACGTCTGTAATTTCGTCTGTACCTCGATCTTGATCTACAATTCTGTCCACATCCAAAATATTCATATGCAATATGCCTCCTGCAGAGTTATTAATATGGACTCTCAGTTACTTCCTTGTTTGTCATTGTATCAGTTCCAACCAGTGTAAATATATTTGTAGCATATGGTCAATTCGAATACATCTCAACAATATGGATTTTCATAAAACCGGAGGGGATTTTATTATGCCATGCCAAGGCATTAAATGCGCATGGCGGTGTATTCAGCTATTTTTAACGCACAATCACCTCTTAAGCAGAAGATACAGAAAGTAAGGCACGCAGATAATACTCAAGAAGACAAAACTCATTGAAACGGGCCAGCGTACTGACATATGGTTTACTGTTCAAAAGGACAATCGACGCTGTTTGAGAGGGCGTGCGATTATATATGAATAATCATATAGATTTGACCACACGAAGATAAAATCGATAATTCTGTATGATAAATCATATAGAATTTGTAATTTTTCCTTTATTTCGACGATTCTATACGAAAAATCATACAGATTAAAAATTCACGCAGGCGGATAATGCAAATTGCACAAGAAGCATGGCAGCAGCCAACTTGATCGTTCTTGCATTTGGCCTTAACCGGCTTCTGCCTTCTTGCTGTCGATTGCCGGCTCCATACGACTGTTTCCTCGTCCTCTTGTCTGAAAACTGTTGCAAAAGCAAAAGGACACAGAAAGGCCGCAACAGATCACCAACCAGCAACCTGTCACAGCCCTCAAACCCGCGTCAGACGCGGTCCCTCGACCTCTACTCTTCTCCCGTCGCGATCGGATTCTCGCTGTACGAAATCCAATCGATCCAACTGCCGTTAAACACGTTAAATGGCCTCACATTAGTTGCTTATGTTCCACAGCCTTAACATGACAACTGCCGCCTCGGCTCTTGTTGTAATACCATTGGGTACAAACAGATTGCCGCCTCGACCTTGCAGCAGCCCCTTCACATGTACCGCCTCTACATAGGATCGTGCCCAACCTGGAATGCTTGTACCATCAGCGTAGGTTAAATACTGCTCGCTGTCTAACTTCCACTTCATCGCCTTCGCAATCATCGCAGCCATCTCGCTCCGCGTAATGGTCTGCTGTGAGCGGAACGTGCCGTCCGGGTAACCATTGAGCATCCCCTCGGCTACACCTGTGGAGATTGCTGATAATGCCCAATCTGGAATGTTTTCCTTATCGCTGAACGAGAGATTGCCCGGTTCCTCGCTGATTGGAATTTCAAGTGCGCGCAGCATCATGACCGCAAACTCCGTTCGAGTAACGGTTCTGTTTGGTGCAAATGTATTTGCACTAACACCTTCAACAATCCCTAAGTCCGCTGCCTCACATATCTCTGCCTTTGCCCAGTGCCCCTGAATATCCGTGAATGGACATACAGCCTCCTGAGGCGAGCCATCCATCTCGACCTGACGGGTTAGCGTAATCGTGTAGCTCTTGCTTGTTCCATCCTCAGCCGTCACGATCACATCAATCACATTGACGCCTATCTTCAGCGGTAACGCAGCGCTCACGCTTCCACTCTTAATAGACTCAGCTGTTCCGTTATTTACCCGTACCTTCACAGTCGCCTTCCCATCCGCTAACATTGGGATCACGCTAATACTGTCTACGTTATTCGCCACGCTGGACGTATAGACGAGTGTACTTGGGCTAAACGCAGGGCTTAGTTCAGCTCCACCTTGCAGGCTCAATCCGCTAAGATTATTAATGCTGCTTGGAGGTGTCGTAACACCTACGTAATTGGAGCGCGTCACGTCTACCGTATACGTCTGGATCGTCGTACCGTCCTCGGCGGTGACTACCACATCAATCGTGTTCACGCCTACATTCAATGGCAACGCGCTACTCGCTGCACCACTAGCTACCGCTTCTGGCGTGCCGCCATTCACCGCTACATTCACAGTTGCTGTTGCATGTGCGACCGGCGTTACACGAACACTGCTCTCACTATAAGCCACATTCGACGTATAGCCGAGTGTACCAGTACTAAAGGAGGGATTCAGTACCGCTCCTCCCGACAGGCTCAACCCGCTGAGACTCGCATCGGCGTTGAGTTGACGCGTCACGTCCACCGTGTACGTCTGGATCGTCGTACCGTCCTGTGCGGTGACCACCACATCAATTGTGTTTACACCTACGTTCAATGGCAGCATACTGCTCGCTGCACCACTAGCTACCGCTTCTGGCGTGCCGCCATTCACCGCTACAGTCACAGTTGCTGTTGCATGTGCGACCGGCGTTACACGAACACTGCTCTCACTATAAGCCACATTCGACGTATAGCCGAGTGTACCAGTACTAAAGGATGGACTCAGTACCGCTCCTCCCGATAGGCTCAATCCGCTGAGACTCGCATCGGCGTTGAGTTGACGCGTCACGTCCACCGTGTATGTCTGGATCGTCGTACCGTCCTGTGCGGTGACCACCACATCAATCGTGTTCACGCCTACATTCAATGGCAACGCACTGCTCGCTGCCCCGCTTGCTACCGCTTCTGGCGTGCCGCCATTCACCGCTACAGTCACAGTTGCTGTTGCATGTGCGACCGGCGTCACACTTAAACTGTTCTCGCTATAAGCCACACTCGACGTATAGCCGAATGTACCTGCACTAAAGGATGGACTCAGTACCGCTCCTCCCGACAGGCTCAACCCGCTGAGACTCGCATCGGTGTTAGGTTGACGCGTCACGTCCACCGTATATATCTGGATCGTCGTGCCATCTTGTGCGGTGACTACCACTTCAATGGTATTCACACCTACATTCAATGGCAACGCGCTGCTCGCCACCCCGCTGGCTACCGCTTCTGGCGTGCCGCCATTCACCGCTACAGTTACGGTAGCTGTTGCATCGACTACGGTCGGCATCACACTTAAACTGTTCACGCTATACGATACGCTCGACGTATAGCCGAGCGTACTCGCACTAAAGGAAGGACTAAGCGCCGCTCCTCCCGACAGAGTCAGGCTTTGTAAGTTTGCATTGTTGCTCGCCGCCAATCGAACACCAAAATCATTATGGCTCTGCCTGGCAAATGCGAAATCCAATAACCCATCGCCATTAAAATCACTGCTAACTAAGTCATTTACGCTGCCACCCGCACTATACGTGACTGCGGCTGCAAAACCTCCATTGCCATCTCCAGCCAAGATTGAAAAGGTACTTGTGAACCAATTCCCCATCGCCGCATCCAGCTCTCCATCACCAGTAAAATCAGCTAACACAACACTACGTGTATCATTACCTCCAGAACTATAGTGAACAGCAGAATTAAAAGTTCCATCACCCTTCCCTGTTAAAATAGAAAGAGCCCCAACTTGAAGGTTTCTCGAGCTGGCTACAGCCAAATCCAAATATCCATCACCATTAACATCGCCGACAGCAGCTTTGATTGGCGCTTCCTCAACCGCATAATTAACAGCAGCAGCTAAGGCGCCCAGTCCATCTCCCAAGAGAACGCTGACATTATCTGAACCAAAATTCGAAGCGACAACATCCATATTTCCATCTCGGTTGAAATCCCCTGTTACGACCTTATAAGGACCATCTCCAACGCCAAAGCCTACTGGAGCACCAAAAGTCCCATTGCCAATTCCTATCATAATCGACACTTGATCAATAGTTCGATGAGATATCGCCAAATCCATTTTGCTATCGTTGTTAAGGTCTGCTACCGCAATATAATTTGGAGAGGCCAATGTCGGGATGCTCAACGCACTAGCAAAGGTTCCGTCGCCAATTCCCAGAAAAATAGAGACGGTATCCGTATTTTGATTAGCCGCTGCCAGATCTATTTTCCCATCGCCATTAAAATCTCCGTTCGTTACGGAGGTCGTGTAATTCCCTGAAGGGTATGTAGCTTGACTACTAAAGGTTCCATCCCCAATGCCAAGCCGAACAGAAATATTTCCACTACTTATGTTTGCAACAGCGACATCCATATGGCCATCACCGTCAAAATCAGCGACTGTCATTTCATTAGGAGAAGATCCTGCAGAATAACCTTGTATACCCAGATAAGGTGCTGCACCAGCTTGAAGCGGTGTCTGTACTGTAAAGAGTAGAATCATTACCAATGCAACTTTTGCGACTAGCAAATGCTGACTTCTTAGAAACTTCATTTGTATATCCTCTTTTCTATGGTTTTGGAATCATGGGCGCTACGCCTACCATCTGAACCATAACACATCGCTCTGAAAGAATTATGAAAGAACACTTTCTGAGACCGATCTCAGTTACTCCCACCAAACATAGTAAGTGCCGAGCCTCTGTTCGAGTTCCTCAATTGCCGCCGGGATATCTTGCGATGTTTCTGCGATTGAAACGTCTCCTATGAGCGGCATAGCGAGGTAGAGCTTGCTCACAATTGCCGTTTCCGCTGTAACGTCAGGTTTTTCCCGCGTCACGCGGATCCGCCACGATTCCATGAGCAGCCCTTCATATTCTTCATGCGTGTCTCCATTGCTACGGAGCAACTGCTCAATATGCGCATCCGTCATGGCGGGCAATCTAGCGACTTCAAGTTCATTATGAATGATTAAACGGCGAACCAGCTTCCGCATGATCGCATTTATTCCGATATTGGCAGGAGATGTATGCATACGAGCCTCTTCCCATATAAGCTCAGTGACACGCTTGCCTGCTGCCGGTGTGAACTGGAGACTGCCATTTCTGTAATTCATCTCGTTCAAAAGCTCAACCGTAGAAAAAGGCATATAGCCACCGACAAAAGCGCTCCGAACCCACGAATCCAGATGATCAGCATGGAGTATGCCATCCGTGTTTCTCAACAGACTGCGTCGTGAGCCATCAATATAGTCCATGACTTCGGCGGTATGGATATTCGCATGGGATAGAATAGTAACAATCTCCTCCGAAAATACGGCCTCCCGCGTCCATTGGTGATGGTCCACCCCTTCCAGGGAATCTAACGTATGACTGAAAGGCGCATGCCCGATATCGTGCAGCAATGCCGCTGCCCGCAACGCCCGGTTGTGCGGCTCAAAATGCGCCGCTAGTGCAAATACACCTAGTGTATGCTGCAAGCGGCTGAATGTATGGTGAGAATTGATAAAGGACGCCCCGCCATGCCGTATCAAATGAAGCCGCCGTACTTTTATGCTTCTCAGCAGTGCTTTTTCTTCATCGAACAGCCGGATCGAAAGCTGCCATAGAGGCTCATAGAGTTCGTCTAGAGCACCGTCAAGTCTTAACCGATAATCCAATTCAATGAAACCCCCTACTATATAAATTGTATATTTAATTTCGGTAGGCAGATTAAACTTTCCTGCCCGTTCCCCAGGCCTTACTCTTACTTATAACTAAAATATTACCTTGACTGTCATAGTACTATATCGTATTATGCAAATACGGAGGTGATTACATGAGCGAGAACAAAATTACATCCGACCTGCTGCGCGGACACACCGATACGATGATTTTACGGCTCTTATCCGAAGCTGACCGCTATGGGTATGAGATTGTCAAGCTGATTGCCGAGCGCTCGGGCGGCGAGTATGAATTAAAGGAGGCCACGATGTACTCCAGCGTCCGGCGGCTTGAGGTGGATGGTGATATCGAGTGGTATTGGGGCGATGAGTCTCAGGGTGGACGGCGCAAATATTTCCGGATTACCGAGAAGGGCAAGGCGACTTACATCCGCAACAAAAGCAATTGGGGGTATGCGAAACGCGTCCTCGAAAATTTATTATAGGGAGGTTCGATGTTATGAGTGAGAAATTGAACAGCTATTTGAATGGCGTTTTCGCACCATACGAAGGGGTAAAGAGCGCCACGGAATTAAAGACTGACCTGCTCTCCGATTTGCAGGAGCGGTACCGTGAGCTTAAAGCTGAAGGCAAGGACGATGAAACAGCTTTTGAGATGACCATTGACAGCATCGGCGACATTGAGCAAACGGTAATGGAGGTGGCTAACCTCTCCCGCTCGCTGGAGCGGCAGGTGGTGACGAACTTTAGCGCGAGCAACCTGGCTAAGAGCGACTTTGCAGGCGTTACGGCCCATAAAGGACAATTTAAAGGCAGCGCGTTGCACGGTTCCGACTTTTCGGGGGCAGACTTGACCGGCAGCTCGTTTGCAAGCAGCGACATGCGTGATGCCAATTTTGATGGTGCCAACCTGACCGATTGCAGCCTATCTTCCCTTGATCTTTCGAATGCGAGCTTTAATAAATCAATCCTCGTGCGCACCAACTACAGCAAGTCGGGGCTGATCGGAGCAAAATTCATAGATGCTAAACTAACCGACGTCAACCTGACTATGATCGATCTCAGAAAAACAATCTTTGAAAACTGTATCTTTGATGGCGTGGAGTTCAAATCCTCCGATCTGACAGGTCTGTGTTTTGACGGGCAAACCTTTATCGGCGTCAAGTTTGACAAGGCGGCACTGAACGAAGTTTCGTTCAAGGGCGCGACACTCAAGAACGTGTCTTTTCCGACGTCTTCGTGGTCTAAAAAATATTACCGTGCTATCAAAACCATCTGCTTTGACGGCGCGATGATGGATAAGCTGACCTATGCCGCCCTTAAAGGCATGGAGGCCGATTTGTCCAAGGTTACGGTTCGATAAGGGGGGGAACGTTATGCAGAATCATTCCATTCAAGTCATTGGCCTGCAAAAATCCTACAAGCAGCATCAAGTCCTGAAGGGCGTAGATTTCGAGGTGGAAAAGGGCAGTATTTTCGCTCTGCTCGGCTCCAACGGGGCGGGCAAAACAACGGTTGTCCGAATCCTCACCACGCTGCTCAAACAAGACAGCGGAACCGCCACCGTAAACGGCTTCGATGTTGCGTCCAAACCTGACAATGTGCGGCAGGCGATCAGTCTGACTGGACAATTTGCCGCCGTGGATGAAATTTTGACCGGACGAGAAAATCTTATTATGATTGCCAGGCTGCGATACCTCAACAATCCGCGTCAGGTTGCGGAAGATTTGCTTAAACGCTTCGGCCTGACAGACGCAGCCGACCGCAGGGCGTCTACTTATTCGGGCGGTATGCGCCGCAGGCTCGATATCGCCTTGAGTCTTGTGGGAAATCCGCAGATCATATTCCTCGACGAGCCGACTACCGGGCTTGACCCCGAGTCGCGCATCGAGGTTTGGAAGATCGTCAAGGAGCTTGCCGCTGGAGGCACGACGATATTTCTCACCACGCAGTATTTGGAGGAAGCTGAGCAGCTTGCCGACCGAATAGCCATTTTGCACGAGGGCAGGATTATCGCGAGCGGCACGCTCTCGGAGCTGAAAAAGCTGTTCCCGCAAGCGAAGGTGGAGTATGTTGAGAAACAGCCGTCGTTAGAGGAGATATTCCTCGCAATCGTCGGCAAGAAGGAGGCCATGTAAATGGAGGCGTCAAAGAAACATTATTTTAGCGATCTGGGCGTTATGCTTGGGCGTTCCATGCGCCATATTACCCGCAGTTTGGACACCATCATCTCAGTCACCATCATGCCGATCGCGATGATGCTGCTGTTCGTCTATGTGTTCGGCGGCGCCATTCAAGCTGGAACGGATAACTATGTGAACTACCTATTGCCTGGCATACTCCTTATTGCCATTGCTAGCGGGGTATCCTACACGGCCTTCCGCCTGTTTACCGATGTGCAGCGGGGCATATTCGAGCGGTTTCACTCCATGCCGATTTCGCGTTCGACCTTACTGTGGGGGCATGTGCTGACCTCGCTGGTATCCAACGCCATATCGGTTGTCGTCATCATTGTTGTAGCGCTCGTTATGGGCTTTCGTTCGTCGGCGGGGATACTGCCATGGCTTGCAGTAGTCGGCATACTCATGCTGTTTACACTGGCATTAACTTGGGTCGCGGCGATTGCCGGACTGTCCGCCAAATCAGTGGACGGCGCAAGCGCCTTTTCCTACCCGATTATCTTCCTGCCGTTTATCAGCTCGGCGTTTGTGCCAACCGAGTCGATGCCAGCAGCCGTTCGCGCCTTTGCCGAGAACCAGCCGGTGACCGCGATCGTGGAAGCCATCCGTGCGCTGCTGTCAGATCAACCGGTAGGCAATGATATATGGGTCGCTCTTGCGTGGTGTGTCGGGATTATGCTCGTAGCGTATTATTTTGCAATGAGGGTGTATAAAAGACGGATGTGAAATAAAGCTTTGACCCGCATTTTATTATTGAAGATTAATTTTTAATGCGGGGCGCACGCCGTCACGGGCTAGACTGACTTTAGCCCGATTCCATTAAAAAGGAACCTCCAGCTCCACTTTTATAGTGGTTTTGAAGGTTCCTTTGCATGCTTTATGAGATACGCTCACTTGGTCTTACTCTTTTGGAACAGCCCCTCCTCGACCGAGGTGTCTTTTTTACGGGCCACATTCCTGAAATCTAGCTTTGGATTTCCGTATAAATTTGAAAGGTCACGCCGAATTTATCCGTTACATCGCCGAAGCCAGGGCTGAACGATTCTTCGCTAAAGGGTATATTGACTTGCCCGCCTTGCCGCAGTGCTTCAAAGATTCGTCTTGAATGCTCCACATCGTTCGCAGTGATGCAGATCGTGACCCTTTTGCCTGCTGCAATCGCTGAACCGCCGGGAGAATCTGAGAACATGAGCTCGGATTCGCCTACTCGCAGCTTGGCATGTGCCACAAGATCCTTAAGATTCTCGGTGAACGTATCCGGCATGTCCGGCATATCTCCGTAGGTCATGATGGAGAGTACCTCCGCTCCGATTGCCTGTTCATAGAACCGAATGGCTTCCTTGGTGTTTCCCTCCAAAGTAATGTACGGGGTAAGTTTTACAGTCATCGATTGTTCCTCCTTGGGTTTGAATGATCATCTATCGTCACTTTCATAGATATAGACGAACCAGCCATAAAGAATTCATCGGTGCGCTGCAAAATTTGTTGCTGCGTCCAAACAAGGAGGCAGCCCAAACCGCTCGAATAGCTCGGAGCCGATAAAATGGTGGAGATGTGCGATCTTGCCGTCCTTCATCTCCAGAATATGAATCGCCCACGGGACTAATGTCCCGCCGCTTCCAGTCGGCACATACTGCGCATAAGCGGGACAATTGCCGTTCGCCTTGATCGGCAGCATGCGGGAGCCCGAGCAATGGTCGCGCGTAAGCTGATAGAACGTCGACAGATTCGGTCTGCCGCTGACCCACATGACGAATGGCGGCATCGATATGCTGCTGCCCTCGTGGAACAGCGCCAATAGCGCATCAATGTCGTACTGTTCGAAAGCTTCGACGTAACGGACTAGAAGCTCTTGATCCGCTTCGTCGTCCAGCTCTTGCAGAGCATCAGACCGGAGATTCGCGTTCGCTAACGTCGCACGCGCGCGTTGCAAAGCGCTATTGACGGCTGCCACGGTCATCTCCATTGCATCCGCCGTCTGACTCGCCGGCCAACGGAATACATCCTGCAGGATCAGTACGGCGCGTTGACGGGGCGGCAGCTTTTGCAGAATAGCAATAAACGATAATCGAATGGTTTCCTTATTCACCACAATATCAACCGGATTGCTGACAGAATCCGGAGCCGGCCATATCCAGGAGGCTCTGGGCAGATTGTCCCTGGGCTCAGCTATCAGAGCGGCAGGCTCTGAGAGATCCATGGGAAGCGCCCGGCGCTTCGCGCTCCTTAGACGATCCAGGCAAACATTGGTGGTGATCCGATAGATCCAGGCTTTGCGCGAAGCGTCCTCCCGAATCTGATCCCAGCTTTGCCAGACGCGAATCATGGCATCCTGCACCGCATCCTCCGCCTCGAATATGGAGCCCATCATCCGATAACAATAGCCTGTAAGCTCGGGGCGCAGCTCCTCGACAATATTCATCTCCACATGGGCTCGGCTCATGTTCGTATGTCCTCCTTTTAGCTTATACCTGTCACAACGGGAAAAACAACGGAAGCACAGCCACCATCACGATGCCCATAATGAGCTGAAGCGGCAGTCCAACCTTGAGATAATGAGAAAAACGATATCGTCCAGCCGACATGACAAGCGCATTGGGCGGCGTGGAGAAGGGCGAGGCGAAGCACATGCTCGCTCCGATCGATACCGCGAATAGGAACGGATAGGGATTGGCGTCAAGCTGGAGCGCTGCCGAAAGGGCTATAGGAGCGAACAAGACAGCACACGCCGTATTGCTAATAAACAAAGTAAGCAGCGAAGTCGTAAAGTACACGCCTGCAAGCAAGACCATGGGACCATAGCCGCCTAACACCTTGACCATCCCCTCGGACAGCAGCGCCGCAGCACCCGTCTTTTCGATCGCTATCGACATCGGGATCATACCGCCGATCAGCACGACGCTCTCCCAATTGATCGTTTTGTACCCATCCTCCATGTTTCTCACACAACCGAACACAATCATCAGTACAGCTGCGATCATAACCGACGCCACTGCGGGTATAACGTCCGAAACCAACAGCACAACCATAAGGAGCATGATGCCTACGGCGATTGGCGCTTTATTGTCCATTGTCACTTTACGAGATTCCTCGATCGGTTGGCCGACTACGACGACATCCGATTCGTTCGCCAGATGAGCGATATCCCTCCATGTCCCCTGCACGAGCAATGCATCGCCGAAGCGCATCTTCTCTTCCTTCAAATGATGGAGAATATATTGATCCTGCCGTTGAATCCCGAGTATGTTCAAGCGATACTTCTCACGGAAGCCGGAATCCTTGACCAGTCTGTTAATAAGGCGAGACGTAGGCGTGAGCATCACTTCGGCAATTCCCATTTCTTCCGTCGCGTATTGTTCCGTACCCGACATTCGTTTGTTTTCTGCAATTTGATGATCCAGCATCGTCAAGTCGAAATCCTGTGCGAACTCCTGTACACGCTCGAACGTACCGTAAACGTACATAATATCCTCTTCTTGAATGATCGTATTCGATCCGGCGACCTCTTGATTGATGGTTTTAAAAAACTGGTTCTTAGCCGATATTTTCCGTCGAATCTCAATCACGTTTAACGCATACCGGGCAGAAATATCGAGCTCTTGCAGCGATTTAGAACGAATTGAAGAGTGGGCGCTCACTTGTACGCGATATAGATTCTGCATGAGCTGATACTTCTTTGCCAAATCCTTAAGCGAACGCCCGGTGCGCCGGCCGCCTTCATCTTTTTCATTCTGCGGCAGAAACCTGCGGAGGAATAACATCGAGACAATCCCGACTACAACACATACAAGACCAATCGGCGTGTACGTAAAAAAGGATATTTCATTAAACCCGCCTGCCGACAGCACCTCCTGAATGACCATATTGGGCGGGGTTCCGATTAAAGTGAGCATTCCCCCCATACTGCTTGCAAAAGCAAGCGGCATTAGAAGGCGGCCTGGATTCGTTTTCGCGCTCATCGCCAAGCTCACGACAATCGGCATCATTACGGCGATCGTTCCCGTATTGCTCACGAACGCTCCAATGCCAGCAGTGACGACCATAATGATAATGAGCATCCGAGTCTCGTTGGTCCCGGCTAACTTCAGCAGCTTTCTACTGACCATCTTCGCTAACCCGGTTTGAAAAATACCCCCGCCTACAATGAATAACCCGATCATCATAATGACGACTGAATTAGCAAAGCCGGACAACGCCTCGGCCGGCGTGAGAATGTTAAACAACATTAATAGAATTAGCGCTCCGATAGCAACCAAATCGGAACGCACCTTCCCTGAGATGAACAGGACAGACGCAATTGCTAGTATAACTAAAGTGAGGATCATTGGACCGAACACGGACAAAGCTCCTTTCTGACTGTAATTGCAGAATATAGCTGTACTACAAGAATACTAGATTAAGCAGTATTAATCACGTGCGGGTTCAGTAATCCCCTTCGTGCTATTCTGTATGCTTCAGGACATCACTCAGACATGCCGTTATCTATTTCAATAGAAACTGACAAAAAAGGTTCATAACCTTATAATTGTTTCATATATCCTATAGCGGCAATGACCAGGAGGACGGCATGCAATTTCAACCGGTGTATGATGATGGGGAATTATTTCTACCGAAGATCGAATTAAATATGACAGGTAACCAATCGATTGGCATTATAACGGACTTGAAGCGAAAGCAGCTTTTATTGAATCAATTGCCGGATCGTTCCCAATATTACATATTTCGCGCCGGGCAAAACGAGTATATGCGTTTAACGGTGGAAGAACTAATCACTTTTCTAATCAAAGTAACAGAGCGGAATGAGCGTGCCGATTTGTTAATGGATTATTTTGCTTTAAAAGAAGAACGGAAGGTCCAAATCAAGGATTTAAGCTCATCGAGAAGGATGTATGTGACCTTGCTGCGTGTCTTTTTTGCGCATCAGCCTGCACTTGTCCTGGAGGAACCCTATTTTTACTTGGAAGAACAAGATCGTCGTCATTTAAAACGGATTTTAGATGACCTTTCGAAAGAAAAGCAGATTTTAATTTTAACTTCGAATTTAGAGGATGCCCTTATTTCCTGTGATGCCATTTATCGATTGAACGAGTCCGGATTTCTTCAATTGGATATTCGGGACTCCGAAGAGGATAAGCAGGAGGTGCAGGAACAGGATCGGGCCAATATCACCTTGCAGAAGATTTATACGAAAAGAAATGACAAAGTGATTTTATTTAATCCTCCTGAAATCGATTTTATAGAAAGTGTAGATGGTTCGATTCTTGTTCATGTGGATGGCGAAAATTATGACTGTGCTTTGACGCTAACCGAGCTTGAGCAAAGATTGCTGAATTTCGGATTTTTCAGGTGCCATCGATCCTACCTCGTTAATCTGCAAAAAGTAAGAGAGATTATTACATGGACGAAGAATAGCTACAGCTTGCGATTAAATACGGGTAAAGATGCCGTGGTCCCGTTATCTCGTTCAAAATTGCATGAACTAAAAGCGCTTCTTAACCTTTGATTGTCGGGGTAATATCGAACCGATTAGGCATTAATGGTACCATTCAGGCGATAAAAGCTACATTTCGGCGGGTTTTCATGACTGGAAGCATGCAATTTCTATATAGTTAAGCCATTAACTCTAAGGAAGTGGTGTTGAGGTTTGGCAATTACATCCGACAAGCGGACAAGCAAGTGTATTTAACCAACCGGCGGAGATGAGGTTAATTGACCGATTAGCAACGAAAGAGCCTAGTCTGGGTGATATCTTTATTAAAATGACAGGAAGTGAGTTGCTATGAGTATCTCAATGAAACGTGCTCAAGCGATATTTGTGAAGGATTACAAAGAGTTTTCACGCAATTATGGAATTTCCATTATTTTAATTTTCCCAATTATTTTAGCAGTTCTTTTCCGAAGTGCGGGCGCGTCTTTGCCTGGAGCTTTCGGTTTAGTTCTAAACGGTTCGTTTGTGACACTAACGTGTTTAGCACAAGCATGCCTGATTGCGGAGGAAAAGGAGCGCAACACTTTACGATCATTAATGATGACTCCGGCCACGACCATGGATGTTTTAATCGGTAAAAGTGCTTTAGTCTTTGTCATGTCTGCTACGGTTCTGGCTATTTCTACCTATCTATTTGGTTATGAGCTAGCTAATATATGGGCGTTTGTAGCAGTAATGTTTCTTTCGATTATTCTATACATAGCAGCCGGCACGATATGTGGTTTATTCTCCAAGACGCTGCTCGAAGCGTCATTATCTATAATGCCTGTGGCAATCGTATTCACTGGGGCACCAGGGGGAGCATTACTAGTGAAAGATTATCCGATCTTCAAAGTGCTGGATTACATGCCAAGCAGTCAGCTTGTGCATTTGCTAAATATACGCCATATAGGCTATACAACGGGAGATTTATTAAAACCCCTCCTCGTTATTTTGGCATGGACGGTTGTATTAACGATTGTAGCTGTTGGTTTGTATCAACGGCGGTTAAAGGATGAGTAGAAAAAAATTACAAAGAGGAGAGATCAAATTCCTATGAATATAGCCGTCAAGTTGATGCAAAAATTCAAAGACCGCGATACCCAGCATAGGCTGAAAGGCTATCAGGACAAAGCGGAGCTTATCAGGAAACGGAATTTGGAAGCATGGGACGATGGGCAGCTTCAAGCGGAATCCCTCCGGCTGCAAAAAGAAGCACAATCGGGTACACCTTTGGACGAGCTGCTTGTCGATGCTTATGCGTTAGTCTGTGAGGCAGCGAAGCGAAAGCTCGGATTACAGCCCTACGATGTCCAGATCATGGCTGCCATCGCCCTGCACGAGAGATTGTTGATCGAGCAGCATACCGGCGAAGGAAAAACGCTCTCTGCTGTTATGCCTGCTTATCTAAATGCGCTGACCGGCGAAGGCGTTCATGTGCTGACTTTTAACGATTATTTGGCAAATCGGGATGCGGAGTGGATGGGCCCGATCTATCGCTTCCTCGGGTTAACGGTAAACGCGGTTCAAGCGGGCATGAGCTTGCCCAAGAAACGGGAAGCGTACGCCGCGAATATAACCTATGTTACGGCCAAAGAGGCGGGATTCGATTACTTGCGCGACACGATCGCACTAAACGAAGCCGATACCGTACATCGTCCTTTCCACTACGTAATCGTCGACGAAGCGGATTCACTGCTTCTCGACGAAGCTCGGGTGCCGCTAGTCATTACTGGCGAGTCGGGCTCTTCCAGCAGCGACGGTATTCGTTTCGCAGAAGTGGCTCGGCAGCTCCAGCAAGTAGAGCATTACGACTTTGACGGATTCCAGCGGAACGTTTACTTGAATGAAGCAGGCTCTGCGAAAGCGGAGTCGCTGCTGGGATGCGGCAATTTGTACGATAGCCAGAACAGTCATTTGTTAACGTCATTGAATTGCGCGCTGCATGTGGAATCGTTATTGAAAAAAGACGTCGATTACATCGTCCGGGACGGTAAAATTGAGCTAATCGAAGAATATACCGGCCGCGTGGCGGAGAACAGGCATTTGCCGGACGGGCTGCAAGCCGCGCTTGCCGCCAAAGAAGGGCTGCAGTCGAAAGCCGGTGGAACAATTCTCGGGACGATCACCCTTCAACACTTCATTAGCCTGTATCCGGGGATTTGCGGAATGACGGCTACTGCGCACGTTTCCGCAATAGAATTCGAAGATATTTATGAGCTGCAGGTCGTGCAAATTCCACCGAACCGGCCAAACATACGGATCGACTATCCGAACCGGATTTATACCCATAAAGAAGCCAAACTTAAGGCGCTTGTACAAGAAATCTCGTCCGTCCATGTGACGGGACGTCCAATTCTCATTGGTACGTCAAGCGTCGAGGAGTCTGACATGCTGACGGAGGCGCTAGCGGCTGCCGACGTACCTTGCCATGTTCTGAATGCGAAAAACGACGCAAAAGAAGCCGAGATCATCGCCAAAGCGGGAGAAATCGGCGCCGTGACGGTGTCTACCAATATGGCGGGACGCGGCGTCGACATTCGGCTCGGCGGCGGCAACCCCGCGCAGGCAGAAGTTGTCGCCAAGCTGGGCGGCTTGTACGTGATTGGTACGCATATGCACCAAAGCGTGCGGATCGACGATCAACTGCGCGGGCGTTCTGGCCGCCAAGGGGACCCGGGCGCTTCCGTATTTTTCGTAAGCTTGGATGACGAGTTGCTCCTTCGGTTCGGCATCGATAAAGCGATTCGCGATCTCAGGCAGGATGAGGCGCTCGAAGAGTCGGTGCTCCGCAGCAAAATCACGCATATTCAGCGCATTATTATGGGCCAAAACTTCCATATCCGCCAGGAACTGAACTGTTATTCGGATATGGTGGAGGATCAGAGGCGAATTCTATACGAGGAGAGACTCGGAATTTTGAAAGGCGTGACGCCAATGAGTCCTTCGGAGCAGCGGGTACGGCTTTATTATATCGACAAGTTCTGGGCTGACCATCTGGCATACGTGTCTTACATTCGCGAAGGCATCCACTTGACAAGCCTTACCAGCCGCAATCCGATCGACGAATTTCATGCACAAATCATCCAAGCATACGAGCAAATTCCGGCTAAAATTAATAGTGAGTCGGCGAATATGCTTATAAGGCTCGGAGGTTCGAATGATCCTGCCGAGTGGGATAAGCTCGGTCTGAAGAGCCCTACTTCCACTCGGACTTATATCATCAACGATCAATACACGCAGTACTTGCAGAATCCCGGTTCATGGGCCTCAGGGACGATAATCGCTTATTGGCTTCACAAGATTTTGAGGCCTGTATTCGGGTGGAAAAATTTCTGATGCAGCGCAGCTTTTTCGAGGATAATCGGGTTGCCGCCTATTTGCTGTACGAAATAACGGTTGTCCAACCTATTCCCAGAGGATCTAGGAATAGGTCGATATTATGTTGACAGTCCCATTTTAATCTGAGCTTGATTAATCAGGGCCGAACGACAGCGTCACTGTGGCGAGGAGTTCGGCCGTAGCCTAACTGTCTTTTCCGCAACTTCCCCTTCCTCCATGCCAGCCGGATGGACTTCCTTCGCTCTGACGGGAGCATCCAGGCTAAAGGTTCCGTCCTTCCAACGATAAATGACATCCAGACTTCCCTTTTCTTGATCATAATACTGGTTGACAAACGCATGGTCTCCAACTTTTCGATACCGGATGGATGCCCGATGATCAGAAGAATAGATGTTCTTTTCCAAAATGCGAAAACCATTCGGGTCGATTGTCATCATTGAGTAGATATTCCCATTACTGCCCCCCCACTGTCCGATTGTAAAATCCGGAAATCCATCACCATTATAATCGTCGAACAGAAGCATAAAAGGTTTGTCTTTGCGAAAACTCAATTCCCCACCGTCGAAGGCATCGTTCAATCCAAATCTAGCCAGTTCTTTGCCATCCGCTGCAGTAGCTACCACCTCGAATTGTCCCTGTAGAAACGTCCCTTGAAACGGTCCCGGATTAGGATCGGTGACTTCCTTTCCTTTCATCAGCCATACGAGAATCGTTTCCTTCGTCCCGTCCCCGTTCAGTTCCGTGGTTCCTTCCGCAATGACCACCGGTTTGATGATCTTAATTTCCGACGAGACACCACTTTCGTTTGTATCATTCGTCGTCGGGTGTTGCGGAGACGATACCACGTTTAAATGCTGCTCTCCTTTGCGAACCTGATCACCCTTCTGGCATGCAACCGCCATTATCAGGAGTAGTAGAGCAGCAAGCACACCAAGGAACACTCTAGTCCTTACTATCATTTCGTATCTAGTCTCCATTCCGTTTCTTTTCAATAATTAGACGGGTCGTCAAAATAAAAAGTTGCCTATAAAAGAAAGAGAGGAGCGATTTCATATGATACAATCCACAGCAACTCGTGAACGGCTGACTTCCGCTCTGGTCACCTTGCATCATCCGTTCGATTATTACTTCAACGTCTTCCTCGAGCAAAGGAAACCGAAGGCTACCAGCAAACCGATCTCTCGTCCCATATCAAGCTGCAACAGGTCAAAGAGGACATGATCGGCTCTTTCCAGAAGGAGCAAGTGCTGCAACTGCTTGCAAGAAGGCACAGAAGAGGCTGCAACAGGTCACATGCTCACCACCTGTCACAGCCCCCAAAACCGTGTCCGACGCGGTCTCGTAATTCTTACTCTTCACCCGTTGCAATCGGATTTCCCTCATAGCTAATCCAATCGCTCCAGCTTTCGAATTATAATGGCGTACCGGCGGGCTAGAAATAGAGAGTTCTTATTAGGTTAAAGTCTGTGACAAAAGAGAAATCCTTATACTCTGGGTTTTGATTCTTCAAATGCCTTGAATTCGAGTGATAGCAACTTAGTATATTTCTCTTTACAAAGAAGAAATACGGCCTAGACATAAAGTCCGAAATGCTACTCAAAAAAAGCTCATTTGCTTCATATCGAAAGTCATCATGGCGAGTATAACGTTGTGAAGCGTACTCCTCTGTTGCTTTCTTGCTTAGCGCTGCGCCCTTTAACATAGATAGTAGACTTTGATGCTCGTTAGAGTAAGAGTTAATATAGTCGATATCGTGTATGACATCATCATATTTCCCAATAACCATATACAACAGTGATTTCCATACATTTAACATTACTTTCAGCTCATCATAGTTAACGAAATTCGAAGCATGAACAAACTCCGTATTTATTTCGTTGTATATAGAAAAACCCGTTCTATCTCTACGTATATGAATTAATGATTTGTAGAGGGGTAGCAAATAGTTACCCGGATATAGTTTATTAATGACTTCCATATGATCTTCCGATCCTTCAATGTTCTCTAGTAGATCGATAGACATGTTAAATGACATAATTTCATTCTTATTGATAATGGTTTTTAGACCAAAGTTGAATGCTTGTTCCTCCGGTATTTCTTTGTCGAAGAGCTTAAATGTTCGATTACGTTGAAGTAATCTATTGTACTCACCTCCTGGTATTCGCTTTTCTTCGAGTAAATAACTTTTTAGTAATGAATTAAGTAGATACACCTGCTGCCCCTTAATAAACTCTTTGTAAATCATTGAATTGGATGTTAGGTCCTCCAATAGTTGTTGTAAATGATTACGCTCTAAATTTGTAACTCCAATTAGCTCGACGGATGGGGGCTGTTTGCAAATTGCTGAATGGTTGTTTGCCGTCGGCAATTCAGTTTGTGAATATTTCGGAGTAATAGAGCCACTGAGTTAATGAATGAGAGCCAAGATGTTAATAAATTAGAGCCGGTATGTTAATGGAGAGAGCCATCAAGTAGATGATGGCTCTCAATCACCCCATTCAACTATCGTTCGACGTTAGTTCAAAGAACAGTTCATCAACAAATTATCAGTTCACTCTTTCGGAAATATTTTTACTTATTTCTTCAGGATTTTCAACACCAATGATCAACTTTGATATTTTGAACTTACCAACTTTAAAGCTATTCAAATCTAAATGAAGAGTTTCAATCTCATTTTCAAAAATGTGCAGTTGATAACCACCATTTGATCTAAATAACCCATTTCTCATTCCTCCTAATAAAAGACCAAATAGTTTAAAAGCATTTGGTATCGGTCTACCTGTTGTTATTCCCTTGATTGAAGAGTATGGAATTTGCAACTCTTTATGAAATTTTAATAAGGGTGAGTTTCCAAAGTCGATATTTACGTAGGTTTCCATTAGTTGAATTTTACGTGTCATATTTTGAATCCCCCATTTTCAAATAATCCATTTATTTCACAACTCATAATTACATATAATACTATAAAACCTCATTTGTTCATAAACGTCTAAGCTCTGCTCTTTAGTTTAATGACCACTCTCTATAATTCGACATAGCAAAGCAACCGGAGAATATCGACCGCTGGAGGACGACGACGGGGAATAGCCTTTCGAAAAACGGAAATGTATTCCCGTTGGCTTGGAAAGCTGGGAAGGTTTGCTCCCAAAGGTGATCGTCCACTTGCTCTGCACGAAAAGCTGTGCCGCGCCTGTTTGTGAATGGCCACAAGCGAAAACGACAAGCATTCAACAACCCCTTGACCCGACTGCCTAACTGTGGCTGGCTCCGGGGTTCCTGCAATTGTTTTCAGTAAGTTCTTGTTTGCAAGCTGTTGACAGAAAAGCCCAAAGAGGGCCGCAACAGGTCAGTTGCTCCCAACCTGTCACAGCCCTCAAATCCGCGTCCGACGCGGCCTCTTGGCTCTTACTCCTCGCCGACAGCCACCGGATTCTCACTGTAAGAAATCCAATCACTCCAGCTTCTTACTCCCCCACGAACCCCTATGTTCCAAGGGTTCCGATGCAAAAAGGTAGGGGTTCGGAGCAGCGCGGCGGGAATGCATCGGAAGATATGGCAGCGCCCATGTGCAACGATCTCCATTGACTACGTTGGGGAGGGCTTGTGGAGCAAGAAGCCCGTAGAGGACGGGGTTGGCGAAACAGTATGGTTTGAGTTCGGGCAAGTCATCCAACAGTGGCTGGATCAAGCCAAACCAAACGCCAACAAAAGGCCAAGTGAAGCAAGGTAGCACCCCAAAGGGTGGATGGGTTGGG